>DJXN01000014.1:0-250243 GCA_002449765.1 Fibrobacter sp. UBA7003
TTTTCACTTTTTTTGAAAAAACGGGATAAAAACAGCCCAAACCCACCTGCGGCACACTTTGTAAACATTCTATTCACAAGCATGTTAAAGCATAGGCGGATTATCTTCTGGAAAAAGCCAAAAAAGGACCGGCAAACCCGTCCGTTACCGCATAAGGGACGTCATTTTCTCTACGAGACGACCGAGAGCAGTTGTCCTCCCGGCGTCTTTTTGCGAAAGAGCCCCGCGCAAGGAGCCCCTGCTTTCAAGGATTGCATACAAAATAACAGACCCGTCTTTCGAATCCAGCACCGTCACGCCACACTTATAGGTAACCGCAAGCGATTCCTTTATTTTGTGCGTAAAAACATTTATCGGCGTAATGTAGATTTCGACGCTTCCGTCATCCGTATTTTCCCTTTCGCGCGGAAGGAGCATACCATCCAGGACAACACTATCCGCGAGGGACGGACGCTTTCGCGACAAGGTTCGTGCAGAAGATTTCCAGAAGGAATCGTCCTTCATCTCGATGCTGATTTCCTTTCCGTCTGCGTTCGCTGACGAGACTTGCGCGATGGACGCCTCAAAATTTTTCCTGAAGTAATGTCCGAACCACTCTCCGAAATTTCCCCTATATTTGGGCCATGCAGCCTCGAACATTTCGTAATTGTCCAAGAAAGGTTCCGAGTAGAAAATTTTCACGCCGCGAACGGAAGCCCACCCACCCTGCAATTCACGTTCACTATAGACACAAGATTCGCACCTCGGATTTTTTATCGCGAGCGGATCCGACAACGGAGGCGGAGCCTCCACGCAACCCGCGAGGAAAAAGAGAATTGCAAATTTCCAAAGGGTCCGATTTATTTTTACAAACAGACTTGTCATTTCACAGATTCCTTCATCATGGATTTCGGGAATCCCGCCCTAAAGCCTAGCAAGATTTCCACCCGATGACCATAGCCTGTTTCCGGCCCATAGGACGGGAAGTTGTCGACTTCCGGCCTTCTTTCGCGAACCGCATCGGGAATATAGAGTTCGGCATTTTCCCAACTGAAAAAGTAGCGGGCGCGGACAACCATTTCGACAAAATCCGTCAGAGGAATCTTGAAGTCGAGTTGGCCTCCAACTTGCAATCCTATTCCCTGGATGAGATAGTCGCTATCCGATGTCGGCGTGTAGTCCGACACGACAATTCCCGCAAGCAAATCAAGCGAAAGGCTATTATGCGCAAGCAGCACCCCGCCGATGTACGAATTCAGGCCTCCCATGACAATTCCAAAACCATGTCCCTCCATTTCATCGAATGTTCCCTTCCACAACGTTTTTTTCTGTCCTAGCCCCATGCCAAATCCAAAACCCACCAGCGCGCGCCCCACCTGAAATTCGCCATAGAACGGAATTTCGAAAGGGACACTCACTGTTTCACCCAGGTTCCCGCCCATGAACACCGAACCGACACCAAGTCCCATCGAAAAAGCCAACCATTTTTGTTCGGATGCAACATTTCTTTTTTCACGCGCGGCAAATCCTTCGGGAACGTATTCTCGGACAAGGGCCCCGTATTCACTTTGCGGGTAGCGTCTAAGGAACCTGTCCCGTGCCGTTTCCATAAACTCGACAGAAGCCCCATACATGGATGTCCCGTGAGAATTCTGCCCTATTTCACATGCCTTCGCCAGAGAATTGGATACCAAAATTGCCTCCAGCACGATGCGGAAAGATTCTTTCAGTTCGCGAGGGACATCGAGAAGGGAGAACTCAAATTCAGCTTGATGGTAATCGATAGAATCGATTAGAAAATCGACAAGCGTTGAATCTTTTGCAAACGGATAGTTTCGATGCGCAAGACTATCCTTTATGGACCTGGAATGTTCCAACAGGCGTACAAGTTCCTTCCACGACGCGGATTTGTCAAGGGAGACCTGCGCACTATACACATACAGCAAGAAGAGTTCGTCGTAGGAAAAGAGCGTTGCATGGGGATCTTCGGCAACGATGGTAGATTCGAGGCCAGTAAACGCGTCCCGCAAGGTTTTCGAAGCGGAATCTCCGAGGCATTCGCCACTTCGGATACATTTTTCTTGCGTCTGCAGTATGGAGGTTCGCTGTTCCAAAGATTTTGGCGAAAACACCACATCACTTGGAGAATCCCAATCGTAGGCAAAAGACGGAAGAATCGCCGCAAGAACTGCAAGGAACAATCTATAGAACACGTCACGCACCATTCAACGCTTTCATGACAACGGATGCAGGCTTTTCGCCCCTATCAAGATCTACAGGAACGGATTCCACCTGCCAGCGGAACCACGTCAGCTGGCGTTTCGCGTAGTTGCGGGTCTTTCTTTTGACATCCTCGATGACACTTGCAATTTCGGATGTCGACTTAGCCTGCAAAAGTTCACGGTAGCCGAGGCTCTGCCACGCAGGAGCGTCTAGCGGGACAACTTTCGCAAGGGCCTGGATTTCGTCCATCCAGCCATCGGCAACCATCTGGTCTACGCGGACGTTGATCCGTCTGTACAGGTTTTCGCGTTCGCGTTGAAGCCAGAATACGGGAACCCTGCCGATGCCGCCTTCACGTTCTTTCTGCCATTCCGAAAGCTTGCGGCCGGTCGATTTCCAGACTTCAAGGATACGGATAATGCGCTGCGCATTGTTGGGATCGACTCCCGCCATGGCTTCGGGATCCACATTCCGCGCAAGTTCGAACAAACTATTCAGCCCCTCTTTTCGCGACGATTTCTCGAGTTCTTCTCGCACGTGGGCATCCACTTTCGGAATTTTCGGAAGGCCGAGCATGAGCGACTGGAGGTAGAGTCCCGTTCCGCCAACAAGAATGAACGAACGGTCCGGATGGCTAGCGAGCAGGCGACGGACATCGGAGCAGAACGAGCCCGCCGAATAGACGCTCGTAGGATCAAGAAAATTCACCTGATGGTGCACCACGCTCCGCTGGTCGGAGAGCGGGGGCTGCGCAGTCCCAATCACGAACCCCCTGTAAATCTGCCGCGAATCGACGCCGATAATTTCGGCATTGTAATGTTCGGCAAGTTCAAGCGAGAGACTCGACTTCCCTATTCCTGTGGCTCCAACGAGGGCAAAGAGGACTGGCATGTTCGACAATATAATTATATTTATGCGGGATGAACAAATTCAAACACATATTGGCAATCTTTATTGTCCTTGTACTGATAGCAACGGGAGCCTACATCTTGCCGAAATTGGGACTGGATCCTAATCTCTCGCAAAAAGAGGCTGAGCCCGCCGTCATCCAAAGCGACACCCTTGCCATTCCGGATACGTTGCCGTTCGTGGAACGCATGCAAGCGAATCTGGAAGTGATCCAGGCCAAGTATTCCAAAGTCCAGAAGCGCGACATTTGGACGCTCGGCAAGGGAAGGACAATCGTCTACTACCTGCTCCAAGCCCAGAGGTTCCTGGACGAGAACGGAGGAAAAGTCCTCTACATGGAAGAACTTTTCAACGACCCGACCGTATCGCAGTCAGCCAAGCTCGACGCCCTTTCTCCCGATGGGGATACGCTGCACCTCAAGCTCCAGGTTTCATCGAGCATTTTCCGCGACAACGCATCGTACCTCTCGATTGCCTTCCAGGTGACAAGGCTTTCGCCCGAACTCATCGTAGCCCTGAACGAACTGGATTTCCCATACGACCTGCTGATTACGCCATTCGGCATGTCCTCTGAATTTTTCCCCGACCTTGACCGCATCAGGGACAAGGAACTGGTTCTATGGCTTCTGATGGAATCGCACAGCCTAGACTCCAGACACAACAAGATGCGTCCCATCCGCAGCCACCATACCGAAGAACAAATCGAAGAAATCATCGCAAGCGCAAAGGCGCTGGTGCCCTCCGCAAGCGGCATCGCGACCCGTTTTGCAGAACAGGCCATGGAACACAAGCCCCTGCTCCAGACGGTATTGAACGCAGCGAGCAAACACGGGCTCTGGTTCCTAGACCTCTCCATGAACAACAAGTCGAAACTGAACGAGCTCTGCAAGGAATCGAGCCAGGACTGCCAAATACTTGCACCCTACAACCCCTCCAACAGCACGCTGGACGACTACATCCACCAAAAGCTGAGAGGGGCCTTCAGGAACGGAATCGGGGCCATGATTCTGCCCCTGAGCACGGAATCCATCGCAAAGGTGCAGTCCATGAAGGAAAAGGCGACTGCCCAAGGCACCACCCTCATCTATTTATCTACCTTTATGAAAAAAAACAAGGAGCTGCCATGACCGTAAAACTGGGAGTCAACATCGACCATATCGCCACCATCCGTGAAGCGCGCAAGGTCCGCGAACCGGACCCGGTAGCCGCAGCAGTCATTGCCGAACTGGCAGGTTGCAACGGTATTGTAGCCCATCTCCGTGAAGACAAGCGCCACGTGCAGGATCGCGACCTCAAGCTCCTTCGGGGAACCGTCGCCACCAAGCTCAACCTGCAGATCGCCCCCACCCAGGAAATGGTGCAGTTCGCCATCAATGTCCAGCCCGACATGGTCACTCTCGTTCCCGAGAACCACCAGGAAATCACAACCGAAAGCGGAATGAACGTTGCAGCCAAGATCGACGAGATTTCCAAATTCGTCATGACGCTCAAGAACAACGATATCGCCGCTTGCATTTTCATTGATCCGGAAACCGAACAGGTAAAGGCGGCCAAGAAAGTCGGAGCCGACTTCGTGGAATTCAATACGAACAAATACGCAACGACCTGCGATCTCGGCAGCATCCAGGAAGTAAACCACGAGCTCTCGGCCCTCCAGGACATGACAGTCCTCGCGAGGAAATACGGCCTTCGCGTCATTGCGGGCCATGGACTCAATTACAGGAACGTAGAGCCCGTCGCAGCCATCGAAGGAATCGAAGAACTGAACATCGGCCACAGCATCATCGGCAAGGCCGTACTCGTCGGTCTGAAGGACGCGGTCGGCGAAATGGTCGAAATTATCCGCCGCGCAAGCACCTAGTAATCGGCATACCGGACATCCTGGAGCACCAACCCCTGCGGAGGGGCCCAGGTGCGTTCGCCCCTAAAATCCTTCGCGAAAATGCGGTCGACCGTTCCGAGCGGATAGCGACCGCGGCCGACATCGAACAAAGTCCCCACCATAGCACGAACCTGCCTGTGCAGGAAACGGTTTCCCTTGATATGGAACATGCAGCTCCAGTCGTTCAGGCGTTCAAGACGGAACTCGGTCAACGTGCAGAGTGTTGACTTGCCGTCATTCCGAGGAATGCAGAAGTCGATAAAGTCGTGTTCGCCCAGAAAGGCGCGAGCTTCTTCTTCCATCGCATCCAGGTCAAGCGAGAGCGAACCGCATTCCCAGCCAAAATCGCGCATCAGGGCGACAGGACGCGTGTAGATAGTGTATTGGTAGTAGCGTTCAAGCGCATCGAACCGCGCGTTGAAATCCGGAGCGCAAGGCTGCAGGTCCCGGATGCGGATTAGCCGCTTGGTAAGGCCGTTTATGGAACGCTCCGTCTTGCGAGGATCCAGTTCTCCATCGAAATCGAAATGAACACACTGGCCCCGGGCATGGACCCCGGTATCGGTCCGTCCGGAACCCACAATGCGAACCTGAGAGCGAAGCGCTATGGAGAAAGCTTCTTCGAGAGACGACTGAACCGTCACGAACTTAGTCTTGCCCGCCTCGTTCTGCTCTTGCCAACCGTAGAAGGCGCTACCCAGATATTCGCAACGGAAACGGTAGCGCATCAGCTCCCCGATTCGAGCGCTTCCCTGATAATGGATTCCACCTGGTCCTGGGGAACCTTGAGCTGCGAGGCAATCGTCGACGCAGGATAGCCACGGCGGTGCATCTGCATAATTTTCGCCTTCTCCGTGAATTCCCGATCGAAGCGGTTTGTCTTGAGCGGACTGCTCGCCTGCAAATTAGGGTCGCCCGTCATGTTGTGGCTCTGGGCGCGAATCTTCATGGTGCGTTCACGAGCGACTCCGCGTGGCGAACGCAGCACATCGGAAAGCGACTGCATGGCAGACGTAATACGTTCCTTGGCCGTCGGGCGAAGAGGTGGGCGCTGCGGAGCATCCAGGTCCGTCGACAGGATTTTATTTTCGGGGACGCCGTTTTCATCTTCAAACGCGACCTTCGGGGCAGAAGCAGGGGCATCGGCCTGTTGCGACGCGGCAAACTCGGACACCTCCTCGATAATGGAGCGCTTCTGGGGACGCGGACGGGGAGCTATCGTAGCATCGTTTTCAAAACCGGTTTTGGGCTCCTTGAAGCGCTGATCCGCCTTCAAGGCCTCCATCCTCTGAGTCAATACTTTCCGGCGGTACGAGAGTGCGAACAGGAGGACTACGCAGAGAATGACCGCGGCAACGCCCCCGGCGATCCAGATGACCGTTTCTTTAGAGAAACCGCCTATAGTTTCCGTAGTCGGGTCAGCGGCAGAAGGCGCTTCCGTACGGAGTTCTGCAAGAGTCTCCCACGATTTTTCAAGTTCTCCGCGCAGGGAGAGCTGCAAATCCGGGTTACCGTGAGCCTCAAAAAGAGCGACTTCAAGGGAATCGATCCGGCTACGAGCCTGCAAGTAGGCATCCGCATCAAAGGAGGACTTCACGCCGGAAAAATCAAGCATCAGGTAGGCAAGAAGCCCCACGACAGCAACAAGAAGAATAACAGGAGCAAGAAATTTCTTCATACGTCCACAATGTAGAAAAAAGAAGAGCGACGGGCCCGGGAGTCCGGGGCCTAGCGGCCTGCACAGCTTGAATTTAGCCAAAAACGGGCAGTTTTGTTCCACAATCACCCAGGTGATGAGAACTTCTCTACACTAAAATTCGATTTTTCAAAAAAAATGTTCCTCCCCCCTCCCTTTTTGTTATCTTTATGTTCAAGAACTCTTTGTTCTCCTCCTAACCCCAAAAAAACACCCCGACCGCAAGGACGGGGTGTTTTTCATTTCTCATTTCGCTTGCAGGAATCAATATTGGCGAACGGCGTCCGCAGAAACGACCCTATTTCCGCCATTTTCCATAGCGAGCTGAAGCGCCCTCTGGCCATTGTAGATGAGCGTCCCTTCGTCAATGGCATGATCGGGCATCACGGACACCCCGAGGCTCAGAGTCGTCGCCAGGATTCCATCGCCATAGGCGACCTGGAGCTGAGAAATCTCGCGACGGATGCGTTCTGCACGTTCGAGGGTAATTTTCTTGTCGGCACCAGGCAAAATGACGCAGAGGACCTCCCCGTCGTACCTGCACGGGATATCTTCGGTCCTGATGAAATTCGGGAGGCGCTGACCCAATTCCCAGAGCATCTGCTCGACAGCATGGTGGCCCTTTTCCTTCTGGATATTCGTCACCTGGTCCGGATAGATCATCACGATACCGATGGGAGTGCCGTGGCGGTTGGCCGCAGAGACTTCACGGCGCAGGGATTCTTCCATGTAGCGCCTGTTGAACAGCCCCGTGAGGTTATCGCGGATGCTGTGCTGCTGGAACCGGATATTCAAGTTCTGGTTTGCCACATAAAGCCCGAATGTCGCAGCGACGATGCCGACCTTCGTCTTCCAGAAGTCAAGCGTTTCGCCATCGGGAATCTTGTCGAGCTGGATAGAAAGGATGCCGAAATGTTCCTCGAGCCCTTCGATTGGGGCGCAGAAGGAAATTCCCTGGGGATGATGATGCAGGTGGGTGCAACCACCATTCATCTCGTTAGAGGCAAAATCGGTAATGACAATCTCGCCCAGATTGAAACTGGCACATTCGGCGGGCATGATGGTATCGTCACTGATGACATAGTCACCAAACGAAAGAATCTTGTGCAGTTCCGTCTGCGTGCCTCCATACATGTAAAGGATCCCGGCCGCAGTCGGAAAAAGTTCGGGCAGAGTCTTTTCCAGGGCCTCCACGACCTCCGGGAAAGGACGGTTCTTGAGAATCGGCTTGCAGAAAAGTTCCCAGGCTTCGAGAGGGAACGAAATCTTTGCAGGAACGGCCAGATTCTGGATAGAGGCGGGCTTGTTTTCGGGCGGAAGGATGCTATCAAATGGTTTCCTGGCCGCGGGAGCCTCGAAGGGCTGAGGTTCATCTCCAATGGACGGGACTACGGGAATATATTCTGTCTTGGGAGAATTGTTGCGTTGCTGGTCGTTGAGGGCTTCCGTGAAATTTTCCTCGGCTTCGCGCAACTTGCGGTTGCAGAGGCTGTGGTAGACGAGCCCGAGAACGGAGCCCCAAGCCCCTATCAGGACGAATTTCAGATGCAGGGCAAGCGTGTTGTCGGGAACCATATAGGCGGCAACGACGCCTCCGACAAAGACGATCAGCCAAAAGATATAAGAAAGAACGCTCATGCCTTAAATTTATCAAAAGTATTGGACATCCGTCTCGATAAAAATGAAAAATAAACGAAATAAAATGCAATTTTCTAAATTTGGGGACATGACCATCCTCGAAAAGATTGCACTTGCCCTCCCCGCCGTAGAATCCCCAGCAAGATACATGGGCGGCGAGGCGAACAGCGTGGTAAAGGACCACAGCCAGATGCTCTGCCGCATGGCGTTCGTGTTCCCGGATACCTACGAAATCGGGATGAGCAACAACGGCATCCGCATCCTGTACCATGTGATAAACCGCGAGAGCGACCTGCTTTGCGAAGTCTCGTTTGCGCCGTGGGATGACATGGCCCGCGAGATGGCGAAGTACGATATTCCGCTGTACAGCTACGCGACCTACACGCCGGTACGCGAATTCGAGGTGGTGGGCATGACGCTCCAGACGGAGCTGAATTTTACCAACGTGCCCTACGTGCTGGAACTCGCCCGCATTCCCGCGTGGCAGAAGGACCGCAAGGAGAATGACCCCATCGTGGTTGCCGGCGGGCCCTCGATGGCGAACCCCGAACCCGTCGCCGACTTCTTCGACGCGTTCATGATTGGCGACGGGGAGAAAGTCATGATTGACTTTCTGCGGTGCGTAGGCGAGGGCCGCAAGGCGGGCCTCAGTCGCGCCGAAATACTCGAGAATTTATCCAAGATTGACGGCGTTTACGTGCCGAGCTTGCGTCCGGTAGTCACGAACGAATTCGGCGCGATTGTGCCGGCGGAACCTGCCGCCGGCGCCTACGCCACCACGAACGGGGTTCGCCGCCTGTTCATCCCGGTAATGGACCCGAAGGACTACCCGGTCAAGAACTTAATCGCCAACATGCAGCTGGTACACAACCGCTTCAGCGTGGAAGTCATGCGCGGCTGTGCGCAGGGCTGCCGTTTTTGCCAGGCGGGCATCTGGTACCGCCCATGCCGCGAACTCAACCCGGACGATGTATTGGACATCGCGAAGGCGGGCATCCGCGCCACCGGCGAACGCGAACTCGGGCTTTTGAGCCTTTCTACCGCCGACTACAAGCCGGTGGAGGCACTCACCGACAGCATCATCGACGACCCGTTCTTCGATACGGTGGACGTGAGCCTCCCGAGCATCCGCGTGAACAGTTTCGGGCAGACGCTCGCCGGCAAGATTGCAGCCCTCAAGGGTGGCCGCAGCGCCACGTTCGCCCCCGAGACGGGCTCCGAGCGCATCCGCAAGATAATCAACAAGACCATCAGCGACCAGGACATGTACGATGCCGCCGAGCACGCGTTCAGCAGCGGGTTCAACAAGATTAAGTTGTACACAATGATTGGGTTCCCGACCGAGAACCTCGACGACATGCAGGCATTCTGCGACCTCATCTTCAATCTCGTCAAGATCGGGCGCAAGTACAACCGCGGCATCCAGATTGCGGTCAGCATCGGCATTCTCATCCCGAAATCCTTTACCGCTCTCCAGTGGGCGCCCTACATGGACAAGGAAACCGCGCTCAAGCATATCCGCTTCGTGCGCGAAAAGTTCTTCAAGCACCCGAACGTGAAAATCAACTGGGCCAGCTGGGAAACGAGCTTCCTCGAGGCCATCTACAGCCGCGGCGACCGCAGCCTCGGGCCCGTAATCTACGAGGCCTACAAGCAGGGAATTATCTTCGAGAGCGACAGCTACCGGTTCGACTTTGCCAAGTGGGAAGCCGTCTGGCAAAAGATGGGCTACGACACATCTTGGGTTTACCGCGAGCGCGAAAAGAGCGAAGTGTTCCCGTGGGATTTCATCCATGCGGGCACCACCAAGCAGTACCTGAGGCGCGAGTGGGAGAAGGCGTTCGATCCGAACAGCGCGCCCGTGCCCAACTGCAAGTGGGGCGACTGCCAGAAGTGCGGCATCCCCGGATTCGGCGACGAAATCAGGCTCGCCGACGATCCCGTACGCCACAAGGCTCCGAGCCGCACTCCCGAAGAAATCAAGAAGCTCGTCGCGGAACGTCGCCCGAAAAAGACGGAAAGTTTCAGCTACAAGATTACCTTCAAGAAGACCGGCCTCAGCCGCTTCCTGCCCCACCAGAACATGCTCAGTTTCTTCGAGCGCACATTCCTGTGTGCGGGCATCCCCGTGAAGTTCAGCGAAGGCTTCAGCCCCAAACCGCGCATCTCGAACATGGGTGCGCTCCCGTTGGGCCTCGAGACCTACTGTGAAATCATCAGCGTGGACCTGCTACAGAAGCTCGACATATCGCCCGAGAACCTTCCCGCACTCATGGCGCAATTGAGCGCACCGTTCCCGCGGGGCATGGAAATCGTGAACATCGAGCCGCTGAAGGAAAAGCTCAGCAAGCACTTCCCGAAGGCGATGGTTTACCGCCACACGCCCGAAAGCATCCCCGCCGACCTGATGGAGCGGTTCAACGCGAAGGCGCTCCCCGTCGTGAAGAACCACCGCGGGCAGGAAATCGATTTGAACGAGCACGTGCTCGGCATCGACGCTGTAAACGGAGCTCTCTTCGTGAAGGTAAAGTGCAACGACCAGGGCTGTACGGCGAGCCCGTTCGTAATCTACGCGGGACTTCTCGGGTTCGAAATCGACCCCGCCAAGCTTGACGAGGTTTCCAGGCGGTTCCTGATTGCGAAAGTCAGCATGGAATGGTAAATCGCGTCTTTTCCTTGAAAATCCTGGACGTACCCGTATTTTGAAACTATATTGTTTTCTATAGTAATTTTCACAAGGAGTATGGAATATGAAAAAGATTTTCCTAGCGGCCCTCACCGCCATGGCACTCTGCAGCTACAGCTACGCCCAGGACGATGAAGACGAATACGAAGAAGAGGACACCCCGGCGGCATCCAGCGCGCCTGCAAACAGCAGCGCCCCGGCAGCAAGCGAAAGCAGTGCGGCGGCAGCCCCTGTGCAGTCCGGAGCAGGAACCCTGGCCTTGGGACTAGACCTCGTCGACGCCCTTGATCACGAGGGAATCCAAAAGTTCTACGTGTCGTTCAAGTTCGCCCCCAACATGGAACTGTCCGCCATCCTCGGACTGTACCATCACGGCGAAACCACCCGTGAAACTGAAGCCACCCAGTTCACCCCGGCAACCGAAGTTGATCGTGCAGACGATTACACCCAAATTCAAATCGGCGTGGGCTTCGACTACTACTTCATGCAGGTCGTCCTGCCGCTTTCCATCGGCGGGGAGTTCCTCATCAGCCACTGGGGAGAGGACAACAACCAGTTCACCCTCAACGCAATGGCCGGAATCCACGCAAACGTGGTAGGCGGACTCTACCTGACCGGAAAGGTCGGCCTCGGGTTCGACTACATTGATAGGGAAGGCGTCGATGGCGCTGCTAACTACGAAGACACACGCCTCGACGTCGGTTTCAAGGCCAGCGCAATCCTCTCCTGGTACTTCATGTAATACGGACCTGGAACTATACAATTCAAGCCGCTCCTTCGGGGCGGCTTCTTTTATATGGGTTCTGTCCTATCGCTATTCCGCGGGCAGGATAATCTCGATGTGGCTCGTGCTCACGTTGAGGAAGTGCGTGCGGAAGAGATCCTTCTCGCTACGATCGCTCACGCGCACCTGGGTCACGGCGATGAAGTCCTTGTTCTCGCGGATGTAGTCCGTAAGGCGCTCGTCACGCAGGGTGTCGATTTCGCCGGTAATGATAAAGCTGTCAGTCCAAATTTTTACTAGCATACCTCAAATATAACGATTTTTTCGAATGAAAGCAAAAAAAAGCGTTTTTTATTTGCTTTTTGTCCCTTCTTAAGGTATTTTGTCAAGGAAAGGACAAATAAGGAGTTTCCTATGGCTACAAAAAAGAAGAATGCGATTTCGACGATTCCGGGCAAGATGATTTACCACAACATGGACTTTATCGACAGCGACAGTGGCCGTCCCATCAGGATTATCGCCGAATTCATGGCGCCCAACCAGATTTTCCAGCAGGAAGGCGTCCAGAACACTATCGTGTTCTTCGGTTCGGCCCGTACGCTCCCCATGAGCGAAATCAAGAAGCGCATGAAGGGTTGCAAGGACAAAAAGGAACTCGCGCGCCTCAAGAGGCTCGAAACCGTGGCGGAATACTACGATGCCGCCCACGAACTGGGTGCAAAAATAGGCCGCTGGGCCAACAAGCAGCACAAGGGCTTCGCCATCATGACCGGCGGCGGTCCGGGTATCATGGAAGCGGGCAACCGTGGCGCAAACGACGTGGGGACCTCTTCCGTCGGCCTCAACATCAGGCTTCCGTTCGAGCAGCACCCGAACCCCTATATCGACGACAAACTGAACCTGCAGTTCCGCTACTTCTTCATCCGTAAATACTGGTTCATGAAACTGGCCAAGGCCATGGTCGTGTTCCCGGGCGGTTTCGGCACCCTCGACGAGATGTTCGAGATCCTCACGCTCATCCAGACCAAAAAATATGGCGACCGCATGCCCGTGGTGATTTTCGGCTCCAAGTACTGGAACAAGGTCATCAACTGGAACTACCTCGCCGAGACCGGGATGATTGACAAGGAAGACCTCAAGTTGTTCCATTTCTGCGACACTGTCGACGACGCCTACAACGTCGTCACGAAGGCGCTCGAGAAGACCATGGAATAAAAACTGCCCAAAAACTTATTTTGCAAGGTGCCGCCACGCGACACCTTGTTTTGTACCCCCGATTAGCTAAATTTAAGGCATGCTCAGAAATATCTTGGCGGAAGTACTGGACAGGGTGTCGCGCAACCTCGCGCTGCGCCCTCACTATAGCATGCAGGAATACCAGCGGTGGTTCGACCAGAACCCGGAATTCCTGCACAGCGGCGCCATGGAGAAAATCGAGCTCGTCGAGCCGCTGACTCTCGAGGGCACGAACAACCTCTACCGCGCGAACTTCTGGATCGAACACGCGAACGACGAGAAGCACTACGGAGAACGCGAGATCGTCGTGAAGATATGCAAGTTCTGGGCGGCACCGGGCAAGAACAGGCTCCACCGCCTGAACATGCTCCTGAGCGCGTTCCAGGACGAAATCCGCATCAACAACCTCATCCGCGCCACGAATATCGAGGGCGTGGTGCAGAGCTTTGGCGGCGGACTCGCCGGAAGGCACCCCTACCTGAAGATGGAATTCATCAAGGGCTGTTCGCTCGACAGGATGTTCAAGACCAAGCTTTCCGACGACGAGATTTTGCAGCGAGTAGCACAGATTGCCTACCTCGCGAACACGATCAGCCAGCTGCACTACTACCAGGTGGTGCACAAGGACCTGAAGCCCAAGAACCTGCTCCTGTGCCAGAATCCGCAGCACAAGAACAACCACAAGATCCTCATCTGCGACTTCGGCTACGCACAGGCGAAACTCCGCGAGACGGTGAACGAATACGGCGGCCAGCTCACGCCGTGCTACAGCGCGCCCGAGCAGGCCATCATGGGCGAAAACCTTTCGTCATCGGTCGACTACTTCAGTTTCGGCATCATCGTCCACGAATACCTCACGGGCTACAAGCTGTTCCCACGCGCGATGGATATATTCACGGAAGACGGCTACAAGATTACGGACCGCTATCTCGAATACCTCAAGACGGGACGCGAGAACCGTTTCGAGGACAGCCGCTTCCCCGAACTTGGCAAGTGGATCGACAACCTCACGATTTTCGACAGTTTCGAACGCATGCAGAACACCCCGAACCTCTTCGACATCGCCCACAAGCTGCGCGCAGAGGTCAACGCGCAGGGCTACCGCGACGTAAACACGGACTTCCTCTGGAACCAGCTCGGCGAATACGGCAAAAGGTAATGACTATGAGCAGCCTGCAAGACACCATCAAGGGAATCACAAAGCGCCTCCGGGTGCACCATTACATCGTCATTGCCATTGTCCTCGGCATTGGCATCTTCAATGCGGCGACCGCCCTCTCCCCTGTCATCAGCCAGAAGGAACTCGAGAGCAACATCGAAAAGTCGTTCGAAAAGTGGTGGGCCGAAGAAGGCGCCGCCCAGTTCCGCACGGTGGGCCTCACCGACGACGAAAAGACGAAGCTCCAGGAATTCGTGCAGTACCGCGACAGAATCCTTTCGGCCGGAAAGACCTTCGACATCGAGGACCGCAAGGCGGCCATGAGGAAGGAATTCCGCGAATGGTGGGAAATCGGCGGCGGCAAGGAAAAATTCGCCGACGAGCACGGATTCTACCCCAAGGAAGCCCATTTCGAAATCGAATGTCACAAGTTCATCAAGAACTATACGGACAAGTTCGTGCGATACAGCCTCGCCTATGTACCCAAGGACGGCGAATACGAGCGGCTGTTCACCAGCTGGCTTTTGTTCCCGAGCGCCTGGAACTACATCATTTTCGCAGTCTTTTTCCTATTCGCCTATTTCCTGCTGGCAGAGCGCTGGGGAGCCGCCATCACACTCGGCTTTTTCTTTGCATTCATCTTTGCCGGAGGATTCGTTACCGACATCCTGACCTCTACAAGTTTCTTTGACCACTACACGATGGACCGTTACATGGGCGCAAGCATCGCCCTCGCATTCATGCTGGGCGCCTCGGCGTTCGATGAAAGGAAGGACGCCATACCGGGATGGGTTCTCGGGACCGCCATCATGGGCGCCCTCCTGGACGCAGCCGTTAACGCACTCGTGAACGGCGGTATCTTCGCCGCCGTGGTAACCGCCTCCATCCCCGCCTTCGGGCTCGGAGCCCTCGCCGGATTCAAGATTCCGAGGCGCAGGAAAAGCGAAGCCGAAAAGAAGGCAGACGCCCTTGAAGAGCGCTTCCGCCGGACCGCAAACCGCAACCTCGCCGCCGAGCGCAGGCAAAAGACACGGAACCAGATGGACGAAGGATTCCAGGAAGCGAAGAAGGGGCACTACGACGCCGCACGCCAGCTGCTTTGCCAGGCGATGACAGCCATATTGCAGGAACAGCCCGCCGACAAGGAAACCGTCACTAAATTTGCCGAAAGGATGACGAACCCGAACCTGTTCATCGATGTCGCAAGCACGCAGTGGCTAGAATGGGGCGACACGGCAAAGGCGAAGGGCCTTACCGAGACGGCTCTGCTGTTGCTCGAAAAAGGTCTGAAATCCGAAAAGAACGCAACGCTCGCAAGGCGCGCCCTGTTCAATATCGGAGAGCTCAGGGTCAACTTTGGGATAGAACCCGAAGAAGGCGTGAAAAGGCTGCAGAAGGTAATTGAACTGAACGATTCCGACCTCATCGCAAAGCAGGCGAAGAGGCTGCTGGAAAAAGCCGGAGCCTAAAAGCTACTTCTCGTTGGCGAGGTAGGCCTTCCAGGTCGTCGCAAGGAGAGTCTCGAGGTCGCTGAACTGCGCCTTCCAGCCGAGAACTTCGTGGGCCTTGCTGGGGTTCGCCACAAGCGTCGCGGGGTCACCCGGGCGGCGCTCCACAATGCGGTACGGGCACTTGCGACCGCTCACCTTCTCAGCCATGTGGATAACGTCGAGCACGGAACTCCCCTGCTGCACGCCGAGGTTCACGATAAGGCTCCTGTTGTTCTTCTGCAGGTAGTCGAACGCCATCCCGTGACCAATCGCGAGGTCGTTCACGTGGATGTAGTCGCGCACGCCCGTGCCATCGGGAGTGTCGTAGTCATTACCGAACACGAGCAGTTCCTTACGCTTGCCGAGCAGCGCTTCCATCACCACCGGGATGAGGTTCGCCGGATTCTTCTCGAGACCGTTGATGCGGCCTTTCACATCGTAGCCTGCGGCATTAAAATAGCGGAGAGCCGCGAACTTGATTCCGCGCAGCTTATCGTACCACTTGAGGAACCCCTCAATGGCGAGTTTCGTGTAGCCGTAGTAGTTTTCGGGGTCGGTCGGGTGTTCCTCATCGACGGGCTGGTACTTCGGGGCGCCGTAGGTGGCTGCGGAACTCGAGAACACGAAATACTTCACGCCGGCAGCGGAAGCAGCATTCAGGATGTTGATGGAACCCGTAATGTTGTTCACGCTGTACTTCTCGGGATTGATCATCGACTCGCCGGCGGCCTTGAAGGCGGCCAGGTGCACGAGGCCTTCGGGCTTGAATTCGTTCAGGAACTTGCCGATTTCATCGGGATGCAGGATATCGCCTTTTACGAAGCCCGCTTCGGGGAACAGGTTCTGTTCCAAACCGCTCGAAAGGTTGTCAAAGACGCAAACCTCATGTCCGCGGTCAAGGAGTTCACGCGTCGTGTGGGATCCAATGTAGCCGGCACCGCCGATAACTGCAATCTTCATGTCTTTTCCTTTTTCATTCGACCGCTCATGCGGCCACGACAAAGTAATACTTCGCCTTCGGTTATAAAATTAGCATTCCGTCACCGTAGCTGAACAGTTTCATCTTGTTCTCGACGGCCATCCTGTAGGCTTCGAGGGTGTTTTCGCGCCCGTAGAATGCGGACACCAGCAGGATGAGTGAACTTTTGGGCCAGTGGAAATTCGTGAGGAGGCCGTCTACAATCTTGTAGCGGTAGCCAGGATAGAAGAACGCGTGCGTGATTCCCTTTTGCGCCTTCACGATTCCATTCGCATCGGCAATCGTCTCCACGACGCGCGTGCTCGTAGTACCCACGGTAACGATGCGCCCGCCCTCGCGCTTCGCCTTGTTGATGATTTCGGCGTTTTCCTTCGTGAGTTCGTAATGCTCGCCGTGCATCTTGTGCTGGGTAAAGTCCTCGACCGAGATATTCTGGAATGTGCCTGGCCCTACGTGCAAAGTAACCTCGGCAACGTACACGCCTTTCGCCTTGAGGTCCTCGAGCATCTGTTCACTAAAATGCAGGCTCGCCGTCGGGGCAGCAACTGCACCCGAGTACTTTGCAAAAATCGTCTGGTATGCCTTCTTGTCGTCCTCGTCGTCGGGACGGTTGATGTAGGGAGGGAGCGGCACGTGGCCCTCGCGATTCATCACCGCTTCAAGTTCCACGGGGGTCGTCGCAAAGCGGAGCACGCGGGCTCCATCTTCGTGAATATCCTCGACCGTCGCCTTGACACCTGCAATTTCGAGTTCGCGTCCGATCTTAAAGGCCTTGCCCGGGCGGACCTGCGCCTCATAGCGGGCATCACCGTTCTCTGCCGGAATGAGCGACTGTACGAGTAGCGTTTCGACTTCGCCGCCGTGCAACGTGTGACCGTAAAGGCGCGCAGGAATCACCTTGGTATTGTTCACCACAAGGCAGTCTCCAGGGCGGAACAGTTCCACAATTTCGGGAGCCTTCATGATGCGTCGCGGCCCGCCATCCTTGGGACAATGCAGAATACGCGTCTTGCCTTTCCCCGCCGTGCGGGTAGCAATTAGTTCCTTCGGGAATTCGAAGGTGTAATCGGAGAGGTTATGTTCTTGCATCTCAGGCGTCCATATCAGACAGTGCGTTCTTGAGTTTCTGCTTAATCTTTTCCTTCAGCAAGGCGGGTTTCAGAATACGCACATCGTTGGTGACACCCATCAGCCAACTTTCGAAATCCGGGGTAATGCGAAGTTTCAGATCGACAATCATGTTCTTGTTCCTGTCGAAACGCTTTGAAATCGGCGGATTAAAATGCGAGCGTTCGAACTGCGTCTGCAACCACTTCGTCCTAATCTCGAGCGAGACATCTTCCACCTTGTCGCGCCCCGTGTACTTGCCAAAAGCATACTTGTAATGCATTTTCTCATCAAAGGCAAACTTCGGGGACGCATGGTTCGTTTCCGTCACGCTGTCAATCTGTTCAAAAAGGTAGTTCTTGAAAACCTGATTTCCCTTGTCGTCCACTTCGCCCGCGACAAGATAGAGCGTGTCCATGCGCATGATGACCTTGACCGGAAAGACTTCCTTCGTTTCTTCGGCGACCGAGGAATGGTCCGTCGAATGGCGGTAGTGAATCCTGATGGCCGTTCCGCTGTGGATTGACTTGAGAACCCGATTGACAAGCGCATCCTGCAATTTATCATCGCAGAAGGGGCCATAATCCAGCACGTAATCCGGGTCTGTCGAAATGGCTTCGGGCTTAAATTCGTTCGGGTCCGTCGTTTCCAGCAGGCTTATTACCTTATCCAAAAGCTTTATCGTCTTTATTTCGGGAGCGGAATTCGCAGCCATCGTCTTCTTGATTTTATCGAGTTGCTTGACGATATTCTGGTTAAAGTTCACCTTCTCGTCGGGCTGGATAACATAGAAGGTCTCGCCCTCGCTCTTGTACTTGCGAAGACCGCAGTTTTCCTTCTGGACGACATCGAGATGACGGAAAACGGTGCGGATGCCACACCCGAGCGCCAAGGCCAACTGCGTCACGGTCATCGGATTCTTTAGTTTATTCTTAATAAGGTTGATTTTTTCGTATCCTGAAGCCATAGGCACTCCTTTTTTATAAGTTTCCAGCCACGCGCAAGCGATTTTCCACAGCCGTCGAAAGGGTCATCTTTACCGCGTTCACAAGGGCAATCTGTTTCTGAAAAGCCGAATGGACCCTTCCTTCCAGCAAATACTTGTCATCGACAAACGAGACCTTTATCTTGGCCCCCTGGAGCAAAGAATTCAACGAATAGCTGTGTTCCATTTCCAGGCAGGTTTCTCGATTCCGCATTTCCCTTTCCGGCAACGACACCATCGAGAAGTTCAAATCCTGCAAACCGGGAACTTCGGCAATCCTATTTTCCAAATCCTTAGGGCACAGGCCTTCGAAGCAGCACAAGGACACACTACCCTTTCCATTTGCTACTTCTACCTTGTAATCAAAGACATTTCGTCCAAAGGATTCCAGCAACATGTAAATTTCGTTTTCTATCCGCTTATCCGTCATGCCAGGCTCCGCAATAACCTTCGTAAAGTCAACGCAGCCACGAACGCGAGGCATGTTGTTGATACAAGCCCGAAGCGAGCGCTTAATCATGACGCTCCTGACAAGGCCATCCAAGTAGACAACGCCCTGTCCAACCGTCACCGAGACCCTGCTTACGTCATCCGGGAAAAGCTGGCGCAACTTGTTGAGAACAATATCAGACAACTTGTCGTTAGGAATGTTCTGGGCTTGTTCCGGAAGCGTTATAAACAAGACGGAACCATCTTCGAGCAGTGTCGCCAACTTATCCTTGTCGCCATCTTTCACGAGCCCGACTGCAATACCAAACTTATCTCGCAAAGTGTGGTAAATATTATCGCCAAGCAAAGTCTGGGCGCTCTGCGCCGGAAGTAGGCGATAGCCTTCGGCCGATTTTTCACGAACCGGAGCGGGATGGTCGAACACAAATTTCATGTCCTGGCCACCATCATAGCTCACGACAATGATTTCTTGTTCATTTGTCCTGAAATAGCTTTTGACCTTCCCCGGCTTGACCGATTCCTTGAAATAGAGCCAATTTCCCGGAGAAATCCGACTATAGCCATACACAGCGGTGTAATCGCCCGCATCAATCGGCCTCGAAAAGGCAAACTCGTTCGAAAAGCCGACAAACGCAGCCGAGCACCTTTCACACATGCAGAGAAGCGGAAGATGCGGTTTCATTCCTCCATAAGTGGAATAAGGTTCACGTGCATAGACCCCGTGATCGAGCACCTGACGACAACGGCAGCAGAACAACTTCTGCGTATGGATCCTATGAGGAAAGAGATTTCGCATGGGTCAGCGAAGATTACCCCATCAACGGGAGAGCGACATCGATGCGGCGGAGGACTTCGTCCTTGCCGATGATTTCGAACATTTCCCAAAGGCCGGGGCCTGCGGTAACGCCAGACACAGCGAGACGCGGGGCACCGACGAGTTCACCGACCTTGTGGCCAGAGCGTTCGGCAAGGTCGTAGAATCCCTTCTCGATCACCGGAGTCTTGAAATCTTCGATGGAAGCGAGCATGTCACGCACGAGCGTCGCCACTTCTTTGGAGCCTTCGCCGAAGTGCTTCTTCGCACCCTTCTCGTCGTAGGTCGTCGGAGCCACGAAGAAGTACACAGCCATGTCGGCCAGGTCCTGCACAAAGTGGGCACGGGGCTTCAGCTGCTTCACGATTTCGTCGAGGCGTTCTTCCGGTTCCTTCGAGAGGTCGATACCCTTGGCGGCCAGGCCTTCCTTCATGATACCCTTGAGGAATGCGTCGTCGCACAGGTGGATGTGCTGACCGTTCATCCACTGCAACTTCTTTTCGTCGAAGCTGGCGGACTTGGGGTTGATGCGTTCCAGCGTAAAGCTTTCGACCATTTCCTTGATGGTCATGACTTCGCGATCGTCGCCCGGGTTCCAGCCGAGGAGCGCGAGGTAGTTCACGAGAGTCTCCGGCAGGTAACCGAGGTCGCGGAAGTCGCCTACGGAAGCGGCTCCCTTGCGCTTAGAGAGTTTGCCGCCGTTCTTGTCGAGAATCACCGGCAGGTGGCACCATACAGGCGGCTGCCAGCCAAATGCCTTGTACAAGAGTTCGTGCTTCGGCGTGGAGCTGATCCATTCGTCGCCGCGGAGCACGTGGGTCGTTCCCATCAGGTGGTCATCGACAACGCTTGCAAAATGATAAGTCGGGTAACCGTCGCGCTTGATGAGCACGAGGTCGTCCAGGAGTTCGTTCTGGTAGCTGATGTGACCGCGAATCATGTCGTCGAATTCGGTAACGCCTGTTTCCGGGACCTTGAAGCGAATAACAGCCTTTTCGCCAGCGGCAATGCGGGCTTCGGCTTCTTCACGGCTGATATTGCGGCAGTGGCGGTCGTAACCCGTGACCGGCACGTGGCTCTTTTCCTGTTCGGCGCGGACTTCCTGCAGGCGTTCTTCGGTGCAGAAGCAGTAGTAGGCGCAACCCGCATCCAAAAGTTTCTTGATTTCGCGGTGGTAAATGTCCAGGCGTTCGCTCTGGAAGTACGGGCCGCAGTCGCCTTCGCAACCCGGACCTTCGTCCCACTGAAGTCCCAGCCACTTGAGGTCGCGCATCAAGTCGTGCAGCGCAGTCTCGTTGTAACGCTTGCGGTCGGTATCCTCGATACGCAGGTAGAACGTGCCGCCCATGTGCTTTGCAAAGAAGTAGTTGTAAATAGCGGTGCGGGCGCCGCCCACATGCAGGTAGCCCGTGGGGCTCGGGGCAAAACGCACGCGGACAGGACGGGTAGCAGAATTTTCGCTCATAGATTCCTCATTTAAATTTCAATTATCCCGCACAACTTCGCGCAGGAACTTTACATGACAAAAAATAGCAATTTTAAAGAGACGGGCGGTTTGCCAACTTCTCTATGATGGCTTCGCAACCTTCGTTCACGTCATCCCAGGTTGCCTGAAAATTACCCGTATACCACGGATCCGCCACATCGCGCGGATCACCAGTCCAGTCCATCAGCAGCGACACCTTCGACATGTCATGCCCTTCGCCCAGAATCCAGCGCAGATTTCTCAGGTTATTTCTATCCATGAGCACGATATAGTCGTAATATTCGTAATCGCGTTGCGTCATCTGGCGCGCATGTTTTCCGCTACAATCGATTCCGTGGCTTGCAAGCATACGTTTTGCGGGCGGATATACGGGATTCCCGATTTCCTCGGTACTTGTCGCGGCACTTGCCACCTCGAAATTCTCGAGTCCCGCCTTCGCAAGCTTGTCCTTCATGACAAACTCGGCCATGGGGCTACGGCAGATGTTCCCGTGACATACAAAGAGGATTTTCGTCTTTTTCATAATGTCAAATATAACAGCAGGGCCTACACGCCGCGACGTTCGGGGGCCCACACGATTTTGTGAAGTTGCACCTGGAATCGGGCGCCATTCCGCGTCATGGTTTCGCTATCCAGCATCCAATCCACGATTGTTTCGTTCGGCAGCGTCCCGAAAACTGGCGAGACAAAAATATGAGGCATGTCGCATGCAGGACTTTTCCGCAGCAACGAAAGCTGCGATACCACGCGTTCTGCTTCGCGCAGATCTTCGACGCTCCCAACAACGAACTTCAGTACGTCATTTTTTCCAAGCGTCGCGATATTTTCCATGCGCATCCTGCCCGACATCCCGCTACTGCCGCATTTCCAGTCCATGGTATAAAAAAGCGACGGGAAGCACCGTTTGCAGGGAACTGTGCCATTGGTTTCGACATTGACCTCGAAGCCCGCACCGCATAGCTTCGAAAGCAGTTCGTCAACGCCTTCATGAATCAGCGGTTCGCCGCCGGTGAGCGTCACGCAACCGGCCCCGCTTTCGCTACGGTATTTGTCTACAGCCGACAAGACTTCGTCTACATCCATTTGTGTGTAGTCATGGCCTTCGACCGCATACATCGAGTCGCAATAGGCGCACCGCAGGTTGCAGCCGTGAAGCCGCACAAAGACCGCGGCCTGTCCCATGCGCAGGCCCTCGCCTTCTATGCTCTTAAAGATCTCGCACACCTTCATGGCAGGCCCTGTCCCTAGCGTTCGTACTCGACAATGTTGCCTTCGCTTTCCTGAATCTGAACCTTGTAGCAGTGCGGAACCTGCTCGCAGACCCAACGCGCCATGTTCTCTGCGGTCGGATTAAAATCCACGACGTCATTCAGGAACTGGTGATCCAGCTTGCCGTGGACAATTTCCTTGATGCGCGAGAAATCGACCACCATCCCATTCTCGTCAAGAGTTTCGGACTGGCAGAAGACCGTGATAATCCAGTTGTGGCCGTGGAGCCCGCGGCACTTGCTTTCGTACGGAAGCGACAGCTTATGAGCTCCGGAAATTTCGATTCGTTTGATGACTCTGTACATATCAGGCCTCGTATTCTGTCGTATCGTCGATTCCCGCTTCGGCGAGAGCCGCCTTGCGTTCCAGACAGGTTGCGCACTTTCCGCAGTGGATTCTACCACCCTTGTAGCAGGACCAGGTCGCGCTATAATCTATGCCAAGAGTTTTTCCCCTGCGAGCAATATCAGCCTTGGAGATATTCGTATAGGGTGCGTCAATGGTGATACCGGCGTAGGTGCCCGCCGCAATCGCCGCCGACATGTTCTTCACGAATTCCTCGCGGCAATCCGGATAAATGGCATGGTCACCGAAATGGTTCGCCATCATCACCTTCTCAAGGCCGCGGCTTTCAGCAAGGCCCGCCGCAACAGAAAGCATGATGCCATTGCGGAAAGGCACGACCGTCGACTTCATGTTCTCGGCAGAATAGTCGCCTTCAGGGACTGCATCGGCACCCGACAGCAGCGACGACTCAAAATAGTCGTGCATGAACTTGAGCGGAATCGTCACATGCGGAATTCCCAGCTTTTCGCAGTGGAAGCGGGCGAAAGGAATCTCGTTGTCGTTGTGGTTGCTGCCGTAATCAAACGAAACGGCAAGTGCAATACTGGCGGCACGCTCATAAAGCAGCGTGGTGCTGTCCATTCCGCCGGACAGGACGAGCAATGCGTCTTTCATAGGGGCTCCTAGTTTTGTTTAGAGTCAGGATGGGTTTCGAACTGACTGATGCCCAAGATAGAAAAATTACAGTTTCCCGTCTTTAAGAGGAGAACTTCTTGTTGGTATGCGCCTCGACCACGTTCACCACGTAGTCGCCCAGCTTTTCGCAGTCGTTCACCACGTCCATGTAGTGGACGCCCATCTGGTAGCTGTACTTTTGCGATTCGATATCGGCAATGTTTTTCTCCTTGAGGAGCTTGCGATAATCGTTGATTTCGTTCTCCATATTCAGCGTACGGTTTGCGTCAGCAGTCACAGCATCGCTAATGACATCGATCATGTTCGTTAACGCCTTGTCGCAAAGTTGCATCATGTGCTTGATGCGGTTGTACTGCTCTTCGGTAAAGTCGTCGGAACTTCTAAACTTGCGGTTGATGGCGCGGGCCATATTGTAGCAAGCGTCGCCGATACTTTCGATTTCAGAAATTTCGCGGAGCATCGACTGGATATTCGTCTTACTTTCGGGGCTCAAGCGGCCTTCGGAAACCTGGTTCAGGTACTTGGCAATTTCAATTTCCATGTTGTCGCTGATGCCTTCGTACTTCTCGATGCGGGCAAACAGCTTGACGAAGTCATTTTCGTCCTTCATCTCGAGCAGTTCGGGCACCATGCGGAACATCTTCTGCGTGCGGGCAGCAAACAAGTTAATTTCCTTGCGAGCTTCAAAAAGCGAAAGTTCTGCAGTGCTCATGAGGCCCGCGCTGATAAACTTGACCTTGAAATCCTCGCCGTCTTCCTTCTCGCGGATAATCTTGCAGATGATTTTTTCCATCGGCTTGATGAACCAGATGAGGATAAGCACGTTGCAGAGGTTGAATGCCGTATGGAAGGCAGATAGCGCGTAGGTCACACGGACGCTCGCCTGTGCAACTTCTTCTTCGGTATGCGGTACGAACGTCGGGTCGAACCCTACGATGCTGCACACCATGTTCACGAACGGGCGGAACACTATCAATACCCACACCACGCCGAACACGTTGAAGAGCATGTGCGCCAAGGCCGCGCGCCTTGCCTGCGTACTTGCCGAAAGGGCCGCAAGGTTCGACGTCACCGTGGTACCGATGTTTTCGCCCATCACGAGCGCAATGCCCTGGTAAATCGGGAGCACGCCGCTACTGCAGAGCAAGAGCGTAATCGCCATGATGGCCGCAGACGACTGCACGCACATCGTAAGGATGCTCCCCAGCAACAGGAAGAGAAGCGTGCTGAAGATGCCCCAACCGCCGGTCATCGCAAAGAAGTTGATGACAGTCTGGTTATGGGCCAGGTCCATCGCCACCGCATTTTCGCGAAGCGTGGTAAGGCCCAGGAACATGAACGCGAAACCGAACACGAATTCGCCCAGGCTCTTGGTCGAGTTCTTCTTGGTGTAAGAAAGGATGATACCGAGGGCGAAGAAGGGCCACACTACCGAGCTCATGTTGAACTGGAACCCGAATATGGACATGATCCACGCCGTGGCCGTGGTACCGATGTTCGCGCCCATAATAACAGGAATGGCCTGACTCAATGTGAGCAGGCCAGCATTAACGAAGCTTACGGTAAGAACGGTCGTAGCAGTAGAAGACTGCACCGAGGCCGTGACGAACGTACCTGTGAGGAGGCCTCCGATACGGTGCTTGGTCATGGTGCCAAGGACAGCGCGGAGGTGCCCGCCGGTGAGTTTCTGCAAGCCTTCGCTCATCGTCTTCATGCCGAACATGAGCAGCGCAAGGCAACCGATCATTTTGAGAATCATAAATGTCATAAAACCTTATTCGTTTTTGAAAGGGTTGTAAAACCGACCTTGATTTCGGTACCGAGACCAACGATCGAATTCAAGTGGATTGTCGCATGGAGGACTTCGGCGATGTGCTTTACGATAGCAAGCCCGAGACCCGTTCCGCCGGTTTCCTTGGAGCGGCTCTTGTCTACACGATAGAACCTCTCAAAGATGCGGGACTGGCATTCCTCCGGGATTCCGATACCGGTATCCTTCACGGCAATGGAGTCCTGTTCCACGAGCACGACGACCTTGCCGCCCGACTCCGTGTAACGTATGGCGTTGTCCACCAGGTTGAAAATCATTTCGTAAAGCAGTTTGGAGTTCGCGATGATTTCTGCGGATGTTTCGCCTTCCAGCGAAAGCGAGATAGACTTCTTGCTCGCGTTCAGGCCGAGGCTCTCTACACAGGAATGCGCAACGTTCCAGAGGTTCACCTTTTCACCCAGCTCGAACGGTTCGCCACCATGGTTGTCGAGTTTCGACAACGTGATGATGTCGTTCGCGATGGACTGCAGGCGGCTTGCCTCCTTATGGATTTTACCCGCGAACATCTTGACATCCTCGGGTTTCGCCAAGCCGCTCTCGATGAGTTCCGCATAGCCCGAAATGGAGGTCAGCGGTGTCTTGAGTTCGTGCGAGGCATTCGCGGTGAATTCATCCTTCAGGTGAGTCATTTTTTGCTTTTCGTTCGAAAGCTGTTCAATCGTCAGCTGCAGTTCCAAGTCCTGCTTGCGGATGGTATTCACGAGGGGCGCAATTTCCTTGTAGACGTTCTCGATTTTCATCCATTCGGGAGTACCGAGCTGATCCACAAGTTTCTTGAGCGGACTCACGAAGGTACGGCTGAGCCCGATGGCTATCAGGATGGCTGCCGCCACAATGGCCGCAAGCAGTACGACAAGATACGGGATTGTCTTGGAATACACCTTCTGCAAGTTCGCCTGGCGCATGCCGAGCCTGAGCACGTTTCCGTCATTCAGGCGCTTCGCAAAGTAGAACGCCTTCGCCTGCAATGTGGAAGAGTAACGCAGGTCCTCGCCCACGCCTTTCGCGAGCGCATCGATAATCTCTTCGCGGTCGTTGTGGTTTTCCATCTTGGCCGCTTCGGCATCGCTGTCGTAGAGAATCCCGCCCTTCGAATCGACAAGCGTGATGCGGAGATCCTTGCTTGCAAATTTCGCAAGTTTCTGGGGTTCGCCCCCAAGCGATTCATTCGCGTACGAGGTTTCAATGAGGCGCAAGTTTTCGCGCAGGAGTCCCTTGAGTTGCTCCGCCATTTCGCCTTCAAATACACGCACGGTAAAAAAAACCGCCAAGAGCGCCGCAATCACTCCCATGTATATCAGGCTGTAGCGGATGCGGTCCTTCATTGCGCCTTGTACCCTACGTTTCGGACAGTCTGGATAATCGCGCCTCGCTCGCCCAGTTTTTGTCGGAGCGTCTTGACGTGCATATCAACCGTCCGCGTATCCATCTTGAAATCGATGCCCCAGATTTTTTCCAGGAGTTGCTGCCTGGAATAGACAAGCCCCGGATGTGACACGAGAAGTTTCAGGAGTTCGTATTCCTTGTAGGTGAGTTCCACATTCTCGCTACCCGCCGTGACGACGTGCTTGGCCTCGTCGAGCGACACATCCCCGAGCGAAATAATTTTCGGTTCAGCCGCTTCGACATTCACCATGCCCGAACGACGGAGCAGCGCCTTGACGCGCGAAACAAATTCCAGGACACCGAACGGCTTTGCGATATAGTCGTCGGCCCCCAAATCGAGTCCCTTGACCTTGTCCAGTTCGGAGCTCTTCGCGGTAAGCATGATGACGGGGACATTGCTAGTAGATTCCTGCGTGCGGAGGCGCTTCAGTATGCTGAGACCGTCTTCGCCCGGCAGCATGATATCCAAGACAAACAAGTCTGGTATGTGGGTCTTGATAGCCTCGTCCAGGCTTTTCCCGCAATCGAAGGCATTGACCTCAAAACCGCTACTCTTGAGAGCGTAGGCTTCCATTTCGCGGATTTCGGAATTGTCTTCAACTATGTAAATCATATTCACAATTTACCCAACAACAAGATAAAAAGACCACAGCGTTTATCCAATACCTGAAGCAACGGCTTCGCAAAGGTTTTATCTACACTTTACACAAATTTTACTTGTAAAAACTGGCACGAAAAACTTGCGGTACAAAAGATTTCTTGACACCGTATTTACAAGGTTCGTACCGTAATTCGCACAAAGCAAGCGGGATTATGTAGAGAATTTTTTGTTCGCATGAGCCTCGACCACGTTCACCACGTAGTCGCCCAGCTTTTCGCAATCGTTCACCACGTCCATGTAGTGCACGCCCATTTGGTAGCTGTATTTCTGGTTCTCGATATCGGCGACATTTTTTCCCTTGAGGAGCTTGCGGTAGTCGTTGATTTCATTTTCAAGGTTCAACGTACGGTTCAGGTCAACCTGCTGGTTGTCGTCGAGCACGGCAATCATGTGTTCGAGCGCCTTGTCGCACAGGTTCATGATATGCTTTATGTGGTCGTACTGCTCTTCGGTAAAGTCTTCCTTGCTGCGGAACTTGCGGTTGATGGCGCGGGCCATGTTGTAGCAGGCATCGCCAATGCTCTCGATTTCAGAAATCTCCCTGAGCATCGCTTGGATGGTCGTCTTGCTTTCGGGGCTCAGACGGCCTTCCGACACCTGATTCAGGTACTTCGCGATTTCAATTTCCATGTTGTCGCTGATACCTTCATACTTTTCGATGCGGGCGAACAGTTTCACGAAATCGTTCTCTTCCTTCATTGTCAAAAGGTCAGGCACAAAATTGAACATCTTGCGAGTGCGGGTCGCAAAGAGGCTGATTTCCTTGCGGGCCTCAAGGAGCGAGAGTTCCGGAGTGCCCATCAGGCCTGAGCTAATGAAGTGCAGGCGGGAATCTTCCTCTTCATCGGATTTCTTGGGCTTAATGACCCTGCAAACAAATTTTTCGATGTACTTGATGAACCAAATCTGGATGAATGTGTTCGAGACGTTGAACGCCGAGTGGAACGTGGCGAGCACCACGGAAATCTTCGCAAGGTTCTTTTCGTAACCCGGTTCGCCCATGTGGATGGAGAGGTCGAAGCCAACCACGTTACAGACGGCAGCGAGGAACCACTTGAGCACGATGATTACCCAGATAACGCCTATCACGTTAATCGTAAAGTGAGCAAGGGCCGCGCGGCGAGCCTGCGTATTGGCGGAAAGCGCCACGATGTTCGCGGTAATCGTCGTACCGATGTTTTCGCCAAGCACGAGCATGATGCCCTGGTCAATATGGAGCACGCCGGTGGAGCAGAGGATCATCGTGATGGCCATGATGGCGGCAGAAGACTGCACACACAACGTGAGGATTGTTCCCATCACGAGGAAGAACAGCGAGTTGAAAAAATTCGGTTCGCTGAAATGCGCGAAGAACTGGCTGATAGACGCGCTTGCCCCCGGGTCCTGCACCACGGTAAAACCGGTTTCTTTAAGGGTGGTAAGGCCAAGGAAAAGGAAACCGACACCGAACAGGAACTCGCCTAGCACGCGCTTCTTGTTCAGGTACACGAGAATGATACCGATGAAGAACGCCGGGTAGACGAAGTTCGCGATGTTGAACGAGAACCCGAGGCTCATGATCCATGCCGTTACCGTCGTACCGATGTGGGCGCCGAGGATAATCGAGATGGCCTGCATGAGCGTAAGGAGCCCCGCATTAACAAAAGAGACCGTCATCAACGTGGTGGCGGTCGAACTTTGTACTGAGGCTGTAACGAACATGCCGGTGAGCATCCCCGTGAAACGGTTCGTGGTCATGGTTCCGAGCACATGTCTGAGCTGCGGACCGGCCATTTTTTGCAAAGCCTCGCTCATGGACTTCATACCGAACATGAGCAGGGCTAGGCACCCTAACATTTTTAACGCCATCCAAGTCATAATTATAGGACCTTCCTATGAAGCGCCACTACCGGATCATCGTCGCTGCCTTTCAGCTAGTTCGGGCTCATGGCGGTGAATTGTTGATTGTAAAGCTGGCGTAAAATATAGAAAAAATTAAGTAAAATTTAACCACCAAAAAAATGGTAAACCAAACTCGTTGAATTAGGGACAACGAGAGCCTCGTGCCCCGAGCCTTTTTCCTTACAGACTTCTTACCATTGCGACCGCCTGGCTGGCGATGCCTTCGCCCCTGCCCGTAAACCCGAGCTTTTCGGTCGTGGTACCCTTGATGCCGACCTGCTTCACGTCTATCCCGAGTACGCGGGCGATGTTTGCCTTCATGGCGTCCTTGTGCGGGTTCACCTTCGGGCGTTCGCACATCACGATGCTGTCGATATTGACAATCTCGTAACCCGCCTTCTTGACCTCCTCGCCCACCTTGCGCAACAGTTCCAGACTGTCAGCGCCCTTGAAGGCCGGGTCGGTATCCGGGAAGTACGTGCCGATATCGCCGAGGCCTGCGGCACCCAGCAGGGCGTCGCTAATGGCATGCAGCAAGACGTCTGCATCGCTATGGCCCAAGAGGCCCTTCTCGTACGGGATATCCACCCCGCCAATAATGCACTTGCGGCCTTCCACCAACTTGTGAACGTCAAAACCGATACCCGAACGATAAATCTTATCCATGATAAATCCTTTTTTTGCAAATTTAAAAATTTCAGTCTTTCCCGAAATAAAGATTGTTCATCGTTTCGGCAACTTCGGGGAAATCGTGTTCGTCGACGAAGAAGATTTCCTTGTCAATAACAAAAACATACATATGACGGAAAAGCCCCGTTCTGTACCTCTTTTTTAGTATATCCGTCTTGCCAAACGGAAGGACAGCCTCGTCATTGAGCCTGTACAACACAAAATCGTCCTTGCGACATTTTATTTCGCGCACGACCTTAATGGAGTAACCGGCATCAAAGAAAAAACCAACAGATACAGCAAGAGGTATAAAAGTGCCTAAAAGAAGATACTTCGTAATCGGTTCCCTAAAGAGTTGACCGAGCATGCAAACAAAGACCATAAAGAGAAAGAGTGCTATACAATATTTGCCCACCATCAGTACTTTCCCGCCATGGCGTTTGCGTGCCTTGTACGTAAAGAATACTTCCTTTTCCTCAACCTTCTCGGATTCTTCGACAGCCTCAGGCAATTTCTTTTCGGAAACAGGCTTCGCAGCCCCGCACCACGGGCACTGCGGCTCGTAAAAATTAAATCGTTCTCCACATTCCGGACAAATCATCTTCGCAAACCCCTTTCTTGTGCAACAAGATAGATAAAAAAAGGAGCCCCGCCGAATCCGGCAGGGCATTCCCTTTTAGATTTATCCTCTAAAGACTAGCCGATGAGGGCAGATGCCGGAAGCACGCTCATCGCAAGCAGGGCAAGAGCAGCAAGCGATACGGTAAACTTGAGCATATAACCATAATGGGGATCCGTCTGGCAACAGCACTTGCACTGGCAAGGTTCCTTGCGGGGAGCAAACAGTACATAGGCGATTCGAAGGTAGTAAACCGCCGCCACGAGCGAAAGGCCAAAGCCAAAGATGGCCGTAGCCGTCATTCCCGCAGAGAAGGCTCCTGCGAACAGAGCAAACTTCGCGAGGAAGCCCGCGACAGGCGGAAGTCCGGCAAGGCTAGCAAGACAGACCGCAACACCGAGCGCAACGAACGGACGGCGACGGCCGACACCCTGAATGTCTTCCAGGTTTTCGTTCTTGTCTTCTTTACCGGCAAGGTAGGCAATTCCCGTCAGGGCGCCCGCACTTGCGATGGCGTAAGTCACCAGGAAGAAGAACATGGAGCCAAGCTGCACGGAGCCTTCCTTGAGGTAGTTCGGAAGCAGGAGGCCAATCACAATGAAGCCCGCGTTCATCACGGCAGAGAACGCAAGAATTCGACGGATGGATTTCTGGGCAAGGCCACTGAAGGCGCCAATCACCATCGAGAGGATAGCGACAACCAGGACAACGTAATAAAGTGCGGGAGACTGGGATGCAAACTTCACCGGTTCTGCAAGGTTCCATGCAGCAGGAGCTCCGGCACGGGTCGCGAGGATTCCCACCCATACAGAGCCGAGAGCCGCTAACGCACCCACCTTCACGACAGCAGCCATGAAGCCAGTCACGGCAACGGATGCACCCGTATAGACATCGGCCACCCAGAAATGTACCGGGGCAGCGCCTGCCTTGAACAGGAGACCGAACACGACAAGCAGGATACCTACCGCATAAATCGAACCACGGCCTTCAAGCACTGCAGAGAACATGTGCGTACTACCCGTAGCGCCATAAATCAAGGCCACCCCGTAAAGGAAGAAGGCGCTGAATATGGAGCCCGAAACAAAATACTTGAACACGCCTTCACCTGCATTCTGGTCTTTACGGCGAATGCCGACAAGGGCATAGACCGGGAAACTCGTGAGTTCCATGGCAATGAAGAGGGAAAGGAAGTCAATCGCCTGCGTCATGAGCAGGGCACCGCAAGAAGCGAGAAGCATGAGCCCGTAGGCTTCGCCACCCTTCATCTTCTCGCGGCCGAGCATCCACTGGAGTCCGCCAATGCCGAGCAAGGCGCAAAGGAGGACAGAGACACCGAGCAAGCGACGGACCGGGTCCACCGCGAACAGATCGTAGACGCAATCCACCTTCACCAAGGCAAACGCCGCCATGCCAAGCGCGACAAACACCGCAGCAACCCACGGAAGGACCTTGTGCTTGCTTTCGTCGTTCAGGAACGGTTCTGCGGCAAGCGAGACCAGCGCGCCAAGCGCCACTACGATTACCGGCATAAACATCACAAGACTAGTCATTGGAAGCCTCCTCGTCCTTTACGGTCGGTTGAGCAGATTGTTCTTTTTCGAGAGCGGCTGCGGTCGCCTTCGCCATATTGGCCTCGGTTTCGATTACCTGACGGATCAGTTCCTTCTTCTCCTCTTCAGAGAATCCGGCTGCTGTCAGCGAAGAATCGAGCTGCGCCACGTCGGCAGAAGTCGCGATGTGCGATTCGAGGGGTTCCGCCTCCACAGCTTCTTCATCCTCGACAGGAAGCGCATCGGGCAAAGCCTCATCGACAGCGGCTTCTTCGTCAATGGCCGCCGTCTGTTCCGTGGAGTCGTTGAGATCACGCAGAGCGTTTGTCACGAAAGCGGGATGGAAACCAAACACCAAGAGGAGCAGGAGCATCACGCCATAGGCAAAACCTTCAAGCGCGCTCGCACGCGGGCCTTCCTTGTATTCGCGGGCAGGCGTTCCAAAAATGACCTTCTGGATAAAGCGCAGCATGTAGGCCGCCGAGAGGATCATGCAGAAGCCCACGACGCCAGCACAGAACGGGTTCATGTCCCAAACAGAAAGGAGGACGCCAAATTCCCCGATGAACCCGGCCGTACCGGGAACCGCGAGGGCCAGGACGCCCGCAGCGCCAAAGAGGAATCCGAACACAGGATTCGTATGCGAAAGTCCGCCCATTTCCTCGATATTGCGAGTCCCCGTCATGCGTTCGGCAACCCCGAGCAAGAAGTACTGAACACCGGCAGAAATGCCATGCGCCACCAGGAGCACGAGGACAGCCGAAAGCATCGACTCGGAGAAGCTGAATACGCCAGCAACCGCGATGCCCAAATGGCTCATGGAACTGTAGGCGAGCAGTTTCTTGCCGTCAGTCGCGCGGAGCGCCATGAGCGCCCCGTAAATCGCGGTTATAAGGCCAAGCCACAGGACCGTCATAATCTGTGGCACATCAAGCGTAAAGATCGGGAGCATCCAGGCGATAAAACCGAAAACGCCCGCCTTGCTCATCGCGCCAGTAAGGATAGCCGAAAGCGGAGCCGGAGCTTCGGAATACGTTATCGCTTGCCAGCCGTGGAACGGGAAAATCGGAGTCTTCACGAGGAATGCGAGCAGGAAGCTCAAGAATACAAGCAGCTGTGCGCTCTGGGGCATCGTCTGGACCGCGAGCACGATAGAAAGCACCAGCGAATTGTCGGCAATGGTCAATAGGTACCAGAGAGCGACCATCATCGGGGCAGAACCCACCAGCGTGTAAATCGCGAACGTCATCGCAGCCTGCTTCCGCTTTTCGCCACCGAAACCCGCAATGAGAAGCGCCGCGGGAATCACCATGGCCTCGAAGAAGAAGAAGAACAGCACCGCGTCGGCAGCGAGGAACGTTCCGTTCATCGCACCCATGAGCGCGAAAATGCCGATAGCGAAGTTGCGGTAGTTCTTGTCCAGGTGTCCGCGCGCCGAGATAAGGGCGACCAGCGAAAGCCCGCAAGACAGGAACACCATCCAGGCGCCCAGGCCATGGCTATAGAGATAGTAGTAGGCAGGGCCCTTGCAACCCGGAATATGGAACCACTCGACAGGGGTCGTCGCCATGTTGCCATTAGCGACCAGCGCAACCGACATGCCGGCAAAAACAATCCCGAAAAGAATCGCCATGTGCGTCGAGGCCTTGAAGTCCTCCTTGGAGTTGAGAACCATCAGGATGGCCGCAACGAACGGCGCAAAGACGAGGAGATGTAAAAGCATTAGATTACCCTCCCGAGAAGAGATTTTACACTATCGATGAGTTTAAAGACAAAGTCCGGAATACCGACGATGCCTTCGGCAAACAGGGCGACGAGCACAATCAGCGCGACCCCCGTAATGCTGAGCGCAAGCTGGAGACGCACCCTGCGGACCTGGAAAGTACTCGCGCCATCACCGAGGATTTCCCCGATTGCACCAAGCGTCCACTGGAACGCCTGCAGGAACTTGTCGACAACGACATCGCAAATCCAGGCAATCACACGCACCGGGAAAACAAATCCAACATGGATGTAGTCCCACACGAACGTCCATGCCGCCGCAGAACCTTCCGGAGCACCCGAATCCTTGGGGGTCGGAATTTTCTTATTCGCATAGACGCGCCAGGCGATAAACATACCCAGTAGGGCAGCCAGCGTGCCGAGTACCGCGAACAGCACCGGGTTCACGTGATGCACCGACAGGATGCTTTCGCCAACCGCCTCGGCACCACCCAGGGCCGCAGCGAGGGAATCCTTGAAGAACGTAATGCCGATCATGTCCGCCCAGAGGTAGCCCGCGAAGATGGAACCGAACGTGAGCACAACCATCGGGATGAGCATCACGGCCGGAGCCTCATGGATATGGGCCTCGCTCTCCTTGCTTCCGCGGTATTCACCAAAGAAGGTCATGATAATGAGACGTCCCATGTAGACCGCCGTGATAACGGCCGTCGCAAGGCCAACCACATAGAGAATCATTCCAACAGGCACGTTCACCGAGCCGCCGAGAGCAAAAGGCATCGCAATGACAGGGCCGTTAGAAACGAGTTTTTCGAGAATCAGGTCCTTGGACCAGAAGCCAGCGAAACCCGGGAACCCGACAATCGCGAAGAACGCAAAAATCATGACGCAAGCCGTGACCGGGGTCTTTTTCAGGAGGCCGCCCATCTTGCGCATATCCTGTTCCCCGGCCAGCGAGTGGATAACCGCACCCGCGCCAAGGAAGAGCGCCGCCTTGAAGAAGGCGTGCGTAAACACGTGGAAGATGGAGGCATCGAACGCGCAGACGCCCGCCGCCATGAACATGTAGCCGAGCTGGCTGATTGTCGAGTAGGCAAGCACCTTCTTGATGTCGTTTTGGAAGAGGCCCGTAATGGCAGCCCAGAGCGCAGTGAACATACCGACAAACGCAATGAGGAGCAAAACCTCGGGCAGCATGCAGAACATCTTGCCCATGCGCGCCACCAGGTACACACCGCTCGTGACCATCGTCGCCGCGTGGATGAGCGCGGACACGGGAGTCGGACCCGCCATGGCGTCAGGAAGCCAGGTCAGGAGCGGAATCTGCGCGGACTTGCCGGTGCATCCCACGAAGAACAACACACCCGTCAAGGTGAGAAGCGTGAACACCAAGTCAAGATGGCCGCCGTTCAGAATCATCTGCATGAACTGGTTGAAAATGTCGTAGTTGAGGACCGCGGCACCGCCAATAGAGAGGAGGCAAAGCATTCCGAGAAGGAATCCAATGTCGCCCACGCGGTTCACGATGAACGCCTTGTTCGCCGCCTTGCAGTTCTTGAGGTCCTTGTTCCAGAAGCCGATGAGCAGGTAAGAGCAGAGACCCACACCTTCCCAACCGAAGAACGTGAGGAGGAGGTTGTCCGAAAGCACAAGCACGATCATGCTGAACAGGAACAGGTTGATGTAGGCGAAGAAACGGGCGAAGCCGCGGTCGCCATGCATGTAGCCGATAGAGTAGAGCGCGATAAGCGTTCCGATTCCTGTGACGAACAGGAGCATGATGCGGGAAAGCCCATCGAACAGGAATCCGATATCCACATGCAGAAGCGGGAAATCGATCCAGTTGCAGAGGGTTTCACGGATTCCGGATTCCGGCATTCCACAGGCCAGGACCGTCACGCAGGCAAAGGACATGGCCGGGAAAATGACGGCAAGTCCACCCACGATGTTTTCGGCTGCGCCCTTCTTGCTACCGGAAGAAACGACAGCAATCGTACCGAGGAGAATCGTTCCCAGCAGGGGGAACAGGGGAATGAGCCACAAAGGTAAATTTGTCATCGCTTAGCCCCTCATGTTGGAATAGGAATCCGCATCGACGCTTTCGCGGTTGCGGAAGATCAGGATGACCATCGCAAAACCCACGCACGCTTCGGCAGCCGCAATGGCGATGGAGAACAGAGGCACAATCTGGCCCGTAAGGCTCGCTTCGGCAGGAAGCGTCTTCGCGAACCCCACGAACGAGAGATTCACGGCGTTCAAGGCAAGTTCAATGCCCATCAGCACGAAGAACAGGTTGCGACGCGAGATGGCAACAATGATGCCGACGGCAAAGATTGCCAAGGCAAGAATCTGAATGAAAATGGGTTGGAGTTCCATCAGTGTTTTTCCTCCACGTTTTCAGAATCCACAGAACCGAGGCGCTTCTTGGCCATGAGCACGGCCGCCACCATAGCAGAGAGCAGGAGCAGGCCAAGCACCTCGAACAGGATAAAGTAACCCGGGCCGCCCTGGGCCACGTTAAAGAGAGTTTCCGACGTCACCGCCACGGAGCCGCGGATTGTCGCAGCATCGAAGCCGAGCGGGGCACGGACAAGAGCCACACCCACGAGCGCCGCAAGCACGAGAACCGCGGGGATGATGAAGAGCGACACCTTGTCGAACATCGGCGTCCGGGAATCGCGGGCACCGTTCAGCACCATGATGACAAACGTCACGAGCATCATGATGGCGCCGGCGTAAACCATAACCTGCACGACCCCGAGGAAGGGGCTACCGAGAAGGCCGTAGATGCCGGCGAGCGACACCATGGAAACGACGAGCGAAAGCGCCCCGTAAAGAGGATGACGGCTCAGCAGTACGCAGGTAGCAGCACCGAGAGCAATCACCGCGAGAATGATGAAATAAATAAGGGCAAGCATTACTTAACCTCCATTCCCCAGACCCTGAGGGCCTCGGCATTCTTGGTTCCACCGGGAGCCACCTGACTCTGTTCGTCGTCCGGATAATCCTTCGGATCCCAGTTGGTGAGATCGTAGAGGTGGGCGACAAAGTCATCGCGGTTGCGGTGTTCAAAGACCATTTCCTTCGTATCCATGCGGAGCGCATCCACCGGGCAAGCTTCGACGCAGAGACCACAGAACACGCAGGTCAGGTGGTCGATATCGAAACGCATCACGCGCTTCTCGATACGCGGGTCGTCACTGGCCGTAGCCTCGATAAAGATGCAGTGCGCGGGGCAGGCCGCTGCGCACATGCCGCAAGCGACACAGCGCGGGGTGCCATCGGGGCGAAGCATCAGGCGATGCTTGGCACGGTAAGTGTTGCGGACTTCGGGCTTTCCTTCCGGATACGAAATCGTCGGAAGAGTCTCATAGCGGAACAGGCCGCGGGCGGCATGCTTGAGAGTCGTCCACAGACCGCGAAGGGCCTCGAAAATATAGAGGCGTTCGCCCAACGTCATGGGTTTCTGTCTAATAACACGCATTAGTTACCCCCTACGAGTTTAGCGATGACCGCAGTCACCACGAGGTTGATGAGGGCGATGTTCAAGATAATCTTCCAGCCGAGGTTCATCACGTGATCGTAGCGGAAGCGCGGAAGAGTCCAGCGCACCCAGATCCACACCCAGCAAAACATGACGCTCTTCACCACGAGCACGAGCAGGTGGATGAGCGCCGTACCGAGAGCCGTCGCGAGGCTGCCCACGGCAACACCGTTCACGACCATGTTCGACGGATTGTAGAAGAACCAGGCGCAGACGCCGAGGATGACGAACACCGCAACGGCAGCCCACGCAATGATATTGTAGAGCTTGTATTCGCGGAGCACCTCGAAGCGATGAGTCTGGGCCGTAGCGGCAAGCTTCTTCGAGTAGCGGTGAACCATGTGGAGGAACGCGAGAGCGAGGAACGCGAGGATGCCGCAGAGCACCGCAAGCGAGCCGCCCATGTGGGCCTGCATCGTCTCGGTCGTCACGAACGGAACCGCGTAGCCGCCCAGGAAGAGCGTCGCGATAAGGAAGCTGTTGATGCAGATGTGCGAGTATTCGCCCATGTAGAAGAGGCCGAACTGCATGGCACCATATTCCGTATGGTAGCCGGCGACCAGTTCGGGCTCGCCTTCGGCCACGTCGAACGGGGCACGGCCGGTTTCAGCGATGCTCGCGATGAGGAAGCAGAAGAACGCCACCGGCTGGGCGACAATGCCCCACACGTGGTGTTCCTGCCAGGTCACGATATCGGTCAGGTTGAAGGAACCCGCGAGGAGCAGGATGCCCATCATCGAGAGGCCGAGGCACACTTCGTAACTGATGGTCATGGAACTCGTACGCAGCGCACCGAGGAAGCTGTACTTGGACTTGGACGCCCAACCGGCCAATACGGCGCCGAACGCGGAAAGCGAGCTGAAACCGAACAGCAGGAGCACGCCCACGTCGGAATCGATGATGGATCCCGGGATGCGGACCATCTTGCCGCCCCATTCGAACACCATCGGGCCGAACCAGGGAATCACACAGGGTGAGAGGAACACGATGGCGAACGGGATTGCCGGAGCCACGTAGTAGAGCACCTTGTTCACGCCCGCGGGGGCGAACATTTCCTTGAAGAACAGCTTGGTACCGTCGCACATGTTCTGCACGTAGCCGAACAGACGGATCTTTCCGAAGTAGGGAATCTTGATGTAGGAACGGTTAGGTCCCTGGCGGTCCTGCATGAAGCCGGCGCCACGGCGTTCCATAGGAATCAGCAACAGGATGTAGAGGACCGGCACGAAGCAGAAGGCGAACTTCGCAATCGTGATGAGCCATTCCACCCAGGTTTTGGATTCGATAATATCCATTATGCGTTACCTCCTTCGAGGAGATTGCCTGTGCTCTTGATAGAATCGTAGGTAAGGCCGGAGAGGGCCGGGGCGTATGCGCCCGCCTGTCTGAAGGCCTCGGATGCGCAGCCGAACTTTGCTCCGGCAAGCTCCGAGAGCACCTCGTAGGCCGGGCGGAGTTTTTCGTCGGGGCAGACCGGACATGCATTCAGCTTCTGGAGGATGTTCAGGCTGTTCACCATCGATCCCTGAATTTCGCTCCAGTGGCGGATGCCGAATGCGAGAGTCGCCTTCGCGGCGGTCGCATCGTTGAATGCCGAGAGCGCGATGCGGCTCGGAATCTTTTCCAAGGCAGAAGCCGCGGCGGCATCTTCACCGAAGAGGTCCGCGTTCACGGTCACGAGCACCTTGAATTCACCGGCGCGTTTCACGAGATCGGCAAGGTTGTCATCGGGCACGCCCATCAGCTTGAAGCCCATGCGGTTCGCCATCGGGTCACCGCTCATGGCGATGCCGTCGGGGGCACCGACCTTCTTGAAAGTCCCGCCGAAAAGTTCGGCGGAGTCGCCCAAGGAATCCTTGAGCATGCGGAGCGCAGCCAAATCCTCGATGGTGCAGGCGCCACCCGCGACGAGGGCGACCTTGCCCCCGACAGACTTGGTTTCAGAAATGACTTCCTGAATCACGCGGAAGCCCATCGCCGGCAAGCGGTTCTTGTCGAACTGCTGGAACGCAAGGCGGCTCGTGTTCGAAAGCCAGCTGCGGTTCACTTCGGGGTTGCAGCGCGGCATCACGCGGTAGATGCGGCCATCGGCATGGTCAAGCCAGATGTTCGCGCCGAGGGAATCGTCCATCGAGATGGTCGGCGTGTGGGAAAGCAGCCAGACACGCTTCTGAAAGCGGAAGTACTTCGCAGTCATGGCGCCCACCGGGCACACGTCCGTCACGCACAGGTCGTATTCGTGGTCGAGCTTTTCGCCCGGGAACGTGGTGATGTAGGTGTGGTCGGCACGGCCGGCGAGCTGCAGCTGTTCCGAACCTGCGATGCTACGCATAAAGCGCACGCAACGGTCGCACTGCACGCAGCGTTCTTCGTCGAGCAACACACGGGGGCCCAAGTCCACATGCTTGCCGCCACGGAGCTGGCCCTTGGCGTCAATGAACTGGTGCGCCGGATTGCCGTGGTAGTTCTTGCCGTATTCGGGACGCATGCGGGATTCGTTCTGGCCCGCTTCCATGTAGTTTTCCTGCAAGGTGCATTCACCGGCCTTGTCGCAGATGGGGCAATCGAGCGGGTGGTTCACCAGCATGAATTCCTGAGTGGCCTTGCGGGCGTTCTTCACGCGGGCGCTGGAGGCAGGCGTGTAGATTTTCATGCCCGGGGCAACCGGCGTGTAGCAGGCAATCACGAGCATGCGGCCGCGGGGACCTTCCTGTTCCACCAGGCACTGGCGGCAGTTACCTGATACCGGGAGGTAAGGATGGTAACATACGTGGGGTGTTTCAATCCCGACGGCCTTGAGGGCCTCGAGGAGGTTCGTATCGCCAGGAACCATCACCGGCTTGTCGTCCACGAAGATTTCCACCTTCGGGCTGTTCTCGGTCGGGAGTTTCGGCATGTTGTAGTAGTTACTCATATTATTACCAGAAAATTCCAGGACGATAGGTTTCCTGAACACGCGGCTTGGCGTGGTCGGGGTTCTTTGCGATATATTCATCGAAGTCCGCACGGAACTTCGCCGTGTAGCTCGAAACGGGGCCGCCAAGCGAAATGGACAGCGGGCAAATCGTCACGCCGCCAAAACCGCCGCAGAGGCTCTGCATCAGTTCCACGTCGCCGTCGTGGCCCTTGCCTTCGACAATCAGATTCAGCATGCGGTGCAGAAGACCCGTACCTTCGCGGCACGGAGTGCACTGGCCGCAAGATTCGTGACTATAGAAGTTGCCGAGGCAGTTCAAGAGGTCCACCATGTTGTGGGTATCGTTGATCACGATCATGGCGCCCGAACCGAACATCGTCTTCATCGAGGCGAGGCATTCGTAATCCATCGTCGCGACCGCCGCTTCTTCGGCAGTCAGCGGAGCGCAAGAGGAACCGCCCGGCAACACGGCCTTGAGCTTTCCGCCCACGACACCACCGGCATATTCGTTGATCATCGTCATCATCGGGGTTCCGAGAGGAGCCTCGTACACGCCCGGATTCTTCACGTCGCCACTGATGCAGAACACCTTCGTACCGCCGGCACGGGGCGTACCCATCTTGGCATATTCGCTCGGGTCATGCTGCAGAATCCACGGGAGCGCCATGATGGTCTCCACGTTGTTCACGCAAGTCGGGCTCTTCCATGCACCGCTCACCGCCGGGAAAGGCGGCTTCAGGCGGGGCTGGCCCTTCTGGCCTTCGAGCGAGTTGATAAGAGCAGTTTCTTCACCGCAGATGTAGGCGCCGGCGCCGCGATGCACGAAGATATCGAAGCAGAACTTGGTGCCCATAATGTTTTCGCCGAGGTAGCCGGCAGCGTATGCCTGGTTCAGCGCCTTGTTGATGCTCTCGATGCAAGGTAGGAACTCGCCGCGGCAGTAGATGTAGGCAGCACGGCTACCGAGAGCCCAAGCTGCAATAATCAGGCCTTCGATCAAGCGGTGCGGATCTTCGAGCATCAAGAAGTGGTCCTTGAACGTTCCGCCTTCGCCTTCGTCGGCGTTCACCACGATATACACGGGCTTGCCGGAATTGCGGGGAACGAAGCTCCACTTCATACCGGTCGGGAAGCCTGCACCGCCACGGCCACGCAGGTTAGAGCGCTGCACGTAGTCGATGAGCTCGAACTGGCTCATGTTGAACAGGCGTTCCGAAATGTTCGCATAGCCGCCCAGTTTCTTGTAGACTTCGATGTCCTGGGCACCCTTGCCAAAATTCTGCGTACAAACTTTTACACATTCAGCCATAATTACTTAGCCTCCTCGACCGGAGCCGGCTTCTGGGTGGTGACGGCCTCGTTAGAAGGTTTCGCCGTGCGTTCACCGGAAGTTGCAATCATGCGGTACACGTCGCCGACCTTGCCGGCAGCATCCACAAAAGCCTTGTCCTTCACGCCGGGTTCGCCAACGACGTCCCACTTGGAGCCGTTCTTCTTTTCGACCACAATCTTCGTGAATTCGGGAGCGCCCTTCCAGGTGAGAGTGGCGCCGTTTTCGTCGGCTTCGGCCTTCACGTTCAAAACCGGAGAGGGCGGAGCGTAGTCGGCGACCTGCGGCTTGGCCGTAGCACCCGGAGCGCCGGGGTGGCCGCCGTGGCCCTTCACGATTCCACCGAGAACATCGTGCTTCGGGACGTTGTCTTCGTGGGCATAGCACCACTTGAGGATGCGGGCAATGCTTTCTTCGGTAAGCGTCGTCCCCGGCTTCATCACCAGCTGGTCGTTTTCCACGTCGGTCGCGAAGTCGTCGTTCACGAGCATCATCGGGCCGTTGCCGCAGCTACCGAGGCATTCCACCTGCAAAAGCGTGAAGAGGCCGTCCGGAGTTGTCTCGCCCGTCTTGATGTTCAGGGACTTTTCCACGTGCGCGATCAGAGCCGGCGCACCCTTGATGGTGCAGCTGATGTTGCGGCAGAACTGCAGCAGGAACTTGCCCTTCGGCGCGTGGTTATACATGGTGTAGAAGGTCGCGACACCGAGCGCATGGGCCGGCGCGCAACCGCAAACCTTGGCCGCCCAACGGATGCCTTCGCGCGGCACCCAGCCGAACACGCCCTGCACGAGCCACAGCACTTCGAGGAGGGCTCCCTGGCCCACCGGATAGCGGCTAAGCAGGTCAGCGCAACGTTCCTTGATTTCAGGAGTCTCAAGCTTTGCGAGCACTTCCTTCGGGGAGGGTTGCGGAACTTCCTTGTTTACATAACCGAACGTCTGGCCGGGATCCGGCAGGGCCTCGATGGGCTGCGCGGGACGGTCGAACTTTAAACGGTTGTTCGAAACGAACTGGACTGCACCTTGAATATGTTCTCTCATCGGTCAAGTTCTCCAGCGATAATGTTGAGGCCCGAAAGTACGGCCATGGAGTCGGCAAGCTGGCCACCTTCCACAAGTTCGTGGAATGCGGCAAACTGCGTGAGGCAGGGTGGGCGCACCTTGATGCGGTACGGATGGCCGCTGCCGTCAGAAACAATCGTGAAGCCGAGTTCGCCGTTCGCGCACTCGCTTCCGCAGTAGTATTCTCCCTCGGGGACGCGGATGCCTTCGTACACGCTCTTGAAGCGCCCGATGAGGCCTTCCATATCCTGGTAGGCGAGCTTGTGCGCCGGCACGCGAATGCGTGGGTCGACGATGTCGACCGGCCCTGGCGTAAGGCGCTTCAGGGCCTGGCGCACGATCTTCACGGATTCCTCGATTTCAGCGAGACGCACCTGGAGGCGGTCGTTGCAGTCGCCCTGCGTGCCAACCACGACTTCCCAGTCGTAGGTTTCGTAATCGTAGTAGGGTTCATCCTTGCGCAGGTCAGATGCGACACCCGAGGCGCGCAGGCACGGGCCCGTCCAGCCGTAGCTGATGGCGCGTTCTGCAGAAATCTTGCCGATTCCCACCGTACGGTCGAGGAAGATGCGGTTACGGTCAAGGCATGCGTGCAGGTCCTTCAGGGCCTTCTCGACAGAACCAAGGGCCGCAAGCACATCGTTTTCAAATCCATCGTAGCTGTCGCGGTAGAGGCCGCCAATGCGGGCGTAGCTGTTCGTGAGGCGCGCACCCGTGAGCTTTTCCCAGATGCACATGATTTCTTCGCGGGGGTTAAAGGCGTACATGAACGGAGTCGTTCCACCCAAATCCTGGAAGGCCGCCGCGACGCACACGAAGTGGTCGTTGATACGGCTGAGCTCATTTACAATTACGCGGAGCACCTTGCAACGTTCCGTGATTTCTACGCCGAACATGTTCTCTACCGCACGGCAGTACGCGATGTTGTTCATGATGGCCGAGCAGTAGTTGAGGCGGTCGGTATACGGGACCACCTGCTGCCAGGTGCCGCGTTCCACCATCTTCTCGAACCCGCGGTGCAGGTATCCGATTTCTTCTACGCTCGCGACAATCGTCTCGCCGTCCATCGCGGCCAAAAAGCGCAAGCAGCCGTGAGTGGCCGGGTGGCTCGGGCCCACGTTCAGGGGCATCAGGTTCAGCTTATCGCCATTCTTATCCAGTACAATCATTCCTTGATACTCCCTTCCAAGAATTCGTTATCGTTTGTCTCCACTTCCTTGCTGCGCTGGATGACCCTGTAGCCAAGGTCCTGCAGGCGCTTTTCAAGTTCCGGGAGCAGGTAGTCGTTGGTGGAGAGCCACTGGCGCTTCTGGGCCGGGTAGTCCTTGCGGAGCGGGTGACCGACAAATTCAACGTGGTTCAACAGGCGGCGGAGGTCCGGGTGGCCATCGAACACGATTCCGAACTGGTCGTAGACTTCACGTTCGTACCAGTTGGCGTTCGCATACAGGTCACTAATGGTCGGGACCTTGAGGTTATCCTCCCCGACCAGCACCTTCAGACGGATGCGGAGTCCCGGGTTCGAAATGCTCTTGAGCGCATAGGCCACCGCAAAGCGCGGGCCCTCGTGGTTCGGGTAGGTCAGGTAGTCGATGCCCGCGATATCCACGAGCATCTCGAACTTCGCGGCGTCACCATCCCTCAGGAATTCAACCGCATTGCGCAGGTAGGTGGCGCTCAGCACGGCAGTCACGCTCCACTTGTCGAGAGTTTCGCGTTTCGCGCCGAACTTTTCTTCCAGGCAAGAGAAGATTTCTTCAGCAGTCATTATCTTCTACTCCTTCCAGAACTGGGCTTTCTTAACAATGTTCTGTTCTTTTTCAACGACGAAGTCCTTGATGTCGGTAACCTTCTCCTGGGCAAAGGCCTTCGCATTGGCCTTGGCTTCGGCAGTCTTCGCCTTGATCATCTCGAGCTGGTCCTTCACCTGTTCGGCGCGCTGCTTCATGTAAGATTCGTCCTTGATCTTCTTCTGCAGGTCGAACATGGCATCGAAGAACGCTTCCGGACGGCTGGGGCAGCCACCGATATACACGTCCACAGGGATAATGTGGTCAATGCCCGGAACCGTGCAGTAGCAGTCGTAAAAACCGCCCGAGCAGGCGCATGCGCCCATAGCGATAACCCAGCGCGGTTCGGCCATCTGCTCGTAGATACGCTTCAGAATCGGAGCCTGCTTGTAGGTGATCGTACCCGAGACCAAAAGCACATCGGACTGACGCGGCGTAAAACGCACATACTCAGACCCGATACGCGAAAGGTCGTAGCGGCCCACTTCCGTACTCATGAACTCGATTGCACAACAAGCCGTACCGTAGGGGAACGGCCACAGGGAATTGGTTCGGCCCCAGTTGACCAGGAAGTCAAGCGAGGACGTAATGATACTCGGCTTTTCTGCCTCATTACCCATAAGGATTACCTCATAAAATTCGCGCCAAAAGATAGAAAAATCGCCTTTATGGGCGGAATTTTCCGCCCGAATGGAGCATCTTTGTTCTTTACGGGAATCTTTTATTTTTCTTTTATCTCAAAGAGTATCAAGGAGATGCGCATTCCGGAAGCCTTTCTACGCCTCTTTCCCCTTTTTGTTCTCAAAAAAGTTCTCATTTTTGAAGTTTTTTATCTATATTATAGGAAGCGCCCACACCGGGCCCAAAAGCTATGAACCAGTACCTAGACATATACCAGTTTACGCACTTCCGCAAGTTCCTGGAAGAATACCAGACCGCCCGCGCCAAGGCGGAACCCGGCTTTACGCGTACCGAAATCTGCAACCTTCTCGGGCTCGAGAAGAGCCGCAGCTACTTTGCCGATGTCCTCAGGGGCAAGAAGGTCAGCCCCCGCATGGTGGCAAAGTTCATCGAAATCCTCGAACTCGACAAGAAAGAGGCGAAGTACTTCGAGACGATGGTGGAACTCGACCAGGCGAAAAACGACGCCGCCCGCAACGCAGCGATGCAGGAACTGCTGAAACTGCACCCGAACCCGCAGCACATATTAAATGAAGACGCCTACGAATATTATAGCCGCTGGTACCACAGCGCGCTCTTCGCCATACTGGACGCGATGGACGTGGGCGACGACATGGCGCCCGTGCAGAAGAGGATTTTCCCGAAGGTCCCTCTCGGCAAGCTGAAGGATTCGCTCGCCCTGCTGGAACGCCTCGGGCTTGCCCGCAAGAACGAAGAAGGCTTCTGGAAACCCACCAAGGAAAGCATCAGCAGCGGGCCGTACAACAACGCGGAACTCATCAAGCAGTACCAGTTGCAGTGTTTCGAGCTCTCGAAACAGGCGCTCATCACGCCGCCCAAGAAGCCGACCGTCATGAGCACTCTCACGTTCAGCATCTCGAGCGAGGCGTACAAGAAGCTCGAGGCCGAACTGCAGGAATTCAAGGCGAAGGCAAGGCGCATCATCGGCGAGGACAAGGAGCATGCCGACGGCGTCTACCAGATGAACATCCACCTGTTTTCGAATTTGGAGTAGGGGTTTTATGTTTGGACGAAATATTTATTCGAATGTCATCCTGTTCGCGGGGGCGGTTTTCGCGCTCCTCAGCGCATGCAGCAACGGCACGGACACCACAGGTGTGATTACCGAGACGGAATCGGGACAGACGGCCCAGGCGGAATACGTAAAGGTGACCGGCATCGTGAACGGAACGGACGGCAAGCCCATCCCGCAGGCACGCGTGTACTTCACAGGCGACGACTCCCTCACCCACCACACCATAGTCCTCGACTCTACCCTTTCGGATGACGACGGAACGTTCGCGTTCGACAGCATCGCCGATTGCACCCGGCGTCACGGATGCACTGCAAGGCTTTTCGCAAAGGCCGCCATCAAGAAAGATACGCTGGTCGGCTTCATTTACGACTACCATTATTTCTCCTCGCGTGATTCGAGCATCGTCCATCACGAGATCGAAATCGGCGAACCGGCGACACTCAACATCGCCACGGCAGAATTGCGTGATCATCACAATGTTGACGCCGATTCCATCTGCTTCGAAGGAAGTTTCGTCTGCGCGGCCATCACGCAAGAGGACATCGAAAACGGTTACCTCACCATCGAAGGAGTCCCCCCGGGAATAATCGGCGCCAAATGGATTTGGCACGAAGGAAAGGCGCAAGAATCGGGGGGCACCCTGGAACTCAAGCCCGGCAGCACATTCTTCTGGGGCGTGGGAGGCGGTGGCTATGCAGTCGATTCCATCAGGCTCGCGCTCCCCGAACGCGCACTCCACCTGCTCGATTCCCTCGGGCTTGAACCCACACTGGATTCCCTGTTCATCCCCTACAAGCTTTCGACAAAGGTCTACGATTACCCGGAAAACGACGACTACGGCAACACCCCCGATCCGCTCGTCGACGAGCTCGGCAACCGCATCTTCTCGCTGAAGGCCGAAGGCGAAACGCAGGAAGCCCGCTACTGGATGTCCGTCAGAAGGATTGGCAAGGATACGCTAACAGCCCGCTGGCTACAGGGCGGCTACATCACTGACGAAATCTACCCCAACATCCAGCACCTCCATGCCACCATAGAACCCGGGACTACGTTCGAAGACACGCTGTTCAACACGCACAGTGAATCCTTCGGATATTGCATCATGTACAAGCGGCAGCAAAATACGGCGGCGACGGAGACCGCCCTTGGCGACAACTGCACCATTACGCACGAATACAACTGGCAAGAAAACAGTTTCGCAGTCAGCTTCTGGCTCGACACCAAGGATATCGACACCGACTCGAAGCCCGTCCTCTTCTCTGCGGGCAACGACACTCTCGGTTTCAAGATTGCCCAATGCGAAAGCGACCCGCAATCCGTGTGCACCATGCTCAAGGTTAGCGCCGACTCGGCCAATAGCGAAGTATACGGAAAGACAAAATTCTTCGACGGAAAGAAACACCACTTCTCTCTTGTCATCTACGAGAAGCACCTGACCATCGCCATCGACGGGCAGACGGTCCACGACACCGACCTGAAACCCGCCGCAGAATTCTACGGCGGAATCCGCGGAATCCGCACCGGCGACTATACGCTCGAGGACTTTGTCACATTCCTCCCGGGAAGTTACATCCGCAAGGACGGCGAAAAGGATTGGACACGCCTCCAGGCATGGCTCATGGCGTTCTACGAATTGCAAAAATAGTAGACACGACTCACGTAATTTGTCATCCCCACCACCTTTTACTTGTCATCCCCGCGAAGGCGGGGATCTTTTTTATTATATTGTTTTACAATGAAAAAACTCGTTCACGACCGTAAGATCTGCCTCGCCTGCGCGGGCTGCGTTGGCGTGTGCCCCAAGATGGCGCTCGACATGTTCGGGCTCGACCTGCAGATTGATTCCGAAAAATGCGTGCGCTGCGGCATCTGCGCAAAGGCATGCCCCGTCGGTGCGCTCACGATTACGGAGGTGAACGATGCTTGATTCCCGTTACGATGTCGTGGTGATAGGTGCCGGGCCCGGCGGCTCCGTTGCCGCAAGGAACTTAGCACGGGCGGGGCACAAGGTTTTGCTCCTCGAGAAGCGCGAACGCATCGGCTTCCCGGTACGGTGCGGGGAGGCGAGCACCACGCTGGCCGACCTCCAGACATACGGCCCCATCGACGAGAGCTGCATCGAGAGCATCATCAACGGGCTTTACATTTACGGCCCGAACGGCGTGAACATTGAAGTCCCGAAACCGAACACGGGCATCATGCTCAACCGCGAAGTTTTTGACCCGTGGCTCGCAAAACTTGCAGCCGACGACGGCGCCCAGGTAGAGACCTGCGCACGTGCCGAATTCGTGGGCGATGTCGAGGGCGATGCCCGCATGGTGCGAGTCGTGCTCGGGAAAGGCAACGGCGACGGTAGCGTGACCGAAACGGGCACGCAGGAAATTTTTGCGAAGATGGTCATCGCGGCCGACGGCGTGGAAAGCCGCATCGGGCGCATGGTGGGCCTCAAGAGCGTCCAGGACCCGCGCGAAACGTGCACGGGTGTCGACATCCAGGTGCAGGGAATCTTGACCAAGCCCGACTACCTCACCTTCTGGCAGGGACACGACTTTATCAACGACGGCTACATCTGGAGTTTCCCGAAGCAGAAGTCGAACGTCACGAACTTCGGCGCAGGGTTTCTCGCCGCGGGCAAGCATGCAGGCAACATTCTCGAAATCACGATGGAATGGCTCGAAAAACTCTTCCCGGGGGCAAAGATCAACCATACCGTAGGCGGGCTCGTGCCTGTTTCCAGCACGCTCAAGGACTACACGCTCGACCGCCTGGCCCTCGTGGGCGACGCCGCCCACCACACCAACCCGCTCACGGGTGGTGGCATCGCGGCCGCGATGAGGGCCGGCCGATTCTGCGCCGACTACGTGGACATGGGCCTCAGGGCAACCTCCGGCGAGGCTGCGGCACTCAGCCGCAACTTCCTCAAGCAGTACGAAAAGCGCTGCTACGAGTACTTCGGCAAGACGCACGATTTCGAGTACAAGTTCCGCAGGTTCCTGCTCGCCATCAATCGCGAAGACCAGATTGGCCTCTACAAGGTACTGCAGGGGTTCGCCCTGAGCGGGTACAAGAAGAGCGCCTTCCTCAAGACGCCCGTCCAGACCGCCAAATACCTGTACAAGTTCTGGAAATTCAAGTAAGCGGTCCGCTAGAACAACCCTTCTGCATTCGTGCTCGAAAGCACACGGTTGTAAATAATCCGCTTGCCCTTCACGCCGTCGCTTGCGCAAACATGGTCGAATGGAGGCTTGAGCATCGAGGCCACAAGATGAGCCGCGACGGATTCCGCGAACACCGGACGGATTCTCGCCGGCAGTATCGCGAGATGCTTGCCAAAAATCTTCTGCATGAGTTCTTCGCCGAATCGCTTGTCCTTGTGCTTGCCGAGCAGTAGCGACGGACGCACGAGCGTTAGCGCCTCGAAGTTCATCATCGTGAGGCCTTCCTCGAGCATGCCCTTCAGGCGGTTGTAGAAGAACGGCGAATGCGAATTCGCGCCCTGCGCACTCACGCACAGAAAATGCCTCACGCCCGCCTTCTTTGCGACGGCCGCAAGCGATAGCGGGAGCCTCACATCGATTTTCTCCTGCGCGGGCTTGCTACCCGCCTGCTTGATAGTCGTGCCGAGGCAGCATATCGCCGCGTCGAGGCCCGCAAACTTCTCGCGTAACGTTTCCACCTGTTCAAAGTCAACCACATCGAAGTCAACTTTCGCGGCACCCTCTAAAATACCGGTTTCGGCGGGCTCGGGCACGCGACGCACCGGGCAGTACACATGCTCCACCTGGTCAAGGCACACCAGGAGTTTCAAGACATTTTTCCCGACAAGGCCGGTCGAACCGAAAAGCGCAACTTTCATACTGTAAATTTAGTCATTAGTCATTGGTCAATGGTCATTAGCACATTCAATCGCAGCCATGCAGCCATAACCACGCTAGTCCTTTATGCAGCGGACGGAATTTCCAAAGCCCCGTCCCCTATAATTAAAATAAGGGGCATTATCAGCATCGACCAAATTCATCTCGTAAAGTTCCTTGTTCGCATTTTCCGTAGAACCCCAAAAGCCAGTACCAACAGTCTCTTCAGAGAAACCTTCATCATCCCCCGTGGTTCCCCCATCGAACCAAGTACCGGCAGGCAGTGCCGAAAAACCGAAAGCATCCGAACCATTGCCACCATCGTTCCAACCGCTTTTCGACTTCAATTTCTCGCCCGCAATTTTTTCACCACCGACAGTCTTTATTAAAATATCGAATTCTTCCTTACTGGGCAAGTGCCAACCCGCAGGGCACACTTTCAGCGCAGCATCCCTCGTGTAGAGGCGACCATATTTTTTGCAGTTGCTAGTATCGTTGTTGTAACAATAGCTGTCTGCTATTTCGTAATCCAGGTTCTCGGCCATCCAGGTCTGCGCGCCAATTGTAGTTGTCTTGTAGACGCGACCATCGCGCGGGTCTTTCAACACATTCTCCGCCTCGTTACACCCGATAAGGGCAACCGCCATCAGCGCAATCAAGATGAAAAAGAACCTTTTAGACATGTTTTAAATATATGTTATTTAATCAATTTGAGTTCAAAAATACGTCCCTTACATACTATTTTGCCTGTTGAGGGGCTTTAGTATGTAATTTTCGCAAAATCACAAATAAACTAACAATCAAAAAAGCACTTTTAACAGTTTATTTTACATACTAACAAAGCATTTTCCGACATCTAGTATGTAAAGCATCACGCGAATTCCCCCACACGTCCACATTCTTACATACTTTTTCATCTCTTTTGCCGTTTTAGTATGTAAGAGTGTCAAAAAAGCCCCCCAAACCATGTGCAAGCCACCTCTTAGGACGACTTTTCTTTTTTATCTTTATCATTATGGCATTCTTCACGAGATCGAACCTAGACGACCTGCGGCGCGAAGCGGACCAGCTTTCCATCTGCGTCGAACATTTTTTGTACGCCTCCGAAATCGTGCCCGAGTGGGACGAGAAAACCAAGGGGTTTTACGATAACTGTATAGAAAAATGCAACGGCCGACTCAAGGCCATCCACTTCCTGATGGAAAACATCCGTACGCAGAAAGAATCGGCCCCAGAATCCGAAGACCCCTAGGACATCCCCGCTAGGTTGCACTCAGTAGTCCAAACCAAATGCCCATAGCGAAACAGTGTTGAGGAATCCGCGGTCAAAAAGAGAACGATATGCTTGATTGGCTTTTTGGGAAATCTTATCAGTATCTAGTATTGATAAACTATGATAGGTCTTTTAAGATCTCACGAGAATTACTCGATGCAATTTGTGCTTATCCAGCAAACGCATTCAAGCCTCGCAAGTATCATTTCTTGACTGAAAGATATAATGATATAAATGTTCCCGCAAAATCCATTTCGGAAGTCAAATTCAGTTCCATGATATCGGCTTCATTGTATTTTGAAACTTCAGAAGGCATATTAGATTGGCTCAATCTATTGCATATAAGTGATGGACACCCCAAAGGTTACAATGAGGTATATGTTCTTTTTGAAAATCCAGATATCTCAAATTTCATTTTGTATTTGAAAGATTTTTTCGCAGCTGATTATGGCTATGTTTGTAAAGCCAAGAATTGCCAAAGTAAATGTATCAGCAATGTTGTGTCTAATGGCGACTCGTGGCAAGCCTATCATAAAAAAATTCTTCAAGGTTGTATAAGGGATATCTATCCTGTCAATATTCTGAACTCCGCCTATGTTCAAGATTCCTTGATAAATAAAATCAAAGAGGATGAACGAATGGGGAACTTGGATTCATCCGTCGACGGATATATAATATGGAACGTTGAACCATCAAACATCCGCTACGTGCGCCGCGTCTGCAAGAAAATGGGGCTGTTGATATCTGCAATGCGAGTACCCACCGAGTTTGCAAGAAAATGTTTGGATGAAATTGTGGGTAAACAAGAATAGCCGCTCGCAAGCATGTTTTGCCCCCGCTTTTATTAAAATCCTTTTACATACAGGACAGTTTTTTCTAAATTTACCGCCGTAAAATCGGGTTTCCCGAACCAGTTTAAACCATAAACCCATAGGCTTAGTCATGGCAAAAGCAACCAAGAAAGCAGAAGAAGTCGAAGTGCTCGGCACCGACGCGGAATCGTTCCGCAAGGCGTTCACCGACCACATCCACCACACGCTCGCCCGTAACAAGGTGACCGTGACCGACCACGAGAAGTTCCTCGCTGTCGCATACGCCGTCCGCGACCGTCTCGTGGACCGCTGGATCAAGACCCAGGAGACCTACTACAAGCAGGACGTGAAGCGCGTCTACTACCTCTCCCTCGAATTCTTGATTGGCCGCACGCTCGGCAACTCCGTGCTGAACCTCGACGTCGAAAGCGCCGTCACCGAAGCGCTCGACGAAATCGGCATGACCCTCGAAGAACTCCGCGAACAGGAAGTCGACGCGGGCTTGGGTAACGGTGGCCTCGGCCGCCTCGCCGCCTGCTTCCTCGACTCCATGGCAACTCTCGAACTCCCGGCCACCGGCATGGGCATCCGCTACGAATACGGCATGTTCAGCCAGAAGATTGTGAACGGCGAGCAGGAAGAACAGCCGGACAACTGGCTGCGCCTCCCGAACCCCTGGGAAATCGCCCGCCCGGCCAACGCCATCAAGGTCCCGTTCTACGGCTACGTGGTGAGCTGGATGGACGATAAGGGCAAGCTCCGCAACCGCTGGGAAACGAAGGACTACGTGCTCGCCCTCCCGTACGACACCCCGATTCCGGGCTACAAGAACAACACCGTGAACAACCTGCGCCTCTGGAGCGCGAAGTCCACCGACGACTTCGGCCTCAGCTACTTCAACAACGGCGACTACATCGCCGCCGTGCAGGACATGGAACTTTCCGAGACCATCTCCAAGGTGCTGTACCCGAACGACTCCTCCATGAACGGTAAGGAACTGCGCCTCAAGCAGCAGTACTTCCTGTGCTCCGCCTCCCTGCAGGATATCATCAAGCGCTTCAAGAAGCTCCATGACGGCGATTGGAAGAAGTTCCCCGAGAAGGTCGCCATCCAGCTGAACGATACGCACCCGGCAATCTCCATCGCCGAAATGATGCGCATTCTCCTCGACATCGAGAACATGGAATGGGACGAAGCCTGGGACATCGTCACCAAGACGTTCGCCTACACGAACCACACCCTGATGCCGGAAGCCCTCGAGAAGTGGCCGGTCAGCCTCTTCGAGAAGCTCCTCCCGCGTCACCTCCAGATTATTTACGAAATCAACGCACGCTTCCTGCGCATGGTGAGCATGAAGTGGCCCGGCGACAATGCACGCCTCGCCCGCATGAGCCTCATCGAGGAAGGCGGCTGCAAGATGGTCCGCATGGCCTACCTCTCCATCGTGGGTTCGTTCGCCGTGAACGGCGTGGCCGCTCTCCACTCCGACCTTTTGAAGACGACCCTCTTCAAGGACTTCTACGAACTGTGGCCCGAAAAGTTCAACAACAAGACGAACGGCGTGACGCCGCGTCGCTGGGTCCGCAAGGCCAACCCCGCCATGTCCGAACTCATCACCAAGAAGATTGGCGAAAGCTGGGTCAAGGACCTCGATGACCTGAAGAAACTCGAGAAGTTCGCGAAGGACTCTACATTCCAGAAGGAATTCATGGCCGTCAAGAAGCAGAACAAGGAACGCCTCGCCAAGTACCTCAAGGCTACGCAGGGCGTCGACGTCGATACCGACACGTTCTTCGACGTGCAGGTGAAGCGCATCCACGAATACAAGCGCCAGCTGCTGAACATCCTCCACGCCATTCACCTGTACATCCAGGTGAAGGACGGCAAGGAAATCCTGCCGCGTACCATCATGATCGGTGGTAAGGCCGCTCCGGGTTACTGGATGGCCAAGCAGATCATCCGCCTCGCGAACGCCGTGGCCGCCATCATCGACGCCGACCCGGTCTGCAAGGGCAAGCTCAAGATGGTGTTCCTCGAGAACTACCGCGTCTCCTTCGCCGAGAAGATTATCCCGGCGGCTGACCTCTCCGAACAGATTTCTACCGCGGGCACCGAAGCCTCGGGTACCGGCAACATGAAGTTCGCCCTCAACGGCGCGCTCACCATCGGTACGCTCGACGGCGCCAACGTGGAAATGAAGGAAGAAGTCGGCGACGAAAACATCTTCATCTTCGGCCTCACCGTCGAAGAAGTCACCGACCTGCTCGCCAAGGGCTACCGTCCGCGCGACTTCTACGAGAAGGACGACGACCTGCGCCGCGTGATTGACCTCATCGGTTCCGGCTTCTTCAGCCCCGACCGTCCGGACCTCTTCAAGCACATTGCAGACAAACTCCTCACCCACGACCCGTACATGCTCTGCGCCGACTTCCGCAGCTACGTGGACATGCAGGCCAAGGTGGCGAAGGAATACCAGAACAAGAAGGCTTGGGCCGAGAAGGCTATCCTCAACGTGGCCCGCATGGGCAAGTTCAGTTCCGACCGTACCATCAAGCAGTACGCCGAGGAAATCTGGCACGCCAAGCCCTGCAGCATCAAGCTGTAAGTTAGACGAAAGAACGGACCTGCGGTCCTATAGACGAAAGACGAAAGATTGCAGGTCCCGGAGTCATCCTGAACAGCAAGGGCGCTGAGCCTAAGATGTTCGCCTGCGCGAACATGACGACTGTAGAAAGTCCCGCGAGAAATCGCGGGATTTTTTATTCATTTTTTTTGCAAGCGCAAGATTCGTCCTTATTATAAAAACGAAGCTATGCGAAGCAAATGGAAAAATTACTTATTGCCGGGAGGCGATTTTCACGCAGTCCGCCGCAATCCGGGCAATGCGCTTGCCCCAGTCACCGCAGGCTCCGTCCAAAAGCTTGAGGAAGAACCTGTGTTCGTTCTCGAGCGAATCCGGGATGTGGGCGATTTCGCCGTTGTCGAGATATCGCGCAAGGCTCACGGTGTAATCGGAGCCGGGGGAACCGCCCTGCCGGCCATAGCTCACGGAAATCGTGCGTACATCTACGTCGCTGTCGCGGTTCACGTAAAAATCTGCAGTCACGCCCTTGTAGGGCCCGCGCGCAACTTTCAAATACATCCTTGCCCTATCGCGGGATTCGGCAGATGTCTTGAACGAGATATCGACATCTTCGTACCGGAACAGGGTGAAGAACAGCCCGAGATCGTGAACCAGCAAATCGAGGGAAACGTCTACATCGCGGCAGCGTTCAGAATACTTGTGCTCGCGCCGGAATTCCAGGCGCACGTTGCCCGCGGGCAGTTTATCGCCTGCAACAAACATATCGCCGGCACCTAATTGTTTATCGCCGGCATCGTATTGTTTATCGCCCGCACCAAGACGCGCGTTCAGTTCCGCAAGGAAATGCTTGCGGAAGTTCAGGAAAATCGGATTGAAGCATTCCGACTGCGCGACAAAAAGGAGCGTATCGTTTTTCGCAGCCAGGTCTACAAGTTCCTGCGCCTCCTCGCCGGAGATGGCAAGCGGTTTTTCGACCAGCACGGGGATTTTACGCTCCAAGAAGAACTTCGCGTAGGCATAGTGCGTCGATGCCGGCGACGCGATTACCGCAAAGTCTGCGGGCAGCCCATCTGCAGTCCCGCACGTTAATTTATCAGTAATCTCGTCAAATTCTTCTTGATTGTCCGCAGCAGCGATAAACTTCACACCGCACGCTTCAAAACGTGCGCGGTGCCGCTTGCCCATGGTGCCGTTCCCGACAAGAATTGCATTATACGGTTTCATCGCGCGACCTCATTGAACGGAGTATTTCCCGCAAGGTCAACTTCACGACAAGCCACCCGATGTCCCTCGGGCATGCCCTTCAAGCAATACGCATGGCAGTAGCGGTCTCCTTCCGTCAGCTGGCAGGCAGGCAATTCAAAGAACCTGTATTCCGGTCGCGGGCCTTCGTGATCGAGCATAATGCCATCGGGCGTCACAGAAAGCGTAAACTTGTCCGGCGAGAGCGCCATCCCGCGCCCGGTCACCTTCATGTAGCATTCCTTCAGCGTCCAGAGCCTGCAAAAAGCAATATCCTGCGCATCGCCTTCCGGGAAAGAACGTATCCACGCGTTCTCGGATTCCTTGAAGAAGCGTTCCGCAAGGCGGGAACGCCCCGGACGTACGCGCTCCACGTCGCAACCCGCCTCGTAGGGCGAAATAACGCACATCACGCGCGTCTTGGAATGCGACAAATTAAAATGCACCTCCGGCGCATCGCGAAAGGCGGGTTTTCCGTTCTCGCCGAGAACAACATTATCGTCGGCTCCGGCAACGCCCGCATCGCGACAGGCAAGACGCAACAGCAGTCCCACGCCAAGCGATTGGGCGCGCCCGCTCGGGAACTTGAAACGCATCGCTTTTTCACGACGGTATTCGGGAACTTTCCCGAGCAGCCTTTCAAAAACTGCGGGACTTTCCAGCGCCGAAATATCTGCCGTGTAGACGAGCGTATCCATACCGCGCAATATAGCAATTTAGGCCTATTGCACGCCATACCGCAAAGATTTATATTTTACCACATGGACATCAAGAAGACAAACGCGGCGCGCATTCTGGACCGCCAGAAAATCAGTTACGAACTCATCCCCTACAAGGTCGACGAGAATGACCTCGGCGCACAGCACGTGGCCGACAGTCTCGGCGAAGACATCAACCAAGTTTTCAAAACCATCCTCGTTCACGGCGACAAGATTGGTTACCTCGTGTGCGTCGTACCCGGGAATCTCGAAGTGGACTTGAAGGGCGCCGCCAAGGTCAGCGGCAACAAGAAAATCGATACCGTCCCGCTCAAGGACTTGACCCCGCTCACCGGCTACATCCGCGGCGGTTGCAGCCCGCTCGGACTCAAGAAGAACTTCCCGATATTCATTCACGAAACCGCAATGCAGTTCCCGTATATTTACGTGAGCGCAGGCGAACGCGGTTTGCAGTTGAAAGTGGCTCCCGCCGACCTCGTAAAGGCGACCCGCGCGACCGTGGGCGTGATTGCAAGAGTCCCGCCCGAAGCCCCGCAAGACTGACCGGATTACTTCACCGTGATGCTACGGACGATTCCGCCCTGCTTCACCAGGTAAATACCGGAATGGAACTTGTCCTTGATCGCCGAAATCAAGGACGCATCGTTTTCCGTCTCGAAGGAACTGACGAATCTGCCCTGAGCGTCAAACACGAGCGACGTATTGCTGCCGGTTGCCATAGAACGGATTCCCGCGATAGCCGTGGTCTCCGAGCTGCTGACCTCAGGAGCAACAGAAGAACTCGACGGCGCATCACTTTCGATATAGACCTTCGCATAGGGGAAGTCATACTCGCCCCTGGCATTCGGCCCTTTGGTGCTTCCGGCTTCGCCAAGAATCTTGGCCTCGTGCATCTTGCCCATCTTCAAGCCGAGTTCTTCCCACTTCTTGAAGTGAGCCGTAATGTCGATGGTACCGCAATCGCGCGGTGTTTTACGAACGCTGAAATACTGCTTGAAGTACTTGTTGTCGCCATCGATGGAATAAGAGGTGCGGTCTCCTTCGTAAACCGTATACTGGGCACCATCGATTTCAAATGTACCATGCTTCTTTGCAGAAGAACCCTGTGCTACCCAGTCGCCCGGCATATACTGGCTACCGGTGTTATCCACAATGTACCATTCCACCAGGGGCTCGCGAGTCCAGCCATAAATACCGATATAGGAATAGTCAATTTCAGAAAGACCGCTCTTGACCAGTTTGAAATCCGCCTTCATGTGGCCAATTTCTCGATGAGTCTTATCGCTATTGAAAGCAAGACCCGTACGGCACAGATAGTCCTTGGCGCCAGTCATCTTGCAGTTGAAGGAGCCGTCTTCGTAGAATGTCGCGGAACCACCATTGCCGCCCTCGTTCCAGAGTTCGTACCCGACATTGCCAATGGTACCAACCTTGTTCGTAGTCACTTGCACGGATTGGCCGGTATGTTTTGCAGTTGAACAGAAATCCTGGGCAAACGCATTTGCCGTCAGGGCACACGTGGCAATTAAGCCATATTTGATAATGGTTTTCATATAAACATCCCTTTTTTCAAGAAATCTACTTCAAAAACGCGTTTTCGCCGGGAGCATTCTCCGCGCCAATTATTCCAACTTGGAGTATTCGGGGCCCTAGCGCAGGAATTTAGGCTATATTTAAAGAATGCTCAAAAAGTTCGCAGCGCCCCTTGTAATCGTCTCGGCAGCAAGTGCCGTCTTTTTCGCATGCTCCTCCGATTCGAGCAGTTCCGGCCCCGCAGAAGAACCGCCCGCGAGCAGCAGCGACAAGATTGCCACGAATTCTTCGAGTTCGCTTCGGCTCAGCTCAGCGAACTTATCATCCTCTTCAATAGATGTTTCCGTCTCCGCCGAGACATCCTCCAGCGACAAGGCCACTGATAAGGTTGGTGAGCCTGCCGAACCTGCCGAAGTGTACCTGTGGCACGACGAGTTCGACACCATCGATACTGCAAAATGGACATTCGAGACAGGCGCAAGCGGCTGGGGCAACAACGAGTGGCAATACTACACCGACCGCAGCGAGAACGCCTTCGTGCAAGACGGCATCCTCCACATCCGCGCAAACAAGGAAGATTACGAAGGCGCAAAATACACCTCGGCCCGCATGATTACCAAAGGCAAATTCAGCTTCACATACGGCACGGTAGAGGCCCGCATCGCGCTACCCGTAGGCAAGGGAATCTGGCCCGCATTTTGGATGCTAGGCGAAAACATCGACGCAGTCTCCTGGCCCGCCTGTGGCGAAATCGACATCATCGAGGCGATAAACGACGAGAACGTCGTATACGGCACCAACCACTGGCAATACAACGGGAACCACGCCGACTACGGCAACAACACCAAGGATTACTACGGCACGAGCAAGGAACTCGACATCACGCAGTTCCACAACTACAAAATGGTCTGGAACGAAAAACTCATCGCGATGTACGTAGACGACTTCAAGTACCAAGAAATCGCCATCGAAGACGCGAAGGACGGCCTGGAGGCATTCCACAAGCCGCAATTCTTCATATTGAACGTAGCCGTCGCGGGCAACTGGCCCGGTTTCGAAGTTGACGACGCGCAGTTCCCGAACGAGATGCTCGTGGACTACATCAGGGTTTCGCGGTAGGCGGCAACGGAAAATTCAGCGTTTCAGGAATTCGAGAATCCTATCCTTGTATTCCTTGATTTCGTCGAAGGCAGCATGACCGTATCCCTCGAAGACCTCGTACTCGCAAGGAACTTTTGCAGACTTTAGCTTGTCTACAATCTTGTCGGAAGCAACCGGAAGGACTACGCGGTCCTCACTTGCGGCAAGGACCAGCACCGGACACCTGACATCTGCAAGCATATCGCCGGTATCGACGTTGTCGCATTCACGGGCGAATATGGCAAAACGGTCCATTTCGGCATCAGAAACATCCTTGTACATGGCACGGAGCGCACGACTGTAGCGTTCGGCAAACTTCACCGAGAAGCAGTCGCGGATGAAGGCATCCACCAGTCCTTCGCGGTCATGCGCGCGGGCAAGGCGAGCCCAGTTTCCGATTACTTCGAGCTGCTGCGGTTCGGGTTTGGAAGTCGAACAACCGAGAACAAGTTTCCACACGAGTTCCGGATGCGTCGCAGCAATATGCTGGGCCACCATGCCACCCTGCGACACGCCGTAGAGGGCGACATCCTTGAGTCCGAGCGCCTGCATGGCAAGCACCTGGTCGCGGGCCATGTCTTCGAGCGAATAACCCGCCTCAACATCCTTGCGTCGGTCAAAAAAATACAGCGTAAAATCCTCGACAAACATCTTGTAGGGCACCTGCAAGGACGCAGCGGATTTCATTACACTCTTGATGGCAAGCCCGGGAATGACAACCATTGCACGCGGACCGTTGCCGAACCGCGCATATTCCATTTCGAATCCGTCCGTGCGGACGCACTGTACAAGACTTTCGCTCATGCAGTAAAAGATAGCAACTACTTGCCACGCATTCCATCATCCGACTAACGCAAAACACCACCGGTATTATCGAATGGTATTTTTTTGTGAAGTGAATACAAAAACACATGTTGTCATCATTACAAAGCAACATAATGTGACACGCAACACTTGCAATATCACCCAAAAAAATTATCATTGCTCGTATGAAAAGAATACAAAAAACCCTATATCAAGGTCGTCAAACTTAAGTCGCAACCGGAACTACTTGGCGGATCCCATGGCGGAGGTGGGCACGAAAACGCCTGCGCACATGGTGCGCACGCACCGTTCTGCAACGACTAACAATGGCGCCCCAGCGGATTGTCCTTGGAAAAAGTCTTTTACCACCTTCCCGGATTGTTCGAGTTCTACGACCTATACAAGGCCTTTTTGCCGCTATGGCGCGACCACCGGGAATACTTCTACGACTGGTGCGATATCGGCTCCATCTACGGAGCGCCTAGCGACTGCCTCTGGGGCGGCGGGCGCGTCGGTTTCGGGGATGCCGAACCGGAAAAGGTTATGGCACTCGTGAAGGAATACGGGATTTCGGCACGGCTCACCTTCAGCAATTCCCTGATTCGCGAAGAGCACCTCGCCGATGCACAGTGTAACGAGTTGTGCAGGATGTTCGAGAGCACAGATGCCGGCATCATCATCCACTCGGACCTTCTGCTTGATTATATCAGGGCGAAGTTCCCCGGTTTTTATTTCGTCTCTTCGACCACGAAGGTGATTACGGATTTCGAGGAGTTTGTCGCCGAACTGAACCGCGATGAATTCCGTTACGTGGTGCCGGATTTCCGCCTGAACAAGCAATTCGGCAAGCTGAACGCGCTTACGGACGCGCAAAAGCAGAAGGTCGAGTTCCTGTGCAATGAATGCTGCTGGTTCGGCTGTCACGACCGCAAGGCCTGCTACGAGAACGTAAGCCGCAAGAGCCTCGGCGAAAACTGCGAAGACCACGTTTGCGTTTCGCCCACCGCCCAGAGGGGCTACCGATTCTCCGACGCGATGAAGAACCCGGGATTCATCGGAATTGACGACATCCGGAACGTGTACGCGCCCGCGGGATTCAGACACTTCAAAATCGAGGGCCGCAGCCTCGGCAGCGCGCTCATCTTGGAATTTCTGCTTTACTACATGACCAAGCCCGAGCACCAGTTAAAAGTGCGCGAAGAAATCTACCTGGACAGTTCGCTGGATTTGTTCTAGCGCAATCACGCAAATATTGGGCAACTGCATTTTTTACAAATGTCATGTTTTGACATTCTGTTATTTATATTTGATCGTGAGCAGTACAAAAGCGACATCAAATACGAGGGAGCCAATAAAACTTTTTCTTAGAAGCAAGCACTTATAATTGTATTTTGGCATAATTTTAAAGTTATTTAGCGTATTGACAATTTGTAATACAATTTGTATATTAATTATGAAAATCATAAAACACGCATTTGAAAAATTCGATGAGAGAACATTCACTCCCGAAATGGCTGCAAAACTCGTCCATGGCAGATGTTTGTTTAGGCGTTCAAATTCTTTTCCAGACCGATACATAGCAATCGGAGAGGTAGATGGTAAAATATGGTCAGTCGTACTAGAAAAAGACCTGTACACAGTCGTCACGGCAAGGCGTGCACACAAAGACGAGGAAAATCTATGGCATTCAAGGTAATGGAAAAGCCCGACATGACGGAAGAAGAACTCCGCTATTTTAACGAGCACGATTTTGCAGAGGAATTCCGCAAGGGTTTGGAAGATGGCACAACGATCGTCAGCAACGGCCCCTGGGAAGAAACCGTAAAGGAAATCAAGGCCCGCAAGGCCCGCGAAGCAACGAAGATGGCATCTTTCCGTTTGCCGACTTGGGTCATTGAAGGGCTCAAGCGCAATGCAGCAAAAGGCGGCGTCAAGTACAGCGAATACGCCATCGAGGTCTTGTCAAAGGCCGCTGTATAAATTTATATTCAAAGTATGAAACTCCTCGACCAGTTCAGTTTTACGGAACTCATGCCCGCCCTCTCGACCGAGGGGATGCGTGCACTTGACAAGGCGGCCAAGGAAGCGCTCGCCAAGGACGTTCGCCAGACAGACGCTCCAATTGAAGGTGAGACGCGCGCGGCGATTGAGGCCGGTTATGAACTGATGAAACTGGCGGGAACCGCGCTGTTCAAGAAGGCGGTCGAGGTTTTAGATGCTTATCGCGGGGACGTTTATTGCGGGGATATTTATCGCGGGTCTGGTAATGCGCCCGAGACGCAGATTAGAACTGCGCCGCGATCGGTGGCGGTATTTGTCGGCGGGGGTAACAACGGAGGTGACGGGCTCGTACTCGCGAAGTTGCTTATCGAAGCGGGAATCCCCTGCACCACGTATTCGCTTGCCGCCGCGGACAAATTCCAGAACGAAGCCAAGATGGCTCTGGATGATTTTGTGCAGGCAGGCGGCCGTTTAATTCCGTATTCGCCGGCAGCGGAAAGTTTGTCGCAGGCAGGAACTGCACCGCGCACGCCGCGGTTCGCGGATTTTGACCTGATTGTAGATTGCATGCTCGGGAACGGCGCGTACGGCGAACTGCGGGAACTGTACGCAGCCGCGGTCCGCGACATTGCCGCATCAAACATCCCGGTTGTCGCGGCCGACGCACCCACCGGTTACGACTCACAGGAACACGTGCGCCGGGAACCCTGTACCCGCGCATGCGAAACCCTCCTGTTCGGGTTCCCGCGGCTGGATGCATACACGCGCGAAGGCGGGCCCGCTTTCGGGGAAGCCTCCATCGCCCCGCTCGGCTACCCCGCAGGCATCGTCGAGCAGTTCAGCGAGAACACGTTCCTCGCCACCGAGGCGCTCATTCCGCAAATGTTGCCCGCGCGCGACGACTGGGGCGACAAGCGCACCCAGGGCTGCGCCATGATTGTCGCAGGTTCCGGCGATATGCCGGGAGCCGCCGCGCTCTGCACGCAAGCAGCACTCCGGAGCGGCGCCGGCCTCGTGACCCTCGCGAGCCCCGAAGCCGTGATGTCCGTACTGCAGGCAAAACTTTCGGAACCCGTATTCGTAAACCTGCAAGATATCGCAGGTCAAGATGCGGATTCCACGGACGATCGAGCCACAGCGCTCTCCCCCGCACACATTCCGCAGATTCTCGAGAAGGCAGCACACAACCAGGCGCTCGCTATCGGCCCCGGAATCGGAAGCGCCGAATGCACTCGCGACGCCGTCATCGAAATACTCCCGCAGCTCAATTGTCCGCTAGTCATCGACGCCGACGCGCTGAACGCCATCGCCACACACAACAAGACATCCGCAAGCCCCACTTCGGGCGCGGCATCTTACCTTCACAGCATCGAGACTGCGGCAATCCTCACGCCGCACCGCCGGGAATTCGAAAGACTTTTCGGCGCCCTCCCGACAAACGATATCGACATACCCAAACTACTTCGTGACATCGCCCGCAACACGAAGAAGGTCATTCTCCTGAAGGGCGCGCCGACCTTCGTCGCCGCTCCCGACGGTCGCGTGTTCATCGTGCCCGCACACAACTCGGGCCTCGCCAAGGGCGGCTCGGGCGACGTGCTTACCGGCATCATCACGGCTCTGCTCGCACAGGGCTTGTCCACCTGCGAAGCTGCCGTCCTCGGAGCATTACTGCATCAAAAAGCGGGCCGCATAGCCCGCACAAAAATGGGAGCATTCAGCATGCTCCCGAGCGATGTCATCGGCGCGCTACCGCAGGCGTTTAACTAATCAACAGCTAGTCCTTGACGCAACGGACTGAATACCCGCCGCCCTTGTAGATGCCGTACAAGTTCACGACGTTGATGTCGTAGCGCATGAGCATGCCGCACGCATAATAGTAATCGAACTCTGTAGAACACCAAAAGTTTGCTCTGTAGTTCTCGCCGTAGTAATACCCATCGTCCCCCCTTTCGCCAGCAGGCAACGCTGAGAACAAGTAGGCGTCCGTACCGCCACCACTATGCCAGTTGGTTGTGGACTTGAGCTTCATGCCAGCAAAGCCGCCAACTGCAAAAATCAGCGTTTTCCATTCCGTTGTATCCGGCAAATGCCAGCCCTTGGGACAAACACCACGTACCGGATAAATCGGCGAACAGTTCTTTTCTTGACCGCATCCCTTGCTATTTGCACTCCACGTTCCCACGCTGTCCATCGCCGCCGCCCATGTGTAAAGGCGCCCATACTTGGAACAGTTGACCGGGTCATTGCCATAGCACCAGCTAGTAGAATCGGAGGTATTACCGCCGGCATAGTTATAGGGAACACCCGTGTAAGCGTAGTTCAAATTCGCCGCCATCCAGACTTGCTCACCAATCTTTACCGTCTTGTAAGTTTGGCCATCGCGCTCATCCACCAACTCGCCATATTCACAGGTATCCGTACTATCGGTTTTACACGAAGTCGCCAAAGCGACAGAACTGCTGCTGGACACACTTGTCTCGTCATCGCTCGATTTCGGCGTGACGCTCGACGAAGATTCCTTCCCGTCCGGGCGCGTCGCAAAATCGCTATCATCGTCACCGCAAGCAGCCAGACACAGGAATGCAACCAGGGCAAAAATTCTCCATCTCATAGTGGTCCTCCCATTTTATACACAATGTAAAAAAGCGCCCGCTGTTACGCGGGCGCCGGTGTTTTGGAGGAGAACAATTTTAGCGAATTTTCACCACGTGGTTCTCGGTGCCGACACGCACGAGGTACGAGCCCGCCCCCGGCAACGCAAAGGCGTTGTTCTGGCCTGTGACATTCCGGCGGAACAGCAGGCGGCCCTGCATGTCGAACACGGCTACCTGCACGGAGCCCGCAGCCGTACCCAAGCCATAAATAGCGACTTCACGGCCCGACACAGCAAGGTTCATGCGGTTCGCCATCACAGCCACAATCGCATCAGACTTCTCGCTGCTGGAGGATTCGTCCTGCACCTCGACAGCGCTCGAACTGCTCGACTCCTCGGGAGGCTCGACGACATTACTGCTGCTGGACTTTGCAGAGGAACTCGACGCCGGAGCTTCGCCATTCCCAGCCACGACCGTAATCGTCCCGCTCTTCGAGGCATTCGTCGTAGCGCCCGTTGTCGTTACGGTAAACTTGTATGCACCCGGCGCAGCCGTCGCAGAGACCGTTCCCGAAATGTAGAAGTCAGAACCCTTGAGCGTACCCGACACGCCATCCGGAAGCCCCGTCACTGCGGCACCCGTCGCGCCCGCAATCGTGTAGTAGAATTCCGTAACCGCAGCACCCTGGGCAACCTCCTGGTTTGCACTGCCCGAGCCATGCTTGGTGAGGCTAGCCTCACCCGCAACAGAACCCTGCGATGAACTGGACTTTGCAACACTGCTGCTCGACTTCACGGAAGAACTCGATGCCACGCTGGTGCTCGACTTTGCGCTGCTGGAGCTTGCCGGAGTCACCACAGGACTGCTGCCCGGATCCGGGAGAGTAGCACCTGCATACAACTTAATAGAATCGCGCAGGGCATACGCCTTCGCCTGCGTGCTTACGTCGGTGAGGCTCATGGAATAACTCGGCTTGAACGCTGTGCCCGTACCGGCCTGCGGTTTCTTCACGTTCTCTTCGTAATTTTCGATCATCTGCGCCGCCGTGATGGCTCCGTCGCTCGTGTAGAGGTCAAGCGCCTTCTGCACGCCGATGAATACGTTCCTTTCGATGCGGATATCCGCCTCAATGGCCGCACGCACGCAATAGCTCGCATTCTTACTGTCGAAGAGGTTGTTCGCCACATGCACCTTGCCAAAACGCACACGAGGCATGCGTTCGACCACGCCGTCAGCCCACCACGTATGGTGAATCGTCACGTTCAGATGCCCGCGGTCGCTCGTCTTTGTCTTGCTGTTGCCAATCAGGTTGCTGAACTGGTGGCCGGTCGATGCCGAGGTATAGCTGAACTTGGTCCACGAAATCGTCACGTAGTCCGAGGCATTGGTAATGTCCAGGTTGCCGTCGTGACCATCGTAAACATCCACGTGATCAATCCACACATTCTTGGATTCGTGATTTACCTGCAGGCAATCCTCGTCATCATCGTCATGCGCGCCGGCGCCCTTGAATTTCAGGTTGCGGATGATGACGTTCTTCGAGCCGCTCAGCTTCATGGCGCTACCCGAGCTGGGCTGCGCGATGATGGCGCCCTGGTAACCGTAAATCGTCACGTTGCTGCCGACCTCGACGGGGCCCATGTACGTCCCCGGCTTCACGTAAATAATCTTGTTGCCCGCCTTGGCGTAGCTCTTAAGGTCACTCACATTGTCCACCGTGACCTCGGAATATCCCTTGCCGCCCGTGGTGCCGCCATTCTGCGTGGCAAATCCCGCCATCGGGAAGTCCGGCGAGGTGACCGCGAACGCGGAAGTCGCCGTACCGACAACCGTCGCCCCGCACACAAGCAGCGCCGAGAGCGACATTTTCAACGAATTACAACCCATAACATCCATCCTTTTTTGAGATGCAGGCAACCCGCCCGCATTGTTCTCAAAATCTTTCTCAAAATTTATATTCAAAAAAGGAAAAAGTCAATAGGAAATTTTATCATTTTGCCGCTCTTTTGCCCGTAATTAGACACAAAACAAACAAAAATGGCGAAATTCAAAGAAATTCGCCATTCTTAAAATGTTCTCAAAAATTTATTTTACAATTACAACAGGTCGGGCATCCGAGAAAACATGCGCCTACACAAGTTCTTGAACGAGTTTGTCCATCGCTGCTTCGGATTCGGTGCTGAGCGTCGACTTCACCGTCACCACCGTTTCGGCAAGCGTCACGTTCTTGAGCGTGGCGAGGATTTCGGTCATCTTCTTCGCGGCCATCGGGGCCCAGGTGCCGTTTTCGACAACACCCACCTTGCGGTTAGAATAGTTCTTCGCCTTCAGGTGATTGAGGAAATCTTCCATCACCGGGAAAAGTCCCGCGTCATAAGTAGGAGCTGCCACCACCATGCGATCGTAGCGGAAGGCGTCTTCGATGACTTCGGCCATGTCGCTGCGGGCAAGGTCAGAAACCACCACCTTCTCGACACCGGCGGCCTTGAGTTTTTCACCGAGCAATTCCGCGGCCTTCTTGGTTCCGCCGTAAATCGAGGCATAAGCCACGAGCACGCCCTTGCCTTCGGGAGCGTAGCTGCTCCAGGTGTTGTACTTGTCGATGTAGTAGCCCAAATTTTCGGTGAGCACCGGGCCATGCAGCGGGCAGATTGTCTTGATGTCGAGTGCAGCCGCCTTCTTGAGCACCGCCTGCACCTGGTTGCCGTACTTGCCCACGATGTTGAAGTAGTAGCGGCGGGCTTCGCAGGCCCAGTCATCCGGGTCGGCATCGTACACGCCGAACTTACCGAACGCATCGGCCGCAAACAAGACCTTTTCGCTCTGTTCGTAGCTGAACAGGACTTCGGGCCAGTGCACCATCGGGGCACCGATAAACTGGAGCGTATGGCTACCGAGCGCAAGCGTATCGCCTTCCTTCACGGTCTGCTTCTTGACCGATTCAGGGAGAGCCATGAACTGCGGCAACAGAGCAAACGCCTTCGCGGATGCCACAAGCGTCGCTTCCGGGTACTTCGCGACAAAATCAGCAATGCCGCCAGCATGGTCCGGTTCCAGGTGGTGAATTACCAGGTAGTCCGGCTTGCGGCCAGCGAGAGCGGTTTCCAAATTGGCAAGCCACTCGCTCACCTTGTGCGCATCGACCGTGTCGGTCACGGCAATCTTTTCGTCCACAATCACGTACGAATTGTACGCCATGCCCTCGGGCACCACGTACTGGCCTTCGAACAAATCGATGTCGCGATCGTCGACACCGATGTACTTGATATTTTCGCTAAAGTTCTTCATACCGACTCCTATTTTTTTGAAATTTAGAAAAAAACACCGACCGCCAATTTTGCCCTCACTTTTTTTCGCTATTTTGCTTGATAGAGGGTGCCGGGTGTCATCTTTTCCTAATCTTCCAAGAAATACTGCACGTTCGTCACGACGCGGACTTTCTTGATGTACGGCGTATTTTCGTCGCGGTTTTCAATGGAGAACACTCCCTGCGTAGCCGTCTTGATTTTGCCAAGTTTGCTGTCGGAATCCTTGGCAAATTTTTCGGCAGCGGTGCGCGCGTTCTTAGTCGCTTCGTCAATCATGGCAGGCTTGATTTCGTTGAGGCCGTTAAAGCTATAAATGGTGCGGTACTGGTAATCGCTACCGCTAAAGGCAATTCCATGTTTCAGGAGTTCGCCCTGCTTTTCCATGGTCTTGCGGACAAGGGCCACATCGTTTGTCGCAACAGTCGCAACCACGGTTGCCACATAGCGGTAATTATGTTTACCGCCGCTATACAATTCGCCATCGGCATCGACAATGGCCGGGGTCGAGTAAGTAATGTTTTCTTTTTTAACGCCGTTTTCGAGCAGGAACTTTTCAAGTATCTGCGTCTTGGACTGTAGCGTTGCAGAAAGTTCCGCAAGGTCGTTGCCCACTTCTTTGTAAACAATCGGCCAAATCACGAAATCAGCCGGTACTTCGCGTTCGGCAAGGCCACGCACGAACACCACGCGGTCGCGTTCCTTGACATCGATTTGCGCGCGATAGAAAAATGCACCCAGGCACAAAATGGCAAGCGCCAGAATGAGAGCCTCTTTAACTCTTGATTGCATATTCAACTCCTTTTTTACATAAATCCAATATACAAATTTTCTACATTCAAAACATGCCTGAAAAAACTCTACTTTTGCTCGATTCGTACGCGCTCGCGTTCCGCATGTTCTACGCCTACTCGCAAAACCCGCTCAAGAACAGCCAGGGCGAAGACGTGTCGATGATGCACGGCTACTGGGGTGCGGTACTCCGCATTTTGGCAAAGCACAAGCCCACGCACTTTGCGATCGCTCGCGACGTGGCACATACGAAAACCTTCAGGCACGAACTTTACCCCGACTACAAGGCGAATCGCGGGCCCATGCCCGAAGAGATGGCGGCGCAGATGCCGCTGCTGGGCGAAAGTCTCGAGGCTAGCGGAATTCCGCTGCTTTCGGAACCGGGCTACGAGGCGGACGACGTGATGGCAAGTACCGCGGTGGCTGCGGTCGAGGCGGGATTCGACAGTGTCGTGATTCTCAGTAAAGACAAAGACATGTCGCAGATCGTGACAGACAAGATTCACCTTTTCCACCTGACGAAGGGCGCCGATGGAATAGATTTTGGCCCCGAGCAGGTGATGGAAAAGTACGGGCTCCCGCCGGAAAAGATACGCGACTACCTCGCGCTCATGGGTGATGCGAGCGACAATGTTCCCGGCGTGCCGAAGGTGGGCCCGAAGACGGCCATCCAGTTGCTGAACGATTATGGCGACATGGACAACCTGTACGCGAATCTCGACAAGATTACCAAGAAGGGTTTGCACGACAATTTGGCGAACAACCGCGAAAAGGCTTTCCTCAGCCGCGAACTGGTGACGCTCCAGACCAAGCGCGCCTTTAGCGGGAACCTCGACGCCCTCGAATACAACGGCCTGCACGTGGACACCTTGGCACAGATGTTCAAGGACCACGAAATCAATAGTTTGTTGCGCCTGCTCGAGAAGGTCCCGAGCAAGGCGGGTTTTGTAAGCGACGGCGAACCCGTTGCCGCAAGTTTCCCCGTAGAAGACTTGCCCACATACATCTGCGTCGATACCGATGAAGTTTTTGAGCAGATGAAGGCTGAATTTGCGGCTGCAAGTACCGTGGGCATCGATACCGAAACGGACGGGCTCGATCCGATGCAATGCAACATCGTGGGCCTCTGCCTTTCGGCAGACCCGGCGAAGGGTTACTATGTCCCGCTCGCGCACACCGACGAAATCGGGTTCCCGCTCCCCGCGGGCAAGGGCGGCAACTTCGACTTCAACAAGGCGAAGGAGTGGTTCAAGGAATTTTTCGCAGACCACACACCCGCCGCAGGTTTCGAGACGCCGCGCGCGTTCGTATTCCATAACGCGAAATTCGACCTGCACGTTCTCGCACGCGCGTTCAAGATTCCGCAAGCCGTCATCGACAACGCAAACATCATCGACACGCTCATTGCCGCCTGGATGCTTTCGCCGGGGCAATCGGGCCTCGGGCTCGACAATCAGGTGATGCAGCGTCTACAGCACGAGATGATCCCGATTGAGAACTTGATTGGTCGCGGCAAAAACCAGATTACGTTCAACCGCGCGCCCATCAAGGAAGCCACCGAATACGGCGCCGAAGATGCAGTCTACACGCTCCGCCTTTGGAAACCGCTCAAGCAGGAACTCGAAAAGCTCGACTACGTGAAGTATTTCTTCGCGCAGGAGATGCCCCTCCTGAAGGTTTTGTACCAGATGGAATCCGTGGGTGTCGCCATCGATGTCCCGGCTCTCAAGACGCTGGAGCAGGAACTGGGCCGCCGCATCGAGAATCTGGAGAAGGAAATCTGCGACATGGCAGGCGTCGAATTCAACATCGGTTCGCCAAAGCAGCTGGGCGACGTGCTTTTCGATACGCTCGGCCTCCCTGAAATCAAGAAGCGCAGCACCGACGCCGTGGTTCTCGAAGAACTCAGCTACAAGGCGCCGCACCCGATTGTCTTTGCCGTCATCGAGTACCGCGAACTCAAGAAGATGCAGAGCACCTACATCTCGGTGCTCCCGACGCTCATCAATCCAGATACGCGCCGCATCCACACGAGCTTTATCCAGTGGGGTACCGCGACGGGCCGCCTTTCGAGCCGCGATCCGAACCTGCAGAACATTCCCGTGCGTAGTGACCTCGGCAAAAAAATTCGCGCAGCATTTATCCCGCAGAGTAAGGATAACGTCATCCTTGCGGTGGACTACTCGCAGATTGAACTCAGAATGCTTGCGCACCTGAGTGGCGATGCCGCGCTCATCGAAAGTTACAAGGAAGGCATCGACATTCACGCCCGCACAGCAGCAGCAATTTACGGGGTGGATCTCGACGCCGTCACGAGCGACATGAGGCGCGATGCAAAAGTCGTGAATTTCGGCGTGCTCTACGGGATGACGGCCTTCCGCCTCGCCCGTGACCTAAAAATCCCGATGTCGCAGGCAAGGGACTTCATCGACGGTTACTTCGGGATGTACCAGGGTGTACAGCAGTTTATTGAAGATACCAAGGCGGCCGCCCACCGCGACGGCTATGTGGAAACGCTTTCGGGCCGCCGCCGCTACATTGCGGGCATCGATTCTAGCGACCGCATGGAATCGCAAATGGCCGAGCGCATGGCCGTGAATACTCCCGTCCAAGGCTCCGCCGCCGATCTCATCAAGATTGCGATGATCCGCATCCAGAAGCGAATCAACGCCGAGAACCTCCCGCTCCGCATGATGCTGCAGGTGCACGACGAACTTGTATTCGAATGCCCCCGCGACCAGGTAGAAGCGATGGCCCAGATGGTGAAATCCGAAATGGAAGGCGCCATGGAACTGAAGGTCCCCCTCGTCGCGAGTGTGGGCTTCGGCGAGAACTGGCTAGAGGCGCATTAATCCTTTATACAGCGGATGCTATACGCTTCCGTTATCTTGCCGTTCGAAACAGAGCTCGAAACAAAGTTTACTTCCTCGCTGGACAAATAGAAAGCTTCATACTCGTTCAGCGAGCAGTCCTGCGCATACCAGAACCACGCTTGTCGCGTAGCATCTCCATACGAACCTACTTCATACATGATTCCGCCAGGGAGTGCCGTAAAACCAAGCACATCAGTTCCGTTCCTGCTATGCCCCGTATTATCGGACCAGCCTTCCTTCGCCCGCAAACCATTCTGCGGGTCACCACCCATAAGCACTATAAAATTGTACAACTCAAACCAATCCGATATCGACGGCAAATGCCAACCCGCAGGGCATACCTGGCTGGACAATTCACAAGAATAGAACGAGCCGTAGGTGTCGCACTGTTCTGCCTCATTGTCATAGCACCAGCGATTCCCTTCCAGTTCGGGCTTTGAGACAGAATCCCTGTAGTCCAGGTTTTCAGCCATCCATGTCTGGCCCCAGATGTCGATTGTCTTGTACACCCTGCCGTCGCGCGCATCCGTGAACGAGCCATATTCCCACGCGGTCGAATCTATTTTCCAGCCCTCTTCGCCACACACGAAATGCGTATTGTTTACCGTAATTTTCTTGCCGTAGATATAACTTGTACAGCCCAAATTCAGGCTCATTTCCCTCTCCGTAGGCAACCGGAATCCACCATTTTCGCATACGTAGACGCGTCCAGTCGCATTATCATGCTTGTTATGGAAAGATCCGTCGCCATATAGCCCTGTCGCGCTACACTCATCCCGGTCTTCGTAGGTATCGCTGTATATCAGCGGAGCCGTCTCCCATTGCATGTGAACCGCACGCCACGACACGTAGCGACACACATAGTATTCACCTGCATACTTCACCTTGGACGTATCACCCTCTACCATGCACGGGGTGCCTCCCAAAGCATAGAGGACGCTATCCATCTTGGTTCCCTCGCGCCAATGGCCATCCTGAAACACACAGTAGCGGCCATTTGACGGACATTTCACGACAGTGCCCTCGTCGTAATCGGTGCCCAACATTATCTGGTCCACAGTGGAATCCATTGTCCCCACCCAAGTGCCATTATCGCAAGTGTACCATACGGATTTAGACGACCTCGACAATTCCCCCTGTCGCGCCGCAGTACAGCCACCAAGTCCTAACTTGCAGTTGGAACTATCGCGTTCATACCAAGCACCATTATCGTAAACATAGCACATACGCGGATCAGAGCCATCCCACAGCGTTTTGCCTTCCACCGCACCCGTCCACTTGAACTCGTTATATTCGTCATAGTTCATCATATGCCAGCCGTCTTCTTCGCAGACATAGTAGACCATGTTGTTATATCTCGCGACCCTGTGCAAATTTTCCTCATCGCACGCAGAAAGCGTTTCGTAATCCTGCACGCAACGGACCGGGAATCGTGAAGTCGAATCATGCAACTTCGACATTCCTGTTCCCGTACTTGAAAAAAAGATGTCATACGGGTATCTGCCCTGGGAATCCTTGTCATACGAACTCGTCCAATAACTCACGCCCAGCAGTCCGGCAGGCCTTGCCGCAAAACCGCGTTTATCCAGTTCAGATTGTGACGTGCTACCTATACTCCTGAACAAGTAATCCCATTCTTCCTTGCTCGGCAAGTGCCAACCCGCAGGGCAAACTTCCTTGGCGTCGTCCCAATAATATTCGGAGCTTCCCCCGTAGTTCAAGTCATCGGCCATCCAGTTCTGAATTCCGATTTCGATGGTACGGTAAGCCTGTCCGTCACGGGCATCCACCAGTTTGCCGTAATCGAAGCTTACCGTGTCTCTATTTTCTGTCGTATCCTTGACATCCGTCGTGTCAGAATCATCCTCCAAGTATTCTTCCGACACCCACTTCCCGTTTTGGCATACAAAATAAACACCTTCCATTGCGCTTTTCGGGTTCATATTGCGTCGCGCCTCGTTCTCGCGTTTTCCATCGCACACATCGAACCCATAAGCCATCCGCCAAAAATTGTCCACATACTTTTCAAATGCCGGGACCTTCTTGGACATCTTCCACGAAGCGACCGTTTCACGGATTGAGTCGAGACCGCCTTCCATGCTCTGGTTTGCCGCCCAGTCGGCTATTTTCACGATGGTCGACTTGTCGTTCCATTCGCCATCTTTCTCGATATCAAAAACCATATTCGAAAGGCGTTCCGAAAGTTTCGATTCCTCACCAGCGCCCCCTTTGGGATTCCCCAAGCTGAAGGGGCCGGATTCCGTATTCAAGCATCCAAGCACAAGCACACTCATGGCAAGCAGGGCCGCGCTCCCATCCCCGTTCCCAAAGGCATTCAGATCCTCCGCCAGTCCAAAGTCTCCCTTGATACCAAATGCGGCCATCACCTCGCGTTCGGCCTGCGCTTTCGCTTCGGAGAACGACATGTGTTTCACGGTGACAAGGTAAAGCACGCGTGCGTATTCCAGATGGGTCAGCAAGTTCACATTCACCGAATCACGCTCGGACAAATCCGTCACCGCATACAACGTCACAGACGATTTGGTCTTTGCGCCCGTCAGTTCATTCCTGAAAAGGCCACTGGCCTCAAGTATGGCATACGGAGAGTCAAACTCGTCGAAGGTGACCGAATAGGCTCCCGAATCGTTTTGCACCTTTCCTTCGTAATGGTTCCCCGTAAGCAACAGCATGCCAGCATCAAGTTCATGCACGGAGACGGACGCGCCCTTCGCATAGGGGCCCTTCTGTACCACGCCCGAAATCGTCTTCTCGTCAGCTACCGGAGTTCCTGTGTTTCCACCGGAACTCTCGTCATCGCCACATGCGACAAGCCACAATAACAGGAATAAGGGAACGAGCCTCTTGCTCCCAAAAAACATTCTAACCCACCTTCAACGCAAAAGCGCCTACCTGGAAATATAGGTATTTTCCCTGTTTTTTAGGCAACGGAGATTTGCAAATCCGAGTCTCGGTTCAATACGCGAGAATTCAAAGCCCTGCCAGGTTTTCTTTACAGAGGCACCGTATTTTACTGTAAAGCCCAAGCCCTCGATATCGTACACGCACTGGTGGCGGCCTTTTTCAAAGATATCCCTGCATTTCGAAATATTGGCGTCCGCCGTCCAATAAGACATGTCCCCTCCTGTCAAGCTATTGGGGAGCATGGAGAATCCATACGAATCCAGGCACTGGTCATTTCCGTTTTCATCAAGCGGCCATGCGCCCTTCTTGCAGAGGTGTTTCACGATTTCCTCCTCGATGACACACTGCATATCCCATACATTGAAGCGGCACCTTTCTCCATCCCTACAGTCAAAGACGTCCTTCCGGCCCTTTCGCCACCTGCTGTAAGACGCATCCAGTTCGTCATTGATCCGAGACATCGCTTTCGTGTCATCCGCTTCGTAGGCTTTTGCATAATCGCGGAACAGGCTATAGCTGCGGAATTTCACCATATCCATGGCAACATAAGAAATCAGTTCCTCCCATTCCGCACGGGTCGGGACATGAAAACCTACAGGGCAAACCCCGCGATGATTTTCCTTGATGTCAGGTTTTTCGATAAAATCCTGATAGATCAGCGCCCGCAAATTCAGGTCCATCATTACGAACCAGGAATTCGCTTCGCCGCTAGGGACTGCATACGAAAGCCGATCCATGGCCACGCTGGTGATATTGGACAAATCCTCGTTCCCTACAAGTGCTACTCCATATTTTCCCGTAAGTCCTTCCCCGAAGAGCACGTTATGGTCCATCCACTCCTGACGTCCTATCCTTACGGTCTTGACAAGGCCAATTCACACGGTAATTGCACGTCCGAAACGCATCCTCGCCATTGCACATTCCATAGCTGCCCAGCATTTTCGACACCTGATTCTGCAAGAGGCCCTGAGTTGCGCCAAATTCTTTCGAAAGTCCCAAATTATCTATTTTATCCAAAATGGCATTGGACGTCCGGATTAAGGGTTCGACACTGTTTCTCCTTTCAGGATTTCCATGCCGCTCATCGAACCGGAAACGACCCTCTACAAATTCATAGTCGGGATGTTGTCTATAAAAGCATAGCAGGATTCCGAGCGACCATTTCAAGATAGGTCTATACTAAAGTATATAAATTTTTTTAGATTTGGGCACGATGAAAGACAAGGCTCAAAAACTGATTGAAAAGTACGAGGAACTGGAATCGGAACTCGGGAACCCGGACGTTCTCGCCGACCAGGCCCGCTACAACAAGATTCACAAGCAGTACAAGGGTATCGAGAAGGCCGTACAAAAGGCGAAGGAATACCTGCAACTGGTAAACGACCTCGCCGAATACAAGGCGGCTCTCGGAGACCCGGATCCCGAGATGGTCGCGATGGCAAAATCCGAAATTTCGGACATCGAGAAGAAGTTGCCGGGCGTGACCGACGAGCTGCAGATACTGATGGTGCCGAAGGACCCGTGGGACTACCGCAACGCGACGCTCGAAATCCGCGGCGGTACCGGCGGCGACGAATCGGCGCTCTTCGCGGGCGACCTGTTCCGCATGTACCAGGGCTACTGCAGCCGCATGGGCTGGAAGATGACCATCCAGGATGCGAGCGAAGGCACCGTGGGCGGCTACAAGGAAATCCGCGTGTTCATTGAAGGCGACAGCGTCTACGGCACGCTCAAGTTCGAAAGCGGCGTGCACCGCGTGCAGCGCGTGCCCGAAACCGAAGCCCAGGGCCGCGTCCACACCTCGGCGGCAACAGTCGCAATCCTCCCCGAAGCCGAAGAAGTGGACGTGGAAATCCGGGAAGCGGACATCCACATGGACACCTACCGTTCTTCGGGCGCAGGCGGCCAGTACATCAACAAGACGGACTCCGCCGTGCGACTCACCCACATTCCGACAGGCGTGGTGGTGAGCTGCCAGACCGAACGTAGCCAGTTGCAGAACCGCCTGCATGCCATGGAAATGCTGCGTTCCAAAATTTTGGACGCCGTGATTGCAAAGAAGGAACAAGAAGAAGCCGCCAGCCGCAAGGCCCTCGTGGGCACCGGCGACCGCAGCGCGAAAATCCGCACCTACAACTTCCCGCAGAACCGCGTGACCGACCACCGCATCGGCCTTACCCTGTACAACCTGGACAAGGTCATCACCGGCGACCTGGATGAAATCATCAACGGGCTCCAGATGGCCAACGCGCAGGAGAAACTCGGGAAGTTCACCGCTTAAAGGAGATGTCCGCCTTCGCGGGCATAACAAGAAAATGCCGCAAATGACCGTACTTGAAATCCTCAATCGCACGAAGGTCTTCTTCGAAAAGAAGGGCGTGCCCGACGCGCGGCTGGATGCGGAATACATCATCAGCCATGGTCTCGGCATGAAAAACCGCATGGACCTGTACCTGAACTTCGAGAAGCCCCTGACCGCAGCCGAACTCGACACGCTCCGCCCGCTGGTAGCGCGCCGCGCGAACCGCGAACCGCTGCAGCACATCATAGGCGACACGAGCTTCCGCGGGCACATCATCAAGTGCGACACGCGTGCGCTGGTCCCGCGTCCGGAAACCGAGGAACTCGTCGACATGGCGAAGAAATCGCTCGAGGGTGTTTCTGCTCCCTTCGTCGTCGAAGTGGGAACGGGCACGGGCGCCATCGCCATCTCCTGTGCAAAGGAAATCCCGGGTGCGAAGGTCCTCGCGACAGACATTTCCGAAGACGCGCTCGCACTCGCCCGCGAAAATGCAGAAGCGAACGGGCTCGGAGAAAGCACCGAAGGCGCAAGCCTCACCTTCGCGCAGGGCGACCTGCTTGACGCCGTAACGGGCGACATCGTGGCGAAGATTGTCGGCGCTTCGGCAAGCTCAGCGACCTTGCCTAAAATCAGCTGCCTCATCGCGAACCTCCCCTACATTCCCGACAGCGAGAAGGGGAAACTCCAGCCCGAAGTAGACAAGTTCGACCCGGAACTCGCCCTCTACGGCGGACCCGACGGCCTCACGCTCGTGCGCAAGATGCTCCAGCAGACCGAAGGCAAGCTGAATGCGGGCGCCCCGATTTTCCTCGAAATCGGTTCGGAACAGGCCCCCATGCTCGAGGCGGAAGCCGACAACTACCCCTGGCTCGAATTTACCGGAAGCCACAAGGACTTCTGCGGGAACATCCGTTTCGTCAGCTACAAGGCTAAATAAGGCCCTACATTCCAACCGCGCAACCGAGTGCAGAAAGCACGTAGGTTTCGCTTTCGCCCATGCGGTAGAACGAAAGCAGTTCGGAATCATCGACAAGGCCGTCCGAAAAACCGTTCAGTTGCAGCTGTTCGCCAATGCGGCGCTTGAACATCGAGAAACCGGAATCCCAGGGACTGACTCTTTTAACCATATTTTACCTCTTTTTTTTCGAAGAGGAGCACACAAACGCATAAGTGCTTCTCTGTGCAGTAAAATATAGAATCCCGCAATGTCAAATAATGACATTCTTCATTTTTTTTCTGATTTTTGTTTTCGGAGGCGGGAATGTCACTCCACGACGGTCGCAACCACCTCGGCGTGGCCGACCTTGTCAAGGCCTATCTTTTTCCCGGCGGCAACACTCAAGTCGAGGATGCGGCCGTCGACGTACGGGCCCCGGTCGTTCACGCGCACCACGACGTTGCTGCCGTTGTCGACGCGCACCACCTTCAGTTTTGTACCGAAGGGCAGGCTCTTGTGCGCACAGGTATAGTCTTCCTGGTCGAAGATTTCTCCGCTCGCCGTCTGCTTGCCATGGAATCCGGGGCCGTAATAGCTCGCCTCCCCCCGAATCTTCAGACCGATTTCGGCTTTTTCGCCAGACGCGTAATGCTTTTCGGGGAAACGCACGTAGCCCTTGCGCGATGCGATTTTCGCATTGCCCGCCGCACATCCCGAAATAAGGACCGCGACACACGCCAACGAAGCCAGGAACGCGCGCACAGGCCTCCCCTACTCGAAATCGTACATGCTGTTGTACGTATTCTCGAGCACCTCGTCTTCCTTGGTCTTGACCTCGGCCTGCTTTTCTTCGGGCTTCTTGCTAAGGTTCTGGTAATACTGCGCCGAAAGCTGCTCTATGTGCTCGACACTTTCCTTCACACGCTTGCGCAAGCGTTCGAGGTCGGAATCCGACGTCTTGAGTCTCGTATTCAGGACCTTCGCCGCTTCCTGGCCCCACGGGGTGCGGCCGTGCTTGTCGCGAAGTGTCTTGTAGATTGCCACCGCACTATCCAGGCGCTCCGGATTCATGCGATAGTAGATGGCCTTCATGTAGAGGGCCTGGATTCCCGATTCCGTGTCCGGATATTCGTTGTAGAGGCTGTCGAATACGGCAAAGGCATTCGCATACGCCGTATCCACGAGTTCCATCTGGTCGAGAGGAATTTCCGTCGCCACCGTCCAGAGGCTTTCTGCACGCATGTAGATTTCGCGGGCCTCGTCGTCGCGGGTCTTGATGGTCACCTTCATGCCCAGGTTCGCCTGCGCCTGCTTTGCGTACTCGGTACCCGGGAACTTCTCGATAACTTCCTTGTAGAGTTCTTCCGCCTTGTCCTCGTCACCCTTGAACTCGTCGTAGATAAAGGCCCGCGCGTAAGTCGCCCGCAACACCTTCACCGAGTCATCCGTCGTCTCGATAATTTCCGTAAGCCTAGCAATCGCGCTGTCCACTTCGGAAAGCTTGAACAGGAACAGTTCCGCAATCGCGAACTCCACGCCGAAGAAATGATCCATGTTGGGAATCGAATCCTTCTGCTTCATGTCATCGCTCTGGTTCCTGAGCGTGACAAGCTTGCGCAGGGCATCGCGGCGTTCGCGGCTCATCTTGCCCCATTCCGAAATCGTCCTCGAGATAAAGCTGCTGTCGTAGTAGACCATCGCCTGTTCGTAATTGAGCTTCTTGGTCTGCTCGTAGTCGCCGAGGTTAAAGTAGCTGCGGGCCGCATTCGTCGACTTCGGGTATTCCGTGTTCACCTTCTGGAAGATGACAAAAGCGTCGGGATAGCGGTCGCCGAGCAAGGTAGCCTCACCGATACGCACCAGGTAATCCCCCTTCTTCGCCTCATATTCCGGATTCTTGTAGAGTTCCTTGTATTCGTCGGCGCCCTTCAGGTATTCCTTCTTGTTGATGAGGCATTCCGCAGCCTGTTCGCCCGCCGTCTGTCTTTCGCGCACGGTCAGCTGTTCGATTTCGGGAGCCTTGTAATGTTCCCGCGCCTTGTCCCAGTTTTCCTTTTTGTAGTAGAGCCCCGCCAACCGGAAGTGCGCCTTCGCCCGCATGAAGGGCGTCCCCGCCGTATCGGCCAGCACCGCTTCCAAGGCGGCAATGGCCTGGTCCGGATGTTCCGATTTCTCATCCAGAAGCGAAAGCAGGTTCAGCCCCTGGAAATAGTAAGGATGGTCCTTGCTTGCAATGACAGGTTCCAGGGCAAACCGGCTGATGTTGTATTCCTGGTTCTTGTAAAGGCAGTAGGCACGCTGGTATTCCACCGTGCGCATGGAATCGTGGTCGGCGAAATAGCGTTCAAACTCGTCGTACTTGATTATCGCCTTGCCCCATTCGCCCTTGTGACGGAAGGATTCCCCGATAAGGAACACGGCTTCGGCAGTGCGCTTCTTGTTCTTGGGAAAACGTTCGAGGACGCGGGAGCCCTTCTCGATGACCTTGTCGTATTTCTGGCGTTCTTCGCTAGACGGCGAAGACGCTTCCGCATCGGGCACGCTATCCAGACGCGCCGTCCGCATCTCGGTCGCCTCGTCGTACAGGCGTTCCGCGTTAAACATGTGGTTCAGGTATGCGCAACACGTGCAGCCCTCGAACAGAAAGGCGGCAAAAACGAGCACGATATAGCGGATGCGCAACATATGTGTAAAAATACAAAATTAGCCACCGCCGTTATCCGGCAACGTGGCCAATTTTCGGCAAAGTTCTAGAATTCCTTCAGGTAGGGAATATAGTCGCAGAGCTTGAGCCCCGGCGGAAGCGCGGACTTGTCGAAACGGACCATGCGCACTTCAGCCTGCACCCCCACGAACCGGGCAAGGATTTCGAAGTTATCCTGCGTCTCCCACACGGCGGCATCGATAACGACGCTGTCGCTGCAGACCGTCTCGCCCGTGCTGCTGCCGATTCCCGATATACGAGAGTTCTGCTTCAGGAGCCGCGTGTAGATTTCGGGGGCAAGCCCGATATGGTTCGAAGAAGAAGAGGAATCAAAAACCGTCACATGGACCTTGCGGAAATGGTTGAGCGAATCGAACACCACCGTATAGGTATGACGGTAGGGCGCCTCGTAGAAAGTCTCCTGCCACACGTTCGTCTTGATGGGGCGAAAATTGCTGATGGCGTACTTCTTGAAAAATTCACCCGGAGTCGCTCCGTAGCGGACAAGGTAGTGCCCAAGCATCGTCGTGAAGTCATGTTCCTTTGTCGGCGCCGTCGAGCCCTTGATGCTGTCGAGTGCACGGTTCAAGTTCGCGGCCAGGCCGTCGGAACCCGAGACCGGCGCAGGCTTCGTCACGTTCGCTTCCTGGAGGCGCAACTGGATATCGGGATATTCCGCATCGCGCCCCATGATTTCCTGGAACTGGATGCGGGCACGTTCAAATTCGCGGCCCTTGAGAAAGGCAAGGCCGAGAGCTTCGCGCAGCGGCAGGTTTTCGGGATAGCGGTCCACCAGCGGTTCCAGGATATCGATGGCCATCTGCGCACGGTCCCTGGGCGTGAGGTTCACCGCGGAGCCCGGTCCCGGAGGAGACTTTTCACCGAGCGTGGCAGATGCGGCGGCAGCCTTCTTGAATTCGGGGCGGAACGCGAGGATGCGCTGATAGATCTTGTCGGCGGCATCGAAATGCCCGCGGTATTCCGCGAGGTATCCCTGGAGCAGCATCAGTTCCGCATCTACGGGATACTGCGAAAGGGCATATTCCACAACGGCAGAACAGCTGTCGAGCATGCCCTGGTCGTGATAGAGTTTAGCGAGAGTCTCGTAAGCGCGCGGGGAGTTCCCCGCCGAAAGGCTGATGGCCGTGCGCGTCTCGGCGACCGCCTGCGCATAGCGTCCCTCGTTCATCAGGAGCATCCCGTACCAGAGCCTCGCCTCGTAAAGGGCAGGCGCCTTTTCTGCCGCAGCGCGGACCAGCTGCATGGCAAGCGAGGAGTTTCCTGCAGCGAACGCCTTGCGGCTTTCGAGGTAAGCCTCGACGCCGGAATTGGGATAGGCCGTCTGGAGGCGCGCCACCAGCAGGTTCAGGCGTTCCCTTTCCTGTTCCGTGAGGGAATCCATTTCGAACAAAGTATTAACTTCGCCCCACACAGCAGGCATCAGGCTCGGGAACAGGAGGACCACCGCATCGAGAATCTCGTAGGCGGGACGGCTGGAACCGGAACGGGAAAGTTCAAAAGCGCGACGGACTTCGGTCTGGGTCTGCAGGGGAAGCTGTTCGAGCTGCTTGTTCATGTCGGGAGTGTCGCCACGGACTACCGTAGTTCCCGCAGGGACCCCGAACGGGACTCCATCGACCGAAATCTTGGAAGGGCCGAATTCTTCATAGAGCCTGAAGCCGCCAAAAGCAAGGAGGGCTCCGCAGCATACAGCCAGAAACCAATATGCGGCCTTACGAGCCGCCGACGATGATCGAGACATTAAAGCTCCAGGAAATCGACAAGTTTTTCTTTATGTTCCTTGCTACGCTGCAGGCGGCGCAAGGTCTTGTTCTTGATTTGACGGACGCGTTCACGGGAAAGGCGCAGGTCTTCGCCGATATCCTTGAGCGTCGTGTCTTCCACGGTGTCAAGTCCATAGAACATGCGGAGGATTTCCTCTTCACGGCGCGGGAGCGAAGCAAGCGTTTCCTGGATGAGCTTCTTGCGTTCTTCCTTCTCCATGTCGTCGTCCTGGTTGCCGTCGGAACCAAGCACATCCATGAGCGTGCTCACGGAATCGGCTCCGCTTCCGCCGACATCGTCACCGATAGGCGCATCCAGGGAAATATCGACAATCTTTTCCATCACCTCGACGATGTCCTTTTCGAACGGGGCGAATTCTTCCATGGAAATCGTCTTGTCGTAGTCGCCGCCATTGAGCATCAGCGCGCGCTTGAAGCGGTTCACAAGAGCAAGCTTGTTGGGCGGAATACGGACGGCGCCCACCTGTTCAAACAAGGCCTTCTGGATGGACTGGCGGATCCACCACACGGCATAGGAGATGAACTTCACGTCCTTATCCATGTCGAAGCGCTTTGCCGCCTTGAATAGTCCGAGGTTGCCCTCGTTGATGAGGTCGAGGAGGGCGAGGCCGCGGCCCTGGTACTTGCGGGCGACGCTGACCACGAAGCGGAGGTTACCGCGAATCAACCGCTGCAGTGCGGACTTGCGGATTTCTTCACTCTCGTCCGACCTGATAATCGTCAAGAGCGCCATCTCCTCCTGCGGGGAGAGCGTCGGATAACGATTCAAATCGCGAAAATAAAGCGCTTCGTTAAAATCACTCATAACCTTTACACCTATCTATCCATCTTCCATAACCTTTCGGTCAAACAAATATGGTTTTTTACGCGTTTTTCGTCAATTCTTTTAACTTGTCGTAAGGGTAAATTCCCGAGTTGTGACCATCGCTAAAGGTCAGTCCCGCCGCATAGCGACCGATGGATTGGACCTTTACCAATTTTATATCGGCAGAAACGGTGGATTCGTCAAGCAGTTTTTCGCCGGTATGCTCGTCGACACAGAGCGCACAGGGGCATGCGAGGCGAAGTTCGCGTATGGAACATGCTCCACGTGAACTATCGTTCCACTCGAACCCGAGCCTGCCGTCCTTTGTCCTGAAAATCTTCTTGGGCTGAATCATACGTCCTCCTCCGGAAGTTCCGCGAATTCGAAATTGAAAGTCTTGAGAACGCCGTCGCCTTCGGATTCAAAAACCGAGAGCGCCCGGACAGTCGCATCGGCCGCCTGCATAAAAGCCTTCGCCGATTCGGAGTTCGGGTACCGGAGCACGGCCGGAGTTCCCTCGTCGCCACAACCCGCCACTGCAGGTTCAAGCGGCACCTTCGCGATGAGCGGCACGCCCCAGCTTTTCGCGATGCGTTCGCCACCGCCTTCGCGGAAGATGTTGTGGTGCTTGCCGCACTGGTCGCAGATAAAGTAGCTCATGTTCTCGACGACGCCCACCACAGGAACGCCCACGCTGTCGAACATGGCGAGCCCCTTGCGGCAGTCTGCGAGCGCCACCTCCTGCGGCGTGGTCACAACGACCGCTCCCGCCATCGGGCAGTTCTGCGTGAGGGTGAGCTGGATGTCTCCCGTTCCGGGAGGAAAGTCCACCAGCAGGTAGTCGAGCTTGCCCCACCGCACGTGGTGGATAAAATGCTGGATCATCTGCGAGACCATCGGGCCGCGCCAGATGGTCGCCTTGTCGCTATCGGCGAACATACACATGCTGACGATACTGATGCCGCCCTTCGCCTCGACAGGCGCAATCGTGTTGTCGTCAAAAACCTCGGGAGCGCGGTCGATGCCGAACATGAGGCCCATGGAGGGGCCGTAGATATCGGCGTCGAGGATACCCACGCGGGCACCCGAGAGGCTCAATGCCATCGCTAGGTTCGCCGTCACCGTAGACTTGCCGACGCCGCCCTTTCCGCTCGCTACCGCGACCACGTGTGCGACTTCATTGATGTAGGACACCTTCGGGGCCTGTGCTGCCGTATTGCCTTCGCCCGCGCGGCCCTGCGCGGTAAACGTCACATTTACCTCGCTTGCACCAAGGCTTTTTACGATGGCGATGCACTGGTCCTTGAACCTGTCGCGGATGGGGCATGCGGGCGTCGTGAGCCGAAGGTCGAAGCTCACGTGACCGCCTTCGATTTTCAGGTTCTGGACAAAGCCCAGTTCCACGATATTCTTGTGCAAGTCCGGATCCTGGACTGCCTGCAAGGCCTTCAAGATAGTCTGTTCGCTCAATTGCATAATCACCCCGAGAATTTGGGCATGCGGAGGAGGTGCGTCATGCAGGGGGGCCATTCCTCTTCGTAGTGGCTCACCAATATGATGGTCGTCTCCTTCGAAAGCAGTTGCAACAAGTTAAAAATCTTTTCGCGGTACTCGCCCTTGAGCCCCTGCGTGGGTTCGTCGAGCAGCAGAACCTCGGGCGGGCGGATTGCCGCACGTGCCATGAGGATTACGCGCTTGTCGATGGGAGAGAGGTTGCGGTAGCGCGCCTCCACGTCGTCGAAGCCCAGGTACGTAAGCCACTCCTTCGCCTTCGCGCGTTCTTCCCAGGTGGTATTCTCCGCCTTGCAGAGGTTCGCGGTAAAGCCCGTGCACAGGACTTCCTGCAAGTTCAGGTCCTCGCGGTACTGGAGCGCGAGCTCCGGCGAGAAGAATCCGAGTTTCGCCTTGTGGTCCCAGATGTTCAGTCCACGGCCCGGTCGTTCTCCTAACAAAGTAATATCGTTCTTGTAGATTTGCGGGTGATCTGCGGTGAGCATCCCGAGGAGCGTGCTCTTGCCGGCACCGTTCTCGCCCATCACCGCCCAATGTTCGCCCTTGCGCACCGTCCAGTTCAGGTTCTTGAGCACCGTCGTGTCGCCGAACTGCACATTGACATTCTTCAGGTCAAAGAGGATTTCGCCCACCGCGTCATCAGGAAAAGCGGCATTCTCACTCTTTCGTCTTTCGTCTATCGTCTTTCGTCTAAGCTCAACAATCTCGTAGTCCTTCAGTTCGGCCTTCGAGAACTTCGGCTTCGCGACTTCGGAAGGCAGCTTGCCTTCATATTGCGTAAAGGTCTTTCCCGCATAAACGAACGCAGGGATTTCCGGGAGCAGCTCGTCTTCGCGGGCAAGGCGCACGGCGACTTTCAGATCCGGGCGCTTGCAGAGTTCCACCACGCTTGCGGCAAGGTGCCTGCGGTATTCCGGGTCAAGCCCGCCAAACAAATCATTAAAGTAGACCCATTCCGGGTTTTCCATCCACATGCGGGCAAGCAGCACGCGGCGCAGTTCGCCGTTCGAGAGGCTAAGCAGTTTGCGGTCGAGAATTTCCTCGGATAGGTCTGCAATCTTCAAGGCCTCGCCCAGCTTGTCCGGGTCCGTCTCCGGCCAGGCCATGTCGTCGATGTAGCGGTCCGTCTGCAAGAAGAACTTTTTCTTCAGCAACAGGTGACGCACCAGCGGGGCTTCCTCGTCGTGCAGGCTGATGAATCGCTGCTGAAAAAACGGAGCGAGCGCGTGCTGGATTTTCCGCTGCATCGCTTCCGACATCGTGGAGACATTCTTCCGCTGGTTCAAAAAGTGGGTAATGACCCGGTCAAGGTCCTCGCCCTCGGTGCTAAAGATTTGCACCTGCGGAAACATCTCGATCAGGGCCTCAAAACGCTTGAATTCCATGCGCCCAAATTTAGAAAAAACCTTCCCGGCCGCAAAGCCAGGAAGGTGTTTTGGATGTGTGGATATTTTTTAGAACTTGCTGAAGAAATCCCAGGTGGTCTCGGGAACCCAGGACTTCTGCTGGCCCGGATCCTTGTGGTCCCAGATGTGGCCGCCGGACTGCGTGCACCAGCGGACAGGGAAGCGTTCTTCAACGGTCGTATAATCGTAACACTTGTGGGCCGCATTGCGCTGGGCTTCCTGGGCCTGTTCATTCTTCGCCTTGCCATTCTCGGAGTTGAGCGTCAAGATGATATCGCGGGCAGCACGGCCCATTTCGGGAGTGCAGAGGTTATCATCGAGGCCGAGCACGCCCATCCAGCCAATGCCCTTGTTCTGGCGCTGCGGAAGCCAAATGTTTCGTTCGGCAGTCTCGTACACGGCAACTGCGCGGAGCACATCCTGATGGTTCCAGGAAAGACCGTTAGAGAACATGGAGCCGTAGCTGAAGCCAGTAGAGAACACTCGGCTAGAGTCGATGCAGAGGTTGCTCTGCAAATCGGCCAGGAGTTCATCGAACAGGAGGTAGTCATCCTGGCCCCACGGGGCCTGGTTTCCGTTGCCTTCGGGAGCGACAAAGATTGCCGTCTTCTGGGTATCGAGCGGCTTGAGGCCATAGTAGCCTTCCTGCTGCACACCGCCGGCCCAGCCGCCCATGCAGTGCATGCCGAAGATGAGCTTGTACGGTTTCTTGTTGTCGTAATTGTCGGGAATATCGATGCGGATGGTACGCTTGCCCTTGCTCCACTGGAATTCGTAGCTGCCGGACTTCACGCGGTTCCAGGTCTTGCCGCAACCACGCGTAGGCACCGGATCGTTCTTGAGGCCCCAACCGTAGGCGTACTGCGGCTGAGCGGCCTTCTTCTTGAGCGTGAGCGTGACGTTTGTATCGAGATTGGAGAGTCTCACGCTCAGCGTGTCGAAACCGTCCTTGACGATGCGCAACATATCGGAGTTGTCCAGCTTGAGCAGGGCCTTCGCAGGCGAGCGGTCGCCAAACGAGGCGTTGAAGCTACCGTCCGCAGTAAACTTGAAATTCTGCTGGGCGCTCCCCACGCGGACGCGGGCGAAATACGTGCCCTGGGCCTTCACGGAAGCCTTCATATCTACCGTGCCCGTACCGTACAGCGTCTCGTTTAGCAGGCGGTTGCCAACCATGTCGAAAATCTGCACCTGCACCGGAGCGTTCGAACTCTGCGAGAACGAGAGGATGCCGCCGCTTACAGAAAGATACCCGGCCGAACCGGACGAAGCCAAGGCCGAAATCTCATGGTTGAACGAGAATTTCCCGTCCGCATCGGTCTTCGTATCGAGCTTGTTTTTCAGGAGAGAAACGTCAGCATCCTGAACGGCCTTGCCGCTTTCGTCGTTCACCGTACCCGTAAGGGTGAATGCATTCGCCGCAACGGCAGAGAGAGCCATTGCAACACCGAAGGACACGCTTGTCCATAAAGTATGTTTCATACCAAACACTCCGTTAGAGTTTCACCTGATACAAAACTACTTTCAATACGGTGATTCCGCTCACATTCAAAAGCATGTTTCATGGACAATAAATCCACAGGCAAATTTCCTATATTTCACCCATACAAGGAGGAAATATGAAGATTTCCAGAATCATCGCCGCAGGCGCAATCGCATCGTCCATCGCGCTTGCACAGGACGGCGCCACCCCCAACGCCCAGGGCGGCATCAACGGCAAACCCGGCATCGGCGCGCATGCCGACTTCAACTACAGCTACCTCATCGGGCTTCCGCAGGACTGGTACCTGGGAGACGATGCCGAGGCTCCTTCCGGAATCGGGTTCGATATAGGCCTCCGCGGCAGGATTCCCATGGCAAGCATCCTGCAATTCACGCCAGAAATCAACTTCCACTATGCGCAACTTTCCATGGACGAGGAAGGTTGTGACCACAAGTTCAAGCAGATGGACCTCGAAATCCCCCTCATGATGCGAGCCCTCGTCAAGGAACGCTTCTATGTCGCCGCCGGCGTGCAGCTTTCGCTGAACCTGAGCAGCGAAGTCTCGCTCGAACAAAACGACATATCCCTGGGCGGCGGCCTCGGCAAAACCGACTTCAAGTACAAGGAAGAGGTCGACCAGGCCGCATTCGGGTTCGGCATCGCCTTTGGAGTCGGCGGCTTCGTGATGGAACGCCTCTCCATTGACGCAGGGCTCGTCCTCGGGCTTACCGACGTCTACCCCGACATCGACCCCCTAAAGAACGACCTGATAGATTCCATGGACGGCGGCAAGCAGATGACATTCAAAGCCGGCATCGGATACTGGTTCCTGTAACAGGATCCCACCTTTCTACTTATAAAAGAAGCTCCCGACGGGGAGCTTCTTTAATATTCGCATTAACGTTTGATATCTCTTTTAATTCCACTGTATTGTGCAGGTTGCAGCAGCACTTAAAGTCAACTCAAATGTACCCTTACAAGCATCCGCTGAAACAGGGCCTCCCGCATAGTAACTTCCTGTCATCGATTCTCCAGTGCTTAATTTTACAGATATATCACCCTGCGCATTGCAACTAAAATAGCACTGAGTGACAGAGGCATCTCCTCTCGTAGTCACCGAATGTGTTCCTGCCGGAATATCAAGCTTATCCTGACTAACTTTAAACGTGTATTCCGGGCCATCGGTCGTTTTCACTGCCGGACACTGAAATTCCTGTATCGAGTTATCCGCATGGCTAACCTTGAGCTTCGGGGCATATCCAGCCTGCGCAGCCGTGAATGTCTTGGTAAAGCTGGCTTCTGCACCGGCAGCGCCACCCTCCCATGAATAGAAGAACGTCGTTTGTCCCTGCGACTTGCACCCGTCCACCGTCCAGACTACATCGGGAGTCGCAGTAAAGTCAACCGAAGTGGCGGCCGTAGAGCATACACATCCCGTAATCGGGGCTCCGTTCACGTTCACAGTCTTGTCGCAGTCGATGTGCCCCTTCTGGCCGCCGATAACGACATCAACAGAAGCGGACTTCGGACCGGACTTCGAGTAAGAGACCTTCGGGCTCGCCGCTGTATTGTTGTCGGGCGTCGCATCCATGCCAAAAATCCAGCTATACGTTGCAGCCGCAACATCCCTTATGCCATAGTTGGAGTTCCACTCCACCTTCCACTGAGCCTGGCCGTTCGATTCAATCGTTTCGGATAGCGGGTAGCAGCGACCCATACCCGTTATTATGACCTGTTCGCTGGAGCTGCTCACTACGGTTCCCGCATCGGAAGAACTGGACAGGCGACCAACATCGCCAATCGAGGAGAACTTGAAGAACGATTCAGAGCTGGAGCTAACGACCGGCTGTCCATCTGCGGACGATTCCGGAAGCGTAGATTCCGACGAAAGTTCGACAACGCCATGGGCAGCCTTGGCCATCTCGTTCATGCAAACGATATCCTCGTTGCACTTGCTCATGGCATCGTTAATCTGGGTGCTAAAATCCAAATTGTTCAGCATGGCCTCGACGAAGACATCCGTATCGTCGGCCATGGGTTCAATCGAACCGCTACCGCAGGCCCAAAAACCGGCAGCCATGCCGATAGAGGAAAGACCTATCAAAAGTTTCTTGTTCATATAAAAACCTCTTCTAGAGAAATTTACATAAATCTTTGCAAAAACGGACACAAAAAACAATTTTTCGTGAAGGAAAACACAAAAAAAACGGCATTTTAGGCTAAAAAAACGCTCCTCGCCCTATTCTTCGACCGAAATCTTGCGTTGCCCGGTGATGAACTGGTGCACGTAAGGGTTGCTCGTGTTCTTGATTTCGTCCACCGTGCCCACCTCGATGATGCGCCCGTTCAAGAGCATCGCGATGCGGTCGGCCACCTTAAAGGCGCTCACCATGTCGTGGGTCACCACCACCGAGGTCACGCCGAGCTTGCTCTGCATGTCGAGGATGAGGTCGTTAATCACGTCGCTCGTGATGGGGTCAAGGCCGGTCGTCGGTTCATCGTAAAGGAGGATTTCGGGGTTCAGGGCAATCGCGCGGGCAAGGGCCACACGCTTGCGCATACCGCCCGAAAGTTCGCTCGGCATCTTGGTACGGAACTCGGGGACGAGGTTGATCATCTGGAGTTTCTCGGTCACCACGTCCTGGATCTGCTTCTCGGAGAGTTCCGGATGGTGTTCGCGGAGGGCGAACGCGATGTTCTCGCCGGTGTTCATGGAATCGAACAGCGCGCCCATCTGGAACAGCATGCCCATCTTGCGGCGGATGGTATGCGTGTCGAAAAACTTCGGGGTACTGATGGTCACGCCATCGACGGACACTTCGCCACCATCCGGCTGCAACAGGCCGATCATGTGCTTCAAAATCACGGACTTGCCACCGCCGGACTTGCCGATGATAACCATGGTCTCTCCACGGCGGATGTCGAGGTTCACATCTTCGAGGACGGTCTGCGGACCGAAGGACTTCTTGAGACCCTTCAGGCGGATGGCGATATCGTTCGGGTCAATCTTTACGTTTGGCATAATTTCACCTGGAACTAGAAGAACATGATAGCGTCAAGTATAAAGTCAGAAATCAAAATCATGAGGCAGCTCGAAACCACGACGTTCATGGTCGCAAGTCCCACGCCACGGGCACCCGCCTGGGCGTTAATCCCGTGGTAGTAGCCGAGCACGAAAATCAGCACGCCGAACACGAGGGACTTGATCATGCCCGACCACAAGTCCATGGATTCGAACAGGTACTGCATGCCGGTAGTGTAAGTGTACGTAGTAATATCTAGGCCAAGCACGCACACGATCCAGCCACCGATAAGCGCGAGAGCATTCGAAATCGCGGTGAGGCAGGGAATCATCGTCATGAAGGCGACAAAGCGCGGGAGTGCAAGATAGCGGTAGGGTTCGAGACCGAGCACAGTATAGGCAGCGAGTTCTTCCTTCTCCTTCATGCTCCCGAGTTCGGCTGCGACCGCACTGCCGACGCGGCCCGAAAGCACGATAGCCGTAAGCAAGGGGCCAAGCTCGATAAGCACCATCTTGCAGGCAGCCGTACCGACAAACTTGTCCGCCACGAGGTTCTGGAATTCGAACTCGGCACAGACGGTCGCCACCATGCCCGTGAATATGGACGTCACGAACAGGAGCGGAAGCGAGGACACGCCGATGGATATCATCTGCTTCACGATGAGGTCGGGGTTCTTGAACACGTGCGGCATCTGCTTGAGCGTCAAGAGCAGTATACAGAGCACCTCGCCGATGCTCGAAATGCCATCCACGATGACACGTCCAATCCACGCTATGGGCTTGAGCAAAACAGTCATCGCTAGAACTCCCCAAAGCTGTAGCCGCCGCCCTGGTCGTCGCCGCCGAACTGGTAATCGCCACCGTCATCCGAACCGCCGTCGTCCGCGGTCGCATCGTAGAAGGTCGTGTATTCGGGAACGAACGCGAGGGGGATATCCTTCACGGAACCGTTACGGTGTTTTGCAACGATGAGTTCCGCCTTGTACTTGTCGTCGTCCTTGTGGGTGCGCACGTAGGGGCGTTCCACGAACCAGACCATGTCGGCGTCCTGTTCGATAGAACCCGATTCGCGGAGGTCGGAGAGCTGCGGACGCTCGCGGCCCTTTTCTTCGACCTTACGGCTCAGCTGAGCAAGCGCGATGACCGGGATGTGGAGTTCCTTGGCCAGAATCTTGAGGCCGCGCGAAATAGCACCGATAGCGACGGCGCGGTTCTCTTCCTTACCCGTCTTCATCAGCTGGAGGTAGTCAATCAAGAGGAGGTCGAGCTTGCCCTGGCGCTTGAGGTCGCGCGCCTTGCTCATGAGTTCCATGATGCCCAGGTCCGCATTGTCGTCCACGAACAGCGGAGACTGGTTAATCGGCGCGACATGTGCGATGAGCTTGTTCATCTCGTCGCGGTTGAGCTTTCCGTTACGCAGCTTGGACTGGTCCACCTGAGCGCGGGAGCAGAGCAAACGCTGGGCGAGCTGCACGCCATCCATTTCGAGGCTGAAGAACGCCACATGCTTGTTGAAGTCGATGGCCGCATTCGCCGCAATCGTCAGGGCGAACGACGTCTTGCCGACACCCGGACGGGCCGCGAGAATGATGAGGTCGGAATTCTGCAGACCGTTCGTAAGTTCGTCCAGTTCGGTGAGTCCCGTGGGGATTCCCGTAATGCCGTCCTTCCTGTTGTTCAGGCGGTCGAGCAGCGGGGTCACAAAATTTTCAATCGGGCGAAGCGAGTTCTTCACCTGTTTCTCGGCAATCGCGAAAACGGCACGTTCCGCCGATTGGAGCACCTCGTCGGGAGCGGAAGAGACGTCCATGGCCTTCTTGATGGTATCGGACGACATGCGGATAAGCTTGCGGAGCACAAACTTGTCGCGCAGATGCTCCAGGTTCCACTCCACATTCGCCGAGGAAGCGACGCTCTCCATGAGTTCAAAGATATATTCGCGGCCGCCCGACTGCTGCAACCTGCCCATTTTCTCGAGTTCGGCAGGGAGGGTAAGCATGTCAATGGGGGTTCCGGCGCTATAGAGTTGCCGCATCGCCCTCCATATCAGCTGATGGCGTTCCAGGTAGAAAAAGTCATCGTCCGAAACAACATCGATGACCGGAGTCATGACATTCGGATCGCGCAGGATTCCACCCAGCAAATAACGTTCGGCCTCGCCGTCCATGGGGACCTGGCGACCTTCGAAACTTCCACCTTCGTTTACAAATTCAGACATAGCAATACATCGGAAATATAATTTTTATAAATCGACCAGCACTCCGTCAGGCCTTGAAGTATGTGCACTTCGGGATATGGACCTTCCAGGTGAGCCATTTTAGCTGCTTGTCCTGCGACATGGCGACCGCGTCCACAAGCGAACATGTCTTTACGCCCGAAAAATCAAGGTCGGTTCCGGCCAGGTCGTTAAAGACCTTGCCCTTGCCGAAGAGCTGGTGGAACAGCGGTTCGCCGAAGGAGACCATCACCTGCGGGGCGATAAAGGAGAGTTCCTTCGCAAGCATTTTGCGGAGCGCCGTTTCGAGCAGGGCGGGAATGTTCCTTGCGGCATGGCCCTTGTAGAAGTAGGTGACCCCGATTTCGTTTTCGGCAACGTTCAGGTTCGCAAAGAGCCTCACGAGCATGGCTCCCGGTTCCGACGAGAAAAAATCACCCGAGTCCGGAAGCGGATTCGGCATCAACAGAAGAAGTTTCGGATTCGCAGGGCCCGCATAGCGGACAATGTCCCCGACTTTCGCATAGACGGCTTCGTTCTGGATAGAGTCGTAGAAGGCATCCAGGGATTCCGCCGCTTCGAAAGCCGACGCAGCCTTCCTCATGACGGGGCGGGCAGACGGAGCCGCCATCGCGGGGCCCACGGACAGGGGTTCCTGCGTTCGCACGGGTGCAGGGGGAACTTCTTGGGCAACAGCACTGCGGGATGCGACCGCTTGCGGTGTGACAACAGGCCGCGGCTGCGGAACCGCACGCGGCTTCTTCGCATTCAGAGACCAGGGTTCATCCAAAAAAACTTCGGAATCGCCCATGTCGATTTGACCGCGCAAGTAGTTGCGCAATTCGCTCATGTCATATTCTTCAGGCATTCAGGCGCTCCAGGCAAAAGTTCAAGATTGTTTCGGCGAGGTCCACCTTGCCCCCCATCTTCATCGGCGGCACGTCGGCACCCGGAACCACTAGGGCGAAGCGCACTCGGTCGAGACCGAAGCCGGAGTCGGAGGCGACCGGCGCATTGAGAAGGAGCGCATCGGCACCGCTCTTTTTGAGTTTCTCTGCCGCATGTTCTTCGAAGTGGTCCGTCTCGAGCGCGAAGCCGACGATGACCTGGTGCCGGGACATCTTGGCTCCAGCGCGGGCCGCGGTGCAGTCGCGCAAGATGTTCGGATTCGGCACAAGCTCGATGGTGAGTTGGCTACGGCTGTCCTTGATTTTCTCGTCGGCGGCGTGGGCGGGGCGGTAGTCCGCTACCGCCGCGCAATGCACGACGGCGTCCGCCTCGGCGAGCCGTGCCATCACGGCGTCGTGCATCTCCCGGGCGCTTTTCACGCGGGTAACCGCGACGCCGCCCGGAAACGCCGCCTCCATCGGGCCCGCGACAACTTCGACCTCGAAGCCGTTCGCATAGAATACCGAGGCGAGCGCAACCGCGGTCTTTCCGCTGCTGCGGTTAGAGATGTAGCGGACCGGATCAATCGCTTCTTCGGTGCGACCGGCCGTCAAGAGCAGCTTCTTGCCATGGCCGGGGAGCGTTTTGTCTTGCGTGGGCTGGACGTCCTGTGCGACAGGGAATGCGGGCGGATTGCTTTGGCCCCTATCGCCTTCGCGGGGATGACAAAACGCCGCGCCTTCAAGCCACTTCACGATTTCTGCCGGTTCCATCAGGCGGCCTTGCCCGACTTCGCCGCAGGCGAGTTCACCAGCCGGAGATTCGAGTACGGTCGTGTCTTCGAAGCCACGCAGGATTTCGAGGTTGCGCTTTACGGCGGGGCTGTTGTACATCGCGACGTTCATCGCGGGCGCAATCACGCGCGGGCACGTGCAACTCATGAAGCAGAGGCTCACCGGGTCATCAGCAATACCGCAGGCGAACTTGCCGATGACATTTGCAGTAGCGGGAACAACCAGATAGAGGTCGGCCCAGCGAGGAAAATCGATATGCTGGAAGGGGCGCGCCTCGACGGCTCCGCTCTTGAGGTAGACGGGGCACTTGCTGAGGCTTGCGAACGTAAGCGGCGCCACGAACTCCGTCGCGGCCTCCGTCATGCACACGCGCACCTCGGCGCCCTTCTTCTGCAACAGGCGCAAAAGTTCGCAGCTCTTGTAGGCGGCGATTCCGCCCGAAACGCCAAGGAGGATCTTCTTTCCGGCTAGTTCCATATAATGCAAGATAGAAAAAGGCCGGCATGGCCGGCCCTTTCAGGGAAATATTTCTTGCAAGCTAGCGGCTAATTTCTAGCGCAACGAATCGGAAGCGCAATATCCTTCTTGTATTTTGTGAAGACGGCGTCTTTCCTTTCGCACGAGAACTGGACGCCGTAACCCTTGTCGGCCTCCTGGAACGGAGTCGATGCGGTCCAGTATTCTGCAATGCCACCGTAGTTCTGGACATGCTCGTAACCGTAGTAATCCATGTATTCCATGTGACCGCCAAGATCTGCGGTAAAATCAAACGAGTTCAGGCCGGGAATGCCTCCATGGTCGTACCACTGTCCGTAGCATTCCATTCTTTCCCTGAGAACCCACGATGCATTTTCGAGGCCGCCAATAAGGATGAACAAGCCTTCCCATTCTTCGATTGTCGGCAGGTGCCAGCCTCTGGGGCAAATGCCTCTCAGCGTTTCGGGGAGATTGCAGTCGACCGAATCATGGCAGTTGATATCGCTGTTCTCGTAAGTGTAAATGGAATCGATGGCTGCCGCCCATTTGTAATAGCGGCCACCCGTTTCACAGCTGTCCTTGCACCAGAAATTGTTCTGCAGGCTGGGGGTCTGGACGCTATCGATGTACCTGAGGTCTTCGGCCATCCACTTCTTGTTACCGATGGTAACATAGTAATACAGCGAACTGTCGCGCACATCGCAGAAGCTAGTCGAGGGATTAAAGGGAATGCCGCCGCAAAGAGGATATTCCTGTTCATCCTGGAGAGAAACTTCGAGTGTGTCTCCGCTGCATACGAACTTGACCCCATTCCAGGTTTTAGCAACGGCGCAACCGCTGCCGTCATCGCCCTTTTCGCCCTTTTCACCCTTCAGCGAAGCGAGCCATTCTTCTTCCGTTCCGGTGAATCCGGCGGCAACGGCCAGTTCGTAGGCCGACTTGCCATCAGCACCGTCGTCGCCTTTGCTTCCATCGTCGCCCTTGTCGCCATCATCGCCCTTTGCGCCCTTGGCGCCATCGTCGCCTTTATCGCCCTTTTCACCTTTTTCGCCTTTTTCGCCGTCAAGGCCCTTCACTCTCACCCATTCTTCTTCGTAGCAATAATAGAGCATTGCGGAATCCGCAACGAACATCATTTCGCCGTCTTTGTCCTTGGTGCAGTCACCGAGCTTCTCGAAAGTAGCGACAGACTCTACGCCTTTTGATTCTGTAATGGTGTCATTGCAGGCAGTAAGACAAACCATGGATGTGACAATTCCTGCTGCGAAAATTCCCCAGCATCGCTTGCTATTCCCGATCATCGTGTTCTCCTTTTTTGTAAACAGCAGAATTGCTTGTTTATTCTATACTACCAAATGTAATAATTTATACAAACAACAATAACTTATTATTAAAATTCATAATAAAAAAAATCCCGTGGTTTTACCCACGGGACTTTTAATGTCGCAAGCGATTGTTGTTCCCCTTATGGGGTTTGCAACGGCACCTTACTTGGCTTCTTCAGCAGCGGCGTCTTCGGCCGGCTTTTCAGCCTTCTTCTTGGTAGCCTTCTTCTTCGGGGCGGCAGCTTCGCCAATCGTCGTACCCGATTCACCCGGCTTGTGGGAATCCATCCAAGCCTTGAGTTCTGCGGATTCGCGGTTCTTGAAGTAGTCCACCACAGAGAGGTAGATCTTGCGGTTGTTCTGGTCGATTTCGGTCACGACAGCCGGGACTTCGTCGCCAACCTTGAATGCATCGGCCGGAACCTTGATGTATTCAGCAGTGAGCTTGGAGACCGGGATGAAGCCTTCGATACCGTCGTTGAGTTCAACCACGACGCCGCGGTCGAGCATACGGACAATCTTGCCCTTCACTTCGGAATCCACCGGGAACGTGGTTTCGATAGAATCCCACGGGTCTTCGGTGAGGTGCTTCATGGACAGAGAAATGCGGCGCTTTTCCTTATCGACAGCGAGCACGACGCATTCGACCTTGTCGCCCTTCTTGACCATTTCGTTCGGGTGAGTGATCTTCTTGGTCCAGGACATGTCGGACACGTGAATGAGGCCATCCACACCTTCCTTGATTTCGACGAAGGCGCCGAAGGAAGCGATGTTGCGGATTTCGCCAACCACGCGGGCACCCGGCGGAAGTTCAGTCTCGATGGAATCCCACGGATCGCTTTCGAGCTGCTTCATGCCGAGAGAGATGCGTTCTGCATCTTCTTCAACCTTGAGCACGACGGCTTCCACTTCCTGACCCACGGAGAGGATCTTGGAGGGGTGCTTGCCATGCTGCGTCCAGGACATTTCGGAAACGTGGATGAGGCCTTCGACGCCAGAATCCAGTTCGACGAATGCACCGTAATCGGTGATGGAAACGACCTTGCCCTTGACGATAGCGCCTTCGGGGTAGCGTTCGGCGATGTCCTTCCACGGATGCGGCTTGAGCTGCTTCATGCCGAGAGAGATGCGTTCCTTCTTGTCGTTGAAGTCGAGCACCATGACTTCGACTTCCTGGCCGAGCTGGACCATTTCGGTCGGGTGGTTGATGCGCTTGTAGCTCATGTCGGTGATGTGGAGGAGACCGTCCACGCCGCCGAGATCGATGAAGGCACCGAAGTCGGTGATGTTCTTGACGATACCCTTGCGGACCTGGCCCTTCTCGAGAGTTTCGAGAACGTCGCCACGCTGCTTGTTGCGTTCTTCTTCGAGAACGACGCGGCGAGACACGACGATGTTGCGACGGGCCTTGTTGACCTTGATAACCTTGAGGTCGAATTCCTGGCCGATGAGAGCGTTGATGTCCGGGATCTGACGGAGGTCGATCTGGGAACCCGGGAGGAAGGCGTCGATGCCGAACAAGTCGACAACCACACCGCCCTTGATACGCTTCGTGAGCGTGCCGCGCACGACTTCGTTGTTTTCGAATGCCGCGTGGATGCGATCCCACACGCGCACGAAGTCGGCCTTCTGCTTCGAAAGGATGAGACGGCCGTCTTCATCTTCGAGCTTTTCGACAAACACTTCGATTTCGGAACCGATTTCGAGGGAGTCGGAGTCCTTGAACTCAGCGCGGTCGATAACACCTTCGCTCTTGTAGTTCACGTCGATGAGGACTTCCTGGTCGTTCACCTGGCTGATCTTGCCCATGACGAGCTTGCCCTGTTCGAGGCAGCCCATGCCGGCATACACGTCGGCGTTCTGCTTGCGGAAGTCCGGGGAGCATTCTCCCTGGGCGGCAAGGATTTCGGCGAGATCTTCTTGGGTTCCGAATTTGAGATTTTGAGACATATTGTTTTTTTGGTTGCGGTTCAAAGGACTCGGGGCTACGCCACTACACCTACGTAGTCGAGAATCTTTTGGACCTGTTGTTGGATTGAGATGTGTGTAGTGTCAATTTCGATAGCGTCGTCCGCCTTCTTGAGGGGGGCGTTCGCGCGGGAAGAATCCAGGCGGTCGCGTTCGACCAAATTTTCGAGGACTTCTTCCAGGGTAACCTTTTCGCCTTTTTCAAGGAGTTCCTTGTAGCGGCGTTCGGCGCGGACCTTCACGTCCGTCACCATGAAAAACTTGTACTTCGCGTCGGGAAAAACGACCGTGCCGATGTCGCGGCCGTCCAGGATGCAGCTCTGCTTCTTGCCGATTTCGCGCTGCTGCTTGGTCATGGCGGCACGGACGGAAGGAAGGGCGCAGTAGATGCTCACGTTGCTCGAGACCTTCATGCCGCGGATTTCGCTTTCGCGGCAAACACCGTTGATGAGGATGTGGTTTTCGGAGTCGAACCCGAGGGTGAGGTCAGAGAGCAGTTCGTCCATGGCGGGGCCTTCTTCGGCCGGCAGACCCTTGTCGAGGGCGGCAAGCGTCACCGCGCGGTACATGGCGCCGGTATCGAGGTAGGTTATACCGAGGGTCTTCGCCACGATCTTCGCCGTGGTGCTCTTCCCGGTACCCGAACCGCCATCAAGGGCGATAACGAAATGCTCACTGGTTTTTACCATAGTGAGCGCAAATTTAGAAAAAACTACTCGTAGTCCAAGTCGTTGAGGTAAACCGTGGCAGTATTTTCGTCGGTATCCCAGAAAATCAGCTCCGAGCCGTCCTTGTAGAAGGTCAGCTCCCAGCCGTTGTCGTAGAAGTAGTAGTAACTACCGTAGTCGTCGTGCCCCGAGGTGTACTCGTGGGTCGTATAATAGTAGCTGTAGTTGCCGTCCAAAGAGAGCGTTGCGAGATCGTCGGAATCGATCCGGAGCGAGGCCGTATAGGCAGGGCTTATCGGAGCGGCAAGGCTGCAATCGAAAAGTCCGATGCCGTCGAACCGGCAGTCCATCACGTAGTAGTATCGGTACGAGCGGTTAAATACGGCGCCGTCCGCATCCGGGGATCCGGCGGTCCAATCGCCGCACGCCGCAAGGAGAAGGAGCGCCGTCAAGGCAAACGTCATTTTTGCGGTAAAACGGGACATCAAAAATTCCTAAAAAAATTCCCCGACGGGCGCCGGGGATTCGTTCAAAACAAACTAACAGCTAGTCGTTGGATTCGTAGTCACCATTGAAGATCTGTTCTTCGGCTTCTTCCGTATTCTCGTCCTTGTATTCCTCGGGAGCCTGGAGGTCACGGGTGCTGCCGTACTTCCTCTTTTCTTCCTCGGTCAACTTGTTCGTGAACACTTCGACTTCGGGTTCAGCCTTGGCCTCTTCTTCCTCGCCCTGGAGGATCTTCTGGCCTTCTTCGAGGCGGCGCTGGATACGCTGCTTTTCCATTTCCTCGAGGTTCGTGCCTACCTTGGCCTGTTCCTCGGAAACGACGTAGCGTTCGTTGGCTTCGTCCATGGCGGCCTTGATGCCCACCAGACGACCGTGGCCATCGACCTTGAGGCCAGCCTTACGGAGAGTGGAGAGCGGCAGGCGGCGTGCGGCGACCTGGTATTCCTGCTTGAATTCGTAACCGTCGCTGCTGATTTCGCGGGCTTCGTCCGAAGTGACATATTCGAGGGCTTCCTGCCAGCGCGAGCTCTGCACGCAAGAGGTAAAGCCTACAAGGGCGTTGTCGAGGGCTTCCGGGTCATCGGAAGTGCCGGCGCAACCGGACAACACCAGAGCAAAAAGAGCCAATCCCATCAATAACTTTTTCATAGAGGAAACCTCCTAAAAAAATGATACCATTTCAAATATATAACAAATTTTTCGTAAAAAATCCAAAAAAAATCATTTTTTCACCTAACTCCGTGTCATTATTGCAGTTACGGAGCTTTTCGGGCCCTCATTTTTCTATTTTCTCCCTATCATGAGCGAAAACGCAGACATCTACCGCATCAATTCTTCCGACGGAAAAGAAATTATCCTTGTTGGCACCGCGCATATTTCGAAGACCTCCCTGGAACTAGTCCGCGAGACCATCGAAAACGAGCACCCCGACACTGTCTGCGTCGAACTGGACGAGGGCCGCCTCAAGTCCATCCAGGACCCCGACCGCTGGAAAAAGACCGACCTGAAGGAGGTCATCAAGAAAAAGCAGCTCGCGACCCTCATCGCGAACCTCGTGCTCGGGTCTTACCAGAAGAGGATGGGCGACCAGACCGGCGTGAAACCGGGTTCCGAACTCAAGGAAGCGGTCAACATAGCGAACGAAAAGCAAATTCCTCTAGTCCTCGCCGACCGCGACATCAAGATAACACTCAGGCGCACCTGGGCATGCACCCCCTGGTACCGCAAGTTCAGCCTGCTGGGCGGCCTTTTCGGGAGCATTTTCGACAAGACCGAAATCAGCGAGGAGGAACTCGCAAAAATCAAGGAGCAGGACGCCCTCAACTCCATGATGCAGGAGTTCGGCAAGACATTCCCCGAGGTGAAGCAGGTGCTCATCGACGAACGCGACCAGTTCCTTGCAAGCAAAATCAAAAATGCGGAAGGCAAGAAGATCGTGGCCGTCATCGGCGCGGGCCACATGAGGGGCATCGCAAGCATCATCGAAGAAAACAAGGAACTCCCGAGCGAGGAATCCATCTCGGTCATCCCGAAGGGGGCTCCCATCTGGAAAATTATCGGATGGGCCATCCCGCTCGCCATTATCGCAAGCATCATCTTCGTGGGCTACAACGCGGGCGTAGAGAAGGCTGGCGAACTGAGCCTGCAATGGGCAATGCTCACCGGCGGCGGCGCCATGCTCGGTACGATTATTGCAGGCGGGCATCCGCTCACCATTCTGGTAGCGCTGCTAGTCGCCCCGTTCACGGGACTCACTCCGCTTATCGGCGTCGGTTTCTTTACCGCGCTCACGCAAGTGTACATGAGACCGCCGCGCGTGTCCGAGATGGAAACCCTCTCCGATGACATCTGGCAGGTGAAGCGCTGGTGGAAGAACCGCGTGACCCGCGTAATCCTCTGCTTCCTGTGTCCGGGAATCCCCGCGATTATCGGGAAGATACTCGCGATATTCCAGATTTACCAGGCGTTCTAGAAGACGAGGCCGACGGAGAAGCCGCCGCTGATAAAGCCTTTCTTCCCGAAGTCCATTTTCCCGATTTCAGGATTTATCTCGGAAAGGTCATCCCTGAAGACTACGCCCAGCTCGACGCGGGAAAAATAGTACGACGCACCCAAAGCAATACCATAGTGATAATTGTTCACTAACATATTGTCGTCATAGTAACCATAGCGGACGTCGTTATCCTTCAAATAACCGACATACCCGCCAAAACGCAAAATGGCGTTCCCTAACTGCAGCCCACCCTGGACCAGCGCATCTATATTATAGACCCACCATTCCCAGATATCGTCGTAATAGCTGTCTTCGTAAGTCCACGAGCTAAGCCCCAGACCCAGGCCATATTCCACGAAGAATTTTCCTTGGCCCGAGCGCATAAAGGCCTGCACATTAGCCCCAACGCCTAAGCCATTAAAGCGAATGCGATCGGCATCGTAAAATAAGCCGTCAAGATCGAACACAAGCCTGAACTTGTACGGTTTGAGATCTCCGGATTTTTCTGTCTTAGGCTTGGCGGAAGAAACGTCGCCTGCCGAGGACGCTCCGGATGCTCCACCTGCGGACGAAGCCGTCTGGGATGCGGGAGCAATTTTCGAGAGCAAGGAGCCAAAAATCGAGGAAGACGAAGACGAGGAAGGCGCCTCCTTGGAAGACTTCGCCTTCGATTTCGGATTCTCGGCACCATCGTAGCCGGCCGTACCATATCCCTTCTCGCCATACGCCGTCGAGCCGTAGGCCGTCGAGCCATACGCCGTCGAGCCATACGCCGTTGAACCGTAAGTACCTCGGTCTCCATAATCGTCACTCCACGCGAGACAGGCGAGGGCGAGCAAAACGAGCAATAATTTCTTCATTACGCTAACAGACAATTATTCTTGGTTGACGGAAGCGTCAGACGGAGTTTCGGCGGTAGAGCGCATGTCCTTGACTTCCCTCGAAGAAAGCATCTTGTAGCGGATCGAGAGGCCCCAGTATTTGCAGGAGCATTTCTTTTCGCCATTGACGTTGTTGCAGAGTTCCTCGGCCCTGACATTGATGACGTCCTGGGCTCCGTTCCTCGGGCTCGTGACCGTTGCGTAAGTGACAAAATCCAGAACGGAACACTTGTGTTTGTCTTCCCAGGACACCGGTCCGACAATCTCGTAGGTGCTGGCGCCATAGACGCCCATGGTAGAACTCTGCTTGTCGACGTAGCCGTACTTCTCGGTGCGGACAGGTCCTTCCTTCTTCTGGGTCTGCTGCACGGGTATCATTCCGGCGCAACCGGTCACGGCAAAAGCGACCGCAGCAATCATGGCGATATAGACGAATTTTTTCATTTTGAGCTCCTGTTTGAAAATTTTCGCGCACAAATTTAGGTTTATTTATATTAACATACAAGGGTATGGAGTTTTTTTTGTTGAGAGTGCGACAACGAGGAGAGCTATGAAAGTGTGTGATTGGAGAGAGGGATGGACTGCGCGGTCATTTCATTCCCGTGCAGCCCTTCGGGTTCTGGCCTTCGGCCAAAATCTCAGACGTCTGCGCTTCACTGCGTTCCGCAGACGTCTGTCGAACCCTCTGCGAGGGTTCGAACCGCTACCCTATGAAAAAATAAGGAACCCGCAAGGGGTTCCTTATTTTTTCAAGGAGAGAGAGGGATTCGAACCCTCGGACCTGTGACAGTCTCCGGATTTCGAGACCGGCCCAATCGACCACTCTGGCATCTCTCCAAGGTTCGCATAATTTAGTAAAGATTTCGCGGTTTGTCTACCCTAGGCCCCACGACAGGTCTTCCCCCGCTCGTTTTCTTTTCTTGCCACCCTTTGAAACGGCCTGCCGTATTTCTACATTTGGCCGCGAATCCAAAAAAAGGATCCAACAGAACTTCAGGTTTATAAGCGCGAGTGCGCTTCGGGGCTTTTCAAGGTTCGGCCGGGCAACCGGCGCTAGAACCATTCGATAGTGCGGCATGGGCCGCAGATGAAGTTTACGGGTCCTGAAGGTGAACTATGTCGAAAGATACCGAAGAGCGTATCCCTGAAGAGGAAATTGACCCGGAATCCAAAATTGCACGCGAGGCGGACGCTTTCCTGATTGCCATCGCCGGCGGCGCCGACGAAGACGAGGCAGACGAGGCCGCATTCTTCGCAACAAACCCGAACGGCGTTGTCGTCGACGAAGAAGGCGACGTGCTGAAGAAGGGCCCCAAATCGGCCATCGAAGTCGGCACGAAGGTCGAAATCGAGGACGGCGAAGTCGAACAGCCCGAAGATGACGATTCGGCAACTTCATCCACCTCGGACGAGGATTATGCCGAGTCGAAGAAGGACTGCGCGGAACCGGCCGAAGAATCAGACGAAGATCCGGGCGACGAAGCACTCGTAACCTTCGAAGACCTGGGACTTGCCGACGAAGTTCTCGAAGCCATCAAGGCGATGAACTACGAGACTCCCTCCCCCATCCAGGCGAAGGCGATCCCGGCACTGTTGCAAGGAGCAAACCTGCTCGGCACGGCGCAGACCGGTACCGGCAAGACAGCCGCTTTCTCGCTCCCGCTGCTTTCCAGGCTCGACTTCAACGGCCATGAGACCACGATGCTCGTGCTCACGCCGACACGCGAACTCGCCATCCAGGTAGCGGAAGCTATCCAGCAGTATGCCGCCAAGATGCCGAAGGTGCACGTAGTTCCCGTCTACGGCGGGCAGGATATCGCAGTGCAGTTGCGCGCCCTCAAACGCCAGGCGAACATCGTGGTCGCCACCCCGGGCCGCCTCATTGACCACATCAAGCGCGGCTCCATCGTGCTTTCGGGCGTGAAAGCCATCGTGCTCGACGAAGCCGACGAGATGCTCGACATGGGATTCATGGAAGACGTGGAAACCATCCTGAAAGAAATCCCGGCCACGGCCCAGCGCGCGCTCTTTAGCGCCACGATGCCGAACGAAGTCAAGAAGATTATCGACCAGCACCTCGGCGAATACGAGGAAGCCCGCATCGAAGGCAAGACGACGACCGTCGAGAATATCCGACAGCGCTACCTGCTGGTGAAAAACGAGCACAAGATCGAGGCGCTCGCCCGCGTGCTGGAGGGCGAAGACTTTGACGGCGTTCTGATTTTCGTGCGCACCAAGCAGAGCACCACCGAAGTCGCCGAGAAGCTCGAAAGCCGCGGATTCAACGTGGCCCCGCTCAACGGCGACCTCGCGCAGTCCATGCGCGAACGCACCATCAACCGCCTCAAGATGGGCAAGCTCGATATCGTCGTCGCCACCGACGTGGCCGCCCGCGGTATCGACGTGGACCGCATCTCGCTCGTGGTAAACTACGACATTCCCTACGATACGGAATCCTACGTGCACCGCGTAGGTCGTACGGGCCGCGCCGGGCGAAGCGGGAACGCAATCCTCTTCATTACCCCGCGCGAAAAGCGCATGCTCAAGACCATCGAGAAGGCCACCCGCCAGCCCATCGAGGTGATGGAGATGCCGACCGCCGACGTCATCAGCGCAAAGCGTGTCGCCGCGTTCAAGGCAAAAATCAAGAGCGTGCTCAGCTACGGCGAACTCGACAAGTTCAAGGAACTTGTCCAGAGCATGGTCGCAGAAGGCTGCAATATGGAAAACGGCGTCGCTCTCGAAGACGGTTCCGTGCATGAAATTACGGCAGAAGATGTCGCTGCCGCCGTCATCAAGATCTGGCAGAAAAAGCAGCCGCTATTCCCGGAATTGAAACCGCTCGACGCCCCGCGCGAAAGAGGCGAACGCCGCGAACGCGGAGACAACTTCGGGCTCGACCGCGAAGAAAAGAATCGACTCCGCAAGGAGCGCAAGGAAGGCGAAAATGGAGTCGAGGAAGGCTACCTGCGCTATTACCTGGGCGTAGGCCGCCGCGACCACGTGACTCCCAAGGACATCGTGGGCGCCATCGCCGGCGAAGGCAACATCAGCAGTTCTAACATCGGTCGCATCAAGCTGTTCGACAAGTTCAGCACCGTAGAGCTTCCCGAGACCATGCCGCAGGAAGTGCTTGACATTCTGTCGGGCATGACCATCCGCGGGAACGAAGCCCGCTTCCGCCTGATGACCGACGAGCCGCCCACCGGCCCCGCTCCCGGAACCAAGCCGCACGGCAAGGCGCACCCGTTCGAAAACCGCAAGGCCCGCCGAGAACGCATGTTCGGCGACCGCAAGTTCCACAGGGACCGCGACGAGCGGGGTTTCGGCGAAAAGAGAGGCGACAAGCCCTTCCGCAAGACAAGGCGATTCGGCAGAGTCTAGTTTTTCTATACTTGCGGCATGTCCTTTTCGCTTTCGACTCTCCTCGGTTTAATTCTGCTGCTCGCCCTTGTCTTTTTCAAAATCAAGGGCAAGGCGCCGAAAAAGAACCACAAGATGTACCACAGCGATGGACGGCGCAAGACCTTTCACGATTTTGAGCACGAACGGCGCCAGGGACTCGGGAATAAAGCTCGCGACATGGGCAAGCCCTTCGAACTGGGAGGCTACGGAATCACGCATGCCCCCAACCGCAGCGAGAACTTCTTCAAGCTAGACCCGAAATTCAACGATGAACGCATCGTGAACGACCCGCGCGGCATTTTCGGCGAAGCGGCGATGATGGCGCTCACCGCACGCGTCTGCGACACCGACAAGCGCAAGTACGTGCTAATGCGGAACCTCTACGTTCCCGCGCGCGCAGGTTACACCGAAATCGACGCGCTGCTTTTGCACCAGTCGGGATTCTACGTTCTCGAAAGCAAGAACCTCTCCGGCGAAATCTCGGGCGACCTCGAAAGCGAACGTTGGAATCAGCACCTAACCGAGCACACGGAGCACACGTTCCACAATCCCATCCGCCAAAACATCGGACACATCCTCGCACTGGAACATTTCCTGAAAATCCGCCACGAGCAGGCTCACTTTATTTCGTTCATTGTATTCAGCGACCGCTGCGTTCTCCGCAAGGTACCAAAGGACAACGAATTCTGGAGCATCGTCCACTGCAGCGAACTGCAGGATGTCCTGCTCAAGCGCATATCGGGACGTAAGACAATTTATACCCCGAAACAAATCGAGGATTTTTACTACAAACTCACCACCTGCATGAATGCAAGCGAAGAAGTCAAGGCGAAACACCGGGATTACACGCACCGAAAGGGAGTATCCCGCGAACAAAATTAAAACGATACACTATGAAGCAGATTGTAAAAAAGACAGTTCTCGATAACGGCATCACCATCCTGACAGACTACATGCCGCACGCTTACTCGGTTGCGGTTGGCGTTTGGGTGCCGCGCGGATCCCGCCACGAGGCGAAGGATGAATTTGGCCTAAGTCATTTTTACGAGCACCTGGTATTCAAGGGAACCGAAAAGCGCAGCGCCCTCGAAATCGCGCACGCCATCGAGGACAAGGGCGGGAACCTGGAAGCATACACCACAAGGCAAGAGACCGGGTTCTACGCGCAGATTGAACGGAGCCATCTTCCGCTCGCTATCGACGTGATTGCCGACATGCTCATGCACCCGCGCATGGACAAGGGCGAGATGGAAAAAGAACGCCGCGTCATCATCGAGGAAATCCACAGCTACGACGACATTCCCGAAGAAATCGTGGGCGACGTATTCAATGCAATCCACTTCAAGGGTTGTGGCATCGCGCATTCCATCACGGGCACCGTCAAGCAGGTGAAGGCGCTCACGCACAGGCAGATGCTCAAGTATAGGGAGCAGGTCATAAGCGAGATTCCGCTCCTCATTTGCGCTTCAGGCAAGGTGGACCACGAGGAACTCGTGCAACTTTGTGCGGAAAAGTTCGCGCAGAAAAAATGCTCCGGCGTGTTGCCCGCAGACACCTACAGGGCACACAACAGCGTGAAGGTCGTGCAGAAACAGGACATCGCGCAGTCGAACCTCTTCTGGGGCTTGAGCTTTGACCGCAACCTGATGGACGAGCGCGGGCGTTGCGCCCTCTCGCTTTTCAACGTCGCGATGGGTGCGGGCATGGCATCCCGCCTGTTCCAGAAGATTCGCGAAGACAAGGGCCTCGCCTACTCCGTGTATTCTACCGCGGATATCTACTGCGACTGCACCGACTGGGGCGTATCGCTTGCGACCGAGCCGCACCAGCTCAAGACTGCCCTCGAGCTTTCGCTGAACGAAACGCACGGTTTCTTGAAGCGTGGTTTCAACAAGGGCGAATTCGAACGCACCAAAACAAACATTCTGGGAGGCATGTACCTCGGCGCCGACAGTCCCGAAAAACGCGTTGTCCGCATGGCCGAACAGACGCTACACCTGGGCGAGTTCCACACGATGGAGCACTCCGAGAAAATCATCAAGTCCATGACCGAAGAAGAAGTCGTCGGTACCGTAAACCGCCTGTTCGGTGCCGCAAAGTTCTCCGCCGCGGTCATCGAGCCCGCCGGCCGCAAGAAGGCCGAGCTCCCCCTCGACTTTTTCGAACATTAAGCAACAGCTATTTCGACTGCACGGCGCGCGCCCTGCGCTTCTTGTTCCAGACCTTGAACTCCATGTAGAGCGTGCTCACCGTGTAGACGAACAGCATAAAGAGGAGCGTGTTCTTGGGAGTGTTCAGGTTGCATATACCCCAAGCAATCGTGATGAGCGGAAGGTGTATGAGGTAAGGGTAGAAACTCGCGCGGCCCACCTTGCGCACGATGCCGATACAGAAGAATCGCGCCATGAACCCCTTGCCCGAAAGGAGCGAGAGCACGAACAACCCGTAGATGAACACGGCGACGCTATGGTGAATAAAGTAGTTTACGCCGGAATTGAACGAGGGCGACATGAGGAAGAGGCTCCCGTAGAGGGCGGCAAGGAGCAATGCCTGAACGATTCCGCTCACGTAGTCCTTCTTGAGGAACTCGAAGAAGCCTTCCTTGTACAGGCGGAAGATGACCATGCCGAAGATGTACTCGAACACGCGCACGGGGGCGAACATGTGGAAGAACCTGTACTTTTCATCGTAACTGTCGAACCAGAGGTTGCCCGTAAGCCCGAAGAACACTGCCCACGCGATACCCGGGATGAACACCGCAAAGAAGAGGATCCAGAGGGTGCGGCGATTCTGCCTAAAGAGCCAGCGGCTGAACCACGGCGTGATGGCGTAGCACATGAAGAAACTCGTGAGCGACCAGCTGGGTTCATTGAGTTTCATGCCCAGGTCGGGAACGATAGACCACGTGAGCGAAAGGTGCAGAAGCAGGCTACGCCAGGGGTGGAACATCTTCGCAAGCCCCGCCGAGGCGCAATCGACGATTTCGCCTGGGCCGGGCAAGTGCGTGTAGCCGCTGAACTTGAACACGAGTACCACGAACATGAGAAGGGTCATGAAGAAGTGGAGCCGATATAGCTTCGCTATACGGGCGAACATGAACGGGATTACCGGTATGCGGCGTTCCGGATCGCTGAACTTGCTTGCAAAGAGGAACCCCGCGAACACGTAGAATATGCCTGCCGCAAATGCGGGAGCGGTAAAGACGGGCATAAGCCAAGTGTTGCTTGCCATGTAGGCAAGCGCGCTCGAACTACCCAAGTGGAGCATCACGATGTTTATGCTCGCGAGGAGGCGCAGGCCGTCAATCGCCGGAAAGTAATCCGGCTTTTTTGCACCTGCGTTCGGGGAGTTCTCTGCCATCGTGCGGTATAATTTAGAAAATCTGCTACCGCAGCAAAATCTTCTGCAAGGCGACTTGGCTACCAGAGACAACGCGGATAACGTGGAGACCGCGGCGCGGGATTTCCAGCAAAATCCTGTTAGAGCCTTCGACCGCTTTGAAATCCACAGTAGCGACAACGGATCCCTTCGTATCGACAACATCGACACGCGATCTGGCACCGTTCAAGCCGGCAGAAGCATCAAATACAACCTGCAAGGCGCCGGCATTCTGCGAGGCGCGCAAGCCCTGCAATGTCTGCGCGACAACCTTCCTTGCAGACTTCGCAACACGGATGTTCGCGGACTTCGCCGTCGTAGAAAGCGCCAACTGCAGCGTCTCACCGTCACGCATTTCGGTAGTCACGCCATCGACAGTCACGAACACGCGAAGCCCGCTCGGGAGAATTCCATCGATACCCGCAAACTTCAGGTAACCCGCACGCGCGCTTGTTGCCGAAAGCTCCACGTCCCATTCATACGCGTCTTCGCCGAGTGCCTTCACGCTCTTTGCAAGGCGCCTGCCCGCATCCATGATGCTGAGGTTCACGCGGTTGCCCATGCCTGCAGGCGGTTCCTCGGAACTCCAGGCTACCTTGCCCGCGCCGAGCATATTCCAGCTGTCCATCTTGCCGTTCGCATCGGAGAGTTCCACCTGCAATGCCCAGCCGTCGGCGCCGGCCGCCTTCGCAAGCACACCCTTCTTGTTGAGCGACTTCACGGGTTCCGTTTCACCTTCCTCATTCACGAAATCAACAAAGGCCGGCTCCGTAGAAAGCGGCAAATCCTTTGCCACACCGCGATTGAGCCTTACCCACACGGCTTCGTAAGGTTCAAGTTCCTCCACAGCTTCAGGCGGGTCGTACTGGCCAGTTTGCGTGTTCCAGCGCCAGAATTCCAACTCAGGCTTTTCTTCCCGATTTTCCTGACCAGCAACGCCAATCTTCATCTTCCAGCCGTAAGGGTTAGAGACCAGGTTCCAGCCGCTGTTTACGCTATCGAGCGACCACACGGCCTCGCCTGTAAAGGCCTCATCCTTGAGCACAAGCGGGCGGCCTTCGAGCGAATTGTACCAGTACCCCTTTCCCTGTTCCGGTGAATCCTTCTTTGTGAAATTCTTGTACTGCCAGTAATCGCCGAAACTGGCAAATTCATCCCACCAGTAGAACACCCCGTCATCGTTCCACTTGTAGCTATCGAAATCGACATCCGAAAGCGCAATCATCTGCCAGCAGTCTCCGCAATCATTCGCGATTTCGCGATTCACCTCGAAATCCCACTCGCGCACGTCCGGATTGTCGCCCTTCCCGTTGTACATCTTTGCGACGACATGGTACATGCCTGCGGCAAGCGGATACTTTTCCCACGTGATCATTTCGGGCCATCCGCCGTTCGGAAAATCCATCGTGGAATCATCGATTACATTTCCGTCCAAATCCTCGAGGAAAACACTTACAAAAGGCGTTCCATTTCCAATCGTGAAGTCGTCCGTCTTTACGGCAAGCTGGACAGCGTTACCCGACAGGAACAGAGTCGAGGAGGCCACATCAACTTCTCCCTCATCCACGCCGTTTGAATCTGGCGAAGCACCTGCCATAAGTTTGAAGAAGTAATCACCATCGTACGCCTCTTCCGCAGAGAACCTCTTGTACGGGCCGTTGTCGCTCGGGCCTTCCCAGTGAACAGGGTCGCGGTCGGCATTCGGCTGTTCTAGACTAGCCGCAAATTCGAGCCACGCCGTATTCGTGATTGCTCCAGATTCATCCGTCACGAACTCGAACTCGTTAGTACCCATCCGGTAATTATTAAACTGTCCAAGCATGCGCTCCTCGCTTTCGGTAAGGCATCCCGACTCGATGCAGTCAAGCATAAACACAATCCTGTGCACGTTGGAGATTTCCGCATTTACACCGTGGTAAGTCGATGCAACATACGGATAAACGCGTGAGGAATCTGCAATCCACTCCACCGTGGCATTCCCGTAATCTGCATTGAAGCGGTTCAGGACATCGGCAAAGGCCTGACCCTGCATATACTCCTTCTCAATGATGCCCACGGAGACCGCTTCGCGCGTATCTCCACCCAACATGTAGGTGTCCGAGTCAAAGTTGTCCGTCGCCACCGCATTCCCGGCTGCGCTCCGGTAGTTGCCGTGGGCATAGGCCTTGGGAGCGAGGGCTTTCTCTTCAACGTCAATCACGGAAAGTTCGCCAAAGGTATTCAATTCGTATGCACAGGATATATGCTCCTGGTTCTGCTCATTTTCCGGCATATATTCTTTCAGGTAGTCGCAGTAAGCTTCACCAAACATGCCAGAAGCGGAATCATTGGCGGCTTCGGTGTAATGGAAATTCGAGACTATACTTATATCGTTCGCATTCTTGGAAAGGGAATCAGAGAATACAGCCAAACCGACAAGGTAACCCGCCTTGCAATGTTGCGGGCCCCTTTCCGATGAACAAGTGATATCGCTAAAGGTGTAGGTGGAATGGAACCACACCATCGTATTGTACGTAAGCGAGCCGACAAGTCCGCCCAGGTAAGATATTTGCTTATTTCCCGCAGAAGCATCGTCACTCAGCAAAGACGTCTCAAGCCCCACCCGGCGCAGTTCGACACGCCCTGTATGACCGACAATTCCACCTATGTGCGCTTCAACCATGGAAACCTCCTCGACAAAGTGATGGGCACCATCCCAGAGGTATGCGTTGTTCGACACGCTAAGGCCATCTACGGAGACGCCGACCGCAGACATATTAGACACGCTGCCCGCAAGGCCTCCAATCGCGACCGAAGAAGGATAAATTAAATCGACAGCGTCATTCAAGTCCATATCGGGAACAGAACGGACCTGAATGGAGTTTCCCTCGAAATCCGTCACATAAAGCCCGACCGACGACGAAACGAAAAGGCCCGCTACAGGGGCACTTATGGTCGCGTTTGCAACATAGACATTATTCACTTCGGGTTCATTCACAGCCGTGCCAAAAAGGCTCGCAAAGGTAAGGGATTCCAGACGAATGTTCTCGAACCGGACATTCTGAATGGAACCAATCAAGTTTCCGCCAAACGAGGCCTCATCAGAAAGCGAGGTATAACAGATTCCCCTAATCGTATAGATACCGTCTTCCGCACTTGTAAGTTTTATCTGAGACGTAATATCAAACTCGAACGGCTTGAAATATTCATTACACGACTGCGTCTGCCCGTCATAACCGCCGAAGTCGATATCCGAAGCAAGCAACAACGCTTCTGGCTGAACGTTAGAATTATAGAGAAGTTCGCCAATAAACTCATATGCCGTTTGGTAACCCTCCGGAGAATCCCATTTTTCGAAACACGACTCGCCCGAGTCCGGTTCGTACGATGCATTCTGCTGCGACAGCTGGATTGCAGCATTATAATTGACATTCCGCGTCAGTTTCACGCAATAGAACTTGGACGCACCTTCCTGCTCGTCCGAAAGGTCCGCGGACCAGGAGATTGTCACAAGAAAAGAAAGCGCAAGCGCAGTTGCTGTTTTCAAGAGGGTAGATTTCCTAACCATACGGAATCTCCTAATAAAACCATACTCTTTAAAAAGTATATAAAAAAATTAGAAATGCAAATCCAAAAGAAAAAGCCGGGAGCAAATCCCGGCGAAAATCACAGTCAATGCGGCCTAGCGAATCACGGTGGACATATTAATGGACTGCGTGGAGCCCTTGAACTGCCAGGAGACCTGCACGTTCACCTGCTTGGCATAGACATGTTGAACCGACTCAAGGTTCGATTCGCTTGTCGCAGTATAGTCGGTCGTAGGAGAAACCGTCACGGTCGGAGTATACTGGATGGTGGACTGTCCTCCACCGACCTTTTCGCCACGGTCCCAGGAACGCTGTATCGGGTCCCATTTCCAGATATAGTCATGGCCAACAACCTCATCTTCACTGTCGTCCCCTGGTGGCGTAGACTCATCGGGAATGGACGCGATGCCGATACGGTTCAGGGAATCTATGACCTGCTGTGCGACCTCGATGGCGCCGTCACGCCCACGGATACGGAGCAAAGCCTCGCGGTTGCCCGTCTGCATGTGGAGAATCGCCATGTACAAAAGACCGAGAACCACCGCGGAGATAAGCACCTCCGTGATGCCGAAACCTTTCTTGCTCTTCATTAACTTATCCATAACACACCTACGGTTCAAACCAGCTCGCACCAGAATCGTAACTCAACTCATAATACATAGAGAACTTCGTCGGGGACTTGATGGAGGCCGCAAACCGGTCTGTACTTCCATATCGGATCAAAATACAGCCACTGGAAATAGGTGACACACCTATTTTAGGAGTAAGCAATATTGACGTCTTGGCATTTAGCGTCGTTTCGCCCCCAAGCGTCGGACAGTCAGTACCACCAGCCTGTCCAGGAACAAACGCGCTTACCGACTCAAGCGTCATCTCATCAAGAATTTGTGAATCATGCGCAGAGCAGTTTCCATCATCGCCAACTGTAGTACATTTATAAAGTCTCAGTGACTTGTTGTTATTTTCCACTTCCACGGTCAGTTTCTCGTTCAACCGCGTAGCCTCGTTCGCCGCGCGCTGCATGAAGGCGGTCACGTTGATACCGGCGTCCTTGATTCGGCTGTTCGCAACCGCACTGCGCAGACTGGCCACCCCGATACCGGAGAGGATGCCCATGATGGTGACCACCACGAGGACCTCGACCAAGGTAAAACCAGCTTTTCCGGGGCGTATTCCCAGTTTCATCCTGCACTCCTGTAAAACCACAACTACTTGATACTCAAAAAGTTAGCAATTCAAACCCTCCGCGGATTTTTATACACCTCAAAAAAACCGGCTCCGCGGACGACCGGCTCCCTAAATATATATTAAAAACGCCGAAGGCGGTAAAGTTTTATTTACTATAATGCAAAAATAAGATTTTTTGCCGTTTTTGAACTATTTTCGCTACTTTCCGTAGACCGCGCGGCCCTTATAGCAGGTAATGGCATCCTTCGGGCAGGGGCTATGGTAATCCGAGGCTTCGTTCTTGAAGACCTCATTTACGATTTCCTTCGCGGCGGGGTTTGTACCCGAGCGGACCGAGACCACGTAGAAGATGTCCGAATCGCGGGTTGCGACCACAACCTCGAAATTAAACTTGTATTCGCCCTTTTTCCCGCGAACCTTGAACCCGTAGGGAATTTCCTCGATGGTAAAGACCTCGCTCATCGGGGCCTCGAAATCCGTATCCTTCCAAGCTCGCCCGAACCCGTCCTGCCGAGCCTTGAACCAGCCCTCGGGGTTATCCGCATTGGCCTCCTCCATGGCCATGTTGATGTCGGCGATGTAGCTATCACGAAGCGAAGCGAGTTCCTCGCGGACTTCGCGGTAGGTATCCAGATCCTCGTCATAAGCGAACGCGGGCACGCACAGGGCAAACGCAATGGCGATTGCCCCCAGAACAGAACGAAAACTTTTCGAAAGAGGTGTCATCAAAGAACAATCTAACAATTTTTTGCAAGTGCGGCCACGGAAAATGCTATATTTGGCACGCACACCTGCCCGGGTGGTGGAATGGTAGACACTGGGGACTTAAAATCCCTTGGGGGCAACCTCGTGCGGGTTCAAGTCCCGCCCCGGGCATTAACCTTGGGAATGACCATGATCGAATTTTACCCGAACAGCATCTACTACCCCCGCGAAGCCGTGGAAGAAAAGCTCGCGAAGGGTGAACTCGAACGCACCGAGAAGCACCTCATGGGCTGGACGGAACGCCACCGCGGCGAAATCTGGGACTGCGCCCGCGACGACTCGGAAAACCCGAGCGACGAAGTGCTGCTCGACAACCTCCGCGCACTGCTTCTGTGCAAGGGGTCCCTCCAGCCTGCCGCCGAGATGGGCGACATGATTCGCGAAATCACGAAGGAAGTGTGGTACCGTAACGAAGACGCCCCCGAAGCCCCTGACCAGGTGGCCGCGGAATGGCGCGTGAAGTACCTGACCAAGTGGCGCGAAGCCCGCATGTTCGAGGCGTTCATCCTCATCGAGAAGCGCACCGAACAGCTGCTGAAGATTTTGAAGGGCTAGCCGCCCGCTCCATCAACGGCTATACTTTTCATTCCACCGAATCGGGAACCAAATTTCCGTCTTTCCCTGCGTACTGCGGCGGTATCGCCAGTAAAATTCGATGTGTTCCCTGAGGTCGCTTTCCAGGGAGCGGTCCTTGGCATCCGAGAACTGGAACTCCCCACAATGGAAGACCCCCAACGAATCTATGGTGAGGCGGAGTCCGAGAGCCACATCCCCCGAACCGCGGTGGGCCTTGAAGTAGGCCCGAGCAAGCCAGTGGAGCCCGGCAGCACGGCCTTCCAGGTACTTTACGAACGCCGGGATATCACGGCCTGCAGAATTGTCCAACACGTAGATGTCATCGACCGAAGGCAATACCACCCGTCCGCTGAAACTCCGGAATTCCTCCGCCTCCGGAACAGGCTCCGCCATCTCGCGAACCGCCCCCACGTCGCGCAACCGCACATAGGGTTCGAACAGGGCTATACCGGCCACGACGACCGTAAGGAAGGAGAAAAAGTAGGGAAGGAGTTTACGCATGCGTCCGCTATTCGATAGCCTTGATGCAAAGCTGCATGGTCTTCTTGTTGTTGAAGTAGTTCCACGAGGGCTCGAACACGATCGACACCTTCTTCCCCGCGCCCAGGAGCGACTTGCACTTCCGCAATCCAAAAGCGATAGCTGAAAAAACGGGGCTTCCCGCCTGGGAGACTTCCATCTGCAAGTGACCGCCGCGGAGTTCCTTCACACGGTGAACCGTCACGTCCGTCGCCTTGAGCACCGGATACGGGAAGTTTCCACCGAAGGGTTCCATCATGTCAAAATAGTCGAGAACCGTCCTGTCGATACGGTGACGGCTGCCCTCGACGACGAGTTCGCCCAAAGCAACCTGGATGTCATAGGCGTGGGACTCGTCCACGATTTCCGCATCGCCCGAATATCCCTGCTCCACCGCCGAAGCCTCGAGACGTTCGCGCAGTTCGCCAATCTTGTCCGTAGCCAGGGAAAAGCCCGCCGCATTGGCATGCCCGCCCCATCGGTCAAAAAGTTCCCGACAACTGAACAGGGCCTTGTGCCAGTTGAAACCGGGAACGGCGCGCGCACTCGCATGGGCGATACCGTCAACGACAGAAAGCACCGCCGCAGGCCGCATAAATTCCTGAGCCAATTTCGCCGAAACGATACCGATGACTCCCACATGCCAGTTTTCGCCATCGACCACAAGCACCTTCGGAATCTCGTCTCCATAGATTTCCTTCACGCGCTTCAGGGCCATTTCCGTGATTTCCGCTTCCTTCTGCTTGCGAAGCGCATTCCAGTCCTTGAGTTCGGAAAGGAGCGTCCCCGCAAGATTCTTGTCTTCGCACATCAAAAGCTTGAGTGCCGGATCCGGCTTTTCCATGCGGCCGGGCGCATTCAGGAGCGGGGCGACCTTGTACATCACGTCGATGCCGCCGACCATGCTGCCAGGTTTCATCAGCGAAGCGTAGAGCGCCTGGATTCCGGGCCAGCCGCTATTCTGCAACAGCCTGAGCCCCCGCTTCGTAAAGGCTCGATTCTCGGGTGTCATCTGCACGAGGTCGGCAAGAGTCCCGAGGGCTACAAGCTCCAGGAGCGATTCCGGGACCTGAATCTGCAGGCGTTCGTAGATGGCGCATATCAACTTGTACGAAACGCCGACGCCACAGAGTTCCGGATTGGGATAAGAATCCCCGTTCTGATGCGGATCCAAAAGGACATCGCAAGGCGGAAGTCCATCCCCCGAGGGCTGATGGTGATCGACAACCATCACGGACATGCCTAACGACTTCGCATGGGCGATTTCCTCGTTTGCCGTAATACCCGTATCGACCGTGAGAATGCAGCGTGCGCCCGCCTCATACATTTCGTCCACGGCCGAAATGGAAAGCCCGTAGCCATCGCCAAAGCGGTTCGGGAGCCGCCAGTCCGACTCGATTCCAATCTGCGAAAGGCTTCGCGACAGAAGAGTCACCGAGGTCATGCCGTCCAAATCGTAATCGCCGAAGATAAACACCTTCTGCTTTTTTCCCCGGACATCCAGCACCCAGCGCACGGCCTCTTCCATTCCCATCATGAGCCACGGAGAGTGTTCTGCGCCCGTTCCGTCCGAAAGAATCCGGTTTGCATCGACCGCATTGCATATTCCACGCGAAACCAGGAACCGCGCTACAAGATGCGGAATCTTGAGTTCCCGAGAAAGGGTCGATGCCACCGTATCGAGCATCACTTAAACCCCTCGAAAAGCTTGATGGACAGCGACTGCAGGCAGACCATCGGAGCCGAGCGTCGACTTGCGATGCGGGTCATCGTTTCCTGCACGGCCGAAAGGGCTAGTTCCAGAGCGCTCGCGTCGACCCTGGGGAAAGCGTCCATGTCCAATGCACCCGTCGTAGAGGCCAACCGCAACGGCGCATGCGCCTGCTTGCGCAAAAGGTCCGAAAGCAGAAACGAGAGCACTTCCAAAAAACGGTTCGCCTCGGCAGCATCTTCCAGCGATGCTTCGGCCAGGCTCGCAAACGCCTCGCTATACTCGTTGCGCAGGCTATAGACGACAAAATCCGCGGCCAGTTTACACCAGGGCGCAGCGCGGTTCATATAATAGAGAGCCTTGCCGGGCGAACCGACCGCAAGGCCCACCACGTCGTCCGAAAGTTCGGCATCTTCATCATCCCCCAAAACGCGCAGGGTCTCGCTGCGGACCTCGGCATCGGTCAGCGGCAACAGGTGCAACGCGAGGCAACGGGAGCGAATCGTCTGGAGCAGGCTTTCCCGCGAAGACGTCGTGAGGACAAAATACGTATCCGGAGGGACTTCCTCCAGAGTCTTCAGGAAGGCGTTCGCCGCAGAATCGTTCATCCTGTCGGCTTCCGCGATAATGACCACCCGGACCCGGTCGCCTTTCAAGGCAAAGGAGCCCGTCATGTTCCTCACCAGGTCCACGGAAATTTCGGCACCTGCACCGAACACATCGATGCGGTAGGGATTCTTGACGATTTCCTCGATGTAGGCCTGCTTGAAATCCTGCACCGTCTTCGCGACACTACCCGCCGACACTTCGTCCGCACTACGGGCATGCGCCTCCTTGGATTCCATCGGCAAGACCCAGTTGTCCGTAGCCCCAGGATCCATCGCCATCTTGCAGCCGAAGCACTTTCCGCACGGCCGCACGTTCGGGTCCGTGCACTGGAGCGCCTTCGCGATTTCCATGGCCAGGGCCTTCTTGCCGATGCCGCCGGGGCCGTCAATAAGTATGGCCTGCGGAAATCTGCATTCGCGAAGCGCCGCCATCACGCGGATGCGCTGGCGTTCCTGGGAAACCGGTCCATTCAGTCTATACTCGATCATTTCTGTTTCAACCACTGCAGGGGATCCACCGTCTGGGTCCCTTCACTAATTTGAAAGTACAATTTAATTCCATTTAGGCTTGCGATATCGCCCACTTCGCCAATTTCTTCGCAATTACGTACCGTTTTTCCCTCCTGGACGCGGATGGACTTCAGGTGTCCGTAGACGGAATAGGTTCCTCCCTCGTGTTCGATAATCACGGAGGGGCCGCGGCCATCGATTTCGGCAACCATGGCGACAGTTCCCGCCGCAGCGGCGCGGACCGACGCCCCGCGCTTACCGCGGATTTCCACCCCGAGATTCCGGGTCATAATGTGGAGGACCGGATGTTCCTGCAGGCCATACTGGCTTATGATATCGCCTTCGAGAGGCATGCACTTCGGTCCCTTGACCGAACCCGCAATCGTCTTCTTCGGTTTTTCGACAACCTTCTTCTCTTTCTGCTTCTTTTTCGCCCGTCGCGCCGCTTCGGCCTTGCGGGCCTCTTCCGCCTTCCTCGCCGCCTCGATCTCGCGCTTGCGTTTTTCTTCCAGTTTCGCGATAAGCGTCAGCATCAGTTTCTGGTTTCTTTCAAATTCCTGAAGGGCCCGCTGCTGCATCGCCTTGTCGTGCTTGAGGCTCAGGAGCATCTGTTCCTGGTTCCCCATCTGCGTCACAAGGCCCTTCTCTTCGCAAGCTTTCTTTTCACGCAACTTTCCCAAATCCGCCAGGTGCTCTTCCTCCTGCCGTTTCATCTCATCGCGTTCGGCCATCATCGCGGCAAGCGTTTCCACCTGCACCCGGTCCTCGTTCAGCACGTGATGCACCCAGTACGCCTCGCGCTGAGGGTTCCCTTCGCGCGTCAGGAGCTGGAAGAGCACCTCGGCATCGCTGTAGCGGCCGCTCACATACAGTTTCCGGATGCGGACCTTCATCGCCTCGCGACGCACGTGTATCTTCTGGTCCAGGGAATCGATGTCGTGCTGGAGCTGTTCTACCGCACGCTGCACCAGCGACTCGTTTTTCGAAAGCTCGTTGATATAGATGCGCGTCTGGTTCAGATTCTGGTCCAAAAGCGAAATCGTATTGATGACCCCCTTCTCTTCCGTCTCGAGCAGCACGAGCTCTTCGCGCTTCTTGGCAAGATCGGACTCCAGCTTTTTGAGGGCGTTCTTCTGCTCCCTGATCTGGGCTTCCGTCTTCTTCGGAGCCGCCACGGAAAGGCCAACAAATAAACACAGCAGTGCGACAAGCAGACGCATGGCTAGTCCCGTTCGTTCCGCTTGGCGAGGAGGAACTCCTGAACCGTACGATAACTGAAATAGGCCGAGAGCGCCGTCACCATGCACACGACAAGGGCAAGGAGAATACCGAGGCCCCCGGTATTTTCAGCAAGCATCGGCATGGCGCGCGCAAGGGAATTGACGACCGCCCCAAGCAGCAGGACCGACAGAGCGCTGCCGACAAAACCCTGCATCATCCCCTCAAGGACAAACGGGAACTCGATGAAGAAGGGACTCCCGCCCGCATACTTCATGTTCTCCACGAGAAGCTTCCTCGACATCAGCGACAGACGGACCGAATTGCAGATGATGAGCGAGAGCGTCACCAACAGCATGACGCTCAAGCAAATGGGCCAGAAAACCATCTTGAACTTCCATTCCGACACACGGGTCGCCCAAGCCACGGGAGCCTGCACCTCCTCGAACGACCCCTCCCTGGACAGCGCATTCATGACATCGACCAGGTCCGACGGGTTACGCGCACCCGGAACCAGGGTCATGCGGAAAAACGGAGGGATAGGATTCTCGTCGACAAGGTCCAGCATTTCGCCAGAAAAATGCCTACGGAAATCAGCCAGCGCCGAATCCGCGCTCACGAACTCGACCGAATCGATATTCCTGAAATGCTCGAGCCGGTTCCTGATGGCGCCAATCGAATCCGCAGCCACGTTCTCGGGCAAAAAAGCCTCGACCGTATAGAGCGACCCCTCGGCACGGAGGATGCGGAAAACACCGCCCAGGGCCGTAAGGGACGCCGCCAGCAGCAGCGAACTCAAAAAAATCGTAAGCAGCGACGGCAAAATGACCGTGCGATGTTGCCGCCACCCACGAAAAGATTCCGATATTAGATACCTTATCTGTCCGAACACGCATTGAATATAACTAAATTTAAGAGGGTCTCTCGGGGCATCTATGAAACATATCGCATTAAAGATTACGGCATTCATTTTCGGAATCGCACTGTGGCTCTATGTCATGTCACTTAACACCTTCAAGGTGACCATGGAAGTGCCCGTGCGCCTGGTCCGACTGCCCGAGCTGCTAGCCATCGCTTCCAAGCCGCCGCATTTCATGGAAGTCACGCTCGAGGGCGCCCCATTCGACCTGATGCGCCTCAAGTCAAAACTCAAGAACAACGATACGACCGTCGCCGCAATCATCGTCGACCTCCAGGATGCGGAGCTCGGTTCCATGCGCATGCACATCACCGACAAGAATTTTTCCGCGCCCGCCTTCCCGAACATCCGCTTTATCGAGCCGGACAACCAGCTCCTCTTCATCGACATTGACCTCGACACGCGAATCGTGCGCAACATCCCCATCCGTTCCATGTCCACCTTCGATGCGGCAACGGGCTACCTGCTGACGGACCTTCCCAAGATGACTCCCGACTACGTCACGGTTTCCGGAGCAAGGAACGTCATCACGCGCATCATCGAAATACCGACGGACTCGACCATCTTCGATTCGCTCAAGGCGGACACCACCTTCTCCATCCCCCTGGATTTCAAGCAGCTTCCGGCACACGTGACGCCGAGCGATTCCATCATCGATATCTCGGTCAGCATCCAGAAAATCGGCAAGAAAACCATCAGGAACGTCCCCGTGCAGCTCATCGGCATTTTCGAGAGAGGCGCATTCAGGCTCACCCCCGGAAGCGTATCCGTCGAGATAACCGGCGGCGAAAGGATTCTCGATTCCGTAAGCATCAACAACGTCAACCTCTTTGTTGAATACAACCGTTTCCAGATAGAAGACGTCGACAGCCTCGCGCCGACGGTAAAGCTGCAGCTCGGGTCGGATGTCAACCGCGAAATGTCCATCAAGGCAATCCAGCTCTCGCCAGACAAGGTCTCGCTCCAAAAAATCAAGTCAGAACCTGTCGCCCCGGCCGATTCGTTGAGCGAGGATTCCGAGGAGAAACTCGAATGATTTGGCTCGGCATCGAATCCAGCTGCGACGAGACCGCCTGCGCCGTCCTGCAGGACGAACCTCTCAAGGTCCTTTCGAACCCGCTCTACAGCCAGATTGACGAACACGCGCTGTACGGCGGCGTCGTTCCCGAAATTGCAGCTCGCGCCCACCTGCAAAAGATTGCCCCCATCGCGGAAGCGGCCGTCAGGGAAGCGGGCATCGGGCTCAAGGATATCGACGCAATCGCCTACACCACGGGACCGGGCCTCATGGGGCCGCTTCTTGTGGGAGCGAGCTTCGCAAAAGGGCTTGCGCGCGACCTCCAGATTCCCGCCTACGGCATGAACCACCTCGAAGGCCATCTCGCCGCCGCCTGGCTCAGCAACCCGGATATAGAGCCGCCGTTCCTCACGCTCACCGTCTCGGGCGGGCACACCGAACTCGTGATGGAAGAACCCGGATTCAGGTACACGAGCATCGGGCGCACCCGCGACGACGCCGCAGGCGAAGCGTTCGACAAATGCGGCAAGCTGCTCGGCCTCAAGTACCCCGCAGGGGCGACAATAAGCAGGCTCGGCCAAAACGGCAACCGCAAGTTCGTCGAATTTCCCCGAGCCCTCCATTCGCACGACAACTGCGAATTCTCGTTCAGCGGATTAAAGACTGCCGTGCTGCGCTACACCGAGACGCACGACCCGGAATTCATCCAAAAGAACCTGGGCGACATCTGCGCCTCCCTCGAAGACGCCATCGTTGGCAGCCTTGTGGAAAAAACAATCAACGCGCTCAAGAAGACCCGCATGAAGACGCTCGTCGTCGGTGGCGGGGTCAGCGCGAACGCATGGCTCAGGAACCGCCTCCAAGACTACTGCGGCCGCCACGGCATCCGTTTCTGCATCCCCGACAGGAGCCTCAGCACCGACAACGGGGCGATGATCGCCGCGGCTGCCATCCGCCGCAACCGCCAAGGGCAGCTCAAGTCCATCGACGTTGTAAAGCCCTGGATGCCGCTCGCACCGTAAAAAATGGATTTTCCATGCAGTTTCCGGGGATTTTACTCACAAACTTTTGCACGGCCCTCGCTTTTTAACAAACTTGAATTTATATTGTATCCATGACTATCCGGAATCCACATAGGGCTTTCTGCATCGCCGCCGTGATGGCCGCTGCTTTCGCCGTTTTCTCTTTTGCCGAAGACACCCCGAAGGATATTCCCCAGAACGTGAGTGACGCCCAAGTTTTCCGTCCCGAGAAGCGCGAGACGAAGGTCGAGCTCGTCGATTCCAGCAAGGCCAATTCCGTCTTCCTGAACGTGGACATCTTCGGCAGTCTGGACGTGCAGTCCTACTATATCCTATGGGACCGCATGGATATCTCCGACGACCTCAAGAAAATGATGACCACCCGCGACTTCGCCCGCGACGAGTTCTTCATGCAGAACATCGACCGCGAGCAGTTCGAACAGGAACGCATGCTGCAACTCTTCGAAGACCGCAAGCGCGAATTCTTTACCATCTTCCCCGAAGAGGCCCTCAAGGAACTGCAGGAACAGAAGGAAGACGAAGAATAGCTTGTCATCCCCGGCTTGTCCGGGGATCTTCATTTGAATATGTTTTCGCCCGAATCAAAATTTTCAGAATGGCACCTCGCGGGATTCGGCGACGCACCCGCATTCCTTTTCGATTCCATTGAAAGCACGCATAGCCTGATGAAGGCACGCGCCTCCGCGGGTGAAATCGTACCCGGCACGCTCATTGTCGCCGACACGCAAACAGCCGGCCGCGGGCGCCACGAACGCACATGGGCCTCCCCCGCAGGCAAGAACCTCTACTTCAATATCCTCATCCCGCTCGACGGAATTCCGCTTGCATCCGCACCGCAGATTACGCAGGTGGCAGCCATCACATTCGCCGAGGTGTTCCGCGACCTGCAAGACGGTTCCAACGCGCAGGGGCTCGGCAACAGGGATATCGGGAAAATCACTGTCAAGTGGCCGAACGACATCCTGTGCGGCAAGCACAAGTTCTGCGGGATACTCGCTGAATTAGTTTATATAAAAGGCACTCCCGCCATCAGCATGGGAGTCGGAATCAACGTGAACAGCGACCCCGCGGACTACGCGCACCTGGGCAGGGCCGTCACTACCCTCAAGGATATCTGCGGGCGAAGCGTCAACCGCGAAAAGCTGCTGCAGTCGCTTGTCGCAGGCCTGGAGCGCGCCATCGGGCAGTTCCGAGCCTTCGGGATATCGCCGTGGGTTGCCGCCTGGCGCAAGATGGACCAGTTTATAGGCGCGCGCGGGACTGTCATCGTGAACAACCGCTGCACCGACCAGAATCGCGACAGCGGCGCAGGCGCCATAAAGAAAACAGGCCGCATCATCGACATGAACGATGATGGCAGCCTGCTATTCGAATGCGACGACGGATCTACCGAAGTCGTTTATTCCGCCGATTTGGAAGTGTAGAGGCGGGAGCATTTGCCTTTTAAGGATACAACTTAATATTCCTCTTATTACATATAGTCACCAATTGTGACAAATCATTCGGATGAATCCGCTCTCCAGCGACAACCCTTTCCACATTCCATTTGAATAGAATATTGTTATTTTGAGCTTGCAACACACCCGGTTTAATAATCTGAAAACCATTTTCTTTCGTAAGTAAGCGTTCTTCTTTTAAGGGATTTCCCCCAAAAAAAGAATTACAATCATCAATCAACTTAGATCCCGTTGATTCATTCTTTTCAGAAGGATTTTTCCCAAACAAAACAATCCGTGATTCATCTTCCCAACTATATTTCTCTCTTTTATACATAGCTGCAAAACGCCGAAGACCCGTCGGGCAAAAACTCAACTGGTACTTCCTTCTTAGCATCCAATTTATTTCTTTCAGATAATCATACAAATAGCCTGTATCATAAACTATTCGTCCATAATTAAAGTCTATGCACTGGTTCAGACGAGCTTTGAATTCAAAGGAATATTCAATACAAACCCCCATCGCGAAATTCGCATACTCTTTCCAATGCCTAGTTTTATTAAAAGTATTGGTGAGGCAATAAATATATGTATTCTCACGATCAAAATCTATTGGCAGCTTAGACTGATATAATAAAGTCTTTCCTTTCACATAACCATTTGGAATGAATGGTTCGAAAAAACCAACCCTATGAAAGAACTCCGAATATTCGCTATAATCATTATCTTCATTCTTTTCCAGTGAAGTGAAATATAAAACATCATTACTCAGCATATCTATCGCCCTTTGCGCACTTTTATAGGCATAGACATCTACTAATTTTGCAGTGTTATTGAAATAAAAATTCTTTTTGAACGGGCAATCACCTATTTTCTCAAAACTAAGGAGTCCATTAGAAGACACATCTATCATTTGCGGAGTAATAGATATATCAACATTGTATTTTTTTAGTATCGTATTGATATCATCACAGATTTCAACCAAATTCATATTCTGAACCATCCTTTTTAGTCTAAATCTACTTTATTTTATTTATAATCCAACACCCAAAGTAAAATATTTTCATACAAATTTCTTATACAACGTTGTTTACAACAAACAACCCACAAAAAAAAGCCCCAACCACAAGGCCAGGGTTCTATTTCAGCATTCCACAAGAACGCTTACTACAATTTCCGCTTAAAGTACATGCTCCCGACAAGCGACACGGCGAGCACCACAATCATCGCGGTGAGCCCCATCTCGGCAAGCGGAGTCTTGTCGCCCGCAACGCCCGACTCGATAAGCACCACGAACACGAGCGCAATCACCGCACCCACGGAACCCATCTGCTGGAACATCTTGACCTTATCTTCGGTCGTAAACTTTCCGTCGGTCTTCTTAATAAAGGGCATTGACATCCCCTCCCATGCAAATCCACACGATGAGCCCAGCCATCACGAGTACGCTTATGGCGACATTCGCCAGGAAGAAATCGCGGTTCATGGCGTCGAGATCGTCGGACTTGCGGAACAAATGTATATAGAGCACGGCGGCGGTCATGAGCCCGGTCACAACCCACCAGGGAATGCCCATATTCCACACGAACCCGAACGCGACGCACAGGGCGAGCATCGCGACATGGCTCCAGAAGGCAATCTGCAAGGCGCGCTTGCGGCCAAAACGCGCAGGCACAGAATGGAGCCCCATCTGGCGGTCGATTTCTTCGTCCTGCGTGGCATAGATGATATCGAAACCGCCCATCCAGAGCATGAGAATCACGAGCAAAAAGATTGGGAACACCGCAAACTCCCCACGGATAGCAATCCAGGCGCCGAGCGGGCTCATCCCTATCGCAAAACCCAGGAACCAGTGGCATAGCCAGCTGAAACGCTTCCAGTAGGAATAGGAAAGCAGCAAAAGCCATACAGGCAAGGCGAGCAGGCCCGCGAGGGGCTGCAGCAGGAACGCGAACGCAACGAACAGCACGCCGTTTATGGCAAGGAACGCAATTACCGATTTTTTTGAAAGGCGGCCCGCAGGCAGGTGGCGCTTCGCCGTGCGCGGGTTCTTCGCGTCGATATCGGCATCGGCGATACGGTTGAAACTCATCGCGCTATTGCGGGCGGTCACCATGCAGCCGACAATCAGGAGCACGATGCGCGCGGTCTCGGCAGCGGTCATGTCGCGGAACCCGTTCGCCGCCACCCACATGGAGCCGAGCGCAAACGGCATCGCGAAAAGCGAGTGGCTAAAGCGCACCATGTGCCCGAATTCTAATATCTTCTTCAGCATACGTTTCCGTTCCAGGGTTTAACAATCCCGGCGCACTCCTCACCCGACGCCGCACCCAGATGCTTCAGGATTTTCGCAACGACGGTATCTACCAGTTCCTCGATACTTGCAGGGCTGCTGTAGAACTGCGGCGAGGCCGGCACAACAATCGCACCCGCGCGGGTCACGCGCGCCATGTTCTCGATGTGGATGAGGTTGTAGGGCATCTCGCGCGGAACAATCACCAGCGGGCGACGCTCCTTCAGGCAAACATCCGCACTGCGTACCAGCAGGTTGTCCGACGTCCCCGCAGCAATGCGCCCGAGCGTTCCCATGGAACACGGCACCACCGCCATGCCCGCATAGTCGGCAGAACCGCTCGCGCATTCCGCAAAAAAATCATCGACGTCGAAGGTCTTGTCCACAAGGTCAAAAAGCGCCTTCTGCCCCTCGTATTCCACGACTTCGCGGCCGGGCGCCGTCACCACGAGCGAAACCTCATGCCCGAGGCGCTTCAAGTACCTCGCCGTGCGCGTCGCATAGATTGCCCCGCTCGCACCTGTCACCCCAAGGATATAGCGGCTCACGCATCACCTCCCGCCAGCATAGACTTCCGGCGCAGAAGCACGCGATACGCCACCCCGAAAAAGCAGGGTTTCACATGCACAAGTTCGAACCCGTTCCTTTCGGCGAGCGCGACAAAGTCCTTGACCGGCAAAAAGCGGATAATGGAATTCACCAGATATTCATACGCATCGCGCTTGCTGAAAAACGCTCCCAGCACCGGGATAAACAGCGGGGCGAGCACCTTGTAGAAGAACTTGTTGAACACGTTCCGCGGGGAGAAAAATTCAAGCACCTGCAGGTAGCCGCCCGCACTAAGCACGCGCGCGGATTCCTTCAGGCCGCCCTCGGCATCGGGCAAGTTGCGCATCCCGAACCCGTTCAGAATCACGTCGAACGCGCCATCCGCAAACGGCATCTTCATCGCATCGAGCTGCACGGGAACAGCCGCAGTCTTCTTGCCCGCGGCGCCCTTCAGCATGCCATAAGAAAAATCGCCCAGAATGGCGACATCCTGCACGCCATTGAACTTCTCGTACGTAACCGCAAAATCACCCGTACCGCCACACAGATCAAGAAGGCGCTTTCCGGGACGCAGCCGCCGGATTTCGCGGCAGCACGTACGGCGCCACAGGATATCCTGGCCACAACTCAAGAAGTGGTTCAAGAAATCGTAGCGGTTCGCGATACCGTCGAACATCTTTCGCACGGGGCTCATCATGCATCCAAATTTAGAAATATCCCACGATAAACAAAAAGCGCGGGCGACAAGCCCGCGCAAATCCATCGTCAAGCCAACGACATTACTTGAAGTTTGCCGTAACCGACAGTCCTTCCGCAATCGTCGCACGGCACTTCTCCGGGGCGCCCTCCACGGGAGTGCATCCCGACCAGCCGGTAAACACGGACCCGCCCGAAGTGACCGCAGTGAGTTCCATTTCGACACCGCTGAAGAACTTGCCCGAGTACTTGGTCGAAGTCGCTGTGCTTCCGGGGAGTTTCATCCCGTCCATCAGCACCATACCATTCCCGTTCGAGGAAATCGACACGTTGACGGAACCGCCAATTTCGGAGAATTCGGACTTATACTGACCCACAATTTCTTCGTCACGAGACTTCGCCCAGTCGGTAATGCGCTCATAATGAACCGTAAAGCCATCGTCATAATAGCGATTCTTCTGGCCATTCGTCGACAGATCCCTTTCTGCTTCCGAAGCGTCGATCGAGCCCGCCATCTTTGCACGGACCTTTTCGACCACATTGGCATTCAGGTAATTCTCAAACATTACCGCAGAGTGGTTGATGAACAGGCGCCTGAAGTCAGGGTTCTTGATGAGGCGCGTGTAGAGCACATGGAAGCAATGGGCCTTCTCGCCCGTAAATTCCTTGTCGCTACCCGTATAGCACTTTCCGTTGCTACGACCACCCTGCTTGACCCAGTTGAACATGTTCGTGCTCTGGCCAAAGCCCTGTACGCCCCACTTCCAGTCAAAGCCATGGTCCAGGTCGTAAATCATGAACTTCCAGGGATTGTCCGGATTGCGCCAGGCACGCACGTTGTTGTTGGGCCAGTCGCCGTTATGGACATACATCTCGGCAATCATGTAGTCTGCAAAGTTGCCTACATCCATAATTCCCTTTATGTATTCGTAGTCAGCGTTGTTTTCACCACTGAAGTCGTGAGCGGCAACGTATTCCAGCATCGCGACGTAGTCATCGATAGTACCGTTACTCGCTTCGATTTCTTCGCCCAGGTGCTTGATGAAATTGACACTGGAGGCATCGATGCCGTAGTTCGTTTCCACATAGTTCTTGTTGAAACGTTCGCGCATGTCGTGGATACCGCGGTATTGGCCATTGTAGAACACCACCACCTGACGGCTGCGCTGGAAGTCGACGCTGCTTCCGTCAAGAATGGCACCGCCCAGGGCATCGGCAAAGTAGTCGCTCACGAAGCGGTTTCCGTTATTGCGCAGGTTGAATCCCTTGTACTTGTCGCTTCCGCCCTTGCTTACCTTGAGAGCGTCAAACAGCGGGTAATGCAGCCAGGTTCCACCGAACTCCTCGCGCATCACGATAGCGACGGACTTCTTGCGTTCCATGCGGCTCCAGCCACCCATCAGGGAAATACCGCCGTTGACTTCCCAGGTCTTTTCCTTGGTGTTGCTGCCCTTGTCGTAGAATTCCACATGGACAGGATATTCGCCGGTGCTATCCGGGTATGCCTTGTTAGGAGCATACATCAGGTCGCCGTCCATATTGGGTTCGCCGCCATCCGTTTTCTTATAATACAGTTCGAAGAATCTCGGATTAACGCTCACCGACACCACGGGCATATTTATCGATTCGCCGATAAAGTACGTATTCGTCACCGATTCAGTCGTCAAATACCCTTCCTTGTAGGCCGCGCAGCGGAGAACCGTCGTCTGGCTAATCGTGATAGGCGAGTTGAACTCTTCGGAGTTCTTCGTAGGCACGGAACCGTCACGGGTGCAGCGCACCTTGATTCCGTTCGAAACAGACGGAGGATTCAGGGTGACCGGTTCGTTGTAGAAACCGCCCTGCGCACCGGAGAAGGTAAACTTGGGAGCAACGCCTTCGTAGGCGGTAGAGGCCGTATTCGGCTTTTCGGGAGTCGGCTTATCGAAATACTTCCAGGCACCGCCGTCGACAATGCCCCAGCTCATCCCGACCGTCATCGCCGGATAATGCACCGAGTCACGAATGCCATAATTCGCGTCAATCAAGTAAATCGAGCCGCCAGCCTTTTCAAGCTTCCAGTTCGTATGGGTGCGCTTATGATAGTTCTTCGCATCGCCTCCGTCAAGCACGGCAGCAACGTTGTTCTTGTCGCAGAAAACAGTGCGGAAGGATTTCGGGGCAATCAGTTCGTCACCGAAGACCCACTTGCGCGGCTTTTCAAGATTTTCGACAAGCGAATAACCCTTCAAGTTCGCAGCCTCGGTGCCGGCATTATAAATTTCGACCCAGCCCGGATCGTCGCCGTTTTCATCGAGCCAGTCAAGGTTGACCGGGGAGACTTCAGTAATCACCAACGCAGAATTCCCTTCCCAATGGGGAATCGTATCCTTGGGAACCGGATCGACAACAATGACATAGATTGTATCACCCGTATCCGGGTCAATCGTCCGAACGCTATCGCCGCCAACAGACGAACTTGAGCCATCCTTGCCGCCTTCTCCGGAAATCTTTCCATCCGAAACGGAACCAGAAGAATTTGGCGGAGGGCCCACAACATCGGAGCCTTCATCACCACCGCATGCGTAGAATCCACAGGCAAGCACGCCGACAAGCAACGTATTCCAAATCTGTTTTTTTAAGCGCATAAAACTAGCCTATAAAAATGTTGACGCCTTAAGGACGACAAGCGCCCCTAAAACACCCGTTCAAAATATCCCACCTTAAATTTAGAAGAATATGAGCCAAAATCAAAATTTTTTCGGTAATATTCTATTTACCCTTGACAACAATCACATTTTCTTCTATCTTTGGGTCTACCAAAATGGTTCTGTAGCTCAGTTGGTAGAGCAGTGGACTGAAAATCCGCGTGTCGTTGGTTCAATTCCAATCGGAACCACGAAAACCCCGACGAAAGTCGGGGTTTTTCTTTTTTTGCTAAAAAAATTTTAAGTGCAAAAAAAGGCGGTTTTTACAAGAAAACCGCCAAAACATCCTTAACGGAGCCCGCCTAGACGGCGACAGCCTCCATTTCGGCGCGAATTTTACGGAAACAGCCGAAGATATCGTCCCAATTCTTCACGAGCACGTCCACCAGCTCCGGTTGGAACTGCATTCCGCTCTGCTTGATGAATTCTTCCTTGACCTTCTCCTCGGGCCAAGCCGACTTGTAGCAGCGCGGACTCGAAAGGGCATCCAGCACGTCAGCAACGGCGCATATACGGCCCGCCAGGGGGATTTCTTCGCCCTTGAGGCCCCTCGGATAGCCCTTGCCATCCCAACGCTCATGGTGCGCCCCCGCAAGCGAAGCGGCGAACACCAGCAGTTCGCGCTTGGATTTAAGGAGGATCTGCTCGCCAATCTGGGCATGGGATTTCATTACGGCATATTCTTCGTCGGTAAACCGCCCCGGCTTGTTGAGAATCGCATCGGGAATGCCCACCTTGCCCAGGTCGTGCATCGGGGCTGCAAGACGTATGCGCTGGGCTTCCTGTTCGGGAAGACCGTAGTAGACCGCCAGCTTGTAAGAGATCTCGGCCACGCGCTGGATATGGTCCCCAGTTTCGCGGCTCCTGGATTCGGATACGTCGCCCAAGATATGGATCAGTTCCTTCTGGGTCGCTTCCAGTTCAACCTTCGCGGCCTCGAGCTCTGCGGTAAGGGTAGCCGATTCAATCGTCTTTGCGGAATAGACAGCCGTAAGCGCAAGGCGTTCCAAGTCCTGCTTCGAGAAAACAGGAGTCTCGCCCTGCTTGTTGATGGCCTGGTAGACACCCATCACCTTGCCAGCCCCGTTCATCAGGGGCACGGTCATCACCGACGTGGTGTGGTAGTGCGTCTTTTCGTCGCTACGGTGATCGAAGCGTTCGTCCTTGTAGGCGTCCTCGACCAAAAGAGCCTCGCCCGTTTTCACGGAATGGCCCACGAAACCAGCAGTAATGGGAATACGGAGCTCATTCACGCCATGGGCGACTTTCGTCCAGAGCTCGTTCTTGTCTTCATCGATAAGCCAGAGAGAACAGCGATCGGCCCGGACAAGCGAACGTCCGAGATCCGCCATGAGAACCAGAAGGTTCTGCAGGCTACGCTCGGCAGCAATTTTCGGCATGTAGGAGAACAGTAAATCGAGAATCCTATCCGAATCCTGTTTGCTCTCTGCCGTTCCGACAATATTCATCAAATCTTGCGCATTCGATTCCATAGCCCAAAGATAGTTATTATTCACAAATTCATCAAAAACAATTGACGAAACTGCTTTTCTTTTTTATTCTTTGCGCTGAATTCGGAGGAATAGGCTAATTGGTAAGTCAGCGGTCTTGAAAACCGCCGCCGTAAGGCTTGGGGGTTCGAGTCCCTCTTCCTCCGCTAAAACGCCCCGTCATCCGGGGCTTTTTTCTTTGCCAAACCCAATCCAGCGGGCATCCCATTCCATCTCGCAATCCGCCGCGTAGTCCATCACCGCCGAAGCCGGTTCGTCGTAAAGTAACGTACAAACTTTCAAAACCAGCGGGAAATCCTTTCCGAAGGCGGCAATGCACGACATCGTTGTCGCCCCCGTCGTATAGACGTCGTCAACGACAAACACAGTCCCCGTCCGCGGCAGCCGCGAAGGAAGCCTCGGAATAAAAGCTCCGGCGACATTCCACTCCCGCTCCTCTCGCGAAAGCTTCGTCTGCGACACTCGGAAATTCGACCTTGCAAGCCAGCGGCACACCCGACCGCCAAAGCGCGAGGCAAGCGCCGCGGCAATCCGTTCCGCCTGGTTGTAGCCGCGTTCCCTGAACCTCGACGGGTGAAGCGGGACCGGGACAAAATAGAACGGCCTAGCAAGTTCCTTCATGCTGTCGGCGACCTCCCCCCGACCAACAGCCGAAGACCGACCGACCAGGTATCTCGCCATCCCCGGTAAATTCCTGTACTTGAGCGCATGAATCAGCCGTCGCGTCAGCGGACGCATCGGGAACAGGCAGGCGACATCCGGCCCCGGAAACGAAGGCTCCTTCGCCTCGCGCCCAAGTTCCTCACGGCAAGCAGGGCAAAGCCAAGGGTCCAGCCGTTCCGAAGCGCACCCGCATCCCAGGCATTCCATTCCAAAGACAAAATTCGAAATATTTCTCGCAATATTCATCAAAGACCGTCCTTCTATTACTAAAAACGGTCAAAACGGCAAAACGTTACCTTTTGCCTCATTTTTTTTTGCAACTCGCCTTAAACCCGCCCCGAATTCCGGGCGTTACTGACGACCGCCCTGGTAGCGCATGCAAAGGATGCCGCCGACCAGCACCATGCAGGTCACGGCGAAGGAGCCGCCATACGAAAGGAACGGGAGCGGAAGCCCTGTCACAGGCATGAGCCCGACCGTCATCGCGATATTCACGATGATGTGGAACAGGAATATCGTACAGGCGCCCATGGTAGCGAGCGTAATGAACGGATCGGAGTACAGCTTGCACGCCGAGGAGGCGCGCCACAAGAAAAGCACATACAGCGTAAGTACGGCAAGGCAGCCCATGAAGCCGAACTGCTCGCCGAGCACGCTAAAAATAAAGTCCGTATGCCCCTCCGGCAAAAAGGCAAGGTTCGTCTGCGTGCCGTTACCGAATCCCTTCCCGGTAAGGCCGCCGGAACCTATGGCCGTCATGGACTGCAGCACCTGGTAGCCATCGCCCATGGGGTCGCTCATCGGATCCAGGAACGTATTGACGCGTTTCTGCTGGTGTGGCTCAAGCATGCCCCATGCCATCGAACTGGCATATCCCGCCAGAATGTTCGCAAGCAAGAAAAACACCGTAAGCACCTTGGGCAGTTTCCTCCGCACCAGGGCGAAAACGACCGCGCAAATCAGCATGCCCCACAGCACCTGGAAAATAGTCGTCTGCGAATGCGACAGGAGTACGGACAAGACAGGGCTTGCAAGCAAGAACATATCCGTAAACGTCAACCCCGCAAAGAAGAATCCCATGTAGGTGACCGCGATAAAGACAAGCGCCGTGCTCAAATCCGGCTGTTTCAGCACCAGTGCAAAGGGGACGATAAAGAGCAGGAACGGAATCACGAACGTCTTGATTTTGAACAGGCTGACCGGATGCCTGGACAGCCAATAAGAAATCGTGAGAAGATACGAGATCTTGGCAAACTCCGAAGGCTGCAACTTGAAAAGTCCAAGGTCAATCCAGCGGCCGGCCCCCTTTACCACGTCTCCCGCCACAAACAGAACCACCAGAAGAAGCACAAGCGAAATGGCATAAAGCGGAACCGTAATGCGCTTCAGCCAGTCAATCTTGAGGAAAACGATTCCGGCAGCAAGTACACAGCCGCCCACAAAATAAATAATCTGCTTAAACCAAAGCGTTTCGTAAAAAGCAATCTCGTCGCTCGCCGTCGCGGAGTAGACAAGGCAGATGCCGCAAGTCATAAGCGCAAGCGTAATAGCCAAGAACAACCAATCGACCCTCAGCGAGACATCAAGGAAAGACTTAGAACTCATTTTTCCTCCTCGTCAAGTCCAAAGTAGGCCATGAGGACTTTCCTTGCTACAGGCGCCGCTTTCGAGCCGCCGCCACCGGCAGCCTCCAGAATCACGGCGACAGCGATTTGCGGGTCGTAGAGCGGAGCGACAGCCGCATACCACGCATGCGTTTTCTCCCCCTTCTTCCATTCGCCCGAACCGGTCTTTGCGCCCACACGGATGCCCGGAATCGCACCACGCTTTCCCGTTCCACCCGGATGGTTGACCACGGAATCCATGGCAGCCAAAAGTACCCGGTGCGTTTCCGGTTTCATCTTGCCCGAACGGATAATCTCAGGCTCGTAGCGTCGCACGACATTTCCCTGCGAATCCCGAAGTTCCTTCATAAAATGCGGACGGTACACGCCCTTGTTCGTCGCAAGCGAACCGATGAAAGTCGCCTGCTGCAGCGGAGTCACCAGCTGTCCCTGCCCAATCGAGAGGTTCAGGATAAGCCCACGCGCCCAACGCCACCCCACACGTTTGTTCCTTGCGTTGAACGAAGCGGAATCCGGAAGCCAACCGCTCTTTTCTCCGGGAATGTCGATACCGAGCGGCTCCTCGCCATAACCAAAGCGGCGTGCAAACTCGTTAATACGAGCCATGTCGATTTCCAAACCCGCCTGGTAAAAGAAAACGTCGCAAGAAAGCCGGATGGCATTTACCACGTTCAGGTTCCCGTGGACACCCCAGCATTTCTGGTAGCGCACTCCGTACTGGAACCCGCCCGTACAGGACTTTGGATAATACTTGGATTCGGACAGGATTCCGCTTTCAAGGCCCGCACCCGCCGTCACAAGCTTGAATACGGACGCCGGAGGATAGACACCCGAAACAGCCCTGTTCGTAAGCGGACGCAGGGAGTCCAGAGCAACCTGCGCCCAACCCTTATTGCGCTCACGCTTCTTGAGCGAGAAGATGTTCGGGTCAAGCCTCGGGGAACTCACCATGGCAAGGATCTCGCCATTCCGGGGGTCTATAGCGACCAAGGCCCCCCTCACGCTGTCGGGAATCGCCGCCTCCGCGGCCTTCTGCAACTTCAAGTCTATCGTCGATACCAGGTGATACCCCGGAACCGGAGCCATTCCCTCAACCGCCCGCGGCGAGCCAACCTCTCGGCCAAAAGCATTTACTTCCACAAGCTTCACGCCATTCTTGCCGCGGAACTCCGCATCGTATTCCTGTTCCAAGCCCTTCTGGCCAATGCGATCGCCCTGCGAGTATCCTTCGAACGCGGGCAATTTCAACTGCTCTTCGGAAATTTCACTCGTGTAGCCAAGCACATGCGACGCAAGCGTCCCATATGGATAATCGCGCCTCGATTCCGTAAGCGTCACGACTCCCGGAAGCTCGGACGAATGTTCCTCTATCACGGCCACCTGCTCGGGAGACGCATCCTCCAGAATGCGGATGGGCCTGTTCTTTATCCAGCGGGTCCTCTGGAACGCCGTATCCAGCGAAAGGGAATCGAACACGCGGGCGCCATTCTTGTCCTTGATTCCCAGGAGCAGGTTGAAGACAGAGTCACGGCCTTCCTTTTTTCGCGGAAGGTGAAGCGCCTGCAATGCAATCTGGAAAGACGGACGGTTGCGCACCAGGACTTCCCCGTTGCGGTCATAGATATAACCGCGTTCGGCAACAAGCTCCACGCGACGCAAGCGGTTTTTCTCGGAGCGCTTGAAGTTCTCGTCGTAATGGGTATGCTGTAACGAATAGAGCCTGCAAAGCAGCACTATGACCAGGACAACAACCCCCGCCATAAACACAAGGATATTCCAGTTCCTCGTCTGGACGCTGTCGTTGTCCGACAAACTACGCATGTTTCTTTTTCTTCCCGATGGACAAATGGAAGACCACCGCACCAACAGCCATCGTATACGCGCATTCAGGAAGCGTCTTGGAGAAGAACAAGTTCGTAACGACATCCTTCTCGAGCCCCGTCAAGAAGAAGTAGAGCATATCGCAAAGCATGAATCCAAAACCGAGGACACCGATCTTCGCAGGTAAATTAAGCGTCAAGAACCTTTCTTCCAACTGCCCCACCAAGAACCCGAGCGCCGTCAGCGAAATCGTATTCGCGCCGAGCCATTCCACCGGAGCATATACGTCCTGCGTAAATCCGGCAAGGAATCCCCAAAGCACACCGGCTGCAGGTCCATGCTTGATTGCAATAGAAACGACAAGAATGATTACGAAATCGGGGCCCGCACCAAAAATCTGAAGCCATTCCGCCACCGTTGTCTGCAAGGCGAAGCAGACAAGGAACAGGATGAACACACGCAGCCATTTCCAGTTACTGTTCATCAAGAAGCTCCTGGATAATCCATTCCGGTTCCTTTTCCATCACGAATACTTCTTCAAGCGAAGAAAACTCCTGGAAAGGCGCGACATCCATCTGCCGCATCACGTCGAGGTCGGATTTGCGCACAGCCTTCACCGTACCCACAGGAATCCCCTTGGGGAAAATGCCGCCAAGCCCGGACGTTATCAGGGTATCCCCTTCCTTGACTCCCGCATGCGAAGGGATCATGGCCGTAAGCAGATGCCCGTCTACAGACTCCAGGAACCCGACCACGCGAGACTTGCGTTCGAGCACAGACAACTTAAGGTTCGGGTCGACGAGCAGCTGGACACGGGAATGCGTATAGGCCGCTTTCGTAATTTTTCCGACCAGGCCGTTCATCGAGAACACGGGCATGTTTTCCTTCACCCCATGCGAAGAGCCCCTGTTTATCACGAGCGTCGTGAGGAACCTTCCCGGATTGTGTCCCACTACACGCGCAGTCACAATGGGATAATCCCACTTGTCATCAAACCGGACCAACGTGTGCAGTCGAGCCAATTCCTGCAACCCCTCACTTGCATAGTAGGTTTCCTGCCGCAGGCGCGCATTTTCCTCTTTCAGGTGCTGGTTCTCCGCCGTCACCGACCGAACCGAATTAACAGAAGAAATAATCACCTGCGCCGGATAAAACACCGTCCCCAGCGCCGAAGAGACAATGCTCTCGCGCACGCTCAGCGGAGCCTGCCGCATCAGGAGTCCTACCAACAGGAAAAAGGCAAAAGCGATAACGCCATGCCTCTGGGTAAAAAGTTCGACTATAAAGCGGAAAGCCCTGAGCATCGGACCCGACAATCACCCCGCTAGTTGGAAGATGCAATCAGCACCGGGCGGTACTTGTCCAAATCCTCGAGGATGCGGGCAGCGCCCTTGCAGACGCACACCAGGGCTTCATCGATCACGTTCACGGAGAGTCCCGTTTCCTTGCGGATTCGTTCGTCAAAGCCGCGCAGCTGGGATCCGCCACCCGTCATGATGATGCCCTTGTCGTAGATATCCGCAGAAAGTTCGGCAGGCGTAATGCTCAAAGCCTGCTTCACGGCTTCGATAATGGCCGTAACGGGCTCGTTCAAGGCCTCGCGGATTTCCGTGCTCGAAATCGTCATCGTACGCGGCATACCGGCGATAAAGTCGTGGCCCTTGACTTCCATCGAAAGTTCCTCTTCAAGCGGGCTTGCAGAACCGATCTGGATCTTGATCTGTTCGGCAGTGCTCTCGCCCACATGGAGGTTGTACATGGTGCGCAGGTAGCGGACAATCGCCTCGTCCATCTCGTCACCGCCCACACGCACGGATGCGTTGCAAACCGTGCCGTTCAGTGCGATAACCGCGATATCGGAAGTTCCACCGCCAATATCCACAATCATGTTTCCCACAGGGTCTTCCACCGGGATGCCCATACCGACAGCTGCAGCCATCGGTTCATGCACCAGGTGAACTTCCTTTGCACCCGCCTGCTTCGCAGCATCGATCACGGCGCGCTTTTCCACTTCGGTGATACCGCTCGGCACACCGACCACCACACGGGGTTTTACCATCCACAGCGGGTACTTCTGCACGCGCTTGATGAATGTCTGGAGCAAGGTTTCCACCAGTTCAAAATCCGCAATCACGCCATCGCGCATGGGGCGCACGGCGCGCGTCTCACCCGGGGTCCTGCCGAGCATCTTTTTCGCTTCGAAACCAATCGCCGACACGCGATTGTTCTTGCTGTCCACGGCAATCACCGTGGGTTCGTTAATGACAATGCCCTGGCCTGCCACGTGAACGAGCGTGTTCGCCGTACCCAGGTCGATACCGATATCACAGGAGAAGAGTCCGAACAAAATATGGTCCTTTGAAAAGGTGAATCCTTACAAGCGAAAATATAAAACTTTTATTTCTGCTTTTCCTTGCGATCCAAGGAATCCTGCCCGAATTTAAGCGCCTTGTAATAGCGGTCCCACTGCCTAGCATGGGCGTCGTAGCGGTACTTGCGCTTCTCGTGCATCTGGATGTCCTGATAAATGAAGAAGTCCACCTCGGCATATGCCGAATAGATAGCGGCCGTGTCACCCTGGAAAAGCCTAAAATCCTTGATGCGATAATAAGGGGTATCCAAGATGCCGCTCCTATCTCCAGAAGCATGGATTGTCTGTGCGACGATGAACTTCAAGTCTTCCTGCACATAGGTGTTTAATTTGTTCTCAATGCGGTCGGTCCGTTCGGAACAGCCGACAAGGAGCAAGGCGACCAAAAGGTATATGACTCTTTTCATGTCCTAAAAATAAAAAGAAACGCCCTCCAAAAGAGGGCGTTCCTCAATAGCTTGTCCGTTCTCGACTAGAAGGAGTAAGTCGCAGAAATTCTGGAGAAGATGCGGCCTTCGCCCTGGAACGGGTTCCTGAAGAGGAGGTCTTCGGCAACCGTCACGTCGATCTTCAGCTTCTCTTCGATGTTGATACCGAAGCCAAAGCCCACGTGGTCGTCGGCAGTGCCATCAGCAAGCGGGTTCGTGCTGAAGAAGTTGCCGTCGTCGTTGCAGACGCCGTTCTTGCCCTTGTTCTTGTCGTGCTGGTCGCAGCTCGTGTAGAGGATGGACTTCTGGCCGCCCACGCGAATCACGAACCAATCCCACCAGATGTTACGTTCGATACCGAAGCTGATCATGCCGCCGATGTCACGGCGCTTGTCCCAAGCCGGATCGTCGTTGTTCTGGGAGTTGTAGGTAGATTCACCCGTTGCGTAGTTGTAGGTCCAGTCGTGAGCCTTCAGCTGATCCCAGATGAAGTCGGCGCCCAACCAGAAGAAACCACGGTCGAGGGCGACATTGATACCGACACCGACCTGCGCATGCTTGTTGTCGATGCCCGGGGCCTCGATGAAATTCGCGGAGAGGGCCGGAACGAGTTCGCCGTCAATCGCTTCGAGAGTGAAGAATGCACGGGACTTGACGAGGAAGCTAAAGTCGCCGTCATCGAAGAAGTTCTTGTGGTCCGGACCGAACTGGATTCGGGCAAGAGCGAAGGAGAACTCGAAATCGATGTTGCCACCGAACTGCATATTCAAGCCTGCGTCGGCCTGCACGATGGAAGCGTAGGCGTTGTCATCGACCTGGTAGAGGCCGCTCGGGGTCTCAGTACCGCCATCCTGATGCGCGATGTAAACGTGCAAGCCCCAGGCGTCTCCGCTAGAAAGCGTACCACCGAGGAAGCCATCGAAGTTCGTCACCGTTTCAGGGACCCTGGAAATCACGCGGGCATTCTCGCCAATCACGTATGTCGGCAAGAAGCGAGCGAGTTCATTATTGATTCGTCCGAAGAGACCGCCGATGGAGAGACGCGGATCCGGATTATTCTCGTCACCGAGGGAGAGCGAGAAGATGCCGCCGAAGTTCGGGAACATCGGGTCCTGGTTCGTACCGGCAGGGACATCCTGCGTGTAAGGACCGAATTCACCGATCAAGTAATTCGGGTAGAGATTGATGTTTGCAGGGTTGTCAAAAATGCTCACATCATCCATGATGTACGTGGTATTTTTGCCCATGGATTCGATACGGGCGAAGGTTGCAAAAGCAGAACCGACCCCGAGAATGCCAAAAGCTGTTCCAACGGCAATTGCAGATCTCAACTTCATTTGAGGACTCCTATTAAAAATTCTAGTATAAAGTTAGATTAAAATAATCAAAAACGCAATAGAAAAATAAAAAAAGACCAAGCTTTTTGGGCTTGGTCCTTTTTTCAGCCAAATACGGATTATTCGGTGAAGGTAAACGGAATCGTCACAGTCGTGTTACCAGACTTGACCTTGCTGAACGTCCACCTACTGACAGCGCTCTTGACCTGAGCATCAAATTCGCCGTAACCGGTGGTGGAAGACACAATGGAAATACTGATAACTTCGCCACCCGGAGCGATCGTGAACTTCAAGGTAACCTTACCCTGGAATCCCGGTTTCTTCTTCAGGAACTTGTTATAGATGTGACGCAGACCCGGAGTACGCTGGCGCACGACCTTCATGATGTCCGCAGCGGAACGGGATCCGCCACCGGCACCCATGTCGATATCACGAGCAGACGGGGTCTTGATGTTACCCTTGGCCTTAGTAGCGATACCGCCACCGCCGCCACCGAAGAGGCCTGCAAGGCCGTCGCCGATACCACCGGCGCCACCTTCGGCATAACCTTCGTTGAAGCCGCCATCAGCCTTACCGCGACGACCACCGAGAACGGTCTTACCCGTCGTCTGGAGGCCAGCCACGTCCTTAAGAACCTTGTCGATGTCCTTGGTGAACTTCTGGTTCTTCATGAGGTCGTAAGCAGCAGCACTGGCAGTCTTGGTCTGGGCAGTAAGGAGCTTGAGCACGCCGCGAGTCTGCGGAGCGTTCGGCTGGCCCTTACCACGCGGCTTACCACCGCCACCGGCCTTCTTACGAGGCTTCTTGGGTTCTTCCTTCTTCTTCTCTTCCTTCTTTTCTTCCTTCTTCTCGTCCATGGACATAGAAGCAGTCAGGTCCGGACCTTCCGAAGTGTCGAAGATAACTTCATCGACGACCGCTTCGTACATGGAAGCCCAGAAAGAAAGGGCGAGAGCGACAAGCACGGAACCGCCAGCAATGGCGCCCATCTTCTTGTCGGATTCCGGCATCAAAGATGCAACTAACGGATCTACAGGAGTATTTTTCTTAGCCATAGATTATTCCTCCCCTCCGTTCTTTTCCATAACAGCAAAGGAAACGTTCGTATAGCCACTCATCTTCTCGTAACCGGCTTCGCCTTCGGAAGAGGTGCAGGACGGCACACCGGCGATACCGCAGGTAGCCATCACCTTATACATCACGTTGTAAGGGATGTTCTTGTCAATCTGGACAACCACGCTTCCGGCTTCGTCGGCGGGCTGGCCCTGACGCAAGCGCTGATCCACTTCAGCTTTGCGCTTCTGGTAGAGTGTTGAGAGCACAGGCTGAACACAAAGGTCTTCCTGTTCGTTCACGTCCGAAGTTGCCACAACCTTTTCATTATCGACCACGACATTGTTCGCATCGATAACGATGGTCAAGGAAACTTCAGTCGGCTGGAGCTTGGACGTGGAAATCGGAAGAATCAGGTTCTCGGCCTGGGTCAAAAGCTGACCTTCAGCGTCCATGTTCTTGATCATGAACACCAGGATGATGGTCATCATGTCCATCATCGAGGTAATCGAGAACGGGACGTCGTCTGCGTATTTACGAGTTCTTCTAGCCATGATTAACCTCCCAAGAGCGCAAGGTTGATCTTGCTGAAGCCCGCTTCCTTAGAACGGTCCATGAGCTGGATGATCTTGTCGAACTGCGTATCGTAGTTAGCCACGATAATGATGTTGTCGACGTCTTCCAGGTCAATGAACTGCGTATGGATTGCGATCAGATCCTTAGCGATCAGGTCGTAAGCCGAGAGCGGGTAGATGAGATTCTTAGCCGCAACATCAGGTTTCAGCTGACGTGCAGAGTTCGGGGTAAGGGTCGCAAGGGCTGTTCCGGCAGCAGGCTTCTTCAAAGCCGGCGGAGGAGTGAGCCCCATGGGGCCTTCGCCCGGAAGCGAGAGGAAGTCGTTGTTGCCGTTGACATAGGCACTGTCGGCGATCGGTTCTTCGGCCGTTCCGCCGTTCGTGTAGAGAGCCCACATCACGCGGCCCGGATCTTCTTCGGATTCCTTGTGAATAGCCCAAAGTTCGATAGCTTCGATTTCATAGAGATACTTCTCTTTATCCATCTCGCTACCATCCTTGCATTTCGGGCCATGCCCACTTTCTACCGCAGCCTTGACATCTTCAACGGCATGCGTAATCAGCTTGGCATCGGACTTGCAGCGGAACGTCCACATTTCCTTGAAATAGACGTTCGGCTGGAAACCGCCACGGGCACCAATCACGAGATAATCGTTCGTGATGCCGAGCGACAGGTTCAAAGCCTGCTGGTCAGGTTCTGGCTGTTCGTCAGAGTTGGTCATCATACTGCGTTCGGGCAGGTTGACCTGGACAATAGCCAGCTTAGAGAAAGCAGCCATGGACAAAAGCATAGGAATCAGGATGGTGAACAAGCCCATCGCCGGCAACAGGTCCGGTTCTTCAGGCTTTGCTGGTTTCTTGACTTCTTTTGCCATGTTTTAAAACTCCATTTAAAAACTAACTCTTATTAGTGATTAGCAAAGGGAGTTGATAATCTTGAGGCCCTTTTCTTCCATTTCCTGGATAAGGCGTTCAGAGTTCATGTTGAGGAAGCCCACAATGACCAGGAGAGGCACTGCGGAGAGAAGTCCTTCAAGCGTCGTACCCATAGCGATAGCGATACCGTCGGAAAGAGCCTTGGCACGTTCAGAAGCGGGTTTGTTAGCCACAGCGTCGAATGTGTAGATCAGACCGTAAATCGTACCCATAAGTCCGAGCAACGTGGAGATGGAAGCCATCACGGAAACAAGGCTAATGTAACGAGTCAGACGCGGAGCTTCAGTCAGGAACACTGCATCGCAAGCAGCCTGCATGCCTTCGCGGCCACCGGCACGGTTAGAAACGATCGCAGACATGATACGGGCAACCGGGAGGTTGGTAGCATTGGCGAGGCTCAGAGCCTGGTCGAACTGCTGCGAGCTAATCAGCTTACCGAAATCAGCGAGGAACTTGGCGCGGCCCTTGGAGCTCTTCACCATGATGTAGATGATACGTTCGATGGAGATGCCGAGACCGATGATGAACACAGCCAGGATGATCCACATGAACTGCCAACCATCGGATTCAGGGCTGAAGGATTGAAGCATTTTAGACATTAGAGTACTCCTTTAGAGTGTTGTTTGTTGTTTTTGTTTTTTGAAATCTTTGTTCATATTTATTTTTTTTAGAGCAATTTAGGAGGGTAAAACGGGTAAAATTATATTTACTACCATTTCACCCCCTAAAAAACCCAAATAATAGGGGGGAACCCATGAACGAGGTCCCCCGTAAAATAGATTTTACCGCTATTTTTTCTTACCCTTCTTCTTACCACCCTTCTTCTTGGCGGGAGCAGCGGGAGCTGCTTCCGGTTCCGGTTCGGGTTCAGACATCGAAGGTTCGGGTTCAGAAGCCGGTGCGGAAACGCCCGAAGCAATCTGCTTCTGGAGGTCGGCGAGTTCAGCACGGAGCTTTTCGGCCTCAGCCTTCGCATCCTTGATGATTTCGCGGAAAGTGTTGATCCTTTCTTCCGGAGTCATGACTTCGGACTTCGAAATCTGTTCGATACGAGCCTTAGTCTTGAAGTACGCCGGGTCAGAGAACAGCGTAGACGGGTCGAATTTCTCGATCTTTGTTGCAAGAACCTCGTTAGCCTCGTCCAAACTGCGCAGGGTTTCGAACAACTTTGCAGTCCACTGGTTGTCGATACCGTAGTGGGCGGAAGCCTTGATACCCGTAGCGCACTGCGGAATAGCGAGCTGCTTGGAAGCGTCGGACTTGTTGGCCAATTCCTCACGGTAGGCCTCCTGGTCTTCGTGCACGGCTTCCATAGCGTCTTCCTTGGTCATGCCTTCTTCCGCAACGTAGTAAGCAACAATCTGCGCACTATCCGGAAGAGGTGCATTCGCGAAGGCGTCAGCCACTTCGACGAACACGGCACAACCCTGGTAGAACATCTCGATATAGCCTTCTTCGGCCTCGATCACGTCCTTGTTGTAGAAGCCCTGGTCGCGGGCAAGGTCGATGTTCTTCTGGAAGATCGGACGGGCCTGTTCGTAGTAGCTCGGCAGCTGCTGCACGATAGTAATACGTTCGGCAAACTTTTCGTCTTCCTTCTTAGCATTCATTTCCTGTTCACGAATCTTGGCGGCCATGGTCACGAAGAGCATACCCATCTTATTGGTAGAACGGAAGGTCCACTTTTCAGATGCGTAGGCCGCAGACTTGGAGTAGTGGCCCATCGCCTTCTGGAGGATTTCGACCAACTGCTTAACGATCTTCGCCTTATCCTTTTCCTTACCCTTCAGCACGATCGGGTCCATCTTGTGGAACTCGTGTTCGCCCATGTAGAAGGCGGCTTCGGCCGGGACGCCCGGGTCAGCGTTCTTGATCTGGAGACCGAACTTGTCGTAGTTCTTGAGGGTCTGTTCGTAGTCGGCAATAGCCTTGTCTTCTTCCTTGAGTTCCATGTAGGCACGGGCTGCACCGATGTAAGCGGCAATCAGCTTTTCCTTGTCTTCCTGGTACATCTTGATGAAGTTATGGTATTCGGAAGCGGCGAGATCCCACTTCTTAGCATTCGCGTAGGCCATCGGGATGGAGAACGCAGCATCGAGAGCGTAGGTGCTCTTCGGATAATCACGCACGAGATCCTTGGAGCAGCGGATAGCCTCGTCGGTCATCTTCGCTTCGTCGTAGCTCAAGCAGGCACTGTAGAGGAAGCTCGGTGTCTTCTCGTTCTTCGGGTAGCGCTTGTAGGCTAGTTCATAAGTGACAGCGGCATTCTTCTTATCCGGGATGGAATCATACACGGCAGCAGCAAAGCCGATAGCCTGGAAGGCCATGGAATCCTGCGGGAAGTTGTTCGTGATGAAGAGGAACGTCGTTGCGGCAAGCTGCGGCTTGTTATCCTTCTTGTAGGCGGAAGCGGCACGGAGCACACCCTTGATAGTCAAGGGAGAGCCGGCATACTGCTTAGGCAAAATCATGAAGGTTTCTGCAGCCTTGGTGTACTGGTTTGCACTTTCGTATGCGGCAGCGGCTTCGAAGATGGCCTTGTCGGCAATTTCGACCTTCGGGTAGCGCTTCACGAGAGCAAGGTAAGCGTTAGCGCCTTTCTCGTACTGGCCTTCCTTCACGGACTTTTCTGCCATCTGGTAGAGCACGAATGCAATAGCCTTCTCGGTTTCCTTGGCCATCGAGTCGTTCTTGGTGGCCTTCACCTGCGTGTACTGCTTCAACAGCCATTCGAATTCCTTAAGGGCTTCGTCAAGCTGGTTGGATTCCAGGAGGGACTTGGCAAGCATCTGGCTGATGAGCAGGATGTACTGGTGGTTCGGATACTTCGTACGAAGTTCACGGAGAACGTTGACCGCAACAGAGAACTGCTTTGCATTGTAATGGACGAGAGCAGCGTTGTAGGCAAGTTCAGCAGCTTCCTTGTTCTGGCCGAACTTCTGCATGTACTTGTCCACCTGGGCGAAGTACGCCTTCGTTTCGGGGAGGCTGTAAGCCTTGACCGTATCGCCCTGAGCCTTGGTCTTCAAGGCCTCTTCGCGAGCCTGGTCCATCATAAGAACGGCGTTGTACGCAGCTTCTTCCTTCTTCAGGAGCGCTGCAGAACCGAGTGCGCGGCGACCATAGCGAGTCGTATCGGTATCGACGATCCAGTTGAACATCTTGGCGGCGTTCGCATGCTGGCCCATTTCCTGGTAGGCGGCAGCGAGGTCGATATGCACGGTGTATTCATCCCACGTCGGCTCGTTCTTGTAACGGGTCAAGAATGCTTCGTAAGCCTTGATAGCTTCTGCATAGCGCTTCTTACCGCCCTCGATATCACCTTCCTTGGTGATTTTCGCGGCCTGCTGGTGATGGTAGTGCGGAATTTCGAGCATAGCGCCACGGATGGCCTTGTCGGCGTTCGCGACGGATTCCTTATACTTGGTGTTCTTCTTGCGCCAAGAGGAATTCTTGTCGTAGCGCTTCACCACAACGTAACGGTACTGCTGGGCTTCGTCGAACTTCTGCTGCACGAGCAAGATTTCGATCATGGCAATATCGGCAAGCGGAGCATCGATGTAGTCCGGGTTGATCTGCATCAAGCGCTTGAAGGACTGGACCGCTTCTTCGTTACGGTCATGATCCTTGTTCTTCATACCGATGCGGTAGTACACGGAATCCTTGAACGGAACCTTCTTGTCCTTGAGGAAGGATTCGGCCTCGGCGACACCACCACCTTCCAAGTCAGAGAAGGAGGCCGCCATGAAGTCCATAGCTTCGGCGCGGAGGTCGTTAGGATATTTACCCTTGTCGGCACCGATGATGTATTCGTAGTACTTGTAAGCAGCAGTTTCGTATTCGGCAATATTGTAGTAGGATTCAGCCAAGTGGTACATGGCGAGGGCCGCTTCCTTACCGGTGAGGTTCTCGAAGCCAGTCACCTTCTTGTAGGCGGCGATAGCGTCCTTGAACTTGCGGTTCATGAAGTGGTATTCAGCGATACGGAGCCAAGCCTTCGGCACGAGACCGTCGTTCGGGAAGTTCTTGACGAGGCGTTCACGAAGCTTGAAAGCCTTCGCGTCTTCGCCACTCGCTTCCTGCACGGCAGCTGCCTGGTAGAGCACCACCGGAATCTTCGGGGCCTTCGGGTACTTGTCGATGTACTCGAGGAAGTATCCCAGAGCCTTCTGGTGATCGGCCTTCGGATACTGGCTGATGTTGGCGCACTTGGCCGGCTTGTTATCGCGGTCGGCACACCAGGCAACATCTTCTTCGTACTGGGCCTGGATGTCCAAGAACTGCTTTTCTTCGAGCATGAACTGGTAGTGACCCAGTTGCTGGAGGGCGCCTGCACAGCGGTCAGAAAGCTTGCCCTTACAGGTTTCGCCCTTGGCAAGCTTTTCCCACTGGGCAATAGCCTTTTTCATACCCTCTTCGTCGAGACCACCAGAACGGCAAGCCTGTTCAGCCTGGTTCTTGATGACCTTATAGGAATTGGCGCACTGTTCATAACCAGATTTGCCCTTTCCGATGGACTTGCACTTGGCAAGCATTTTTTTCGCTTCGCTAGTCTTTTCCTTGCAAGGATCCGATGCGGCAAAGGAAGTTCCAATAAAGGAGCACACAACTGCCGCGACAAGAATGATTTTTTTCATCGTTCTCTATCCACCTATATATTCATAAAAAAGGGGAGGCCCCGGATTACTCCAGGTCCTCCAATTCTTCAAGTTCCTGAGCAGCTTCGGACGAAGTTTCACCCTGACCCATCTTGGTCCTCACAGTAGCGAGAGTGAAGCCGGCGTCTTCGAGGATGCGCTTACGGTTAGATTCGAAGCGGTCACTCTGAAGAGCTCTTTGGGTAAATGCTGCATAATCTTCGATAGCCTGGTTCGCCTTGTCGAAAGTCGGACGCAGGGCTTCGCGCTTGCTCTGCACACGCGGAGTCGGCAACTGGCGGGCAAGGTCAAGAGCCTGGACCTGCACGGAGTCGAACTCACCCTGCATGGCATCGTAGGCCTGGCGGGCGCTGTCGCGGGATGCAACAGAGACTGCGGGCTTTTCGGTCTTCTTTTCGGCCTGTTCGAGAGAAGCGGCGGCCTTCTTGTATTCCTTCTTCATGAAGTAGCAGTAACCCTGAACGAGGTAAGCTTCGGACACGAGGAAGGATTCCGGAAGGTTAGAGATGATCCACTGAGCCGGCTTCATCGCTTCATCGGGCTTGTTCACCTTGAGGAAGGACCATGCAATGCCGAGCATCGCTTCGTCATACACCGGGGATCCGGCCTGCACCTGTCCGTACATCTGAGCGGCGGCGGCAATGTCAGCCTTTTCGCCAGAGAAGTAGATGTGGCCGAGCTTCACACGGGCGGCATCCTGCAAATCCTGTTCGGACTGGTTGGAGTACTGCTGCTCGGTAATGTCGCGGAAGCAGTTTTCAGCTTCTTCCCACTTGCCGAGACGGCTGTAGGCGATACCCATGGTGTAACGGGCGTAGAAGTAGTTCGCGTTACCCGGAAGGATGGCGGCGAGCAGGTCAACAGATTCCTGGTAGAGACCCTGTTCGAACTTGATCTGGCCGGCAATGTAGTCAGCGTCAGCCTTCACGTCGCTTTCACCGAACTTCTGGGCGATGTTCTGGTACTTGGCCATGGCTTCGGTATACTTGCCTTCCTTGTAGTCGATGTTCATCAACTGGAAGTGGTACTTGGCCTTCTGGTCACTCTGCGGATAGCGCTTGATAGCGTCTTCGTACACGGACTTTGCAGCCTTGTGCATACGGAGGTTTTCGAAGGACTTCGCCTTGTAGAACGCAGCCTGGTCCACCAAGTGGAATGCCGGGTACTTGGTCTGAACCTTACCGAAAGCATAAGCGGCTTCGAGGAACTGACGGTTCAAGTACAGACGCATTGCAGCGCGGTAGTCGTTTTCAGGCTCGATCTTCAAGCGACGGTAACGTTCTTCACCGATTTTCTCTTCACGGGTATCACCGAAGCGAGAAGTAATCTTCACGGCCCAGATGAAGCCACGGTTCTTCTTGGCATAGAGGTCGTCGTGCGACATTTCGAGGTCAAGAGAGAGGTAACGGAAGATGCTCACGTCCTTGACATTCACCGTTGCTCCAGCGACGAAGTAGCCTTCCTTGGTGAAGCGGCCACGCACGCCCAAGTGCGGAGAGAGGTAATAGGTCAAGGTGAAGCTTGTTTCGAGGTTGAAGCCTTCACCACCTTCCGCGTCGTTGTGGAAGATATCGATGAAGGAGAATTCGATCTTCGCTTCGAGGCTCCTGTTGAGGCCACGATAGAAGAGGGAGACGTTCAGGTTGGCCGGGATGATGTAGGCATCATCGCGGTCGGCACCGAAGAATCCCGGAGTAACGAACGAGAATCCGCCGTCACCGTTCTCGGTGCTAACACCCGGCTGAACGACATTCTGCAAGGCAACACCGATAAGGAGGTAGCCAAGCTTCGAAGAAGCAAGCGGGTTAAAGCTGACACCGACATCGGTACCGACAGTCAACTGCTTCACATCATCGAACTGGTTGATATAGAGCACGGAGAGGTCGACACCCAAGGAGACGAGCTGGAACAAGTTGTAGGCGTAGCCGAACATGAAGGCATATTCGCCATAGGACTTGCCTCCGTCAATGGATGCACCGTTCTCGAAGAAGGAGAAACCGAGCGTATGCTTGTAATCCATCGGGAAAGTCAAGCTCACGTATTCCTGGCTCGCTTCACCGCTGATGGAACTGAAGAAAGCCGCACTGAATTCGAGCTGGTCAGTTTCCGCAATGCTTGCCGGGTTCACGTACATGGACGTGTTGCCGCCGAATTCGGCGAACCAGTCGTTCTGCTGATACTTGTGTGGAGCGTAGGTGGCTTCTGCAAACAGAGAGCTCGCAGCCACAGTAAGTCCGAGGACTGACGTTTTGATGAAACTAGTATGCATCATCACCTACTCCTTTACTTGATATCCGTGCGGATGAACTCGATACGACGGTTCTGCGCACGCCCTTCAGGGGTTTTGTTGGAGGCCACCGGCTTGGCATCGCCCATACCTTCGGTCTCAATTCGACTTTCGGAAATGCCGTTTTCAACGAGGAAGTTCTTCACGGCAGCGGCGCGGTCTGCAGAAAGCTGTTTGTTCTTATCCTTGGAACCAACGTTGTCTGTATGGCCGACAATCTTGAATGTAGCTTCGGTAAAGGTTTCCATGATGTCCACCACCTTCATGAGGGAGATGTGGGAATCAGGAGTAATAGTAGCCTTGCCGGATTCGAAGTTCACGCCTTCGAGAACGAACACCTTCTTGGGCGGCTGCGGGACTTCATCCGGGCATCCGTCTTCATCCTTATAGCTGTTCGTAGTTTCAGCCTGTTCGGGGCAGAGGTCAACGCCCTTGCACACATGAGCAAAGTTGGGGAGCAAGCCCTTGGCTTCGACCCACGGATCGCAGAGACCGTCGCGGTCGTTGTCCGCATCCGGGCAGCCGTCGTCATCCTGGTAACCGTCGAAGTCTTCAGCTTCTTCGGGGCAGTTGTCGACGCCCGTGCAGACACTTGCGTATTTATCCGTAACGCCATCTTCGGAAACCCACGGATCGCAGAGGCCATCGGCATCGGTATCCGGGTTACGAGTTTCCTCGACCTGTTCTTCTTCCTTCACGACCTCGACCGTAGTAAGACCGATATCCAGTTTGCCCTTGCCGCGCTTCAGCATCGGCGAGGTGGACTGGCAGTAGTAGTTCGGCTTCGAAGCGGAGTGGTTCATGAACTTCGGATCGAGCGAAACGTTCGTGCGGTTCACCTTGATGAACTGGTTGAACGGGTAGTAGTTCTTGTAGATGTTGTTGTACTCCACCTTCGTCTGGCCGGCGGCCGGGTCGGCGAACACACCGTAGTAGTGGTTTTCCATGAAGATGTTGTTACGGGCAATCACGTTCGTCGGTCCCTTCAGGGCAAGGCCCGAATAGCCGTTGCGGAGCACGACGTTGTGCTCGATGAAGGCGTCGAGGGACTTAGCACCCCAAGCGAGGATGCCGGACCAGCGGTTGCCGAACACCACGTTGTTACGGAGATGCGGGAGCGAAATGAACGCACCGATACCCGTAGCATGGTTGTCCACCACATAGCAGTGGTGAATGTAAGGAGCAGCGTTTTCACAAAGAATACCTTCAAGGCCGTTCCTCACAGTGAAGTGCGACATTTCCGCGCCCGAGGTTCCCATGACAGTCGGACCATTACGGCCACCGTCGATAATAGTTGTCAGCGGATCTTCGCCTTTCAAGACCACACCCATCACCAGAGTGATGTTTTCGTTATAGGTGCCGCGCGCTACCTTGATGGTATCGCCAGCATCGGCGTTGCCGAGAGCATCGCCAATCTTCTGGAATTCGCCAGGCACGTTGATAATCCTTGCCATGGCGGTTCCGGAAAGAAGCAAAGCCCCGGCCGTAATGAAGACCAGTTTCTTTAGGGTCATACTGCTACGTTTCTCCAATCATAGAACACATAAAATCGTTTGTTTTAGGTTTGCCGAATCGACAAATTCAAAAACCCAAGAGGGAATATACCTTCATAACGGGCTTCGGTCAAACGTTTTTTTGCCAAATAGACAAAAAAAAGCCTAAAAATGCGAAGTTAAGCCGTTACGGAAGGCAAGAATCGTCAATTCTCGGGGGGAAGGTTCGACTTTTCCTCCTCCTTCTTCGCGCCCTGGATCGACACGCGGATTTCCTGGCAGGTCTTCTTGATGTCCTGCAGAACCTTGCGCGCACGAGTCCCGGCAGACTTGTTGCCGCGTTCGAACTTTTCGTACTCACGTTTGAAGTTTTCCACTTCGAGATCGAGGTCGTTGACTAAGCTCATAGTTGAACTCCCTAAAAAGATGCTTTTTGGAAAATAAATAAAGTTTTTCGCAAAAATTCGCTATTTTGTAAAAACAATTTTACGTTTACGGATTATTACACGATTTTTTGGCTTGTCAACAGGTTATCAACACCCTGAGGCCGTCCAGAGGCATTCCAAGGCGCGGCGACCGTCCACTCCCACATCCCTGGAGAAGTCGTTGACGAACATCCGAATGTGCGACTCGATGACCTTTTCGTCGGAAATTTGCGCCTTTTCACGGATGAACGGAGTCACAAGCTCAATCCGATTTTGCGCCTCGAGCAGGCTTCGGCGAATTTCGCATTCGACATTCCTTACAACTTCATCTGAAAGCGAGCGGCGAGATACAGCTATTCCAAGCGGAATCGGCGAACCAGTATGCTCTTCCCAGTAAGCACCGAGATCCTGCAGCATGTGAAGTCCGTCACGTTTCCAGGTGAAGCGATGCTCATGAATGGTGACCCCCTGGGCCGCAGACTTGTCTAGCAGCGAGGAATAGACCTCGTTGAAAAGGGCGTAACGCACCTGCGGTGCACACACGCCAGGACGGCCAGACTTGTCGCCATATTCGCGCGAAAACCAGAAGCGGAACAGGAGCGCGGCCGTCGTATTTGCTCCGGGAAGGACAGTTTCCTGTGCAGGGTCGAAGGTGCTGGAGCCCGAAGAGAGCAGGAGCGGGCCACAGCCATACCCGATGGCGCCACCGCACCCGAGGCACACGTAGCGGTCACGAATCTTCGGATAGACCTGTGCGCTCACCTTCGCCACGTCGAGTTCGCCGCGCAACACCATCTCGTTCAGGGTCTGCACATCGGCAAAATGCACGTCCCATTCAAAGGGGGACTTTTCGAGACCACGGACGAGTGCTTCGTAGATGTAGGTGTCGTTGGGACAGGTGGAGATGCCGAGGGAAAGACGCATGGTTAATGGATGATTGATGATAGATGAAGGGAGGTGCGGGAGGCGGGTTAAAGGTTATCCAAGACCTGCTCCTTGAGGGCTTTCAGCGCCTCGGGGATACGCCAGGCGGAAGTGTCACGGTCGGTAGCGATGTTGCTCACGGCACGGAACTGATAGCCACTCACGCCAAAACGCTTGCATACGGCAAAGCAGGCGGCCCCCTCCATGGTCTCAACATCGGCATCGAAAAGCGCGGAGCGGCGGGAAGCGAGGTAGGCAGTGCCCGTGCAGCAGTTGACGGTGACGCCCGAAACGGAACGGACCGTCGCAAGGGGAAGCGTCAAGAACCGCGGAGAATCTCCCCTATAGGAAACGGTCGCACCGGAAACATCTCCCCAGGGAACAAAATGCCCTTCTCGCGTTTGAACTCCGATATCACCCACGATTTCGGAATCGACGCGGACCACCTCGCCCACCCCGATACCGCGGCCCGGATACGCACCGCAAACACCCACCTGGACAACTCGGTCATACTTGCCCTGGGAAAGGAACTGAGCAAGGTTCACGGAAAAATCAAGAAGGCCCACCCCGCAGACGGCCAATTCCAAAGCGCTGTTCAGGGGCTGGGGCGTAGACGACGCCACGACGGCCGAAATCTTCGGGAACAGGGCGCTGAATTCTTGCTTGGATGCAAACGCGACGAGGGTCTTGCTCATGGCAGCCCCCGTTACTCGAGTCTTTCCACTTCGGACTTGAGTTCGCCTTCGAGTTCCGCAATCCTTTCGAGCGAAAGCATCCAGGGTTTTTCGACTTCGCAACGAGCGACGGCTACCGCGGTAGATTTCACGAGGCATTCTTCGAAATCAAGCCCCATGCTGTCGGCATAGAGCCAACCCGCAAAGAAGGAATCGCCGGCCCCTACATTGTTCTGGACCTCGATTGTGGTAGGCTGCAGAATCAGTTCCTGGAACTTCTTCTCCACAAGCCTGAACGCATGGACCGGAGATTCCTCGTCGGTCACCACCAGGTTCTTGATGGGGAGGCGTTCCAGGACGGCTGTCGCCGTCATCTTCCAGAACTGCGGACTAGACATCACCTGCGGAATTCCCAGACGCGAAAGAAGCTTGCAATACTCCTGCAAGTTTATCTTCAGCAATTCGACGCCCTTGGCAAGCCAGGCATCGACATTCTCGATTGCATCGATGTAAATCTTTTTGCCCGCGAAGTCGAGATTATTTATCAGCGTAACATCAAAGCCCTGCGGGAATGTGCCGCACAAAGCCACGCTCTGCGTCGAATTCCAGTACTCGTTGAGACTCTGGATAAAGTCGTCATTCTCGGACGGGGTAATAATCGGGGAAGGTTCAATCAGCTCGGTTGAACTGCCCTCGCTCACGATTGTCGTGCAGATGCGGGTCGGCTCCTTGATCCACACGGGAGCCTGGTTGATTCCGCAAGCCGAAATTTCATCGAAAATGCGCGGGCCGTATTCCGAGCCCAGGAAGTGCATCATCAGCGGAGAACCACCCAGGAGTTGCAGCACGCGTCCACAGTTGATTCCCTTGCCCGAAGCGTATTCCTCGACTTTCGAGACACGATGGACTTCGCCCAGCGTAAATTTGTCCACAAAGAACAGGCGCTGCCAGGCGGGATTGAGACCGAGAATCAACGTTTCCTGAGGCATAATTCTCCCTAGAAATTCACCTTGTAGAATTTGCGCTTGCCCACCTGGACGACAAGATTATCGCCGCCCTTGATTTCAATCTGGGCCTGCGGGTCGGCAAGCTTTTCGCCGGCAACCTTCACGCCGCCGTTCTGGACCATGCGGCGGGCTTCGCCCTTAGAGGCGAAGGCCTTGATTTCTACAAGCAGGTCCAGGGCACCGTAGGTGCCGGGAGCCACGCTGCATTCGGCCGCATCGCTCGGGATAGCGTTACCACTGTGGATTTCGCGTTCCTTCGCGGCTGCAGCTTCGGCAGCTTCGGCACCGTAGTACTGCGTCACGATATCGATGGCGAGGCGATGCTTGGCATCGTTCGGGTTCATCTTGCCTGCGGCAATGTCTGCCATCATCTGCTTGATTTCTGCAAGCGGAATGTTCGTCAGGAGTTCGAACCAGTTCTCGACGATGCTGTCGGCGAGGCTGTAAATCTTGTGGTACATCACGTCGGCGGGTTCGTTGAGGCCCACGTAGTTACCGATGGACTTACTCATCTTGACCTTGCCATCCGTACCGAGCAAAATCGGCATAAAGAGACCAATCTGCGGTTCCATGCCTTCGAAAATCTGGAGGTCACGACCGCGCAACACGTTGAACTTCTGGTCGGTGCCGCCCAATTCCACGTCGCTCTTGATAGCGACGGAATCGTAGCCCTGCATCATCGGGTACATGAATTCGTGCAGGCTAATCGGCGTATTGGCCGTGTAGCGATTGTGAAAGTCTTCGCGTTCAAGCATCTGGGCCACGGTAAACTGACCCATGAGTTCGGTCACCTTGCTGAACGGGAGCTTGGAGAACCATTCGCCGTTGTAGTGGATTTCCACCTGGTCGCGGCGTACGACCTTGAAGAACTGTTCCTGGTATTCCTTCGCGTTCTCGAGCACCTGTTCGTGCGTGAGGCGCGGGCGGGCTTTGTTGCGACCGCTCGGGTCACCAATCTGGGCCGTGTAGTCTCCCACGATGAGCACGACGGTATGACCGAGGTCCTGGAACTGGCGGAGTTTGCGCATCACGACCGTATGGCCGAAGTGCACGTCCGGGGCAGTCGGGTCGACACCCATCTTGATACGGAGCGGGACTCCGGTATCGTAGGACTTCTGGAGTTTCTTTTCGAGTTCTTCCTGCGGCACGACGTCGATGACGCCGCGCATCAAAATATCAAGCTGTTCCTTAACGGGACGAAATTGCATAATGGTTCCTTGTTTTTCGGAGGGAAATATAGAATTAGTGCTTGAAATGAATTGTAAACTCATTCAACACAATGCGGTTCTTTATCGCATTATCGGTCTTTTACCGCACAGAAGACCACAAAAAAACAAGTGCCGACGTCATGTATTCGTAGAACACATACTTTTTTTCAAAAAAACAACAAAAAAAAGCCTTGATTTGGGGCAATAGATAGTTATCTTTATTTTATCCAAAAATAATCTAGGAGAATAAATGAAAAACATTTTTTGTATCGTTGCCATTGCGTCCGCACTCAGCTTCGCAGCATCTGAGCCTAAAACCCATGATGGGTTTTTCCTGAGTTTCGCTTTGGGCATGGGATACCAGGCAATCCATTTCGTTGCCGATGATGGGGATGATCTGCACAGCCTCAGCGAATCCGGAGCCGCCACCGACATCGACGTAAAAATAGGCGGACGAATAGCCAACAACACCCTCCTGCATTTGACCCTTGCTGGAACAACGAAAACAGGAACCGTAGGCGACGACGATTACTACGGCGACGACGACATCAAAGCCAACATGTCCCTTCTCGGCTTGGGGGTCACCTATTATTTTGGCGGTAACTTTTTCGCCACTGGTTCTCTCGGAATAAGCCAGTTCCATGCCAATAGTGACGTGCGGACATTCGAAGCCACTGTTAATGCCAGCGCAAACACTCCTGCGGATGTCAACTCCGGGTTCGGCTTTCAAGTTGGCGGTGGCAAGGAATGGTGGGTCAGTGACAACTGGGGAATCGGAGCATCGGCAGCACTTCTTTTTGGTTTTGCAAATACTGTTTATGATGACAGTGAATCGTCCTTGGGCATAACACTGCGATTAACCGCAACCTGGAACTAAAATTTCCAGCAAAAAATCTATTTTCCAAAACCAGCGAGGTCTATACCGAGCTGGTTTATTTTGTACGTAAGAATGCGCGGAGTCGTGGAAAGACTGCGCGCCGCAGCGGCGACTTTTCCCTTGCTACTCTTGAGGGCATCGCAAATAATATCCTTCTCGTAGGCCTCCACCATGAGTTTCAGATTGCCGTTCACGGGAGTGCCGCTCGTCTCTGCAGTCTGGAGCGTGGTCGGGAAATGGTGCGGGTAGATGACGTCTTCGTCAGCAACGAGGACGGCGCGCTCAATACCATTTTCCAGTTCGCGCACGTTTCCGGGCCACGGGTAACTCATGAGCATGTTGATGGTCGTACGTGCAAGGCGGCGCACGTTCTTGCCCACGATGCGGCAGTAATGCTCCACAAAGTGGTCCGCCAAAAGCACGATGTCCGTCTTACGGTTCCTGAGCGGCGGCACGTAGATCGGGAAGATGTGCAGCTGGTAATAGAGGTCTTCACGGAAGGTTCCCTCTTCGACCATCTGCTGCAGGTTCTTGGTGGTGGCAGCAATCACGCGCACGTTCACCTTTTTAGAGATGCGGGCGCCAATGCGTTCCACTTCGCCGTTCTGCAACAGGCGCAAGAGTTTCACCTGAAGGTTCGGCGAGAGTTCGCCCACTTCGTCGAGGAACAGCGTGCCGCCTTCGGCCTGTTCTACGCGGCCGGGAGTCTCGGCAAATACGCCCACGAGGGCACCACGCACGCTGCCGAACAGTTCGCGGTCCAACACCGATTCCGGCATGGAGGCGCAATGGACGCGGACGAACGGGCCCATGTTGCGGTCGGAGCGATAGTGGATGGCTTCGGCCACGAGACCCTTTCCCGTACCCACCTCGCCCACGACGAGTGCGGGGAGCGGACTGCGAGAAACCTGGTCAATCTGTGCATACACGCGCTGCATTTCGCTGGAGCGACCGATAATGTTGTCGGGCTGGAAACGGTCCTTGAGTTCGAGCGTCAAGCGTTCGTTCTCGGCCTTCAGGAGTTCATTTTCTTCGCGGGCCTCGCGCCGGAGCTTAACCGCCGCCGCAAGCATCTGCGCGATGATTTCAAGCAGGCGGAGCTTTTCGGGAAGTTCGTCTTCGACCGGATTCTGCACGTCGGCACTGAAGGCGCCAATCACCTGGTGCTCCATAATCACAGGCACGCAGAGGAACGCCTTGTCCTCCGTCTTGCCGCGGCCCGTACGGTCGAGGAAGTCCGGATCCTTCGCGACCGAGGGAATGATAATCGGCTTGCCCGTTTCCACGACGCGGCCGGTAATGCCCTCGCCCACCTTATAGCGGCCCTTGCGCGCCTGGCGACTGCTCAAGCCTTCCGCAATTTCGATGGAAATTTCGCCAGTATGGCGATTGTACAAGGTGAGGGTCGCATGCTCCACGCCCATCGTGGATTCCACCACTTCCAAAATCGGATGCGCGACACTCTCGAAATCGAGTGTCTGGTTCAAAATGGAGCTGATCTTGTAGAGCAGCTCCAGTTCCTGGATTTTGGATTGCGAGGAGGACATAGGCAGTACAGATTAATAAAGATGGCGATCAAGCTTGCTTAAATCAGCCTTTTCATCCCATTTTTGGCAGGAACTTTCGTTCACTCGGGCATCGCTAATTTCGCATTCAGCAACCTTTTTGCCCCTTTCGGAATATATGGTCCATATTCCGTTATATCGAACAGCGCCTTCAGTATCATTTAGGAAATCACCTCGGTAATCGGCCATCATTTGACCGTTCTCGTAGTATTGCAGTTCATATTTTTTCTCGACATCCATGTCATAAAGGATCTTATCATCAATCCGATGCATTATCCTCGTGACCCGGCCATTAATATGCCACACATCATAAACGGCTTTTAGCTTGTTTCTCAGAACATCATCTTTTTCGCCACCGTAGTTCACATGCGCCAAGTAAACCGTCGCGTTTTCATCATCGTCGCGTTTCATGGCTGCATCCATTATATAGCCTTTAACCAAATTGAACTTCAGATGCTTCTTATAATCAAAATCGTCTTTTTGAATAAATTCCAACAGAAATTTTCGCACGGCAGGATGCGTCTTTTCTTCAATCTGTTCCAAGCTCATACTGCCGGCACTAACATCATAAATCGTATCGAGTCCGACATTGTTCTTATATGCATCCGAAAGTTCAGGAGCGAACGTTTTTTGTTCCAGCCGGTTCATTCGGAAGAAGAACCCCATGCAGCCCGTCAGCTGGAACACAAGCATGATCAGCATCAGAAAAAACAATTTACGCATAAAGTACTCCTTAATTTTCCTTAAATATACACAAATACATATATGAAATTTACTTAATCCGGTCGCCGCAGAATTCCTGGCGGCCACAGTTTTTGCAGTGCGAGCCCATCCAGAGCGTGTCGAACTGTTCAATCGCGGGCTGCACGAGTTCGGGGTCGTTAGTGAGGATACCCGCCTCGAAGTTGCGGCGCAAGCTGCTCTTCATGCCGATGCCCGCACCCGTCAAGTTCGCGGAACCGATGTAGGCGGTCTCCAAGTCGAAAATCATCATCTTGAAATGCACCCGCGGGCACATGACGCGTTCGAGATCGGTCGCCAAAATCTTGAAGCGGTCAAAGTCCTCGCGGAAGTTCGGGCCGGGCTCCTTCGCGTGAATGAGCCGCACGCCAACGCCACGCTTCAGGAGTGCGGCCAGTTGCCCGAGCAGTGGCATCGATTCGCCGTCCTGCTTCACGTAGACATCCTTGATGTCGGCAGTGCCGATCCACAACGTCTCGCGGACCTTCGCAATCCGCGCGATGACCTCGGAGTAATGTTCCTCGTTCTGGATGTACTTGGTGAATGTGGGCACGGGAGTAAAGATAACCTTCCTCTTGTTTTTTGTCATGCGTTTTTATATATTCCTCATTGTATTCCGACAACCCGGACGACAGTGGTAAACTTGCGGAACATATCAACGCAAGCGAGTTCCCGGCCCGGATGTTACACCATCTGCGCCTAGCGTTTAAAGAAAGCAGGTATAAAGTCGGCAAGCGACGCAGCCGATCACGGGAGTGAGCCTCCTCCTGCAAGGTGACAGACTTCCGCCAAGCAATGGCTTGGCGCACATACAATCACTAACAATCCCATTCTGGGGCAACGCCCCTATTCTGCCGCATATGCGGCAAAGGACTTTTATGTCTATCAATCCCGTCTTTCCCGATTTTGCGGAAGCATCCCGCGAATACTGGGAACAACTGACCTATGAAAAAATCAAAAAACGCACCTACCTGGACCCGCTCTACGACGTGGCATTCAAGGTTTTCCTGAACGACCCCGATGCTCTTGTGAGCTTCTTGAACGGAGTTTTTCACCTGGAGGGCGAAAAGCGAATCGTCTCCGTTACGGTGAAGAACACCGAGGTGAACATCCTTTTCCCGCAGACCAAAACTTTCCGCCTCGACATCCGCGCGACAACATCCAACGGGTATTGCATTAATGTGGAGATGCAGAAGGCGAAACACAGCCGTTTTATCGAGCGCATCCTTTTGCAGCATAGTGCCTTCATGCTCCAGAGCAAGTACGAATGGGACCAGGATTTCTTTAAGGAATCCGCAAGGGATCTTTCCGACGAGGAGCGCGCTCTGCGCGAAGCCTCCCGCTACGAAATTCCTCCCACCTACGCCATCTGGGTCTGCGATTTTCACTTGGAACAGCAGGACGGCTACTGCGGCACCTGGGGCATCCGCAACGAGAAGGGGTTGACGCTGACCGACAAAGTTAAGTATATTCTTTATGACCTGACGCAGTTCGACAAGACGAAGGAACAGGCAGAGACTGACGAAGACCGCTGGCTTTGGCTTTTGAAGCACGCCGGCGAATCCGACTCGCTCCCCGACTTCAACGACGATGTAATCGCCCAGGCGATTAAGCGCCTTCTTGTAAAGACTGCTCCGGACAGCATCCTTAAACAGCAGGCAAGAAACATGGTGATGACGGAAGAAGAACTGGACTACCTGGCGGCCCTCAAGGTCCGTGCCCGTGAGGAAGGTCGCGCTGAAGGACGTGCTGAAGGACGTGCTGAAGGGCGCGAAGAAGGGCGTACAGAAGGGCGTGCTGAAGGCGAAAAGAACAAGGCTCGGGAAATGGCGAAAGCCATGCTCGATCTTGGAATTCCCGTAGAAAAGGTTATGCAGGTTTCCAAGCTCACTGAAGACGAAATCCGCAAGCTCTAAGCGTCAAACGACAGTTCAAAAAAGGCATGTCAACATAAACGTTGGCATGCCGTATTGCAATATGCAAGGTATGTATTTCATTTTATAAAAAAATACCAACCGCAAGGCTAAACTTGCGATTGGTCACGTAAAATGGACTTTTTTACAGTTATTTCAACGCTTCCTGAACCAAGGCGGATGCGCGCTTGGCGTCGAAGCGGCCCTTGACCTTCGGGGAGAGTTCCTTCATGATCTTGCCCATGTCTTTGGGGCTAGAGGCTCCGGTCGCCGCCTTGATTTCAGCGATGAGGGCCTTGACTTCGTCTTCGGTCATTTCGGCCGGCATGTACTTGCGATACAGAGCGATGCACGCTTCCTCGGCCGGGACCTTGTCCATGAAGCCGCCCTTCTTGAGGATTTCGATGGCTTCCTGCTTCTGCTTCACGCTACGAGCGAGAACGTCGACGCACATCTCGTCGGTGATGGTTTCTTCAATCTGGGCCGGAGTGGCACCAGACTTCATGGCTTCGTTCTTGATGTCGGAATGGAGGGTACGGAGCGTTCCGAGAGTTTCGGCGTCGTGCGCCTTCATGGCGGCCTTGATATCGTCCTTAATCTTTGTCAGCAATGCACTGCTCATGTTTTACCCCGAGCGGATAACGCCCCGCTCCTGGCGTCGTGGTTAAAGTTCTAAAAACACGCAACGAGCCACCGGTCATGGACCGACGACTCATCACTCAAATCAAAAACCTTCAAAAACCCTGGACTGCAGCCAAGACACCTTGGCCTAGCCGGACGCCTACTAGTAGAGGCGCTTGCGGTTCTGGTCAGCGATTTCCTTCAAGCGCTTGCGGCGGGCAGCCGTTTCGACGCGCTTCTTTTCTTCAGAAGGCTTTTCGAAGCGCTGACGCTTCTTGACATCGGAAATGATGCCATTCTTTTCGCAGGACTTGGTGAAACGCTTGAGAGCGCGTTCAAAAGGTTCGTTGGACTTAACAATTACGCCGATCACGATAATCCTTTGGTTGAATTAGATATTCGTTTTTTGGATAGCCAAATATATTTAACTCGCGGGATTTCGTCAAGGGTAACTTCAAAACAGAAGTTTCAGTCGCATATTTGCGAAATTAGGGTTTTTTTTCGTTATTTTCTTATTTATAACTTGCGGTTCCTCAAAGACTTATATATATTTTTACCAGAAAGCCCCTACTTTTAGGTTTTTTACATCGTTTTTGGGAGATTCCGAATGAAATCAGCATGGTCGTACCCACTTTGTGCCGCCGTCATCGCAGGCGCGCTCTTTGTTGGTTGCAGCAAAGAGGAACAGGAAATCGTTCCGGACATGAAACAAGCCGCACCGGCAGCCACAGAAAAGGCCCCCGCTGCCGCCGAACAAGCAGACGAGCCGGAATTGGTACCCATCCAGTCCCTATCCCAAGGATCCAAGTCAGAACCCGCTGTTGAAGAAAAGTCAAAAACCGCGCCGGCACCGACCGCTACAGGCGACATCCAGCCGCAAAGTGAAGGTCCGTTTGTAATCCAGGTGAGCATCCAGCCCTCGAAGAAGGGCGCTGACGGCATCGTCAAGAAGCTTGCCGAACAGAACATCAAGGCCTACGTCGCCGAAGTGGAAAACCCGGGCGAACTCGAAGGTACCTACTACCGCGTTCGCGTCGGATTCTTTGCAACCTACGCCAATGCCCAGGAATACGGCAAGCAGGTGCTTTCGGCCCTGAACTTCCAATGGTGGGTCGACAACAGCAAGAATGACGAAGTTGGCAATCCGGCCGGCGATTCCGACAACAGCGGCGAATCCAGTTCGTACTACGCTCCTCCGCAGGACAACCAGCCCGAACCGGCCACGGCACCTGAACCTGAACCGGCTCCCGCGCCTGCGCCCGCACCGGAGCCTGAACCCGCCCCTGCACCGGAACCGGAACCTGCGCCCGCACCCGAGCCTGAACCGGCACCCGCTCCCGCACCAGAACCCGCTCCTGCACCGGAGCCTGCACCCGCTCCCGCTCCGGCACCCGCAGCCCCGCCTGCCCCACCTGCCGAAGACTTCGTGGACGACTGGGAATAAGCGGTTCACGCAATCTTTACGAAAAGAGCTCCTCCAGGGCTCTTTTTTTGCAGGACCTATTTTCTAAATTTGCAAACATGCCTACAAAGAAGCCCAAAGTTTTCGTTGTCCATTTAGGATGCGCCAAGAACCAGGTCGACGCGGAGAACCTCGTCGGCGAGATGCTGCACGCAGGGTTCGCGACTTGTGATTCCGCAGCCAAGGCGGACTACATCCTGGTGAACACGTGCGGGTTCATCGAGGCCGCGAAGGAAGAATCCATCAACACGATTCTCACACAAATTAAAAGCAAGAAGGCAAGGCAGAAACTGATTGTGTCGGGTTGCCTCTCGGGCCGCTACGGCGACGAACTCGTGAAGGAACTGCCCGAGGTGGACTACTGGGTAGGCACGTACAAGCCGGGCGAACTCCTGAAGAAGATGGGAATCGTCGCCCCGCAAAGCTGCGATGCAGAGAACCTCCCGCGCATGAACCTCGGCGGGTTCAAGCACCACGCCTACCTGAAGATTGCGGAAGGCTGCAACCGCCGTTGCGCCTACTGCGCCATTCCACTGATCCGCGGGAAGCAGGTTTCGCGTTCTATCGAAGACATTGTGGCAGAAGCCAAGGAACTTGAAAAACAGGGCGTGCAGGAGATTACCCTCATCGCGCAAGACACGACATACTTCGGGCGCGAGAAGGGCAAGAAGGGCGGCACCTTGGCCGGCCTGCTCCGCGCGATTCTCGACAACACGAACATCCCGTGGATACGCACGCTCTACTGGTACCCGATGTTCGTGGACGACGAACTTTTAGACCTGATGGCGAACGAACCGCGCCTCGTGAAGTACGTGGACATGCCTATCCAGCACGCCAGCGATAACGTGCTCAAGAACATGAAGAGGAACTACCGCAAGAAGGAACTCGTCGATATATTGCATAAGATTCGCGAGCGCATTCCGGGAGTCACGCTCCGCACGACCGTGCTTGTCGGGTTCCCCGGCGAGACGCACGAGGACTTCGAGGAACTGATGGAACTGCTGGAAGACATCCAGTTCGACCACCTGGGTGGATTCGTGTTCAGCCCCGAGGAAGGCACGCCCGTGATGGAGATGAACCTGCCCGCGGTAGACGAGAGCGAGGCACGCGCAAGGCTCGATGCCGTGACCGACCTACAGGAAGAAATCGACGCGGAACACGCCGAATCGATGATCGGGAAAAAGGTTCGCATCATCATCGACCAGGTGGCGGAAGAAAGCGAATACCATTTTTACGGGCGCACCGAAGGCAACTCGATGGAGAACGACGACGTCGTGAAGGTGCTCGAGGGCGACGCCGACGTGGGAGAATTCCACGACGCGCTGGTGGTAGACGCAGAACCGCACGAGCTGATTGTCAAAATTCTGGACTGAATAATTACTATATTTGCATTCGCAAAACCGGATGGATTCCGCCACGCGCGGAATTGCATTGGCCGGGCCCGTGTATCACAATGGATAGTGTCCCTCCCTCCGAAGGAGGTTATTCCGGTTCGATTCCGGACATGGGTATTAGAGCGCTCCGCACGGAGCGCTTTTTTATTTGCGATTCGTTTGTCGTTTATCGCGCGTCGTTTATAGTTTATAGCAAAAGCATGATGCCGTCAACACCGAGCACCGTAATGCAGGCGACAACGGCAACCCCCACGAGGCCGCGCCCGAGAAGCGACGCGATGACTGCAGCAACGAGTGCACACGCTCCCGAAAGCACACTGTTCGTGGAATAGAAGATGGCAGGTACCGTCATCGCGGCAAGCACCGTGTATGGAACGTACGCGAGGAAGGAACGCCAGAAGCGGCTCTTGATTTTCCCCTTCAGGAGAACGAACGGGACAGCACGCAATAGGTAGGTGACACCCGCCATCACGAGCAGGAAGAAGCAGTAATCCCTCAGGTTCATGCGCTCTCCTTACTTTGTCCGCATTCCCCCGCGGGTTGCGCGCCGGAAGGTTGCGCAACATTTTGGTCATCGGTCGAATCGTCATCGTCCTTTACCGGGAAGAAGGCTGCACCGAGGAGCGAGGCGATCAGCGCGCAGATAATAATCGCGAACCCGACAGTCACGCCACTGAGCGCAGGCACGTACCTGAACGCGCAACTGCAGGCAATTGCAATCAGGACGGCGATAAGCGTGGGTCGATGCGCCTTCATCTGCGGGACCACGATTGCGACAAACATGCCGTACAGCGCCACCCCGAGGGCGTTCGTCACTACTGCAGGGAGGATTTCTCCACAGACCGCCCCGCAGAGCGTACCCGAGGACCACCCGATGTAGGGGAGCACCATGAGACCCGCGAAATACCGCGCGGTCACTGGTTCCGCCTGGCTTACCGCAAGCGCGTAGATTTCGTCCGTAATGCCCGTTGCTAACAGCAGGCGCTTGCCCGTACCGAAGCTGGGAGCCACCTTCTGCGACAGGGAAATCGCCATCAGGCTGTAGCGCAGGTTGATAAAGAAAGTCGCAATCGCCATCTCGATGAACGTGCCCGCGGCATCGGCCATAATCTGGAGACCCGCGAACTGGCCCGCCGAGGTGAGGTTCGTCATCGAGATGAACGTGACCAGCGGCCAGCTCAAAAGCTTGGAGCCTGCGATGCCGAACGAGAACGACACCGCGAAGTACCCGAGGCCTATCGGAAGGCCGTCCTGGACGCCTTTAGAAAACTTCATGGCGACAAATATAGAAAAATTCTATAGGAAATCTATGCAAATATGCAAATTTACGCATTTTATAAGAAGGCGTAAAAACAAGGGAAGGCTTTGCCTTCCCTACTACGTGGATTATTTGCGTGGGCAGCTATCGGTGCAATATTTTCCTTGTTACTTCACCACAATGCGGCGGACCAGCGTGCTGGAGCCCGCGCGGAGACGTACGACGAAGCTGCCTTGACGGAGCATTTCGAGATTCACAGAGCCCTTCACATGCGCGAAGGTCGCCACCGGAGAGCCCTGCATGTCGAATACTTCTACCGACATGTCGCTTGCGCCCGAGACATGAAGCGTACGGCCGGCAACAGCCATTGAAAGCGGGTTTGATACGCGCGACATGGCGACTGTCGTGCCTTCGCTGGAAGAGGATTCAGGCTCGGCACTCGAGGATGTCAAAGGATTTTCACTCGAGGACGAAACCGGAGACTCGCTGGAAGAAGAAAGCGCCGAGCTTGAGCTGCTCGTCACGGAGGAACTGCTTTCGGGGGCAGTCACGACAAACGTAATCTCGTACTTCTGCCCGTTAACCGTCACGGTTTCTACAGCCGTACCTACCGGGAAGCCCTCGTGCACGGTGCCTTCAACGGTCACCACTTCACCAGATTCCTTGAAATTAAAGAACCAGATATTCCATGTATCGCGATTGAACGACCGCACATTGCTGAACGTGATGGTTTCAAACGCTTCGCCGCGAGCAACAGTCTGCTTCAGGCTACCCGTCACAACAACCTGGTTCGCATCGCTCGAAGAAGATTCGGCAGAACTGGAAGACGATTCTTCCGAACTGCTGGACTCAATTTCTACGCCCGAAGAAGACGCTTCGCTACTGCTCGATTCAATCGACGAACTGGACGAAGCGACACTTGAACTGCTTTCTTCAGAAGAGCAGCTTTCGATGCTAGACGACGATTCAGCGGAACTCGAGCTTTCCTCACTGCTAGAAGATGCGATAGAGCTGGAAGACCGTCCTAATACCGTAATCTTGCCCGTTGCAGAAGTATTGTTGTCGAGACCGGTCACCGCTATCGTATAGTCATACACATAGTCGGTCAACGAATCGGCTACAATACCCGAAATCGTATACGTCTTCGCATTGTCATCCTTCGTTCCTTTTAGGCCAGCAGGTATTCCCGACAAAGTAATCTGTTTCATATTCTCGTACCTGTAGACAATCGGTTCGATGGCATCGCCCGCAGTCACCGTCTGCGTAGAATTCCCGCTAACAAGCTCGATCAAGGTCACCAACGGCTTATGCTTCACCGTAATCTTCGCGGAGGCAGTCGCATTGTTGTCCGGACCGTACACCGTCACCGTTGCCGTGTATTCCTTATCGGAAAGACTTTCGTCCACAGCGCCGGCAATCGTCAGCGTTTTCGCGCTCTTGTCCTGAAGCATCGAGAATGTTCCCTGCGGAATCCCCGTCACCTTTGCTGAATCCATATTGGCATAGCTGAGCACGATAGGCTTGATAGAATCACCAGCGGTCACCGTCTGCGTCGAGTTGTTCGTCACAGAAACCGTCGTCGTTACCGGCTTGTGCTTCACGGTTATCTTGCCCGTAGCGGTCGCAGTCGAGTCGGCTCCCACCGCGGTAACCGTATAAGAGTATTCCTTGTCGCTCAAAGAATCGGCGACCGTTCCCCAAATCGTGAAGGTCGTATTGCTCTTGCTTACCACGCCGTTCAATCCGGCGGGAAGCCCGGCAACGCTGATATTCGTGACATTCTTGATGCCGTAGACGATAGACTCGATGGAATAGCCCGCAGTCACCGTCTGGTCTGCTTTCCCGCTCGTAAGCTGGAGCACCATCTGGACCTTGGAGGAACTCGAGGACATGCTGGAAGAAGAAGCTACGCTCGAGCTGCTCATCACGGAAGAACTGCTGGATGTCGGAGACGGTACAGGCTTAAACGCCAAACCGGAGCAGCGCACGTCATCGACATACAGGTAGTTCATGCTCGGCTGCGTACCCTTGATCTCCCAGGTGAACTTGGCGACACGCTTCTTGGAAAGCGTCACCGGCTTGGCCCAGGCTTCCTGCGACAGCATGTTCCAGGGAATCGTTACCGTCGTCCATGAGCCCGATGCGGCCTTTGTTATCTGGTGGTAGCCGTAATCCATCACGTCAGTATCTTCGGCCTTAAAGTTGTGCGCGGCGCCCTTGTACTTGTAGCTGATTTCGTTACAAGCAGAAAGATCGTAGGCGGTCTGCGATTCGTTCAGGGCCACGCCGAGCGCCACATACGGGTCGTATGGGTTGTCGCCCTGCGAAAGCTTCACGCCGGTCACTCCCGCCACGTACTTGGTAGAATTGCCTGCCGTAGAGCCCGAGAAGACCACATTGTAGCCGTCGTTTCTGCCAGGACCGTTGGAAATCGTCGATGCACCCTTGTCGCCCTTGTCGGTATAGGCGTACCATTCGCCACCGGTAAAGGCAAAGCCGTCACCGTCTTCCAGGTCGTCGATGTAGTCGGTGTAGCCCGCAGGCAGCGAGCTGGAAGAACTGGCAATGGAGCTGCTGGAGGTCGGCGACGTAGAACAGGCGGCATAGGATTTGGGAAGGAATGCAAAAATCGAATCGTTCACCCACTTGCCACTTGTCGAATAGTTCCACGCACTCCCGCTAAAGTACGATGCAACCTCGTTCTTGTTCGAAACAGACCAATTCGCACCTGAAAGTTTGTTATCCCTCATCCACTTGTACCAGTCGCTGCTGCGATTGCTGTACATCGTCCCATTGCCGCCCGGACCAGAGTTGCCCCATTCCGTCACGAACACGGAAAGGCCGCTATTCATCGCCGATACGGCATTTGCGCCTTCGCGATTGGTCTCATGCTGGCCAGCCTCATCGATACCCGCGTAGAAGTGGAACGTGTAGGCCACATTCTTGTCGTTAATCGGGCTGCTCGCGGCCTCGTTCGGATACTGGTCATAGCTGCGGTTGCCGACGACAATAAGGTTGTCGGAGTACATGCGGATAGTGTCGATTACCGCTTCGGCATACTGCTTGATGGTTCCCCAGGACTGCGACGTCGGCTCGTTGAAAATTTCAAAGATGACGTTATCGTACTTGCCCCACGTCGACGCCATATAGCCGAAGAACTTCTTCGCGTTACCCGTATTCTCGTTCGCCTTGTGGCTATGGTAGTCGATAATCACATAGATGTCGTTATCGATGGCGGCCTGCACCACCGTGTTCATCAGGCCCTGGTAGTGGCTTTCATTTGAGAAATAGTTGCCAGAGCCCCAGCTTTCATCCACACCCATCGGCGCACGGATAACCTGGATGTTCTGCTTCTGCACAAGCCCAGACACGATTTCGGATGTCCAAAAAGGCGAACCCACGTCGCTCGAGATGCTCCAGAAAAGGCTCATGCCCTGCACAACAACTTCATTACCGCTAGTGACGCCCTTGCAGGAACCGTAAATCCGGCCCGGGCCATTGCCAACCTTGCCTGCCTGGAGTTGCCCATACTGGCTCACAGGACCAATGCGTCCGAAGGATAATCCCGCCAACAAGGCGACCATCAGCAAAGCGATTTTTTTCATACCACACATCCTTTTTTCTGGTTTCTCCACCCCACCCTAAATTTAGATTCTGCAGCCCCAAAATCCACGTGACAAAAAACACAGCGCAAACATTGCCGTTTACCTCAGTAAACGCGTCCCTGCCAACAGAAACAAAAAACCCCGCTTAATGCGGGGCGTAAATCCGTTCGAAACGCTGCAACGATTAGTTTTCGTTGTTGTGCATTTCCATGGTTTCGCGGTCCATCGTGTGCTGCAGGTATTCCTTGAAGTCACGGTCGATGTTCACACCGTCAAAGTCCATGTCGTCGTTTTCCAACACGAACACGGCGCTCGGGTTATCGAGCCAGCCCACCACGTCCACGCCATCGAGTTTCATGGACTTGTCGCCGGCGAGAGCTGCAACGTATTCGACCTTGGACTTGGGCACCCAGCCCTGGCCGCAGCTACCCTTGACCAGGACATCGGTATCGCCGTCCTTGACGATGGTAAGTTCGTCATTGAACCCGGCAGTGCAGACTACGTTTCCACCACCCTTTTCCTTGGTGAGTTCAATATCACCGAGCTTGGATTTGACCTTATTGGGAGCAGCGAAGGCTGCAGCGACCATCAAACCAAGTGCCATTACGAAAAGCTTTTTCATATCGTTCCTCAAAAACAAGGTAAAATATTCAACAATGCATAAGGAATATACCTTTTATTTTTGCAATTGGTCACAATTTCTTTTAAATTTTTACATCATGAAGAAGATTTTTGCCATTTTTTGCGTTTTTTTAGCCCTCGCCTGTGCCTTTTTCGCCTTCCAGATGAAAAATCGGCTGGCCGAGACCTCCAAAAACGGCGAAACCGTGCTCATAAATATACCCAAGGGGAGTTCCGCCGGGCACGTTTTCGGCATCCTCCGCGAGAAGGGAATCTGGGACGACGAACTGGCCTACAAGGTCTGGTGCAAGCTTAACCCGCCCTCCCCGAAGGCCGGCTGGTTCGAGATACCCCCGCACCAGACCCTCGACGAAATTGCAGGCATCATCGGGAGCGGCAAGACCGCGGTACGCCGGGTGACCATACCCGAAGGTCGGGCCTCGTGGGAGATCCCCGCCTATCTCAAGAAGGCGTTCCCGGACCTGAACGAAAAACGCTGGAACGAACTCGTCCAGGACCCGAAGTTCGCCCGAAGCCTCGGAGTCGATGCGAACTCGCTGGAAGGCTACCTGCTCCCGGACACCTACCCCTTCCCCATCGACGCGGACGAGGAGACGATACTCAAGCAGATGGTGGCAGCGAACCTGAAGGTGCGCGACCAGTTCATGCCCGACTCGGCTAGTTCCATGTGGAAGACGCTCGGCAGCTGGCACAAGGTGCTTACACTGGCAAGCGTAGTCGAGGAGGAGACGGGCATTCCCGATGAGCGCCCGCTTATCGCCGGAGTATTCCACAACCGACTGAGGATTGGCATGCCGCTCGGGGCAGACCCGACGGTGCGGTTCATCTTCAGGAACCTGACCGGGCCCATCTACAAGAGCCAGCTCAACAGCGACAGCCCGTACAACACCCGCAAGTTCAAGGGGCTCATGCCGGGCCCGATATCGAACCCCGGGCGCAAGGCGATACAGGCGACACTACACCCCGACAAGACCGAGGCTCTTTACTTTGTCGCAAAGGATGACGGGAGCATGACGCACTTCTTCAGCAAGACGCTCTCCGAACACAACAAGTACAAGGACGTGGCGGCAAAGAACCGCGGCGAATAGAACGGCGGAATCTAAATCCTAGAACAGGTCGTATTCGCCGATTCGGATAAAGTAGCTATAGTTGTCGAAATCCGCGAGATCGCCGAAGGTTTCGCTATCCACGACACGAGACATTCCTGCATAAATCTTAACGGACTTGTAGGCCAAGCGCAGGGCCGGTTCAAAGACGAACCTGTGCTTTCCGAAAGTCGCGGTCGGATTTTCCTCGAAATCATGGACATAGGCAAAATTAAGCCAGAGTCCGGAGCCCCTGTAATGCAAGCCTCCCTGCAGGCGAACCAACCCATAATGGTGCGACACCAAATCCGGATTAATCCATTCCATGCTCCAGGGCGTCGCCGCGATGCGGGGGCGGATACAGTTGTCGAGGGGTTCAATCTCGAAGGATTCCGGATATACGTAACCGTAACCATGCTTATGGTACTTGTTCATCGCGAAGGCGGCAAGCGCATTCAATGTCACGAAGGGCTTGGGCGAAATGGCATACTGCGCATCGAAATACGAAGTGATGAATGTCGGAATAATCTCGTCGAATCCGAAGTCGTAGCCGATGGACGTAAGGCCAATATCGCCATGGAAGGCAAAGCCGTTTTCCGAGAACCAGGCCCGTCCATCGCCCGAGACATATTCATAGCGCAGTTTCTGCGACGCAGGATACATCTCGAATTCCCCGCCCGGATAGTAGCGGCGTTCAAGTTCGTAGACGCGATCCGCAAAAAGGAAATCCGCAGAAACCTTCTGGTGCTTGTCAAACCTGTAGAACATGGATGCAAAGATATCGCTCTTCTTTTCGGAACGGATCCTGTAATATCCGGGAACGTCTTCGGCAAAGGTTTTTAACGGCTGGAGTTTCTGCCAGGTATACCCGACTTCCATTCCCCAATCCAAACTCCAGAGCCGGCCGATTTGAGCCTTCGGGGCAAAGCCATAGGAGGTTCCGCCCCAAAAACCGGAAAACATCAGTTGGATTTCCATCTGATCCACATGGTAAAAATCGATTTCGGCATAGGCATTCGGACCGATGACATTCGACCCGAACCCGCCAACAGCCACATCGAAAGTCGGCCTGATTTCGGCATCCACTAGGACATCCCCATCAGGCTGCATGTCGAAAGCCACGGAATCAATCGCAGGGAACCGCAAAAGGCTGTATGCAAAATTTCTCGGAGCGACAATTCCCGTATCGCTTTCGCTCCAGTAGGATTTCACGGGGGAATGCGTCTCGGCGGACAGGCTATCGAACGAGGGTTTGAACTTGAACCACGGAATGGACGCCACGTGAGCCGAACCGTAGTCGCCTCGGCGCATGCCGATGGGAGCCATCTGAGAGAGTTTCGATTCGAGCGCAGAGAATCCCGCCTGGATCCAGCCGTTGCGCGAAGTATCCGACACCGTATGCGGACGCACTACGATTCCGGGCTGCGACCCAAGATTTTTTAGAGTATTCAACGCAATCGCCTTCTGCGGTCCCGAGACACGAAGTTCTCCGCGGAGAGGGGCCGCAACCGCAATAATCGCCATTTCGTCGGGAGAATCTTCCGCAGGGAGCGCAAGGTAAGGGCAAAAGTCTCCCGGCATTTCGCTTCCCTTCACAGGCAAGCTCCCCATGACTTCCTTGAACGAACTTCCGAGCGAGCCGTCACAACCCAAAACGGAAAACGGGATTCTGTATTTTCCGCTATGGCGCAAAATCGATTCCTGAAGGCGGAGATAAGAAAGAGACGACTGCACGTTACCCGAATCGGGGATAAGCAATTTCTGTCGCCTGTGAACATTTCCCGAGGAATCGACATAGAACGAAAACCGTTCGCGAAGAGCCGGCATGCCGGACTCCGAAACAGGAAGCCTGTAGCGGGGCTCCCCGGCAAAACCCTCTTTAGAAGAAAGTATTCTCGAGAAATCCTCGTCGCGCAAAATCCGCTGGATGTCATCCAGCGAGACGCCCTTCGTCCAGAGGTATCCGACAAAGGCTCCCCACGAAGTCCCTACAACGGAATCTACAGGCACAGAATAAGCTTCAACCGCATAAAGCACGCCGAGGTGGAACCACGGAGAATTCTCCCCGCCTCCCAAATAAAGAACGGACTTTATCTGGCGAGAGGAAACCGCGGAATCCTTTTCCGGATCGGGATTCCGATTTTGAACCGAATCGGGAACCGTGCTCAGGGCTTCAAGGGTCGCAGCGGCATCCGCGAGCGAATCGACATTCCCGGGCGATTCCGGCAACTGCCCTGACAGTGTATCAGCAACCAGAGCCTGCGTGGAATCCGTAGCTTGGGCGGGCAGCAGCGAAAAAGCGGCAAGGGCCGCCGTGCAAACGGTTCTAAACAACCTAGCCGAGAAGCGCGACGTTAGAGACATACCTCTCCGCGACATCGCGGGCAATGTACCCCGCCTTCACAAGTTCGGCCAAGCAATCATCCATCAGAAGCATCCCCTCCGAACCCGAAGCGGCGATAATCGATGAAAGCTTGAAAAATTCGCCGCTACGAATAAGCGTAGCAACCTTCTGCGTATTGAACAACACTTCCCAGGCAGACACCGGAGTTCCATCGGAAGCACCGGGAAGCAGCCGTTGTACAACAATTGCCTTGAGATAGGCGGCAAGCATCGTGCGGCAAAGGTCACGCTCCGTGGAGGGGACCATCGAAAGTAGGGCATCCATCACTCCGGCAGAATTGCCCGCTGTCACATTGCACACGACAAGCGCACCCGCTTCTGCGGCACGCAACATCGGCAACAGGTTTTCGCCGCTGAAATCGCCAAGCCATATAAGATCGCAACCACTGCGGAGCGCCTGCGAAATACGGTCGGCCACCGAGCCCGAGGAATCACGCAGGACAAGGCTACCGCCCATATTCACGGGAATTTCTTCGAAGCCATTCAGAAGGCTTGCACGCAACACCCGGGACTCGCAAAGAGAGCTCACATAGGCCGTCGCGGTCGTCGTCTTGCCCGAGCATGCCGGCCCTGCAAACACGACCAATCCCGAACTTAGCGCCAAAAGGCTCGAGGCAGATTGCGGGGCGCCCAAGGAATCAAAAGACGGACATTCCGCAATCAGCGGGCGAAACACGGCTGCGTTTCCGAGGGCCGCACGGAAAAACCGGACGCGCCACTTGCATCCAGCCCACGGGCCGCAAACCATGAAACCCGTATCGCCTTCCATTGCGCCCAGGAACTCGCGAAGAGAACCGAATTCCACCTCGGGAGCATCGGGAACAACGCCCACCTTGCCAGCAAGGCGAACAGCGGGAGCGGCACCTTCTGTCACAATCAGCTCACTTGCGCCAATGTTGACAACATAATCTAAAATCGGTTCGATTTCTGTAGCCATAACACAATCTCCTTAAGCCGGCTTATACGCCGCAAAACGGCGGCTATCGTAGGCACGCTTCCATGCCTCTGCGCCATCGATATAGCCCGATTCTACACACATCTGCAAAGAATCATCGAGCGTAATGCCCTGGTCCTTTTGGCTGCTAATCGCCTGCGCCAGCTGAGAAAGGTCTCCCTTGCGGATCATGTTCGCCACCGTAGACGTGACACGCATCGCCTCGCACGCAAGCACAAGTCCCTGATTTTGCACCACCGGCACCAAATGTTGCACGATAACTCCCTTCAGCTGGTCGGCAAGCGTGCAGGCAAAGGAATTCCTCCGCGATTCAGGGACAGAGACGAGCAGCTTGGATAGCAGGGCGTGAATGTTGTTTCCGCCCGTTACCGCAAACACGAGTACGCCCGCGTTGGCTGCCTGAAGAAGCAGATCCAGCTCCTCCATCGATTCCAGATGGTCAAAACAGATGACATCCGCACCATCGCGAAGAGCAAGCTCAATACCCGCGACGCCCGTCTTCACGTGGAGACCGACTTCCTTCTGAGCAAGTGCTCCGTTCGGATTCTTGAGCAGGCGTTCTATGGGGCGTTCTACCGTATGGATATAGCACGGGCGCCTTTCCGCAATCATCTCGGCAAAAGTCGCAATCGTCGTAGACCGCCCACTTGTCGAAGGCCCCGCAATCAGGACCAGACCACTCGGCAAGTCAGCAAAAGACTGGCAGAACTGCGGAAGGAACAAATTATCGAACGACACCGCTTCGTTCTGGATTACGCGGATGGACACGCTCGGATTCACATCATCCCACGTAACCGAAATCCTGCCACGGCCAACGCCCGGAAGACCGAACGTCTTGCTAAAATTCTTGCCGGCAACCACCTGGTACCCATCGGCGAAACCGGAGGAAGCCTCCGTAAGGAACTCCGTCACGCGCGTCTTGTCGAGCGACTGTTCCGTCACCGGGAACAACGAACCGGACTGGCGCATCATCACCTGACGGCCCGCGAAGAGGAAAATGTCCGTGGCGCCGAACTTGCGCGCATACGCCATCACCTTCTTGAGGCTCATCGTTGTAAGCAGAGTCTCGGGCGCCGACACTTCGCTTCCTTCGCCTGAAACAACCGCAAAGCGCGACGGCAGCTCTCCATCTTCGCCCTCAGCCGCCATAGCCTCGGCTTCTGTCAAGATTCCGATGTTCGAGATACTCGTCGATTCGAGGCCCGATACCTTCTCGACCACCATATTCGAAGAAGACGATTCGCCGTAGATATTATTGCCCTCGATCTGCAGGGCGGGCTCTTCTGGAGCAGATTCCGGAGCGACAGGAGCAGCCGGTTTCGCGACAGCCGACGCCGCAGGTTTCACCGGAGGTACGGGAGCCGCAGGTGCAGCGTGCGTGGGTTTTGCCGGAGCCGCAGCCGCATTTTTTGCTTCCAGGTTCTTCACGAAAGCAAGGACCTTCTCATACATCGCCTGTTGCAAGAGCCCCGCATTCACGAGCACCTGGCCGATATCGACCTGGTCGTTCGCTTCGGCCCAATGAGCATCAACCTGTTCCTGCGTCACCACCTTGTTGTGAACGAGGACCTTTGCCATATACTGGTTTCTCATAAGAAATCCCTCCGGCTGAACCACCAGCTAGCGATTGCGAGGAACAGCCCCACATAGCCAACCGCATATACAGTGTTCCAGAACAAATACAGATCCGGGAGTGCAAGCCCATGCACCACGTAACTCGTCACGTTGTAACGATAGAGTCCCGGGAAAACCGCGTGAATCACGACAGCCGCCTTTTCGAAGAGCGCCGTCGAGGCATCTCCCATCTCGCCCATGCGGCTCGCAAAGCGCACCTGTTCCAGGAGCTGGTTGCTCAAGTGGCCTGCGAAATACACGCCAAGCGTAAAGAGCGCCGAAAGTACCGTACTGCTGAAGCTACTGAACAGGAGCGCCACTGCGATCACCACCGCCATCTCGCAGAAGATGAGGTAGATGGCAAGGAGCAGGCTTGCTGTGGGCTCCGCGTTCGTGAGGAACAGCATCACATAGTAGATAACGGTCAGCAAAGTGAGATGAACCGCCACCACCGCCAGAAGACCGAAGTACTTGCCCACGATAAACGTCACGCGGCTAATCGGCTTCGAAAGCAGCGTGAGCACCGTGCGCCGCTGGATTTCCTTTTGCACGAGGCTGATGCCCACGAATATCGAAATCAGGAGGCCCGAAAGGCTCATCACCGAAAGCGTCGTGGACTTGATCACGTAGGCGCGGTCGAACACCGACCATTCACCGAGCACGATACTGAAAAGCGTAAGCGCAATCGCGAGGAACACGATGTTGTAAAGGATCTTGTCGCGTATGGATTCGCGGAACGTATTGTGCGCAATGATTGCAATATGCTTAAGCGTCTGCACGGGCAATTTCCTCCGTCAAAATGTCTTCGAGGCTCGGACGCTTGTGGTCCATCTTTTCGACCGCAATCCCGTTCGCAAGGCAGAAGGCAAGCAGGCGGTCGCGGGCGCTATCGTCTTCGCACACAAATTCTTCGGGGTGTCCCGTAAGCGAGACTCCCTGCGGCAGGTCGCTCTCGAGAATCGCCTTACGGGTGCGCACGTGGTATTCCACCCCGCACGACTCGGTAATCTCGTCGACCGTACCTTCGCGCACAATCTTGCCATCCACGATCATCGCGACCTTGTGGCTAATGCTTTCCACGTCGCTCAGCAGGTGGCTCGAATAGAAAATGGTCACCCCGTCACGGTTCAGCTGCTGTATGGCCTCGCGCACGTCGCGGCGGCCCATCGGGTCGAGCCCGCTCATCGGCTCGTCGAGAATCAAGAGTTTCGGCTTGCCGAGAATCGCCTGTGCAATGCCCACGCGCTGCATCATGCCCTTGGAGTAAGAACGCAGGCGGCGATCAATCCAGTCCTTGTTCGCGTGCAAGAGGTCGAGCGCCCAGGCGATGCGCTTGTCAAGTTCTGCGCCATCGAGTCCGACGAGCGTTCCGTAAAAGCGCAAGAGTTCGCGGCCCGTGAGGTAATCATAAAAATAGGGCTGCTCCGGAGAATAGCCGATAAAGCGGCGGCTCTTCACATCGCGGGGGCTGATTCCGTTCACGAGCACTTTGCCCGAATCGAAATTCAAAAGACCCGTCAGCACCTTGATGGTCGTGGACTTGCCGGCCCCGTTCGGCCCGATAAAGCCGTAGACCTGGCCAGGTTCCACGCTGAAGCTCACGTCCTTGAGCGCAGGCTTCGGTTTCATCAAGAACCCGCTGCGGTAGGTCTTGTGCAAATGTTCTATCTGTATCATCAAATCACCCATAATTCACCTATGCGTCCTGACCACCGTCCTGGTCCTGTCCTCTGGCGGAACTCTGGAAGGCCCGCTGTTCGGCTTCCGCGATTTCTTCGCGGCGACGGTCGGCACGGCGCTTCTTGTTCACAAAGAAGTAAATCAGCGCACCCACAAAATACACACCGATACCCGAATAGAAGATCGGGTTGATGGACATTCCCTCAAGACCGGGGAATACGTTCAGAATCAGGTCGTGCCCGAACAGGCTCAGGAGAACGAGCACAAATCCAAGCGCACGAAGCACAAAAGTCACGATAACTAGTTTTTGCATATATACCTCAAAAACCGCACCTCGCGGTGCAGCGCCTTTTTCGTGAAAAATACACAATTATCGTAAACAAGGAAACCCGTCCCTTGCGAAACGGGTCGAAATAAGGTCTTATCAAGCGGCGAGGAGCAGAATCGCAAGCACCTGACCGCTTAGAATGCGCAACAGCATGGTCAACGGATAGACGGACGCATAGCCGATATTTACAGCCTCGCTGTCCGCCTGGCTGTTCGCGAAAGCAAGTGCCGGGGGGTCGGTCGTGGCTCCAGCAAGCACACCGCAGAGCGAAAGGTAGTTCACCTTGAACACAAGATGCCCGACGCACGCCATTACCGCGAGCGGAAGGAACGTGATAAGGGCAGCAAGCCCCATGTAATAGAGGCCATCACCGTTCAACAGCACATCGAAGAACCGGATACCCGCATTGAGACCCACGCAGCTGAGGAACAAAGTCAGGCCAAATTCGCGGAGCATGAGGTTCGCGCTGTTCGCCATGAAGAAATTCAGGGGACCAATCTTGCGTTTGCGGCTCAGGAGGATTGCAACAACAAGCGGACCACCCGCAAGGCCGAGTTTCAATGGCGTAGGCATTCCCGGAATCGCAAGCGGGATGCTCCCGACAATGACGCCAAGGAATATTCCAAGGAACGCCGGTAAAATTTCGGGATGGTCCAGCGCCGTGAGAGAATTGCCCAGTTCCTTCGCAACAGCCTCGATACCTTCGGCGGAACCGACAATCATTAACTTATCTGCAAACTTGATGCGCAAGTCGAGGCGACCCGTAAATTTGATACCCCCGCGGGTCACACGGCTCACATTCACGCCGTAGCGTTCGGCAAGAGCAAGCGAACCGATAGTACGCCCGAGAACCTTCTTGTTCGTCACGAGAATCGTCTTCACCTGAATCGGTTTTGCCGGATCCGATGCGAACTTGGTGATGGGAGTTTCAAGGCGCCGGCCGATAATCTTTTCCATGGCAGCGACCGCTTCCGGCATTCCCACAATATGCATCTTGTCGCCACGCTCTATCACCGTTTTCCCGTTCGGGGTAAAGATATTCTCGCCTCGCAGCAAGCGCGTCACCACGACGCCGCTCGAAATCAAGTCCGGAATTTCCTTCAGCTGTATTCCGAACAAATTCTGGTTATCGACTGTGAGGCTGCACGATACTATTTCCTTGCTATTCGCGGCGATATCGGCGGTATAGCGTTCGGCAGCCTTGTTCGGGTCCTGCCTGAAAATGACGCGCATCAGAATCATCACCAAGATGATGCCGATGACGCCAAAGGGATAGGCAACCGCGTAACCAATTCCCGTAAGAGAGGTATCCACCCCGGCCGCAGCAAATGCAGAATTCGCAGCACCGAGCGACGGCGTATTCGTCACGGCACCGCAGAGCATCCCGATAAGCACAGGGACGTTGTCATGCATGCCGGTAAAGAAGTAGAGGCAAAGAGTCACAAGCACGCCGAGCAGCACAATTCCGACCGAAAGCACGTTCAGCACGAGACCATGACGTCGGATGGAATCCATGAACCCGGGCCCCACCTGCATGCCGATGGTGTAGACGAACAGGATCAGGCCGAATTCCTGAATGAAATGGAGCACGTTTCCTTCTACGCGGAGCCCGAGATGCCCGAGGAGGATACCGACAAAGAGCGCCCCCGCACCGCCAAGGCTAATTCCCTTGACCTTGATTTTTCCGACCATGAGGCCGATAGCGGCGGTAAACGCGATTACTACAACTTGCTGCCCTACCGAAGGCTTTGTAAATAGGTCTATTAACCAGGTCATTGGGAACTCGCGGTTGATGGTTTGTTATGCGAAGATTAGTTTTTTACGCAGCGGACAGAAGCAAAGATGTTCTTGTTGAAGTGCTCGTAGGCGACACCCGAATCGGTAGCACGCACCATGTATGCCCTGGAATCATCATAGGCTTCGGCCGTCCAGAAGCTAGCACTTGCGTCCTTGTCGGCGAACTTGCCATCATAGTATTCGAAGCCCGCGAACTGCATGTTGAAAACATCCGCCTTCTTGAGATCATCCACAGACGCATCGCCAAATCCATCCTTGAACTCCTGCTGAGTCGGCAGTCGCCAGCCAACAGGGCATACAGACCCCGAAGCCGCCTTCCAGGTGTAAAGGCGGCCCATGGACACGCAGTTGTCGTGATTGTTGTCGTAGCAGACGCTGGAGTCTGGGCTATAGACATCTAGGTTTTCTGCCATCCAGGTCTTTCCTCCCCTGTCAATAGTGGCATAGGTCTTTTCGGGGCATGCGAGGGTGTGCCTGTCTGCGCTATAGGTGCAATCTCGATTGTCCTGGCAGGCGCTCATGGCGATAGCGATGCATGCAATGGCTGTGACGGCAATCAGTTTTTTCATGATACAACTCCTTATGTTGTTACCGCATGGAGGCGGATGTTACCGCCCGAAGGCGGGTTTTATTGTTTTCGGGCTCAAAATTAGAATAGACAATTCATATTGTCTAATAGATTATTTATATTTAATTCATCAAATTTTTTGATGAATCGACAAGAAGACCTCCAAAGGACCGAATTATGGAACTTACGCACATCCGCTACTTTCTGGAAGTCGCACGCACCGAACACGTGACGCAGAGCGCAAAGACACTATGCATCGTGCAACCGGCACTCACCCACGCCCTTCACAAACTCGAAGACGAAATCGGCGTGAAACTTTTCAGGACGCAAGGAAGAAACATCAAGCTCACCGAAGCAGGGGAATACTTTTACCGGAAAGTCAAGCCCCTCTACGACGACATCGAGGCGCTTCCCGCACAGCTCCGCGCATTGGCGAACGAAGACGCCCTCACCATAAATCTAAATGTCCTCGCCGCTTCGACACTCGTTACCAACGCCGTGATCCTCTACAAAAAAAGCAATCCCGACCTGAGATTCAATCTCGTGCAGAACGAAGAGACAACCCTATACGATATCTGCGTACGCACCTACGCAAAAGCCCCCGCCATCACGAAAGAAGCAAACCAAAACGAGGAAAATTTCATCTGCACCGAAAAAATATACCTCGCCGTCCCCAACACGGCCGAATACCGCAAGCGCGACAGCATCTCGCTGCGTGAACTCTCCGGGACAAACTTCATCGGGCTCTATGGTTCAAAGCAACTACGAAATATCTGCAACGAATACTGCGAACGCGTCGGATTCAAGACACACATCATTTTCGAAAGCGACAATGCGCTTGCCGTAAAAGACGCAATCGCAGGCGGAATCGGCGTGGGATTCTGGCCAGAGTTCTCGTGGGGGCACGTAAACAACCGCCGCATTCGCCTGCTCCGGATAACCGATGCAGAATTCAAGCGAGACATCGTCATTACGATACGCCGAAACAAGCAGGACAACACCCGTTGCGATAAATTTTTCCGATTTTTAACCGGACATATCGCAAAGAGCAGAAGACGCCCGTAGAATAGTATATATTTAGATGCATAGGGATTCGCATCGGAGTTCAGGCGGACTCAAAAAAAGGAAGCGAAACATGCGCTCGAAAAAAGTGAACAGTTACGCATTTGCATTCGCGCTCGCATTCGCGGCGGCTCAGGCGTTCGGTGCCGTGTATTATGTGGCGACCGACGGAAGCGACAGTGCGGCGGGCACAAAGGACAAACCCTTCGCGACGCTCAACAAGGCGAACAAGGTGGTGCACGCGGGCGATACCGTGTGGATTCGCGGTGGCATCTATGACCTGCGCGATACGGTCTTTTTCGAGCGGTACAGGATGACCGCGGCAATCGTCCTTACTGCAAGTGGCGAGAGCGACGATAAACGCATCCATTACCTGGCCTACCCGGGCGAGCGTCCGATTTTTGACGGTGCGAACCTCCCCGTGGCCGCAGGCACGGACCATAGCGACGGCACGCCCGAGGGAGCGATGTACACGTCGCCCATCGTGATTTCGGCGAAGTATCTGCACTTGAAGGGTTTTGATGTCCGTAACACGCCCATGAAGCACAATTCCAATTCCGGCGTTTTCCTCTATGCGAGCAAGCATATCTTTTTGGAAAATATGGACAGCCACCATAATGCGGGCCCCGGATTCTTCGCGAACGACGGCGCACCGGATGGCGGCGGGCACATCTTCTTGAATTGCGATGCACACGACAACTACGACCCCTTGGGCTGGCAGGGCGATGGCGAAAATGCCGACGGCTTCGGCGCGCATTACCAGAAGCCGGGCGAGGGCGATACCACGAAGTTCATCGGATGCCGCGCCTGGTGGAACAGCGACGACGGTTTCGACTTCATCAACCAGGAATTCCCCGTGGTGCTGGAGAACTGCTACGCCATGGGGAACGGCTACAGCGATTACGGGCTAGGTAACCCGAAGAACGGCAACGGGCACGGCATCAAGATGGGCGAAAGCACCCTCGGCGGCGGGCGGCATACCATCAAGTTCTGCGCCGCCTGGAAAAACAAGGCGACGGGCTTTTACGCGAATTACACCGGTGTGGGCAGCAAGTGGCTCAACAACACGTCGTACATGAACAAGGACCGCGAATTTGCCATGGCATCGACGCTCTTCGATTCCGAAGGGAACCGCATTGCCGAGGTGGCACCCCTCACCGGCGACAACGCGCACGTGCTCAAGAACAACATCGCCTTCCCGAACAAGAATTCTCAAGTCGGGGAGTGCTGGGAGTATATACCGAGCCAGAACATCGACCATTACGTGGAATGCCCCGCCGGCGAGAACAACACCTGGAACCTGAAACTCGACCTGACGGTCGACGATTTTGAAAGTCTTGACGACCCGAGCATGACCGTGACCGGCAAGGACCTCTCGACCATCGCGGGAATCTTGGGCCCGCGCAACGCCGACGGAAGTTTGCCCGACGTGGGCTTCTTGAAACTCAAGAAGGGGAGCCGCGCCATCGACAAGGGCGAAGATCTCGGATTCCCGTTTGTGGGCGAAGCACCTGACTTGGGTGCTTTCGAATACGGGATGAGTTCCTCCAGCACCGCGGAAAGTGCCGCCTCCATCGCCATGCCCCGCGAAGACCATTCGCCCGCATTGCGCACCGGCCGCAGCGCCGCGCTCATTTTCGACTTACAGGGCCGTCTCATCAGCACGATGAAAGCCCCCGGCGCCTACCTCGTGCAGGAAGGTTCGACCCTGCGCAAGGTAATCATCAAGCAGTGAGGTTTCCTCACTTTTCCTTCCGGAAAATCGTAGAAGCGTAGCTATAGCCGTCACGCTGGATTTTTAGGATATACATGCCGCTTTTCATGTCGGAGATGCCAATACTGAAGGTACTCTGCCCTGCAGGGAGCGCCTCGGATTTTACGAGACGGCCATCCATCGAATAGATCCTTGCAGCAAATCCCTGAGAAAGCGCTGTTCCGGAAGCAATCTGCAATTCTCCACCCATCACGCGCGCTTTCAGGTCGGGGCGGACAGATTTTTTCGCAGCAATAGACACCGGTTCGGGCTTCGGTTTGTTGCGGAGCAGTCGCACGCCGTAAATGCCGCCCACCATGCCGGAACTAGCCGTAAACGAGACGCGCACAATCTTCTTCCCCTTCACCATATTGTCCGGAATCGGGTAAGTCACGTTCACGAACTCGTTCTTGTTCCAGCGATTCGAAATCGTCTCGGTCACGAGTTTCTCGTCGTCGATATTGATATCGAATATGCGGGTGCAGCCCTCGTTGCCCCAGTAGCGCACCATCAGGCTTAGGGAATCCTCGCTGTTGGTTTCGAACTCGTAGCTAATCAGGCCGCCGTCGCCACCGCTGCACTTGCCCGCATCGCGGTAGAACTCGCCGTTAGCCGTTCCCGACGTAGAATTCTCGATTTTCATCTTGTGGTCCACTTCAGGCTGCTGCTCGCCAGGCGCCACCTTGTCGACCGTCTTCTCGTCGAGCGCCAAAGCCTCTTCCTGTTCCTTTTTCAAACGCTCCAGAACAGAGGGGTCGGTAAGCACCATCCAGTACATCATATAGCGGGCATCGTGCACTTCGTAGAAAGGTTCCAGCAATAGGTTTGCATCTTTCTTGGCAGCAAACAGGTAGGGCGCCTTGAAGTGCAGCGGCTCTCCCTTCACGGGTTCCACTTTCGAGGGGATGTCTTCTTTTTTACTCGCAAGCATGGGCGCCTGATCTAAAGATTCAAGCGCTCCCGATGCGATATGACTCCAGCGTCCGTCATCGGCCACAAGGCCGTTCAGATTCGCCGTCCCCGTCTTTGCGGAGAGAACAATCGGACCATGCAAAAGAGCCACGTAGTCAGAGACATTCGGAAGGTCTTCCACATGCGTGTACATCGGGAACAGCACCTCGACTACGTCACCGGATTTCCAGGATTTGCCCGCAGACACATAGCTCGACGGGTCGGATTTCTTGACCACGGTATCGCCGTTCACAATCACCTTGAAAGCGTCTTCCTTCACCCAATACGGATGGCGAATTTTCATGTCGAAGCTGCCGCTACCCGTAATGGTAAACTTCGCACTTTCGCCCTTCGGGAATGCCGTTTCCTGCTTGATGGTCACCTTCTTGTCTTTCCAGTTCAGAAGCGATGCCGAGAACAAGTTCACGTAGAGATTGTCCGCGTCTTTCGTATAAATAAACTGGCTGTACTTGGCCGGGTTTTCCATGCCCGAGCCCACGCAGCACCACATGGCAGCATTCACCTTCGAGTAGACGCGGTAATGGCGCGGACGTGCCGGCGTAAAATAAACGTATCCGCCGTGTTTCGGGTGAATAGTCGAAAGGATATGATTGAATAGAGCGCGTTCGTAGAAATCCGCCTGCTTGGCATCGTGATCCATGCTGAACAGGCGTTCTGTCAACTTGAGCATGTTGTAGGTATTGCAGGATTCCGGTCCTTCGCGTTCTTCCACATACTTCTTGTGGTTGTCAAGCGCCGGGAAATGTTCCGAAATGCTATTGCCGCCAATCGCGATGCTACGCCTGTTCACGACGCGGTCCCAAAAATACTCGGAGCCCTTCACATAAGTCTGGTCTCCCGTGAGTTCGGCAACGCGGGCAAAACCAACCACCTTCGGCACCTGCGTGTTCGCATGCACATTCGTGAGGTTGTCGTTATTTGCGGCCATCGCGTTCAAAAGCCACTTGTGCGACCAGCGCTTGGCTTCGTTCAAGTACTTCGCATTCTTGGTAAGCGCGTAGGCGTCGGCATAGACCTCGGCCATGCCGCCGTGTTCCGTACCGAGCATCGATTCCATCTTGGAGTCGTTGAGCCCACCCGTAATGGTAAGGCCCCAGTCGCAAAGCGCCAGGAACATCGTCTTCGCCTGTTCGTAGCCTGCATAGATGTAGGCATCACGCAGGCCCGCATAGAGCTTGTGGATGTTGTACCAGGGTACCCAATAGCCGTTCTGCGCGCCCGCATTCCCGCCCTTCATGCTGAGCCACATCTTTTTGCCGTTGGGCACGCCGCTGATGTAGCCCTTGAAATCGTTATCCCTAGAATTATAGTCCTGGATGGTCTTGAGTTCGCTCAAAATGTATTCCAGACGCTCCTTCACCTGCTCGTCGCCACTTTCGGCATAGTGCATCGCGAGGGCGCTCAAGTAATGTCCAAGCACGTGCCCGTCAAGCCCCGCCCAGTTCGAAAACTTGGACGCTTTCGGCTTCATTCCCGCCTCTTCGTAGAACGGGGCTATCAGCTTATCGACATCGTAGCTCAGGAGAGTTTCCACATTCAGGTCCTGGCGTTCCTTGAGTGGACCGTCAAGCAGCTGCACGTCGCCCAGAGCGAACATGTCGGGGTAAAGCAGGTCTTGTGAAAAGCCCTGTGTAAAGAAGCCGCACATTGCAGCGAATGTAATGAAGGCAAGCCGCCTCGTCTTGAAACCAAACATCTTATACCATCCTTTCCCTATATCCAGACAACCAATCAAAAATTAAATCCATACCCTATGGATTTCACCCCCTCCAATCCTTTTTCTTTTGACAAAATTTCAAAAATGCGTAAAAAAATTCCCGGTGTAAAACCGGGAAAAACGAAGTCAGGGACGAAAATCGCTAGGCTTTACGCCATAAAGCACTATGTCATCTATCCAGAATTCCGTATCGTCGTAGGCGGCAATCGAAATGGTTGTCACCGCCTTGCTGATGACATCCCAACCGAGATTTCCATATAGGTCATCGCGGGGTTTAAAATTTGACGGTTTTATGCAGACCCGTTTCCATTCATCGTCTGTCGCAAGCGTGTCATACGCCAAGGTTTTTCCTTCTGTGTTCAAACTTCCCAAGGTTTCAAGGGCAATCGAGATGACCCCGGTTCCACGGGCATAGAAGACAATGGAATCAATAGCAGACAGGTCGCACGGAGATTCCTCCTTGCAAACCCAGATTCCATAGAACGACCAGTTGCCGTGCTTTGCCGAAGATTCCCAGTGGATGGCGTTCCCTTCGCGACCCGCTCCGGCTTCCACGATAAATTCCGCAATATCCTCGCGAGTCTCGGGCACAGTCGCCACTTCGGGGGTTACCTTCACGCTCGTATCCGTAGCGGACATGTAGCCCGCATCGCTGATACCGAGTTCCTTGATAACAAACTGCGCATCCGCATATTCGAAGTCCAGGACCTTGACAGAATCCGGTTCAAACGCGCAGACATTCGCGCGAATCTCCTCGGCGGCAACAACTTTCGCCGAATGTTCAACAACGCTATCGCCCACAATGACGCGCAGGCCGTATTCGGATGGCGGAAGCGAATCCATCTCGTAGAAGCCCTCGCTATCGGTCTTTACAAGGCGATCCGTTCCATACACCTGAACCCATGCGTAATCGACGTCTTCGGGCAAATACACTTTTCCCCGCAGGTTTCCCGTCTTTTCCATGACGAAACGAACGGAATCCCCGTCCTGCACATCTTCCGCAGAAATCTTCCTAAACAGGCCTTCTCCCCTATCCACAATTTCGAGGGTCGCCACATCGACCGCAAGGCTACCGATACGGATACAGCCCAAGGAATCCGTCACATATTCATTGAAAAATTCCGCCTTCGCAGAATCCGCATCTACGCTCCGGACAAAATCGGCGGAACGCATACGCGCCACCACGTTTGCCGCCGGCAACGAATCTTCACGAACAACTTGAATCAAGAAGGCGTTTTCCGTTTCAACGGTACTGATTCCGGCAATATCCTTTTCATTGGAACACGCCCAGAACGCAAAGAAAACAGCAAGGAGTAAAAGCAGCCTTTTCATCTTTTCACCCCCACCTTTTTAGACTGCGAGCCCCTGGGCTCCTTAGAAATCTCGGCAACCGGATAAAAGGCGAACACGAATTGCATGGCGCGACTGGCTTCCTTCACTTCGGCAACTCTCTTTTGCACCTGGCGCCTGAATTCGAGGGTCATTTCATTCAAGTCATCAAAGCACTCGTCGTCCACGCCCACCAGCAACGAAGAAATATTCCGCTTTGCAGGTTCCACGGCTATCAGGGCATTCTGGGCGAGCGCCAGGAGCTGGTTCTGGTAACTGCGGATGGCCGCGGTCTTCGTGGCTGACCCCGCCGATGTAAAGTTTGCCGTTGTCGCCGCATAGCGTTCCGGGGCCAAGGGCGTAATCAGTTTCAAGTCCTTGAGTACCGCGATGGCCTCGCGTACCTGGTCCTCAGAAACGGTGGGAGAAATCTGCTTGACCAAGCGGGGAACTTCGGCATGGCCTCCGTTCATCTCGATCAGCGCACGCACCACGGGAATCCACCACTTGCTCAAGAACAGGTATTCGCTCGCGCTGAACTTGCGCAAGTCCACATCCTGTAGCGAAAGCGCCATCTTATAGAGCTTTTCCTTCTTCGACTGCGATTTCGCCTTGGCCGCCGCCACCAGGATCTCAAAAATTTCGGCATTTCGCCCTTTCAGGTCCAACAGGTCCTTCGCCAGGGGAATGCTATGGTTCGGCAGGTGAAGTTCCTTGTTCAACACGCGAAAGATCTGGCTCGTCTCAAGCCCCAGCTTCTGACCCATCATCTTGTAGGAATACAGCGGCATCTCCAGCTTGCGCTGGGTATAGTAATTCTTGAGCAGGTCCCTGTAATCACTGATTTCGTTGATGTTCAACATAGGCGCATTCTCGAAAAGACATTCATCCCATTTATAAAATAATCTCTCCACCACCGCCAGGAGCACCTATACTGAAATTTCCTTTGAAAAAATGTCAAAAACGCCCTTTTTTAGCCATTTCGGGCACAGGAATCATTCTTTTTGCTCGCCGATAAGGTCAGTTTCCTTTCCATACACAGCGGACAAATGCTTTTTCGCGCGGCATCCGCTTGGCATACGCCTGCATTTCTTCTTCAATCATCTGTACCGCATCGTCATTTCCCCTTTTGGCGAATTGATCACGGGAGCTTTTGGCATTGTCATATTTCTTTTTCGCGTCAAAGTCCACCTTTTCCATCGTCAAGTAATAGCAAAAACGCCCCGCCATTACTGGCGGGGTGTATTTGGGGGTTAGGAGGAGATTTTTTAGCGGAGGCGGTGACCCGTCAGGTCGAAGCGATTGCCGTTCTTCTCGATGAAGAGCGTGTTGCCCTTCTTGACGAGGCGAGGCGCAGAGGCATCACCACGAATGGCAGGCATCACCTGACGGATTGCATCCGTGCCCGGTTCGGTGCTTCCCGGTTCGCTGAACTTGATCCAGTCGATATCCATCCAGTCGCCGGTAACGGTAAAGCGGAGGATGTGTTCGCCCTCGGTCAAGTCCACCTTGGCTTCGACCGTATTGTATTCGTCGTAGTTTTCTTCACCCGAAGTTGCCGCAGGCACAGCAATTTCTTCAGTGATGTCCTTGCCGTCCATGGAGAGCTTGAAGCTAGAAGTGTTGTTCGCAGAAGCCACAGAAGCGTTCATCGTGTAAGTTCCCGTCTTAGCAACCTTCACGGTGTATTCGAGCCATTCGCCCGCCTGGTTGTAGCCCACGATGATGCCAGACGCCTTCTTGTAAAGGTCCACGCCGGTACCCGGACGGTAGTCGCTATCGCCGTGGTTTTCGGTATCGTTTTCGTTGTAGGTGGTGTTGCCCTGACCTACGCCGTTAATGTCGAAATCTTCCACTTCGATTTTACCCGGAATGGCGAGAGCCTCGCCCTTGAACGGCTTACGAGGAACCGGTTTGAGAACCAATCGGAGGAGCGCCGAGCCGTGAGCCGGAAGCTCGATAGAAACGTGAGAAACCGGGCCCAAGTCCTTCTTTTTCCAGGCATCGCGGACTTCCACTTCACCTTCTACGCCAATGTCTGCAAAGTTGCATTCAACGGTCTGGGTAGATGTATTGTTGTTGAGAAGCGCCACGGCAATGTCGCCATTCTTCAAGGGCTTGGTCCAAATCTGCTTGCCATTCTTGTCGGAGACGCGATGGCCCTGAACGCCAAGAGAATCCTGGTTGATGGCAATCATGTCCTTGTTCAGGTACAGGTCCTTCGTTTCGCTACTCATGTTGCGCACGTCAGAACTGATCATGATGGGAGCCGCCATGATGGACCACATCGTCATCTGGGAGCGCTGTTCCTCGTAAGAGAGGCCCCTGTTGCCCACTTCGAGCATGTCCGGGTCATTCCAGTGGCCGGGCTTTGCAATCTGCCAATACTTGTTGTTCGCATCGATGATTTCGTAGACGCCGCGGTACCAGGAGGTAGAAATCCATTCGGGACCGATATCGAAAGTGGTGCGCCAGAGGTTGGCAATCTTGGGCATCCAATCCTTGTATTCCCACATGCAAATGCTGAACACAATATCGCGTCCGGAATTGCGGAGTGCGTTGGACATGGCAGTGTAATCTTTTTCCTGGGTTCTCGGATCGGAATCGCAGTTGTCGTACTTCCAGTAGTCCACACCCCATTCGGCGAGCTTCTTGGCATCCTGTTCTTCGTGACCATTGGAACCGCTTTGGCTATCCCAGTTGCTGTTGTAATGGTGGCAGGTGCGTTTACCGCGATCGCCGTAAAGACCAAATTTCAGGCCCTTGCTATGCACATAATCGGCAATAGCCTTCATGCCGCTCGGGAAAGTCTTCGGGTTGTTCTGGAGGTTGCCCTGGGCATCGCGCTTGGTATCCATCCAGTTGTCGTCGAGGTTCAGGTAAATGTAGCCAGCGTCCTTCAAGCCGGAATTGACCATCGCATCGGCAATTTCTTGAATCTGCTTCTCGTTGATGTTTTCGTGGAACACGTTCCAGCTGTTCCACCCCAGCGGTGGCGTAAGCACCAGGCTATCCGGATGCGCGAAGGCCTGAGAGGCCATACCCAAAAAGGCAAGGGCACAAGCCCCGCCGAGCGAGCATTTCTTTAAACCAAACATCTTCATCACTCCACAATTGAATTGTTGATTTAAAAATACTCCCCAAAAGGCATAAAATACACATTCAAAAGGAAGACGCCATTGATTATTTGTCAATGGCGCGCTATGGATTCTATCGCCCCCTTCGGGGTCTCCAGAATGACAGCGATTTCAGCGTTTTTTAGCGGGAAACGGGCACCAGGAGCGATTTTTCACCCTTCAGGCCGCGTAGGAGATAGACTCCCTTCGTATAGCCCGCGCGTAGGAGTGTTTCGGCCTCGGTCGCATCGTGCATTTCGATAGTCCCGAGCCTGTGGCCGCGCAAGTCGAACACGGCATACGCAGCCGGCTGTTCGCGCACAAACTGCACCCCGCGCAGGGCGGTCGTTCCCGTATCGGCAGGGGCTTCCGTCTTCGCGATTTTCACGTTGTCGAGCGTAAGCGTGCCGGTGGCGGCGCCCGCATTGAAGCTCAGGCGGCTGTTCGTATCGGTCGCGGCCGTCATCTGGAACTTGAACGTAAATGTCTTCGAGGTGGTGCCGAGTTCAAAGTTCTGCTTTTCCTTGAGGTAAGATGCCCATGGGTCGTTGTGCTGTTCCACGTTCACCTCGAGCGTACGGGAGGCCCCCGCGCTCGCGTCAAAACTGATTTCGTACCACTGCCCCTTTTCAAGGTGCAGGTCGTGCTGGATAAGCTGCACCTGGTAATTCTCGGTACCGATGGCAGAAATATCGAGTTGGTACTTGCCGCTCTTGACCTCGCCCGTCGCCTGCGCGTCACCGTGCACCTGCAGGTCCCAAGCCACGGAGGTGGAATCGAAGCCACCGTTAAAGATGCTGTCGCGGTTCGTGGGCACCACAATCGCAGGGGGCGGAGGCGTGATGCTTGAGCCATCGAGCGAATAGTTCTTCACGAAGTTCCAGATTTCCACGCTCGTATTGACGCTCACGGCCTCGTCCATGGAATACCAGTGGCCCTTGCCGTCAATCGTCAGCAGGCGAACTTCGACGCCATCGGTGCAGCCGCTCCAGATTTCGAGCGATGCGGCAGAACCCGGCTTAGTCGAGGGATACGGCTTGATCTTTTGCGAATTGCTGGAGCACTTCTGCGCATTGACCCAGCCCTTGAGGGTATTCACGGTGCTGTTGTAGTTCACCACGTCGTCGGTGGTACCGTGCGTATGCATAATCGGCATGGCGCGCTTGGGCGAGTTTACACCGCCGCCACCCGAAACAGGCGCGATGGCCGCAATCTGGTCGCCCATCTTGTTTGCCACGTGATAGCTCATCATGCCTCCCATCGAGAAGCCCGAAACGTACACGCGGTTCTTGTCGATACCGTACTTGCTATACATCTCGTTGATAATGGCCTTGATAAAGTTGAGGTCCTTGTTGCCGGAGATATCCCAGGCCTTGTTTTCGCCATTGGGGAACACCACCACGAAGCGCGCGGTATCGGCAATGGATTCCCACTTCGCAGCGTTCTTTTGGTAGGGCGCATCCTGGTTCATGCCGTGCATCTGGATGATGAGCGGGCGGTTCTTCTCGATGCCCGAAGGCGCATACACAAGCATGCTACGGCTCTTGCCGTCTACCGTTATGTTATCTGCAAGCGCCGGAACCGAGAAAACAGTCGCGGCAATCAATGCAAAAGCAGAAATCGCCTTCGCAGGGATAAATCTTTTTCCAAACATCTCTTCTCCTTTTTTGAGAGACATACTACACCATATCTAAAGATATATCGAACAGTCCCCCGCGGGATGCCGCAGGGGAAATAAAGCATTGACAATTTGTTCAAGAAATTACTTCGTTACCATCACGCGGCGCGTAAGGCCATTTCGGTTTTTAATCAGGTAAACACCCTGTTCAGAAACCATCGCGCGGACCTTGGACTGGGCCTCGTATGTGCTGACTGCATCAACCGCGCCAACGAACGTGCCGTTCAGACTGAACACGCGATAGGTCTGCGAGCCCTGCACATTGTAGCGGACTGTCTTTGCAAAGTCCGTTCCAATGGGTTCCGGATCCGTTGCATCCTTGCCCTTCACGAACGTGAAGTAGTCAATATCGAGCCAAGAACCTACAACCGTAAAGCGGAGCACGTGTTCGCCCGCAGGGAGCGTCACGTTGGCCTGCACCTTGTTATAATCATCGTAGTTTTCTTCGCCGGAACTTGCCGCAGGCACCGCAATTTCTTCGGTAATGTCCTTGCCATCCAGAGAGAGTTTGAAGCTCGAGGTGTTGCCTGCCGCAGCGACAGCCGCAAACATGGTGTAATCGCCCGCTTCCGTCACGTTCACGGTGTATTCGAGCCAGTCACCTTCGCTGTTGTAGCCCACAATAATTCCAGTCGCCTTCTCGTAGAGGTCAACGCCGGTGCCCTTGCGGTAATCGCTATCGCCGTGGTTCTCGGAATCGCCATCATAGTAAGAGGTACCATCCTTGCCCTTACCCGGAACATCGAAGTTTTCGGCTTCGATCTTGCCCGGGAGAGCAACGGCGGGACAGTTTTCACCGGCGGCACAGAACGGAGTCTGCGGGACAGGTTCAGAACCTGCGCCATCGAGGTAGATTTCATCATTCGCGTCAACACCGACCTTGAACCAGTCAAAGTCCGCATAGCCACCGGCCTGCTTGGTTGCAAAGTTGAAGAGGCCCCAACGCACGCCCACGAACATGTGGAGGTCGTAATTGAGTTTCACGTCGCTACCAATCTTTGTCCAGGTATTGCCATCGGTGCTGTAATAGAAGTATGCGGTACCGCGGTCAATCGGCAGGTCGAAATCGATACGCAGGTAAACCTTGGAACCCGAAATCGCCTTGCTATCCTTCAAGCTTTCTCCGTCCTTGTTTCCGGTGTACATCACCACCTTGTAGCTGCCGCCATCTTTAGCAAGCGCCACAAAGCCCTTGTCATCTTGCAGGGCAACGAGGCCGGCCATATCGCCATCCTTCATGCCGGTACCGTCGACAAGCGTACGGCCAGAACTCTTGGGGCCAAAGGAACGCTGGGTCAGGGTGTTCTTCGCATTCACCACGCGGCTATCGGTGCGGCTCGTAGTAATGCGGTAGAATCCCGGATTTGCAGACAAACTCCAGTTCTTGTTATCGGGATTGTGGTTGAACTGCCATTCAAGAGCAAGTTCGCTGGATTCAAAATCATCGCTGGTGACCATGCCATAGCCCGGGAGCGGGGATTCCGGCAGGTCAATCGTGGAGGGAGCCTTGCTTCCGCTGGTCGGAACCGGCCAGCCGTCCTTCCATTCCATCGGGACCAGGTGCGACATACGGCCGACCGGGCCGGAATCGCGGAACAGGAGGGCATACCACTTGCCATCGGGAGTATCAAAGATGCCACCCTGCGCAACACCGTTATCGGAGAGGAAATACCTTCCGCTAAATCCGGAGAGCAGGCTCTTGGAACGGTAAACGATTTCGCTACGGCTCTTGCCCGCCGGCCAGGAAATCGTGAACAGGTAGTATTCGCCGTTCACCTTTTCCATGTGCGAGCCTTCCTGCTGCACGTAGTAGTTGCTGGTGCCGGTCACCTGGTTGATGCTAACACCGCCGAGCTTGCCGCTCTTGCCGCCGGCCTTTACACCGCTTGCGTCGTCGTTCAACTGCACGTAGCTAATCTGGTCGCCACTGCCGTAGAACACCCAAACGGTGCCGTCGTCATCGAAGAAGAGGGACGGATCGTGATAGAACGGGAGCTGGACTTCGCTCCACTGGCCGCTTTCCACATCGGCGGTCTTGTACAAATGCGTCTTGCCTGTCGTGTAGGACGGAGTCAACACGTAAAAAAATCCCTTGTGGTAACGGATGCTCGAAGCCCAAGAGCCCTTACCGTAGGCGTCCTTGCCGCCATTCAAGTTCTGCTGGTCGTTGTTGGTGAGCGTCTGGTAGGCATAGCCCACCGTGCGCCACTGGGCCAAATCCGTGCTCTTGAAGACGGGCACGCCAGGCGCAAAGTGCATGGTCGTCGTCACCATGTAGTAAGCGTCGTCAACGCGGACAATCGAGGGGTCCGGGCTATCGACGTACATAATCGGGTTATTGACCGTAACGGCAAAGGAAATGCCGGTAAAAGCAGCAGCAGCGAGGGCTGCGCGAGCCAGAAGTTTGAAACATCCCATACAGAAACTCCTTATAACCCTAAAATTACCCTCTAAAAAGGCTTTTTTATATGCTTCCGATATGTTTTCCATTGATATTTTGTCAATAGGAGACTAGGGAGGGGCGCGCAAAAAAGCCCCGGCGTTTGCCGGGGCCCGATATGTGATTAGGAGAAAGTCTATCCGTAGATGAAGCCGAGAGTGACGGCAATAGCCATAAAAAAGACTATTTGTTTGACAATTACGAGTTCGCCTTTATTCATACCGTACCACCTTTTGCATCTTCTGGTTTTTTGTTCCTGGATTGGAAACTACAAAATAAACACCCTTCGGGGCAATGTCGGACATCACATTATTCTTCATTTTTTCGACCGCCTCGCGCATATTACGAGCCTTTATGACAGAGATCACGCGCCCCTGCAGGTCCATTATCGCAAAACTGCTTTCGGCTTCGGTCATCAAGTTCAGGGGCAGCGCAAGACCGTCAGTACCAGCCGACACCGCCTTGAATTCCACGTAGTCGATATCAATCCAGTCGTTGGTTATTTCAATTTTCAGTTCGTGCTCGCCCGCCTTAAGCGAAGCCTTGCCACCACTTACAACTTCGAACGCATCAAAGCCTTTCCCGGTATTGGCCATCTCGGTACCGATAGGCTGGTCGTCCATATAAAGCGTCAAGCTACCGGTTCCGTTCTCACCCGCCACGTTGGCAGAAATCTCGTATTCACCATCGGCAGCCACGTTCACGGTGTACTTGAGCCACTCGCCCTTCTGGCAGTACCCCACGACAATGCCCATGTTCGGCTGGTAGATATCCACGTCGTCCTTGCGGAGCTTGCCGCCCTCGTTACCCTTGTTCAGGTCGTAATAGGCCTTATTCGCACCACCCTTGTTGTAGTTTTCGGCCTGCACCTTGCCCGGGATTTCGATCGGGTCGGTGTAGGGTCCATATTCTTCGGGCGGTTCGTCAGGAACCGTAGACTGGCTCGGGTCCACCAGGTTTACCGGCGGGGCATCCGGGTCAATCGTCTTGTCGATAAGCTTGAGCATCTCGGAGCAGTAGCGCCTGCCGAGCTCAATCACGCCCGCGCGCCCAAAGTGGTACGGGTCCTTGCCGTTACCCTGCAAACCTTTTGAGGATGCAAGCCCGAACTTCTTGAAGTTGTTCTTGAGTTGCGCAATTCCGCCATTCTTGCTTCCGCAGCAGTTGTTGCCTTCCTGGAGGAGTTCGCCGGCAACGAACGGAACCTCGTTCTCGTCGAGGTCGAGCGCGTCGATAATATCCTTGTAAGTCTTGTAGACGGTGCGGCGCCAGTTGTCGTCGGTGCCGTCGCTTTCGCCCTGGTGGAAAATGAAGCCCTTGATGACGCCCACTTCCTTAGCCTTCTTGGCGAGTTCCAGAATGCGTCCCGGAGGGTTGTTGTCGTAATCCTTGGGCCAACCCCAGCTCATAATGTCCTTGCCGTCGCCCTTGAAGTAGCTTTCGTACTGGTCCTTGTCGAAGGCACGAATGCTCACCGCACCGATAGCGACCGGGATAATGCCCACGGTTACGCCCGGCAGGGAATCCACCATCGCGCGGCCGAAGTAGTCCGCCGGGGAGAGGTTCTCGAAGGGGTGGAACATCGGGGGGATAGCCGTGTACCATTCGCCAGTCTTGATAGACTGATTCGTCTTGCCGCTACGCTGGCTCGCGTTTGCGTTATGCGAGGCGAGCATCAGGAACTTGTCCTTGTACTTGTCCTGGTCTTCGGAAGGAACGATATCGCCGTTACCCGCCATGTTGGACTGCCCGTAGGCAATATAAATATGGAAATTAGGGTTCGGGGCCGCATTGGCAAGCGTCGTAAGCATCAGGATTCCCCCCACCAGCCATAGCACGATGGTCAAAATCTCCGAAAACTTCTTCACATCCATAACACACTCCTTTGTCTTCCATAAAATTATTTTCCACAAACAGGAATATTCCTGCAAAACAACCCTTTTTCATGGACAAAAAGTCAATAAGAGTGTGTAAAAAAATGTACAAAACAGCCTTTTTTGTAAAAAAACGGGCACTTTTATCCAATTTTGCATTAAACGGCAGCAAAATTGCAAGGATTCACTTTAGTATCAGTACTGGCGTCTCTATCGGGAGTTTTCCCCGCTCCGCTTCTTCCAGCGGGGCCCTGATGCGGTCAAAGAACGCCTTGAGCGCCTGTGGGTTTGCACTTTCCCATATGCCGCTCGCACCGACGCCCGACAGGAGGTCATGCTTTTCGAAAGTTCCGTAGTCACTTCCGATTACATGCAGCCTAAACGTTTTTACGGAATCCTGGTAGAACGAGATCGTCGCCCTGGAGATGCACAGGCACCCACCGGAAAAGGATTCCCGCTTGGGCGTGCGTAACAGCGAAAGGAGTTCCTGCAACTGGCTGGAATCGAGTTCAACATTCCCATGTTTCTGCAATTCTTGGGCAACAACGTCAATTGTCTTTTTCTTATTCTTGCGCGTAACGTTCTTCGGTAAGGCAATTCCTGTAAAACTGACTATCGCGTGTTCTGAATCTTTCAGCAAATCGTAAAGGGGCTTCCCGACTGCCGTATCGCGGTCAAGAATCATTCCGTTCAGCGCAAAGTCAGGATCCTCCGACACATCGGCCGACCCTATGGGGCATGGCCGGAACTTCACGCCCTGGTTCCGCAAAAAGGCGTTTACCTTCCGCATCGTCACAGGCTTTTCGGGTTCCCACACGCCGATATCGTCACCGACACGCCCGATTTTGTCGGCAACACGCAGTTCCGCTACAGACAAAGTATCATGAAAGAGCTGTACACGCACACCCGTCGCGCATTCCGTATGGAAGGTATCGAGAAGCGTTTCCTTCGCATCGGCAAGGCGCAGCAACTGAACGAAGTTCTGGTAGGCACGACCGCTAATCACCTTGCCCTTCGCATGGTCACCAAGACCTACCGGCGTCACGAGCATCATGTTCGCGCTGTCGAGCACATCGAAAAGCGGCCTGGTCTCGTGCGATGTTCCTTCCCCGCCATCGCGGCAGCAGAACACCACAAAGGCAACTGCCACAGTCACGCAAGCCAAAACCGCAACACAGACAATTTTCTTCTTTCTCTTCTGCACATGCAAAATATAACTTGATTTTCGGCCCGTGCGGCCTTCGCAGCACTTCTAAAAAACTATCTTTTACTGAGTAAAAACATAAAGAGGTCTATCATGACGTTCGAAGAAATGTACGCACTGGCGTGCCAGCGCAAAAAGGAAATGCCCGAAGGCAAGGGAACCACGGAACTCTTCAAGAAGGGTCCGCACGCCATCGGCAAGAAGCTCGTGGAAGAAGCCGCCGAAAGCTGGCAGGCCGCCCGCTTCGAAAGCCGCGACGCGCAGTGTCTCGAACTTTCCCAGGTGCTCTACTACGTGGCCGTGATGATGGCCGAAAAGGGCTTAACTCTCGAAGAGGTGTACGCTAAACTATGATCAAGGTAGCTCTCCCGAACAAGGGCATGCTTTTCGAACCCACGCAGGAACTCCTGAAGGCCTGCGGCTACAAGGCATCCAAGCCCTACAAGACTCTGACTCAGCTCGACACGAAGAACGGCATCGAATTCTTCTTCCTCCGCCCCAGCGATATCCCGATGTACGTGGGTCGCGGCATCATCGACGCAGGCATCACCGGCATCGACTTCAACGCCGAAGCGAAGAGCCCCGCGGTGAAGGTTCTGGACCTCCCCTTCGGCGCTTCCAAGATGTGCGCCGCCGTCCCGAACGACAGCCCGGTGCAGAGCCTCGACGAACTGAAGGACAAGACCATCGCCACCAGTTTCCCGAACATCGTGGAAAGCTTCTACAAGAAGCCGATGGATTTCGTGGTGCTTGAAGGCGCCGTTGAAATTTCCGTGAGCCTCGGCGTGGCAGACGCGATTGTGGACGTGGTGGAAACCGGCACGACCCTCAAGCAGGCCGGGCTTCGCATCGTGGGCGACCCGCTGTTCCGCAGCAACGCCGCCCTGTTCTGCAACCCGCAGAAGACGGAACTCGAAGAAGTCAATACGCTCATCCGCCGCATCGAGGGCAAGCTCGTCGCCCAGTCGTACATGATGATCGAGTACGACTGCCCCGCAGAACTGCTCCAGAAAGCATGCGAACTCACGCCCGGGCTCGACGCCCCGACCGTGACCAAGCTGCACGGCCGCGAGTGGTACTCCGTGAAGGCGATGGTCCCGCAAGAAGAGGCGAACGCCATCATGGACAAGCTCTGGGACGCAGGCGCCCGCAGCATCCTCCTGTTCGGTATCAAGAGCGCGCGCATCTAGACCATGGAATCTCTCGCATACCTAGCACGCCAGCCCATCCTCGACCGCGATGGGAAAATATTCGCCTATGAGCTCCTGTTCCGCGATTCGCCCACGAGCGACACCGCAGTCATCGCAAGCGACGTCCTCGCGACCGCCCAGGTCCTCGAAAACGTGCTCAACAACATCGGGCTCCCGAAGCTCATCGGCGACCACAAGGCGTTCGTGAACTGCAGCCGGGAGATGCTGCTCGACAACCTGTTCGGGCTGTTGAACCCTCGCTGCTTTGTGCTCGAAGTTCTCGAAGACGTGGAAGTCGACGACGCCCTGGTAAAAGCCGTTGAGCGCTACAAGGCCCGCGGCTTCGAAATCGCGCTCGATGACTTCATCTACAACGAGCAGTTCCTTGCCCGCTGCCAGCCACTGTTCCCCTATGTCAACTACGTAAAGATGGACATCGTCGAGAACAGCGAGGATGCGCTAGCCGAAGCCGCCAGGTTCTTCAAGGCCAAAAACATCAAGGTCCTCGCCGAGAAGGTCGAGACCAAGGCTTGTTTCAAGAAGTGCCTCGCCGACGGATACGACTACTTCCAGGGGTTCTTCTTCGCAAAGCCCGAGCTCGTGACGGGCCGAAAGATCGACGCGACCTCCGCCGCGATTCTCCGCATACTGCTTTTGCTCCGCACGCATCCGACCCTCGACAAGCTCTGCGAATGTTTTTCCGAGAACGGCAACGTGGCCGCGAACCTGCTTCGCTTCGTGAACTCGGACGCCCAGTTCAGGAGCCACAGCATCGCGAACGTGCGCGACGCCATCATCTGGATCGGCATGAGGAACATTCAGGAATGGCTGATGCTCATGCTCTACGCGCGACCCGAGATGGGCATGACGCCTCAGAGTTCGCCCCTGTTCCAGAACGCGAGCCACCGCGCGAAGTTCCTGGAACTCCTCGCACGCGTGGTCCGCGGCACCGACGACGACCTGCCCGCAAAGGCCTTCATGGTCGGTCTCATCAGCCGCATGGATGCTCTCCTCGGCGCACCGCTCGAGTCCATCCTCACCGATTCGCCTGCCGACGAAGAAATGCGGATAGCGCTATTGCAGCGTTCCGGACGTCTCGGGGAACTCCTCCGACTAGCAGATGCCGTGGAACAGGACGACCAGGCCGCCATCGTCGCGCTCCTCAAGGAACTGAACATTTCCGCAGCACTCCTCAACCGTTGCGTCAATGACGCATACACGTGGGCCCATGAGCGTTGAACCGGAAAGCCTCGAGGCGCTCATCGCCGAATTCGCAGGCCTTCCCGGGATAGGCCAAAAGACGGCACGCCGTCTCGCCTATCACGTACTGACACGGCCCAAAAGCGACATCGAGCGCTTCGCGGGCAACCTCACGAACGCCATCGAGAAAGTCCATCCCTGTCCCAAGTGCCACGCCTTTACCGACGAGGAGCAATGTCCCATCTGCAGTGAACGGCAGGGCGCGAAGGCCATGTGCGTCGTGGAAAAGAGTTCCGACATCCTGCCCTTCGAACGCTCCGGCATCTTCAAGGGCCTCTACTTCGTGCTCGGGAATGTCATCTCCCCGCTCGACGGGATTGGCCCCGAGCAGCTGCACCTTTCGCAGCTGGTCCAGCGGATCAAGGACGAAGGCATCGAAGAGCTCGTCCTCGCGCTCGGGTCTAGCCCCGAAGCCGACAGCACCGCCCTCATGATAGACCGCATGCTTGCCGGATCAAGCGTCAAGCGAACCCGGCTTGCCCGTGGAATCCCAATGGGTTCCGACCTCGAATTCGTCGACGAAATCACCATGCTCCGAGCCTTCGAAGGGAGGGTAAGCCTGTGAACCCGGTAAAGTTCGGCGATTTCACCGTCACGTCCGCGGAATTCGTGAAGGCGGCGGTAAACCTCAAGGGCCTCCCCGAAGAAAGACTCCCGATGGTAGCCTTCCTCGGACGCTCCAATGTGGGCAAGTCATCGCTCATGAACGCCCTCATGGGGCAAAAAAAGCTGGTCAAGGTCAGTTCTACCCCCGGAAAGACCCGCGAAATCAATTTCTTCAAAGTCAACAACCAGTTTTTTCTTGTAGATTTACCTGGTGTAGGCTTTGCCAAGGTGAGCAACGCGAAGCGCGACCAGATGTCCGAATTTATCCGCGAGTACGTGGAAAAGTGCAAGGACCTGCGCGGGCTTGTGTACCTGGTGGACATACGCCACGGAGGCTCCCCCACCGACATCGATACGGTGGAGAGCATCCGTAACACGGGCTGCCCGGTGCTGGTAATCGCCAGCAAGCGGGACAAGGTGAACCAGTCGGAACTGGCGAAAGGGCTGAGGCAGATTCAGGAACGTCTCTCCCTACCCGAAAAGCCCCTGTGCGTAAGTGCCGTCAAGGGCCACGGGATTGCAACGCTCTGGCAAGACATACTGAGTGCGATAAACGGGACGAACATAGTAGATGGAAACAAATAAGGACGAACAGCTAACCGTCATCGGCAAGATGTTCCACTCGCTGGGACTCTTCCTGCTGCGCAAGACTGCGGGGCAGCAGGTTGCCTTGTTCATCCGTGCGTTCATGTCCCTCTTTTCCAGGAGCCGCAGCTTCAAGACCGACTCGAAGAACATCATCCTGCAGACCTTCTTCACCGGTGTCGAAATATTCCCCATCCTGTTTGTCGTCGCAACCCTTTTTGGAACCGTCGTCATTGTCGAAGTCATTACCATGATGGGCAAGGTCGGATTCTCGGACGTGGTCGGCGGCCTCATGGTCGTCGTCATCATTCGTGAACTCGGGCCTATCCTCACGGCATTCCTGATTGCAGGCCGTAGCGGTTCGTCGCTCACTACCTACATCGGCGGCATGGTCATCAACTCCGAGGTCGACGCACTCGCATCCATGGGCGTAGACCCCATCCGTTATCTTGTAATGCCGGGACTCATCGGCGGCGCCGTTGCAACCTTCATCATGACCATAGTCTTCAGCGCAAGCGCTATCTGTGCCGGATTCCTGATGACGAAGATTGCCATCGCCATCACAGGCAACGCCATCAACCTGCAGCTCACATGGGACTACCTGTCGACCGAAATCCTCAACGCCATGACATTCATGGATTTCATCTTCATCGTCATCAAGCCGCTCGTTTTCGGAAGTATCATTACCACCAACGCCTGCTACCAGGCAATGAACATTCCCCGTGACATCCGCCAGGTGCCCAAAGCCACCGGCAAGTCCGTCATCAAGTCGTTCTTCTACATTGTCTGCGCCGACGTATTCCTTTCCCTGTTCTATTTCATCGACTATTTCAACGAGATTTCGAAGATAATCTGATGTTTGACGAGGCCCTCAGAATTGACAACCTGCACCTGTCCTACCGGGGACTGATCGGGACGGCTTTTTCCAAGCCAAGGGCGCTCGGCTTTTTCGAATCCGGCATCCAGCCCGGCGAAGAGGAACTGATTTCTGGTGCAAACCTCGTCCTCAAGAAAGGCGAAACGTTGTGCATCGGCGGCGGCTCCGGACAGGGCAAAAGCGCGCTTCTCCGCGTCATCGCAGGACTTGCCCGCCCGAACCTTGGGAAACTCTACTATTTCGGGGAATACATCCCGCCCGAGAGACTTACGGCCCTCGAAGTGGCAAAACGCCAGGTCGGGTTCGTATTCCAGAACGGCGCCCTCATTTCGAACCTCCGCGTCCGAGACAACATCGCCCTTCCGTTACGTTATCACAAAGTCGGCACCCCGACGGAAATCGAAGACAAGATTAACATGGCCATGGACCTCATGCGCGTCCGCGACTGCGCCGGCATGTTCCCGCACCAGTTGAGCGTCGGCATGCAGAAGCGTGTCGCAATCGCCCGCAGCTGGGCCATGGGCCCGCAGCTCTTGCTCATGGACGAACCGACTGCAGGCCTCGACAACTACAACCGCCGAAACCTGCTGCCGTTGATCGACAACATGCGAACCCTGTTCAAGACGTCCATCATCATTGTCACCCACGACTTGATGGTAGCAAAGGAACTAGGCTGCAAGATAACCTTCCTTGCCCAAAAGACATTGACCGAGCCCCATTCCTTCGACACGTGGCTTCACGGGGACACCGAAATTACAAAAGAACTCTTCCGCGACCTTCGCGCAAGCGGGTAAAGCCGCTACGCGGCAATGTGGAGTGTGGAATGCCAAATGAATAATTAGCCTTCACACATTACACACTACACATTACACATTTTACAAAAGGATTTCAAAATGTTTCTCCCCCTTCCCGACGATTTTCACGCGCACCTGCGCCAGGGCGAACTCATGCCCGGATACGTGCGCGACCTCGTGCAGCAATTCGGACGCGCCATCATCATGCCGAACACCGTTCCCGCGATGACAAGCGCGAAGGCGATAAGCGATTACAAGAAGCAAATTCTCGAAGCCGCGAAGGACGTGCGCCCCGACTTTGAACCGCTCATGACTTTCAAACTGAACCCGAACTACACGGAACAGGACTTGAAGGACATGATGGCGGTGGGCGTTATCGCGGGGAAGTACTACCCCGCAGGCGTCACCACGAACAGTGCCGATGGCATCAGCGACTTCGAAGCGGTTTTCCCGGTAGTTGCGATGATGGAAAAGCTCGGGCTCGTGCTGTGCGTACACGGCGAAGAACCGGGCGAATTCTGCCTGGACCGCGAACCTGCGTTTATCAAGCGCGTCGAGACGCTTGCGGCAAAGTTCCCGAAGTTGAAAATCGTCTTTGAGCACCTGAGTTCCGCAAAGTCGGTCGAAACCGTCAAGAAGCTCCCCGCAAATGTGGCGGCGACATTCACGGTTCACCACCTGATGATGACTCTCGACGACGTCGTCGGAGACGCGCTCAGGCCGCACCACTTCTGCAAGCCGCTTCCGAAGCGACCAGAAGACCGTGCCGCCATCCGCGAGGCAGCCTTCAGCGGCAACCCGAAGTTTTTCCTCGGCACGGACTCCGCCCCGCACCAGCAGGGCAAAAAGGAATGCCCTTGCGGTGCGGCGGGCGTCTACAGCGCACCTGTCGCCGTCCCGCTCCTGGTACAGGAATTCGAACGCGCAGGCCACCTCGACAAACTCGCCAATTTCATCGGCGGCTTCGGCGCCGATTTCTACGGAATCCCGCGGACCACAAAGCAGATTGAAGTCGTGAAAGAATCGTGGACCGTTCCTGAAGTAGTCAACGGAGTCGTCCCCCTCGCCGCCGGCCAGACGCTCGACTGGAAAATAAAGTCGCACTAACAGAATCGACCGAGTTTGGAGACAGCCCTTTTAGGGGCTGTCTTTTTGCTTATATCGCATTAAATTTTGAATTTAATGTTTCGCTCGCCTTAAAAAATATACATTATGGAAGGATTTACCAACCTACAGGTTTTTATGGGATTCGTTCGCGCTATTCTTTACTACCTCACCATATTCACCGGGATGATCATTCTCGGAACGCCCTATATCATCTACAAGAGTATCTGCGGACGCAAATCCGAAATCACGAACGTCTGCAGTTTCTATTTCAAGAATGTCATCTTCAAGTTGTTCGGAATCAAGATTGTCGTTGAAGGCAAGGAGAACATTCCCAAGGAAAGGGGATTCATCATCGTCGCGAACCACGCGAGTTTTCTCGATATCAACGTCATCTGGCCCGCACTCGGCAACACCGCCTTCATCGCGAAAGCCGCCCTCTGGAAAGCCCCGGTATTCGGCTGGGTACTCAACAGCATCGGCTGCATTCCCGTGCACAAGAACCCGCGCATGAATGCCGGCATGGGCAAACTCGTCCGGAAGCGCCTCGATGACAAGTACAACATCGCCGTGTTCCCCGAAGGCCACCGCAGCGAGGACGGCCGCATGTTCAAGTTCCAGAACGGCATCTTCCGTATGGCCAAGGACAACAAGCTTCCCCTGCTGCCCATAACGCTCATCGGCACCAACGAATGCCTCCCGAAGGTGAAGTGGACCATGAATCCAGGCGTAGTCCGCATTGTCGTCCACCCGCTCCAGACACCCGAAAGTTTCGAGAACACACCCATGAACGACTTGCGAGACGAGATGCACGACCTAATCGAATCCGCATTGCCGTACAAGCAGCAAGAAATTGCCCAAAAGAATTTAGACGCCGATACCGGCGCAAAGGAGGCCTAAAATGGCACAGCATTTACCTAGTGAAGATCAGATTATTGCCATTCTGCGCGACGAACCGATGGTCGGTAGCCGCCTGCGCAGCGCACTCGGGCTGCCCAAAAAGCAGAAGATGGCTTTCAAGCAGCTGCTCGCCGACATGGTGGACCGAGGCCTCTTGAAGCGCACCAGCCACAAGGAATACCAGCTGGGAGACGGGGAAACCGTCGAGGAAAAGCGCGAGAAGCGCGTGAAGAAGATTGCGGAACAGTACCCCGAAGACAACCGCCGCCTGGGCGCACGTAGCCGCCGCCAGACGGGCAAGGAAAACGAGACCCGCGTGAAGCGCGGCATTCTGCACCAGACGGGCGAAGAAGAATGGGAAGTGCACGAACTCGAGACCGGCAAGGTATACGAGATGTGCCACCGCAGGCAGGCCCCGGGCAAGGAAGGCGAGACCATCAGCTTTACGCTGTACCCGCACCCGAAACTCAAGCACAGCTACTTGGCAAAGGTCGACCGCAGCGCCGAAGCGATGAATATCAGCTGGGACGAAGTCAAGACAAAGTTCATGGAAGACGCGAACTTGCCCAAAGACTTCAGCCCCGCCATCAAGAAATATGTGGACAGCGTCAAGGAACCGTGCGGCAAGGACTTCAAGGGCCGCGTGGATTACAGGCAGCTCACGATTCTCTGTATCGACCCCGATGGCGCCATGGACCACGACGACGCCATTAGCGTGGAACGCACCGCAAAGGGCTACAGGCTGGGCGTGCACATTGCCGACGTGAGCTACTACGTACCCGAAGGGAGCGAACTCGACGAAGAGGCTTTGGAAAGGAGCTACACGCAGTACCTGCCGTGGACCGCCGTGCCGATGCTCCCGGACAAGCTTTCGAGCAATATTTGTAGCTTGCACCAGGGCGTGGACCGCTGCGCATTCACCTGCATGATGGAACTCGACAAGCACGCGAACGTGCTCAGCTGGGATTTCCACCGCAGTATCGTGAAGATTACCAAGTCCATCACCTACGAGCAGGCAATGGAAATGATGAAGAACGGCGACGACGATATCAAGGCGCTCGCCGAGGTGACCGCACTCTTGAAGCAGAACCGCACCAAGGATGGCCTGCTGGAATTCCAGAGCACCGAATTCGGCTGCAAGTTCAACGAAAAGGGTGAACCGGAAAAGATTTACCCGCGCGTAACCGACGAATCAAATTCGTGGGTGGAAGAATGCATGCTCATCGCGAACAACTGCTGCGCCAAGGAACTCAAGAAGCGCAAGCTCCAGGGCATTTACCGTATCCATGAAGCGCCGGATACCAAGGACATCATGGAACTGTATTACATGTACCCGGATCTGTTCAAGGATTCTCCGGTGATGTTGCGCGACCTGGGCAAACCCCGCAGCGGCGACACGAACCTGAACCCGACGGCATTCAAGCTGTACGAACACTTGGTGAAGCGCGCCGCGGGCGACGAGACTTTGACCAACCGCATTCTACGCAGCATGCAGAAGGCACATTACGACAGCAACAGCTTCGGACACTTCGCGCTGAATTGGCAGGATTACGCCCACTTTACGAGCCCGATTCGCCGTTACGCCGACTTGTGGTGTCACCGTGAACTCGCGCGCAAGGGCAAGGAAATTACCGCCGAGCGCAAGAATAGCGTGATTGAAGTCTGCGACTTGATTTCGGCAAACGAAGTCAAGAACCAGAAGACCGAACGCATAGCCATCAAGGTGTGCAGCTGCTGGATTTTGAAGAGCCACATTGGCGACGACTTCGAGGCAACCGTCACGGGCATCGAAGAATGGGGAATCTACGTTTCTATCGCAGACCCGATTGCCGAAGGCCTGGTGCGTTTCCGCGACATTGCCGGCGATGACTTCTACGTATTCAACCCGGATCAGGGTCTTGCTTTTGGCAAGAAGAGCGGGCGTACGTTCCGGCGCGGCGACAAGGTGCTGGTGCGCCTTTTGCGGGTAGACCCGCTGCGCGGTCAGGCGGACTTCAGCATTATCGAAAAACTCTCTAGCGAACCGAAGAAGCGCCGCCGTCAGGGTGAATCTCGCGACGTTCATGAACGCGCGGACCGCGCCGCCGCGGCGGAAGCCCTCGGCTACGTGAGCCAGCCCGACGATGACCGCGACTTCGATGACGACGCCCCGGAATATATCTCGGCACGCGGACACCGCAACCGTGGTGGACGCGGAGCCCGAAACCGCGACGACGACAACTTCCATGTCGCAAGCAAACCGCGCAAGACCAAGGGCGCCAAAGGTCCCAAGGCTTTCGGCGAAAAGCTCGCAGGCAAGCGCGGAGGCAGGGGCAGAAGCGGCAGAAGATAACCGCAGATGCAAGGAGTAGGATGTCTAGCTACAAGAAAATCGCGCTCTATGCAAGCTACCAGACCGGGAAAGACCTTCCCGGCTACGTCCGCTTTGCACTTTCGCATCTCGCGAGAACCGATTTCCATGTCGTGCTTCTGACAAACGAGCGTGAATTCTCGCAGGAATCGCTCGAATTTATCGCCGACAACGATATCGAGCTGTTCCTCACGCAAAATCACGGGTTCGATTTCGGTATGTGGCACCGCTATCTCAAGCTCAAGGTGAACAGCCCGGTAGCCAACGGCACGCAGAGCGCCATGGGCAGCCTTGACCGTCTCCTCGTGCTGAACGATTCCATCGTCTACTTCCAGGACAACTTCGAGAAATTCTTCGCCGAAGCGGAAAGAAGTAACGCCGATGTAGTCTCGCTCACCCGGAGTGATGAGTTCTGTCCGCACCTGCAATCATTCTTCCTTTATCTGAAACAACCCGCCCTCGGCGCATTCTTCATGCACCTGTTCGAAACTCCCGAGCAGGAAAGTTTCGAAGCGACAGTCCGCCACATGGAAGTGGGATTGAGCGAAAAGTTTATCGAAGCAGAAGTCCGCATGGAAGCCCTCTTCCCGACGGATCGCAATCCGATATTTGCATACGGGGAACTGCTCGAACAGGGCTTCATCAAGCGCAAGCTCCTGCAGCGCCGTTTCAGTTTCGACGAGAAAAAGCACTTTATCCGCATGGGCGCCAAGGACGCGCTCAACACCGACTACGCATCGCTCGTCAAGCAGGCCGGACTCGCGCCGGACTTCAAGGAAGAGTGGCTGCCCGCACCGGTGGATTCCAGCGTAAAGCACAAGGCCGACCTCGTATGGGAAGGCGCTTTCGACAAGTTCGGGTGGCCGCTGCTGCGCACGGCCATCAAGGCCAAGTACAAGCTGCTCGGCAGGCCGCTCGAAGGCGACGAGTACAAGTAGCCCGTCACTTTACTTTAAACAAAGTGGTTACCTGGATGGAATCTTTCTCCTCCTGTTTCCCCTCATATCGAGTATATTCCAGAGTCCAGGTAACCGTAGTATCTAATTCTAGCGTGTTATTGCTTTCAATCAGGCAATAATTGAACCTTGGGGCACCACTTCACTGGCCAAAATATAATTTGTTTCGGATAAAATAAAACAGGCAATTTTCGCCTTGCAGGAATCGTGTATACAAAGTCACAGGATTTTGCGCGACTTTATTTTTAATAAGCCAGCTGTACTCCAATAGACGGGGAGACGGGAACTTCCGAGGGCCAACTGAGCGGAGAAAGAACCTTTATGTTAATTCCGACATGGCGGTTGATATCGTAGTTGATACCAGCGGCAGCATGCACCAGTTGCCCGGTCTTGTAGTTATCGGCAATGTTAATCGTCAAACCGACAATCCCATGCCAATGGGTTCCGCCCAAGTAAAAGAGTACCGGAATTCGAATAAAGGAAGCAACGAAGGCGTCGTACTGAAGGCTACCCTGCACGTAGAACGTCCTGGGTTCGTTCATGTAGTAGCGCACGCCTGCACCGAAAATCACGGCACCGATTTCACCGAAGGCCCGGAACCTCGAGCCCAATTCCGTTTTTTCTGTCGGAGCTAGCGCCTGTGTCTGATTTTCCACTGCCGCCGTTTCGGTTGCAGCATTTTCCACAACATCGGCAGAAGATTCTTCCGCAATCTCATCGCAAAGGGCGAAGCCCGCACACAAAAAAATTATGGACATGATTTTCTTCATGTCCGTAAATTAGATTATTCACTATCGGATGTCAATGAAGGCGCCGAAAACAGTGCGCCGGCCGGCGCACAGTTCATTTATTTCTTCCTGACGATTTCGGCGTCTTTCACGTCCTTGCCTTTTAGCTTGTCAGAAACGGTGGCAGGGGCGTCCATCTTCTTGTGGATAACCTTGTACTGGATAATGCTCCAGATATTGCCGACAATCCAGTAGAGCACGAGACCCGAAGGCATCACGGCACTGAACAGGAACATCATCGCAGGCATCATCCACACCATCATCTTCTGCTGTGCAGGATCCATGCCGGCACTGGAGCTCATCGTCACCTTTGTCTGGAAATAGGTCGTCGCGACCATGATCCACGGAAGAATTGCAAGGCCGGACGGCATGATGAACGGGATAGAGAATCCGCTCCACACCACATCGCTACGGCTGAGGTCGCTAATCCAGAGGAAGGCGGGCATGCCACGCAGTTCCATGGCACGGCCGAGCACAAAGAAGAGGCCCATGAAAATCGGCATCTGGATGAGCATCGGGAGGCAACCGCCCGTGCAGCTCGAAAGCGGATTCACGCCGTTCTTCGCATAGAGTTCCATAATCGCAGCCTGCTTCTTCTGCGGATCGGTCCTGTACTTCACGTTTATTTCGTCCAGCTGCGGCTTGAGCGAAGCCATACCGCGGGTAGACTTGATCTGCTTTACCATAAACGGAGTCGTAAGGCCGCGCACCACGAACGTAATGAGGATAATCGCCACGCCGTAGTTCGGGATAAGGCCATAGAAGAACTTGAGGAGTTTCAGGAGCCACTTGCAAATCCACACGAACCAGACGCTGGAACCGGGGAACCACTTGGAACCCGTCACGATTACCTTCTCGTAGCCCTGACCGAGCGATTCGACTTCGTCCCACTGGAGCGGGAGCACCATGAAACTGTAGGCCACGGAATCTGCGCCGCGGGTCTCGTCCGCGATAGTGAGCCTGTAGGTCCCCGGATCCGTATTCGCTTCGGTCGGGACCTCGACATGCTTCGCGTTCACCTTGGCAGGGACAGGCTTGTCGAACTGGACCGACATGGCGACATACTTGCGGCGCATGCCCACCCAGTAGTAGTTCGCATCGTCGAACGTCATCGCATCGGAGAACGTTTCTCGTTCGGTCATCTCGTTATCCCTGTAGATGACTTCGCTGAAGAAGTAGCTTGCACCGCCAAGGCTCTTGCCCTTCGGAATAGCCTCAGTTTCCCTCATGCCGCCCTTCCAGGAAAGTTCGTAGGCGGCAGGCTTGAACCCGACAAAGCGATTCACCTGGCGCACGGCGGCCCCATCCTTCGTAAAGCCGTAGCTGCGGATAACCTTGTTGCCGTTCGCATCCGTGAACGTGAACTGCACGCTCGTATCGGAATCCACCACGATCCATTCGGGAGCATCCACCGCAAAGAGGGCGTCGGTCAGGTCGGCGGCTCCGAGTTTCAGGTCGAGGGCGCCGAGCGCCGTATCCTGGATGAGTTCGGGATAGTTGCCGGCGGTATCCTTCAGCGCCTTCACGATGACGCTCTGCACCTTGCCGCCCTTGTTGGAAAGCGTCATGATGAACTTGTCCGTCTCGACGGTCACGGTACGCGGAGCAACCGCGGGTACCACCGGAGCGGCGCTGTCGGCTGCTGCGGTCACAGAGTCGGACGCCACAGCGTCAGAAGCCTTGGCGGAATCGTCTTGAACGGCGCCGAGTACGGGAGGAGCCTTCTCCTCCGGTGCGGTCGCAGGGAGAACCAGTTCGGAGGCGCCATTCTGGGCGCTTTCGACCTGGGCGGCAGCCGCTTTCGCCTGGGCTTCGGCCTTCGCCTTGGCCTGTGCCTCGGCATTTGCGGAATTCATAGTCATCCACCAAATGACAATCACCGCCATGAGGATGGAGCCAATAATCGTATTCTTGTTCATCTCTTTTCCTTTCTAGGCGGCACCGGGTCGTAGCCGCCCTTGCAGAAGGGGTTGCATCTCAAAACTCTAAAAACCGCAAGATAGAAACCTTTGAAGGGGCCGTGAATGCGGATCGCCTCGATTGCATACTGCGAACATGTCGGCCGGAACCGGCACACCCCGTGGAAGAAATACGGGTGGATCAACTGGTAGAGGCGGATCGGCGCGATGAGCACCTGCGAAAACGCCCAGCTAACCTTCTCCATAACCTTCCGCATTCCCTGCCGCACCCCATTCCATTTTGCGGAATATCTTGGCCGCAGATTCCCGAAGCCTCTCGGCAGTCATCGTTTCGGAACTATCGTTCACGATGACCATCGCCCACACGGGCTTTTCTATCGCGGGAATCATCCCGAAGAAGAGAGGACGCAGGATCCTGCGGCAACGGTTGCGGTAAACCGCATTCCCGTTCTTCTTTTTGGCCAAAAAGCAAAAACGACAAGAACCGTCCGGGCTTTCAATCCACCGCATCGACAAAGACGGAGAGCGGACGAATTTTCCCTGGACGGCTACTTGCCGGTAGGCTGGCTGATTCGGCAGCCGGTAAGAACGCAGTGCGGCCACGAGGCCACCCCGACTTACTTCTTGTAGATGGAATCGCTGACAGTCAGACGCTTGCGGCCCTTGGCACGACGACGGCTCAGGACGGCGCGACCCCAACGGTCTTCCATGCGGGCCATAAAGCCCTGCTTGTTGGCACGCTTACGATTGTGAGGCTGGAAAGTTCTTTTCATGATAAAACCTTTTTAAAATGCAAAATTTTGAGTTCCAAAAATAGCAAAAAATCTGCACAAATCAAGGGCGGGAAGCCGCTTTGGCTCCTTTTTTAACGGCCAGGGAGGATAACTCCCTAGACTTCCCCAACTAATCAACATTTTATTAACATTGTCGAAAAACGGGCCGGCCTAGCCGACCATGCTTCGAACCTGGTTCCTGCCCCGGGACTTGATACTATCAAGCAGGTCGTCCACCTTTTTCAGGAGCCTCTCGTGGTCGAATTCGTTGTCATCACGACAGGAGACGACCCCACCGCTAATAGTCACGTTCAGGAGGGGAAATTCCTTCCACATGAGAGCGCACACCCTCTCGCGGAACTGGTCCGCCTTCATGAAGGCATCCACATCGGAATCCGAGGACAGCACATAGAGGAAAGTATCCTCCCCATAGCGCGCCGCGCATTCGCCCTCCCCCTCGTCGGCCGTGGATTGCAGGAGAACGGAGATGTCGCAGACCACCTTGTCGCCGAAGACATGACCATAGGCCTCGTTGATACCCCTGAAACCGTCAACGCAGAACATAAACAGGTAGAAACGGCTCCTATTGTGCCAGACGATATTCTCAAAATACTGGATAACGTAACGGCGGTTGTAGAGCCCCGACAAGGGATCGCGCTTGGAAAGGTAATCGAGTTTTTTTACCAGCGATTCCGTCTTGGCCCTCTCCTTGGTAAAGGCGTTCACGACAAAGGTCCCGATGCAGAAGATGGCAAAGGAGACGATGACGTACGAAAGCACCACGTCAACAGCGTAGATGGACGTCGGCACCACATTCAGGAACTTCCGGATAAGGTCCACGTCCATGAGCGAAACAACCATTACGCCCGCGATCCAGAGCATGACTATCCAGAAGGCAATCCACTTGTGCCGCGCTTTCACCGGCGCCACGGCGTCTACAAGCATGACGGCGCAACAATACATGGGCATGCCGCTCCAGATTCCCCCGCAAAAGAAGAATATGGCCGGGACAAGCAGCAGTCCCACCACATAGAACATCGCCATGTAACCGACATCGTAGCGGCGGCTCCTCACGGAAACAAGGCCTATACCCAGCAGCAAGAGCCCCGAAACGACGCAAGCGAGGGCTCCCCAGACACTCTGGCCCTCAAGATACGTAACCGCAGCGGAGGCGACCGTTACGACGATTTCGACCAGGAACACGATCCAAAAGAGGCGCTTTTCGACCGAGTCCTGGGCCTTCCAAAAATCACGAAAAAAAGCAAACATATCTATAACCTTGTCTCCATAATATAAACCGAAAAAAAAGCACCAAAAAATTTTTCTCCTTTTATTATATTTTAAGTTGGAATTAAACAGAATATCCGGGAAGGCATCCATGGAACTCACTCCGCTAGACATCCGCAACCAGACTTTCCACAAGAAATCCCTCGGGGGAATCGACGCCGAGGAGGTAAAAGCTTTCTTGGAAACGGCCGCAAACGCCTTCGAACAACTTTCCAGGAACCGGACGGACCTTACCGAACGGCTGAAAATCGCCGAAGAACGCGTAAACTACTACCGTCAAATCGAGAAGACCATCCAGGACGCCGTCATCACCATGCAGCGCACCGTCGACGAGGTGAAGGCCACTGCCGAAAAAGAAGCCGAACTGATTGTTGCAGAAGCGAAGGCCAGGGCCGTCCGCGAAGTCGAGACCACCAAGAAACAGGCCGAAGACCTCCGCGCCGAAATCGAACAGCTGAAGCAGCTCCGCAGCAACTACTTTATACGTTGCCGCGCCCTCATCCGCGGCCAGGAAGAACTCCTCTCCGCCATGGAAAACGACCAGTCCGACCTCCGGAGCGCCCCCCAGCGTGAACAGCCCAAGCCGGCCAGCGCGCCCCTCGGTCCCGTAGGCAACGTCCTCGCCTAGCCTCCCCGTTCAACACATGCGAGTCAACATCAAGGTCCACGCAAAGAGCAAGCGCGAAAGCGTGACTCCGCAACCCGACGGCACCCTCAAGGTCGAAGTCAAGGCGCCACCCGTCGAGGGCGCCGCGAACGAGGCCATCTGCGAACTGCTCGCCTCCTATTACAAAGTCCACAAGCGCGACGTGAAAGTCGTCATCGGGTCGACCAACAACAAGAAAGTCGTCGAGATTTCCGGGCTATAGATTCCGAAAAGGCCTTTGCCCCGCAAATCCAGGTCACAAAAAAATCCCTCAGGAACACATTCCCGAGGGACTTGATTTTATCTAAGGAAAACTTTTACTTCGTCAAGGTGAACCTGAACGTCTTGCCGCCACGGACAGGCCTTGCAATGAACATGCCGCCATTACGGACAAGTTCCGCCGTCTTCGCCTTGACATCGGATGCGCTTCTAGCTTCGACCTTTCCAAGGAACATGCCGTTCACATCGTAAATGCCGTAAGCGACCGGAGCGTTATCCGCGGCAAACTTCGCGCCCGCAATCGGCGTAGTATCGCCACCGATCGGCTCGGGGTCATCCGCGTCCTTGCCCTTCACGAAGGTGAAGTAGTCCACGTCCATCCAGTCACCGACCACCGTAAAGCGGAGGATATGTTCACCCGCAGGGAGCGTCACGTTCTTCTGCACCTTGTTGTAGTCGTCGTAGTTCTCTTCACCATCGTTTTTGGGGACAGAGATATCGCCCGTGAGCTCGTTGCCATCGAGGGTCATGTTGAAACCGGAAGTCGCATTGGCAGATGCCACAGCGGCAAAGAAGGTATAGTCGCCCGCTTCCTTCACGTTCACCGTGTATTCGAGCCATTCGCCAGCCTGGTTGTACCCCACGATGTAGCCGGTCGCCTTCTTGTAGATATCGACACCCGTGCCTTCGCGGTAGTTGGTCTCGCCGTGATCATCGGAGTCATTTTCGTTATAGGTCTTGTTTTCCTTGCCGGTACCCGGGATGTCGAAGTTTTCGGCCTCGATCTTGCCCGGCAAATCAATCGCCTTGCCGCCGAACGGTTCACGAGGTACGGGGTCAGCAGGAGTGCCCACGCCCACGAGCGTCACGATGCAGTCCTTGAATTCCGAGCTACCCGCATCCATGGTGATAGTCACGGAGCCGTTCTTCACTTCGACTTCACCTTCATACTTGGCATTCTTCGCCTGGCTCGTGGTGTACACGTGGAATGTTTCCACATCGGCACCCTTCACGTTCACCGTTACGGTCTTGGAATTCTTGTAATCGCGGTTCACGAGCACCACAATCACGGAGTCGCCTTCTGAACTCTTGTAGGCACTGGCAAACAGATTCGATTCGGGCTTGTCAGTCGCTCCCACGCGGATTGCACCCGGACGGATAAAGCGTGCGAACTGGCTCATCACGTAACCGCGCTTCGAGACCTTACCGATTTCGTTCTGCGAAACCTGGAGCTTGTTGCCGAAGTCCTTTTCCATGATCAGGCCGTAGCAACGGCGGATGTACCACCAGGTGTACTGATTGAAGTTGCCTACAACCATCGCGCGGTGAATTTCGTAAGCCACGTCCATGGCGTTCACGGTATCGCGCTTGTTCTGGTTCGCCTGGTCACCCGTATTCGTAATCGTACGCCAGTAGTTGCCGCTGCCCTGGCTTTCGGTGTAGTGTTCTGTCATCCAGCGTTCCACGCCTTTCTGGTCAGCCAAAGAATACTGGAAGAAATTGTCCCCGGTGTTTCTGTCGCTTGCATAGAAGTGCGCACCGAGAATGTCCCAGTTCTTGAGGGCAGAAGCATCGTTCAAGACTTTGTTGTAAAGGTTCTTGTCGTAGCGGAAAGATTCCGTCGAAATCACCTTGGTGCCGTTCTTGCGCATCTGATCGGCGTAGCCCTTGGTAAAGTTGTAAATTTCGTCAGCGCTCCAGCAAGCCCATTCGCCGCACCAGTCCGGTTCGTTGCTGATGGAGATTGCGTACAAAGGAACTCCCTGATTCTTCATGTAGGCCGTAAAGCTATTCAGGTGATCCACGTACTTCTGGTAGTTCGAGGAAGCCATATGCTGGTTTGCCCCCGCATACGGGGAAGTCCACGGAGTTGCATACAAGATAAAGTCATCGCCAGCGTATTTCTTGGCGTACTTCGCAGCCTGCACTTCCTTATTGAAGTCGTTGGAGCTTGCATATACGGGAATGCGCAGCGTATTGAGGCCAATCTGGCCATCGCCCGTACCGAAAGCAAGTTTGGCATCGGCTTCGGAGAGTCCGCCTCCGCCCTGCCATTGGTTATGGACCATGCCGCCGAAGCCGCGAATGACCTGATGCTCTTCATCCAGGTTCACATTCACGGTCGACGCCATGGCCATCGGTGTCAGGATTCCACAACCAAAAACCCAAGCGGCTGTCCTGACAAGACCTGCAAAAGTCGCAACTTTTTTCATTTTAACACCTTTTTACACCAAAAATGACAACATTGCCATCCCTACGCTATAAATTTATCCACAAAAAGCAACTTTTCCCCATGCCGGACAAATTTTTCCATTTACGTTTTGGCAATAAAAAATAGGGAGGGTTTCGCACGGCTCACCCTCCCTAAGACCCTCCCGACACTCGACACAAGTGTCTTCGTGGGCACCTTCGGTGCGTGAAAAGAGCCCCGGAGCGGGGCTCCGGGGCACTTCATGACGCTCTTGAGAAGCATCAATCTGGATGTGTGGTGTTTAGGGACTCTTTTATGGTATTACTTTGCCGTATTCACCATGAATTTCTTGTTGCCGGTCAGGGAACGGAGCATGTACACGCCCTGGTTGAAGCCAGCCGCACGAAGGGCCTCGCCTGCAGTCGCACCGTCCAGGCGGATCTTACCGACCATGGCGCCCTTCAGGTCGAACACACGGTAGGTTTCGTACGGTACTGCCTTGAACGCGACGGCTTTCCCAATGGCATCCGTGCCAATCGGTTCCGTATCCGGTGCATCCTTGCCTTCGAGGATATTGAAGTAGTCGATATCGAACCAGGAACCGACAACCGTAAGCCTCAGGACATGTTCGCCCGCGGGGAGCTTGATGTTCGCCTTGACCTTGTTGTAATCGTCGTAGTTTTCCTCGCCTTCGCTAGCCGCAGGCACGGAAATCTCTTCGGTAATGTCCGTTCCATCGAGGGAGAACTTGAAGCTGGAGGTGTTACCGGCGGCAGCAACTGCGGCATAGAGCGTGTAGTCGCCTTCCTTCGCCACGTTGATGGTGTATTCAAGCCATTCGCCTTCAGTATTGTAGCCCACGATGACACCCGTCGCCTTCTTATAGAGGTCAACGCCGGTGCCTTCGCGGAGGTCGCTGTCGCCGTGGTTCTCGGAATCGGATTCGTTGTAGGAATCGACATCGCCACCGCGACCCGTGCCCGGTTCATCGAAGTTTTCGGCCTCGATCTTGCCCGGAACAGCCCAGGCCTTGCCACCGAACGGCTTCTGCGGTTCCGGCGGAGTCGTACCGCTGCCTTCAAAGCCCCAGGCCTTGATAGCCATGGTAGAATCCCTGCTGCCCTTGAACACGAGGAACACCTGTTCCACGATTCCCTTGAGGCCAGTGACTTCGCAGGAATTCTCGGCAAAGGTATTCTTGTTACCGGTATTCTTGAGCGTGCAAGTGCCAGCGAGCGTACCCGTCGCAGAACCCGTGTGGATTTCAACCTTGTCGCCATCAGCCGTGCTTGCGGCCTGCACCACGAAGCCCGTCGCGGCAGTACCGAAGTCAACGCCACTCACGCGGATCCAGGATTCCTTCGTGGAAAGCGGGAGCAACAGGTGTTCGGCAACCTTGCCCGGAGTCCAGTTGGAACGGCTGCGAATGCCCTTCTGCTTGGAACTCGTGAGTGCCGGGTACCAATCGTACGGGTCAAAGTTCTCGATCTGTTTCGGGCCTTCCTTCGTGAAGGTCAGTTCCTTCATGGTGCCGTCGTTGTTGTAGAAGAACTCATCCACGCTCACGCTACGGTGGTATGCGGGTACCGGATTCGCCTGGCCGTCATCGGCAGGAATCTTTTCCAGGCCATCGTAACCGTTCGCAATGCGGCGGTCATGGTAGGCAACGTACCAGTGGCCCTTGAATTCGGCAATGCCATGGTGGTTGTTGTTGTTCGCGTTGATGTTCTGCCCGTTAATGCTCGGGTTACCCATGAAGATGCCCTTGTATTCGTAGGGGCCCATCGGGTTGTTGGACATGCCGTAAGCAATACGCAGGTCGGCAGTGCTGTAAGACAGGTAATACTTGCCCTTGTACTTGTGGATGTACGAGGCTTCCATCGCCTTCGGGCCACCGATCTTCAGGTGAGTCTTGGAACTCACATCGAAGCCCTTCATGTCCTTGTTGAGCTTGTAGATGTTGAAAATGTCGTTGTTGTTGTTATTTGCCGGGCGGCTATCGCTGCTGCCGCCACCAAACGTGAAGTAGCCCGTACCGTCGTCATCGAAGAAGATTGCCGGGTCAAAGCACCAGCCGATGCCGTCGCAGTCCGAAATACCGCCACCCCAGTTGTTGATGAGCTTCTTGTTGCCCGAAACAGGGTTCGTCCAGGGGCCGGCAATGCTGTCGGCGCCGATGAGGCCAATGCCGCCACCACCGCCATCGGGGAACACGATGTAAAGCCTGTGATCGTTGGGGTTCACTGCAATGCCGGATGCCCAGATATCGCCGATACCGTCAACCTTGCGGGCATCGTAGATAATGCCGAAGTCGGTCCAGTTCTTCATGTCCTTGGTGCGGAAACCGTAGAGGGCCTTGATGTTGTAGCCGTTGGCATTGGCTGCCGCCGGGTCGTCGGAGTCGGTAATGACGTAGAAGTAGGTGTCATCGGCAGCGGCACCCGGGTCGGCGAGGTAATGGTAGCTGGAAATCGGGTTGTCCGCGAGTGCGGATGCAGCCAGGCCGCATACGGCAGCGAGGCCAAATTTTCCCATGAAAGACATCTTCATTTTACACATCCCTATGTTAAAACGGCAAAATTGCCCTTTCTTGACTATAATCTACCTCCGAAAATGGCGATTTTCCCACCCACGAGCCGACTTCTCATTGACTATTTATCAATAGCGACTAGGGAGGGGAGCGCAAAAAAAGCGCCCCGGGACTAATCCCGAGGAGCTTTATGACGCCGTAAAGGCGCCGGTCTGGATGTGTGGTGTTTAGGGACTCTTTTAGGCCGTGTACGGACTTATTCCGCAACCCTGGCCATAAACTTCTTTTCGCCGCGCAGGGAGCGGAGCATGTACATACCCTTGCTGAATCCGGCCGCACGGAGCGCATCGCCCACATGCGCACCATCGAGATTCACCGTACCCACCTGCTTGCCCTTCAGGTCGAACACGCGGTAGGTGTAAGACCCGAACGAGTTGAACTGGGCGACAGTCTTGATCGCGGTAGTGCCTTCGAGCGGGTCGGAATCTTCGGCATCCTTGCCCGCGACGAAGTTGATGTAGTCGATATCCATCCAGTCGCCTGTAACGGTGAAGCGGAGGATATGTTCGCCCGCGGGGAGCTTCACGTTGGCAGAAACCTTGTTGTAGTCGTCATAGTTCTCTTCGCCGGAACTTGCCTGCGGGACGGCAATCGCATCGGTGATGTTCTCGCCATCGATGGAGAGCTGGAAACCGGAAGTGCTATTGGCGGACGCGACGGCGGCAAACATGGTGTAGTCACCCGCTTCCTTCACGTTCACGGTGTATTCGAGCCATTCGCCGGCCTGGTTGTAACCCACGATTACGCCGGTAGCCTTCTTGTACAGGTCGACCCCGGTACCTTCACGCAAGTCGCTATCACCATGGTTCTCGGAATCGTTCTCGTTGTAGGAATCGACACCCGCGCCGCGGCCCGTACCCGGTTCGTCAAAGTTTTCCATCTCGATCTTGCCGGGGATAGCCCAGGCCTTGCCGCCAAACGGCTTCTGCGGTTCCGGAGGCGTGGTGCCACTGCCCTCGAAGCCCCAAGCCTTCACGTACATGGTAGAATCCTGGTTGCCCTTGAACACGAGGAACAGCTGGTTCACGATGCCCTTGAGGCCATCGACTTCGCACTTGTTTTCGGCATAGGTATTCTTGTTGCCGGTATTCTTGAGCGTGCAGGTACCTGCGAGCGTACCCGTCGCAGAACCCGTGCGGATTTCAATCTTGTTGCCGTCAGCAGCACTCGAAGCCTCGACAGTAAAGCCCGTTGCCGCAGTACCGAAGTCCACGCCACTCACGCGGATCCAGGATTCCTTGCTGGAAAGCGGAATCAGCACGTGTTCGGCCTTCTTGCCCTGCACAAAGTTAGAACGGCTGCGGATGCCCTTCTGCTTGGAACTCGTGAGCGCCGGATACCAGTCGTACGGGTCGAAGTTCTCGATCTGCTTCGGGCCTTCGTCCGTCACCTTCACCGTCTGAATCGTACCGTCGTTGTTGTAGAACATTTCGTCTACAGAGACGCTACGGTGGTAACCTTCGTTCGGCTTCGGCTGACCGTCATCGGCCGGAATAATTTCAAGTCCGTTATGGCCCTTGGCAATACGGCGGTCATGATAGACAACGTAAGAATGGCCCTTGAATTCGGCAATACCGTGGTGGTTGTTGTTGCCGTTGATGCTGCGGCCGTTCATACTCGGGTCGCCGAGAATGGTTCCCTTCCAGGTGTACGGTCCCATTACGTTATTCGACATACCGTAGTCGATGGTAGGCGCACCCTGCTGCCAGCCGGTACTGTAAGAGAAGTAGTAATTGCCCTTGTGCTTGTGGATGTAGGACGCTTCGAGCATCTTACGGGTCGGGAGGTTGTTCACCTTCACGTGGCTGCCGTTACCCACCGGAGCATCCTTCGCATCGTTCAGCTTGACAATATCAAAGTTGTCGGTATTCGGGCGGCTGTTGCTTTCGCCACCGCCCCATGTGACGTAGGTCGTACCGTCGTCATCGATAAAGATACCCGGGTCGAAACACCACGAGACACCGTCACAGCCGATAATGCCACGGCCACCGACCAACTTGTCCTTGCCCTGGCCCACGGCATTTGTCCACGGGCCGTCGATTGCAGGCGCCTTGATGTAGCCGATACCGCCGCCACCGCCATCGGGGAACACGATGTAGAACGTGCCGTTATGCACCGCAATACCGGATGCCCAAATATCGTTAATGCCGTTCACCTTGCGGGCATCGTAAATAATGCCGTAGTCAGTCCAGTTCTGCATATCCTTGCTGCGGAATGCATAGAGGGCGTAAATCTTGTAACCATTGGAATTGTACGGAGCCGGGTCATCGGAGTCCGTGATGATGTAGAAATATTCGTCGTCGGCAGCGGCACCGGGGTCGGCCAGATAATGGTAGGTAGAAATCGGGTTATCGGCAAGTGCAGAACCAAAGAGACCGCACGCAAGAGCCAAACCAAGCTTTCCCTTGGAAATCTTCTTCATATTAACATCCCATATTCAACCGCGACACCGCAGTCTAACCATTATAAAATTTACCATCCCCACGTGCATTTTTAACAACCATTCAAACAAAAACCATTGACGTTTTGTCCACGGGCACCTTCGGTGCGTTTAACGTTTATTTACAAAAAGGCCCCCGGCAGTCTGCCGGGAGCCTTTCAAACACAAGAGAGAGTTTGTACTAACAAAGATTGAACAGTTTTATTTCGTCACGCGGGCCATAAACTTCTTGTTTCCGTTCACCTGCTTGAGCATGTAGGCGCCCTGCCTGTAGCCCGCAGCCTTGAGCACCTGGGCCACAGAGGCACCGCTGGCAAGTTCCACCTTGCCGAGCATCGTACCCGCAAGGTCAAACACCTGGTAAGTAGCAGCACTGCTCACATGGAACTTAATCCCATTCGAAATCGCGGTGGTGCCAATCGGTTCCGGGTCCGTCGCATCCTTGCCTTCCACGAAGGTGAAGTAGTCGATATCGAACCAGTCGCCCGTAACCGTCATACGCAGGATATGTTCACCCGCAGTGAGCGTCACGTTCCTCTGTACCTTGGCATAGTCATCGAAGCTGCCCTCGACATCAGTCTTGGCGGCAAGGATAGTATCCGTAATGTCCTTGCCATCGACCGACATCACGAAGCCCGCATTCTGGTTGTCCGTCGCCACGGCGGCAAAGAACGTGTAGTCGCCATCCTTCGCGACATCGATGGTGTATTCAAGCCATTCGCCGGACTGGTTGTAGCCTACGATAATTCCAGAGGCGTTCGCATAGAGGTCGACAGACGGAGCATCGTCCTTGCGGTAGGCGACCTTCGCGGAATCCGCAGCACTCTTGGCCTTTTCATAGCCATGGTTCTCGGAATCGTTGTCGCTGTACGAATCGTTGCCCGCGCCGTAGCCCGGCACGTCAAAGTCTTCGGCCTGAATCTTGCCCGGGATTGCCCACACCTTGCCGCCGAACGGCTGCTGCGGTTCGGGCTCGCGCTTGGTGCCCTGGAATTCCCATTCAAGAACGCCCATGGTAGAATCCTTGCCATTATTCTTGAACACGAAGAACAGCTGGTCCACAACGCCGGTAAGGCCCGTCATGGCACAGTCATTGTCCGTGAAAGTCATGTTGTTGCTGGTCTTCGCCAGTTCGCAGGTGCCGGCGAGCGTACCCGTCGCACTTCCCTTGCGAATTTCAATCTTGTTGCCATCGCCCACGTTCGCGGCCTTGATGCGGAGATTCTCGGCACCGTTACCGAAATCCACGCCACTCACGCGGATCCAGGATTCGCTACGGCTCGTGAGCGGCAAGAGCACGTGCTTGACCGGCTGGCCCTTGGTCCAGTCCGTGCGGCTGCGGATATTCATCTGCTTGGAGCTCGTGGTCGCCTTGTAGGTCCTGTACGGGTCAAAGTTCTTGATTTGCTTCGGGCCTTCGCGGGTGAAGGTGAGCTTGTTCATCTTGTCGCCACTCCAGGTGAGTTCGTCGATGGACACGCTTCTGTGGTTTTCGTAGTTCGGATTTTCGGAACGCACGCCCGCCTGAGTCGTTGCAGCCGGATGGTTGTCGGAAGTCACCAGGCGACGGTCGTGGTATACCGCATACCACTTGTCCTTGAACGGAGCAAAACCGTGGTGGTTGTTGCCGCCTTCGCCGTGAGCGTCGGGCACGGAACCGATACCCGGAATGACCTGGCCCACATAGTTGTAGGGACCCATGATCTTGTTGGACGTACCGTAATCAATAATCTGACTACGGTTGTTGAAACTCAAGTAATAGGTGCTTCCCTTCTTGTGCAGGTACGGCGCCTCGAAGGAATTCGGCAACTGGACACGCGTAAGGGAATTCTTGTCCATGGTAATCTTGCCGTTGCTTTCGGTAAACTTGATGATGTCAAAGTTGTTACCGTAAGGACGCTGACTGCTTTCGCCACCGCCAAAAATCACGTAGCCCGTACCGTCATCATCGAAAAAAATGCCCGGGTCAAAGCAGTGCGCGATGCCATCGCAGCCGCCAATAACACTGCTGCCGCCACCGGCAATCCTGTTCACGCCATGAGACGCCTGAATCGGGTCTGTATAGGGGCCATCGATTGCCGGGGCGGTAATCATGCCCACGCCGCTCGCTCCATCGGGGTAAACGATATAGACCTTGCCGTTCTTCACTGCGATGCCCGATGCCCAGGTGTTGTTCGGGTAATTGCCGAATTCGCGCCTGGAGCGGAAAATCATGCCGTGGTCGGTCCAGTTCTTCATGTCTTCGGAAGTGAAGGCGTAAAGGCCGACAATATCGTAGTTCCAGTTCGTCTGGTTATTATAGTCGTCCACATCGGTCAAGATGTAGAAGGTATCACCATCGGAGGCGCAAGAAGGGTCCGCCAGATAGTGGTAAGAGGAAATCGGATTATCGGCAAGGCCGAAGGTTGCAAGACCTGCCCCAAGACACAGCGCGCCCACGCTTTTCCACACACTCATATCAACTCCTTTTGGGGGAAAGCCCGCACCATAATCCAAACAGTGCAGCCATCCCATACACTTATAAAATACCTTTGCAAATAGAAATTGGAGCCCCGCCGAACGCAGAACTCATTGACAAATTGTCAAAAGAAAGCCCGACGCACATTCGCACGTCGGGCATCTCCTGATAAAAAAGCTCTATCAATCTTCCGGTTTCACGGGTACAAACTTGCTGTAGCCGTAAACCTCGATATCATCGATCCAGAACTCGCCGCCGGTGCCACCGAAGATGGAGATATCGGTAATGTTATGCTTCACCGCATCCCAGCCAAGGTTACCACCGATATTGTTGCTGTCGGCTTCAAGGAAGCCTGCGGGAGTCACCACGTAGCGATTCCAAACAGTGTCCACATCCAGGTGCACCCAAGCCTTGCCACTTTCCAGTTCGGACGTGCTGTCGACATTCAGGTCAAGCGAGAAGGAGATATAAGGCGACTTGTCGGAATCAGTCGGAACACTGGCCCGCGCCCAGAACACGATGGAATCGAGATTGCTCATGTCGACCATGCCACCAAGGGCACGGCCCATCAGCACCCAGTTGTATGCGGAATCATTTACACATGTGAAATGCGCGGCCTTGCCATCCCGGCCAAGGCCGGCATCCACAATTTCAATGCTTCCATCGGCATCTTCCGAATGCTGGACCTTCCATGCATCGATTTGCCCTTCGAAATCCTCAAAGACAAATGACGGGAGAGAATCGTGCGGCCGCACGTCAATGACAATGACGTTTTCCCGACCTGCAGAAACGGCCGCTACCGTAGACCCGAGCTTGCGAACGACCTTGACCTTGCCCTTCTTGCCCTTCTCGTCGACCACCGAGCTGTCCGACTGGACATAGGCGACCATCTCGAAGAAGCCCGCCGGGAGCGATTCGAACTCGAAATTGCCCATGCCATCGGCGGTGACGCTATAATCGAGGCCCTGAACCGCCACGGTCACTTCGGATGCGTCCGCGTCGTCTTCGACAATCACCTGTCCGGAAACGGCACCGGGCTTACCCAGGTGCAAGGACACACGGCCACCGTCAGTCTGCCACGACCTGTAGTTGAACTTGGACGCGCCCTTCAGGGAATCATTCCTGGCTTCGACGATATAGCTGCCATAGCCAAGGTTGTTCAGGATGAGGGTTCCAGTCGAATCCGTCTCGAAGTTCATGTTTTCTTCCACAAAGGAACCTTCAACGGAATCGGCCCCGGACAGGTAGCTGTCGGGACGAACAATAACGCTTACGCGCGCCGCGGGAGTCCCATCGGCAAGCTGTACAGAAAGCGCTATAGAATTTTCTGTTTCAAGCGAAGAACCGGCGAGATCGTCTCCCGATCCGCCAGTACATGCGGCAAGGATTCCACCCAGTGCCGCTATCCCAAATTTCCACACCCTGCACATCATTTTTTATCTCCTGCGCCTTCCCCCATTATAGCATTTTCAGGAAAGCCCCCTTTTCGGGCAACCGGGTAAAATGCCATTGAAAGTTGCATAACGCGGTCGGAATTCTTGGATTCGTCAACCCGTTTCTGCACTAACCTGCGGAATTCCCTCAACATATCGCCCAAATCCTCGAAGCAGGACTGGTCCACGGAGAGAGTGAGTGTGGATACGTTGCGTTCGGAAACGGGAACGTTATCCAGGGAATCGCTGGCAAGCGCGAGCACCTGCCGCTGGAAGTTGCGGACCGCCTTGGCCTTTTCGGGACCGCCCACCGTGAGGTGCGCATCCGTAAGCGCCAATCTGCCGCTCGCGAGTTTCTTTACGAGTCCAACTTCCTTCAAAATCTCGATAGCCTCGTTGACCTGGTCCTCCGTAATCGGGGGGCAGATGTCCTTCGCTATCTGCTTCACGTTCACCACGCCGCCGTTCAAATCCAGGTAGGCGCGCACGGCGGGAATCCACCAGTTCTCAAGCAGCTTGAGTTCTGCCGCCTGGAGACTATGGCGTTCCACGTCGCGAAGGGAAAGCGCCTTCGCCATCAATTCTTCTTTCTTAGCCTTGTCCTTGCTTACCGCAGCCGAGAACAGCAGGTCGAAGTATTCGGCCTCGCGACCGCTCAGCGCCAGAATTTCCTTGGCAGCCTGCAACGCATGGGCGGGAAGGTGCTGTTTCTTCTGCAGCACACGGTAGAGGTAGCTGGAATCGAGTCCCAGCTTGTCGCCCATCATGCGGTAGCTGTAGAAGGGCATCTCCGCCTTGCGGCGTTCGTAGTAGTCCTTCAAGAAGTCGCGGTAGTCCGCTATGTCCGAAAAAGTAACCATCAACTATAAAATACCTATTGCAAGGTAGAAAAATTTACATTCCTATCCATCTTTCATTGACTTTTTGTCCACAACCGATATGACATTCATCACAAAAAGCGCCCAAAAACCCGCTTTTCGAGGCATTTCGCCCCATTTTTTCGTTTTTTCGCCATAGACACGCCGGCTTTCCCTCTTTTTTCTAATATGTAAAAATAAACCATTCTTTTGCAACCTGCGACATTCCGCATACATCAAAATAAGGTATGAACGACAAAGTGATTCTCCAACACCTGAAGGAAGGCAGCCGTGAAGCCCTGGCCATGCTATGGCAGGACCAGAGCGGCAACGTACTGAATCTCGCCTTCAGGATGCTGAAGGACCGCGACCAGGCCGAAGACATCCTCATGGACGTGTTCGTACAGGTACCGAAGGCCGTGCAAGGGTTCCGCGGGCAGGCTGCGCTCAACACATGGCTCTACAGGCTCACCGTAAACGCATGCCTCATGAAGCTGCGCGCACAGAAGCGCCACCGCGATCTCGAAGAAGAGAAGCTCGGCACCATCATCGAGGAGGCCATCGGCAAGCCGGACCCGCAAGACGAAAGCTATGACGCCGAGCTCCTGGAAAAGGGGCTCTCGCAGCTGCCGGCAGAAACGCGCAGCATGCTCTGGCTCAAGGACGCCGAGGATCTCGACGTGAAGGACCTCGCCGAGATCTACGAAATGCCTGAAGGCACCATCAAGGCGAGGCTGAGTCGCGCAAGGCACTTCGTAAGGGACTTTGTAAAGGAACGTATAAAGGAGCGTAAGAATCATGGCTGACAAACTTGACTTCTCCATGTTCGAAAGGCTTGCCCCCAGGGAAGATTCCTGGGCCAAAGTCTGCGAGCGACTGGACGCGGAAGCGGACGCCGTTTCTGCATCCAAGTTCATTTCCATCAAGAGCTGGTACAGCGCCATCCCGATAGCCGCAAGCCTTGTGCTTATAGGCCTCACAGCGCTTCTTCCCGCCATCAGCAACCAGGCCGAATCTACCGATATCGTCGCCATCGATCGTTCGGCCCCGTCCGAAGTCCTGAGCTGGTATTCCAGCTTGGGCAACTCGACTAGCGACGAGTTCGAAACTTTCGAGGAAACGGTCGGCTTCAGCTATTTAACCAAGGAGTAATACCATGAAAGGATCCAAACTTTTCATCGCAAGCCTTGTCGTGCTTGCTCTTTCCCTCGGGTTCTTCCTGGGGAACTTCTGCGGCAGGTGCAACACTTGCTGCAACAAGGCCGAAACATTCCAGTGCGAACGCCACGGAAAGATGCCGCCTCCCGGACCGCACCACCACGGCGACTTCCACAAGGGGCCGCACGAACATCATGGTGATTTTGGCAAGAGACCCGACGGGCCCAGGTTCAAAGGCCGCATGAATCCGGCAGTCATCGATTCCGTACTGGAAGTGACCCCGGAACAGAAAGCCGCTCTCGACGCCAACCGTGCGAAGGGAGACTCTATCTTCAGGGAACTGAGGACTCAGAAGCACGACGCCGAAAAAGCACTTGGCGAAGCCCTCGAAAAGAATGACGCCGCTGCCATCGAAGCGGCAAAGGCAAAAGTCCTCGACGCGGACAGATCCCTGCTCGAGCACCGCATCAACGGAGTCGCCGCGCTCGGCAAGGTTCTCTCCCAGGAACAGCTCGAAAAGTTCAACAAGTTCCGCAAGGAACAGATGAAAAAGTTCCGCGAAGAGCGCAAGGAACGGCGCCACGGCGACAACCCGCCTCCCCCGGCAAAACCGTAGCGCACCACATAGCCGAATCCATTTCCGGCAAGCAACAAAAGCCTCGGCAGTACCCGCCGGGGCCTTATTTTATAAGAAACACGAAGAGCGATCCGCTATTCGAGGGTCAGAATGTCGCTGAATCCGGTCACGTCGAAAATTTCGCGGATTTCCGGACCCGCATTCTTGATGACCATGGAGCCCTGCTTGTTCATGACCTTCTGGGCCGCAAGCAGAATGCGGAGGCCCGCCGAAGAAATGTAGGCGAGCTTTGCGAAATCGAACACGAGGCTCGTGATACCGTCCAGCTTTCCCTGGATCTCGGCATCGAGCTGGGACGACGTCAGCGTATCCAGGCGCCCTTCGAGAGCGAGAGTCAGGGTTGCGTCTTGCTGTGTTTTGACTATCTGCATGATAACCTCACTAAGTTGTTGCCGTTTAAAGTTTCTTTGTAATGGTGAGAATGTTCTTGCTTCCATCGCGACGGTAAGCCACATCGTCCATCGTCTTCTTCACGATGAACAATCCAAGCCCGCCGATGCTGCGTTCCTCTGCCGAGAGCGTCACATCGGGTTCCTTCGCGCTAGTCGGATCGTACGGGCTTCCGCCATCGATAAAGCTGAGACGCGCCATCAGGTGGGACTTGCATGTCTCGACCGTCAACGTCACCTGGTTCGCGCCCGAGAACTTGACGATGTTGCTGAAGATTTCGTCAATAGCGACATCGATCTGCATCTGCGACTTCATGGAGCCACCCAAAGGTTCGAGCACCTGTTCCACGAACTGCGTCAGGGAAGGCTGGTTTTCGAGTTTCGCATCCACGACAATTTCGTGCTTTTCCCACTCGTTATCCTTGGAACCGATGAACTGCACCGCAAGCATGGTAATGTCATCGAACTGCGGAGCGCCGTTCACGAATTCATCGATACGTTCCTTCACGAAATGGCATGCACCAACAGGAGGACGGTTGCCGCTTTCCGAAAGGGCCTTCTGCAGTCCCACCGTTCCGAACATCACTTCCTCGGCATTCGTCGCCTCGGTTACGCCGTCGGTGTAAAGGAACAGCATGTCGCCCGGAGCAAGGTCCAAAGACTGCTGCTTGTAGGTCGTCTTTTCGTCGGCTGCGAGCACGAGTCCCGACTTGCTCTTCACATATTCCACGGTTCCGTCCTTGTGGCGGATCGCCGGAGGGTTATGCCCAGCCGATGCAAAGTCCACATGGCCGGTACGCAAGTCCAGTATTCCCATCCACGCGGTCACGAACATGACGGACTTGTTCCGTCGCGCCAGCTCGTAGTTCGTCTCCTCGAGGATTTCCGTAACCGACTGGAGATGCATGGCCACGGTGCGGATTACGATGCGGGACACCATCATGAGCAACGCCGCCGGGACACTCTTGCCCGAAGCGTCGCCCACCACAACGGCGAGGTGATTCTCGTCAATCTTGAAGAAATCGTAGAAGTCGCCGCCTACTTCCTTCGCAGGCTGCATGAGCGGGGCCAGCGAATGCCGGCTGTCGCAGCAGTTTTCTTCGGATTCGTCTTTCGGGAGGATTCCCATCTGGATGCTGTGGGCGAATTCGAGTTCGCGTTCGATACGGTCGAGCCCTTTCTGCTTGTCGACAAATTCCTTTAGCGAAGAACGCATGTCGACAAACGCATCCGCAAGCTGCGAGATTTCGTCTTTGCCCTTGACTTCGGGAATCTCGGTATCAAAATCGCCATGGCCCAGTTTCTCGGCGGCGGCCGCCAACGTTTTTAGCGGACGCGAGACGCGGAAGGTGATAACGAGGATTATGACGAGCATGATCAAATAGCCACCGGCACTAATCCACGCAAACACATGGTTCACGGAGCGCTGCTCTTCGAGGAAGGAGTCTGCAGGCCACACGATCATGAACGTCCAGTCAATCGTTTCCATCGCCGTGAAATAGATGGCCGCCTCGTCGCCTTCGAACGAGGAACCCAGGAACAGCCCGCTCTTCATGCTGCTCACCGCCTTCTCGAATTCGTCGAACCGCTTGCGCGATGCGCTCTTCGAGATGGAACCAAAATTTTCCTTGAAAGTGATTTCGTCCTTCGGATGCGCGATTACCATATTGCTTGCCGAGAGTACGACCGCATAGCCGTTGTTCGAGACAGGAATGCTCGCCACCATGTCCTTGAGGAATGCGATGGAAATGTCGACGCAGAGGACACCCGCAAACTGCTTCTGGCCCGACGCGGATGTGCTGAAAATCGGAGTCGTGTAGATGACGATGGGTTCCTTGATAAACTGGCCGATGAACGGTTCCTGCCAGATTCCCTTCATGCTATCGCGGGTGCTCGTATACCAGGTCGTCTCCTGGTAATTGCCGCCGTCCGTAATGACATTCCCGTTTTCCGTGTAATGCGCGAGCCGCATGTATTCACCTTCGGGAGCACCCTTAGGAGCCATGCCCGGTTCATAGGCGACAACCACCGCCAGCACCTGGGGCACCGTCGCGCGCACGCCCGAAAGCGACCTCAGCAAGAAGTCGTCGAGTTCGGTTCCTGCAAGTTGCTGGTCACCAATCTTCACCGCCAGTTCCTCGCCGAAGTTTCGACAAGAACCGAACAGGTTGTTTATGACGGCCACGTTCGCGCGGCTGATTTCTTCGCCCTTCTGCAATAGCAGACGCGACATGCGCTCCTGAATCTGCGAGCTTCCGAAACCGAACAGGGCCGCGAACACGACGCTGATTCCCAAGAGAATCATCGCCGACTGCTTGAACGCCAACCCATGAAAATTAATCTTCATTTCCAAACCTCAAAGGAATCAACTATTCGCCGCTTCCATAAAAGCTAGTTTTTTCGCTCTGCCGTAAAGGTGTTCCGCCCTGCTGCGGTTGACTTCGGACGGGCCATTCAGTTCGTCCAGGCAGCGCGTCAGCTCGAGAACTCCGCCGCCGCGTTTGAGGACGTGGACCGCACAGAGGTTCACCACCGCAAGCGAAGAGTTGATGATATCGAGATCCGTATTGGCAAGCTGGAACGCTGCCAGCTGGTAAGCATCCTCGGAATTTTCCTTTATCATTTTTTCGATATCCCCCAGGGTCTTGAAGCCGAGGAACAGGAAAAGTTTCAGATACCCGACCAGCGAAGTCTCATGGATTTCGGCCTGGTTGATAGACGCAATGCGATTGTTCAAGGAATCGAACGGCCGCAGTTCCAGGTAGTTGCCAAAGGAATCCCCGTCCAGCGGCACCTCGTCAAATTTTCCGGAACGCACCAGCGACTGAACATGGCGCCTGTAGTTGTTGATCCCCGTACGGATAGCGCAGAACTGTTCGTCCGCAAGTTCGAGCATTCCCGCAAGGCGGTTTATGTTGCGCAGGTATTCCTTGGGCACTTCGAACCCGGACTTGTAGCCCGTATCGTGGTCGAGCACCGACCACACATGTTGCAACGCAGTTCGCATCTGGACTTCGAAGCGGATATCGTTCAGCTCGGGGAATGCGGGATCTTCAAAGAGCGCCCTTGGAACGCGGCATATGTAATGGAGCGAGCTGTAGCCAAAGCTGTGGATGTCGTGCATCTTGCGCTTGTCGATGCTGTTTTCCCAGTCGATTTCGAAAATCTCTCCCACGAGAGCTGCAATCTTGTCGACCTCGTCGCTGTAGAACGTGATGACGCGGACGCCCAGTATGTCGGTAAGGTCCGAAAGGCTAGAATACTTTCCCGCCTTGCGTTCGAGCTTGCCCGCGAGACTGTCTTCCGCCTTGATTCTCGCTTCGAGCGCATTGATGTAGATGCTGTTGGAGGCGATACTTTCCGAAAGAATGTTTTTCACCACCTGCAAAAGCTTTTCGAATGTCGCATGTTTTTCGCGGTATTCTTCGAGAATCATGGTCTCCCTGGGAGGAAGCCCGTAATCGACCACATCTTTCTTTTCCATCATACGCCTCCAAAAACTTTTTCGATTGTCCCGGCAAACTCCTTATAGGCAAAGGTCGCGTCGAGACTCGAAAGCGCACGGGCGAGCCCGCGGAAATGCCATTCGTGCGAAGCCTTGTCCTTGACGCAGAACAGGTCCCACACCTTGTCGCCAATGGCTTGGTAGTCGCGGTAAATGGCACGGATATTGCTCAACTTGTCGGCGAGCGCAACGATTTTCACGTCGTTTGCAGCCGTCGAGAGACGGTCGATAGCCTCTTCCTTGCGGAGCCTCCAGTTTTCCTCGCGGCTCTTGCCCGGAAATTCCACGTCCGATTCCGCCTCGACAAGGCTTGCGACGCGCTTGCCGAATTCGCGTTCGATTTCCCGGAACGTGACCGCGGTATCTTCGACAGTATCGTGCAGGACCGCTGCGGCCAAAAGTTCCTGGTCGTTAGTCATGGTAGCGGCAATGGAGACGGCCTCCAGCGGATGGACAATGTAGGGAAACCCCTTGCCCTTGCGTTCAACGCCCTGGTGAGCCTTTACGGCAAAAACAATCGCCTTGTCAAGTAATGAAGTATCCATGTTCATAATGTAATAAAATTTCTATATTTAGCTCCGCAACAATAACCGCTTTTGCGGAAAGGATTAATCTATGTCGAAACTGACTGATTCTCAGGAATGGAAGGCCCTCGAGGCCCACGCCGAAGTCGCCAAGACTTGGCACATGAAGGAACTCTTCGCGAAGGACCCGGCCCGTGCCGAGAAGTTCAGCCTGGAAGCCTGCGGACTCTTCCTGGACTACTCCAAGAACATCATCACCGACGAGACCATGGCCAAGCTCCAGGACTTGCTCAAGTCCGCCAACTTCGACGACATGCGCAAGAAGTACTTCGCCGGCGAAAAGATTAACACCACCGAAAAGCGCGCCGTGCTCCACACCGCTCTCCGCTACAAGGGTAACGACCCGATCTGCGTCGACGGCAAGGACGTGATGCCCGAAGTCCGTGCGGTCCTCAAGCATATGGAAGACTTCACCCACCTTGTCCGCAGCGGCAAGTGGAAGGGCCACACCGGCAAGTCCATCAAGTACGTGGTGAACATCGGTATTGGCGGCTCCGACCTCGGCCCGGTGATGGTCACCGAAGCCCTCAAGCCCTATGCAGACAAGCCGATTGCCGGCGAATACTCCCCGGAAGTTTACTTCGTTTCTAACATCGACGGCACCCACATGGCCGAGACCCTCAAGAAGGTGAACATCGAAGAAACGCTCTTCATCGTCGCTTCCAAGACCTTCACGACTCTTGAAACCATGACGAACGCCGAAACCGCAAAGGCCGCCGTCCTCAAGGCCTTCAACGGCGACGAAAAGTCCATCGCCAAGCACTTCGTGGCGCTCTCCACCAACACCGAGGCCGTCGCCGCCTTCGGTATCGACACCGCGAACATGTTCGAATTCTGGAACTGGGTGGGTGGCCGCTACTCCCTGTGGTCTGCCATCGGCCTCTCCATCGCGCTCCGCATCGGCTTCGAGAACTACATGAAGCTCCACCAGGGCGCCTACGAGATGGATCAGCATTTCAAGACCGCCCCGGCCGACAAGAACATGCCGGTGATCCTCGCCCTCATCGGCGTTTGGTACAACAACTTCTTCGGCGCTTCCAGCTACGCGATGCTCCCGTACGACCAGTACCTGCACCGCCTCGCCGCCTACTTCCAGCAGGCCGACATGGAATCCAACGGCAAGACCGTTGACCGCGATTCCAAGCGCGTGAACTACCAGACCGGCCCGATCCTCTGGGGTGAACCGGGCACGAACGGCCAGCACGCCTTCTACCAGCTCATCCACCAGGGCACCAAGATGATTCCGTGCGACTTCATCGCCCCGGCAAACAGCCACAACAAGGTCGGCGACCATCACCAGAAGCTGCTCAGCAACTTCTTTGCACAGCCCGAAGCCTTGATGAACGGCAAGACCCTCGCCCAGGCCCAGGAAGAACTCCGCAAGGACGGCAAGAGCGAAGAAGAAATCGCATTCCTCGCCCCGCACAAGGTGTTCGAAGGCAACAAGCCGACCAACTCCATCATGATGGACTACGTTTCTCCGGAAACGCTCGGCGCCCTCATCGCCATGTACGAACACAAGATCTTCACGCAAGGCGTTATCTGGAACATCAACAGCTACGACCAGTGGGGTGTTGAACTCGGTAAGCAGCTCGCCAAGAAGATCCTTCCGGAACTTGCCAAGGCCGACGCCGAGCTGAACCACGACAGCTCCACCAACGGGCTCATCAAGTGGTTCAAGAAGCACCAGGCGTAACGCGACGTCATTCAAATTCACAGGCCGTATCCGAAGGATACGGCTTTTTTATTATATATTTGAAAGGGAGTGTATTTGGGAAATCGGAGATTGTATGAAAAAGCTGGTTCCCCTCTGCGTAGCTGCCGCGTTTTCGTTTTCGCAGGCAGTCCTGGATCTGCCCAATGCACAACCGAAGGTCGACGAATCCTACTGGAAAGCCGCACTCGACAGCACCTGGCAGGGCCTAATCCGCCGAAACATCGACCCCTACACCGAAGGCAAGGGCCTCATCCACAGGCCTAAGAGCGAGACCCCGGGTGACGCAGTAAGCGAGGCCGTCGGCTACGGCATGCTGGTCGCCCTATATGCAAACGACCAGGAGCACTTCAACAGCATCTGGGATACCGCCAACGAAAAGATGTGGGGCGGCTGTTATTACAACTGGCAGATGGATCCCAGTGGGAAAATCAGCGGAATGGGTGCCGCGACAGACGCCGAAGAGGACGTGGCCCTCGCCCTCATTTTTGCAGACAAACTTGTATCCGCCGGCAAATGGAAGCCATACACCTCGACCAAGTTCAATTACGGCTACGCCGACCACGCCAAGAAAATCCTTGACTGCATGTGGGACACCAAGCAGGTCACGAGCAGCGGGATCCTAGCCCCAGGCGCAGGATGGGGAGGCGACGCCTTTGTCAATCCGGGCTATTTCTCGCCTGCATGGTATAGGATCTTCGCGAACTTCGACAGCAACGGTGACCGCTGGAACATGGTTGTCGAAAAGACTTACGAAATCCTCGCGAACAGCCCCGGTTACAGCATGGGCATGATTCCCGACTGGATGCAGCCCAATGGCAAGTGGGCCGGGAGCCTCGGCTACAACGCCTACTTCAACAGCCGCGCCTTCTTCAAGGACGCCATCCGCATCCTCTGGCGCGTAGCCATTGATGCCGTATGGTTCGACGAGCCTCGCGCAAAGGCGTTCCTCAAGAATTCCCTCGCTTTCATCAACGACAAGGGAGGCGCCGAAGCGTCCAATTTCTATCAAATTGAGAATCCGGGCGAGCTCTTGCCCGCCGATGATATCTGGACCGACTTCAACGACAGCAAGAACAAGGATACCTGGCGCTACCGCAGGGAACATAGCCACCTGACCGTCGGCATGTGGGCGACGGCTGCCCTTGCCGTCGGCGAATCGAAAGACCGCATCGCATTCAGCGAAGAACTCGGCAAGTTCTATGAAGGTGGAGACTACTTCGGAAACGCCGTCGACCCCACCGGCGGAATCGAGGACACGCTCCACAACGAAATGTATTTCGACCAGTTCCTCGCCTGGTTCGGAGCCTCGATGATGAGCGGGACCTTCATGAACGTGATTGACGCCATCGACAACCCGAAATCGGCGACTCCGGGCGATTCATCTTCCCTGACGCCCCGCAAGTCCGAAAGCATTTTGCCGAAACGCTTTGCATCGAGCAGTCTTGAAGTCAACCGCCTCGGAAACGGAGTCCTTTTCTCGCTCCCCGAAACGGCTTCCTGGCACATTTACGATATGAACGGCCATGAAATGGCTTCGGCCAAAGGCAAGGAATTCCTGTGGAAGGAGTCCCGCAAGGGAGTCTACATGGTGAAGGCGACAGGAACTGGATTCAACTTCACAAAGAAAGTATTCCTACGCTAGATTCCCTATCGCCCGGCATCTGATGCCATAAACTAGTGCAGGCGATGACCGCGGAGGTCATAGCGCCTGCCGTTTTTCTCGACGACAAGCTTGAAATCCTTCACGCGGAGGCGCGGTGTTGCATCGCGCTGCATTGCGGCAGGCACAACCTCGCGAATTGCGGTAGTCGCGCTGGAACTGGCCGGATTCCACGGGTTCCACTGCGACGAGCTGGACTGCGGCGGCTGCCACTGCGAAGAGCTCGAAGCAGGCACCGCGCTAGAAGAACTAGAGCCCTGCGGGGCGGAACTGGACGAAGACTGCGCCGTCGCATTTTTCCTCGCGACTCCTGCAGCGGCAAAGTCGGGAGCGAAGCCCGCGTTTATCGCCTCGAGAGCGCCCGCCAAGTAGGCAAGCGGGGCATTCCAGTTGATGGCGACCTCGTTCGTTGCATAACTGCAGCGCTGGTCGGTATAGGCCGTTGCTGCCTGTCCTGTCCTGTAGTCGGCGCACTTCCATTCCGCAGCGGAGCCGACATCCTCGCCACCGGGCTGCGGGCCACCCACGAGCATTCCCGGGATAGGCTCAGTTACGTTATCCGAAGTACTCGGGCGGTGGTGCGGCATCATCGGAGACTTGGTGCCATAACCCGTCACAAAAGACATGTCAAGCGGGTTCTTGCCGAGCAGGTAATCGAGCACCTTGAGCGCTGCGGCATAATACTTCTCGTCGCCGGTGAGGTAGTAGGCATGCAAGAGCCATACCCCCTGATTGGAGGCCACGGCGTTTGAACCCCACACAAAATCGTCCTTCGCCATCACCACGCCAAAACCGGACTTGGTGCGGTTCACGAAACCGTCGGCGGTCGAAAGGATTTTCTGCTTGGCCTCGCCCGCATCACTAAAAACAGACGCATGAGTCGCCTTGCCGTAGGTGGCAATTCCCTTCATGTCGCCCCAGTAGGAGATATACTCCGTGGTACCCGACTGCTTGTACGACCCGTCGTTTGTCGTAATGGCAAGTTCCGTGCCGGCGAAAAGTTTCTCGTCGCTCGCGTTATTGCCTTCGTAGGCACCGGTCGACACATCGGACGGGTTTGCCGTGAAGTGCACGTTCATGTTGTTCGAGCCCCAGGCATAGGCCTTCTTCGCCGCCTCCAGGCACTTGTTTGCGTAGTTCGAATCGAACGGCTTGTACACGCGGGCGGCAACAGCCATCACGCCCGCAAAGTCAAAAGCGGCCTCGGCGCTCTTGCCGATAACGTAAAGCTTCAGGTTGTCCTGCGCAGGCATCACGTCGCCCGGGAACCCGAGAGACGTAAGCTTGTGGTACACACTGCCGTCATTCGCCTGCATGGTAAGCATCCAGTCCAGGTTCCACTTGATTTCGGCAAGCAGGTCCGGGAGGCTACCCTCCGCAGGGATATTCCACTTGAGGCTCTTGAAGTAATTCGGGAAATGCTCGTAAAGCGAGAGGAGCGTGTAGGTGGTAATGCCCGAGTTCACGATATAGCGGCCGTAGTCGCCCGCATCGTACCAGCCCTTGGTAGACTGGATAGAGCCCGAACCGGCGGAGTTATGGAGTTCCACCGTAGAATTCGTGTGCCCCGCAGCACGGCTCCACTTGCCCGCATACTGACTCTCGAGAGCCATCGATGCGCGCTGGTAGTAGAACCACTTGGCGGCAGCCTTGAGCACGTCCTCGAACGTGTTATCCTTGACCACCAAATCCTGGCGGAGTACCTGTCCGCCCACCTTGATGGAGTACTTGCCTGCGGTCTTGAGTTCGGAGAAATCCACGAGCTGAACATTCTGCCCGCTCGCATCCCAGTAAGATGCGGCCCCCGGAGTCACGGAAAGGGCCGTCTGGCCGGACGCGTTCACGATTTCGACATTGCCCGAGGCGCCCACCAGCGAGAACTGCTTGGGGTCGGAAGGGCGGTAACCCACCTGGTTTATGTAGGCATTGGCTGCAAAGGCCGTCGAAACACCGGCGGCAACGGTCGCGGAAAGCACGACCAGCTTGATTCTATTCGTTTTCAAAACATCCTCTCTTGCGCAAGAAAAGTTGTCATACACCTGAACACAATATAAGGAAAGGCGGCCCGTATAGGACCGCCTATTAAAGAATTATAAACCAAACTGTATCAAGTGTTTTACTTTTTCACAAACCGGGACACATCCCGCCTGCCCGCGGCAGTCCTTGTGACCACGTAATAGACACCCGGCCTAAACGCACTCTTGTCGAGCACGGAGGAACGCGAGACCAGGGCGCCATCCAAAGAGAAAACATCGTAAGTCACCGGAACCGCGCCAAGCGAACGCAGGAGTGGCAACGCATCCGGAAGAGTATCGTACACGATTCCCGGCGGGACCGTATCCTGGGCCGAGGTGTCCGGCGGTGTAACGACAGCGGCAGCGGCCTTGGCCTCGCGCGCCTTGTCGAGGAAGGCGACCGCCTTGTCCAAGTTCTCTTTCGCATTCATCTTGTCGCCGCCATGGGAGCCTCCAGACACCTTGATAAATTCCGTTACCACGTTGTGGTTCTTGAGGGAATCGTAGAGTTCCTGGCTCTGCTCTATATTCACGATATTGTCGGACGTTCCGTGGAACATGATTACCGGCGGATCGTCGTCACTCGCGTAGTAGGGTGAACTCGCGACCATCCACTTGTCCTTGTTCCCTTCGCGTTCTACACCGATGAAGGCACCTTCCATGGTTCCGGAGCCACCCATGCTGATGGGGTTCATCGTGTAGATGTCTGTCGGAGGGGACCAGAGCACGGCACCGTCGACGCAGCTGCTGAACGTGGTGTACTCGCCGAGGTCTCCGACCAGATCGACAGTCACCGAACCGGACTTGCCCTCTTTCAAACCGCATGTCGTCGCGGTGAGGCTCGAAAGGTGGCCACCCGAGGAGAACCCGGACACGGCCACAAAATTCGTATCGAACTTGTACTTGGCCGCATTGCCACGAACAAAACGCACCACGGCCTTGATGTCGTGCAGTTGTGCCGGATACTTGGCATCGCTTGCCGAGCGATGGTTCGGCGTCACTACCGCATACCCCGCCTTGGCGTAAGCAGAGCAGATGGTGGCCAAGTCCGCAGAACCCTTGTAATTGTTCATGCTCCAGGCACTTCCGTAGGTGTGAATAACCACCGGATACGGCCCCTCCGTATCCTTGGGAATATAGATGTCCAGCGTATGGTAGGTTTTTCCGTCGCCAACGTAATTCACGTCAGCAGTTTTTTCTGCATTCGCAACGGTAGATCCATTTTGCGGGCCGCCGAAACCACCGTTGTTTCCGCCACCCCAGTCGCCCCACTGGGCAAATGAAGACACGGCAACAAACAAGCCTGCCGCCATAACCAAACTTTTCATTTCTGACTCCTTTTGGGGCTCCTTTTTTCGAACCACAACATAAATTTACCCCCCAAACACGAGCCTTTCACAAAAAGGAACGATATTTTGTTGTATAAAAGAACAACCCTTTTGCCGTTTTCAGGGCAAAAGGGCCATTCAGGATAACACGCTTTTGTAAAATTACTTTATCAGCGAAGCGGTGAGCCTGCGGGCTTCGGCGTCGGCGTCAAGAACTTGGTCGAGCGTCAGGTGGCCGGTCACGTCCGGGGCTTTTTCCATCACCATTTCCACGTATTTCGGGATATCGGTGAACTTGAGGTTCCCCTTGAGGAAGCGGTCGACGAGCACCTCGTTTGCGGCATTCATCATGGAGGGCACGATACCGCCACGGCGGCCCGCCTCAAACGCGAGGGCAAGACAACGGAACTTCTTGAAATCCGGTTCGAAGAACGTGAGCTTTGCAAGTGTCGGCAGGTCGAGGCGCTTGGTTTCGAGACGCAGACGGTCGGGCCACGTGAGCGCCACCTGGATGGGGATGCGCATGTCGGGAGCGCCGAGCTGCGCCATGAGGGAGCCGTCGCGGAACTGCACCAGCGAATGCACCATGGACTGCGGGTGAACCACGACCTTAATTTGTTCGTACGGGATATGGAACAGGAAGTGCGCCTCGAGCACTTCGAGACCCTTGTTCATCATGGAGGCGGAATCGATGGTAATCTTCTTGCCCATGCTCCACACGGGGTGATTGAGCGCGTCGGCAACCGTGATGGTTTCGAACTTCTCGATAGGCCATTCGCGGAAAGGCCCGCCGGAAGCGGTAATCTCGAGGAACTCCACCTCGCTTTCGCGCTTGCCGCCCTCAAGGCACTGGAAGATGGCGCTGTGTTCGGAATCGATGGGAGTGATAAACGACTTCGGGTTTTCCGCAAGCTTGTCCCAGATGACGGGGCCAGCCATGACCATCGTCTCCTTGTTCGCGAGGGCCACGTGCTTGCCGTGCTCGATGGCGGTAATGGTCGGGAGGCAGCCCACCGCACCCATGAGCGCGTTGATGATGATATCGGCCTTCGGGTCGGCGGCAAGTTCGCACAGGCCTTCCATGCCGGCGAGTATCTTCATGCCGAGAATCCCTTCAAGTTCCTTCGCGGCGTTCGGGTCGAACATGCACACGCGTTCCACCTTGTATTTGCGCACGATTTCGGCAACCTTCTGCACGCTACTGTTCGCGGCGACCGCATACAAGTTAAAAATGTCGGAATGTTGCAGGATGACATCGACGCTGGACGTACCGATGGAGCCTGTGGCACCGAGAAGGACGACGTTTTTCATAAAATGCCTCTTTTTCTAATTCCCTTAAATAATAGCAAAAAACGCATCCGCAGTTTTCTTTACAAAAATTTACACCGCTTTTTCCTTTTTAAATCTAGTTTAGAATTGGGTTATGGTTATGGACTCGAAGGAGGTGCGCCATGCGCATGCGCTTTTCGGGTGTTTTAGCGGTGTCGATAATCGCCGCTGGGGTGTTCTGGAGCTGCTCGGAATCTTCCGACGGCATTTCTGTTCCAGAGGGAGAGCTCTCTTCCAATTCATTTACAGGCGATACGGGCAACAGCAATCCGGGAGACAACCAGTCTTCGGGAGGGATGCCCGCAGTTTCTTCGGGAGAACTGCCCGCGACCTCATCGGGCGCGAAGCCGACAAGCGCAGGCTCGGCGCCCAGCTCGAGCACGAACATTGCAGGCTCGAGCGGGAACGTTCCCGGCAGTTCGGGCGGTTTCGGGCCCAAGAGTTCAAGCAGCACCGGCGCGGGTTCTGAATTTACCTACGTTGCACCGGCCACCTTCGCCGACACCGTAAACGGCGCGGTATTCAGCATGGTGTATGTCGCGGGTGGCACGTACACGCGCGGGTGCGACAACTGCGCCGAGCAGGACAAGATTTACGAGACGCCTGCGCACAAAGTAACGGTAGGCGCCTACCATATCGCCACAACCGAGGTCACTATCGGGCAATGGAACGCCGTAATGGGCGGCAAGAAAAACGTCTGGGAATCGGACAAGGCACCCAAAATCGGCGTGAGCTGGTTCGACGCGAACAGTTTTGCCTGCAAGCTCGGGCAACTTTCGGGCCACCAGTACCGCCTGCTGACCGACGCCGAATGGGAATTCGCGGCACGCGGCGGCAAGGACGGCGTCGCAGACAACTTCAAGTTCTCGGGCAGCAACAACGTCGATGACGTGGCATGGTATTCCGAAAACAGCGGCGGCAAGGCGCACGACGTGGCGACCAAGAAGCCGAACAAGCTCGGGCTATACGACATGAGCGGAAACTCGTGGGAATGGGTCTACGACTGGCTCGTGGGCTACACCGCGGGCGACAAGGTGAATCCGGTACAGCTCACAGGAAGCGGGAACAAGACGCGCCGCGGCGGGAGTTACGGCGAACCCGCGGAGTTCGCGCGGGTGAGCCGTCGCGCCATCCGCAGCCGCGATGGCGCCGCCGACATGGGATTCCGTATCGGCATGTCGGCGGAACTCCCGCCAGGCATGGTGAGCCCCTGCGAAGCGGCGAACCCCTCGGCTGCCGCCTGCCAGGGCGACAAGAATCGCGACTGCCGCCTGATTACCGCTGCCGACGAAGCATGGATCAGCGACGACTACACCGTTGTCATCGCCGAAGACGGAAACGCGGCAGTTTCGGGATTCCCAAATGTATCAGGACAGTGGTACACGCTCAACAACCGCAGTTTCAACGTGGTCACACGGAGCGGCACCAAGACATACGCCTACTACATCTTTAGCCAGGACGAAATGACGATGATCAGCGACGACGGCATTCCCTACCGCCTGTATCGCCGCTCCATGAGCGAGGCGAAAAACAAGATCACGCTCACCTCCGTAAGCAACCCGAAAACGCTTGCACAGCTGATTGCCGCAGTGGAACCCGAGCGCCTCGTGAGCGACGAACAGCTCGCCCACCCCGACACGAGCGTGCGCGACCCGCGCATCGCTGCGGCAAGTGGCTATACATGGTTCTTCGACGGCCGCTGCTGCGGGGGCAACCACAAGTACCGTTTCCATCTCGATAAAAATGGCGATGCGGAATTCGTGGTGATGGACTACGACGACACCCACCACGAAAACATCCTCGCGAAGGGTCGCTGGTTCACCGTGGGTAACATCGGGCTGCACATCGTCCTGAACGGCAAGTACTTCAACTACCTCTACACGGCGGGCGAACGCACCATGAGCTACAGCGAATACATGCCGGCAGGGCCCATCTTCTGCCACATCTCGTTCCAAAGCTACGAGCGCGGCGACTTCCGCATCTTCAACAAGACCGTATTTGACGACAAGATCAAGCGCCCGCGCGGCTTCAACGGTGAAAATCCGGTGTACGAGGCGGGCGATTACCAGTGGGGTTCGTGATGCGCGTCTTCACACTCGCCATCTTCACTACAGGCGCGTTCATTGCCTGCACCGATTCGGGCACGTCATCAAAAGATGTAGAACCAACCGAAATTGAATCAAGCGCATCTGACCTTGATATTCCTGACTCCGGAAATCTGTTTGGGGGGTCATCTGCGCAAGATTCACCGGAAGGGTCGTCGGCTGCCATGTCGTCTTCCTCCCTTCCGGCTTCTTCTTCCAGCGCTCACTACACACACGGACATTCGTCATCAGTAGTAGAGCGTATCAAATCTTCCTCCTCCGCAAATTCCGTTCCTGAATCGTCGAGTTCCGCAGGCTCTGCCGGCTCCGTGACCGCAGTAACAGAAATCCCGCTCGACAAGGACGGATTCGCGACGGTTTCCGATGTTTACAGGAGCCTAGCGCCTAGCGAGAAGGCGGTATTCATCATACGCCATTCCGAGCGCGAAGACGCCGTGGCGATAGAGACGGAACTCACCGCAAACGGAGTGAAGATGGCCCAGGACTTAGGAAAAACTCTCAGGAGCGACGAAGAATTCAGTTACATCACCTCGGGATTCGTGCGCACGAACGAGACTGCGAATAACATATCGAAGGGACGCGGCGAAGCGAACCTCCCGAAGCTCATCACGAACTACGACATCACCGGCAACTGGTTCCTGAAGATTTCCGCAGACGAGCTCGCACAATACGCGACAAAGCTCGGCATGCAGGGAAGTTCCGTCGAGCTCATGGCCCACTGGGCATACGGAGAACCCTACCCCGACGCACTCTACGAACTTGCGCCCCGCGCCCAGGAATTCATGGAAAAGGTCATCCTCAAGAACCTGTCCAAGTGGAAGCGCGTGAGCATCATGGTCTCGCACGATATATTCGTGATGCCCCTGGCCGTGTTCGGTTCCGGAGGAAAGGTTGCCCTCAAGTATCACGAGGACTATCACTGGATAAACTACATCGCCGGGCTCGCCGTCATCATCGACGCGCAGAACAACCTGCGGTATGTTCCCGTGAAGGGAGCTGATTCAGGAGTTATCGACTATCTCGCCATCTACATGGCGGAACACGGAATAAAGCGCTAGTTGTCCATGTTCTGGTAGAACAGGCAATCTTCCATAACCTTTTCGAAGAACTCGTCGCGGTTCACGCCCGTATAGGTCGTGTCATCGTCTTCCATGTGATACGCTTTCTTATATGCCTTGTAATCGACCGTCGTCTCGTCAACCCAGGTATATTCGTCGATGTATTCCCAAGTTGAATACTTGTACTTCCAAACATTATCTTCTTTTGCGAAGTTGCAGCCAGCATCCAGTTTGCCGTCATCCTTCTTGCCACCGTTATCGGGATCGGTATTATCGTTACCGCCAGAAGTAGGATTGGTATCGTCGTCACCACAAGCAGCGAGAGTCATAGCAGCGGCGAAAGCAAAAACGAGAAACTTTTTCATTTTTCCTCCTTGACTTTTAGGCAATATTCTTGAAGAAATCCATCAGCAGCACGAGCATCGGGGCCGCGAGGTAGAAGGAATCGCAGCGGTCGAGCACGCCACCGTGCCCCACGAACAGGTTGCCCGAATCCTTGGTGCCGCTCCAACGCTTGAGGGCGCTCATCAGGAGGTCACCCGCCTGGCCCGCGACAGTAATCAGGAGTCCAAGCACGACCGCGAGCGTCCAGTCGAGCCGCACGTTGAAAACCGCAAGGGCGGAACTGCACTTGGCCCAGTAGGCGACCCACGCGATAGTTGCGACAGAACCGGCAATGGAGCCTTCCCAAGTCTTCTTGGGACTGATGTTCGGAGCGAACGGATGGCGTCCGAAGGGTCCCTTGCCCGCAGCAAACTTTCCGAAGAAATACGCGACCGTATCGCACAGCCACACGGAGGTCATCACGAGGATAAACGGATAGCAGTGTTCGAGACCCTGTCCGTTGCCCATCATCTGCACGTTGATACCACCCCAAAGTCCGAGGTAGAGCGGGGCCGCAAGGTGCATCACCATCCAGGGGAACATGTGATCGATTTCGACCTTCGCGTAGGCGATGGCGATATACAGGCCGAACACAAGCATTGCCGTCATCCCGACAACATAAGGCACGGCGGTCAGCCCGAAGAACCCGCCCGAGGCAAGCGCCCAAGCCAGCGTGAGGGCAAAGCTTGCCGCAAACGAGAGGTAGCGCATGTCGGGACCCTTGTACATCTTGGAGACCATGCCCGCCCATTCCCAGGCGCCCACGCCCGCAAGGAAGCACATGAGGCCAATACGGCTGTAGTCGCAGAACCACAGCAACACGAACACTATAGGAATGGCGATAAACGCCGTCAACAAACGCTGAGCCAAGTTACTCATGCAACACCTTCCCAAACCTTCTTTCGCGGGTTTTGAAAAACTCAACGGCCTTCAGGAACTCTTCCTTGGTAAAGTCGGGCCACAGCGTGTCCGTCACGTAGAACTCGCTATAGGCGGCCTGCCAGAGCAGGTAGTTCGAAAGCCTGAACTCGCCACCGGTACGGATAACCAAGTCCGGATCGGGAGCGCCCTTCAAATACAAATTCTTCGCGAACACGTTCTCGTCGATATCCTCGATCTTGAGCGTACCCGCCTGCACCTGCGTGGCGATAGCCTTCGCCGCATCCACGATTTCGAGCCTGCCACCGTACGAGATGGCGAGGTTCAGCTGCATGCCCGTGTTGTTCGCCGTCTTGTCGATGGCGGACTGGAGGCTCGCGCGCGGCTTTTCGGGCAGGCGTTCCATGTTCCCGATAACCTTGAGCTTCACGTTCTTCTCCATGAGGTCGGGGATTTCCTTCACCACCATCTCGATGAGGAGGTTCATCAGGTAATCCACTTCCTTGCTGGGCCTGCCCCAGTTTTCGGAACTGAACACGTAGAGGGTCATGTGCTCGAGGCCCAGATTCACGCCAACTTCCACCGCGTCGATGGTCGCCTGCGTGCCCTTGCGGTGCCCGAGAAAACGCTCTAGCCCGCGGCTACGGGCCCAACGCCCGTTACCGTCCATAATGATGGCAACATGTCTAAGCTGGTTCGCCACGGTCGCCCCGGACTACACCTTGAGGAGGTCCGCTTCCTTCTCGGCAAGGATAGCGTCAATCTTTGCGATATACTTGTCGGTCGCCTTCTGGATTTCGTCCTGCTGCTTCTTGACTTCGTCTTCGGGCAGGTCCTTGTTCTTCTTGATGGCGTCGTTCGCATCGCGGCGGATGTTACGGATAGCCACACGGCCTTCTTCGGCATGCTTGCGGGCCACCTTCGCGAGTTCCTGGCGACGTTCGGTCGTGAGTATGGGAAGCGACACGCGGATGCAGTTGCCGTCCTTCATCGGGGTCACGCCGATATTTGCCGCAAGAATCGCCTTGTCGATGGTGTCGACGAGCTGCTTTTCCCACGGGGTCACGAGCAGCATACGCGGTTCGGGCACAGAAATCTTCGCCACCTGGGAAATCGGCGTCGGGGTGCCGTAGTAGTCGATACGTACGTCGTTGAGGATAGCGGGGCTAGCCTGGCCAGCGCGGATCTTGGAGAATTCACGTTCGGTGGCCTCGATGGCCTTGTCCATTTTTTCGGTATAGTCTGCCATAGTTCGTTCCTAGTCACTAGTCATTAGTCACTAGTTAGTTAAGAGTTGATGGTTTGTTTCCGTAGTTAAATATAAGTAAAAATCCCTAGCAGTGGACCAGCGTACCGAGGTCGCCTTCGATGGCCGCGCGGGTCAAATTGCCCTTTTCCATCTTGAACACGAAGATGGGCATGTTGTTTTCCATGCAGAGGGCGACGGCGGCGGTATCCATGACCTTGAGGCCGCGGGAAATGACTTCCTTGTAGCTGATATCGTCGAAGCGGGTGGCTGTCGGATCCTTGACCGGGTCCGCGGTGTAGATGCCGTCGACCTTGGTGGCCTTCATAATCACATCACATTCGCTTTCGATGGCGCGGAGAGCAGCGCAGCTGTCGGTGGTGAAGAACGGGTTACCCGTACCGGCGGAGAAAATCACGACGGAGCCTGCGGAGAGGAGCTTTAAAGCCTTGCGGCGGTCGAAGAATTCGCAGACCGGTTCCATGCGGATGGCGGACATCACTACGGAGTCGATTCCTTGCTTGTCGAGGGCGTCCTGCATGGCGAGGCCGTTCATCACGGTGCCGAGCATGCCCATGGCATCACCCTGGGCGCGGTTCATGCCGCCTGCAGAAGCGGAAATGCCACGGACGAGATTGCCGCCGCCAATCACGAGCGCGACCTGCACGCCCTGCTTGACGATGGAGGCAATTTCGGACGCCATGTCGGAGAGAATCTGGTTATCGATACCGTGGCCCTTTTCGCCTGCGAGGGCTTCGCCACTGAGCTTGAGAAGAATGCGTTTGAATTTCATATCCGAAAATGTAATAAATTGCGGGGAGGAAAAACAAGCAACAAATTATTACACGTCTTTAACACGGATTCTTTGCTACAGGCAACCGCTTCGTCCCAAAAAAGAATATATTAACATCGGGTGTATGATTCTCGCAGAGGGATGTTTATGAAAAACAGGATTCCGTTTTTTAGTCTTATCGCATTGATGCTGCCCGCGATGGCGTTCGCCGACATCGTGTACCAGGGGAAGCGCGTCCAGGAATGGCCCGCCGAGGCTATGCCCACATTCAACAACCGCACCCTCACGAAAACGACCGCGGTCACGACCAAGAGCCACTATGCCGCCCCCAAGGGCAAAATCTACAGCCTTACCCTGCTCGTCGATTTTTCGGACAAGCCCGCCCCCGTTACGGTGAGCGAAGTCGAGGAATGGCTCAACAAGGAAGGCTTCAATAGGGACGGTTGCAACGGTTCCGTGCGCGACTACTATCTAGACGTTTCCAACGGGCAGCTGGACCTCACGAACGAAGTCTACGGTTGGTACCGCGCAAAGCACCCTAAATCATGGTACGAAGGTTTGCAGGGATACTCGGGTTCCGATTCGCTGATGAAAGAAGTTTTCGCGTATTTCGATTCACAAGTCGATTTTTCACGCTACGACAACGACAAGGACGGCACCACCGAAGCCATTAACATCGTGTATGCAGGCCCCGGACAGACATGGGGTCAGGGGCTCTGGCCGCATTCCGGATGGTCCAACGAAAAGCGCGATGGAGTCCGGCTCACGCACCACCAGATGACGGACATGCCGGGCAAGTTTTCGATATACGTCTTTGTGCATGAATCGGGGCACATGATCTTCGGTTGGCCGGACCTCTACTGGTACGGCGACTACTGCACCATGGGCAACCGCGCGAACGACCTGAACCCGGTGGCGATAAACGACTTCTACCGTGCGGACCAGGGCTGGATTCCGTTCGTGGACATCACCAGCGAAGATGTAGACAACATAACAAGCCTTGAAGTTACGAAACCGGGTGAATTCTGCTACCGCTACAAGAACCCCGCAAGGCCAAACCAGGAAGGCCTCGTCTGGTCTTACGTACAAAATAAAGGCCGTAACAAAGTCCTAGCAGGTAGCGGCCTCCTGATGCAACATTACGACTTTTCGATTGAAGGAAATTCCTCCGCAGACAAACTCGGACTCCGAATCGTGCACGCCAGCGCGGCAGGCAAAACGAGCGATGCCGTAACTGACCAGTGGCCAAGCCCGGGCAGCACCGCCAACACGTTCTTCAAGAGCGGGACCTACGCGGAATTTTCAGATGACGCCTACCCCGCTATCCGCTGGTACAACGGTTCCAAGACGGGATTGAAAATCACCGACATCGGGACCCCCGGAGAGACGCTCACGTTCTGCATCGGCGAGAACTGTTCCGAGCCATCGTCCAGTTCGTCGGAACCCGCATCCAGCAGTTCTGTCGAAATCACGGTCCAGAAAATCGCGCTCAAAACGACACTCCCGATAAGCGACAACTATGCGCCCGTAACGCTCGACCTGAACGGCAACGAAGTCGCAAGCATTTTCGGCATCAAGCGGACCGAAATTGAAGACAAAGTAGAATTCTACGGAGTGGAACCCGACGGGAGCCTCAACAGCAACACTACCGGCGAAGGCACCGGACACTGGTTCGACAATAGCGGAAAAATCGTTGCCTGGGACCCGAACGGCACCAGCATCGTGTTCTCCAACGTGGACCTTACGACCATGACCACGAAAATCGGCCACATGCCGAACAAGGTCAAGGGCGGGGACACATTCACCGTGCGTCAAGCGCTCGTTTACGGGAGCAAGCAGGTCACCTTCGAAATCAAGGTGACAATCGAAGGCGGCACCACCATCATCCGCAATATCGAGAAGGCTCGTTACGGCAAGCCCGGGAACAGGATATTCAACGTGCTCGGTCAGCCCGTAGGGGCGCGCAACGCCAACGGATCCCTCCCCGACCTGCCCAAGGGCGTTTACGTGGAAGTGAAATAAGCAGTATAATATACTTTGAAATCACGTTAAGCCCGATTGAATCTCAAATCGGGCTTTTTTCGCATTTAAGCCAAAGTATTTTATTACAAAAAAACGTCAATTTTCTTATGCGGAGATGACGTGGGAAAGACCTCTACTGGAGGTCGGGGCGGAGCACCCGATAATTTCTATCTTGTACACAGCAAAACATAAAACGTAAATTCAACACTATAAGGATATAATGAGTCTTAAAATCGTTGTGCTTGCTAAGCAAGTACCTGATACACGAAACGTGGGCCCCGATGCCATGACGGAGCAGGGAACCATCAATCGTGCCGCATTGCCCGCGGTCTTCAACCCCGAAGACCTGAACGCCCTGGAGCAAGCCCTTCGTTTGAAGGACCAGTTCCCGGGTTCCACCATCTCTGTGCTGACGATGGGTCTCCCGAAGTCTGCCGAAGTCGTCCGCGAAGCATTGTACCGCGGTGCCGACGAAGGTTTCGTGGTGACGGACCGCCCGCTCGGTGGTGCTGACACTCTCGCTACGAGCTACACGCTCGCCCAGGCCGTCAAGAAGATTGGCGACTACGACATCATTCTCGGTGGCCGCCAGGCTATCGACGGCGATACCGCACAGGTCGGTCCGCAGATTGCAGAAAAGCTCGGCCTCACGCAGGTGACCTACGCCGAAGAAATTCTCTCCCTCGACGAAAAGGCCAAGAAGGTCGTTATCCGCCGCCACATCGACGGTGGCGTGGAAACGGTGGAAGCACCGCTCCCGCTGGTCGTGACCGTGAACGGAAGTGCGGCCCCGTGCCGTCCGCGCAACGCAAAGCGCCTCATGAAGTTCAAGAACGCTACGGTGGTTGCCGAACGCAAGCCGGAAGACGCCGAAAAGTACGAAGCCCTCATCGTGAAGAAGCCCTACCTGAACATTCCGCAGTGGGGTGCCGCCGACATCGACGCAGACCCTGCCCAGATCGGTAAGGCCGGTTCTCCGACGAACGTGAAGGCTGTCAAGAACATCGTGTTCAAGGCGAAGGAAAGCCGCACGCTCACCGCAAGCGACGCCGACGTCGAAGGACTTATCAAGGAACTTTTAGACGGGAAGATTATTGGCTAGCCTATGAATAACGTATTTGTATATTGCGAAATTGAGGGCACGACCGTTGTCGACGTTTCCCTCGAACTTTTGTCCAAGGGCCGCAAGCTCGCCAACACGCTCGGCGTTCAGCTCGAATGCATCTGTGCCGGCAAGGGCCTCGACGGAATTGAAAAGCAGGTGTTCCCCTACGGTGTGGACAAGGTCCACGTGTTTGACGCCGAAGGGCTCTTCCCCTACACCACCAACCCGCACGCTTCTCTCGTGGTGAACCTCTTCAAGGAAGAGCAGCCGCAGATTTGCCTGCTGGGCGCAACGGTGATTGGCCGTGACCTCGGCCCGCGTATTTCCAGCGCCATGCACAGCGGCCTTACCGCCGACTGTACCGAACTCGAAATCGACAGCTTCGAAATGAGCATCGGCGGCGTGAAGAAGTTCTACGAAAACCAGCTCTGCCAGATTCGCCCGGCGTTCGGCGGCAACATTGTTGCTACCATCGTGAACCCGGAACACCGCCCGCAGATGGCGACGGTGCGCGAAGGCGTGATGAAGAAGGAAATTGTCGATCCGAACTACAAGGGCGAAGTCATCAAGCACGACGTGGCCAAGTACGTGCCGGAAACGGAATACGTGGTCAAGGTGCTCGAACGCCATGTGGAAAAGGCCAAGCACAACCTCAAGGGCGCACCCATCGTGGTCGCCGGTGGTTACGGCATGGGCTCCAAGGAAAACTTCGACATGCTGTTCGAACTGGCGAAGGAACTCCACGCCGAAGTGGGCGCAAGCCGTGCCGCTATCGACGCGGGCTTTGCCGATCATGACCGCCAGATTGGCCAGACCGGCGTGACCGTACGCCCGAAGGTGTATATCGCCTGCGGT
>DJXN01000014.1:250304-251056 GCA_002449765.1 Fibrobacter sp. UBA7003
TGTATATCGCCTGCGGTATCTCCGGCCAGATTCAGCACCTCGCCGGCATGCAGGATTCAGGAATCATCATCTCCGTGAACTCCGACCCCGACGCCCCGATCAACGCTATCGCTGACTACGTGATCAACGGCACCGTCGAAGAGGTCATCCCGAAGATGATCAAGTATTACAAGGCAAACAACAAGTAGGCGTTATGGCGAATTTTTACACAGACCATCCAGAGATTAAGTTCAACCTTGAAAGCTCTCCTCTGATGCAGCGCATCGTGGAGCTCAAGGAAAACGGCTACGCCGACAAGGACAGCTTTGACTATGCGCCGGAAGACTACGCCGACGCGATAGACAGCTACAACCGCGTGCTCGAAGTCGCGGGCGACATCACCGCGAACACCATCTTCCCGAACTCCGAAGACGTGGACGCCGAAGGCCCCCACTGCGAAGACGGCCGCGTGCGTTACGCAAGCAAGACCTACGAGAACCTGGAAGCCACCCGCAAGGCCGGCCTCAATGGCGTGACCATGCCGCGCCGCTTCGGCGGCCTGAACTTCCCGATTACCGCCTACACGGCCATCAACGAAATGATCGCCTCTGCGGACGCCGGTTTCGAGAACATCTGGTCCCTTCAGGACTGCATCGAGACCTTGTACGAGTTCGGCGACGAGGACCAGCGTTCCCGCTTTATCCCGCGCGTTTGCGCCGGCGAGACGATGTCCATGGACCTGACCGAACCCGATGCCGGTTCCGACCTGCAGC
>DJXN01000014.1:251124-251302 GCA_002449765.1 Fibrobacter sp. UBA7003
TCCGACCTGCAGCGCGTGATGCTCAAGGCCACCTACAGCGAAGCCGACAAGTGCTGGTACCTGAACGGCGTGAAGCGCTTCATCACGAACGGTGACTCCGACATTCACCTGGTGCTCGCCCGCTCCGAAGAAGGCACCCACGACGGCCGCGGCCTCTCCATGTTCATCTACGACAAGC
>DJXN01000014.1:251368-317170 GCA_002449765.1 Fibrobacter sp. UBA7003
CATCTACGACAAGCGCGACGGCGGCGTGAACGTGCGCCGCATCGAGAACAAGCTCGGCATCCACGGAAGCCCGACCTGCGAACTTGTCTATAAGAACGCGAAGGCTGAGCTCTGTGGCCGCCGCAAGTTCGGCCTCATCAAGTACGTGATGGCACTCATGAACGGCGCCCGCCTCGGCATTGCCGCACAGTCCGTGGGCATCAGCCAGATGGCATACAACGAAGCCCTCGCCTACGCCAAGGACCGCAAGCAGTTCGGCCAGGCCATCGTGAACTTCCCCGCCGTCTATGAGATGATTTCCAACATCAAGGCACGCCTCGACGCAGGCCGCGCACTCCTGTACCAGACAGCCCGCTACGTGGACATCTACAAGGGACTCGAGGACATCGAGCGCACCCGCAAGCTCACTGACGAGGAGAAGGCAGAACTCAAGCTCTACCAGAAGCTCGCCTCTGCTTGCACGCCGCTTGCGAAGGGCATGAACTCCGAATACGCGAACCTGAACGCCTACGACAGCATCCAGGTGCACGGCGGTTCCGGCTACATGCTCGAATACGCTTGCCAGCGCCTCTACCGCGACGCTCGTATCACTTCGATTTACGAAGGTACGACGCAGTTGCAGACGGTTGCCGCCCTCCCGCACATCACCACCGGCACCTACAGCCAGATGCTCGAGGAACTGGAAGCGGGCGAAGTGGCCGCCGAATACGAGAGCCTCAAGGCCCGTGCGAAGGCCATGGACGCGAAGTTCAACGAGGCAATCGAAGTTGTGAAGGCCGCGAACAACAACGAGTTCACCGACCTCTGCAGCCGTCACTTGTACGAACTCGCAGCCAACTGCGTGATGAGCCAGTTGCTCCTCCGCGACGCTACCAAGGCACCGGAACTGTTCGAAAAGAGCATGAAGGTGTACCTGAACCTCGCCGAAGCCGAAGTCGCCAAGCACTACAACTTCGTGAAGAGCGTGGATGTGGAAGCGATGGAGAGCTACAGGAAGGCGTAAGAAGTCATTCTGGAGCAAGGTCCCTGAGCCTGTCGAAGGGCCGCTGCGATAGAATCCATAAAATTAAAGGCCTCGGTGATGAACCGAGGTCTTTTTCTATAGACTCCTTGTAAACCATCACACGAACTGTTTTTTCAAATCAGAAAGCACTTCATCTAAAGGTCTTCCGATTATGGGAAAGCTTACAGCAGGTGTTACCAAAAACGAATTTAAAAAAGAGTTGAATGATTATTTGGAATGGTTCTGCAAGGATAGAATATAGATGAATCTTGGTGAAATGACCCCTGATGACTACGGAAAAAGTCTAAATTTAACCTAACTAATCTGTCAAAAAAAAGTCCGCCTCCCCCCGGCCTTGTGATGTGAACCCCAAAAATTGGACAATTAAAATTTAGGATAAAACTCCGTTATGAGTTCGGTATTGAACCGGACTCATTCCATTTAAGCGAAGCTTTATCCGATCATTGTTATAGTATTCGATGTATTTTTTTAATTCCCGCTTGAAATGACCTATATCACGAAATGTATTCGGATAGAGAAATTCAGTTTTCATTATTCCAAAGAAGTTCTCCATCATGGCGTTATCAAGACAATTTCCTTTACGACTCATACTTTGAATAATTCCATGCTCTCGTAATGATTTCTGGTATTTTACATGTTGATAATGCCACCCTTGGTCGGAATGTAGAATTAGCCCTTTCCATTTACGTTTTAAGGAGTACGCCTTGTCAAGCATATTCATAACCATCTTGAGATCCGGATGGTTGGAAATCGTGTAGCAGATTATCTCGCCATTGTACATATCTAGTATGGGCGATAAATAGCATTTGTTCACGCCAATATTTATCTGTGTCACATCGGTTGTCCACTTCCTGTCGGGAGCCTTTGGGTTGAAGTTGCGATTGAGCCTATTCGGCGCAGTTTTCCCAATTTCGCCCTTGTACGAACGGTACTTGCAGCGTTTACGGATGTTTTTCAGATTTTCTTCTCTCATAATTCTGCAAATAGTCTTGTGGTTGATCGTGTAGCCCTCATTTCTGAGTTGCGCGTCTATCCTGCGGTAGCCGTAACGTCCCTTGTTTGCCGCATGAACAGACCTGATTCGGATACGTTCTTCCGCATAGCGGTCCGGTTTTCTACGGAGGTTATAGTAGTATGTAGAACGCGATAGTCCGCTGGCCTTCAGAAGATACTTGAGGGCATATTCATTTGTTAATTCCCGGACGATTTCGGCCCTATACCGAACATCCCGGCATCTTCTTGGTCTAGGGCCTTCAATTTTTTTAAGTAGGCGTTCTCCGCTTTCAAGTATTCATTTTCTTCTTTAAGTCGATCGATTTCACTTTTCCCTTTTGAAATCCTTGACGTGCTTTTTGACATTTTTCGGGGTCTTCCTCTTGGTTTTATTGCAAGCAGTTCGTCGTATCCTCCATGACGAAACCTGCGAACCCAGTCCATTAGTGATTTTCTGCTAATACCATATTTTGCGGTTACTTCATAATATGGCTGCGATTTAACAACGATGGCTTCTATGGCTTTCTGCTTCAATGCATTCGATGCACGGAATGTACATTTTTTCGGCTCTACTAGTCGCCCCAAAATCTCAAATTCGCGACACTTGTGACATATGTCGCGAACATCAAACGACACTTTTCTGGATATTTCTTTTGGAGTAAGACCTTCTTTATATAGGTCAATGACCTTTTGCCATTCTAATAGTTTATCGTTCATGAGAACCTCATAGTTGTGTCCAACTTTTGGGGTTCAGTTCACCTCAAGGCAATGTTTCTTATGTTATTTCTAAAATAAAATTACAAATCGTTAAATCGATCAAAATATTTTCGTGACACGGCTATCAAAAAAGCACCACCTAACAGAATGCCTAAAATGCCTTCTAAAGAAGCCCAAAAACGAGCGTAAGAACACGGAGTTAAATCTCCGTAGCCAACAGTGGTTAGCGTTATAATTGAAAAATAAATCGATTCTCCAATTCCATTTGCGCTCCGGCTGCAGTTTCCTGTCGCATTAATACATTCAGCAACAAAAGGGTCATCCAAAAAATAATATATGCCCCCAAATAAACACAAAACTACAAACATCCAAACGAATACGAACCTTGGTTCAATCATTCCACCAAGAATAACGTAAAAAAACTTCATGAAACCATTCAAGTCCATTTTATTTCTATAGTAAATCAGGGTTGCTCTATCATTTACTGACTTAAACTGATCGCCATCAATCAGCAAGTTCATTACGTCTCTATAGTTTTTTTTCGCAGTTTGAAATTCAACCATAACTAATTTTACAGGTGTCCATTTTTTCACCAATTTTTCACGCAAGGTATTTTTTACGTTTAAAGCAAGACTTGCATTAAATTCAAAGTCGAGACTTGAGCAAACTAATCGCAGCGATGAAAATTTGCACATTCTCAAATCAGAGCGTTTAACGTCAGCCATAACAAAATTTAGCGAACCAGACGAAACCGAGCGCATCTTCAAATTGGACACAACCCCTGAAATGTCAATTTGATCCGCAAAGACTTTTTCAACAGACAAGGAGCAATCATGATTATTCAGAGTCGTTCCTCTTATGGTCAATTTGCCAAAAAACAAACAATCTGAAATAAGAATACTCGAATTACAGTTGTTATCATCAATAGTCAAAGCACCTAACACTATACAACGTTTCACGATTACACGATTTTTTCTTGATATGACAAGTTCTTTGCCAGCGTCAATTACAGTATTGTCTATATGAATTTCTTCGTCTATTTTGCAAAGATTCGCTATTTCCTGACCGGATCTCTTTTCAAACTTTATGTCATCATTGAATAAATCACCGAAAGAGTTCGAAAAATCCACGCATTCGATTCCACGGGAAGAATCGCTTTTTAGATTCAATAAATCATAAACACCTCCACAACGTCGTTTTACCTCTTCTTCATTCCTTTCACTGATAATTTCTTGCTTTTTATTATGGAGATTGAACGCTCCATAGCCTAGGACAATACCGAGAAGAAGTGATAGAAATGCAACAATTCCCTCCAGCCACAAAGGCAAAGGAGACAAACTCGGAAAAACCTCAAGCATTCCCATACCAATGTAGATTGCAAGGCCAACCGTAAGAAGAACAATCACTATTCTTACTAATTTCATCATCCATATCCAGTTTGGATTTGTAGTTTTTTATAGAGGGTTCATGAACGACCATGTTCATTACCGGTTAAGTTAAAATATATCCTTTTTCCTGCTAAGTGGTTATACCCTTTTGGCCTAAGCGACCTCCTTTTTAAGCCTATACAACCGGAGTCATGTACCCCAGCGAACCGTGGAGCCGCTTCCAGTTGTAGAATAGCTCAATGTACTTGAAAACGGCCACCCGCACGTCTTCAAGGCCCTTGAAGTTCCGCCTGTAGATCTTCCCCTTGTCTCGGAGTTGTAGTTGTTTTTTACAGAAAAATCTATGCCTCGGTTATAGATTATTGCCATTGTTTTACCTTTTTTTGGGGGGGCAATAAATATAATAGCTTATGCTACCCTCTTATTAACTCCTGCATGATCCAACAAGGTCTGCGACAGCGACTTTTCCAAGCGTATGAACGAGTTTTCCCACGAACGCAAGTCCCGCGGCTCCCGCTTCGTCCCCGAGACAAAGTTGCTCATCGCAAAGTTCAAGCTCGCCCTAGAAACGATCTAGAAGGCCCCAAAGTCTGTGTAGAAGTGACAACTTTAATGAACTTGTTAATACAAGTCTTGGCTTAAGCAGTCCATTTTAAAATAAGGAACTTTTATTCTTTTATACAGCGGACAGAACTTGCAATTCTTTTTCCAATCACAGGAAATGTTATTTCATCATCATTGTAGGATAGGGAAATAAAACTCGCCCACACGTCATCATCTTCTTCCTCGCTACTCCAATATGACGCATCATAGTTGGAAAGGGTGAAGGATCCGTCGTTCACGCAATGTCCTGTAGGAATTGCATTAAATCCAAAGTCATCCGTACCGTTGCCGTCGATATCATCACTTACGTACCAACCGCTGGTTGAACGCAATTTTGAACCGCCCGAATTACCTAGGAATTTAACTAATGCATTCCAGTCTTTACGATTTGGCAACCTCCAACCGGAGGGACAAACGCCTCGTACCTTGTAGCCAGCATCGAAGGATGCCGCATCTCCACATGTCGTACCATACCCACAACCTTTACCTGTTTCGCTGAAAATCGCTGCGGAATCCATTGCCGCGCTCCACAGGTATAGTCGTCCGAACTTATCACAATAGCGATGATCGTGTTCCATGCAGTAACTTTGGGCAGAACCTATGTTATAAGCGTAGTTCAAGTTCTCGGCCATCCATACTTGATCGCCGATTGTGGTTGTTCTGTACTCCTTGTTGTCGCGGAGATCCGTAAGTTTGTTTGCTACGGCATCATACACGCTACTATCAACAATTGTCTGATTTTGAATTATCGCTGGAATGGTTTTATTGTCCTTTACACACCGGATTGAAATTCCACAATCCTTTGGGAGCATAGGAAGATTGACGTACATAGGATGATAACCACTCACGGTATAGGTTATGTAACTGTAATGATGGGAGGGAAGGGTGGTAAGTTCGGTGCTTGAATGGAACCTGGTCGTGGCAGGGTAAAACATCGAATCAATACCTAATGAATATCCTGAAGGAAGAATTGATAAGCCAAAAACATCTGTTGCGTTGCTACTAACAGACCATGCATTTGCTGACAAAAGCTTTCCACGTCCAGCTGAAGATGCAGAACCGCCAGTATATGTAATTCCAACAAGTTCAGACAGGGTTCTCCAGTCATAATTGCTCGGCAAACGCCATCCTTCTGGACAGATTCCTCTAACAAAACCCATTTCCGCAGTCCTAAATGGTGTCGTTCTCATCGCGCTGAATATTTCTGCGGAATCAATTGCTGCAGCCCAAGTATAAAGACGACCATATTTTTCGCAGCTGTCTGCAGTTAGATTGTAGCACAAGCTTCTTGCAGAACCATAGTTATAGTCGTAGTTTAGGTTCTCGGCCATCCAAGTTTGATCACCAATTACTACGGTCTTGTATACCTGTCCATCGCGTTCATCGGTAAATTCTCCGTATTTGATTGATGGGTTAAGGTACTGCCATGCGACTTTTGTGACGCTCCCTGGCTTGTCTTCGCCATCGGATGATGAAGAAGTTTCTGAACTGTCTGTACTGGACGACTCGTCCGTGGATGACGAACTTTGAACATCATTTCCGGCACTGCTAGAACTATCCTGAGCAGAACAGGAACTTATCAAGGTGGAATCAGAGGATTGTCTGTCGCTTGGATAAACGTCTTCCGAACTGCTGTAACGGTCCTCCGCAAGGCTATCCTGCGGAAGTTCTGCAGAATCCTCGTTTTTTGAAGAGGTTGATGATGCTCCGTCATCGCCACAAGCCGTCAAGGAGACTGTCGCGATAAACATTAGAAGGAGGAATTTAAAGGGCTTGGAAAACATTTTTTTATTGGATTTGTAGTTTTTTATAGTGGGTTTATGAACGACCATATTCATTACCAGTTAAGTTGAAATATATCCTTTTTTCCTGCTAAGTGGCACACCCTTGGGGCTTAAGTGGCCTCTTTTTTTATCGCGAGTTTAAGTTTTCTAGCATCATAGGGCAGGCAGGGTAAGCCAGGCGTTGCGGGGCGGCGTCTGAGCCCCGCAGTGGGGGTGCGCGGAAGACCCGGCCCTTTGGCAGGCTCAGGGACCTTGACCGAGCCTGGAGCGAGCCCTCCCCTTTGCATAAGCTTTCCCAAAACTGAAAAAAAATCACAATTTCATCCAACTGTCATAATATGACATTTAAAGAATATATATTTGAACTGCAGAAAAAAAGACCCGCAATTTCAAGCATGTTTGCGGGCAGGAGCGAAAGATGAGTAAAGATGTGCAGCCTGTTGCAGGCAAAAATGAGATTGTCGTGTACCAGCCGGAGGGCGGAGAATTTCATATCGAAGTCCGTGTTGAAAATGAGACCGTATGGCTCACGCAGGCGCAGATGGCAGAATTGTTCAACAGCACGCGAAACAATATCACCCTCCATATCAAGAATATTTTCCAAGAACACGAATTGGACGCCAATTCAGTATGTAAGGAATCCTTACTAACTGCAAATGACGGGAAAAAGTACAAAACGAAGATTTACAATCTTGATGTTATCATTTCAGTCGGCTATCGCGTAAAGTCTATTCAAGGAACACGTTTCCGTCAATGGGCAAATCAAGTACTTAAAGAGCATTTGCTAAGGGGTTGCAGCATCAACCAACGGCTGATATCTCACGAAAACAAGCTGGAGAACCATGATTCCCGCATAATCAATCTCGAAAAGCAAGTGGATTTTTTCGTGAAGACGAACTTGCCGCCAAGCGAAGGTTTGTTGCCTGCACATGCGCACTGGAGCGGCTACGAATTCGCAGTGCAGTTGGTGCGTTCCGCAAAAAAGGAAATCGTCATCATTGACCCGTATGCCAACGACATGGTTCTTTCGCTTATGGCAAAACGCGCCAAGGGTGTGAATGCGACGATCTATTCCGCTAGAATCACTCACGCTATGAGAGAGGAAGAGGCACGGCTGAATCGGCAATTTCCGACGGTCCACTTGGAGAACATGCGCGAAGTCCACGACCGTTTCGTCATCGTCGATGACGTAGTTTATCATGTAGGGGCGTCGTTCAAGGATTTAGGTAATCAAATGACGGCATTTTCAGTACTGAACTTCGTCACCAAGGAGCAGGTACTTGCGATGGTGAAATAGAAAGCTGCATTTTACCACTTCGGGGTCTTAGGGGTTTGACCCCTAGGAGAGAGGGTAGCGGAAGACCCGGCCCTTCGGCGGTTCGGCAGGCTCACTGACCTTTGGGATTTTGGCCGGGCCTGAAGCGAGGGGGATACTTCCCCCATTCAAGCACTATTTAAAATCAGTCCGGTTTTTCTTGATCCAGAATGCACCAGACTTTCCAGCTTGCATACACGTCTTTTTGCGGGCGGCACAGCCTGACAAAGGACGCAGTGCCCAGATTGCGCTTGATGCACGCTTTCGATTCGTTGTGGTATTTGATATACCCGCTGCAGGATTCACTTGCGCTCAGGTCGGAGGCAGGAGAATATCCCCGTTCCGTGCATGTATCGTTTTCAAAGATCCATGTATTTTCGCCGTCTGTAATTTTCACATTGTACTTCTCGATGTACAGTGTATCGGCGTAGTCGGAATTGGGATCGTCGCCGACAAATGTTACCAAGGCATCGTCTGCAAACATGCTCTTCGGCCAGCCGCTATGCGATTCGACAACAGGCGCAACATAGGTTGGATTCTTGACAGTCCATTCGGACACCGTAGAATCCGTCAGCTGCACAAGCTTTAGCTCATCTTCAAATTCCCTGTAATAATAGACGTCATCGCCGACCTTGATTTTTGCCAGGTAGGCATCCTTGGAGTTACGGCAACCGTCCCAGACATAGTCGGAGCATTCGTACAAATCGGCATATAGCAGCGAATCATCCTGAACAATGACGACCCTTTCCAAATAGGCCGACGTAGACATGAATCCGCCACCATACTCCCCGTTCGGTTCATCTATGATATAGCAGTATCCTTCATAGTCTCTCGGATATACCCAGCGGATATTCTTCGCGTTTTCGCCATACGATGTATAGTACGATTCATCAATCGGTTCATACTTGTACGTTTCTTGCTTTGCGCCCGTATCAACAGGTACAAAGTCGTACACGTCCGGTTTTACGCCCGTGGTATCGAAAGGCAACTTGTCATACTGCGGCAATTTGGATTCTTCGGAAGAGGAACTTTCAGGGGCGGCCGTTGCAGAACTGGTCGCCTGTTCCTGCGATGCGGAACTCGTCTGTGCCTCCTGGGACGAAGAACTTGCAGCGGGATCCGTCGCCGAGGAACCAGCCACATTTTCCGACGAAGAGCTTTCTGTTCCCGATGACGAAACGATCGAGTCATCCCCCGACGAACTTTCCACCGCAACAACTTCTTCCTGTTCCGGAGCCTGTGACGAAGTTGATTCATCGCAAGCGGCAAACAGGCACGCCGCAATGCCCGCCATCAAAAATTTTTTCACCATTCTATCCTCCTATTTCAGTTTACATACAAAATATACAAAAGGTTGCCCTTTCGCGGGCAACCCATTATAAATTGACGGTTCATTTTTCAGAGCAAGCGGCATGTTCCCATCAGCTTTTGGTGGTCTTGACGCTGTCGTTTTGTAGCTTAAGAATGATGTCGCCGGAATCCGGGTCCATCATCATGTCGAAGCTAGAACGAATGGTAAACTTGTAGCCCGCGACGTCATAGCATATGTCCAGCGAATGCACTCCACTCGCCAAGGGCATGAACTCCGAATACGCCAACCTGAACGCCTACGACAGCATCCAGGTGCACGGCGGTTCGGGCTACATGCTCGAATACGCTTGCCAGCGCCTCTACCGCGATGCACGCATCACCTCCATTTACGAAGGCACGACGCAGTTGCAGACGGTTGCCGCCCTCCCGCACATCACCACCGGTACCTACAGCCAGATGCTCGAGGAACTGGAAGCGGGCGAAGTGGCCGCCGAATACGAGAGCCTCAAGGCCCGCGCTAAGGCCATGGACGCGAAGTTCAACGAAGCCATCGAAGTTGTGAAGGCAGCGAACAACAACGAGTTCACCGACCTCTGCAGCCGCCACCTCTACGAACTCGCAGCCAACTGCGTGATGAGCCAGCTCATGCTCCGCGACGCCTCCAAGGCACCGGAACTGTTCGACAAGAGCATGAAGGTGTACCTGAACCTCGCCGAAGCCGAAGTCGCCAAGCACTACAACTTCGTGAAGAGCTTGAGCGTGGAAGCGATGGAGAGCTATAAGCAGGCATAAGCTGCTTCTTCGTCATTGCGAGGGGCGCCAGTCCCGAAGCAATCCATAAAGAAATTGCCCCGGCTCTAACGAGTCGGGGTTTTCTTTTTTCAAAAAACAGCCTATGTCATATTATGACATCCCCTCGTTTATATATTTATAGGGAGCGAGGTTCTATGCTGGTAACTTTCCTTATCGTGCTAGGCCTCCAGCTACTTGCAGCTTTGCTGTTTAGTAGCTATGGTCCCCTTTGGGGACATATCGGCTCTTTTCGGGGCTGGTGACGCAGGGGACGCCTGCGCCATTACCTTGCTGCTGAAAGTGCTGCCAATACTCATTTTCGTGGGGATTTTCGCGTCTTTAATGTTCTGTAGCGGGTAAAAACGGATAAAACTTAATACACTGTATTGCTCTTTTACTAACTTTTATATAAATTTTAGTAAAAAAAGGAGCACTTTATGGGAACCACAATGAATACAATCAGCGCAAGAATCGATTCAAAGCTCAAAACGCAAGCCGAAACCCTGTTCGACCAGCTCGGGATGAACATGTCTACGGCAATTACCGTTTTCTTGAAGCAGGTCGTCCGTCTCCGCAAGATCCCGTTCGAGATCGCCCTTGACACACCCAACGACGAGACCATCGCCGCCATGGCCGAAGCAAACGAAATCGCGTCAGGAAAACGCAAGGCCAAATCCTACAAGAACGCAAACGCAATGATTAAGGACATTCTCGACAAGTAAAGAATTTCGGGCAATGCGCTCATATTGACGCTGACGCGAACAGGTTCGCACAGCGATTTGTTCAAGAAATAGGAAGAAGGCGCAGGAGACGCCTGCGCCATTACCCTGTTGTTGAAGGTTCTTCCGTTCCTGATTTTCGTGGGGATTGCTGAGTCGCTTATGTTTTGCGGAGGGTGAAAAAAAAGACCGCAGCGGTTAGGCTACGGTCTGAATTTTTATGGATCCTATCGCGTCTTTACAGACGCTCCAGGATGACACTCTAGTTACTTCACCACGATGTTCACGAGCTTGCCGGGCACAACAATCGACTTCACGACGGTTTTGCCCGCCATAAACTCCTTGACTCGTTCATTGTCAAGCGCAAGCTTCTCAAGTTCGGCCTTGTCCATGTCCTTGGCAACAGATGCCTTGGCGCGGACCTTGCCGTTCACCTGGAACACGACTTCCACGGTGTTTTCCACAGCCTTGGAGTGGTCGGCTTCCGGCCAGGCGACGTTCGTGAGCGATTCGTTGTGACCGAGGATACTCCACATTTCTTCGGCGATGTGCGGGGCAAACGGGTGCAACAACTTGACGAACGTTTCGCACGGTTCGCGGTAGCGCTTGTCCATCTTCATCATTTCGTTGTTGAAGATCATCAGCTGGCTAATCGCGGTGTTGAAGCTCATGTTCTCGATATCGCTCGTGACCTTGATGACGGTCTGGTGCATCACCTTCTCGATTGCTTCCGGAGCGGTTTCATCCACAAAGACCGGAGCTTCATCGCTGTCGCCCACAACAGAGCGCCAGGCGCGGCCGAGGAAGCGGTTCATGCCTTCGATGCCCTTGGTCTGCCACGGCTTCACGGCGTCCAGCGGACCCATGAACATTTCGTACAAACGAAGACTATCGGCACCGTAGTCGCGCACCACATCATCGGGGTTCACGACGTTCTTGAGGGACTTGCTCATCTTCGCCACGATCTGCTTGAGCTCGATGTCGGTTCCCTTCTTGAAGAACTTGCCGTTCTTCTCTTCCACTTCGTCGGTCGGGACCTTGGAGCCCGCGGCGTCTTCGTAAGCGAAGGCGAGAATCATGCCCTGGTTGAAGAGTTTCTGGAACGGTTCGTCGGTAGAGACGAGGCCGAGGTCAAAGAGCACCTTGTGCCAGAAGCGGCTGTAGAGCAAGTGGAGCACGGCGTGTTCGGCACCGCCCACATAGAGGTCCACCGGCATCCAGTACTTTTCAAGTTCCTTTGCAACAAATGCGTCGCCGTTGCAGGCATCGATGTAGCGCAGGTAATACCAGCAGCTGCCTGCCCACTGCGGCATGGTGTTCGTCTCGCGGATACCCTTGCGGCCGTTCTTGTCCGTGACCTGGAGCCATTCGGTGGCGTTTGCGAGCGGAGACTGTCCGCCGTCACCCGGCTTGTAGTCCTTGAGTTCCGGCAACAGCACCGGCAGTTCAGAATCATCGACGGTAGAGATTTCGCCGTCTTCCCAGTGGATAATCGGGAACGGTTCGCCCCAGTAGCGCTGGCGGCTGAAGAGCCAGTCGCGGAGCTTGTAGTTCACGGTGGCCTTGCCGATCTTGTTGGCTTCGAGCCATTCGATGACCTTCGCGATGCCCTGCTTCTTGTTGAGGCCGTTCAGGCAAAGCGTGTCATTCTGGCTGTTGATGTAGGTGCCGTCGGCAGCCCAGCAGGCGTCCCCTGCGAGAACCTTCGGGCGAACGTCTTCGGGGCAGCTTGCATCGGGTTCCATGATGCAGATAACCGGCAGGTTAAACTTCTTCGCGAAATCGAAGTCGCGGGTATCGTGAGCAGGCACGGCCATGATGGCGCCGGTGCCGTAACCGGTCAGAACGTAGTCGGCGACCCACACCGGAATCTTGGTGCCGGTGAGCGGGTTCACGGCGTAGCTACCGGTAAACACGCCGGTCTTTTCCTTGGCAAGTTCCGTACGGTCGAGGTCGCTCTTCAAAGCGGCGGCGTGCACGTATTCTTCCACGGCGGCCTTCTGTTCGGCAGTCGTGAGTTCCGGCACCATCGCGTGTTCCGGGGCGACGACCATGTAGGTGGCACCGAACAGCGTATCGCAACGGGTCGTGTAAACGCGGAGCTTGCGGTCGGTCGGCTTGCCGTTAGCGTCGGCAATCGGGAAGTCCACTTCGGCACCGTAGCTCTTGCCGATCCAGTTTTTCTGCATGTCCTTCACGCCCTGCGGCCAGTCAAGCTTGTCGAGGCCCTTCAGCAAGCGGTCGCCATACAGAGGAATGCGCATGAGCCACTGCTTGAGGTTACGGCGTTCGACTTCCTTGGTGCCGCACTTTTCGTGGCTGCCGTCGTTCAAGACTTCTTCGTTAGCGCAAACAATCTTGCAATGCTTGCACCACCACACCTGAGCGTCGGCGTAGTAAGCGAGGCGCTTAGAATCCTTGTACTTGCGGACTTCTTCCTTGCCCTTTGCTTCGACGTCGGCAGGAATCGGGAGTTCTTCGATGGGGCGGCCCTTCTGCTGGTCTTCATCGAACCAGGTGCCGTAAAGGCGCTTGAAAATCCACTGCGTCCACTTGTAATACTTCGGGTCGGTGGTGTTGACTTCCTTGTTCCAGTCGTAGCTTAAGCCAAGGCGCTTGATCTGGCGGCGGAAATTGTCGCAGTTCTTCTTGGTGGTAATGGCCGGGTGCGTACCGGTCTGAATGGCGTACTGTTCGGCAGGGAGGCCGAAAGCGTCCCAACCCATCGGGTGCAACACGTTGAAACCGCGGCTTCTCTTGTAGCGGCAGATGATGTCTGTTGCGGTGTAGCCTTCGGGGTGACCCACATGGAGGCCTGCGCCACTCGGGTACGGGAACATGTCCAGGCAGTAATACTTGGGCTTGGACTTATCTTCGCCCGTCTTGAAAGTCTGATGTTCTTCCCAGTAGGCTTGCCACTTGGTTTCGATCTCTTGCGGATTGTACTTTGCCATGATTTATGTCCTTAATTTTTTCAGCGGGAAATCTAGAAAAAAACAATCTTTTACAACAGAGAATTTTCAGGAAGCCCTTTCATACCGGCACCTATTTTTTTAAATTTGGGGCCATGAAGTCGTTCAGGGCATCCATCGTCATCGTTTTTCTGGGATTTTTCTGTTCCTTTGCCGCCGCTCAGGAATATGAAGCCGAGGTCGATTCCGCGTGGATTGCCTCGCAGAATGGTGGCAGCACCGAAATGAACGACGGGAATGACGAACAGGCGCCTTCCTGCATCGGGGATGGATGCGGTGAAGCGGTCAGCGAAGCACCCGTTACGGACGCCAACGCAGAACCCAGCGCAGAACCCGAGCCTCAGCAGCCAAAGGCTGTCGCCCAAAACGACGACGAGGAAGAAGACTGCACCCCCGCTGATTCCCTGCTTCCCGAATGCAAGGACAACACCACCACAAGCGACAATGACGACGAGGACGACGACACCTACGACCGCTACATCAACGAGAATTCCGACATCTCCCGCGCAAGCCGCGAAGGCTTCACCAAGGCTATCGAACTGGGATTCCGCCTTGGAGCGGGCATCAACAAGTCCTTCGGTCACAACGCCGAAGACTGGAACCTGGGTATCGAAGTGACCGGCGGCCTGATTGCGCAGATGAACATCGGCAACGGCGGTCTATCCTCCGTCGTAGAACTGGATTTCAGCTACCGCCGCTACAACTACGAAGCCGAATTCGTCTACGACGACTACAGCGAAAGCGACGAAGCCACCATCAGCATCGCACTCTTCGAAATACCCGTCATCCTGCGCTACGCCATCAACGAGGGCAACTTCTTCGTGGGGCTCGGCTTCGACCTCGGGCTCAAGCTCACCGACGTCTCCACGTTCAAGCAGACAATCGATACCAAGAAGGGCATCGAGGAAGAGGATCCCCACGACAACACGCTTCCCGCTGCCGGAATCGAACTCGGCGGAATCGTCGACCTGGGCTACTTCATCGCAAGAAACGTCGCCGTCGACGTGAGGTTCCTGCAGAACTTCACGAACCTCCTGAACGAAGACGTCATCGCCGAAACGAGCATGCTGAAGACCACGCTTTACGGCCTGCACGTGACCGTCGGCGTCTCCTTCCTCCTCTAGCAAAACTTGAAACAAAAAGCCCCAAAAAGGAGCCATTTTCATGGTTTCTACGGGCCTTTCCTAGTAAAAAAAAGTTTGCCAGAGTCTTTTTCGCGAAAACATTTTTATTTTACACGAAAGATTTATCAGGTTAACCTAGGTTCAACTTCGTATTTATTATTATTCTAGCATGCAATCGAAAGTCCTCCCCTTCCTGGTTTCCGCCCTGCTGCTCTCTTCGGCATCTGCATTTGCAGTCGATTTCGACGAATTCGACGACTCCTCCGAATCTACATCCAACAGCGGTTCCGGAAACGAGACCTACGACGGTTCCACTGCAAGCGAATTCGCGGGCGACGAAGATTACGCCGCCGAATATGCGCAATACCGCAAGGAGAAGACTTCCAAGGCCGAAATCAACCGCCAGCGCACCGAAGGCTTCGCGCGCGCAATCCTGCTGGGTGTCCGCGGAAGCGCCGGCATCAACACGTTCTTCGGCGGCGAGACCGAAGGCTGGACAATCGGCTACCAGGGTGCAGCAGGCCTCATGGTCCAGATGCCGCTCGGCGTCAAGAACCTGAGCATGGTGCCCGAACTCGTATTCAACTACCGGCATTACAAATACGCCATCGACACCGATTTCGGCGACAACGATGCAAGCCTCGACATCATGCTCTTCGAAATCCCGCTCATCGTGCGCTACACCTTTGTCGACTACAACATTTTCGTCGGCCTCGGCCTGAACCTCGGCCTTGCGCTCACCTCCTCTTCCGAATTCAACCAGAACATGGATTCGGGCGATGACACCAGGCGCGACAACACCATCAAGACCAACAGCTTTGAAATTGGCGGGACCGCAGATTTCGGATACATGCTTACGCGCTGGGTCCACCTCAACCTCCGCGTGACGCAAGGATTCACGAACCTTCTCAACGCAACCATCAACGCCGAGCGCACGTTCGAAAACTCGAACTTCCTCACGTTCTACGTGACCGCGGGCGCAAGCTTCATGTTCTAGCGGCTGACCTGCCGTTTCAGCGCCGCACGGCGCAGCTTCACGATTTCACGTTCGATCAGGAACTTTTCCACCGGGAAGAAGCTTTCGTGTTCCTTGATGGCATCGACGTAGATGGCGTTCGCAAGTTCAGACTCTCCCGCAAGCATCGCGATGAGCAGCGCATTGCGCAGGAAGAACTCGTCCATCGCCTTCATCTCGTACTTCTCGTAGAAGTCCGCAACGAGGCGGGCCGCAGTCTGGTAATCCTTGGTGCGGGCGCATTCCATGATGTTGAACTCGTCGACAAACGATGACGGGAAGGCACCCTCGTTCACGAGCGTGCGGACCTTCACGTAGACCTCGTTCGTATCGCGGGCTTCCAGCGGGACCCCGCGGATCCACTCGATATAGTCGACACGGAACTTGACCCACAGGGGTGAAGATTCCGCAGCGGCCGGCAATGCCGGCATGGCCGAGAGCGTCGAGACGGAATCGGGCTCGCTGTGCGTAAATCCCCTCGCGGAATCGAGCTTCGCCTGCACGTCATCGAGGTAGGCGTTCAGCGCGAGCTGCTTGTAAGGGTCAACCGCATTCTGCATCATCTGCTTCACGCGGGCGGGGCGGCGCAGCGCGTTCTCCGCGGAATCGAGGTATTCGGGCCAGCACACTTCGCAGCTGTCGAACACCTGCACGATATGCGCCTGCGAATGTACGAAGCGGGCTTCCTCCGCCTTGTTGTCGACCATCGGCGTAAAGATGCTGTTCGGAGCCACACCATCCATGAGCGACTGCACCATCTTGGAAGTGAACAGGAAGTTCTGTTCGCCGAAGAATTCCGGGTCGCGGTGGATGCGCTCGAATTCCTTCATGAGCGTGGAGTCGGTGCTGAAGCGCGAAATCGCCTTCTGGTAAACGGGCTCGTCGCTTGCGATAATGATGATGTCGGGTTCTTCCGGCGCCTTGTACAGGCTCACGTACGGGAACGCGACATCGAGCGCCTTCAATATGTTCAGGAACAGCTGGTCGTTAAACTCGTAAGTCTGGATCCACTGCACCCACAGGCCGCCCGGCTTGATGTAGCGACGCATCTTGGTGTAGAACTCGTGACTGAAGAGGCTTGCCACGCCGGAGACCCACGGGTTAGAGGGCACGCTGATCATCAGGTCGTACTTGCGGCGGTTCGTGAGGAAGAACGTCTGCGCGTCGTCGATGTAGATATGGATGCGCGGGTCATCGTAACCGCGGGAATTCCACGGGTAGAATCCTTTCGCGAGGTCCATCATCTCCTGCTCGATTTCCACGCAGTCGAAATCCTTCAGGAGCGGGTCGGCAAGCAGGTAGTGTGCGCCCATGCCGCTTCCGAAGCCGACCATCGCGGCATCGTAGGGCTTATCCTTCACGGCCATGGGCATGAACGCGGTCGCGGCCTGAGTCAGTTCGTCACCCTCGATGGGGCGCGAGCGGTCCTTGCCGAGGCTCGCATCCGCCTTGCCGTTCGTCTTGATGTAGTAGTGCACGTTGGATTCGTGGAAACTGATGGTCGCCGTCTTGCCGTCGCGTACGATAATCTTCTCGTCCGGATGGAGGTTCTTGTAGGCACGGAACGCGCCCGAGGTAATCAGGTGCGGGTCGAAATTCACGAAGATGGAGGGCAGCACCATGAAGGCGCAAATCACGTAGAACGCGACGCTGTAGCGAAAGCGCTTGCGATAAACGACAAGCAACGCGAAGCCTATCGCGAAGTCGAGAACCGCGGCGAGCACGAGGGCGCCCTTGAGCTGCAGCAGCGGGAGCAGCAGGAGTCCGCCGCCAGCCGAACCGAGAATCGAGCCGACGGTGTTCCAGCCGTAGACCTTGCCGATCGGGGCTTCGCTCTTGAAGGCGCGCGTGAGGATAATCGTAATGAGCGGGAGCGTCATGCCCGCAAAGAAGCTCGTGGGAACCATCCACAGCACGGAGAGCGCATACTTGAAGAGGCTCCAGCAAACGTAACCGTCATTCGTGGGGTTGAATATCTGGTTCGCCTCGTTCATCATCTCCCAGAACGGCTTGTGGAAGTAGAGCGTGCAGAGCGCAAAGAAGGCCATCAGGATTTGCGCCATCGAGAGCACGACGAGGGAATCCTTCTTCAGAAGCTTGCCCGAGACGGCACTGCCTATGGCAAGCCCGAGAATGAACGCCGAAAGCATCTGGTCGAAGCTGTGGCTCGACGACCCCATCAGGAGGCTCAGCAGGCGAATCCACACGATTTCATAGACAAACGATGTGAGGCCGGTGATACCCGCAATCCAGAACCAGGTAGACTTCGGGGGCATCGCAAGCTTGTGTTCTGCCGCGTAGTCCTCGTTCAGGGGCTCGCGGGCAACACTTACCCCCTCGGCGGCATCGCCTGGAAGTTCATCCTCGTCATCCTCGTGGTTCGGCGTCGTGGTAAACCCAATATACCCGAAAATAGCGGCAAGCAGGAAGTTTATGGACGCGGCTACACACAAGGTAACGTGATTCCCGAGAACCGGGATGAGCATGTAGCTCGTAAACAGGATACCGATAGCGGAACCGAAACTATTCGTGAAGTAGAGCATCGGGAGCGAGACTTCCGCGCCGCTCTTGCGCATGAGACCCGCAGCAATGAACGGGAAGGTCATGCCCACCGCAATCGCAATCGGGAGCGTCGAACCCGTGGCAAGCACAATCTTTGCAATTTCCGCACCCGTGAACCCGAGACCCGCCACCCATTCGCTATCGAAGAAGAATCCCGTGAGCGCGTTGTACAGCGGGTGATACGCCACACCGCCAATCCCGATGGCAAGTTCCACCGCGGCATACCCGAGCAGCGGGCGCCTCACCTTCTCGACCATCTTGCCCGCGACAAAGCTGCCTATGGCAAGCCCGCCCATGTAGATGCAGAGCGTAAGCACCTGGCCGTAACTGGAATGCCCGAGAAAGAGTTTGAGGTACCGCGCCCATGAACCTTCGTATATGAGGCCAGCGAACCCGGAAAGGGCAAACAGGAAATAGATGAGAACGTTCATGGGCTCCCCCTAGAATCAGTTTTTCTCAAACGAAATTGACTTCATCGCACGCACGACGTAAGTTTCGAGGTCGGCGCCAGCAAACGAACTAGCCATGACTACAAACAGGTTGTTGTTCGCCGTGAGCATGGCTCCCACGCTCTCCCTGTAGCCTTTCACTCCAACCATGTTGATAACGCCAAATTGTTTCTCGGTGTCATAGCGAGCGGAAACGACCTTCCCGCCCTTCAGCGGATCGAACGTGTTGAACGAATAGTCGCTGTCCCATTGCAGGAAGTATTTCACGAAGGCTTCCGCATTCGCCATCGGGGGCGGGTTGAACGTGGAATCCTTGTCCAAGAAAGATGCAGGCATGCCGCGGTAGTTCAGCGTGACGCCGTGCTGCTGCAGGGACACCTTGAACACCCTCTGTTCCATGGAAAAGGCCTCGAAGCGATAGCCCCACTCCTGATAATAGCCGAAGTTGAACGGGATGTCGATTTCCACGGCTTCGGGCACCGGCGATTTCACGTAGTAATCTCCCAGCCAGAAATGCTTGCGGATGGAAACCGCATTCGGATTCGCACAGCCGAGCATCATGAGGGACGCAAAGGCAAGCAGGCCCAAGACAAACTTTTTATACAACTTCATAATGTACTCCTCGCCAATCCGGCATAAAAAACTTCTACGGACAAATAATAACTAATCCGCTTTCTTTTCCGCGGCCTTGTCGCCTTCCTTCGGTTCCGTTTTCCACGGCGTAAGACCGACGACATTTTCCACGGGTATCGAAAAAGCAATACCCTGCCCCATCGTGTCGAGGCCCGCCTTCTGGTAGAGGGCGTGGAGCACGGCATCCTTGATTTTTGCATCCACGAGAATCATCACGATTTCCTTTTCGGGCTGGATGGCGATGTGGAAGAACGATTCCGCCTCCTTGTTCGCCGTACCGCGCGCATTCAGGATAGTGCCTCCGCGCGCGCCGGCATCCTTCGCCGCTTCCATCACGGTCTCCGAGAAACCGTTATTCACAATGCACAGGATAACTTCGTGGTTGAATCCGCTCATTTTTCGTTCCTCCGTACCGCATCGCGGTTGTCGCTCAGGAAGTTGAAGATGGACTTGCCGATGATGCTCGACATCGGGATGGTGTAGGCAATCCCCTTGCCCCCCGCAATCGTGTTGAATTTTTCGGCGAGGCTGTCGAGGGCCGCGCGCAGGTGGTTTTCGCCGATAACGCTGAAAACGACCGCGCGTTCGGAATCCGCGAGACCCATCGCCGTCGCAATTTCGCGCGGGGCGGTACCATGGCCGAACACGACCATCTGCATGTTCACCCCGAAGGACTGGATATGGTCCATGTAGAAGTCCGCCTTCGCACGGTTCACGATGGTAACGAGAATCTTGAGACGATTCATGGATACACGCGAACGTCCATCCGCCTTCCCGTAAAACCTTCTCGCGATTCCTGTTCTCTTGGATTCAGCCATATTCCAACCTACACAAAATCTATAATCTGCTCGTCGTCGGCGTCCTGGATGCGGCGCATCATCATGCGGTTCTTCAGCTTGTTTGTCGCGATAGCCTTGAAACCAAGCACCTGGATTGTGATGAGCGGGGTCATCGCGACCATGGCCACAATGCCGAACGCATAGCTCAACACGGACTGTCCGCCATCGTGAATCACGGAGCACGCGCCGATAGAAAGCGGAAGGATAAAGCTCGACGTAAGCGGACCGCTCGCGACGCCGCCCGAGTCAAAGGCGATTGCCGTGTAGAGCTTGGGCACAAAGAACGAGAGCGCAAGCGAGATAAAGTAACCGGGAATGAGGTAGTAGATTATCGGGAAGCCTACAATGATGCGGATCATCGAAAGCCCGATGGAAAGTCCGACACCTACCGAAAGCGCGACGAGCATGGAACGCTTGCTCACGAGGCCACCGGTAATATCCTCGACCTGCTTGTTGAGCACGTGGACAGCGGGTTCCGCAAGCACGACCACCATGCCGATTACAAATCCGGATGCGACCAGCGCACGAGGCAACTTCGCAAGCTCCATTCCGAGTTCAAAACCGATGGGCATGAACCCGACCGTCACCGCCGTAAGGAAGACGACGAGACCGACAAACGTGTAACCGATGCCGAAAGCGATTTGCATGAGTTTTGATTTCGAAAGCCTAAGCGCCACGGACTGCAGTACCATGAAGAATCCGACAATGAGTCCAAGCGCCACGAGAACTTCCTTGGCGACTGCCGCAAGCGCCGGGACAAAGTTTTCGCCGAGGTTCGCATCGATGGAATAGCTTGCCGGAGAGAGCTGGTACGTGAGGTCGCCCTTCGAAAAAAGCACAAGGCCCATGAGTGCGATGATGGGGCCGATGGAGCAGAGGGCGATTAGGCCGAAGCTGTTCTCGTTCGCATTCTTGCCGCCGATGGCGCCGGCGACGCCCACGCCGAGCGCCATGATGAACGGCACCGTGATGGGGCCGGTCGTCACGCCGCCGGAATCGAAGGCGAGCGGCACGAACTGCTCCTTGCCGAAGGTAAGCATCAGCATTCCGAGCATGAACAGCACCATATAGAAAAAGATGATGATAGAAGAAAGGTCCTTGCGCCACACAATCTTCACGATGGCAAGGAGCAGGAAGAGCCCAACACCCACGCCGACCGTCACGATCAAGAGCACAGGTTCCACGGCGTTCTTCACCTGCTCGGCAAGCACGGAGAGGTCAGGTTCCGCAACCGTAATCAGCACTCCCATCACGAAGCAGACCGAAAGGAGCAGCAAAAGCTTGCGCGACTTGGTAAGGCCCGAACCCACTTGTTCGCCCATCGGCGTCATGGCGAGGTCGGCGCCCAGGTTGAAAAGGCCGATTCCCACTACCAGGAACACAGCGCTCACACAAAAGACGACAAGCTCCTTGAGCGAAAAATCAACGAGCGGCGTGAACGAAAGCACAAGGACAATCAGCGTCACAGGCAATACGGACGCGAACGCTTCCTTCAGCTTTTCAAACAGAATTTTGAACATTACTCGCCCAGGTACTCCACCGCGAAAATGAGGGTCGCGCCGCCTGGAATCGGACCTGCGCCACGGCTTCCGTAACCGAGTCCGGGCGGAATCATGAGGATTCGCTTTTCACCCGGGAGCATGCCCGCCACGCCAAGGTCCCATCCGCGGATAACGCGTCCGCCGCCAAGCGGGAAGGAGAAAGGCTGTTCGCGGTCGCGGGAGCTATCGAACTTGTATCCGTTCGTGAGCCAGCCCGTGTAATGCACCTTCACGTTCGCACCGGCCTTGGCAGGTTCGCCTTCGCCCTGCTGGATGACCGCATAGCGGAGACCCTCGGAGCCGTTCTCGAAAGAGAGCGTCGTCGTATCGGGGAAGAAATCCATCTTGGCGGCAATCTCGGGATCGACCATCGATTCAACAAGTTCGACACGGAACACGAGCGTGGAGTTCGGCGGAATCATCGTAAACGCGGTGGCTCCATAGCCCATGGACGGACTCACGCGCAGCCAGCGCACGCCGCCTTCGCGCATGCCGTCAAGGCCTATTTCCCAGCCCTTGATCATCTTGCCCGCGCCAAGCACCACCTCGAAAGGCTTGCCGAGATCCTTGGAACTTCCGAACTTGCGGCCACTCAGGAGCCAGCCCGTGTAATGCACCTTCAGGTTCGAGCCGGCCATCGCAGGCTTGCCCGTTCCGGCTTTCTCCTCAAAAATCTTGAGGCCCTTGTCCTTGTCCTGCCACTTCATCTTGTTCACGTCGGCAGGGAACACGTCGGGTTCCATGGGCTTTTCGGCAGCCACCAGTTCCACTTCGAAGTAGAGGTCGGAATAGGGAGGAATTCCTTCGAGGGAATTTTCGCCATACGCCATGGTGTAAGGAACCGTAAGCTTGCGGACTTCGCCCACCTTCATGCCGAGGAGGCCCTTGTCCCACCCAGAAATCACCTGGCCCACGCCAATCGTGAATTCGAGAGGTTCGCCGCTGGCGTATGTATCGGCAAACGGAACAGGGCCCGTCGCGGTCGGCTCTTCCGAAGCGGAATCCGCAACGGACGTGTCCTTCGGCGCCGCCTTTACCGCAGAATCCAGCTTGACCGTATCTGCCGCCACGTCTGCATAGAGAAAACCCTTGTAGTGCACCTTGATCAGCTGGCCCGCACGAATCTCGTCGCCATCGCCGGTTTTGACCACTTCCACATTGTACGGAACCGCCCAAGCCATGCACGCCAAGCCAAGAATCAGAAAAATCTTCAATTTTGACATAAAATCTCCTACCCCACAAGATAGAAAAATGCTAGTTTTTTGAAAAAAGAGAAATTGCAATATAGAACGGGAAGATTATGCTATCAGTCATCATCGTCATCGTTATCATTATCCTGTCCATCATCCTGGCAGGAATCGGCGCCTACGTGGTCATCCACAGCTCCGACGAAAAGGAAGAGGTGAAGCCGGTCATCGACGTTTCCGGCAAGTACGCCGTCGTAGTCCGTCCCGCCCGCGAATCGATTACCGCCGTGAAGCCCTCGGACAATTCCATCCGTGCCTGGCTCGAAACGCAGGAACAGCTCACCCCGGAACAGCGCGAGCAATATCTGGAACAATGGAAGGCGAGCATCGAGGAAACCATCAAGACTATCGACGAAGGCGACCAGAACGGCACCGTCACCTACCGAATCGAACTTGGCCCCAAGGGCAAGGAATACGTGAAATTCGTCCACGAGGAGAATTTCATCACCCGCGAACAAATCCGCAACCACGCAGAAATTCTACCCCCCTACGTCCTCGGATGCGACTGCAGGCTCCTGCCCAAGCAGCCCTGGGAAAACCCCAGCAAGTCCGGATGGAAGGCGGTGGTCCCCACCCACGGAAGCACCTACGATGTCCCGGACTGGAGGCAACTTGTTTAATTCCCTAAGACCCGCACTATTCGCCTTTTTCGTAGCGCCCGCAATAGCCCTTGCGGCCGGTTCTGCCATCATCACGCTCGAAATGCCCGTCGGCGCACGCCAGCTGGGCATGGGCGAAGTGGGAGCAGCCCTCGCCGACGACGCGTCGGCCATGTACTACAACCCCGCAGGACTTGCGTTCGGCCCCCTTTCCGATGAATGGAAGGTCTCGTATCCGGCAGATGCCAAGACGACCCCGCACTTCACCAACATGGCCAGCCGTTCCAAGAACGGGTTCTTCTCCAAGAGCGAACTCTGGGCCGGCACCGTGAACGGGATTCTCAAGTTCGACGGCGAACAGTGGATCAACTACCACACCGTCACGCTCCAGGGCAACGCGAAGGTGAAAGACGCCGTGCGCGTATTCGCGGGCACCGAACGCGGACTCGACGAATACACCCGCCAGGTCAAGAAATTCAACGACATCAAGAACGCCGACGACGAATCGCACGTCGTGGAAGTAAAGATTCCCTGGGACCTCGTCGTGAAGGATACGATTACTGCCATCCTCTACGAGAGCCGCACCGAAAAGCTCTGGGTGGGCACCCCGAAGGCGCTCTACCGCTTCGACGGCAAGGCCTGGAAGAGCTACGAGAGCGAACTCGGTTCCCACCGCATCACTGCGCTCGAAAACCAGGGAGCCTCGCTCTGGATTGGCACCGACAACGGACTTTTCCTCTACCGTAACGGCCAGTTCGAACAGAAGGGCAAGGTGCTCCCGAGCCAAAAGATCAACGACCTCGTGTGGTCGGAAAGCCGCAAGGAACTTTTCGTCGCAGTCGACGGAGCGGGCATCGCAAGGCTCGTTCCCAAGAAGAGCGTAAACGACAAGGACCGCTGGAGCCTCTTCAACGAAGAGGACGGCATCATGGACTTGCACCCGACCGCACTCGCCGTCGACAGTTCCGCCCATGTATGGGCTGCGCATAACGGGGGGCTAAGCCACTTCAACCTGCGCAAGTGGGAACAGGTGAAATTCGAAGGGAACGTGGTGAACGACATCTCCGTCGACCAGAAGGGACACATCTGGATTGCTACCGACAAGGGCGTGTGGCGCCACCTGCCGGACTACGCGACCGCAAGCGGACGCAAGGCCGAACTTGAACGCGGAGTCGCCGAACAGGAAGGCAGCGTCAAGAAGGACGACGAGTGGCTCCACTTCCATTCCGGCAACGGCCTTTCCACGAACAAGGTCTGGAAGGTCCTGCCGCAGGGCGGAGACGTCTGGTTCAGCACAGCAAACGGCATGGAACTCTACAAGGACGCCGACTACCAGCTTGTCGCCTTCTACGAAAAGCTTTTGCCCGTCCTCAACATTCCCGACCTCTACCACCTCTTCGGGGGCATGACCATTCCCATTGCGGAATGGGGAACGCTCGGGTTCTTCGTGAATTTCGTGAGCTTCGGTTCGACAGTCGTTTCCGGCGATGTCGACATGGACGACCTCGTAGCCTACAACAGTTCCGAAATCGTCGGCGGCGTAAGCTATGGCACGCGATTCCCGAACAACTGGGGCCTGGGCCTCAGCATCAAGTTATTCTATTCCGACCTGAGTTCCGGAGCGGGCGCTGGCGAAGAAGAAGCGACCACCTTCGGCTATGCATTCGACATCGGCGTACTCAAGAAAGACTTGTTCATAGACAAACTAAATTTCGCACTTGTCCTTGCGAATATCGGTCCGAGCGTCTACTATGTGGACAAGACCATCGAAGACCCGATTCCCTTGACTTGGCGCCTCGGCCTTTCGTACGAAATCCTTTCGCTCGCCGACTACAAGCTCACTATCGCGGCGGACTACAACCGCGAAGTCGTCTACGACGACGACAAGGGAAACCCGGAACCGTTCTACATCAGTTGCTGGAAATCCATCGGGCATCCCGAACGCGGAGGTCACGGATTCGAAGCGTTCAAGAACTCGCTCATGCAGGGCGTCTTCAACGTCGGTTCCGAATTCATCTACTCGAACACCATCGCACTCCGCCTCGGCTATCTCTACGACCAGACCGGCAAGCGTAACGAGATGGACTTCGGTTTCGGCCTCATGATTTCGGACATGCTGCAGTTCGACTTCGCGACCATCATGGACGTGGGCGACAACGACGGCGTGCGCGACGGACAGATGCGCTTCGGCATGCTGTTCAAGTTCTAAGCAGATATTTACGCTTTATTCCACGCGCTCGAGAATCACGAGTGCACGGTCCTGCGTGCTGTTCGGGATAGTGTAGAAGTGCTTCGCAATTAGCTTGTAGCCGAAATCTTCAGGGTGGAAAACCTTCAGCTCGTCGGCGACACCCGGACCCTTCATAAAATACACGCGTCCACCCACCTTGAGCGAATTCGCAAGGCGCGGGAGGGTCTTTTCCATCCATTCGAATGCGCGGCTGATGACGCCATCCACGGGAATCGTCATGCTGCGGCTCGTCACCTTGTGACCGAACACGTCTATACCCCTGAGGCCCATCTTCTCGATGACCATGTTCAAAAAGTTGATGCGGTTCGGGCGCGGTTCGCAGAGCGTGAGGCGGACATGCGGGTTCACGAGCTTGAGCGGGATTCCGGGGAATCCGGCTCCGCTGCCGATATCGATCATGCGGGCCGGCCACTCGGGAACATACGCATTGATGAGCGTGCAGTCGGCGTAATGGCGTTCCACCATCGTCTCGAACGCGTTGAGGCGCGTCAAGTCCTGGTCGTCGTTGTTCGCACGCAGCAGCTGATGGAACTCCCAAAATTGCGCAAGCGTCGCGGGTTCGAGTTCAACGCCGTAGTAATGCAGGAGCTTGTCGAGGCCTTCCAGCGAAGGCTTTACGCGCTTCCCGTTAAACAGCGGAAAGTCAGTGCGCGGGGCCTTGAGGTGCGGGACGAAATCGCGACCGGCGGAGCTCCCTGCACGGGCGGGAGTGCGGCCGGACCACTTCTTTGGATTCTTATGCCAGGAATCGCTTGCCATGGTCCAAATTTAAAAACATAAACGCAGCCTCTAAAAAAAAACGGGCAAAACGGCACATTTTGGCCGCGAAATCGTTTTTATAGGTAGAGGCAAACATGAAAGCAAAAAAAGAGCGGTGCGGAACCGCAAACAGAACCCTGGCGAAAGCCTTCGCGATGCTTTGGGCCATTCTCCCGCTCGCGTCCCATTCCGCAGGGCTGTCCGAAGCGCAAATATTCGAATGGTGGGACGACGGGACCATCGAGGCGGAGGAGGCAAGCGAGATGCTTTCTCTGCTCGACGAGGGCAACGCACAGGAGGCATGCGCACTCGCCGAAATCTATGTGAGCGAGCCCTGCGAGATGAAGGCCGCCAGCAGGAAGCGCACCCCGAAGGCGCAAAAAAATTACGGAGGGCACCTTGCGGCAAAAATGAGGTTCGATTCCGCAGGCCACGTCGATACCCACCGCGAGGAATTCCTCTTCAACCTCCACAGGCTAACGCTGCGGCTCGGCACGCAGGAGCTGCTCTCTTACAAAAACAAGCATGGAGAGGCGCACTTCGGGCAGATTTCCACACGAGAACTCAAAAGCGCCATCCCCACCGACACTCTCTGGGGAACCGCACTCGCCTACTCCTTCGGTACGCCGAGCCGCGGCACATTTGACCTCGGCGGGCTCATCGACACTTCCGGAACCTCGCGGGCACATGTCGGATACACCCACGGCAAGGACTTCACGGCAAGGGCAGCGCTGTGGAAAACCGCAGACACGTATTCCGTCATGGCGCAGGCCGCCTTCCCCGCCGGCCAAATCGCGTTCTGGCAGCAAATCGGAGAGATCGCCCCGCTCATAAAATACCAGCTACACGGCAGGGATTCATCGTCCGTCTCCTGGCGCACCACCGGCTACATCCACGGTGACAGCGTTCCCGCGTCCACTCGCCTGAGCGCAAGCATCCTCAAGAACCGATTCTGGACAACGCAGAACCTCACGTTCCGCGCCAAGGAATTTTTCGACACGCGGGTCTCGGCGAGCGTCCGCATCCTATCGCCGCTTCACTCCGACAGCATTTCGGGAAGGCTCGCGCTGGATATCGAAAGCGGGCCGCCAACTATCCGCGGCGGCGCCAAAATTACCTGCCGCGAAGCCTCGGAAGATTGCAGACAAACTATCTACCAAGGAATGCTGCGGTCGGTACTCGACTTCGGCGCGTTCAAGGCGACATTCACGGGCAGCGCACGGACAGAGCACGACCGCACCGACGCGACATGGAAACGGCCTCGCCTCGAAATCGGCGCCGCCGTTTCCGAAAATCTCCCCGGCAAGCGCGAAAACCTGTTCAGACTCTCGCTCGTGGCCCCCGACTCGCACCCCCTCAACAACACGCAAGTCCGGAGCGAGACGCGCCTCACCGGCGACCACCTTTCGCTCTCCCTCATCGCCACCTTCAAGAAAACCGGCGAAGGGGAAATCCGGCCCACGCATGCGCAAATTTCTTCAAAAATCCTGTTCTAACCCGTCCATAACCAGCCAGAAACCACCCTGTACACCCCGAAATTCGGCGATTTTCGCCTAAAAAAGCCACTTTTGGGGATTTGCCATGTTCACGGCCGTAAACAAGAAACCTACGTTTTTTATCGACACGGGGCCCGAAAATAGGTATCTTATAGATACCCAAACACTCCCTGACCCCTTTAGGTTACCTCCTTTACCTGAAGGGGTCGTTTTTTTATCTTTACGGCATGATTATCGCGACCATCCTCGGGGCTGTTTTCTTTCTGCCGTCCATCGCACTGAACGTGGCACTCGCGTTCGGCGCACCACTCGGCATGTACGCCATGAACGGCCGCAACAAGGTCGTCCCCAAGGAAGTGCGCAAGGCATTCATCGTCCCCATCTGCATGCAGCTTGTCGCGATGTTCGTGCTGCTCAGCGCGGGCCGTATCGTTCCCGAGATTATCCCGTTCATGATCACGCGCATACTCGCGTTTTTCTTCGCGGTCTACCTCACGTTCTATACCGCCACGGTGCTCTTCAGCACGAGCCACAAGGAAAAAACCGTCATGGGGCTCTTTGCCATCGTCGCGACTGTCTGCTTCTGGATAACCGCGTTCGGGACGCTCAACTGGGACTAGCAAGAGGTTCACGGAATGCCCGAAGCTTACCACAACTACCAGCGCGACCTCGGTTACATCATCCGGTGGAACCAGCGCAAGGGTATTGTGCCCACGCTCCTGATGCATGCCTGCTGCGGGCCCTGCAGCACCTACTGCATCGAGTACCTCTCACAGTTCTTCAAGATAACGATTTTCTACTACAACCCGAATATCGCCCCTTCCGAGGAATACGCCCACCGCGTCGCCGAAATCAGGCGGTTCGTAAGCGAATTCAAGACAAAGTATCCGGTGGAATTTATCGAGGGCGAATACGACCCAAAAAAATTCTACGATATCGCACGCGGGCTCGAAGACGAGAAAGAGGGCGGCAAGCGCTGCCGCAAGTGTTTTGAGCTGCGTCTCGGCGAAACGGCAAAGCTCGCGAAGGAGATGGGATTCGACTATTTTACCACAACACTCACCATCAGCCCCAAGAAGGACGAACAGATGCTGAACGTGGTCGCGAAGGAACAGGGCGAAATCTACGGCGTCAAGGCGCTCCCCAGCGACTTCAAGCGCAAGGGCGGCAATAAGCGTTCCATCGAGCTCTCCGCCGAATACAACCTCTACCGTCAAAACTACTGCGGCTGCGCCTATTCAAAACGCGAAGCCGAAGAGCGCGAAGCCAAGAAAAGCGAAGGCGCTACACCCTAGAACCAGTAGCCGATACCAATCTGGTATTTCAGCAGCTTGTAGTAGCTACCGTCCATATACTCGTCGGATTCCCAGAGAACCCTAGTTGTCGTCTCTTCCGTCTCGGAGTCAAAGCGCATCTCAACTTCCTCGGAATGCATCGTGAGACATTTCTTGTCCCCCTCGACCAAGTCGGTAAACTGGAACGACACACGCGCATCTATCGAAAGCCCGAAATCGAACATGTGGCCGACTCCCGCGACGACACCCGCACCGAAGCGTTTGTCCTCGTAGCACCTGTCGTTCCGATACTTTTCGGGCAAAATGTAGTCCTCGTTCATGCGAAGCAGAATGTCGACGACCGGTCCCGCTTCCAAGAACAGCGCTGACGTGCGCCACTGCGCCATTACTGGGATTTCCAGATAGAAGAACGAATTTACGTCGTAGCCTTCCCAGTAGCCGCCACACGGTTCCTCGCCTTCGAGAGCAGCACAAGGGATGCCGATTTCGCCATAAGCATAGAAGGTGCGGTAATCCAGCCCAAGTGCCGTATGCAGGTAAAAGTTATCCGTAAACCCATGCGAGAAATCAACCGAAAGCACTCCGCCCGGCCCCGAAATATCGGGATACGGTCCCCAATTCGCATCCGTCATAAGATTCGAAATCTGCGCCCCCAGACGGACACCGACATCAAGCGGTTTGCCATCCGACTTTCCGGCAGCATGCACAAGCAGAGGCAAGCAAAGGGTCAACGCCGCCATGCCTCCTGCAATTTTTCTCCAAACCATCCGTATTCCTCCTAACTTTTTCCTTTGCGCCTAGCGTGCGCAGAGCGTCATTCGTTCTGCTCGCGCCCAAGAATGCCGTCGATGCAGGCCTCGAACTCGCGGGAATTCATCCGCCTGTACGTGAACGCGCCCGAACTCGACTTATATAAGTAATCCGCATTGCCGTCCGAACACATTTCGGGCAAGGTCGTTTCGCGGACCGTACCCACACAGCTCACGTCTCCCGATCTCAGGGTTACAGACAGACTGTCTTTATAGCGGGCGTAATCTACGCTCAGGTCGAACGTCCAGTCGGCATAGGTAAACTTCATCGTGGAATCCGTCTTATCCAAAATGCTAATCCCATATTTTTCCTGTTCGTATTTCGTATCCGAATAGTAGTAGGGAGTTTCGAGCTGGATGGAGCCTCCGTCGCCAAGGAAATCGAACAGCTGGTCCACAAAAACCGTCTGCATGTAGTCGTAACCTTCGCGATCCGCGATGCGGTATTCCACCCTGTCGCCATCGAACTTGAAATACTGATCGTAACCATCATTCATGCAGTACATCTTGTCTTCACGGTAGCGGCACTGCGTATTTTTCCAGATTCCATCCAGCTTACCCGACGTACCGCCAACGAAGATAAACGATTCCTCGTATCTCTCCTGGTCTACTTCGTACGGATCCGGTTCATAGATTCTCGTGAGCAAGAGCGTATCATCCCGGAAACCGTAGGCATACGTCTTCGAATCCGCGAAATAGAAATCCCAGTCCCAGTCAAAAGCATCGCCTTCCTTGATGCAACCGCCGAGCGTTTCCAGCACTATCGTGACCGAATCCTTCTTCTTATCCACATCCACTTTGCCAGATGCAACAAAGCGGGCCGCGTTATAATAAGGGGACAAAGCCTGCTCCACCCCAGGCGAGGCAGATTCACTGGCATCCCCACAGACAAACCAGTCCTCGGTAAAGCCGACGCAACCGGAAAATACCAAGCTCAGAGAAACTAGAATCCCAGACAGGGACCGTTTATTGCAAATAAACTTTATATCAAGCATCTTTTTCTCCAAGTGGTGAACTGAGAGGGAACAACTGTAAATTTAATCTATAAACGCGATCGTAAGATTCTACTTTCGAAAGAATGCCCTTGACTTTCTCGCGAAAGCGGTCCACTTCTTCGGAAAGGTGCCACAGGGTCTTTTCGTCCACGCCGAAGGTAAGGCCCGAGATGTTGCGGTCTTCGCGGGATGTGTAATCGATTGCATCGGCGGCAAGCATCGCGAGCTGTTTCTGCAGTGCAAGGATTGCGCTCGAAATCAGCTGAGGGTTGCCCGACAGGCCCTTGTTGGTCTGCACGAAGGATCCATCGGGCTTCAACTGCAGCAGACCCGCCTGCACCATGAGCGTAAGCGCATTGCGGACCTCGCCCGCCGTCACCTCGGGCACGCACATCTTGGCAATTTCGGAAGGCTTGGCACCCGGCATAATCGGAGCCAGTTCGCGCACCACCGGATTCACCCATGACTTGAAATAGTCGAACGCCTCGGCTCCCAGGATGCGCACCCCATTCTCCTCCACAAGGGCGCGCATCCGGGAATAGATTTCGAGACGAACTTTCTCGTCGGACTCATCGCAGTATTCCACCAGCAGGCAAAAATACTGCGAACTGAATCCCGCAAGGCCCATGGCACCGGCCACCTTCACCGCCCCAACCCGGCTCAGGCGCGTCTTGCCGTCACAGACAAGCTTCAGGTATCCCGACGACGTGAACCCGGCGAGTTTCGCGAACTCACGCCACGAAAAATACGAGACCCTCTTGCGTTCCCCGTAATAGTCCCGCATGTATTCGCGGTAATCCACATATTCCGTTATCGGTTTCATGGTTCCTCGGCTATAATTTACCTAATCTATGAAACAAAATCAACAAAATTTTAAAATTTTCAATAGTTTTTTATGATTTTTGCGTTTTTTCTCGCTTTTTATGAAACACACCGTTTCATAAAGGGCAAAGCAAGAGCCAAACGGCGAATTAAATTGTATATTTCGCCCGACGATTTGTGTATCAAACCGCCACGTTCGAATCGAGGCAAAAAGATGGAAATCAAGATTCTCCCTCAGCCAGACGATGTCACGTGCGGACCGACCAGCCTTCACGCGGTGTATTCGCACCTTGGCTACAAGATACCACTCGAAAAGCTCATCTCCGAAATCGAGTTCCTTGAGGAAGGCGGCACGTTGGGCGTCTTTCTCGGAATCGACGCTCTCAAGCGCGGGTTCAAGGCGACCATTTATTCGTACAACCTCAAGATTTTTGACCCCACCTGGAGCAAGCTGAAGATGCCCGAGCTCCGCGAAAAGCTGGAAAAGCTCCACAAGGCAAAGCACGCGCCCAAGCTACGCAAGGCCATCGAAGCCTATATCCGCTTCCTGGATTTGGGCGGGACCGTCGCGACAGCCGATCTGCGCGCGAGCATGTTCGAGCACTACTTCAAGCGCGACATTCCCGTCCTCTGCGGGCTCAGCGCCACCTACCTCTACCGCAGTCCCCGCGAGTATACCAACGACAAGGACCAGTCCGTTTTCGACGACATCCATGGCGACCCCATGGGGCATTTCGTGGTCCTCTACGGGCTCGACCAAAAGAAGCAATTCCTCGTTGCCGACCCCGACTGCACCAACCCCATGGCAAACGGCCCCTACTACAAGGTCGACAAGTTCAGGCTCATCCATAGCATCCTCCTCGGAGTCATGACCTACGACGGGAACATCCTCGTCGTGGAAAAGAAATAGCGCATGAAACAGAAATTCCCGGCACTCGTCATTACCTGCGAGCACGCAAGCAACGCCGTGCCGAGATTCTTGCACATCCCGAAAGAGGTCCTCGAATCCCACCGCGGATACGACATCGGCGCTTATGGAGTCTATCGCAGGCTCGTCCGCAGGCTGCATCCCGATTTCTACATCGCAGGCAAATTTTCGAGGCTCGTCATCGACCTGAACCGCAGCGAAAATCATCCGGACATCCTTTCGGAATATTCTCGCGAGCTAAAAGGGTTTACCCGCGACAGGATTTTCAAAATCTGGAAGCGGCACCACGATGCCGTCGAATCCTTCGTCGCCAAGGCGGTCGCTAATGCGGAGGCCCAAGGAGAAGGCCTGGGCGCTCCTTGCGTCATCCACCTCGGCATTCACAGTTTCACTCCGGTACTAAACAACGTTGTCCGAAACGCAGATATCGGAATACTCTACGACCCCGCACGCGCATGGGAAACGCAGGTCGCAACCTCCATCATCAAGGAAATCCAGGCGCGCGCCCCCGGACTTAAGATCCGGCGGAACTATCCCTACCTCGGCAAGTCGGACGGACTTACCACCTCGCTCCGCAAGAAGTTCGGCACCGCCTATGTCGGCATCGAAATAGAAATCAACCAAAAGCTTTTCCTCGGCTAGCGATAGCCGCTTCAAAAATTTCTATTTTCATCCTCATGTACGATCCGCGATTCCTCCCCATCTGCAAGGAAGACCTAGACGAACTCGGCTGGGATTACGTGGACGTGATTATCATCAGCGCAGATGCCTACGTGGACCACCCGTGCTTCGGGCATGCCGTGGTGGCAAGGCTCTTCGAGCACGAGGGCTTGCGCGTTGCAATTTTGCCGCAGCCCAACTGGCGCGACGACCTGCGCGATTTCAAGAAACTCGGGCGCCCGCGAATGTTCTTCGCAATCAGCAGCGGCATGGACAGCATGGTGAACCACTACACCGCCGCAAAACGCCTGAGAAGCGACGACGCTTTCACGCCGGGCAACAAGGCGGGTTTCCGCCCGGATTACGCGACGTACACCTACGCAAAGATTTTAAAGCAGCTCTACCCCGACGTGCCGCTGATGATTGGCGGGCTGGAATCGAGCCTGCGCCGCGTGACGCATTACGACTACTGGAGCGACAGGCTCAAACCGAGCATCCTGTTCGATACGCAGGCGGACCTTCTCGTTTACGGCATGGGCGAAAAGCCCCTGAAGGAGATGGTGCGACTCTTGAAAAAAGGCGTGCCGTTCTCGAGCCTGCATTCCATACCGCAAACCGCATACTTGGCGCCCAAGGGGAACGTCCCGAAGAGCAACCAGTGGGAAGACCTGCGGCTCGCCAGCTACGAGGAATGCCTCGAGAGCAAGCGGAACCAGATAGAGAACTGCCGCAAGGTGGATATCGAATGCAACAAGTGGTTCCAGCGCCGCGTATTGCAGGATGTCGCGGAACAAACTGTGGTAATAAACCCCGCATACCCGCCGCTCGAATACGGCGAGTTAGACGAGAGCTTTGAATACCCGTACGCGCGCGAACCGCATCCGCGTTACAAGAAGCGCGGCAACGTGCCCGCGTTCGACATGATAAAGTTCAGCATCAACACGCACCGCGGTTGCTTTGGCGGTTGCAGTTTTTGCGCCATCAACGCACACCAGGGCAAATTTATCGCAAGCCGTAGCCGCGAAAGCATATTGCGCGAAGTGGATTTGATAACGAAGATGGACGGATTCGCCGGAACCATCACTGATTTGGGCGGCCCGAGCGCGAACATGTACAACATGCGTGGCCGCGACCAGAGCCGATGCCAGAAATGCGCACGACCGAGCTGCCTCACGCCCAAGATTTGCGACAACATGGACACGCACCATGCCGAGATTCTGAGTCTCTACCGCGAAGTGCGCAACCACCCGAAGGTAAAGCACCTGTTTATCGGGAGCGGCGTGCGTTACGACATGCTGTTGCAGGAAACGAATGACGAAGAACTGCGCCGCGACCACGAGGAATACGCCCGCGAGCTCATCGACTACCACGTGAGCGGACGCCTGAAGGTGGCGCCGGAACACACGAGCGACGAAGTGCTCAAGCTCATGCGCAAGCCGAGCTTTACGCTGTTCCACAAGTTCAAGGAATTCTTCGACGACGAATGCAAGCGCATCGGCAAGCGCCAGCAGATTATACCTTACTTTATCAGTAGCCATCCCGGCTGTACGGAAGCCGACATGGCGGAACTCGCCCTCGAGACAAAGCAGCTCGGGTTCCAGCTGGAGCAGGTGCAGGACTTTACGCCCACGCCGATGACGATTGCGACCGAGATGTTCTATTCCGAAATGACGCCGGACGGCAAGCCGCTTTACGTGGCAAAGACACCCGAGCAGAAGAAGAGCCAGAGACAGTTCTTCTTCTGGTACATTCCGGAGAACCGCCCGCAAATTCGCGCGACGCTGGAACGCTTGAAACTCGGGAAAATCGGACGGCTGCTATTGAGCCGCAGCGCGAAGGCAGAAGGCAAGGAGTTTTTCCCGAGCAAGGAACGCGAAAGCAATGCGGAATACCGCGAGCGCGAACAGCAGAAGCGGGAAGCGCGCTCCACCACAATCGTACCCAAGAAAGTCGGCGAGAAAGGTCGCTGGGAAAATTCCGCCCGCAGGGAAAGGCGCGCCGCGCAGTTTGGCAACAACGGAAATAGCGAATCACGCGACAAACGCGGGAATAATTTCAACGGCGGAGAACGCAAGATTTTCCACAGCGACCGCAAACCTGGCGGGAAAAAAGACAATTCCCCGGTGAAATTCAGCTCGTTCAAGCGCGGCAAATAGACGCTAGCCGTTCACAGCAAGCACACTCCACCATTCGCCGCTTTCGCGTTCGACTTTCACCTTGAAGCCGGCTTCGTCAAACCACTTGAGAATGTAATCCTTTTCGGTCAGGAGCTGGCCCGAGATAATCAGCTCGCCACCGGGGGCAAGCAAGTCTTCGATGTCGTCACGAAGCGGCCAGAGTTCGCTACGGATCATGTTGCAGAGGATAACGTCGAACTTCGCGCCATCCTTGAACGCATCCAGGAATCCGAGGATGCAGTCGCTTTCGCCAAAGCCGTTGCGTTCAAAGTTTTCGGCAATGCAGGGAATCGTGAGTGGGTCGATTTCGGTACCGACAGCAAGCTTTGCCCCCAGGCGGCGGGCGAACATCGCGAGAATGCCCGTACCCGTACCGATATCGAGAACCGACTTGCCGTTGAAATCGATATTTTCCATGAGCGTAGCGCAGCTGCTCGTGGTATCGTGTTCGCCCGTCCCGAATGCGGTTTTCGCTTCGAGTTCCAGCACCACGGCTTTCGGGTCATCGGGAGTAAATTCCACCCAGGGCGGGCGCACCCACAAACGCGGAGAAACAGGCACCGGCTGCGCGCGGTCGCGCCACCACTTGTCCCAATCCTTTGCAGGCTCTTCGCTCAGCGTCCAGCCATATTGCGGAAACTCCGCCACAATGCGGTCACGCTCCGCCTTGTCTCCGGAGTAAAAACAAAAATCCGTGCGGCCTTCCGCCTTCGGGTCCAGTTCCTCGAGCGTCGCCACTCCCGCCTCGAAAAGCAGGTAGCTCGCGAGTTCAAAATCTTCGACAGGGCAAAAGCCCTCCGCCTTGTACCATGTTTCAACTTTCTGCATAATAAACTACAGTGACAACTGTTCCCATGCGTGACTTTGTTCGAACCAGCCGAGGATTTCGCCATCGACCTCGCCGTGCTTTTCCATGTCGTGCAACACGAAGAACGCCTTTTCGATAGGCATCGGTTTCTTGTACGGACGATCCTTCGCGGTAAGCGCCTCGAAAATATCGAGAATCGTCAGCAAGCGGACTTCCCTCGGGATTTTCTCGTTTACGAGATGGTCGGGGTAGCCCCTGCCGTTCAAAAGTTCGTGATGTTCGGAAGCCCAAGCGGCAACATCCATATACTTTTCTGGGAAATCGATTTGTTTCAAAATCCTGCGCGTCACGGTGACGTGGCTCTGGATGATGTTCCTTTCCGCGTCGTTCAGCGTTCCCTTGCGGATGGAAATATCCTGGATTTCTTCGGGGGTAAGCAGCGGATGTTCTGTCCCGTCCGTATCGCGGAATGTCACCATCCTTGCATTCTCCAGGAACGCGAGAGCTTCGTCGGGAACGAAGCCCGCGTTATTGATGCGCCTGATTTCGGCGAGGAAAAAATCCCTGTCCTGCTTGCGCTTTTCCATGTCGCACGCAGGCATCTGGTTCTTGAATACGGCGAGTTCCTCGAGCAGGTCAATCTTTTCGAAGCGGTTCTCGATGTCCTTGAGCTTCGGTCCGAGGCGGCTCGCCTTGTCCATGATTTCGAGCGGTACGGCAAGCTTGCCCACATCGTGCAGCCATACGCTCATGAGAAAATTCCTGCGGCGGTCCTCGTCGAATTTCCAGGAATGGTCCGTCGTTTCGAGCCATGTCAGGAACGCCTCGGCGATATGCACCATATTGCGCGTATGGTTCGCCGTATAGGAGGATCGCTCGTCGATGGCCTGCGAAAGCGTCTTGACGATGGAATCGAGCAGGCGCTTCGTCTGCTCCGCCGAGCGAATCTTGAGTTCCGCAAGCTCGGTAACGTCGCCGATGACGGTAACCACGCCCACCTTCTCGCCCATGTTCCGCAACACGGAAGTGATAACGTGCAGCTGGGCCATCTTGTCGCCCTTGAAATAGGGAACCAGTTTCTCGTGGACGGTATCGGAATCGTAGATGGCATCGAGGACGGTCTGGTTGAATTCGTCGTTTTCTTCGTCCCCAAAAAAGAGGCTCGCGAATTTTTTCCCTTCCATCTCCGTGCGGTCGCGGCCCAGGATCTTTTCAGCAGCGTTGTTCACGTAGCTGATGGTGCCATCAAAACGGATGGCGAGAACGCCTTCCATCATATCCTGCACGATATTCCTGCTTATGAGGTCGCGATAGTCTTTTCCCATGCAAAAAAGATAACAAGAAATTACCGGTTTTTGCAAATCGGGAACTTGTAGTAGTCGCAAAGGGCATCCACTTCGCGCTTCAGGATGGGCGAATTCTGCTCTTCCAGATAGTAGCGGCTGACAAGCGCGCTGCTGCACGTTGAATCATCGATGGCAATCCGATTTGGCCAGCCGCGGTCGGCGCACCAGTTCCACAGGTATTCCTTGCATTTGTTCCTTTCGGGGCTTTCCAGGCACTGTTCCTTGAGTTCGCTGCAGTCCGCGATGGAATTGCTCTTGAAGCCGCTTGCGATGCAGTAGCGCTTCAACCCGTCGGCATAGGCATCGGACTTGTCCTCATCGCTAATGGTGTCGGGCAGGTACACGGACCATTTATCCTCATCGTTCATCATCGCCGCCTTCACTAGCGAAGGGTAGCAGGTCTTTTCGCTCCGGTATTCGTCGTACTTGTAATACAGATGGGCGGCGTAGTTCGCCTCCACAAGGCCATAGCCATGAGATTCCATTTCCGCGGGAGTCATCCCCGAGCAATAGACATCCTGGTAAAGCCTGCACCCGCGCGAATCCCAGCTGTCGGAATTGTCGCCCGAAGTCTCGTCGCAGTTACGGAAGGCGATGTGTTCCATCGAAACTCCGTCGTCGCCTTCGACATAGAACGAGAATGTCGACTTTGCCATCCCGCTGAATACGCCCATGCCGTTTTCGATGTTGGATTCCGGGACGACGCGCGAATCCGAGACGGAGCCCTTTACTTTGCTCTCGTAGTCGATGTAGTGTTCGTCCGTCGTGTAGAACACGACCGACACAGGCCCGAGCGGCATCATCATGTTCGGCAGGAACAGCGTATCGAGCGCCTGGATTCCGGCGATGCTCTGCTTTGCCGTGTAGCCGAGATTCGCCATCTTTTCCAGCGGGTCATGCATGGAAATCCCGGTATAGCCTTCCGAATCTGGTTCCACGAGACCGCTCAACATCTTGTTGACAGTCGTATTCATCGATTCCTCGTTCTCCATGCCGTATTGCAATATGGAAATCACGCCCTTGATGGACTTGTCGTAGTCAAGAGCGCACTTGACAGTTTCCATGTCCAGCGGGAATTCCAGGAACTTGATGTGCACGGTATCGCTTCCGTCGGTTTCAACCCACTCGAAGCTACCATCCTGCTGGGGCACGCTGAGTCCCTTGACCTTCACGGGCGGCGGAATCGTCGCCTTCGCGCTATATGTCGATTTTACCGTTTGGCCCGCGCTATCCCACTTGAAAAACGCTTCCATCGTGTAAGTTTCACCGACGATACCGCGATATTCGCCCTTGGCCTGCGGCCTGGAAAAGCAGTTCGGATTTTCCGGCATCTCGGCACCGATTTCTACCACAGTGTCAATTTCGTTTCCGTTCCCGTCGCGGAATTTTCCCGAAACGGTCACGTAAGCGCTGTCATAGAACGCGAAGAGTTCCGCAGATGTTTCGTCGAGTTCATAGACCTTCGAGAAGCAGATCCTGGATTCGCCCCCATCGAGGACATAGCCGTAGGTGTAGATACCCGTATACACGTCGCGTTCCTCGGGATAGTACTCCCACGGGCCGTGGAAATCACAGGCGACCAGCAGCGCGACCGCAAATGCGCAGAGGAGTCTAGAAATAGTATTCATAGTTCAGCATAATCGGCAAAAAGGGGAACTGCGTAATTTCTGTCTTCTCGGGCGGATTCTTGCTCGTATCGTAGAAACTGTAGAACATATTGTCGTGATCGGTCAGGTTGATGATCGTCCAGCTGAAATTCCACTTGCCTTCGCGACCGACATCGATGGCCTTCACGTCGATGCGGAAGTAATCCGTCTGGCGGCCCGCATTGCGACTCCCGGGCAGCACCGTTATCTTGTCTGAATACTCCTGGCTCCCGATTTCCTTGCGGTAGTAATAGCCCTTGTACTCGCTGATGGGCATGCCGGCGGAATACTTGAGGGCAAGCGAAGAACGGAGGTAGCGACCCTTCTTTTCGTGTTTCCATATGGCATCCTCGTCACCCTTCCAGTTGATTCCCAGGTCCATCTTCAGCGCGTAAGGCTGGTGCCAGCTCGGGAAATACGGTTTCGTCCCGTCGTTTGTCCTGAGGACGCTTATGCCCTGGCTCCAGTTGACGCCGCCGAACCACCAGCCCTTATTCTTGCGCAGCGAGAGCTCGTAACCGAAGGAGTACCCTTCCGCCGTCCCGAAACCGTCGGCCACCACAAAATCCTTGGACGCGGTTTCCTCATTGCTGTCGAGTACCGCCTGGAACGTATTCAGGTTGTTCTGCGTCTTGTAATACACGCCCACGGTCGCGTCGTAGTCCTTGAACAGATCGCGCTGGGTATATTCTGCGGCAATGAGCCATGACGATGCGGGTTCGATATGCTTGCCCTTCGTGGTCGTGGTCGCCGGGTAGTAGAATTCGTTGAGCGTCTCCTGGTCGGTATAGACAATCGAGTTCAGGTATTGCAGGTAGTAGCCGCCATAGACTTCGAGCGTCTTGGTTTCATCGAGATTCACCGTGAGCGACGCACGCGGTTCCACCCCAAAGTGTTCCGCGGCCGTCTGGTAATTGAAACGCAAACCGTATTGCAGCAACCAGTCGGGATTCATTTTCCAGGAATCCTGCACGTAGGCCACGTGGTGGAAAGGTTTCTGGATGTCGGCAATCTTCATGGAGGACATCTGTTCCTGATAGCGTTCGTAATCGTATTCCAGCTCGTAGCCCGCAGTAATCGTGTGGTTCTCGATGCCGCGGAAGTTGACCCACTGCTTGCCCGAGAAAGTGTAGAGGAACATGTCGATGGACATGAGGTCGCCCACCTTCATGGTCTGATAGAATTCGCTATAGGCAAGCGTCGCGTTGTAATCCCAGTCGCCGTTGATGCGGTGCGAGATATTCACCGGGATGGCGACGTTGCCCCAGTCCATATAGAGCGGGTCGAAACTCAGGCGGTCCTTGCCCACGTAGAAGCTGAACTTGAGGCGGGTATCCTCAGTGAAGTTGTACATGAACGTGCCCTGCAGGTCGGTAAACTCGTAATCGAGCGCGAGATCCAAAAGCCCTATAGAATTCATCAGGTCGAGCATGAACCCGATGTAGGTTGTGCGGCCTGCAATCACCCAGCGGGCGTCGCCCTTGTGGCCTTCGGTATGGAGCTGGGCCGCAAACGTACTTATCTTGACGCTCGACTTGCTGAACCATTCCTCCACGGAATCCTGGCCGCCCGCGCGTCCGTCCATCTTGAGCACAGAACTCAGGCGGTTGCCGTACTGCGCCGGGAACCCGCTCTTGTAGAACTGCACGTCGTCGATGCCTTCCACAAGGAACGTGCTGAACAGCCCGAAGAAATGCACCGGGGAATACACGACCGCGTTGTCGAACAGGAACAAGTTCTGGTCGGCCGCACCGCCGCGCACGTAGATCTTGGAACTGAAATCGGAACTTGCCACCACGCCCGGAAGCGCCTGGATGCTCTTGATGACGTCGGCCTCGGCGAGGCCCGGCATGCGCTTGATGGACTTCGCGGAAACCACCGATTCGCCCGGTTTGCGCTTGGGCCGCTTGCGCAACTGCACCACGACCTTCTTGAGTTCGGTCACCTTCTCGTTGCTGCCAGCGGCAAGGAGGGCGTCTACATCGACATCCTTTTCGGGAGAGGAGGAACTGCCGGAGGGGCCTGCATTTGCGACTGCGGAATCGGGCTTTTGCGATGCGGATGTAGAATCACCCGGGGTCGCGTCCGCGGAATCAGAAGACGCGACATTCGCGCTATCCGATGCAACAAACCTATCGCCCAACGCCTGCGAGAAACTGCGTTCGCTCCCGGTGTAGACAAGTTCATAGCATTTTTCCTTCTCAGCACCCGCCGTATCGGAATTGGTGACGCACACATTCCAGAGCGTATCTTCAGGGAGCACGATGCTGAAAGGCGACCCGACCATAGTCTGCAGCGCCTCGCCCGACTCGAGAATTTCCACATTCAGCTTTTCGCCTGCGGCAAAGGAAGGGTCCTGCACCACGCCGTTGAAGACGATTCCCTGGACCCGCGCGGAATCTGCCGCCCCCTGCGCGAAGGCGGCGGTCGTGAGCAACAAGGCGATTATGCTAATATAAAATTTCAAAAAAATCTCGCGTTTAAAGCAAAAATAGCAAATAAGGGACCTTATTCGTCATTTAAACACCCGAAGGCACGAAAAGTGTCACCTTTTATGTCGAACTTTTTATATTTCCGCAAAAAAAATCAAAGGTGTATATGGGAATCAGGAATCACATAAGAATATCATCTTGGAAGGGCGCAGCACTGATAGGAACCATCGCTATCCTCGCAGCCTGTGGCGACAATTCCTCGAGCGGCCCGGAAGGCGACACTCCGGCAACAAGCGCTTCCACGCTCGACATAAGCAAGATGTCTATCCGCGAGAAAGTGGGGCAGATGTTCTTCGTGCGCCCCGAGGCACTTGATACGAGTATCCACTGGAACGAATATGCGGAACTCCCGGATTACAAGCTGCAGCACGTGAACAAGACCATGCTCGCGATAAACGAGGACTACCCCGTCGGCGGCGTGATTCTTTACGCGCACAACATCGTGGACGAGGCGCAGCTCGGTGAATTCATCGCCGAAATCAGGGAGTTGAACGGCAGCCCGCTCCTTGCCATTGACGAGGAAGGCGGACGCGTCGCGCGCATCGCGAACAACGGGAACTTCGACGTTCCCAAGTACGAAAGCATGGCTGCCATCGCCGAAAGCGGCGACCCGAACGAAGCCTACAAGGCGGCATTCACCATCGGGAGCTACGTGAAGGAATACGGTTTCGACATCGACTACGCCCCGGTCGCCGACGTGAACACGAATCCCGAGAACATTGTCATCGGGCCGCGCGCCTTCTCGGACGACCCCGAGACCGCCGCCAAGTTTGTGGTAAGTTACCTGAACGGCCTCGATTCCGCAGGCGTCATCGGCACGCTCAAGCACTTCCCCGGCCACGGCGACGTAAAGACCGACACGCATTCCGGCTACGCCGAGACGAACAAGACCTGGGAAGAGATGCTCGAATGTGAAATGGTCCCGTTCAAGGCCGGCATCAAGGCGGGCGCAAAGATGGTCATGACCGCGCACATCGCCGCCCCCAAAGTCACCGGCGACGATCTGCCCGCAACGCTTTCGCCCGTCATTCTGCAAGACAAGCTCCGCGGTGAACTCGGATTCAAGGGAGTCATCGTGACCGATGCGATGGACATGGGCGCCATCACCACGCAGTTCGGGAACGCCGAAGCCGCCATCAAGTCCATACAGGCGGGCGTCGACGTGGTGCTTTGCTCCCGCGAATTCACGCAGGTGTTCGATGCAGTCGTGAAGGCGGTCGAAGACGGCGAAATAAAGGAAACCCGCATTGACGAAAGCGTCAAACGGATTCTCGACTTGAAAAAGTAGAAGCAGGTTTACAGCAGTTCTTCTAGAGTCCGGAACACCGTTTCGGGCTCCACGGGCTTGCTCAAGTGCGCGTTCAGGCCGGCCTGCAGGCTGTTCTGCACATCTTCATCGAAGGCGTTCGCGGTAAGCGCGATAATGGGAATGCTCTTCGCATCTTCGCGGTCCATGGAACGGATGACGCGGGTCGCCTCGAGGCCATCCATCTCGGGCATGCGCACGTCCATGAGGATGGCGGAATAGTAGCCCGGTTCGTGCGACTTGAACATCTCTACGGCAATGCGCCCGTTCTCCGCACGCTCTGCCTTCATCTCGCGCATCGAAAGTATCATCGCCATGATTTCCGCGTTTACGGGGAGGTCTTCGGCGAGCAGTATCGTCCGTCCGGAAAGTGTCGCGCGCGGTTTTTCGTGCTGTCCGCCCGACAAGCAACGTTCGCTGCCATTGTGCGGGGACTTCTGCAGTATCACGGTAACAGTGAACTTCGAACCGACACCCTTCTCGCTTTCCACGTCGATGTGCCCGTCCATCAGTTCCACGATGCTCTTGGTGATAGAGAGCCCAAGCCCCGTGCTGCCGTGCTTGCTGGTGTAGGATTCGTCTTCCAGCGCAAAGGCCTCGAACATGCGCGGTAAAAAGTCCTTGCCGATTCCGATTCCCGTGTCCTCTATGGTAAAGCGCAGGGGGCATTCCCGAGAATGTTGATGAGCACCTGCCTGAGCTTCATCTCGTCGCCGATATAGCAGTTGGACACCCCGTCCTTCACGTTGCTGCTGTAACGGATTTTCTTGTCGTGGCACTGCGCCGTCACGATGGCGTTCACCTGTTCGAGCTCATGCGCGAACGAGAATTCTGCATTCTTGAGCGACATGCTGCCCGATTCGATGCGGCTGATATCCAGGATACCCCACAGCATGTCGGTGATGTAGTACACAAGTACGCCGAGCAAGAAGCGCCGGTAATACAGGCGGGTACGCGAATACTCCGACCCGTCCTGCTTCCGCAACACATCCCGGTTACCGATAAGCAGGAGTATTGTCGCCAAAAAAGCCTATAATCGAGTAAGTCATGACCCATTACTTCCTATTTTCTGCCGTCCAGATCATTTCTTCAAGAGTTTGGTAAAGGTGGTCCGGATTGATGGGTTTGGAAAGGTGCGCATTCATGCCCACCTGCAGGCTCCGCTGCACATCCTCATCGAAGGCGTTTGCCGTGAGCGCAATAATGGGAACCTTCTTGGCGTCATCGCGTTCCAGCTTGCGGATGGCTGCTGTCGCCTCCAGGCCGTCCATTTCGGGCATGCGCACATCCATAAGGATGGCATCGTAATAACTTTCGGGATGGTCGCGGAACATTTCCAGGGCCTTGCGACCGTTTACGGCCAGTTCCACCTGCAAGCCCCGCATCTTCAGCACTTCCATCATGATCTGCGCGTTGACATCCATGTCTTCGGCAAGGAGAACCCGCTTTCCGGCAAGTTCCACCTTGTTCTTCGCAAGCGAGGTGTGTTCCTTCTTGCGCCGGAGGGCGTTCTTGAATTCGTCCAGCAGGATTCCCGAGAACAAGGGCTTAGAAATGAAGCAGTCCACGCCGGCTGCCAGGGCCTCGTCCAGGATGTCGTCCCAGTTGTAGGCCGTCAATATGATAATGGCGGACTCGTCGCCGGTCACCTTGCGGATTTCGCGCGCCGTCTCGATGCCGTTCATCTCGGGCATCTGCCAGTCAACCACAATCAGGTTGTAGGGCTCGCGTCTCGCGTGGCGGAGTTTCGCCATCTCCACCGCTTCCTTGCCCGTAAGCACCGTGTCGGTGAGGATTCCCGCCTTGCCGAGCACGAGTTTCGCGTGCCCCAGGGCAATCTCGTCGTCGTCCACCACCAGCACGCTCATTTCGCTCGGGTGGATTTCGATTTCGTCGTCGGTCGCCTGCTTGCGCATGCTATCGTTGAGGGTGAGCGTCACGCAGAACGTGGTCCCCTTGCCCTTTTCGCTTTCTACATCGATCTTACCGTTCATCATGTCGACGATACCCTTGGTAATCGCCATGCCGAGGCCACTGCTGCCGTACTTGAAATCCGTGGTGGCGTTTTCCTGGGTGAACGTGTCGAAAATCTTGGGCAGGAATTCCTTGCTGATGCCGATACCGGTATCGCTAATCTTGAAGACGAGCGTGGACTTGTTGTCGAACGCAGCAATCTTTTCCACGTTGAGGTCGATGTTTCCGCCCTTCGGGGTGAACTTGACCGCATTGCCCAGGATGTTGATGAGAATCTGGCGAATCTTGGTGACGTCGCCGACGTAGTAGTCGTCCAGGCTGCCCGCCACATGGCACGAATAGTTCAGGCCCTTGGTGCGGCTCTGGTCGTCGATGATGGTGTTCACCTGCTCCAAAAGCTTGGGGAACGAGAATTCTTCGCTATTGATCTTCGTGCGGCCGCTCTCGATACGGCTCATGTCCAGAATCTCGTTGATGAGGCTCAGCAGGTGTTCTGCGGAGGAGCCGATCTTTTCCAGGTAGCCGCGCGTCTTCGACGAAATCTCGGGTTCGTGCAGCGCAAGGCTGTCGAGGCCGATAATCGCGTTCATGGGCGTGCGGATTTCGTGGCTCATGTTGGAGAGGAATATGGTCTTCGCCCTGCTCGCCTCTTCTGCCGTCTTGAGCGCATCGGAAAGCGCCTGGTTCTTGGCAAGGGAATCGCGCATTTCCTCGTCGATATCGGAAAATCCGAAACCTACAATGCGGAGCGGTGCATCCGGGGCGTCGCCGGCATTGTGCACGCCCGCCATGCGCAGCATTTCGTAACTTTCCTTGCCGCCATGGTTTGCTAGGTAGCGCAAGGTATAGATCTTGTTCTTCGCGACACCCGCGCGCACGTTTTCGGGCTGTATAAAGGCGAGGAACTTTTCGCGAGATTCCGGTGCGACAAACTTTTCGGCATAGGTTTTGAAACTTTCTAGGTAGCCGATTTCGTCCCCTTCCTTGAAAGGTACCGGAACGGAGCCGTCCTTGCGGTAGCATATCGCCATTCCGGTATCCAGGTTCAGGTAGTAGACGCTGCGGTAATCTGACGCAAGCGCGGTAATCATGTTACGCTGTTCGTTCCTCTTGCGTTCTTCTTCCACCAACTTCTGCTGGAGCGCAAGCTGTTCTTCCAGTTTTTCCTGCTTGATGCGGCTTTCGGCATCGGCCACCTCTTTTTCTAACTTGAGTTGAGAGGTACGCCTGATTTGCATGAAGAGGAACAGGAACACGGTCAAGAGCACTAGCGCGATAATTCCGGATAGCAGAAGGCTGCGTTCCAAAATGTCTTCCGAAATGGAACCGATTTGCTCGGAGATGACGCTTTCGCGGATAAGGTAGGTCAGCATCCAGTCCGTAGAATGGATGGGAACATAGTACATAGTTTCACGGATGCCGTTATACTCGAAGGAAACGACGCCCGCCTCGTGGTTCGCGAAGTCGGAGCGCATCTTTTCCATGGAGAAGCCTTTTTCGAATCCGGCTTTTTCCATGGCGGCAAGCAGATTGTCGCCGCTCGCAAGCCCACCTAGCACCAGGTTCGTAAGCGAATTGCCTGCCTTCGAGTAGATGTTGCAAAATGTAATTCCCTGCCGGTCGGATTCCAGCGAAATACCTTCCAGCATGCGGTTCATGTCGATTTCCATGAAGCTCACGACCAAAACCCGACCATTAAAGGCAAGACGGTCCACAGGCACGGCAATGACAACAGTCTTCTTTTCTTCACTGTTTTTCTTTAATGAAATTTCGGATTTTGCCAGGGTCCTGTAATCGAAATTATAGAGATCAATGTCGGTGCGCGTACCGCGGGATGTGTAGATGAGACCCGTAGTGTCCACGAAGGCGAACTTTTCTAGACCGTACAGTTGCTTCATGCGGAGCTGGTAGCTCTGCAAGCTTGCGGTACTTGCGAGGTCTTCTTTTGAAAGCAGGCCCACCGCCACATCTAGGTCGTTGATGTAGCCGTTCAATTTCGACGCCACCACCTGTTCGCGGCGGTTCGCGAGTTCGTTCATAAAGAGGAGCGTCACGTTGCGCACGGCCTTTTCCGTATCCCCGCTCGCATGGCGACCCGTGAAGATTGTCCCCAGCACAAGGATGATAACGATGATGGGGGCCACGATAGTGGCGATACTTACAATCCCGATTCTTTTTTTCGTTTCCATAACATTGTCCTGTTAAAACTTTACCGCACCCACTGCGCAAGTGTTTCCGTGAGCATGCCGACATCGATGGGCTTTGCCAGGTGAGCGTTCATGCCGGCGTCTTTCGACTTCTTGAGGTCATCGCCAAAGGCGTTCGCAGTCATGGCGATAATGGGAACTTCCGCCTTCTTCTTGTCGGAGAGCGCTCGAATCTGGCGACTCGCTTCGCAGCCGTCCATCACGGGCATCTGGATATCCATGATAATCCCGTTGTAGTAACCGGCAGGGTTATTCTCCACCATCTCGACCGCCTGTTTGCCGTTTACCGCCATCTCGACCTTGAACCCGAGACTTTCCAGAATGATCTTTGCCAACTCACGGTTCACTTCCATGTCTTCTACCAGCAATAGCCGCATGTTCGTGAAATCCGCCTTGGCCGCGATGGAGATATTGCGCTTGCCACTTTCGGGAACCTCCGTGCCAGCGGCTGTCTTCAGTACCACATTCACGAAGAATTCCGTTCCTTCGCCGACTGTCGATTCAAACTTGATTGTCCCGCCCATCAGCGACACCACGTTCTTTGCAATGGCAAGCCCGAGGCCCGTACCCTGCACTCCGCTGATGGTAGAGACGCGCTCCCGCTCGAAGGCATCGAACACGCGGTCTGCAAACTCGGGCGAAATGCCGATACCGTCATCCTTCACGCGGATTTCGAACGCGGCCTTGCCCTCTTCGATGCATTCCTTTTCGGCGAGAGTCACGGAAACGTGCCCGCCTTCCGAAGTAAACTTGAATGCGTTGCTGACCAGGTTCAGAATCACGCGGTTCATGCGGTTCCTGTCGCAGAGCACCACCGGGTTCCTGAGGCCGTCGTATTTCACGGCAAAGGCGATGTTCTTGCCCACCATCTGCGCCTCGAACATGTCGCGGATTTCATCCATCATTTTGCGCAGGTCGGTGGGCCGCTCTTCCAGTTCCATCTTCCCGATTTCGATGCGGCTCATTTCGAGCATGTCGTTGATAAGGGCCATCAGGTACATGTTCGAAGAATCGATCTTGGTCAGGTATTTCTGGATTTGCTCGGGAGTCGCCTCCGGTTTGCGCGCTAGGTTGGTGTAGCCGATAATGGCATTCATGGGCGTACGCAGGTCGTGGCTCATGTTCGAAAGGAAAATGGTCTTTGCCCTGTTGGATTCCTCGGCGATATGCTTTTCGTGGTCCAGTTTCTGTTCGCGCTGCTGCTGCGTGCGGTAGATGTTCACCACGATGAAAATGCACAGGATAATGAAGAGCGTTTCTACCAGATTGTTCTTCAGCTGGGAATCACGGACAAGGTCCATCTGCTCTTCCATGAAGTCCTTTTCCTGTACCACCTGGGCTTCGGTCATGGGAATATGCATCTTTTTATGCAAATCCGTATGGAACTCGCTGATATGCACAATGACTTTCTCGGCCTCGTCGTTGGTGACCTGGCGTTCCCACATCACCGCCGAGAACAGCAATATGAACAGCATGGTCACCCACATGATGGCCGACTTGCCGAAACGGTTCTCCTGGTCGCGCATGAACACGGCCCTGTAAACGACGAACCCCACAATGCTCCACGCCATCAGAATCATGAAGGATTCCGTGGCAATTGTGTTCATGTTCCAAAGCGTCGGCGTAAGCGGGAAGAAAAAGAAGAAGGCGGATATTACGACACCCAGGATTCCGGTAAAGTTCAGCACTGTCTTTCGCCTGCCGGTTTCACTGCGGGCAATTTTCACTATTCCCGCAGAAACATACAGATAAATGATAGATGCACTGATGGAGGTGATGTCCACAATCCAGCCGATGGCCGTTCTCCCGAAGAACGGAATAATGCAGGAAAGGAGCATCACGTAGATAATGCCGTAGTTGGTGGCGCCGTGACGGTTGATATGCCCGAACCAGGACGGCATCACGGAATCGTTGGCAAGGCTCATGAACATGCGCCCGATTGTTCGGTAAAGCCCAAGAAGGCTCGTGGAAATGGCCGCCGTGATGGTTATGGCGAGCAGCACAATGCCGCCGTTACCGAGGGTCTTGAAAACGGCGTGGAATACCGGGACTGATTCAATGCCCTTGAGGTTCTTCAGGTTGGTAAAATAAGCTTCCCAGTCGCCAAAATTCGCGGGGGTCACCGAGACCGAAAGCAGCGCGGTGAGGGAATAGACGATGGCACCGGCAACAAGGGCGGCCATCATAATCGCAAAACTGTATTTCGGCTTGAAGTCATAGGTGGAAGAGGCAAAGCTCACCACGCCAAAACCTACAAATGCCCAGGGGGCAAGCACCAGCACGTTCACGATCTGCATCAGGGGGGAATGGTCCTTCGCGACTCCCGCCGTCGCAAAGGCCGGGCCCATATCCGAGAAATCAATCCCGCCCTTGCAGGCAATAATTGCAAACAGGCCGACCACACCGCCAAAGAATATGAGGGCAAGCACCGTATTCACCAGGCGCAGCACGTTGGTGTTCCTGCAACTGATGAACCCGAACAGAAGTATAATTGCAAGCGTGGTAAACAGCTCGCCTGCCCAGACCTCGTAGCCCATGATGGTATAACTGAAGCCCCTTTGCAATACGGGTCCGAACAAGAAACGGATAAACAGCACAAAGGCCGACATATTGGCCCACAATACCGCCAAGTACGCAAGGGCCGTGGCCCAGGTGCAAAGGAAGGAATGGTCGTAGCCGAAAAGCTGCTTGGTAAAGGAGAATACGCTCCCCGTGCCGGGAATGCGGTTCATCATGATGTGGAAATTGTAGGCGACAACACCCATCAGCACGGCGCCAAGCACAAGGGCGATAACTGTTCCCAGGGGGCCCGCAATCGGCAGGAGCGTTGTCGCGGGCATCACGAATGCACCCCAGCCTACGGCACAACCGAAGGAGAGCGCCCACGCACTCAAAACGGACAATTTTTTGTGTTTTTCAGACAACATAACGCTACACCCTTATCCACTTCTGCAAAATTTTCGCAAGTTCCTTGAAATCTATCGGCTTGGAGATATGGTCGTTCATGCCGACTTCCTTCGCCTTGCGGATATCGTCGGCAAAGGCGTTCGCGGTCATCGCCACGATGGGGATTCTCCTTGCGTAGGTCGTCATGGCCCTGATGGCCGCAATCGCCTTGTAAATGAAAAAGCCACCCGGCATGTCTTCGCCGATCTGCTCGATAACTTGCAAAGCCTGTTCGCTCAGGGGAAGGTGTCGACCGAACATGGGGACCTCGTATTCTAGTAATTCTGTTTTAAAGATATCTAAAAAAAATGCTTTGTCACACAATCCGATACCTTTTTATTTCTTTTTACATATATTTATTCACGGATAAAAGGAGTTTTCTCCAATGAAAAAACTACGCCAGATCACTACCGTCAAGAGACACGTCCTTATCGTAGACGACGAGGTGGTAAACCGAGAAATCCTGGGTAATATCCTTTCCGTGAACTACGACGTCGAATATGCCGACAACGCCAAGGAAGCCCTCGCAGCACTCTCCAGGCAAGATAAGCGGTTCTCGCTTATCCTGCTGGACCTGCTCATGCCCGTGATGGACGGGTTTGAATTCCTGAAAAAAAGAGAAACCACCGAAACACTCAAGCGCATTCCGGTCATCGTGATGACCTCCGAAAAGGAATCCGAAGTCCGCAGTCTCAAACTGGGCGCCGCCGACTTTATCGCGAAGCCCTTCGACATGCCCGAAGTGGTGCTCGCCCGCTGCGAAAGAATCATCGAACTCTTCGAAGACCAGGACATTATCCGCCAAACGGAGCGCGACCATGTTTCGGGTCTTTACACCAAGGATTACTTCTTTGAATACATCCGCCAGATAGAACTGTGGAGCAGGGACATCCCGCGCGACGCAATAGTATTTGACATCGAACAGTTCCACCTGGTGAACGAGTTCTGCGGAAGGGACTTTGGCGACCGCCTGCTTGCAGAAATCGGTAGCGCGCTCAAGAATGAACTCGCCCCCATGAACGCCATCGCCTGCCGTGCAGACGCAGACACGTTCTATATCTTCGCGACGCACCAGGAAAGCTACGACAACATCCGCAACATCGTCCAGGGAATCCTTACCGAATTCTTCGAGGTGAACCACATCCGCGTGCGCTTTGGCCTGTGGGAAAACGTGGACCGCAACGTAGAAATCGAGGCATGGTTTGACCGCGCGAAGGCCGCCTGCGACAAGAACCGCGGCGACCTGACGCAGGCGTTTACCCGCTATAACAACGAGATGCATTCCCGCTACATGTTCGAGGAAACTCTCATCCGCGACTTGCAGAGCGCCATGGACAACAAGAACCTGATTGTCTATTACCAGCCGAAATACAACATCGAAGGCGACACCCCGCGGCTCACCAGTGCAGAAGCCCTCATCCGCTGGATACACCCGACACTCGGATTCATCAGCCCGGGCGACTTTATTCCGCTGTTCGAAGGGAACGGCCTTATACAAAAAGTAGACAACTTTGTCTGGAACGAAGTCGCAAAACAGATCCGCAAATGGAAGGACGAATTCGGCGTGACGGTGCCCGTTTCCGTGAACGTGTCCCGCATCGACATCATGGACCCGGAACTGGAAACGAAACTCATGCGGCTCCTCGAAGAAAACGGCCTTTCTCCGGAAGAATACATGCTCGAAGTGACCGAGAGCGCCTACTGCGAGAACATGGAGCGCCTTATCGAGGTCATCGAGAACCTGCGCAAGAAGGGATTCCGCATCGAGATGGACGATTTCGGTTCCGGATACTCCTCGCTGAACATGATTACCACGCTGCCCATCGACATCCTGAAAATCGACATGTCGTTCGTGCGCAACATGGAAAAGGACGAACGCAACCTGAAGCTCGTGGAACTTGTGGCGGGCATCGCGAAATTCCTCAAGATTCCTGCCGTAGCGGAAGGCGTAGAAACGCAGTCGCAGCTCGATACCCTCAAGGGAATGGGTTGCCAGATTATCCAGGGATACTTCTTCTCGAAGCCGGTTCCGCCGAAGGACTTTGTACCCTTCATCGAAAAGGAACTTGAACGCCGGAGGGGCGCATGATTACCATCGAAAAACTGAACGCTTTTGGGGCAAATACCGCCGAGGGGCTTGCACGCTGCTTCGGGAACGAGGCGCTGTACCTGAAACTCGTGGCGACCATTCCCGGCGAGGGCAACTTCGACAAGCTCAAGGATTCCATTGCCGCGAAAGACCTGAAAGCCGCCTTCGAGGCGGCCCATGCGCTGAAGGGTGTCCTCGGCAACCTCTCGCTCACGCCGCTCTACACGCCGATTGTAGAAATTACCGAATTGCTCCGCAGCAATACCGACATGGATTACAAAAGCCTGCTCGATACCATCCTCGAAAAGAAGGACGAACTCGGCAGGCTTTGCGCGGATTAGACTTTATTTTTAGAACCTTCCCACGGTGAGGCCAGCGTAGAAGCCGGGCCACCAGCGCGCATTATGCCCATTGGCGCTGAAATCGTCGTGGTATTCACTGCGGGGCTTGACAATTACTTTATCTGCATTCCCTTCGCTCACTATATTGAGCGTGCCGCCGACAGTCATGCCGAAGCCCGGGAACAGCTTGTGCACGAAGCCCAGGCGCAGGCGGTGATGGAAGTTGATGTCGTCCTCGTCCATATCCGTCCCGAATCCTTCACGTGCGTTGAGGAACATGTATTCCAGTTCGAAGTGGTTGCCGTACTTGCCGAATTGCGTACCGATACCGAGACCCGTTTCGTACATGTCGGAGAAGTGCTTGAACTTTTCGCCCTTCTCGAATTCGCGGGTGCCTTCGATGGCGGTAAACAGGTAGGCCGTGCCCAAGTGGAGTGAAAGCCCGAGCGCACCCATCTCGTTTACGGAAGAGGTCACGCTCCAAACGCCATTACCCACGATGTTGATGAGCCCTATCGGGGTGGATTCGCAAGTACCGCAGATGTTGATTATACCGACCTGCCTTCCGTTCGCACGGCCCGCGATGTTCATGGTACTCACCTGCGCGCCTTCGACAGTGCCTGCGATGTTCATGGCGGCCGTCACCTGCACGTCCGACTTTCCTGCGATATTCATGGCGGCATCAACCTGTACACCCGCCTCGCCCGCAATGTTCAAGGCGGCAGTCACCTGCACGTCGGCCTGGCCCGCATAGTTTAAAGCCGGAGAAACCTGGGCGCCGTTGAGCGAGTCGGCAATGAAGTTCGCCGTACCCGAAACCTGCGCACCCGAAGAATTCTTGCCCGCGATATTGAGCGTCGACGCAATCTGCGCACCGTCAAAGGACTGCGCGTAGTTGATCATGCCGCTAATCTGCGCGCCTTCGAAATGCGCATTCGCGCCGTTGTAGATGTCGGTCACCTGCAGGCCGTGCATCTCCTTTTTCGCGACGTTCGCGATAAAGCTCAGCTGCGTTCCGAGCATGTAGTCATCGGCCTCTGCGACAAAGACGCCAATCTGGATTCCCTTGCGCGGATCCTTGTCGCTATCCACCGCGTGGAAGGTCACGCGGTATTTGCCATTGCGATCGAGAGAGTCGAGCGAGCACGCGATAGAATCACCCGCAGTGCAGTCACGCAATCCGCCGATTTCGCCACGGAGCGTCGTCTGTTCGGCACTCACGGCGGCAAACTGCCTGTGCGAAAGCTTTTCGCGGCGGTTGTTCTGGAGCGTCACCGCCGCCTCGCTGAATTCCGCAGGGCGTTCCAGGCGCACGGTGTACTTGCCGGCAGGGAACCCGAGGCTCATCGCGCGTCCCGCCTTCTTGTAGAGTTCCGCGACGAGTTCGCCTTTTTCATCGCGAATAAACAGGCGGCCATCCACGTCCTCGTCGAGTTCGAGGCCAGCGCTTGTGCTGCGCAAATCAGTCATCACCACATCGCCCGTTCCCGCGAGGTTCATGTCGCGGCTCGGGTGCTGGGCGCCGCCCATCGTCTTCTCGGTGCGCTGCAGGGTCTCGTTAAAGGCGAACTGGTAGGCTTCGGACAAAGTGACCTTGCCGTCACCGCTCAGGTCGCCGGCGCCGCGGAGCCCGCTCACCAGCGAGTGCGTGAAGAACGAGCCCCTGAGCTTGTCGCTTTCCTGGCTAGATTCATCCTGCGTGCTGCTGGTAATGAACGCGTAGCCCTTCATGTCGCTGCTCTGGTCCACCATGAACGCAGGCACCGCCACACCGCCCTTCAGGCGTGTGATAGCACCCGAGCCGCAGGCATCGATAACTGCAATCTTCACGTCGGCCTTCATCGCGTCGATGCGCTTGCGCAGTTCCTTCCAGGCATAAACCTCATTACCCAGGCGCAGGCCCTTCTCGTCGGCGTGCCCACTGTAGTAAAACAGCACCTCGTTGCGGCCCGCAGCGTTCTTGCCCTGCGCGATTTTCGCGTCAAGACCGTCGAGTTGCTTCTGGAGGGCGGCCACGCCCGGCTCCTTCACGAGCACCACGTTACCCGCCTGCACGCCGCCCATCTCACCGAGCACCTTCGCGAACGACTTCGCGTCACTTTCCGCATAGCGAAGCACCGGCCGGCCCTGCCCGCCATAGTTCGCGCTCACCGCCACCACGTAGCGGTTGATGCGCGCGTTATCGCCCTGCTGGGCCGCATTCGCATTAGAAGCCGCAGCGAAAAAAAGAATTGCAATCAGTGAAATTATATGGAGCGTAATCGACGCGTCCAACTTTTCGATAATGTTCTTCATCCTACTATTCCCCAACCTTGCGTAATGTGATAGATACGGAGCGCACGCCCTTGCTCTTGAGCAGCGCATCAATGTTGTTCGCGTCCAGCTCGAACGCCGCACGCGACGTGAGCAAGAAGAACTTCTCGAATTTCGGCGCGTTGTCGAGCTTGTAGGCGAACGGGAGCGTCGTCATCTTGCCGGGTTCGAGAGCAATCGCCTGCGAGCCATCGGCCATGTGCATCGTGACGGTCCCGTTTCCATCCATGCTGAAGAGCATTCCGTAGCACTTTTCGGGCACCGCGTAGCGCAACTGGATTTCGTCACCCTCGCGTGCCTCGCCCAGGTTCGACATCTGTACCGCGCTGTCGCCAGTCTTCTTCCAGACTTCCATGCGGGCATCCAGACCCTTGATGCGCGTGCCGTCATCCGGGACATCGGCCAAGGCAACATCCATCGCCCGCGCACCACCGTCCGTAGCCGGGCCGATCTCGCGCTGGCTAAAGAGCGCCACCGACACCACCGCAAGCACCAGGGCCGCGGCGGCCGCGAACTTCACGAAACCGAAACGCGCCACGTTGTCCTTGCGTTCCGCACCATTGTCGCGGGCATCCATCTTCTCCGCGAGCCTCTCGAAAGGCATCTTGCGGAGAATTGCCGCGTTGTCCTCGCGCAGCAGCTTCACACGATGGGCGAGCATCTCGTCCGTCTTCTCGAGTTCGCGAATCTCGCGCATCTCGCCTTCGGGCAGGTCGCCCGTAAGGTATCGTTCCAGTTTCCAATCGGGGATCATCACTTTACCTCCAGATTCTTTACCTTGGCCTGCAGGCCACGCAAACGCTTGCGCACACCACTCACCGAGAGCCCAACCTCGCGGGCAGTCTCCTCGAGCGTCATGCCGTCCACAAAATGCAGCACGGCCATCGTGCGGCTAGACTCCGGCTCGTGCGAGAACAGTTTCGCGAGGATTCCCTTCGCCTCCTGTTCTTCATGGTCTTCGTCCGCGCAGGCAATAGTCAACAACAGTTCGTTCGAATCCACATCGAGGCCTCGGCGGTGCTTGTCTCGGATGCGGTTCAGGCAGAGCCTGGTCGCCGTATTCCACAAGAGGCTGCTCGGCTGCGTCGCGTCGAGGCGGTCCCAATGCTCAAAAACGCGTAAAAACACGTTCTGCATCATGTCCTGGGCCTCGGATTCGTCCCTGAGCATATAGAGGCAGCGCCTGAAAACCATCGGGGCGTAGGTCTCGTACAGCCCGGACATTTTCTCGCGATTTGCCTGATTATTGCCCTTCATGCTAGTATAACACCTATGGAGGTAAAAAGTGTCACCGCAAATTTAAAAAAAAACTCAAAAACCCCGCTAGCGCGCTAGCGAGGTCATTTCTTTCTAACAAACGGCTTGCCAGGGGACTTCTACGGAGTCCCTCGCTAATCGGCTCGGCAATGCAAAAACGCAAGCATTTCTGCGCTGCTCTCGCCTCATTGCTAGTCTTTCACGCAGCGGACAGAGAACCCGGAGTTCTTGTGGAAGCCATACTCACTCACCCCTTTGCTGTTGTAGTTCATGGTCTTAGCATCCGCATAGTAGTCGTCGTCGCTATCAGAAGTCCAAAAGGTTGTGCAGTAGCCCTCACCCACGTACCCTTCAATTGCACTCCTGATGCCAACAGGCAATACGGCAAAGGAATAGATATCGGAGCCATTGCCGTTATCGGCCCAACCACTTGTCGTTTTGAGCCTCTCCGCCGCCGTCGATGTATACCCGTCTAATATAAATAGCCTACCCCATTCTAATTCCGTTGGCAGGTGCCAGCCCTCGGGGCAAATACCACGCACCGGGTATGTCGGCGAGCACATCGTTTCATCGCCGCAACCTTTGCCATTCGTGCTCCACCTGCCCACGCTATCCATTGCGGCGGACCACGTGTAAAGGCGACCGTATTTGGCGCAGTTGGCAGGATCATTGTCATAGCACCAACTCGTGGAATCGAAGGTAATATCGCCACTTTCAAAGGGAACACCTGTGTAGGCGTAGTTCAAATTCTCCGCCATCCAGATTTGTCTGCCGATTTTTACAATCTTGTATATTTGCCCGTCACGCCCATCAGTCATAGTTCCTGTAACTCCATCTTCAAAGAAACTGATACTCGACGCATCACTTGATAACGATTCCGCAGAACTACTACTTGAACCGTCGCAGTCCTCGCAAACAGACGAAGACGAATCCTCGTCAGGGCGGGTTGTAAAACCGCTGCTGTCGTCATCGCCGCAAGCCGCAAACAAGAATGCAGACACGGCACATATTGCCAAAACTCTTTTCATTGTCCTAACCTCTCTACCCTAAAATTAGTCCTTGATGCAGCGGACAGAGTACCCGTAGTCCTTGCCGCTGCCGTACAAGTCAGCTTTGTCGAATTCGTCGTCCAAGCCCACGATATATGTGCGGGAACTATTGTACTCAGAGGAACTCCAGAAGTACGCATGGTAGCCAACGTTGTTGTAACCAGTGGCGTCCCTGAGGCCAGCAGGCAACGCCGAGAAGGAATAGGCATCCGTGCCGTATCCGTCGCGGACCCAGCCGCCAGGAACGCTGGACCAGCTGATAGTGGAGCTGAGCATCTTGCCCGCCGTTGACGCTCCACCGACAGCAGTAAACAATGTATTCCACTCCGCCTTATCCGGCAGATGCCAGCCCTCGGGGCATATGCCTCGCACCGGGTAAATCGGAGTACATTGCACGCCATAGCCGCAGTCCTTGCCATTCGTAGACCACGTTCCCACACTGTCCATCGCTGCAGCCCAGGTGTAAAGGCGACCATATTTGATGCAGTTGGCAGGGTCGTTACTAAAGCACCAACTAGTGGAATCGGAGGTGTAGCCACTATTATTATAGAGAACGCCAGTGTATGCGTAGTTCAAATTCTCCGCCATCCACACCTGACTGCCGATTTCTACGGTCTTGTAAGTTTGGCCGTCGCGGGAGTCCGTCATGGTTCCCGTAACTACTGTAGAAGGATCTACATACCCTTCAGGGACACTGCTGCTTGACACGCTTGTCACGCTGCTACTGGACTTCGTTTCATCAACGCTAGAACTTGAAGAAGGTCTTACCGGTGCAGTCGAAGGATCCCCTTTGACGCAACGGACACTTTGTCCATAAGACTTGCTATTCTGATACGTATAAGAATTGGTATAAACGTTGTTTATATTGAAATACCGGCCATCATTGGCACTGTATTCAGTAGCGCTCCAGTAATAAACATCCGAGCCCACCTTTTCCCATTTAGTAGCAGAAATTCTTCCGGTCGGGAGTGCGGCAAAGCCGTAAAGATCCGTACCGTTGTTGTCAGGCGTTCCGGCGTAGTTCCATCCAGTCAACGCCTTGAGTGGTTCACCAGATACAGGGGCATTTCCTAATGCCACGCTCAATAGGCCCCATTCATAGATTGACGGCAAATGCCAGCCGTCAGGGCAAATTCCCTGCACAGCTCGATCAAGTCCGCACTTTTTGCCATAGCCGCAATCCAACGGAGCCTCGGCATCGTTCGCTAGTGCTACCGAGTCAATCGCAGCGGCCCAGCTGTAATAACGGCCACTCACCTTGCATTTTTTTTCATCACCCTGATAGCACCAGTTGCCGCCCTTCAAGCTAGGCGTCCTATTGCTATCGGCATAATTCAAATTCTCCGCCATCCACACCTGCGAATAATTTGAGTCTGGCACTTCAATTTTCACGACCTTGTAAACCTGCTTGTCACGCGGGTCGATTATCGAGTCGTACTTGATATTCGGATTCAGGCGAGTTTCCTTGGGCACATCCCAGCTCCACCCATCAGAATAACTGCTACTCGATTTCGCCAGGCTACTGCTAGAGCCAGCCACTGGGGATTCGCCTTTCAAGCAACGGACCGAACTCCCGATATACTTGTTACTGTAGAACTTGCGTACAATGGTATCCGTGTACAATCTTATACCATACGCATAATCATCGTACCCTTCGTACCATTCAGAAGTCCAGAAGACAGCAGCCTCGCCCACAAAGTCCTTGCTCCCCCAGCCACCAGCGGGCAACACAGTGAAGCCGAAATCATCCGTACCATTGCCGTTACTATTCCAGCCACTCGTAGACTTGAGTTTCATGCCTGCAATCGAATCCCCACCAACCGCAGCGAGCAGCATTCTCCATTCCGCAGTATCAGGCAGGTGCCAGCCGCTAGGGCATGCATCCATTGCCGCACTCCATTCATAAAGGCGACCATACTTTGCACAGTATTCAGCAGAATCATTATAGCAGTAACTGGAATCCGTTTCAAAGTTCAGGTTTTCCGCCATCCACACCTGATCACCGATTGTTACGGTCCTGTAAACCTGGCCGTCGCGGGTATCCGTCAGGGTATTCTTTTCGGCATTGTACGTCGTGTCATGGGAAGAACTGCTGGATGTCATGCCGGCCGATGTGCCGGCATCACCGTTTTTACTACTGCTCGACTTCGGTGTGACGATTAAGACAACGCTGTCGCCGTCCGCGTAGGCTTCGATGAACTTCTCGAATGCGGGCACGGTATCCCCGAGGTCCCAGGCTTCCACATTCTTGCGGATGGAATCGAGCCCGCCATTTGCCGTAGCCTCGACCGCCCATTCCGAAATCGTTTTTTTCGTGCCGGAATCTTTCCACTTGCCGGTTTCCGCGAACGATTCTACGAACTTTTCCATACGCGTAACAAGTCCCGCGTCATCCGTTTCCGCCTGCATCATCACGCTCACGGCAAGCAGCGCCGCGTTCTCGTCGCCCGACTCGAAGATATTCAGGTTTTCGAACTCCACGAAGTCGCCCTTGATGTCGAATGCCGCAAGCACTTCCTTTTCGGCCCGCGCCTTCGCGTCTGCAAATTTCTTGCCCTTTTCCGTCACGAGGAACATCAGGCGTTCGTATTCCAGTTCGGTAAGCACATTGATGTTCACGTTCTTGCGGTCCTTCAAGTTCGTCAATGCATGGAGCGTCAACTCCTCCGAGGACTTCTTGCCGGTAATTTCGCTGCGGTATTCACCCGTCACCTCGAACAGCGCACACGTGGACTTGAGCGACACATCCTCGACAGTAAAGTCGCCCTTGTCGCTCTTGACCTTGCCCTCAAACACCTCGTCCGTGAACTTGAGCGTCTTGCAGTCGATTCCCTGCACCGTCACCGTAGCGCCCTTCACGAACGGGCCCTTCTGCGAAACGCCCGCCACGTCCAGATTGGCGACAATGCCGGTATCCTCCGTAGAGCCGCCCGCAAAACCGCTGTCATCGTCAGAACACGCCGTTGCGACAATCGACGCCATTGCCAGCGGCATTATCCAAACAACGCCACTGCGAAACATATCACTCAGGTTACTTTTCATCTCGTCCTACTCCCTTGTTTTTAAATCTTTTTTTCCAGGCGTTCGCTCAACGGGAACAACTGCAAGTTCATACGGTAAACCTGTTCGGTCTCGTCGTCTTCTGTTGCAATCGCCACGATGCGGCGGCGGAATTCCGCGATCTCCTTCCTGATTTTTTCATACGCCTGGCGCGTAAGCCCGATCGTAACTCCCGACATGTCGCGTTCCGAAAGCGGCAGGTCCAAGGCCTTCACCGCAAGCTCCCCCATCTGCCGCTGCATATCGCGGGCAGCCACCGGCACCGCATCCACGGAGACCATCGACACGGACTTTTCCGTCTGGTGGTAAACGCCGTTTTTGCCCTTCTTCAAAAGCTTCGCCTTCACCAGAAAGTCGAGCGTCTCGGAAACCTCCGTCGCCGAAATCTTCGGCTTGCAGGCATGCGCAATCTCGAGCGGTTTCGCTCCTGGCATCTGCACCGCCAGCTCGCGGATTACCGGATTTTTCCACGACTTGAAATAATCGAATTCCTCGCTCCCGAGCACGCGCACCTTGTGCGCCCGCGCCAATGCGCAGCGTTCCTCGAAAGCAGCCCGTTTCGCTACATCGCTCTTGGCATGCGCATACGAGACCATCAGTACAAAGTAAGTGCTCTCGAAACCTGCAAGCCCCATGGCGTTCGCGACCGAGCCCGCCACGCCGATGCTCAGGTTCTTCTTGCCTTCGCACACATATTTCAGGTAAACCGGCGACGTGAACCCGGCATCGCGCGCAAACTCGCGCCACGTAAAGGCCGAACTGCGCTTGCGTTCATCGTAGTAGTCCTGGATGAACTTGCGGTAGTCCGTATATTCGACGATATCCTTCATGAGAATAAATATAGGTTTTCATTTCCACTTATGGGATACAAAATTAGCGTTTTTGATCAAATTTTACCATTTTTTGCCATTTTAACAAATTTTAGCATTTTGGAATACAAGCAACGTATCCCCAGAATACAGGAAAACCCCGCCATCGCTGGCGGGGTTTCTTCCTCCTCTTGACAAACGGCTTGCCAATCTTGGCACTACTTCGTAGTGCAGACTGCTGCGCACGGCTTATTCATCCTTCAAACACCGGACGTATACGAAATTATCCTTGTCAAATTCCAAATTTGTCACATAGTCATTCACACCACGGAACCCAATCCAATAAGCAACTTCGCCACTGGTTTCTGTAGAAGTCCAAAAATGAACCCTTGAATCATCTACACTGGCTCCTAAGCCATCAAACAACACCGAGAAGCCGACAGCATCCGATCCATTTCCACCGTCACCCCAACCGCTCTGTGACTTGAGAATCTTGCCCGCCCTCGTATAGCCTCTCGCCGCGATAAACAACGTTTCCCATTCATATTTATCCGGCAGATGCCAGCCACTGGGGCAAATGCCCCGTACCGGGAAAGTTTCAAGACATGTATTGGCATTTCCACATCCCTTGCCATTTTCACTGAAAGCTCCTGCGCCATCCATCGCCGTTCCCCATGAATACAGACGGCCATATTTTTCGCAGTTACTAGCATCGTTATCATAGCACTCACTGTCATCGGTTTCAAAATTAAGGTTTTCCGCCATCCATGTCTGCGCACCGATTACCACCGTTTTGTAGGTTCGGCCATCACGGGAATCCGTCAGCGTGCCGTACTCGCAATTATCTTCAGTTTCGGTCTTGCAAAGAGCGGCAAGCATAACCGAAGACGAAGAAGCAATAGAACTTGACGAGGATATCACCCCAGCCTCGTTCTTGACACAACGGATGCTAAAGCCATAATCTTTATAATCTGATTTTACTCCACGGCTCATTCTATAAGAATAAGCATGCACCTCACTATAGTCAGTTGCGCTCCAGAAATATGCTTCTTCACCAACGTCCCTGTTTAAACCGGTACTTTCTTTTCTATAGCCATATGCCACTGCGGAGAAGCCAACAGAATCGGTACCGGCTTCATCATCAAGCCATCCCCATTGCGACTTGAGATTTTTAGTTCCCGCAGCAGCAAGCAAAGTTTTCCATTCGGCACTTTTCGGCAAATGCCAACCATCAGGGCAAATCCCCTGCGTATTATCCGGAACTTCGCAATATGCGCCAATGCCGCAATCTATTCCATCGCCATCGTCATAAAGTTTTTCCGTGTCGATAGCAGCAGCCCAATCATAAAGGCGTCCCGCTACTTTACATTTTTTTGGATCATTGTCATGGCACCAACTGTGTCCCAAAAGGCTCGGCGTCTTGACACTATCAGCATAATTCAGATTCTCGGCCATCCATGTCTGATTACCGATTTTCACAGTCTTATACACCTGTCCGTCACGAGCATCAGTAATCTCGCCATAACTGATGTCCGGATTCAAGTACGCTTCCTTTGGAATGCTCCAGTCAAATTCACCAACACTACTACTGGATTCTTCACCGCTACTAACCAAATCACTCGCAGAAGAACTAGTTGCCGAACTCGAAGATTCAACCCCAGCGCACGAGCTTGTCGTATTATCGCTGGAGGAACTGCTACTGGACAGATCCTCAATCTCTCCGGCTGAGCTCAGGGCAGGCTCCGTCGAGGATGACGATGCGCCAACAGCTTCCCCCTTCACGCAACGGACAGATAACCAGAGGTCCTTAGCGGCGTATGACTTCAAGCTCACGTCAACATCGTCATAGTCCATGCTCATCGTGGACGCGCAGCCGTCACCGGTCTCCGGAACGCCTTCGCTACCGCACTCCGTAGAACCCCAGAAATACGTAGTGTAATCCTCGCCACTGTAGATACCTACGTTGCCCATGCCTGCAGGCAGCGCCGAGAACCCGAAAGCGTCAGTGCCGTTGCCACTTTTACCATCCTTGTCACTCCAGCCGCTGGTAGACTTCAGTTTAGTGCCAGCATCTTTTTCGTCACCCACGACCTTGACCAAACTCTTGAAATCCGTTTCGCCGGGCAGACGCCAGCCATCAGGGCATGCATCCATCGCCGCAGTCCAAGTGTAGAGACGGCCATACTTTGCACAATATTCGGCGGAATCGTTGTAGCAGAAACTACTGTCTGTTTTGTAGTTCAAATTCTCCGCCATCCATACCTGATTGCCGATTTTCACGGTCTTGTAAACCTGACCGTCGCGCAGGTCCTTGAGCGTATTTGTAGCGGCATCATATTCACTGCCCGTCTCCTTTGCAGAACTGCTCGACAGATCCTCGACCAGTGTCGAGGATGACGACCGGAAAGAACTGCTGCTCAGAACAACGCTGTCGCCGTCCGCGTAGGCTTCGATGAACTTCTCGAATGCGGCAACTTTGTCGCCGTCGTTCCACGCTTCCACATTCTTGCGGATAGAGTCGAGTTTGCCATTTGCCGTGGCCTCGACCGCCCATTCCGAAATCGCTTTCTTCGTGTCGGAATCTTTCCACTTGCCGCTTTCTGCGAACGAGTCCACGAACTTTTCCACGCGTTTTGCAAGCCCCGCGTCATCCGTTTCGGCCTGCATCATCACGCTCACGGCAAGCAGCGCCGCATTCTCGTCGCCCGACTCGAAGATGTTCAGGTTCTCGAACGCCTCGAAACTGCCCGCGATGTCGAACGCCGCGAGCACTTCCTTTTCGGCCTGTTCCTTTGCTTCCGCGAACTTCTTGCCCTTTTCGGTCACGAGGTACATCAGGCGTTCGTATTCCAGTTCGGTGAGCAAGTTGACATTCACATTCTTGCGATCCTTCAAATCGGTCAGCGCATGGAGCGTAATCTCGCCCGCCGACTCCTTGCCGGTAATTTCGCTGCGGTACTTGCCCGTCGCTTCGAACACTGCGCACGTAGAGGAAAGCGTCACGTCGTCAAACGCAAAGTCGCCCTTGTCGCTCTTGACCTTGCCTTCAAAGACCTCGTCCGAGAACTTCATCGTCTTGCAGTCAATTCCCTGCACGGTCACGGCGGAACCCTTCACGAACGGGCCCTTCAGCGCTTCGCCCGCGATATCCTTCGCAACAATGCCCATGTCTCCCGAGGCGCCGCCCGCGACATCCTGCTTGTCGGAACACGCCGTCAAGACAGCCATGGCGGCAAGCGCACAGGCCGGAATAAACCGAGTCCCAAAATTCCTGTTCATCGCTCCTTTCATTTCCTTTACCCCTTTTTATTTTTCAAATCTTTCTTGGTTTCAATCCGCTTGCTCAGCGGGAAAAGTTGCATGTTCATGCGGTACACGCGTTCCGTCTCGTCCTCTTCGGTCGCAATCGCCACGACGCGGCGGTAAAAGTCCGCCATCTCCTTGCGGATACGTTCGTAAGAGCGTTCCGTAAGGCCGAGCACGAACCCGGACATGGTGCGTTCGGAAAGCGGCAGGTCGATAGCCTTGATTGCGAATTCCCCCATCTGGCGTTGCAGTTCGCGGGCCGCCACGGGCACCACGTCCATGTCGCCCATCGTAATCGTCTTGTCCGTCTGGTGGTAGTTTCCGTCCCTGTCCTTCTTCAGGAGCTTCATCCTTACCAAAAAGTTCAGCGTCTCGGTCACCTCGGCCGCGGTAATCGAGGGGCTGCAGGCGCGCGCCATCTCGAGAGGCTTGGCACCCGGCATATGCGGGGCGAGCTCGCGCAGCACCGGATTCTTCCACGACTTGAAATAGTCGAACTCGTCGTTGCCCAGCACACGCATCTTGTGCGCCTTCGCGAGCGCACAGCGTTCCTCGAACGCGGCACGTTTCGCCTTGTCGCTTTTCGCATGCGCATACGAGACCATCAGCACAAAGTAGGTCTGTTCGTAACCGGCGAGCCCCATGGCGCTCGCGACAGAACCCGCGGATCCGACACTCAGGTTCTTTTTCCCCTCACAAACATATTTCAGAAACACCGCCGACGAAAATCCGGCATCCTGGGCGAACTTCTGCCACGAAAAGACGGAGCTGCGCTTGCGCTCTTCATAGTAGTCCAGGATATACTTGCGATAATCCGTGTATTCAACGATTTCCTTCATGTGTACAAATATACCTACTTTTTCCGCATTTAGGACATAAACATGGCGATTTTAGCCAAATTTTACCACTTTTGGCTAAATTCTAAAAAATTTGGCATTTTGGAACATGAAGGCATGTTCTGAGAACATAGCCCCGGAACATGACAAAAGCAAAAAGCCCCGCCGGATTGTGATGTGAACCCCGAAAGTTGGACA
>DJXN01000007.1:0-97019 GCA_002449765.1 Fibrobacter sp. UBA7003
TTTTCACTTTTTTTGAAAAAACGGGTAAAAACCAGTTTAAAAACCCTCTATCAACAAATAATTCACAAAAATCTAGTGTACAAGACCGTTTCAAGGGAGTCGAAAGCGCAAAAAAACAACCGCACACCACGAAAAAAAGCCCCTACTCCTTCCAGACGCTCCTTTTTTGCGGCCTTTCGCCGTTGTTTTCCATGGGAGACAAACGAACTTGCTCCAACGGAGAACCTTTCACAACCAGATGCAGGAGTTTTTCAGACAAACTAACGTTCGCCGTACGTCCCATTTCACCCCGGACGTCCACCTTGCCGTACGCAAGAACCTTGCCGCGCTTGACATCGGTAATGGAATACTGGGCCTTCACCGTTTTTACACCCGTTGTATCAGCACGTTCGCTTGCAACAATGACGACTGGCGATATCACCACCGCGACTTCTTCCACGTCATCCCTGTATTTTTCGCGAAGCACCGGCACCTCGACCGAATCCGCATCTGCGCCATAGCGATGCCACTGGGCGCGCCGTTCCAGCGCAAACGCAGAATCATCGACGCTCATTACTTCCGCACGGACGCTAAGCGTCGCCGCGGCATAATCCATCTGCTGCTTGAACCAGCCGCTGAAATTGCCGCCGTATTCAGGCCACTCTTTTTTGAACGACGAATACCCGTCGAACATAGGCTCGGAATACAATACCGTAACACTGCGCGGGACTCCGTCCCATTCGGGATCCACCCAGCCGCCAGCCGGCACATGGTCCCTATAGTAGGAATCTTGCGTGTAGTTCATCCAGTCAACGGCGAGTTTCATTACCGTGGTACAGCCACTCAGCACACACGTCATTAAGAACAACATAATCACAAACAAAGGAGCAGTAAACTTTTTCATCGTCCACTCCTTTTGGGCGCACCGAAATGGACCCCGGCAGAAAGATTCAACACCTCGACCAGGCCGCCCTTGTTGCGACCGTCGATCTCGAAGGAGGAATAGCGCAAGGAGAACTGCGCCCGGATATCGATATCAAGGACATTCGTCACGGGAATGAAGCCATCGACCTGCACGCCAACGAGCATAGTTTTTGACGACGGGATATCGTCTACATCTTTCATTTTCAAATCTTCACCGACCATCCCGAATATCACATCCGCCGAGAAATATTTCCATTCCATGAAGGCAAAACCGCCAGACAGCGCCATGGAAAAATGACTGAAGTCGTCACCGGAAATAGAACCAACCTGGAGCAGGAACAGGATGCGCGACATCTGCCATTCGGCCATGATGTTGAACCCGGTCGAAGGCTCCAGTATTTTTTCCAATCCTCCTGAATACATCGCATAGGAATACCCGCCAAGCAGCGTCCAGTGCATCCACTTGGGAGCCACGGACAGATGCTGATCCTCGGCAGCCTTCGCCGTCTCGGGGCTTGCTGGAGGCACCCAACCAAGGTAAGGGCTACCGGGATAGCGTTTGCGAAATTCATTCCACTCCGCAATAGAATTGCTATAGTCCATCGGTTCGCCACCGCCATAGTTCAGCGCGAGGCGTTCCAGGTATATGCCGTAAAATTCGCGCGTCTCGCGCGGGACATCCCTCACCGCCATGGCAAACCGTAAATCGCGATGGTTCACGTTGATGGCCAGATGACGCTTTTCGAGCAGACATTCCCCACCAACAACCTGCAGTTTTTCGCGGACCGCCACAATGGAATCGTGTTTCGCGAGCAGAAAATCTATATGCTCCCAATACTTCGGCTTGTCTATGGCATCGGCATCCTGGATCGCCCTGCTGTACAGGAGGAATTCCTCTTCATAAGAAAGGAGAACAAAACCGGCAGGCGGCGCGAGGCGTTCCAGTTCCTCGACAGCCCTTTCCGAGGAATACCCGTAAATGGCATCGCGCTTGGCCTTTTCCAAACTTGAATCGGCAGCATAAGCCACCTGTGCAAGCAGCACAAGGCTAAATAGAACTAAACAAAGCTTTTCTCCTCTGGACATGATCACACCTTACCGAAAAACTAATAGGAGGCCCCGAAAACAACTCGAAGACTCTATTAGAATATATATCAACGTTGCAGATTATGAATGTAATTCGTCAGCGTTTTGCAGCGGTCAGTCGGAACGCCACGCAGGCGATATCGACGGCACGGGACAGGCTCATCTCGCGGCTCATGCCTTGCGGCAAGTTGCGAAACCCGACATTGCAAATCGTGTCGCAAAGTTTCTGCGCCGCACCTGCGACAGAATCGACAGGCGAGTCTCCCTCGGCATTGCTCGCGGCATTCTGGAGCATGTTCAAAAGCATGAAACCGGCACCGAAACGTTGCTGTTTATCTACCAGCGTCACAAGTCTCGATGTGTCGGCCACAAGGAAGCCTATCTGCAAAAGCGTATCGCCCACAAGCTTCACCTTCACCTGGCGTTCCACGGCAGAGGCCGGACGTACAAATTTCTGAAGGGGCTGCATGTAGGCAACAAAGGGGCGCTTCACCGGCATCCCGGCGGGCACCAGAGCAGCCGCGGCTTCATTGAACCTGGCGCACTCCGCCCTGTAATTTGCCATTACAATTATGTTGTCTGCAAGGTCAAGATAGTCACCGCAGGCGCCCGCGACAAGAATAAAGTTCATGCCCGCAGAAGCGAGCTCGCGAATGCGGTCGGTCAGCGGGATAAGCGGCTCGCGCTCGTCGCCCAGCAGTTTGCGTACGCGCATGTCGCGAATCAAGAAGTTCACCGCAGAGGAATCCTCGTCGATGAAGAATGTTCTTGCACCCGCCTCCATGGCTTCGAGAAGGTTCGCCGCCTCGCTCGTGGAACCCGAGGCCGACAGCGTATTGAAATCCTTCGTGCTGATGCCACCCGGCAAGTCGCGGACAAACATCGAGAGGTCCGTACCGCGAACGCTGCGCCCGTCTTCCACACCCACACGGAGCGCAGTCTCGTCAACCACGATTCCCTCGCGACCGTCACCCGGCACATGCGGGTACACCGCCCGCGTCAAGGCCTGCAACAACGTGGATTTCCCGTGGAACGCGCCGCCGGTAATAACCGAAATTCCCTTGGGGATTCCCATGCCGCGAATTTTGCGTCCGCAAACATCCAGAGTCACAGCCATCTCCGCAGGCGAGGCAAACGGCACGGCTCCCTCTAGAGGCATTTCGCTCAGGCCCGAAGCCCTCGGAAGAACCGCCCCGTCGGGCACGAACGCGCAAAGCCCGCGAGTATCGAGCTGCTCCAGAATTTCCTTGCGTTCGGCAAGCACACGGTAGTGTTCCAGCATCTGGGGTTCGTCCGCCTTGCTGAAATACAGCCCCGCCGACACAAGGTCAGGCAGGACCATCGTCAAGATTTCCGCCGCAGGTTCCGCCTGAATCTTGCGGCCCTCGCCCGGGAGCCTCACCTGCAAGCACACACGAATTTCGCCATTGTCTATCCAAAGGCTATTCCGCACCAACATCTCGGGTCCGGCAGAATCGAACAGGACCGCGGCATCTTTCCCGGGGAACCTTTCCTGCACCAGGCGTCCCAGTTTACGGTATAGAAAATCGCTCAGCGCGAGCCTGCGTTCAAAGCTACCGCCCCATTCCGACGCATACCCGAGCGTCGAAAGAGCCGCTTTGAGAATAACCCTCGAAGGCGGCGCATACGGATCTCCCTGCACATGGATAAATTCCAGCACAAAGTCGCCAAAATCCCATGGTTTTTCAGCGAGGCTCTTGTACAGGCCGTAGTTCTTGCCGCTCAGAATGCGGATTTTCTGGTATAGGGCTTTCATAAAAATTGGCTTTTGGGTGTCTCTTAAAAGAATTTTACCTACAAAATATTATAAAACTCTTCCCACTTCAAGGAAAACTTTATATTTTAGGGGTAAACGTAAATAGGAGTAACACTAATGAAGAAACTTTACATCCTCGCCCTTTTGGTGGCATTCCTTGTCTCGGCCGCTGTCGCAGACGACGACCCGCCTCCCCGCGGAAAGCCCGCAACCGTTACCATCATCACGAACCCGCCCAACAGCGAAGTGTACCTGGGTAACGAACTCCTCGGCAAGAGCCCCATCGAGAACATGCAGGTGCAGTCCGGTCGCCAGACCCTCATCGTCATCGACCAGGGCTACGAACTGGTGAACCAGCGCGTGAACGTGTGGCCGGGCAAGGACAAGCGCAACACCTTCGACTACGGCACCAAGATCCCGAAGGGCCACATCGAAGTGACGACCATTCCGGGCAAGTGCCTTATCTATGTCGACGGCGAAAACTCCGACAAGACCGACGGCGCAGCTCTCACCATCCACAACCTCGACGCAGGCGACCACCTCGTGCGCGCAGAATGCTCCAACCGCAAGTCCGCCGAAATGCTCGTGACCGTGAAGGGTGAAGAAACCGTCAAGATTACGCTCGACGCTAGCGGCAAGAAGAAAAAGAAGTAATCGTCAAAGCACCGCGGGTGCACACGAAGAAACTGCAAAGGACGCCGGATGGCGTCCTTTATTGTATATACGAGGCAAGCTCTTGCATGCCAAAATTTTTTTTCATCGCTTACGCATGTGTATGCGCGAGGCAAGCTCACGCTTGCCGAAGTTTCTCGTTTTACTTTCCGCAGGTAGCCTTGACCTGCTGTTCCAGTTCCTTGAACTTGAGTTTGCCGATAGCCTTGGAAACGGCTTCGCTTTCCGTCTTCCCGACACCCTTGGAACTCTTCGAGAAGCTGACCCTGTCACCGGAAACGGAGATGGCGACATCAAATGACAGGAGCTGGTTCAGGGAACTCTTGGGAGTCGACTTTACCTCCGCGGCGAGGAGCGGGTAGCGGGAATCGTTTCCGACGAAGATGGATTGCTTGGCCATCTGGTCGGTAAGCGCCTTGCATCCGTCTGCATTGCCCTTGCAGTCAAGGCGCACATTGCATGCCGGCAGCTTAACCTCGTACTGGACCACAAAGCCCTGGGCCATCCCGGCCGCCTTCAAGATATCTTTCGGGAAGTTGGGAACCAGGGTCAAGGTATGTTGGCCAGCACCGAATTCCACATTCTGGATCGTGAACACGGCAACGCCCTGATCCTGGGTGCGACGTTCGGCGAGCGTCTTGCCATTTTGCACGGCCTTCAGCGGGAAATCCGTCACGATTCCATTCGCATCCGTAACCGTCACGTTCAAGTCGGTGATGATATCCTTGTCGATAACCAGGCGCGCCGGTACGGATTGCACGCTGATGTTCGCGAGGCGCGATGCGATAGCGGCCTTGAGACCGGGAAGATTGTGCTTCAGGTTGAACGATTCATTCAGGGTAAAGACCTTGGCAAGTTCAGCCTTCAACTGCGCATACGGCTGCAGGAGAGCCTCTGCCGCGGCGAGGTTGCGCGCAGCCTCGTCATAGCGGGAAGCGTCCAGGGCGGCGCGGCCGGCAGCTTCAAACTTCTCGAGCTTTTCTTTTGCCGTCGCCATCTGCAGGCGGATGTTGTTCGTCATCTCGTCGATATCGAGCGTGGCCGTCGCGCGGAAGCGCTTGCCTTCCTTCGGGAGCGGAGTCACCTTGATCCACTTGAGGTCGACATCGGTCTTCACGTTCTTGTTGGACGTATAGGTCTGCGAAATCTTCTCCTTGCCTCCAGCGGACACATCCTCCGTATAGAGCTTGTCATCGGTCTTGACCGTCGATGAAACCTGCTTTGCGACACCGGCCATCGCAGTATTATTCGCTTCTTCCTGCGATACGGCAGAAGATGCCGTATAGGTAATGACCTTGCCAGCAAAAGCAGCAACAGAGAACGACAACAGCAAAATCGCAATTTTCTTGATGTTCATCTTACTTCAACTCGATAAGAATAAGTTTCTTGGTGATGTTGATTTTCTTGACTGTCACCGAACCCTTCATGCCGCGACGGACGTAGCTGTAGACTTCCTGCGAATCGGCGAACTTGTTCATGTCCGCGAATACGGTCAGGTCGATAGTCTTCGATGTCATCACGTTCACGCTAACACGCTTGAAAGCCTTCTTCAGGAGCTGATCTACGTCATCCTGGATATCCTCGACACGCTGTTCATCGAACTCTCCCTGGAGTTTCATGATGACCTTGTACTGCACGCCGTTCTTACGGTCCACTTCCCAGTAACCCTTGATTTTCTTCTCGAGGCCAGGCATGGCGCGTGTAGCGGCGGCAAAGACTGCGTCAGCAATTTCGCCACGGGAATTTCCCGAAACCATGGCCTGGCTCGTCTGGCTTCCCAGAAGGCGCGCGGTCGCGGCCTCGTAGGCGCTCAGCTCAATCAGCACGACTCCCTTTTCGATGGATGCCGCAAACTTGACGTAGATATCGGCACCGAGAGCAAGACTTGCAAGATAGGAGAGGTCCTCGTCCGTCTCGGCGATATCCTGCTGCATCTGGATGACCTCGTTCAATGTCTCCTGGCCCTGCAGGGACTTGACTTCGTACTGGCGCTGTGTCAAATAGCTGTTGATGGCTTCGGTCGCCATGCGGTTGTTGGGGTTGCTCTGGAAAGCCTGCAAATCACTCATGCCCTTTGCCTTCTGGGCCGGGACGACGAGAATTGTAGGCATGTGGAAGTCCCCCGCATAGGAGGAATTCGACTGCGAAACCGGCCTCTGGGCCGATGCCGGAGCCACCGCCTGCTGCTGGGTCCTCTGTGCGGGAGCCGTCTTCGGGGCGGGCCTTTCCACCCCATCCAATTCGTCATACGCACGGGAAGCGTCGCGCTTGGTCTCCGTTCGCGATGGAGCCCCGAACGAGAGGCCGACCAGGCAACCGAGGAGAATTATGTATTTTGCGATATTTCGCATATCACACCTTCTTTCAAACATCTTGCGATACACCGGCTACCCCTGCCAAACCGCATCAGGGGTCACCCTAGCATCTTAATAGATAGTAATATATACTTTTTTTCACATTGTCAGAGAAAAATGATACGAAAAGTGTGATAAATATCCTATTTATCCGATAAAAGGACTCGGAAAGAAGGCTTCTGGCCCATTTTCTTGTTTTTTCGGACATTCGAGTGTCCGTTTTTTGATTTTTTTTTCTAGTTTCAAGTTTGAAAGTCAATCCAAGGAGTCTATATGAACTTCAAAGCAGTCCTTGCGGCAGGCGCCCTGCTTGCAACACAGTCTTTTGCCATCATCGGCATCGGTGCTCACTACACCCCCAATTTCGGGACGAAGATGACCGGTTTCTCGGCCACCCCAGACAGGTTCGGCAACAGCGTCGACGTTTCCGATGCGGGCGAAGTCAAGCTGTGGCACGGTGGTTTCAACGAGATGATGCACGGTTTCGGCTTCAAGGTGTGGGTGGACATCCTCCCCATCATCGACGTGGAAGCGACATTCAACATCCAGTTCGGCTCCTACGACGCATCGCTGTTCATGCTCGACCCGAGCCTCGCCCTCAAGAGCGCCATGGGCATGGGCTCCGGCGAAGAATACAAGCTGGAAGACTACAAGCAGATTGACCTCGAAATCGAACTTGGCGGGACCCCGTTCGGCAAGGCGAACCCGAAGTTCGTGCAGATGAACGGCGACATCTCCATTACCTACCCCATCACGTTCATCCCCATCATCCGCCCCTACATCGGCGGCGGTCTCACCTACTACATGAACACGTTCATCCTGAACCAGAAGTTCACGAAGCGCGTCGTCGGTGACACCTACAAGACCCTCATCGACACCTTCAAGGACGAAGCGGAAAAGAAGGTTAACGACATCATGAGCGACCCGACCAAGCTGCTCGACCCATCCGCAGACCCGACTTCCATGGCGATGCCCGACCAGGCCGACATCATGAAGACTGTCTCTGACGCCATGGTCGAGAACCTGCAGGATGCCGCCCTCGAAGAAGGTCTCAAGACTAGCATCGGCGGACATATCCTCGTTGGCGTGCGTGCCAAGCTCCCCATCATCCCGATCGCCGCATATGCAAACTTCAAGTACTACTTTGGCGGAGACTTCCCCGAAGAAGTCGAACCGGGCAGGATGGCCGCTGAAGTCGGCGTCGGCTTTGCACTTTAATTTTAAGGAAGGAATACAAAGGAATCAAAGATGGCTCTCAATCCAAGCAGCACAAGCATCCTCATTGTTGAAGACGAAATTGCAATTGCCGAAGGTCTCGTGGATCTCTGCGAACTCAACGGCTACAACGTAAAGCACGTGACCGATGGCGAAAGCGGCCTTTCCGAAGCCCTCTCCGGGCAATACGGGCTAGTCCTCCTCGACGTGATGCTCCCTGGAATGAACGGTTTCGAAGTCTGTGACAAGATTCGCGAAAAAGACAGAAGCCTCCCCATTATCATCCTCTCGGCAAAGAACACCGACGAGGACATCATCAACGGCCTCAAGTTCGGCGCCGACGACTACATCCCGAAGCCGTTCTCCGTCCCCATGCTGCTCGCCCGCATCGAAGCGGTACTCCGCAGGAGCAGGCAGTCGCTGGAAAACGAAGGCAAGCTCGCCGCCGGCAACCTCCGCGTGAACTTCCGCGAATACGCAGGAACGCGCGGCAAGGAAGAACTCGCATTCACCCGCAAGGAAATCGAAATCCTCGAATACCTCTGGAACAACCGCGACCACGCAGTGCCCCGCTCGGAGCTGCTCCGTGAAGTCTGGGGCTACGAGAATGCCGAATCCGTGGATACGCGCACCGTGGATATCCACATCACCAAGTTGCGCAAAAAGATCGAGGACGACCCCTCGCACCCGAAGCTCCTGGTCACGTTCCGCGGCGAAGGTTACCAGATGCGGTCGACGCCTGAATGCACAAAAACCGCTTAATTGCAATATTCGTTGCCATCTTCGTTGTCATAGCGGTGCCCATCGCGGGGCTCCTCTATGACTCGTACCTGCACATGCAGGACGACACCAAGGCCGAGTGGGCCATGCACGCGAACCAGGTGCTGAAGATGGCGAACAACCGCATCAAGGACGACCTCTCCATCGAAAACAAGCGGTCGTTCATGGAATACCGCTTCATCAAGGTCGCAAAGACCATCTCGGCGGGCGAACAGCCGACCTATTCCGACCTAGCCCTGAACTACCCCGTAGTTTCGTGCGACAACGACTCCACAAAGAACGACTACTGTAGCCAGTACACAGGATTGATCGGGCATTTCCAGATAGACCCGGACGGCGTTTTCAGCACGCCCTATCTGCCGGCAGGTGTGCTCGGCCAAGTGCAGCTCGAAAACCGCGAAGTACGCGAGTCCCTCCAGAACAAGCTCAAGTTCATTGTCCGCGACATGGGTATCAAGAACAAAAAGGCGACCGCGCAGGATTCACTCAAGAACTCGAGCGCGCTCGACCAGCTCGCAAACGAAGTGGACCTCTCCAAGCGCAAGAAGGGACGGAAGACGCGCGTGGAAAGGACGTCCGAGCAGGAGCAGTTCGCATTCAACGTTGAATCGGCCAAGAGGGATACATCCGGTCTCTACCGCATATTCCCCTATGTCGGCACGATGGACATCTCCATCGAATCGTTCCAGGTCGAACTGGACAGCCGCCACATCGTTTTCTACAGGAACGTGCTGCGCGGCGAAGAAAACTTCGTACAAGGTTTCGTCGTCGACATCCGCGAATACCTGAAGAGCATCGTAAGCCTCGAAATCAGCGAGTACGAGAACAGCGACAACCACCTCTCGCTCCGGTTCTTCAAGAAGGGTGAACAGGTCATCTCGTTTGGCGACAGGAACAACAAGACCCTCAAGGTGTTCGAGGAACCGCTTGCCGAACCGCTTGACGGCATCACCCTCGCCATGTATATCGACCAGGACGCCGAGAAATCCAGCGACCACGGCCAGGTCATATCGAACGGGAACTTGCTCATCCTCATCGGCGGCATCATGTTCCTGTTGCTCGGGGGCGGCCTCGTCTCGATTTACCGGCTCACCCAGAGCCAGCTCAACCTCGCCCAGAAGAGGCAGGACTTTATCTCGGCGGTGAGCCACGAGCTCAAGACTCCGCTAACCTCGATAAAGATGTACGCAGAGCTGCTGCAGAATTCGTGGGTGGCGAACGAGGAAAAGCGGCACAAGTACTACAACCTCATCGCAAGCGAAGCGGAACGACTCACGAGGCTCATCCAGAACGTGCTTAACTTGTCCAAACTCGACGGAAACCGCTGGACCGTACAGCTGCGGCAAGACAGGCCCAAGGCCGTCCTCGACGATTTCGTCGCCACCTACACGCGCAACGTGGAGAAGAACGGGTTCTCGCTTACGGTCACCTGCGATACAAGCGCAAGCGAAGTCTCGCTCATGATGGACCGCGATGCCGTAATGCAGATTCTCATGAACCTGGTGGACAACTCGCTCAAGTTCTCGAAGAATGCCGACTACAAGATGATCGTCATCGAACTCAAGAAGGAAGGGAACCACGTGTACCTCGCCGTGCGCGATTACGGCCCCGGCATTCCGCCTTCCGAAATGAAAAAGGTGTTCCAGGAATTCTACCGCGTCGAAAACGAGATGACGCGCGAAACCAAGGGCACGGGCATCGGGCTTTCCATGGTGAAAAAACTCTGCGCACTTTCGGGAATGACCATCGAACTCGAGAACGCGGGGCCCGGATTGAGGACGAAAATACACTTCCCGCCCGCATCCGTCTAGGCCCTTTTTTTGTATTTTAAGGTAGGTTCCGCTAAAGGAACCTCAGAACGCAACAAGGATTAGGCAATGACACAGGAAGACATTCTCCAGAACCCGGACCAGTACGACCTCTCCATCGAGACCGTCGGCAAGGGGACACTTCGGTCGCCCATGAAGGGCATACAGTTCGTTTCGGAAGAAGACCGCATTAGCCTCACCACGGATGTAAAGCGCATCCATGAATTTTACGAGAAAGGCATCGCCATTCCCTCGCTCGAAGCGGCCGGCCCGCGCGAGACCATTTTCCATGACCCCGCCTGGACACGCGCGGGAATCGTCACCTGCGGAGGCCTCTGCCCCGGCCTCAACAATGTCATCAAGGGCCTGGTACAGGTGCTGTGGTTCGACTACGGCGTCCGCAACATCTTCGGCATTCCCTACGGCTACCGCGGACTCAACCCCGCCTACGGATACTCGCCCATCGTCCTGAACCCGGATGTCGTGGACTCCATCCAGGAAGACGGCGGCACCATCCTCGGAAGTTCCCGCGGCACGCAGGAACCCGCCATCATGGTAGACACCCTGATGCGACTCAACATCAACGTTCTGTTCTGCATCGGCGGCGACGGAACACTTCGCGGGGCGCATGCCATTGCCGAAGAAGTAAAGAAGCGCAGGCAGCCCATCTCGGTTATCGGCATCCCGAAAACCATCGACAACGACCTGAATCTCATCGACCGCACGTTCGGTTTCGAAACGGCCGTGCTCTCCGCGACCGACGTGATAACGAGCGCTCACAACGAGGCGAACGGGGCGTTCAACGGGCTCGGTCTCGTGAAGCTCATGGGCCGCGACTCGGGCTTTATCGCCGCCTATGCCGCCCTTGCAACGACCGTCGTGAACTTCTGCCTCATTCCCGAAGTACCCTTCACGCTGGAAGGCCTCTTCAAGGCTCTCGAGAGCCGCTACGCAAGCGGCAAGACGCACGCCGTCATCGCTGTCGCCGAGGGCGCCGGACAGGAACTATTCAAGGACCAGGAAGAACGCCGCGACGCCAGCGGGAACATCCTCAAGAACGACATCGGCGAGTTCCTCACGCGCAAAATCAACGAACACTTCAAGAAGGTCGGCAAGGAAGTGAACATCAAGTATTTCGACCCGAGCTACATGGTGAGAAGCATCCCCGCGAAAGGAACCGACGCCATTTTCTGCTTCCAACTTGCTGAAAGCGCCGTGCACGCAGGCATGGCCGGCAAGACCGACATGGTGGTGGGCAGCATGAACGAACAGTTCAGCCACGTGCCTATCGAATACGCCGTAAACGAAAGGAAGAAAATTGACCCGAACGGAACACTATGGCACGCCGTTCTCGGCGCCACACGCCAGCAGGACTATTTCTCCGGCAAGGGCAAAGGCAACAAGTAAACGTATTTTTATTAACTTTACCGCATGCTGAAAAAAGAAGAAAGACTCCTCATCCGCACCTCGCTCATGGAATACCGCAATATTTTGTTCAAGACATACCACGGTACAGACGAAGAGAAGGGGCGGATAGCGCAGGTCAACAAGCTCCTGCAAACCTGGAAAGTATAGGACCCCATGGGAATCGGCTTCAAGACTTTATTCGTATTCGCATTGGCAGCCAGTGCCGCGTTCGCAAACGAGGATCTCCGTTTTGCGGACTCGTGCTATGCGGCCAGGGCGGAACGAGCCAAGGGCGACAAGGCCGACGCGCATAACGCGAAACTCATGATCGACGCCTATCACAAGGCCACCAGCGACGCCTCGGTCGAAGAAGCCGCCACCGAAGGCTACGTGAAAAGTCTTTTCTTCTCGTTCCGGTTCGTGCCCTTCGACAAGAGCAAGCGCGCGAGAAAGCTCGATTCGCTCAAGACTGCCAGCGAGGATGCCTACGGCAAGTTCCCGAAAAACAAGGAAATCGCACACATCTATGCATCCGCTCTTTCCATGTGGGGTGCCGACAAGAATCCGCTGCAGGCCGTAAAGGACGGCGTCGCCGCCAAGGTCCGCGATGTCGCGACCGCTGCCGAGGACTACCAGGTGCTCGGACGCGCGCATTTCGTACTGCCCTACATTCCGCTAGTCCTTTCATGGCCCGACAAGAACCTCGCCGACAAATACCTGACCATGGCGCTGGAAAAGGACCCAAAAGACTTGTACAACTACTTCTTCCTTGCAGAGCTTCGCTTTGACCAGAAACGCTATGCCGACGCGCTCGACCTTATCGAACGCGGTCTTTCCCGCGGTATCCGGACAAACTATTTCATGGAAGACAAGCGCGGCCGCTGGCAGCTGAAAGAGCTCAAGAAGAAGATTAACGCCAAGCTCGACAAGAAATAGGGCAAAGCGTCAATTAAACTGGCCATCCCAGCCAGGAGTCCGGTCGCTATCCCCCAACAGGTTTGCATGTTGACGAAGTTCAACGACCTTCATCTCCGGAGACCGATAATCTCTTTTTTGAACAATACAAGTGTAACAAGACTGCTTGCAGACCTGTTTCCGAGCCGCAGCCACGGACGCTGAACGCGTCAAATAACTGAAAACATAAGTATTCATTGCGGTAGAATTAAATTATATTTATTATACAGCAGAAATTCCAACTTTTCCCCAGGAGACTCATATTATGGAAGGAAACGCTATCAACCAAAAAGCCATGGAACTACTCCATGAGGCCGCCTTCACCTCTTCCCTTATCAAGGCCAAGGAACGCGAAAGCGGCATTGTAACAGAAGAAAATATGTACCCGGTCAACAAGAAAGAGACCGACCGCATGGCAGAACTTCTGGGACAAGCCGAAGCTGCTGCCGACAACGCCCAAGACCCGGCATTCGTCGAAAAATTCGACCAGCTAAACGATATCGTACAGTGGTCCTACGCCCGTCATCGCACATGGAAGTTTAGCCTTATTTGTGGCGTCATCCTTTTGGCCCTTCTTTTCCTATGGGCACGCAGCAGCAGTCAGGACTCGGTCCAAACAGCAAAAGACACTATCGCAAAAGTCGAAGCCTGGACCGAAAACGACACCACCATCTCTTGGGAAAAGAGCGGAACGCACTTCAAATACACTGAACTCTTCGTCTCTGCAAACAAATGGAAAGCGAACAAGCTGGCCTCGTATAAAAACAACTACCTCGAGTGCGAAAAGAACCTGAAGACCCTCAATAAGTCTCTTGAAACGGCCACCACCGACTCCAGCAAGAATGCAATCCAAAAGCAAATTGAATACAACACAAAAGACATGAACCAGAGCCGTGCCATTTTCGACAGCATTGCCGCGATGAACTTCCAGCAAATCAAAGCCAGTGTCATCGCGGATGAAAATCGATACATCAAGAGTTCAGAATCCAGCGCCACAACCTACCTGGTTTTCATCATCCTCCTTGCCGTTCTCATCGGCCTCTACATCTGGACCGGTTACCCCTATGGTTACGAAATGACGCGCAGCCGCACCCGCAACAAGATCCTCGAATGGGTGCGCAAAGTCGGTTTTTCATTGGCAAGCACGTTCTTCGGCGCTGGACTTGCAGCCAAGCTCTTTGCCGATGACTATATCGTAAAGACCACATTCATGGACGGTCACACCGAAACCCGCAGGGAATCGGACATTGCCGGCACCTTCTTCAACATTATCATAAAATTCGGCCTCATGGCAGTCGGTGCCTTCATCTTCATATTCATCTCCATATTCATCATCTTTATCGAAACCGCAGCCGGCCTGATAAACAAGATCCGCTAGACGATCGCCAAAGCCATTTACCCAACAGAAAAGCCGGTAGCAAACGTGATGAAAACCCCGAAAGTTGTATCCAACTTTCGGGGTTTTCATCAAAGCGGTGCTTTTAAGCTTTGCACTAGGATGAGCGGTCGCTAGCTCTTAACCAGCCTGCACGGCGGTGAGGGCGATGGTGTAGACAATGTCTTCCACGAGGGCGCCACGGCTGAGGTCGTTCACCGGCTTCGCGAGCCCCTGGAGCATGGGGCCGATGGCGATGGTGCCCTGGGCGCTACGCTGCACGGCCTTGTAGCCGATGTTACCCGCAGAGAGGCTCGGGAACACGAACACGGTCGCGTGACCGGCGACGGTGCTGCCCGGGGCCTTGAGAGACCCAACGCTCGGCACAGTCGCCGCATCGTACTGGAGCGGGCCATCCACGAGCATCTCGGGGCGGGCTTCCTTCACAATCTTGGTCGCTTCGCGCACGAGGTCCGCATCCGGGCCCTTGCCGCTGTTCATGGTGCTGTAGCTGAGCATCGCGACACGGCTGGGAAGGCCGAAGGCCTTAGCGGTGTCGTCGCACTGCATGGCGATTCCCGCGAGTTCCTCGGCGGTGGGGTTCAGGTTGATGGCACAGTCGCCGTAGATGTAAGTCTTGCCAGGCATGCACATGAAGAACACGGAGCTCACGGACTTGACGCCCGGGGCGCACTTGATAACCTGCAGGGCAGGGCGCAGTGTATCGGCGGTAGAGTGGATGGCACCGGAAACGAGGCCGTCGACTTCACCCATCTTGAGCATCATGGTGCCGAGCATTACGTTATCTGCAAGAGCCGCGCGGGCCTGGTCTTCGGTCATGCCCTTCGACTTGCGGAGTTCCACGAGCGTCGGAACGTACTTTTCGGCGAGTTCCGCACTCGGTTCAATAATTTCGATGTCAGCCGGGAGCTGCACGCCCTGTTCCTTCGCGACCTTCAGGATTTCTTCCTTCTTGCCCACGAGCACGGGAACCGCGATACCACGGTCGATTACGAGCTTCGCTGCCTGCACGGTACGCGGTTCGCTACCTTCGGGGAGCACAATGCGCTTCTTCGCCTTGGACGCCTTGAGGAGCAGGCCCGCACGGAACATCGCCTGGCTCGTCTTGCGTTCGGCAGGTTCAGCGGCGAGGTCCTTCGCAAGGCACTTGGGGCAATGCAGCAGGCGGCACGGGCAGAACAGGTCGGCATCCTCGCTATCGGAATAGATCTTCGCGTCGAGCGCGGTCGCGAGGGTGTCGTTGAACTTCTGGGCCATCACGTCGCTCATGCCAACAGCGCCTTCCACCACGACTGCATCCACGGAATCGAAATCCTGCTTAAGGAAGTCGGCGGCAATCTTTTCCATGAGCACGGCGGAGTTGTGCTCCTTGAGTTCGGCAACTGCCTCGGCGCCGTTCACGCAGGGCTTGTAGGTGGCGGACTTGAGGCCGGCGGCGGCAACGGCGTCGACGACTTCCTTGACTTTGGCTTCCATATTTGCGGAAGCAACCAGGTAGACTCGATTCATAGAATATCTCCGGAATAAAACTGATTGTTGAACGTGTAAAAAGTAGGTTTTAACCGCGGAAAAAATTGGGGACCTGTCCCAAAAACGGCACCCTTCGCCCCGCAGTAAACTTTTATTTACATGAATAGGCTGTTTATGCACGTTTTTTGCACGCTTATTTTAAATTGGAACCCTGCCTCCTGTTGCATTTTTACCCAAAATAAGCGATATTTATAGTATCGCCCCACTTGATTGGGATGTGTAATAAGGAGCGATTATTGTGTGGTATAAGGTTATCACTCGTGTGATTTTGTCGACGCTTGTCATGGCAATGTGCGCCATGTCACAGCCCGGGAAGAACAAGAGTTCTTCCTCGGCCGACGTTGCGTCGTCATCGTCTGTCGCCGGACCCGGCGCAGGCGGTTCTACTGTCGTTATCCGGTTCATGCCGAACTGGACCAACACCAACGCCATCTTGAACTACAAGGGCACGGAGACCCCCATGACCGCAGTCAACAACTACTGCGGCTGGTTCCAGGCGACCGTCAAGAACGCCCCCGCAAGCGGTTTCGAGGTCTTGTTCAAGCAGACCATCGGAAACACTTACGTGACCGCGGAAGGCCCGGAGAAGGTGGCGCGCGACCTGCAGCCCGTCGGGACTCCCATCAACCTCGACAGCGTCGCCGCGCTGAACGACACGCTATGGATTATCGGGAATCCCTCGGGACCCCCTGACCTGTTCTCGAAATACCCGAACCGCCTGGGCGACTGCCCGGTCAAGACGCTCTCGGTGATGATGTTCGACTGGTACGACGGCTCGAACAGGGGCGGACGAAACGGCTACGAGGCACGCGGCGTCCCCCAATACGGCGAAGGCACAAACGAAGACTTCGGCAACAGCGGATGCGGTCTCACGAAGGGAATGGTGGAGCCTACGCTCGGCAGCAACGGCGTCCCGGTCCGCGCAAGGGACTTCCCCTCCAGCTGCACGAACGCGACCCACCTCGACTACTGGTTTTTGCCCGAAGTCATCAACACCGGTGCAGACGGCAAGAAATACACGAACGCCACATGCCGCGACCTGGAACTCGAACTGACCGACGACGGATTCTGGCTCGGCCAGCGTGACGACGGCAGCAAGGAAGGCGGGTTATTCTTCCTCGACGACTTCCGCTGGCTCGACGAGGCCGGCACGGTCGAGAACGTGCATTACGATTCCATCAACGGTAACAAGGGCTTCCACAACTTCGGCTTCACCATGAAAATCCAGGCGAAGTTCGAATACGTGCCCGGCCAGTACTTCGAATTCAACGGTGACGACGACGTATGGGTGTTCATCAACAACCGTCTGGTGGTCGACATCGGCGGACAGCACACCAAGGCTTCGGGCTCGGTAGACCTCGACACGCTCGGGCTTGTCGAAGGCAAGACCTACCCGTTCCACATCTTCTACGCCGAACGCAAGCAGACGCAGTCGAACTTCATGATGCGCACCTCCATCGACCTGCGCACCGAGGCAAGCATATTCCTCACCGACACGCGCTCCACGCGGGATATCAAGAACTACGACGTATGGCAAATCGTAAAGAAGGACGCCCTCAGTTGCGACTTCTCCGCGAACGAGCTTGCAGACGTCGACACCGTGGAAGGCCCGTCCAACTACCGCCTTACCGGCGGCAACCTCGGTGAAGCGGGCGTGATGCTCGATACCGCGGGAATGTGGTTCGAGGGCATCTACATCGAAAACAACTGGTACCAGTTCAGCATCGATTCCGCACGCATCGTAGAGAACAACGGGCTTGCGCCGGGCCACTACTACCTCGAGGTCTCGCTCAAGAACAACCCCGAACAGAAGACCGGCGTGTGGATTACCATCCCGCCGTACAAGGTACCCACGCTCGTGTTCGCTACCGAGGAATGGAAGAACCTTTCATCGGAGATTTCGGGCGACACGCTACAGATCGGCCAGTGGGCATACGAGATGTACAAGGTGCAGGTGATGTTCGAGGAAGACTGGGCGCAGGTATCCATCTACAACCAGAACATCAACCTTTCTTCTAGCGACCCAAACATGAAGACGGTAGACGAGAACGGCAAGCCCATAAGCAAGGTCGTGCTCGACTCCATGGGCCGTGCCACGTTCTACGTCATCGCGAATGCACCCGTTACGGGAGCGACGCTACAGGCGAAGGGGGCGGCATCTTCTGCGGCAACATGGACCGACCTCGTGTTCAAGGAACCTCCCATACCGCGGATCTCCAGCGCGATATTCATTGACCGCAACGGCGACGGGCGCGGCGACAGCCTGCACATCAAGTTCAACAAGGAGCTCGGCGGCAAGAACAACCTCGACTCGCTCAAGTTCGCATTCGGCGAAGGCTTCCCGGTACAGACAAAAGAAAACTGGAAGGTCTCCAGCAACAATACCGAGCTTTCCATCGTATCGAGCAACAACTGCGAACCCTACAAGCTCTGCGGATTCAGTTCCCTCATCTTTACCGGCGGCAAGGAAGATATCTACACCGGAAGCATCGACACCTGGTTTACCTACACCGAAGGCGGCAAGGGCTACCACTTCCACATCGCGGCAGACCCGCTCGAAGACGGCGTGAACCCCATCGTCACGCAAGCCGTCAAGAACATCACGAAGAACGGCCACGTGCTGAGCCTCACCTTCAGCGAGGCGATCACCGAAGAGACAAGGCAATACTTCAAGGACATGTTCCGATACGTCTGCGTGCGTGGCGGCGAACAGGTCAATCCCGAAAAGCCCATGGGCATAGACAACGGGACTTCCCGCAGCACGATGGACCTGCTCTTTACCGTGACCACCTACGATGCGGTGATTCCCTCCGTAGGAGACTCTGTCGGCTTTGTCCCCGGCGTAGGAGGCTCCACCACGAATGTCGCCGAAGACATGAGCGGGGTAAAACCGCACAAGTACACCCCGATGGTGCGCATCTCGGGACAGCAGGACATGCAGATTACCGGAACCGACGTGCTCCCGCTCTCGCCGGACAACCCCATCGTGCAGGATCCGACAACCACGCAGCCTAAGCTCATCACCAACAAGGATGCCGACGCGAAACAGGTTTCCGATTCTCTCGGCGTGCAGGGGCACCTGGTCGGTTTCGACGTGGCCGAACTCATCTCGACCCAGACCGCCGAAGAAATCGCGAGCCTCGACAACCTCATCTCAACGCTGCTGAACGGAGGCAAGGACGACACCACGTACACTGTGCTCGAGATTACCAAGGAAGAATCCATCGCCCAGCTCATCGAGGCCATCCAGGCAAGCACCATCAGCGGCTTTAGCGACAAGGCCATCACCGGGTTCATGGATTCCACGATCAACGCCAGCAACTACAAGAAGAAACTGACAGGCGATGACCTCCAGCTGTTCGAAGAATACGTGCAGCGCGGAATCGAAGCGAGCCGAGACACCATCGTGAACATCACGACCGCGGCCGACATGGATGTCAGTTCGCTGTTCCAGGACATTATCGACGGGACCATTTCCGCGAAAGAACTGAAGAAGAACGGCGTGAGCGAAGAGGTAATCGAGGCCATCAAGAACGGGACGATTACCGCAAGCAACATCGACCGCTACCGCGACGGGACGCTCTCGCTCGTCACGCCCGACGACGTGAAGCTTGTTTACGAGACCAAGTACTACTCGCACCTCGGCAACTACGTGGGCGGATCCTCGGGATCCATCCTCTGCTCCGACAAGGAAATCTATGGCGACGCGGGATGCCTCGCGAACCCGGGCAACCTGTTCCTCGCATGGAACATGCGCGCCGACGACGGACGGCTCGTCGGAACGGGCGCCTACATTGCGCGCCTGCACCTGAAAGTCGTCGTCGGGAAGAAGACCGCAACGAACATCACGCGCGACCTCCTGTGGGGCGTGCGCCGCGGAGGAAACAACGGCATCAACCTGGGAGATATCCTGAACGAAAAGAAGAAAAAGTAGCATTACGGAACCTTTTTTCCCTACTGTAAATTTCTGTTAACCAAAGATACACGAAAAATGGCCATTTTTCGTGTATCTCCTTGTGTTGTAAACAATTATATGGTTGCATTTTCGTTTACAATAAGGCATATTTAAGGTATAGTCTATTAATGGGATGTTAAAGGAGTAACAACCGTGTGGTACAAGTCTATCACTAGAGTTTTATTGTTGACGCTTTTTGCGGTAGTGTGCGCTATGTCACAGCCAGAGGGTGGCCGCAGCTCAACAACGGTAATCCGGTTCATGCCGAACTGGTCCAATACCAATGCTATCCTAATCTACAACGGAACAGAAACCATCATGACCGCAGTCAAGAACTACTGCGGCTGGTTCGAGACCAAGGTGAAGGACACGCCCGCCTCCGGGTTCGAGGTGACCTTCAAGCAGACCATCGGCAACACCTACGTGACTGCCGACGGACCCGAGATCGTCCCGTCCGGATCGCTCCCCGTCGGGGCCCCGATTTCGCTCGACACGCTCAAGGCCAAAGGCGACACGCTGTGGATTATCGCAAACCCCGTGGACGCACCCGAACTCTACGCGGCATATCCGAACCGCCTGGGCGAGTGCCCCGTGAGGATCCTCTCGGTGATGATGTTCGACTGGCTGCACGGTGAAGGATGCGACGGAATAGAATGCAAGGACAGCAAGCCCTACGCGAACGGCGCGAAGGACGTTTATTTCAACGACCCCATCTACGCCATCAGCAACGACTTCGGTAGCGGCGGCTGCAGCGGATCGTACAACAACTACCAGAACAACGCGAAGGACCAGCACAACACAAGCTACATGTCGGGCATGGTAGAACAGCAGCTGGGCGCAAACGGCGCACCGGTTCGCGCACACGACTTCCCCGAGCACTGTCTCCTCACCGAGCACCTCGACTACTGGTTCCAGCCCCTCGTCATCGGCAAGGACGCCGCCGGCAAGCAGTACACGAACGCCACCTGCCGCGACGTGGAACTCAAGTTGACCGACAAGGGATTCTGGGAAGGCAAGAAGGACGGCAGCAGCAAGGAAGGCGGGTTCTTCCTGCTCGACGACTTTGAATTTCTTGACGATGCGAAGACCGTAAAGAACATCTTCTTCGACACGGGGACCAAGGCCAAGGACGGCAAGAACCACAACTTCGGCTTCACCATGAAGGTGCAGGCGAAGTTCGAATACGTGAAGGGCCAGGAATTCGAGTTCTTCGGCGACGACGACGTGTGGGTGTTCATCAACAGGCGCCTGGTGGTCGACCTCGGCGGACAGCACAGCCAGGTGCGCGGCTCCGTGAACCTCGATACGCTCGGGCTCGTCGAGGGCCAGGAATACCCGTTCCACATCTTCTACGTGGAACGCCACACCGGTTCTTCCAACTTCATGATGCGCACGTCCATGGACCTGCACACCGACGCAAGCATATTCCTCACCGACACGCGCTCGACGCCACTGCTCAAGAACTACGACGTGTGGCAGATCGTGAAGAAGGACGCTCTCTCCTGCAACTTCGACATGAACGAAGGCGCACAGGTCGATACCGTGGAAGGCCCCTCCAACTACCGTCTCACCGGCGGCAACCTCGGCGAAGCGGGCGTGCTGCTCGACAAGACCGGCGAGTGGTGGTTCGAAGGCATCTACATCGAGGACACCTGGGACAAGTTCAGCATCGACTCCGCACGCATCGTGGAGAACAACGCGCTCGCCCCCGGCCACTACTATCTCGAAGTTTCACTCAAGAGCAATCCCGAACAGAAGGCCGGAGTCTGGATTACCATTCCGCCCTACAAGGTTCCCACGCTCGTGTTCGCGACAGAAAACTGGAAAGAGCTCGGCTCCCAGGTTCTCGGCGACACGCTACAGATTGGCGAATGGGCCTACGAGACCTACAAGGTGCAGGTGATGTTCGAGGAAGAGTGGGCGACAGTCACCCTCTACAACCAGAACATCAGCCTCTCCTCCTCCGACCCGCAGATGAGCATCCTCAACGAAGAAGGCAAGCCCATCAGCAAGGTCGTTCTCGATTCTACAGGAAGGGCGACCTTCTACGTCCGCGCAAACACTCCCATTACGGGTGCGACCTTGCAGGCCAAAGGAACGGCGGCATCGGCGGCGACATGGAGCAACCTAATATTCAAGGAACCGCCCATCCCGAGGATTACCTCTGCCAAGATATTCGACCGCAACGGCGACGGACGGGGCGACAGCGTGTGCATCAAGTTCAACAAGGAACTCGGCGGCAAGAGCAGCCTCGACTCGCTCAAGTTCGCGTTCGGCGAAGGATTCCCGGTGCAGAAGAAAGGCGCCTGGAAGACCCACAACAACAATACGGAAATCACCATCGTCTCCAGCGAGACCTGTGAGCCCTACAAGTCATGCGGCTTCAGTTCGCTCGTGTTCACCGGCGGCAAGGACGACGTCTACACGGGTGCCGTCGACACCTGGTTCACCTACACCGAAGGCGGCAAGGAATACAACTTCCACATCAACGCGGACCCGCTCGAAGACGGCGTGAACCCGATTGTCACGCAGGCAGTCAAGAGCATCACGAAGAACGGCCACGTGCTGAGCCTCACCTTCAGCGAGGCCATCACCGACGAGACCAAGGATTACTACAAGGAGATGTTCAACTACGTGTGCGTCCGCGCCGGCGAAGTTGTAGATCCGGACAAGCCTATCGGATACGACAACGGCAGCAACCGGAGCAAGATGGACCTCCTGTTCTCCATGGCCACCTACGACGCTATTGTCCCCTCCGTGGGAGACTCCGTCGGATTTGTGCCCGGCGTGGGTGGCTCCACCGTCAATGTCGCCGAAGACATGAGCCAGAACAAGCCGCACAAGTACACCCCGAAGGTAAGAATCTCGGGCGACCAGGAAATGGAAATCACGGGTCCCGATGTCCGCGGAATCAATCCCGACAACCCGATTATCAAGGATACGACCACGACGCAAACATTCCTCGTCACGAACAAGGATGTCGACGCCAAGTATGTTTCCGACTCTCTCGGCGTCCATGGGCACCTCATCGGTTTCGATGTCGCGGAACTCATCTCCTCGCAGACGGCCGAAGAGATTGCGGCACTCGACGCCCTCATCACGGAACTCCTGAACGGGGGCAAGGACGACACCACCATCACGGTCACGGAGATATCGCGCGAGGAAGCCACCACGCAGCTGATTGAGCTTATCAAGGAAAGCCAGGTGACCGGATTCAGCGACGAAGTGTTCAACGGGATTCTCGAAGGGACCATCACCGCCGACAACTACAAGACCAAGCTCAAAGGCGATGACCTCGCGCTCTTCAACGAATACGTGGAAAGCGGCATCGAGGCGAGCCGCGACACGGTCTACGACATCAAGTCCGCCGCCGACAAGAACATCGGGAGCCTCTTCCAGGATATCATCGACGGGACCATCACCGAAAAGGAACTCAAGAAAAACGGCGTGAGCGACGAAGTAATCGAGGCCATCAAGAACGGCACCATCACGGCAAGCAATATCGACCAGTACCGCGACGGCACCCTGAACCTCGTCTCACCCGACGACGTAAAGCTCCAGTACGAGACAAAGTACTTCACGCACCTCGGCCACTACGTGGGCGGGTCCTCCGGCGTCATCATGTGCTCCGACAAGTCCGTCTACGGCGAAGAAGGATGCCTCGTGAACAACGGCAACCTCTTCCTCTCCTGGAACATGCGTTCGGACAACGGCCGCCTCGCGGGAACGGGCGTCTACATCGCGCGCCTGCACATGAAGATTATCGTCGGCAAGAAGACCGCATCGAACATCACGCGCGACCTGCTCTGGGGCGTGCGCCGCGGCGGCAAGAACGAAATCGACCTCGGCTCGATGCTTCCGAAATCTTCCAAGAAATCCCGCAAGAAATAATATTCTCTCTCATTGAAAATTAAGGGCTTGCGGTCTTGCCGCAAGCCCTTAATTTATCACCCGGGGATTATCCTATACAAAGTTGTACAGGTCGGTGATATCCTCGTTGTTCTTGTCGTACACCCAGAACTGGTTCGTATGCGCATGATCGTCTTCCACGAGGTTGATCTTCATGCCGTGCTTGTATTCCAGGTAGTGGAACATGCGGCCGAGGTCCTTGCAGAACACATCGACAAGCGGCGTGCTCACCACGAGGGTCACTTCGCGAAGCTTGCCCTTCGCACGGGCGCGGGCGAGCCAGCGGTCAATCATGCCGAGCGTAGATTCGAGAGTCGGGATACGGCCACCGCCATGGCAGACAGGGCAGAGTTCCGTCTTCTCGGTCATCAGGTTCACGCGGACGCGCTTGCGGGTCACTTCCATGAGGCCGAACTGGCTGATGGGAGCCGGGCTGATGGGAGCCTTGTCGCGGCGGATAGCCTTGCGGAATTCCTGGTACACCGCCTCGCGGTCGGCATCGGTCTCCATGTCGATGAAGTCGATGATGATGAGGCCGCCCACATCGCGGAGGCGCAGCTGCTTCGCAATCTCGTGGCAGGCGTCGATGTTTGTTTCGAGGATGATCTTACTCTGGTCCTTGCCGTGCACCTTCGGTCCGGTGTTCACGTCGATGGAAACTAGCGCCTCGGTCTGTTCAATGACGAGGTTGCCACCGCGCGGAAGCGGGACCTGGCGCTGCAGGGAGCGCGCATAGTCGTTCTCGATCTTGAAGTATTCGAACAGGCTCTCGCTAGAGCTCCAGAGCTTCACCTTGTCGAGCTTGTCCGGAGAAAGCACCTTGAGGTAATCACGGAGGGCAAAGTATTCGTCGCGGTTGTCGATATACACGTAGTCCGTGTTCTCGCCGAAGTATTCGCGAACAGTCTGCTCGATGGAATCGGATTCCTCGTAGATGCACGTTTCGGCAGGCATGGTCTCGAAGTTGTACTTCGTCTGTTCCCACTTGCTCTCGAGTTCGCGCATCTGCTTGCTGATTTCGAATTCGGATTCGTTCAGGCCGTTGGTACGCACGATGTAGCCCACGTCGCGGCCCTTGAGGCGGCGGACCACCTTCTTGAACTCGCGGCGCTTGGACGGGTCGCGCAGCTGCTTGGTCACGCCGATGAAGTTCGTCCCCGGCATGCACACCAGGAAGCGGCCCGCAAAGCTCAGGTGCGTCGTCAGACGGGCGCCCTTGGTGCTAATCGGTTCCTTCACGACCTGGACCATGATTTCCTGGCCTTCCTTCAAGATCTCGTCGATGGAGACCTCCTTGGAAGAACCGCCCTCGTCGTCATCGTCGCCATATTCGCGGCGAAGCGACTCGTTCCTGTCCATGGCGTCGTCCTGATGGAGGAACCCGGCCTTCTCGAGGCCGATATCGATGAACGCGGCCTTCAGGGCGGGGAGCACCTTCTGGACGACTCCCTTGTAAATATTGCCCAGGACTCGAGTAGACGAGACGCTCTCCACGACAAGTTCCGCAAGGTCGCCGTCTTCCATGATAGCGATGCGCTTCTCGTAAGGTGTCTTGCTAATCAAAATCCCACGCTTACACTTATTTGCCATAAAACTCCTAGAAGTAAATGCAAAACCAATAAAACTTATAAATCCCTAAAAAGCCCTCCAAAAGTATGGAGCGCTTCCGAGTCCCGGGGGATTCCTTGCGGAAAGTACCGAAATTCCACCCCACGGAACCTAGAGAGCCAAAATATAACAAGACAGGAAGCTTTAGGTAGGATTGGGCCGCCCTTTACAAGGACAAAACGCCCTCTTTCGAGGCGCTAACCGCCCAAATGGGTCGGCGGATTGCTCGCGCTGCTCCTGATGGCGGCCTTCTTCTTTTCGACAATCGCATCCGCAATGGAGCGAGCCTTCTCGACAAGCCACAGCCACGACTGGGAGCCTTCCGAATAATCAGCCTCGCCGAACATCTGCACACGGTTGTCCCTGCGAAGGGCGTCGACCTGCTTGAACGCGCGGACGTTGCCCTTGGGATAGACGGCGAAGGTGGCGCCGCCATTGTAGTTCAGGATGCTGAACGCAGGCACGTCGGAAGGGCCGTCGGCGATATAGACCATGTTCTCGAAGGGAACGCGGCGGCTCTCGCGAGCGATGGACGAGTTCACGTCGATCGTATCGGGATACTTGTTGCTTCCCTTGTTGATTTCGAAGAGGTAGCGCGTCTTGGAGGTGTTGTCGAGAGCGCAGGCGACCTGGGTAATCTCACGGTCCGGAACCAGGCCGAGTTCCGCGGCAGACGCACTCGATTTCAGGTCCCCGGCCGCATCCAGGAACCCGGGTTGCAAAGCATCCTCGATGAACTCGCAGCCGTAGATGCCGTCGACATAGGGCGCAATGGCACTCCCGCGAATCGTCTCCGCGAAGCCGGTACTAACAACATAATGTTCCAGACGGATATCGAACGCCTTGTATTTCGGGTCTTCGGCGATAAGCTTCTTCATGTCGCCGAAAAACTGCGGGAGGCCCGGATAAAACACGAGCTCCTTGCCGAACTCGCGAAGCCGGGCGTTGTTGAGTCCCTTGAACAGGCCCGCCTTCACATAGGTGAGGATGTGGTTCAGGTAGCTCGTATCAGCATTGACGGATATGCCCTGCGCGGCATAGCGTTCCCTGAGGGCGTTCGCCTCGTCCCAAAAAATTTTTCCGTCCACGCCGTAATAGCGGAAGAGCGGTTCTTGCATGTAAGAACTGATGAGCGTCTTGTCGCAGTCCCAGACCATCGCGATTACATTCTGTTCAAACGGAGCCTGTTTCATTCCCGCACCTCGCCTTGACGTTACTTTGTTATAAAATAGTCTTCCGGATTTACGGGCACGCCATTCACGCGAATCTCGTAATGAAGCCCGACTCCGGATTCGCGACCGCTCTCGTTCACAATGGCAATCGGGGAACCGCGATGGACACGTTCGCCTTGCTGTACCAGCGACTGGCCCAAGTGCGCATAAAAAGTCTTGACCCCGGGCGTATGTTCGATTTTGACCGAGAGGCCAAACCCGCGATGAGAACGCACCTCGGCCACCACTCCCGCACCGGTCGCGTAGACCGTATCCCCCACATCGGCGACAAAATCTATTCCGCGGTGTGGCAGGTCTATTTCGGTAAACGGGTCATGGATCATCTCGAAGCGGTTCCTGACAGCATGGCCGTTCTTGAGCGGATGCAACACCGGAATCGATGCGGCAAGAGCAGGATTCTTCTCGACTCCATTAAGCAGGTTCTTGAAGGTCGTCTCGATTTCACGGATACTTTTCCGTGGGTACAGGCCATTCGCACCGTCGTCGGCCAAGGCATCATCGAGCGTGAACCCGAGCCCGCTGAGCTTGACGGTACTGTCGCGCAGGAGCTTGGTTTCTTCTGCACGGAGAATCGTCTCGTCCACCGATTCGCGAACCTTCTTTATCTCGCGGGAGATACCCCTATTCTGGCGATACACGGATACGGCGTCGCCATCGGCGACACTGTCCACAATCTTCACGGGAGAAAAAAGCACGAACCCCACGACGGCAAGCACGAAGCATATCCCCATGACAACAAGCCGCATCGGGCTCACGCGGAAGCTCTTGCTGCCGGACGTCCTTTCGGAGAAGGTATGTATCTCAATCTTTCGCACAGGCTACGGACGCTCCCCGGCAATCTTCTTTTCGAGATCCTCGATACGCCGCTTGCCCTCCTCGATTTCGCCCAGGAGTTCCACAACGGCCGGATCGTCCTTGATTGTCCCGAGCAGGTCCCCGCGGACCGCCTGGTACAGCTTCTGGCCCAGGGACTGGAACCTGGTTTTCAGGCGGCTTTCTTCCGTCGCCAGTTCAACCCTCGCCAAAGCGGAGCCCGCAAGGTCCTTCGCCTTGGTTTTGAGCTTATTTATTGCCGTTTCGTTCATGTTCCTTTCCTCTTTCGCCTCTAAAAAATAGTAGTTTTTCACTGTTAAAATCAACGGAGACACAACATGAGTCGAAGCGAACGCAGACGCGCAAAGCAGAATGCAAAGAATTTCGTGCCAAAGAAAAGCAATTCCATGAACAAGTGGGTGATCGTGGCTTTGGCCGTTATCGCAGTCGTATTCTTTGTCGGTACGACTATTATCCAAAGAGGTGCCTAAAAAATGAAGTTCGTTATTGAAAAAACCGTTTTCCAGGATGTACTGCAGGCAGCCATCAACGCCGTCCCCAACAAGTCCACCATCCAAATTCTCAACAACTTCGCGCTGCGCCTCGAAGGCAACTTCCTCGAAGTGAGCGCGACCGACTTGAACCTCGGTATCAGGGTCAAGGTCGAAGTCCAGGGCGAACGCGACGGTTCCGTGGTCATCAACGCACGCAAGCTTCTCGAACTCATCAAGAGCCTCGTCGACCCGAGCATCACGACCGTATCCGTCGACGTGCAGGACTTCCTCGCCACCATCCAGTGGAGCGAACGCGGCAAGGCCTCCATCACCGGTTTTGACGCAAGCGACTTTCCGCCGTTCCCCGAAGTTGCCGAGGGCGAATCCCTGAGCTTCGCCGCTAGCGAACTTGCATTCCTCGCCGAGAAGACGACCTTCGCCTGCTCGACCGATGCCATCCGCCTCAACCTGAACGGCGTATTCCTCGAAGCGAAGGACGGCACCGTCTCTATGATTGCGACCGACGGTCACCGTCTGGGCCGTGCCTCCATCGACCAGGAAGGCGCGAACCTCACGAACGGCGCCATCATCCCGAAGAAGGCACTCCAGCTTATCCTCAATATGGCGAAGTCCGACGCGACCATCGAAATCCGCACGTCGGCCACGCACATTCTCTTCAACACCGGATCCACGCAGGTCATCTCGAAGCTCTTCGAAGGCCCGTACCCGAACTACCGTGCCGTGATCCCGCAGAACTTCGAACGCACCGTGCAGATGAACACGACCGAGTTCCTGAACAAGATGAGGAGCGTGCTCTCGATGGCGAACGCCCGCACCCACAAGGTGCGCCTGCAGATCGACGGCAACACCATGGAACTTTCCGCAAGCGACCCGGATGTCGGCGGCGATTCCCGCGAAGCCATCGCGGTGACGCACAACGGCGAAGGCAACTTCAGCATCGGGTTCGATGGTCGCTACCTCACCGAAATCTTCGGCATGTGCAAGAGCGAAGAAGCCATCATGAAGATGAACAACCCGATTGGCGCCTGCATCATCGAACCGGTGGGCGACAACCTCGGGTTCAGCTTCCTCCTGATGCCGACGCATCTGAACGACGACTAATCCACAGTCGTTATAGACAAATTAAAGGACTCCGCCCGGCGGGGTCTTTTTTTTTGCACGTAATCTCTTTGCTATAACCATCACCCATTTTTTTTCAACTTGTCCCTAAATTTTTGCAATCTATCGGCAGCATGAGCCAAGCCTATTGACTATTCCCTATGCGCATTCCTATTTTATGGGCATGAGTTTTAGGAATACAATCGCATACGCGCTGTGCATTGCGGCAGCCCTCGTCAACACGGGCTGCATTACCACGCAGCTCCACAAGTTCCGTATGACGGCATCCGAGGCGCCGGAAGTCCACGGTGCGAACACAAACCAGAAGCAGAACTCCAGCGTCTGGCGGTTTACCGGCAAGGTCAATTACAATTACGAAGAAAAAGTCGACATCTCCGAAGACATCTACTGGAATAAGAGCCTAGAGGAACTCTTCGATGGAGATAATCTTGAATCCAGCGACGCAGCCTACAAGATGGGAGGTCTCGATTTCGCCGGAAAAATCGAATTCCTATACAAGGCGAATTATTCTGTATTCGGATTAGGCGCAGGCATCAAGGATGGATTGTTCAACCACATCTTACTCGGGTTGAATTTCTCGCACTTCGAGTTCGGGGTGTTCGCCGGCATTTACAACCAATACAGCGACCTGGAATATTCTGGCAAAGTCGTCTCTGACAGCGATGACGGTGATGACTACAAAACAATCCGCGAAAACGATTCACAAATCAACACTAGCTTCTTTGCAGGAGCCTATGCAGGCATCTACCTCGAAAAACTCTTCTTCAACTACAGCGTCAGTTTCTATACGCCCAATCCCGAAATCAACGGCAAGGACCTGAGCGTCCCCACTATCACGAGCCACTACTTCACCGTAGGCTACAGGCTCACCGACCTGATAGAAATTTCCGCAGGGGGAATATTCACCGACATAGATACCGACGGAGGAACCGGCGGCTACACTGCCGGCGTAAGCTTCTATCTATAATTTCATGAAGAATTATCATAAATGTCAAACCCTTTTGTGGGAAAAAAGATTATTTTAAAACTATGACATTGATGATTATCCAGCTCTTGATTGTGCTCCTCGCCCTCTACGTGGGCTCGCGTTACGGGAGCCTCGCCCTCGGCGCGATTTCGGGAATCGGTCTTGCGATTCTCGTGCTCGGCTTCGGCCTGCAGCCCGGCAAACCGCCTACCGATGTCATTTACATCATTATCGCGGCAGTGACCTGCGCAGGCATTTTGCAGGCATCGGGCGGCATGGATTGGCTGATCCAGATTGCGGAGCGCCTGTTGCGCAAGCATCCGAACCACATCACGATTTTGGCTCCGCTCTGCACGTTCTTCCTCACAGTTCTCGTAGGCACCGGCCACGTGGTTTACACCCTCATGCCGATTATCTGCGATATCTCGCTCAAGAAGGGAATCCGCCCGGAACGCCCCTGCGGTGTGGCCTCCGTCGCATCGCAGGTCGGTATCACCTGCTCGCCCATTGCAGCAGCCGTCGCCTCGTTCGTGATTATCTCAAACGCAAACGGGTTCAACATCAACAACCTGCAGGTCATCGCGATTACGATTCCAGCGTGCCTTTGCGGGATCATGGCCGCAGCGCTCGTCTCGTACAAGCGCGGGCTCGACCTCGACAAGGACCCTGCATTCCAGGCCCGCCTCAAGGACCCGCAGATGAAGGAATACATGTACGGGAATACCGCTTCCGTGCTCGACAAGGAAGTCTCCAAGGAAGCGAAGCGCGCCGTGTTCATTTTCCTCGGTGCTCTCGCCGTCATCGTGTTCTTCTCCATTATGCAGATTGCGGGCCACGACATTCGCCCCAAGTTCCCTACAGGTAAAGTAATTGACGGCGTGGCGCAAATGAAGCCGCTCGCCATGAACATCATCATCCAGATTGTAATGATAACGGCCGCGGCGTTCATGGTTATCTGCTGCAAGGCGAGTCCCAAGAAGGCCGTGGCGGGCGCCGTGTGGCAAAGCGGCATGGTCGCCGTCGTCGCCATTTACGGAATCGCATGGCTCGCCGACACCTACTTCGCGAACTACATGGACGTGATGCAGGGCGCTCTCAAAGACATCGTGCAGCATTACCCGTGGGCCATCGCGTTTGCGTTCTTCGCAGTGAGTGTGCTCATCAACTCGCAGGGCGCGGTGGTGGTTGCCATGCTCCCGCTCGCCTACAGCCTCGGCATCGAGGGCCCTGTGCTCCTGGGCGTACTCCCGAGCGTATACGGCTACTTCTTTATTCCGAATTATCCCTCGGACATTGCGACCGTGAACTTCGACCGCTCGGGCACAACCGTCATCGGCAAGTACCTGCTGAACCATAGCTTTATGCGGCCGGGCCTCGTGAGCGTCATCGTCTCGACAATCGTGGGTACACTGCTCGTGAAGCTGTTCTACTAGAATGCGCCTTACCACCTATAATTTTATATTATAGATGTAATGGCAAACGCAATCCGCAAACGAATCAGCAAGAAGATTACCAAGGCGCTGCACGATTTCAATCTGATTGAAGACGGCGACAAGGTGCTCGTCGCCGTAAGTGGCGGCAAGGATTCGAGCGTGCTGCTGATGGAACTCGCAAACCGCATGGGCAAGTTTTTGCCGAACTGCGAAATCGGTGCGATACATATCCAGAGCGACTTTGCGGACAAGGCCCCGCGCGAATTTTTGCAACGGATGGCGGAACAGTACCCGCAGATTCCGTTTTACTTCAAGGATGTGGCGGTAGAAGGCCGCCTCAAGGAAGGGCGCAGCCTCAACTGCTACTGGTGCAGCACGCAGCGCCGCACCGAGCTCATCAAGTTCGCCCGCGAAAACGACTACAACAAGATTGCGCTGGGCCACCACATGGACGACATCGTGGAAACGCTCCTGATGAACATGCTGTACAAGGGCGAGTTCAGCGGCATGCCCCCGATGGTACCCTACGAAAAGTACCCGTGCAGCATTATACGCCCGCTTTGCTACTGCGAAGAGAGCGAGATTATCGAATATGCAGAGGACGCGGACATCCGCAAGTTCACCTGCACCTGCGAGTTCTCAAAGGCGAGCCACCGCAAGACAATACGCGAAGAAATCAAGAGCCTCACCAAGGGCAATTCCACCCTCAAGGCTAATTTATTCGAAAGCATGCGGAATATCCGCATGGACTACTTGCTATAGGCGCTCGCGGAGTTTATTCAACTGCAAGACATTTACTGCGCTGCTTGCGCGGCCTTGATACAGCGCACCGAGCGGAAGTCCCCCTTGGGGAAGGCGTTCATGCTTGCGGCCTTGCTGCTGAAATCGAGGAACAGGTAATACGCAAGATCGTCGGGCGTGGCAGTTGCGCTCCAGAAGTAGGCGTAGCCGCCGATGCCATCGTATTTCTCACCGCGATAGCCCGCGGGGAGCGCGTTAAAGCCGAGCACATCGGAACCATTCCCCTTCTTGAACCACCCGCCGGTGGACTTGAGTTTTTCACCCGCGACTGCCATGCCGTTAGCAAAGTCCGAACCGCCCGCCTCCGTAATAAGCGATGCAAAGTCCGCACTGTCCGGGAGGCTCCAGCCTTCGGGGCATGCTGCGCGCGCATCGTCCCAAGTGTAGAGCCGCCCATACTTATCGCAGTTGCGGCTGTCGCCCTCAGGGCACACGCTCCCCTCGGTCATAAAATTCAGGTTCTCCGCAAACCAGGTGAGGCCACCAATCTTCACTACGGCGTAGCTCTGGCCATCGCGCGGGTCGGTGAACGACTCGGAGCAGGCGATAAACAGCACCGATACAAGAAGGCAAGGCAGGTATAAAACGCGACGCATAGGAGAAAAATAATAAACGATATCGCCTGTTTCCTGTAAGAACCAGAAAAAGTGTTTTCGGGAAGAATAAAAAGCGCAGCAGGTTGTATATTTACTTTAGAACAACTTTAAGACGGTACCCTATGTTAATTGAAAAGATTACATCCCCTGCAGATGTGAAGAAGATGGACACGGAAAGCCTCAAGGCGCTCGCGGCAGAAATACGCACGGCGCTTTTGAACAAGATTTCAAAATGCGGCGGGCACTTGGCGCCGAACCTCGGATTCGTGGAGCCGACCATCGCACTGCATTACGTTTTTGAATCGCCCAAGGACAAGATTGTCTACGATGTAAGTCACCAGAGCTACACCCACAAGATTTTGACAGGCCGCGCCGAAGCGTTCCTGAATCCGGAAAAATACTGGAGCGTTACGGGCTACACCGAGCCTTGCGAAAGCGAACACGACCAGTTCATGATTGGTCACACCTCGACTTCCGTGAGCCTTGCGCTCGGGCTTGCAACCGCCCGCGATATCAAAAGCGAAAAGGGCAACGTGATTGCCGTAATCGGTGACGGTTCCCTGAGCGGCGGCGAAGCGTTCGAAGGCCTCGACAACGCAGGCGAATACGCGACGAACTTTATCGTGGTCGTGAACGATAACGAAATGTCCATCGCCGAAAATCACGGCGGACTTTACGGGAGCCTCGCGGAACTCCGAGCCACGCAGGGCAAGAGCGAAAACAACTATTTCAAGAGCCTCGGCTTTGACTACCTGTATGTGGAACAAGGTAACGACATCGAATCGCTCATCGCCGCATTCAAGCAGGTGAAGGATTCCACGAAGCCCGTGGTAGTGCACATCCACACGCTCAAGGGCAAGGGCTACAGTTTCGCCGAAAACGCGAAGGAAGGTTTCCACTGGGCCGCACCGTTTGACATTCCGACCGGTGTCGTGAACTGGGGTAGCGGCGAATCTTACGGCGCAATCCTCGGCGACTACCTGATGAAAAAAATCAAGGCCGACCCGAAGGTGGTCGTAATCCATTCCGCAGTACCCGCAGGTATCGGCTTCTTTGCCGAGCAGCGTAAGGCGGCAGGCAAGCAGTTCATTGACGTGGGCATCGCCGAAGAACACGCGGTCGCACTCGCATCTGGCCTTGCGAAGGGCGGTGCAAAGCCCGTGTACAGCACGCACAGCACGTTTATCCAGCGCACCTACGACCAGCTTTCGCAGGACCTGTGCGCGAACAACAACCCGGCCACATTGCTCATTACCATGTCTGGCGCCGACGGCATGAATGACACGACGCACCTCTGCATTTTCGACATCCCGATGATGAGCAACATCCCGAACCTGGTTTACCTCTGCCCCACCTGCGTGGAAGAAGCCATCGCCATGATGGATTATGCGATTGACCAGACGGAACACCCGATCGCCATCCGCATCCCGAACGGAGTCACGCACCGCAGCGTGAAATTCGATACCGACTACTCCAAGATGAATACGTACAAAGTAGACAAGCGCGGAAGCAAGGTAGCGCTGATCGGTCTCGGCAGCTACTACGCCCTCGCCGAAGAAGCCGCAGCAGAACTCGCCAAGCAGGGAATCGACGCCACCATCATCAACCCGCGATTCGCAACAGGCATCGACGCCGAAGTGCTCACGGGATTGTGCGCCGACCATCAGGTTGTCGTGACGCTCGAAAACGGCGTGGTCGACGGCGGCTTCGGCGAGAAGGTCGCGCGCTTCTACGGCAACACCGACATGCGCGTGCTCGTGAAGGGACTCAAGAAGGAATTCTACGACAAGGTTCCCTACGGCGAACTCATGGAAAGGAACCGCCTCACGCCCAAGCAGATTGCGGAAGACGTGATGGCGGTGCTGAAATAGCGTGGACTAATTGGATTGTAAGACTCCCCGAGCGCGAGGCCGGGGAGCGGGTTACTTGGTCGTCAAAGACTATTTGCCCTTAGGCGGGTTGCCGCCGCGACCACCACCAGACTTGCCTCCTGTAGTAGAAGGCCAACCAGCGCCTTTCGGATTGATGGGTGGTTGCCCCTTATGCTTTGACATACGCTTTACCTCCTTTGCGCAAAATGAGGAACCATACCTCCAATATATACTTTTTTCAGCACATCATATAGCCACATATCACATTTAAGAAAAAAAATCTCCGTTTCTATTTCTTTCTAGTTATATTAATAAAAGGATATTTATGTAATCAACAAACAAATGGTTATAAAAGGACTGCTATGACACCAATCGTACTCAAAAAAGAACAGATTTCTCAATTGATTCAAGAAATCTCTGTAGGCCTGCAAGAACGTGACGAGATAGTGGCGCTAGCCTTGCTTGCGATATTGTCCGGGCAATCTGTATTTTTATACGGCCCTCCTGGAACTGCTAAGAGTTTAATCGCCCGACGCTTGAGCCTTGCATTTAAGGAGTCTAAATATTTTGAATATCTAATGAACCGTTTTAGTACTCCTGAAGAAGTTTTTGGGCCAGTAAGCATCAAGGAACTTAAAGAAGACCGCTATATTCGCAAAACCACGGGTTACCTTCCCGAAGCCGACATCGCATTTCTAGACGAAATCTGGAAGAGCAGTCCTGCCATTCTAAACACCCTATTGACCATCATCAACGAACGAAAGTTCCGTAACGGAGACAAGGTGATAGATGTCCCGCTAAAAGGTATTGTGGCTGCCAGTAACGAAATTCCTGCAGAGAATCAAGGGCTAGAAGCTTTGTACGACCGATTTATCATGCGATTGGTCGTTAACCCCATGGTATGGCGTCGTAACTTTGAAGCAGTACTAAATGATATTCCTACGGAAGCGGTAGTTCCTGTTGATGAAACCTTGACTTTTGATACTCAGAAGTGGAATGAAGCCCTAACAAATCTCAACAATGTTACAATATCCAAGGAAACCCTAAACATAATCCATGCGATTCGCCAAAAGATTGATGAGTACAACAAAAAAGAAGCAAACAAATCTAGTCCTATTTATATCTCTGACCGACGCTGGCAGAAAATGGCTAGAATTCTAAAGATGGCCGCATACCTTTGCGATAGGAGCGAAGTCAAGCCGGTTGATGCGCTCATCTTAAAAGATTGCCTATGGACAAAAGTGGATAACAAGGACGCCCTCTCAAAGATGGTGCGTGATTCCGTGCGTGAATTCTGCCTTTTCAATTCTGAAAAATTTGAAAAATGGGCGGATGACTACAAAACACTTAAGCAGGAAATCGACGACACCTTTTTCCATAATAGTGATGTTTATGATGACACTACAGAGTATAAAGGCGTAAAATATTTTAAATCTGAATTGAGCATTCCATATTTGACAAGAAAAACGACGAAAGATAGATATGGTTGGGATAAAAATGAAGATGTAATTGTTCATTGTAAAAAACAAGTTTATCTTCCCTTTGATTGTTTTAAAACGAAAAAAGAATTTTTCCCGTTGGATGGTGCTTTTAATGAGCTTTCTATATACAGGGATCCAAATCATAATTACAGTTACGCAAAGACTACGATTCAATGCAATTTTAATGGTTCGGCTACATGTAGCATTGAATATACTTATAAGGAAAGTGATTCTTATTATGCGAGTTCTAAAACCGAAAAGGAAAAAATTGTTATAAAACCATCGTATAAAGTTGGAGACTGCAAAAAGGTAGCTCCAAAAATCAAGAAAATGTATCGGGAAAATGTTGATGAACTGATGAAAAAGTATGACGATATCGAAAAAGAAATAAATGATTTTTACTCAAATCTTGCCCAGGAAAACGATACGCCATTTGTCTCTAAGAAAGACCAAACTATCGTAACAGCCGTTGTTGCCGATTTCCAAAAACAAATGCGTGTTGAACGAATGAATGCCGAACAGCTTACAATAAAGTTGAATCAACATATAGACCCGTAGCACGATATGTCCAAATTCTCGGGATCGCCATATTCGTTATACGCAACTCTTCAGGTTTCTGAAAAGGCTTCTGTGGATGAAATCAAAAAATCCTATCAAGCCTTAGCGAAGCAATTCCACCCCGATAAAAACGGTGGCGATGATACGCATTTCAAGGAAATCCAGGAAGCATATGAGATTCTTTCGAATACGGAGCAAAAACGTCTGTACGACGACTATTGCGAAAGGGAAATCAACAGGATTGCCGAAGAAGAGATCCTTCGACAAAAAAAGGAAAAGCGTTCCGCAATCTATAAAACAAAAAATTCAACAAATATTAGGGAAAAGCTTTCAGAATGGCTTCGCAAAAACTTAACCGAGAAATTTTCAGATGTATGGTCCAAGTCTTTTGACGATTCATTATCGAAAGATCTTGACAAAACCGTAGATGAACTTGGTCAAAAATTTGCGAATACCCCCTTTGATAGAATCAGACAAAAGCTGTCGAAAATGGAAAGGCTTTCTTCAATTGAAAAAGCGAGCAAAAAAAGTATAAACGACCTTCTTAAGGAATTTGCCAAATCCATTCCTGGTGTTGATACGTCATTTTGGGAAAATAAAGTTAACGCATTGATTCCGGCAAAGAAATCTTCCAGAAAAGACTCCAACTCAAAAGACTTGATGGAGCAAGATTCCGCCAATGCTGATAAAATGCAAGCCGAACTGGATGCCATTTACCAGCATATATTGGAATCATGGCGCGAGGCCTACGAGAAAATGGTTGTGCAATGGATGATTTCTGAAATGGAATCGGCCAAGCAAGCCATGTACGCCAAGTACCAAGAGATATTGAACAACCTCCGCCAAATCAAGAGAACGCTTGGTTCTATTCCAAATTTAGGATGGGATCTTGGATTGGGAAACCTTTCCGCACACGATATCCAGATTGTTCTGCAATGGGGTAAATTCTTTCAGGATAATCCAAAGATTCAAGAATTGTGTGAAGCTCTTGGACATTTAAACAAAGAGGCGTCAAGAATAGAGAAGGAAACCATTCAAGCCACCCGCAGTTATGACACCATTACCATTGATTGCAATTCTAGGGAAGAAATTACAGGTGTAACCTTTGGCAAGAGTATTGAGGACGCCCTCCCCCAGGAATTGGCTCTGCTTGGCGATGAGGATACATCTCTGCTTTTCGATATGAAATACATCGAAAGCAGGCTCATGTGCTTTGAAAAACAAGGTTATATTGCGCATCATAATGAAGAAACCTACGAAGAAGAGCGTGACGTCGAGAAAAAAGAGAAGAAAGGTCCCATTATAGTTTGCGTTGACACGAGCGGTTCCATGGCCGGCACTCCTGAAAGTATAGCCAAAGCGATAACACTCCACATGGCCTCCATTGCCCATAAGCAGGATAGGGATTGCTATTTGATAAATTTCAGTACGAGCATTACCACTTTTGATTTTAAGCCTCCCAAAGGCATTGAAGACCTGATTAAGTTTTTAGAGAGTAGTTTTCATGGGGGAACGGATGTAATGCCCGCTCTAAATGAAGGCATCCGAATGATGCAGGAGGGCGGCTACGACAAGGCAGACCTGCTTGTAATCTCGGACTTCATCTTTCCGACAGGTGATTCTAGAATGTTAGAGAAAATTCAGAAACAGCGAGAAAAGGACAATTACTTTTACGCTCTGTCAATCATGGATTCCGGATATGGTTTTAGTTACTACCAAGATTCTAAACAAAAAATGTTTGATGAAGCCTGGATCTATTCTCCTTATGGTAAAGACCTTAGGATGCTATATTCCCGTCTCTCAAAGATAGGAGAAAATCGGTAACTATGGACACGGAAAAGAAAATAGCCCTGATTATCGACTGCGACAACGCCAAGGCAGACGCCATCTACGGCATCATGGAAGAACTCTCCAAGTTCGGGCATTGCTAAAACGGCCACTTTTTACATCATTTTAGCAATAAAATGAATAAAAAGTGCTAAACTGACATAATTTTTAATCGTTTTAGCACTTTTTTAACGAAAAAAATGCTATTTTAGAGGTATGGAAAAGATTGTCGGAAGAATAGAAGAGCAAAAATTACTCCTTTCGCTAAAGGACAGCCCTAAAGCTGAATTCGTCGCCCTTTATGGTCGCCGGCGCGTCGGGAAGACGTTTTTAATAAACCAGCTCTTCGGAAGCGACTTTGCATTCAAGATGACAGGAGTCCTTGACGGATCCCTAAAGGATCAACTAGCTGCATTTTCCGACTCCATGGACGATTTCGGTTACGACATGGAAGAAAAGCCCAAGGACTGGATGGAAGCTTTCAAGTTGCTAAAAAGAGCCTTGAAGCCCCGCGTCGAAAGTGGGGCTCCATGCGTCATCTTTTTGGACGAACTCCCTGCAATGGACGCGAAAAAATCCGGCATCGCCAAGGCCGTCGGTTATTTCTGGAACAGCTGGGCATCTCTGTTCAGTAACATCACCTTGATTGTCTGCGGCAGTGCTACAAGCTGGATGATTACAAATATTGTCGATAGCAAGGGCGGCCTTCACGACCGTATCACGCAAGAGATTCACGTTCATCCGTTCTGCCTGAAAGAAACCGAAGAGTACTTTAATGAAAACGGATTCCAATGGAATCGCGATATCGTATTGCAGGCCTACATGGCGTTTGGCGGCATCCCCTACTATCTGAGCCTTCTTTCGCCTAGGGAGAGCTTTGCGCAAAATATTGACAGACTTTTCTTCGGTCCCGATGAAAAAATGCGCCGCGAGTTCAAGCGCCTTTTTGCAACACTTTACAATCGTCCAGAAGGCTACATTGAAATAGTCAAGAAACTTTGCGAAAGCAAGCACGGCGTAACTCGTAAGGAACTCGCCGAATCACTTAAGGTTTCGAACAACGCATTCCTCGGTAAAAAGCTAGACGACCTTGTGCATTGTGACCTGCTGCGCAAGATTCCCGTCCGCGAAAAGAAAATCAAGAAAAATGATTTCGTTTTTCAACTGGCGGATTTCTTTTGCATTTTCTGGTTGACATTTATCCAAAAGGCCGAACTGGAAAACAATTATTGGCAGCACCATATCAACACGCCCGAAATCAATACCTGGATGGGCCTGTCGTTTGAACGTATCTGCATGTCGCACATTCAGCAAATCAAAAAGGCTTTGCGAATCGACGGCATTTCAACAATCAGCTACGCTTGGCGCAGTAAAAACTCTACACCAGGAGCACAAATTGACTTGGTGATTGAACGAGCGGACAAAATCGTCAACCTTTGCGAAATCAAATACAGCCAGACACCTTATTCTATTGACAAGGACGAATACCAAAAGTTGCTGAATCGCAGGGAGGCGTTTTCCAAGGAAACAGGACTTCGCCATTCACCTTGGATTACAATGATTGTAAGCGAAGGCCTTTCGCAAGGAATGTATTCCAACATTGCACAAGGCATCGTTACGAAAGAAGATCTGTTTGCGTGAAATCCTGTGAAGCAAATCACTCCCGCTCGGGGCAACTAAAAAAATTGCTCCCGCGCGGGTTTCATGGTATATATTACTTGTGTCTAAAATTCCAAGGAGTATTACGATGAAAAAAATGTTCCTTGCGGCCGTTATCGGCGCAAGCGTTCTCTTCACCGCATGTGGCGACGATTCCTCTTCGGCTTCCAATTCCCCGACCTGCACCATTAACAAGGGCAGCAAGGTGACCATAACCATGACCAAGGACGGCCAGACGGAAGAAATCGTGTACGCCCTTGATGGCGACAACCTCGTGATGACCAAGGACGGCGAGGTCGAAACTACTCCGGCAGGCGGCATGACGCTCGACGACATTGGCGACATGGCCGATCAAATGTGCTACGACTTCATGACGGGCACAATGGACAGCAAGGACGACACCCCCGCCAAGGACGATACGCAAGAAGATTAAAACAGCAATGTGCGAAGGGTAGTAATTACATCGCTCCTGTGCGGAGCGTTTTCGCTTGTGGCGGGGCCGCTTGCCGGTACCGCCCATGCCGTGGGGCTCGTGGGTGTTTTCGACGCGGGCTGGTCCACCGCCTACTACCCGCAGGATTCCATCACGCACATGCACCAGCGCCTGCACGCGCTCGGGATGGACGAGGTCGTGTTGCAGTACGCCGCGGTCGAGGCGACGCACTTGTACTACCCCTCGCAACTAGACTTTTTGCAGAACACGCAGTACAAGAACAACGAACTTTTCCCCAAGAGCATCGAGGCGGCGAAGGCCACCGGGACCAGGGTCTGGCTCGGGCTTTACTACAATGGCGAAAACTGGTACACGCCACCGACCGCCGAGCAGCTTGATACTTTGTCTGCACGCAACCTGAAAGTGCTTGAAGAAATTTACGCGCTGTACGGGAGCGAGACCGTAGTCGCGGGCGTGTACATCCCGCAAGAGATCGCGCGCTACTACTGGGACGGCCTGCGCAGCGATGCGACTCCGGAAATGCTCACGGAACATTTCTTGAAGCCCGTTACCGAAGCCGCGCAGGCGAAGGGCTGGAAGGTGATGGCAGCACCCTTCTACAACCAGAATCTAGAATCGCCCGCAAAGCTGCAATCGTTTTTCGAGAAACTTTTTGCCACAGGATTCAAGCCCGACGTAATCGCCGTGCAGGATGGCGTAGGCGCGAGCGACGCAGGCAAGCACCATGCTGAAACCGCGACCGTAGGCAACTACGAGCGGGCGGTTGCAAGCGCCTGCAAGCAATACGGGATTGAATTCTGGGTAGACCTGGAACTGTTCCGCACCGACGACTCGCACGCACTCGCAGACAGTGCAAGAATTTCGGAACAGCTCGACACCGCATACGCCGCGGGGGCTTTGAAGGTCATCGGCTATGACTTGGCCGTGCTCGGGAATGCGGGTCTCGATTCCCTCGAAAAGTGGAAACTGGAATCGAGCGTGGAGCCGCCGACCCGCATCTACGAAGCACCCCGCGAAAATCGCCACGCATCCCATGCCCGCGACGAAAAATCGCAAAAACGCGAATTGTTCCTGAACGGGCGTTTACAGAACAGCCGTTCCCTGAACGAGAATTCGCAGTATTTCAAGGCGAACGGCGCGAAGGTTAAGCAGAATTAACGCCCACCGGGCCGCAAAAAGTATATATTAGTAGCATGAAGAATCTAGTGGGTTTAGGAATCGCCCTCACCATGGGCTTGGCTACGACTATCTATGCGGAAAGGTGTCCTAACGCATGGCCCGCGGAGGGCGAAAACTACGCCTCCGGCACGATAGACGGTACAAACTACAGTTACGAAGTCTGGCGCGATGGCTACAATGCTTATTTGGAGTGCTACGATGATGGCGGCTACTTAGTTTACTCCAAGGTCGCGGACGCTATCGTGCGCTTTGGTCCCAAGTTCGACGAGCCAAAGACCTTCGACCAGCATGGCAACTTTGCGGCGGACTACAAGTTTCGCACAAAAGGCGGCGGCTTCGGCACCCCCTATTTTCTGGTTGGCATCCAAGGCAATACCACCGAGCCGAAAACCGAATTCTATATCATAGACTACTGGATAATCAAAGATACAGCCGACACATCCACTTTCGGAACCAGGCTCGGCGAATTCACCGTCGATGGCGACACCTACGACATCTGGCAGAACACCGCCAACAGTCACATGGGCGTCCAGGGCGACTCCTCGTTCAAGCAGTATTTCAGCATCCGACGCACCAAGCGCGATAGCGGGCACGTCGACATTGCCGCCCACTTCAAGAAGTGGGAAGAGCTCGGCCTGAAGGTGGGCAAGATAACCGATGTCATGGCGCTTGTGGAAGGGTATAAGGGGCAGAGTTCCATCAACTATTTTCAAATTGACTACTTCAACATCACCGAATCGGCAGACACTACCGGCACAGCATCAGACAGCACCGGCACGACAGCGATTTCAAGGCGCGCAAGCCTACCGCTCCTAAAGGGTAATACCCGTGTGTTCGACATGCAAGGCCGATACCTCGGCACAAGCGAACAGAAAATCAGTCCCGCCGTCAAGACAGTGAGGAAGAGATAAAATCAGATTTTTGATAAATTAAAAACGGCCCGGATTTTATTCCGGGTCGTCTTTTAATATTGATTAAGATCCCCGCCTGCGCGGGGATGACAATTGCGAGTTACTTCACAAACGCGCCGTAGATGGCCTTGATGGCCTTCTCGGTATCGGCTTCGTCAACACCGGTGATGATGTTGATCTGCGAAGAACCCTGGTCGATGATGCGGACGTTCACCTTGTTCTCGGCGAGAGCGGTAAACAGCTTCGCGGCAACACCGATCTTGTTCGTCATGCCATGACCCACGGTAGCGATGAGCGCGATACCCGGGAACACCTTGATACGGTCGGGGCGCATCTGCTGCGTGATGTCTTCGAGGACCACGTCCTGCACGGCGTCGAGAGCCTTGCTATCCACCACGATGCTCATGGAGTCGATGGCGCTCGGGCACAGTTCGTAAGAAAGGCCTTCGCTTTCGAGCACGGCGAGCACGCGGCGACCGAAACCGACTTCCTTGTTCATCATGGACTTCTCGATGTAGATCATCGAGAAGCCCTTACGGCCGGCAACGCCCGTAATCGGGAGCTTTGCTTCTTCCGGAGTGGGGCCGATAATGGTGCCCGCGTCTTCGGGGCGGTTCGTGTTGCGGATGTTGATAGGAATCTTCTTCGCGCGGCACGGAGCGATAGATTCGTCGTGGAGCACAGAAGCGCCGGAGTAAGCGAGTTCGCGGATTTCGCGGTAGCTCACGTATTCGATGGGCAGCGGATTTTCGACGATGCGCGGGTCAGCCATGAGCATGCCCGAAACGTCGGTCCAGTTTTCGTACTTGGCGGCATCGATGCCGTTAGCGAGGATGGCGCCCGTGATGTCGGAGCCGCCACGGCTGAAGGTCTTGACTTCGCCACGGAGGTTTGCGCCGTAGAAGCCCGGCAGCACGTAAAGCTGGTTCTCGTCAGACAAGGTCTTCGCGATGTCTTCGTAGGTCTTCGGGACAATGCGGTACTTGTCGTCGAAGGTGATCAGCGGGAACGTGTCGACGAAGTTTGCGCCCAGGTACTTGGCCATGAGGCGTGCACACAGGAATTCGCCACGGCTCACGAGGAAGTCGGTGCTGACGGATTCGGGGTGGTTCTTCAGCTTGTCTTCGAGGCTGTCGAGGTCTTCGGTCAGCTTGTCTTCGAGACCGAGGTCCTTGCAGATTTCGTCATAGCGCTGACGGATCAGGTTCCACGGGGTCGAAAAGTCGAGGCCCTTCGAGGCGAGGTCGTAGGTGCTATAGAGGAGGTCGGTAAGCTTTGTTTCCTTAGGATTGCGCTTGCCGGGGGCGGAAACGACGATGACCTTGCGGTTCTTGTCGGATTCAACGATGGCCTTGATCTTCTTGAACTGGCCGGCATCGGCGACAGAGCTGCCGCCGAACTTGCATACGATTCTTTGACTCATTTTTTCCTTTCGGGCCACCAAACCTCTCGGCTTCGAGCGCAGTCACTTTCCTCGCGACCGTCGTGCCCAAGCCTACCCATCTGGCCAGCCACTTGGTTTTTGTGTCTATGTCTGCGACGGCATTTTACCGCCGCGCGGGCGACAAGATAGAAAAATGGGGAGTGCGCGGCAAGGTTTTGTAAAAATTGCGCCGTAAATGTAAAAAAACGGCATCGGCAGGGAACAAAATGGCGTTTCAATCGTTTTTAGGGTAGGAGACACCCATGAAACAACCGAACGAACTGCTGAACATCGCCGCAAAATCTTCCGTCCCCGTCCTCATCCAGGGAGAATCGGGCGCCGGGAAAGAAGTCGCCGCACGCTACATCCACGAACACGGCCACCGCAAGCACGGTCCCTTCATCGCCGTCAACTGCGCGGCACTTTCGCAGAACCTTATCGAGAGCACGCTGGAAGGTTCGATAAAGGGCGCATACACCGGCTCCGAAAGCGACCAGAAGGGAATCGTGCGAGCCGCGAACGGAGGGACCCTTTTCCTCGACGAAATCGGGGAGCTGCCCCTGGAGGCGCAAAGCAAGCTGCTGCGGATACTGCAGGAACGCACGGTAATGCCCATCGGAAGCACCCGGAGCATCCCCGTCGATTTCAGGCTCGTCTGCGCCACCAACAGGAACCTCAAGGAGGAAATCTCCGCAAAGCGATTCCGCGAAGACCTCTTTTTCAGGTTGAACGTATTCCCGGTGCAGATCCTTCCCCTGCGCGAACGCGACGATTTCGACGACATCGCCACGTCAATATGGAACGGTATTCTCGATAACGTAAGCACGGCCACCCTCGAAGAGATTCCAAACAAGCTCACCGCCTACAACCTCGCGGCGCTACAGCGGTTCAGCTGGCCCGGCAACGTGCGGCAGCTGAAAAACGTATTGCAGCGGTTCGCCCTCCTCTGTCCGCACGGAATCAAGCTCGAAGAAATCCTCGAAGAAGAATTCGCCACGCCGGCGGTATTCGATTCCAAAAAGAACATCATGCGCATCTGGACAAGGCGACGCAAAAACGCCCCCGACTGGGACATCATCAAGGACGCCCTGGATTCATGCGACTGGAACAAGTGCAAGGCTTCAAGGAAACTCGGCATCAGCAGGGGCTGCCTCTGCTACCAGATACAGAAGCACGGATAGCGAGAAGGCTAGAATCTGTAGCTCACTCCGAGGTAATGGTTGCCCGAAGCGAGAGCCGGACGCGGCGAATAACCGTAATCGAACACGCAGGAACCGAAGGCAATGCCGATACCCGCACTCAGACCGTCCTCGGTTTCGGGGCGCAACGCATAGCCGGCGCGAAGCGAAACGAATTCCTGATACGAAATTTCGCCACCGAAGCGCCATTCAAAATCTTCCATGTCGGCACGCCTGTAGATATCGGCGGAGAGGTGCACGTCCCACATGCTTTCCAGGTGCAGGAGGCTACCTACAGGAATGGAACCCATGATTCCCGCCTGCAAGGCCATCGGGGCGGCTTCATGTTCGCCGCTGTATTCGCTTTCGGTCACGTAGCCGAAATTCGTAACCGCCGCACCGAACGCGACAAAGCGGTTCACACGGTAGGATGCGCCCGCATCGGCCAAAATGCCTAGCGTCGATTCATCGTCGATCGCCTGGTAGGCAAAACGCGTCTGCAACGACCATGCGAACGGGCGGCCGTGATTGCCGATTCCCGCCTGGGCCGCCCAAGCATAGGCCGAATAGTCCGACGTGACGAATCCTTCCTCGTCGCGGCCCTCGATATCGCCATAGCCCAGGAACTCGAGCCCCATCGAAAGCACGAACAGGTCATTGAGTGGAAGCCCGTAGTAAATGGAGACAAAGTTGTCTGCACCCGCATCGCCAAAGACAATCTGGCTGAACCCTATCTCCGCCTGCGAGACGGTCGTGGCGGCCAGCGGGTTGCGCGTCAGTTCGGAGAGGCGCACAGGCGAGGCGACACCCGCACCGGAGAGGGCTGCACTTCGAGGCGAAGCCTGCATCGAGAGGAACTTCATCGTCGTGCCCCCGAGCCCCGTATTCCAGTAGCGGCCGCTCGCGGCAAACGCGGCGACGCTTAGCAGAAGCAGGGGCAGGAGGATTTTCTTGGACATATGGGACAAGATACAAAAATTAGCCGCGCCAGCCTTCCATGATCTTCATGCAGCCGGCAAGGAGCTCGGCGGAACGTTCCTTGTCGCCCGTTTCCACGTAGCAACGGAACTCAGGAGCGTTGCCGCTCGGGCGCAGGTGCACAATATCGCCGGAATCGAACTCCATGCGGTAGCCGTCGGTCTCGTCGATGGAGACGATGTCGCCGTGGAAGGGTGCGGGCATCTTGCCGTCGGCACCGGGCTTCGCGAAACGGCTCGGCTTCGCGGTCAGCGCGCCGAAAAGCTTTTCGCCGAGTTTCTGCTCGCGGATTTCGGCAAGCTTCGCCTTCGATGTCGCGGTCGGGAATTCCTTGAGGCGGTCGCTGAGCGTAAAGCGCTTCGGGAGTTTCTTCAGGAGGTCGACGACGCAGAGGCGTTCTTCGCGCACGCGCACCATCACGGCAAGCATCGGGAGCAGCGCGTCGCGAGTCGGGAGAGCCGGGAGCGTTCGCGTGCCATCCTCGAATTTGCGCGTGAGGTCCGTCTGCAGCAAAAAGCCGCCGTTCGCCTCGTAGCCAGCGACAGAGACGTTTGCATCCACCAGGCTTTCCATGCCGGCAATCACGTACGGGCTACCGATGCGGGTGCGGCAAATTTTCTCGAAGCTGCCGCATTTTTCGAGCGACGTGTTGCAACTCACCGGAGTTGCAATGCGCTTGATGCCAAGCGCCTGGGCAGCGAGGATGCCCAGCACGTCGCCACGCAGCCACATGCCGGTATCGTCTGCCAAAAGCGGGCGGTCAGAGTCGCCGTCGGTGCTGAAAATCGCATCGACAAAATCCTTGTGTGCGAAATCGCGGGCAAGGTCTTCGTCTTCCTTGCGGATAGCTTCCGTATCGACCGGGATAAACGTCTCGCTGCGGGCGAAGGGCTTCACCGTGGCGCCCAAGCTTTCGAGCACCTTCACCACGATGTCGCGGCCCACGGCGGAATGCTGGTACACGCCGATGGTGAGGCCCAAGAGAGCCCTGCTGCCGAAGAACGCAGGGTAGCGCTTCAGGTAGTTCTCTTCCGCTTCCATCTCCACGGCGGGGAGTTCCGGGGCATTCTTCAGCATGCCGCTTGCATCGAAAATCGCCTCGTCAAAGTCGACGGACTGCGAAACGATTCCCTGTTCGTCCTTCTTGGAAATCTCGCCCTGCGGGTGGTTGAACTTGATGCCGTTACGGTCTGCGGGGATGTGGCTGCCCGTGACCATGATGGTCGGGAGCGCCTTGTCGATGCCGTACAGCGCAATCGCCGGACTCGGGATGCGGCCGCAGTACACGACCTTCCACGCGCTGTCCTCGCCCGCCTTCACGAGCGCCTTCAAAATGCGTTCCGTACTCGGGCGCAGGTCGCCCGCAATCGCAATCGTGCGTTCGCACTTGTAGCTCGCCTCACAGTACTTGATAAAGCAGCGCGCGTAAACATAGCACACGCGGTCCGTCATCGCCGTCACCAGACCGCGCGCACCGCTCGTACCGAATGCCACGCCGGACTCTTTCATCACATCTTGCATCGAAATGCTCATAAAAAACCTCTCGGGAACAAAAATACAAATTTGCGGTCGCTACAGAATCGCCCGATAAGCCTCGACAAGCTTTTCCATCGAGACGGCGCAGTTCGCGGGCGATGTCGAGGGCAGCTTCACGGCATCGATTCCCACTTCGGCAGCGCAGTATTTTTGGTACAGCCTGTAAGCCGTGGCGCCCGTGCAAAAGATGCGCGAAACCTTCGAGGCCTTCACGAGACCGCTTATTTTGTTCGGAACCACGTCCTCGATGCTCGTATCGCTCGCGCCTACGATAGTGCAGCTTTCCAGCACATCCCAGAGCGCAACATGGTGCTTTTTGAGCATGACTTTTTTCTGTGGAATGGTCGCAGGGGCATCTTCGCCCAGGACGGCGGCAAGCACTTTCCAGAACCGGTTCTGCGGATGCCCGTAATAGAACCCCACCTCGCGCGACTTGGGCGAGGGAATCGACCCCAGCAGAAGCACACGCGATTCCCGGTCGTAAACCGCCGGAAACTCGTGCGACACCCTTTCCCGTTCAAGCGCCATCGTTACGGTTTCCCGCCATAGATAATGTAGTCGCCGTTCGCGTCGGTAAACTTGATTGCCCCTCCCGTATGTTCAAAACGGTAGGCGGGCCTTTGTCTGGGGAACCGGTCATCCTGTACAAGATAAAAGCCGTTGTCTATCCTGACATAGCTCCCGACGAACCTTGCCGAATCGGAACTGCACCGTTCCAGTTCCAGGGTATCGAGGTCATTGCCCTTCCTGTCGCTCAGTATCGCCCCGCAGGTCGAGGAGTACTTGTCGAGATCTTCGTAGCGAATGGTATAGTCGTCCGTTTCGGCCTTCTGGGGTAAAGTGTCCTGCACGGAACTGTTTCCCTTTCCACGCCAGTACGAATTCATCCTTACCGGATAGTAGCTTGCATCCTTCGTCCAGTGGAAATCGTCGTCCCATCCCATCAGGTGATGGTCGTGTTCCTCCCCCCATTGCTCGAGCGCTACGCTCACGAGGGCCGTAGAATCGTCGACGAGTCCCACGAATCTCCAGGTATGGCCTTCCTTTTCAATCTCGTAATCCGTCATGGAACAGCCGGCCAGTAGCATTGCACACAGGAGGGCGGGAACTGCCAGGAACTTCACGAAGCGAGCATTTCTCATTCTTCCCTCCTGTCGCTAACGCAAATCGCCTGCACCATCGGGTAGAGGTCCTTGGGGCATTCGACAATCCCGCTCATAATGCCCTTCTCTCCATACCAGCCGTTGTCCGCCTTGGCATATTCAAAGCAGTACTGCGTCTCCGAATCCTTTTCCGTGCTGGTCCACACGAAGCTGTACTCTACATCGAAAGTCCCGTAATCGCCGGAATCCTTCTTCTGCCTTACCCGCAGCGCGCGATCCTTCGCGATACTGAACCAATCCGCATAATTCTGGTACAGCCATTCATCCGCGCTCGGGATGTGCGACCCCTCGGGGCAGAAGTCCTTCGCCTGTTCCCAGGTCGTGTAGGAATTCTCGTTGTAATGGTTGAATACCACGTCGACCGTAGACGTACCCCAGTCCGAAACGCAGCTGATTCCGGTGATAGTCGCATCCGGGCAACCGGTCGATTCCACCACCTGCTGCTTCCAGTCCGTAAAGTAGGCATCGAACGATGCGCTTTTCCCATCAACCGCGTCAAGCGCCACGGCACTGTCGCCGATCGCGGCACGAATCACCATCTCCCCCCTAAGATCGTTCAATGTCATGCCACCCGTGATTTCGAACGGCACACCTGTTTCCGGAACGACCGACTGGAGGACCAATAACCCGTATTTGTCTCCGCTGCTGCTCAGACCGCTAATGTAGAACGAGTATTTCCATCCATTCCTGGTTATGATATAGTCACCATTCTCGTATATGCCGCCGGCCACGTCTCTCGGATCATGGATATCCGCAAAGGCTGCATACTTCATTTCGTAGCGCACCTGTCCCCATCCGTAGTTCGCCTCCGTGAACTTTTCGACGCAGCCGTAAAGCGCAGTGTCAGCTTCGTCCCAGAAGATGGATGTCCGGTCCGTGCCATTGAAGCAAAGGTCCGGCTTGTACTTGTTGCGCACTATCGCCCTGTGCACCTTGAGCTCATAATCGGTGGCCTTCTCCCATACCGGGAAGCCGCACTTGTAGCCCACGCCGCCATATTCGACAACCTCGCCCTCGTTCGCCATCTCGCAAAGGTTGCCGTTCCTTACAGGTTCCGCAATGTCCGTATAAGACGGGACTTCCCAGTGGGAACCCGAGAATCCGGCCCTGGCCCTGCAGATATACAGGGTTCCATCGTACTTCTTCACATAGCCGGCAAGTTCCGGCTTGCATTCGTCTCCGTAGTAGTCTGGTATCAGGACCTCTTCCCATTTCGAGCCAGACCTGGGCCATTCATCCGGCCTGCATATAAAGTAGCCGACTGAATCATGGTGGGCCTTCTTGCCTCTCCCCAGGCTGTCGCATTCGCCCAGGAAATAGGTATTCCTGTCGCTTTCCTTCCACACCGAATCCTTGCACAGGTAATACTTGCCTTCGATCAGGGCCATTTCGCCAGAGCGCCCGCCATTGCACAGGCCCTCGTGCTTACGGACAAAGATGTTCACCGGATCGCTCCATTGGTCATCCAAGGGCACCTTCCATTCCCAGATGACCCTGGAAAGCCAATCCTCGTGGCTGGCACAGACGTAGTAAACCGAATCGTAAAGGACGCTGTCGCCTTCGACTTCGCCCTTGCATTCGCCGTAAAGGTAGAGGAGCCCCTGCTTTTCGGGCATCTTCCTCCATTCCGTCTTTGCCGAGTCACATATGTACACCACGTGCCCGGAGCTGGCCGTATCACGCAGGGCGGGAGTGCACACGCCAATATCCATCTCGAAATCCGTCATCAGGCGCCACTTGTACTTGTTCTCGTATTCAGGATTGTCGCATACAAATACCTTCCCGTAATGGGCGCTCTCCTTGTTCGTCACGCTCGCGGTATCCTTGAAATTCGAGCTATCGCATGACGGAAGCCCGAACGACTTTATCCAGAAATCCTCCCACCTGTTGCGGTTGAAGAGGGTGTCCCCAATCTCGGTTTCCGAAAAGAAGTCTCGCCAAGTCTTGTCTTCGCCCATGGCATCGCGCAGTTTCATGTAATTGGCATAGAAGGCGGTATCGGGCTTTTCGATAATGCATATCTGGTTGATATAGACCGTCATGGATAAATCGCCCTGGGTGTCGTAATCGAGCAGTGAACGGATTTCGCGGTTCGCTTTCCGCCTTGCGCCCTCGAGATCGAACCCGTCTTCCTGTACCAGGAATTCGATACGCTTGCTTTGCAGCGCTTCCGACAGGGAAAGCACCGTCACGCTGTCCTTGTCAATATCGACATACTGCACAAAGTCCATCTTGAGTCCGCTGGAAGAATCCGCGTAGACGCAGGTAAACTTTATGCGCAATAGCGACGAAGCGAGATCCAACGAGTCGGAGGCAAAGGAAGTCGCACCGTTACGGTGGCGCACGAGTTTCACGTCGACCTTCCCGATGGAATCGAGACGCTCGTCAAGCAGCGTCACCTCGACAGCGACAGGGACAAGGCGCACGTGCAGGTAAAATCCTCCCTGCAAGGCGGTCCAGCGGCTTTCGGGATAGATGTTCCCCTCGATATGCCTGCCGCCCGAAACCGAATCGCCGCCCTCCCCGCCGCAAGCGACAAGGAATACGGACACCGAAAGCGCGGCCATCAGCAAAAGCATTTTCACGAAGTTCCGCATCATTCCTCCTCCCCGTCCTTGAAGCACAACGTCTGCACGCCCGGATAGAGATCGTTCGGACATTCGACGGTGCGGCCCAGCGGACCGGTATTGCCCTCGTAGCGTACCTCATAGCAGTAATGCGTTTCCGAATCCTTCGAAGCCGAAGTCCAGTAGATATCGTAGAGGTAGGTCGTCCCATCGTAGCGGACCTTCAGCGGACTGTCCTGGCTATAGCGCTCTTCCACCGGGAAGCTCTTCAGCAGATCTTCCGTCCACTCGGTCGTATCGGGCAGGTGGAAACCATCCGGGCAGAAGCCCGCCGCCTTCTCGAAATCCATGAACGAATCTTCGCCAACGCGCGTGAACCGCACGCCGAAAGCGGGGAGCACGCCATCCGAATGCATATACTGCGCGACAAAGCTATCGAAACTTGCGCTCTTTCCGGGGAAGGACTCGACTGCTATGGAATCGGTCCCCTTCTTGCCGGAAAGGTACGGAACCTTGTTCCTGAAAATCGCCCCGTATTCCTTGCCGCCGATATCCGCCTCGACATTGACGACACCGAAGAGCTTGTACCAGGGACGCATCCTCTTGACGGTATACGTAAAATCCCCATGCCGGGCGACGATGGTGGAAGAATCCACGAATACTCCCCCGTCAAGAATGCCTATCCCGTAATTATTCCGTTCATCGAGCTCCATGTAGTCCCATTCAGGCGCCTCATCGCTGCATGCAGAGTAGGCGTTCGACGAATAGTAATTGCTTATCGCCTCGTTCCAGTAAATGGTCGTTCCTACAGGGCCATTCTTGCATTCGTCCTTGTGTTCCCGGCTGAACGCGTAAACGATGGACTTGGTGAAAGTCATTTCCCTCCACGCATAGCGCGCACCGTCATGGACACAGGTCCAGTAGCGGCCGTTGACTTCTTCCTTGCGCCCGCTTGTAGAATCGACGCAGAACAAGCCGTTCCTCTGGACAGCGGGAATGGTGTCCGCGGCCAGTTCGTACCAGAACGTGCCGACATATTCGCCGTCGCGATAATACCCGTGGCACCTGTAAACCTTGTCACCGTATTGCGCTATGTTTCCCAGAACGCACCGCTGCAAATCCTTGACCGGAGGAACGACGAACTCGTCCGGAATGCGGATCCACATAAATCCACCGTCACATCTAAAATATTCCCCGTCGCGGATCATGATATCGCCCTCTTCCCCGTAGTCTTCGTAATAGGCGGGCGACATGATGGGAACCCATTCCTTGCCCTTGCACATGTAGTACTTTCCCGTATCGAGCATCACCTTCTGCTGTTCGCGGTTGATGGTACACTCCCCGAACTTTTCGGCGGCGGTCACTTCGTGCAAGGAATCCTTCGCCGTTGTATCGGGAACATCGACGGTATCGCGCGGGGCCACCGTATCCGCCGTGCAAGTCATGGTATCGCCTACAATATGTCGCGCCATGTCATAGCGAAGCAGTGTCCAGTCGATATCCTTCTTCAGTTCGTTGCGGACGGTCGTGTCGCACTGCGATTGCCCGAGCCTGTAATGCTCAATTAGCTTGTCCGAAATCTTCTTCCGGGAAAGGACCTCGTCCCATTTTTTCTCGCCGCCGACCGCCTTGGAGAGCTTCTTGAAATTCTTGTAGAAAGTCGTGTCCTTCATAAAGAACAGGCTGTAGAGATATGCGAAGGTTTCGAGCGTGTCGTATCCGTAGGGAGCGTTCCCGATACCGTATTTGAATTCCGTCTCCGGGTCGAGCAAATCGTGAATCGCCTGGTGCGTATGCTTCTGCGCAAGGTCAAACGACTCGCCCTCCTTCTGTATGAGGTTTTTCAGGTATTCGCTTTCGAGAAGTCGGTACAGGTTGATGTTTCTCGCGCTTTTGTCAGAAAGCTTCGCGATGGAGCGGAACTGCATCTCGGTCGTGTCCTTCGAATCGCGGAATCTGCAGGTGAGGTCGAATTCCACATACGGTTCCGTGAAGAACATCTCCTTTACCTTGTAGGTAAAGGAAATCCTGTTCCGCTCGATTCGTGCCGTGACCGATTCCTGTTTTTCCAGGTCCTTGTCCAGGGAGCCGATTTCGAGCTTTACCGGTTCCAGGAAGGATGCCAGGTTGAATCCCCCCTCGATCGAGCGGAGGGTATCGACAGCGACTTTTTCGACTGCGCCGGAATCTGCTTCCTTGAGGCCGAATTCCCTGTCGCAATTCCTGTAATCGTCCGCATAGTACGTGTCGGTAGTGCATGCGGCCATCATGGCCATGCATATAAGCAACAGGATCGCTATGGAATATGGAGCCCGGAACATCTTCATGGTTCCTCGCTGTATTCGACCTTGACAATCGTATCCGGAATACCTTCAGGATAGTATTTGTTTATGGCCGCGGTATCGTTCATCCAGGCGTATCCTGTCTTTTCTTCCGTGTAGCCCATGCTGGCGTATGTCGAATCGATATACAGGTAGGAACTGCAGATGTAGGGCGTGCCCCTGAATTCGCAGATGCTTTGCTGGTCCCACCTGTAGCATTCCTTGTATATGGACTTGAGCACGGTGTTCATGTCATTGACTTCTTGCCAGCCGTTCCCGCTGCAAAGGTAGAATGTCGAATCCTTTTCGATGAGGGTTTCCTTGCCGTTAATGCAGTACCCGTATTTTCGTTCGTCGGGGGTGATGCGCCGCCAGTAGGGAATCTTGGGGTTCATGATATTGTTGCCTGTATAGTCGCATACGAGCACGCTGTCATAGAATTCGCTCCGGCGGTTCGCAACGGCAATCGTGTCCCCGCTCCGTTCGATGGAGCAGGATTCAATTCCGAGTGCGTTTTCGCGGAAATTTATTATAGGGGAATTGTAACCGTTGGTTAGAAGCTCCATGCCACGGGCGTCAATCCATCCGCCCTTGTCGTAGTAGCGCATCAAGGCGTCGGCGGCGCGCACGCGGAAAAGCGTATCGCCCCATTCCCCCCTGTCGATGGCGTCTTCGAGCTCGTGGAAATCGCTGTAGAATATGGAATCCGAAATGAAGTAGCGGCAGTAGACATAGGGCAGCAAATACTCGGGGCTGTTTGTGAAATACCCGCTTTCGAAGTTGTAATTCTCGATACCGAAAAAATCGTCGATACCTGCGTAGGCGAGCGCAGTCGCGGAATCGAGAGACAGGGAATCCGACAGCATCAGGCGCCTTATGGGTTTCGCGGCCAGCGCCGTATAAATATTGAGCGCCGGCGCATATTCGTCGACCGACGCAAACCGCGAGAACAACAGTTTCGCCTTTTTGCCGTGGATGGAAGCGGAGGTATGCAAGGTTATCTTGACATAGGGAACCGGAGTCGTCTTCGGCAGCCTCAGCGGCTCCGTTTGGTACGATTCGTAATACAGCATGGTGCTGGGAATCATCGGGTATGTCCGGATTTCGGTCAAGGACGAATCCAGCAGGGTCAAGGTTACCGAATCATGATGGATTTGCTTATCGAAGGATACCATGGCACTGAACGTCAGCCATTTATTTTGCGTTCCCTCGCTATCCGGGTCGATAGAACTGATATCGTCCGAACAGGCGACAGACAGCGCAAGGGCGAGGCACCCGATTATGCATCCTAACCATTTCATTTACTCAAAATATAGATTCAGGGGACATTTTCCGCAATAACGTTCCTCAGCAGTTTTTGCACTTTATCGGTTTTTGGAGGGTAAAATGGGCAAAAAAATACCCCTCCTTTATTTTTTTATGTATTTTTCAAAGTAAATACAAGTAGAGATTTACCCGAGAGGTTCCATATGAAACTGTCCTACCTTGCAGCAACCGCATGTCTCGCGCTTTCCCTGTCGGCCTGCGGCGACGATTCGCCGAGCGCCCCGACCACAAGTTCCGACAGCAACCAGCCCCAGAGTTCCACCGCCGCGGAAACATCCTCCACCAGCCCGGATAGCCAGATCGGCTCTTCCGACTCCGCGACGCAGAGCCCGACGGAGAGCAGTTCGTCGGTCGCACTGCAGCCCGAATCCTCCGCAGCTACCCCCGTCGATCCCTATGCCGTAGGGACGGACGTCGATGAACCTTCTTACAAGACGACCTGCACCGTGAAGCCCCTCGAAGACGGCAAGGGCGACGCCGTCTACTGCGACACAACCTACGCGGGCCCCATCTTCTACGATACCGACGAGAGCGCCTACGACCCGACCGCCGCCGATTTCGGTTCCACCTTCGTCAGCATCAACAAAGTTTTCGCCTCCCTGAAAGCCGACGACAAGGTCGTGTTCGTGTTGCGCCATGCCGACAGGCAAGCAAGTTCCGGACGCACCTCCCACCTGACCGACGTAGGCATTTACCAGGCCCGTAGCGTAGGCGAAAAGATTGCATCCGCCGAAGGCGCCTACTACGCCCACTCCGAATACGTCCGCACGCGCGAAACCCTCGAGAACATCGCCGTCGGCCGCGGAGAAACCGAATTTGTCCACGACGCCTACCCCATCCTCAACGGCAGCTGGTACATCAAGGACAACGCGAAGTACGACGAATACAAGTCCCAGGGCACCGACATGAACTACATGGTGACCACGGGCTGGGCATACAACGGCGAATATGCCGACGCCTTCTACGACCTGGACGAACGTACCAAGCAGTTTGTCGACGACTTCCTGGTGGGCGTCATCTCGAAGAAAAGCCGCATCAGCGTCGTGTGCTCGCATGACCAGTTCCTCGTCCCGCTCGTGATCTCCATCTCCAACAGGAAAATCGGGCTCCGCTATTTCGAAGACCGCCATTGGATCAACTACCTCGCCGGCATCGCCGTGGTCATCGGCGCCGACGGCAAGCAGACCCTCGTGCCCGTCAAGGGACTCAATAGCGGCACCAACTAAGTCTCCATGAAATTTTTCCGGGCCATATCCGCGTTAGCGGCGCTCCTGCTGGCCGGATGCGCCACCATCGGGAACCAGACCTGGATGGTCGACAATGCGGATTCCCCTACGGAAGGTAAACTGGGACGGAGCCCAGAAGGCATGCCCGGAAGGGTTCCACCTGCCATCGCTCAAGGAATGGGCGGAACTCGAGGAGGGCCGCAAAACCAACACCAGGGATTACCAGCACCTGTGCGTCGGCAAAAACTATAGCGGAGGCTTCTGCTACGCCCCGGCAAGTTCCGAATTCCTAAAAAGCGCAAAAAACATGCGGGAAATCACACTTCCGCACCCCGAAAATTATTCATTGCTTACGGAGTTGGCCTTTTGGAGGTCAACTTTGTATTTTATGCCCATGAATTCCCACGAGCTTCACATCGTAAGGCAGATTGTGCTGTTAACCGCCGTGGCCGTCACCCTCGGCTTCCTCTACGGCTAATTCCATAGAGCCGCCCGCGCGACTCAGGTAATCCAGGAAGAGCCTCTGGGCCGGCTGGTCGTACATGACCACGTCGTAGATTTCACCATTGTATGCCGTCCTCGATTCCACGAGGAGCCCCGCCACGGAGCCCTTCTCGGTCGGGAGGAACGCGGGTTTCCCATCGCCGTTGTTCTTGAATTCAAGGTAGCCTTCCGACACATACCAGTCACGGATCGTCTTGTAGTATATCTTCGCGATGTCCCCTTCCGGTTCCAGGAGCGCATTGAGGCGCCGCGCAATCTCGCTCACGGGAACGGCGGTCTCGTCGGCGGGATATTTCGCGAGCTGTTCACCATCCAGATGGAACTTCTGCTTTTCCCTGCGGGCGGGGCGTTCCTTCACGGGAGCATCCCCCGTACGGGCGATGCGTTCGTTCGCGATAGCGACACACTTCTGGATATTGTCGAGGATAAACTGCTGCGCGCGCTGCCAGCACTGCGTGTAGATGTTGTGGTGTCCGCGGAGTTCGGATTCACCCTTCTCGAAGCCGTAGCTTTCGCCGAGGGCCGTCGGCAGGTTCGCTTCCTTGCCGTTTTCCGTCTCCTGGCGCGAAAGGATTCCCTCGTGCACCAGGAAGTTCGCCACGTCGGCATAGGCAAGCGTATTCATGCCCTTCGGCAGCAGTTCGTTCACGTTACGCACCACGCGCGAGATAGAAACAGGGTAGTCGAAAAAACGGTAATGCGAAAGCATCTCGGAATCGATGGCGAGTTCCTTCAGCGAAGGCATCTGCTTTTGCGCACGCGGTACCTGCTGCTTGCGCGGAAGCTCCTGCACCGGGGCCACCTCGTCGTGGTTCAGGCGCTGCTGCAACAGGGAGGCGACGTAGGCAAGGCACTTACAGATGCGCTCCTGGCGGCAGGAATCTCCTTCGGGCAATATCTCGTCCGTCAGCGGATTCACTCCGCAAGAAAGTTTCCGCAGATACATTTCAGCACGCTCGATAATCGCATTTTCCGATGCCATAGTCCTACTCCTCAAAGGTCATAAAAAATCCGGAGACAAAGATAGAAAATCCGTCCCAAAAAAGCCCCGCGCCCGCCTTCCAGCAATGGAGCGTGTCGAGCACGTCACTCAGCAGGCGGCATGATTTCTTCTGGCAAGTCGTAAGCCGAATCAACATTGTCGTCTTTAAACCCGTTAAACATCCACTTGAAAAAGCCTACCGTCCCGCCCAATACGGCGCCCACAACAAAACCGCCGGCAGCGGCAGCAATTCCCCAAAAGGCAAGCTCACCCCATTCTGAATCCGAACCAGTTTCTTCCGCCACGGCCCCGCCCACGCACAAGGCGACAAGGCCCGGACCCGCCAAAGCAGCACCAGTATTCACCCCATAACGAATCATGGGGTTCGGGTTCCTGCTCATGGCGCAACCCACGAGGCTCAAGGCAAGCAATACACAAACAACAGCTTTCAACACTCTCATGTTCCGTAATATAAAGTCAAAGAATCCATTTGCCAATAACTTAATTTACAATTAGTGATAATCCAGCAAAAAACAAGGATAGAATACAGAAAAGCCCCGCGCACGCACGGGACTTTATCCAGAATTTTTCAGGTTTACGGAATTTCGCAACCGGCGCTCGGATTTACCCAGCCCTCTTCCGGGGGAGCCTCGCCCGCCTTCCAGCAATGGAGTGTGTCAAGCACGTCGCCTTTCTTGAAAGTGGACCAGTCCTCAACCTTCCTGTAGTTGTTTTCCAAAGAAGTGTTGTATCGGGTCATGTAATGGTCGATCAAGTACTGCGGGCATTCAACTTCCTCGATGTAGTAGGTCGGATTGTCCGCAGCCATGTACCAGTCAGCAAACCAGTGGCAACCGCGCAACAGGTTCGGGAGGCCGGCGTCAGCGAAAGCAGCGTCGCACATGTCCTTCACGCACGTCTGGTAACATTCCAGGGAGCCCTCGGTGCCGCAGTTCGTGTTTTTCTGGCATTCCGTAAGGAACCCGCCAAAGCCCGCGCCCCAGTTAAAGCCGGCACCCTTGTTCACCTGGGTAGAGAGAGCGTCAAAGGCGCCCACGCCACCGCCCGGGACCATCAAGTCGAACTGGCCCGCAGGCAACTTGGCGTCACCGCCCGCCACATCGTTACCGATATTGGAGGCCATCACCACCAGGTGTTTTCCCTTGAGCGCCTTATGGGTCGCCTTGGGCGGGTTATTCTCGAACTCATCCTTAAAGTGGCCGTCGTACTGCAAGTGATAGCACTTGCCGCACTTGCTGTCGGCAGTGCCCGCCACGTATGCATAGGAAAGAGTATCGTTCACGGCAATCGGCGCCATGTCGGTGCAGGTGAACACGCCCTTTTCCTTTTCTTCGCCGCAGGCGCTGCGCGTGCCTTCGTAACTGCGCCAAGCCTTTGACACGTTACCCACGGTAAAGGTAGGGACTTCGACATCGTGAATGTTGCAGTTGCGCGCAGTGGCAAATTCGGCAAGGTACGCCTCGTCAGAAGAAGTATCGGCACGAGTCTTGTCGCTCGAACTTTCCTTAAGCCAGGAACAGTGCGGCTTGCAGGCGTCCCAGTAGCGGGTATTCCAGCCGCGTTTTGCCGTAGCGCTGATGTCCTTAGTGTATTCGGCCGGAGGAGGGCCGTAAGATTCTAGAGTCGGGAAACCGTTCGCGTCAAGTTCCGGTTCCGTATTTGCGGAACTGCTGGAACCTTCAGGAGCCACTCCGGCACTGGAACCCGGAATAACCGCACCGCTCGATAGCGGATTATCCGGATTCGCGGACGAACCAGGATTCTCCATACCGCTCGAGCCGAAATTCACGGAGCCACTGGAATTCGGGCCGACAACCGCGCTGGATGTCGGGTCGATTACCGCGCTCGAGAAGCCGGGCTGCTGATTATCCGGAGACGACGGATCGTCTCCGCAAGCGCAAACCATGGCGACCGCACCGGCCGCAACTATCGACTTGAACAGTTTACGTTTCATAGCACCTCTTTACGGAGCGAAGGACTAGTACGTCTTGGCCTTGTCAGCAGCCAACTGTTCCGGATTGCAGTATTCGCCCTGTGCATTCGGGGTCTTGCTGCAGGCATCCGTAGTGATAAAGTCTCCGCCCTTGTACTTGGACCAGTCGGACTGGAAGAGGATATTGGTTTCAATGGAAGTGCTGATGGTAGTCTGGTACTTGTCGACCAGGTACTGCGGGCATTCCACTTCTTCCCACTGGTAAGTCGGATTATCAGCAGCCATGTACCAATTGGAGAACCAGAGGCATCCACGCAACAGGTTCGGATACTTGGAATCACCAAAGGCGGCATTGCACATATCCGAGACGCAGCTCTGGTAATCCTCGAGCCCCTTGTCGTAACCGATTTTCTGCTGGCAGTATGTCAAGAATCCGCCATACTGCGCACCCCATTCAATATCGGTACGATCGACCATCAGATTAAGAGCATTGAAGATACCCGGACCACCGCCCGGTACCATGAGGTCGAACTGGCCAGGCTTCACATCGTGACCGATATTGGATGCCATGACAATGATATGCTTGCCCTTAAGAGCCTTGTGGGTCGCCTTGGGTGCATTGCTTCCGCTTGCATCCTTGAAGCTTCCGTCGTACTGCAAGTGGAAGCACTTGCCGCACGAGGTTGTCGCATCGCTGCCGGCAACGAAGGCATATGCCAGGGTGTCATTCACGGCTACAGGAGCCATGTCGGTACAAGTGAAGCCGCCGCCAGTTGCAGGCTGAGCTTCGTCACAGGCGTTGGGAGTATTCTGGATACCGATCCAGTAACGTTCCAGGCCCTTGCTGTAAGTGAACGTGGGGATTTCAATGTCGTTGATGTTGCAGACGCGGGCCGTGTAGTGGCTAGCAGCGTATTCTTCCTGGGTATCATTTTTTGGCGTGCCTTCTTTACCACCCATATTGGTCTGGGAGCAGTGGGGCTTGCAGGCGTCCCAGTAGCGGGTATTCCAGCCGCTGGTACCGTTACCGAGAATGTTCTTGAGCGTGGGCACGGGATAGTTCTTGATATCCTCTTCGGGGTTGCCAGAATTCTTGACGCTGCTCGAGCTTTCGGGGACCACTTCCGCACTCGACTCAGGATCCACGGACGCGCTAGAACCGGGATTCACAGCATCGCTCGAATTCGGATCGACAATCCCCGCACTGGAACCGGGGAGCATGGCGTCGCTCGAGTTCGGGTCAATGGCTCCTGTGCTGGAGTTCGGGTCAACAGCGTCCGCGCTGGAACCGACCGGCTGCACCTGGCAAACCTGGAGCGCACCGACATCGACACCCGTAGCAATCTGCCCACCGTCAACGCCAACGACATTGCCATCGACAAACTGCGCGACGACATTCCCGGCAGCATCGGTCACCCTGCCGTCCGGATAAATCAAGTAAGCCTTGTCCGCATTAAAAAGCCATGCATCGGAAAGAACCGTGACATTTGCACACGGGTCGTTCGAAGTCGAAGATGTCGGGCCGGGAGCCGGGCCTGCAGGGTCGTCACCACATGCCGAAAAAACAGCGGCGACACCCATCGCCACCACAACGTTCAAAACCTTCTTTTTCATAGGTCTCCTTTTCACTTTTGACTTTAAAAATATATTTATGGCACCGCTCATGCACGAAAAAAAGTTATTTGGAACATATTAATGTTCCCAAACTGTGCCCGAACGTGTCACAACTCACACATTTGCGCGACTTTTCGCCACAAAAAAAGACCCTCGCCTTCGCGAGGGTGACGATATAAAATATCGAGGGTGACGATTTAGAATCGTGAGAGCGACGATGCAGAAGCGCGATTAGTCGCGGAACTTCACCTGCTTGGTGCCGGCAACAACTTCACCGATCTGCGTCCACTTCTCGCCCTTGGCTTCGAGGTGTGCAACGACTTCGGCCTTGTCTGCCGGGTCGATGAAGATGAGCATGCCCATACCCATGTTGAAGGTATTGTACATCTCGTCCTTCTCCACAGAGCCGGCCTGCTGGATGAGTTTGAAGATCATCGGCGGGTCCCACGTGGTGCGGTCGATAATCACGTCGACGTTGTCCGGGAGGATGCGCGGGATGTTGCCCTGGTAGCCCGAACCCGTGATATGGGCGAGGCCCTGGATAATCTTCTTGTTGCAGAGGTCGATGAGACTCGGGTAGTAACTCCTGTGCGGCATCGCGAGCGCTTCGCCGATGGACTTGTCCATGCCGTCGACCATGGTGTCGACCTTGTAGCCTGCCACATCGAAGAGCACCTTGCGGGCGAGCGAATAGCCGTTTGTATGCAAACCGGTAGAAGGCAGACCGAGGATGATGGTACCCGGCTTGATCTTCTTGCCGTCAATGATGTTCTCGCGTTCCACGACACCCACGATGGTGCCGGAGATGTCGTAGTCGCCCGGACCGTAGAAGCCCGGCATTTCGGCAGTCTCGCCGCCGATGAGCACGAGGTCGTTCTCGCGGCAGGCCTTGGCCATACCGGCAACAAGCTTGTCCATAACGCCCGGTTCCAGGCGGCCGGTAGCCACGTAGTCCAAGAAGAACAGCGGACGTGCACCCTGCACGAGGATATCGTCGCAGCAGTGGTTCACGATGTCCTGGCCCGGCAGTTCGTGCGTGCCCATCTCGATATCGACCTTGAGCTTGGTGCCCACGCCGTCGACGGAACTCACGAGAACCGGGTCCTTCATGCCGAGGTGGTTCAGCGTGAAGAGACCGCCAAAGTTGCCGACGTCACCGAGGACGCCCTGGTTGAATGTAGTACGTACGGATTTCTTGACACCGACCATCGCCTCGTCGGCCCTGGCCAGAGAAACTCCTGCGTCTGCGTAATTCATCTTTTTTCCTTTGCCCTAGAGTCGGGCATTTTGTTTTGCCCTATTTACGGGCACCTTGTTTTTCATCAATATTTCTGAGAGCATCCAGGATAAGGCTCGTGGTATCGGCCATCTGGTTGATGTTCGTCGTCTCGGGCATCAGGTGCGTATCGAGCTTGTACATGGAGTCGTCGCCCCACGCAAGGATTTCCTCAAGCGCATCCGGCCCTGCCAGTTTGCCGCACTTGGCACAGCAGATGCGGCCGTCCTGGAACGCGACAAAGCCCTTGCCCTGTCCGGATTCACAAATCACCGTACCCGTGATGCGGCTCTTTTCCATGGTCTGCGCGAAATCGATAAACGGGAGCACCTTGCCCGATGCAAGGAGCGAGAGGCGCTGGAACTCGTCGAACGCCTTGTTCTTCGCGCGGAGGCTGTCGCACACCACCTTGTACAAAAACACCATGATGTTCGGGTTCTTGTCGAGGAACTTCACGAATTCGGCCTTCGGGATGTGGAGCACCGTGCAGCCGTCCTCGGCCGCGATAATCGTATTGCTCGTAAGCTCGTTGCAGAGGATGGACATCTCGGCGAAGCATGCGCCGCTCTCGATGTAGGCGAGCACGCTGTAGTGCCCATCGGGCAGAATCTGTCCGCACACCTCGGCGCGCCCACTCTGCATCACGCAGAAGGACTGTCCTTCCACGCCGCCCTGGATAATGATTTCGCCAGCGTCATATTCGCGAATCTGGGCATTCAAAAGTAAAAAGTCGGCACATTCACGCGGCACCTGCTGCAAGAACGGAACCCGCGCCTCGTAGCTGGAAGCAATCCAACCGCCAATACCTGTAGGAGTCTTCATCATAATCAAAAATTATAAATATTTCTATACCACTTGTAAGTGGTGTCCACCGAATTTATGTTCTTTGGGGCCGGAATGTCGGGGTAAAAGCACCTCGCCATGTTCCACAGGAGCTCCACCGGGCGCGTCGGGGCGCTTTCGAAGAAGTCGTTGCCGCCGCCCGGCCCCCTGCGGGCGTCGTTCTGGAACACCTTCCTGTTCCTGAACGCTCGGATCTTCTTAATCCGGGGTTCGGCGGCGAGCATCTCCTTGGGCGAGGAGAACATCCCGGGGTTCACCCACACGTCGGCGCTGTCCGCGACGGCAAGCACCTTCTCGAGCGGGAGGCGCAATTCGCTGCCCGCCTCGGAATCCCACAGGTAGCAGCCGCCCGCGTCCCTGATGAGCCGCGCCGTGTAGCTGTCCGCGCCCGGGGCATGCCACACGCCGCCGTAAGCCATGCCCGCAAGCACGCGCACGCAGCGCTTCGCTCCCGGAGCCTTCGCGGCCTTCTTCCTCGATGCGGGAAGCGTATCGGGCGATACCTTGACATCCCCCATCCGTCCCAGGAACTGCATTATCTCGAAAGTCTCCATGAGGTAGCCCACGCGGATATCGCCAAAGAGCGAAAGTCCCGATTTGCTGCGGTCGTCTAGGTCAAAGAGCTTGACGAACAAGTTAATCCATTCCGCCTTGGCCACCGGATCGGACTCCTGCCATTCAGAAGTGAGCATCAGCGGGAGCCCGAGGGCACCGAGCCTCTCGTAGTCGTCGTTGCTGCCGCCCGTAGCAAAAGTCATCACCAGGTCGGGTTCAAGCGCCACCACCTTCTCGAGCGAAATCGAGGGGCCGTTCCCGACCTCGGCCACCGCACCGGAAGCCACGCGGGCATACAGGGCGCTGTCCGCAACATAGTCGCCTTCGCCCACAGCCACAATGCGGTCGGCAGCGCCAAGGCGGACAAGGTAACCGATATGCGTCGAGGAGAGGGCCACCACCTTCCGGATAGGCAGCCGCAAGACGGTCGCGTCCGTCCACCCCACGGGGAAGCGGCGCCTGTGCAAGTCGGAACCGTCGCCCGCGGCCTCGACGGAATCGAGCATCACGAAACGCTTCACGACGGTGTCGCGGCCGACAATGGCACGGATTTCCGTCACGTCGACGCCGCAGAGCCTTCCCATCCGCAACAGGCGGCTCATCGAGTTGAAATACTCCGGAGCCTCCGCGCAGGCCTGCGGCAGGGGCCTCGGCTGCGGAACCGATGCCGCCTGGGCATCGCCTTCGACAGCACCCCGGTCGCCATCACGTTCGCCGGTCCCACAACCCGCGAGCGCGGCGCTCAAAACCAGAAGTCCGAGGCAAAAAAAACGGGGGAAGCCCAACCGGCACCCCAGGAACGAGCAAAAAAATGCACGTAAATCGTTGATTTTTAACATCTTATGAAAATTTTCCCTGCACATTCGCCAAAGATAATGTATTTTATAACTCGGAATTTCCTTTTTAGGAGTCTTGTATGAAGACAAAGATAGTTTACTTGGTCGCCCTCCTGTGCGCCCTTACATTTTCAACAAGCGCATTCGCAGATGCCGAAACCGGTTTCTACGAAAAGGACCACATCCGTGGATTCATCTCCATCGGCGGTGACTACCGCGGCATGCTGGACGCATTCCAGAAATACGTGAACTCGACAGCCTTCTGGAACGACGGCCACGAGCTCAAGGCCAACGACTCGGCCACCACGACGGAACACTTCTCCGGCACGTTCTCGTATCCGCAATTCGACGACTGGTACATCGGGCTGCACGTGAACATCGGCGCCCAGTACAAGCAGTTCCTCACCTGGTTCAACATTAACTTCATGCCGACCCAGATTTCTGAGAAGTCCTCCGACACCTATACCGTCACTTCCGATGGCGGCAACAGCGCGAAAATGCCCCTGTTCGACGTCAAGTGGTTCACCTACGGCGCCGACTGGATGTTCGGCTGGAAGCTCTTCGGCGAGAACACCTTCATCAACCTGATTCCCTCGGTCGGCTTCGGCTTCAACCTCATCAACTTCCACATGGCCTCCATCTTCGACATCAAGGACCAGTCCAGTTCCAACGTGGTAAAGATGCGCGACCGCTACTACAGCACCATGGCGCTCTCCCTTGCCGCCGAACTCGAGTTCCGCCTGGAATTCGGCCCCTTCGGCATCGGCATCTACGGCGGCTACCGCTACATCGACTATAACGAGCTCGAAGTCGAAGGCAAGAGGCTCACGAACTACGCCTACGACACTGACAACTGCGGCGACACCTGGTTTGTCGGTCTCCGCCTCACCTGGACGTTCATGAGCGACTGGGAACGCAAGCAGGCAGACAAGCTCTAATCCCCCGAGCACGATTTTACAAACAAACTAAAGCCCCGCAATCCGCGGGGCTTTTTTATGGCACAATCACGCGGCTACCGAACAGGCATCCCGGAGCCGCATAATAGGGAGCGTTCCGTTCCGCCACCCGGTCCATCGTCACGTAGTAGGTGCTCGTTTCCATGAGCCCGGAATCCGTCTTCCAGCGGACAATGCGGTCATCCTTCGGATACGAAAAATTCCAGCCCAGGAGCAGCGTGGGGATGCCCCTCATCTGCAGGCGATCGGGCAGCTGCGCGAACTCCCCCTGCGTACTGAGCAGCACGGCGGCATCCATCCTGCCGTAGTCCGCAAAGAGAAGGGCGTCGTTGAAAAGCCCCATGTTCGGCCCGAGGCCGTCCATCACGCGCTCGTTGAAATGCACCTGGAACCCCACGTGCCGGAGTTCACGCATAAACGACAGCATCCCGTAACTCTTGGCGCACCGTCCCGGATCCTTGTAAGGATGGTAATAGTGGCATTCCATCAGCGCGTAGCTCTCCTGCGGCGAAAACAGGCGCACGGCCTCGCGGCGCGCCCAGTTCTTGAGCGAACGGAAATCGATACGCGAATGGAAAGGATGGTAGAACCTGTAGAACTCGTTCACCTTCTTGAGGGTATATCCATCGACAAAGAAAAAAGGACGGAACGGCCTCTTGCGCGTCATGTATTTTCTCCATTTTTAGGGTTTCTATTCCTAAAAACGGAGATACCCCCCGAAACAAGCCGTAAAAAGTTATTTACGCGCCATTTTTTACATTAGAGCAGGTCGCGCGACTCGAGATCGTCGACCAGCGAGGCGGGCATCCAGCCGCGCCACTTTGCGAAATCCGGATCCGAAAGTTCCTTGCGCCACGCATCCATCTTCTGCCTGTCGCCCTGGTCGGCATAGATGCGTACGAGGTTCATCACGGCGCACCAGTAGCGGATGGACTTGCCTGTCCGCGACCTGTAATCCGCGGCGCTCTTCTCGTAGATGGCGGCGGCTTCCTTGTAGCGGCGGAGCTTGTAGAGCATGTCGGCCTTGACCTGCAGGAGCACCGGATGGTTCGGCGCCTTGGAAAGCCCGCGTAGCGAAAGCTTGAGCCCCGCGTTGAAATCGCCCTTGTCGTAATACATCCACACGAGCGAGGTGAGGAACAACGGCCAGAACCGCTTCGAGGATGACGACGCGGAATCGAGAACGGCGAGGTATTCGCCGCGGCGGTCAGACTTGAAGGGGACCCAGCTGAAACTCTTGTCCACGTAGTAGGCGTAGATGGCGTAGAACGCGCGAGCTTCGAGCTCCGCGGATTCCTCGAAAAGCTTTGCGGCCGAACGCGTCGTCATGGCGCCCTTCACGGAATGTCCCGTCTCGTTCTGCACGTAGCCAATCTCGAACTTGCGAAGCGCCTCCCACAGGCCCGACGACGAACATTTCTCGAGGTTCGCGCCCGCACGCTGTAGCGAAAGCGTATCGCCCAGGTCGTCGTAGCGGCTCACAAGCACCACGTTCTCGAGAACACAGCCGACTCCCGCATCCTTCGCGCGCACCTGTCCCGCAAGCGAGAGGGCGCCATCGTAATCCAGGGCCATGGAACGCTCGGTCGCCTTCTCCGCAAGTTCCATGAGCGGAGCGGGGAGCGAAAGTGAGAGGCCATCGGCAAAGGCGGATACCGCAAGGAAAGCGGCTACAAGCAACGGACGCAAGGACATAACACGCCAAAGATACAAAAATCGCATTCCAATGTGGAATATGCGGGAGCCGGAGCCCAATGCGCGCCATGCGCAGATTCCACGGAAAGTGTAATTTATTGACATTCAACAGATTACCTCCGGCAGCAGCCCGTTACGCCATGGGGTTTCACAGGCAGTTTCTGCCACGGGGCGAATCTTACGATAATCGTATTAAAACGGCGGGAGTGGTCCGGGGGCGCTATCAAAATCTATAATAAGAACAGGAATTTCACAAGCTTTCAACATTCGTGCCACCAACTGTCGGACAAGGGGACGAGACCGGTACGAAACGTGAATTAATAATTGCGAAATCGAATGGAGGCAATTATGAGACTCATCCATAAAACATCCGCCATCTCCTTCCGCCTCTTCCACACCGGCTTCCAGACCTTCAAGGACCGCATCAGGGAAGAGCTCAGCACCGTCAGCCGCTTCACCCTCGACTCCGTCATCGACGACGCGAGCCTCTACTCGTATTACCGCAGCGGGGAATCCGCCGAATTCGTGGCGGCGAGCATCGCAGGAACAAACTTCGATTTCGACGACGAATACGCCGACGCAGGGTAATTAAAAAAAAACTTCGGCAATCGAGTCTGCCTCGCGCATACGCAAGCGCATGCGGTCAGCAGTTAATTTATTTCTTCTTGTCGTCCTTCTTCTCTTCCTTCTTGTCGGAAGGGAGCGCCTCTGCGGGAAGGTTGCAGCCGTTCATCACGTAGAACTTGCTCTTGCGGACCGTCACCACCTTGGTGTTGGTGTTCATGCCGCGCACGAACTTGATATCGCCATAGACGCTTTCGAAGGATCCTGCATTATTGATATACTTGGTGAGGCTCTCGACGTTATTCAAAATGCCGGAGAACACGATCTTCGCGGCATCGTAGCTGAGTCCGCTCACCTTGTCCTCGGCAGGGGCGGTGCCCCACTTTTCCTCGAACGCCTTGGCAAACTTGTCGTAGGCTTCCTTGTTGCTCGAAAGGTCAAGCCCCGGCACGCTGAAGTAGGTGCTGTCCACGAGATGCTTGCCCTGGATCAGGAGCTCCCGGCCATACCAGCCGGACGTCCCGAGCATGGTCCCCTTGATCTTGTTGTAGGCCACCTGGCCCACCATGAGGCCCGCATCGCCAGGGTTTGTCGACGGGATGAACACGCCGGGAATACTCATCGTCGAATCGGCCAGGTACCTGCGACGCTCGTTCGCATTCACGGCATCGAGGTCGGAGGCGCCTCTCGCGATATTCCTGCGGCGGTTTTCCTGCTTGTAGCGGACATCGCGCAGAAGCTTGAACTCGGTCGCGTAATCAGGGCGCCCTTCCTCGTAGCTGCCGAAGGCGACGACGCTTCCGCCACGGCGTTCGACCGCGCGGGTAAAGCTCTGGGACATGGCCGACCCGTAATCGCCCAGCGGGCTCAGGACGGCAAACTCGCGGATGTCGAGGCACTTGGTCGCGAAGTCGGCAATCTTCTGGGCGAGGTTGTCCATGGTGACGTTCACCTGGAAGATGTTCGGACCCATCTTCGCGATGCCGTCGTCGGTAGCCGTCGGGGTAAGCATCGGGATATTCTGGAAGTTGCTGCCGAGCCATGCGGCGACAGTCGCCGCCGGGGCGCTCATGATGGGGCCGATGACGGCGACAATGCTGTCCTGGTTCACGGCCTGCTGCGTGCGCATGAGCGCGATGCCCGCATCGGCATGGGTATCGGCGATCCGGATGCGGACCTTCCCCTGGAGGCCGGCCTGCTCGTGGGCAAGGTAGACGCCCTGCACGGCGGCGGCACCGAATTCCGCAAAGTCACCCGAAAGCGGGGCGAGCACGAGCACCGTGGGCTGGCCGGCACCGAGACCGTCCAGCGACTCGAGACCCTGCTGAGCCGTAGAGCTGAGGTTCTCGGCAACACCGCCGTTCACGACCTTCTTGTACCAGTAGCGGGCGGCACGGTAGCGCTTCGCGTTCTGGCACTCGCGGCCAATCTGGAGCTGCATCCAGCCCACCACGTCCTTGTCCACCGGATACTTTTCGAGGAGCGCCTGCAGCTGGTCGGCGTTCAGGAGGCTTGCCGCAAGCGTCTGGATAGCGACATCCTTGGTGTGGCTACGGGCGGCCGGATTCTTGGAATAGGCGAGGATACGGAGCATGGCCTCGACACCGTCGTAGACGGAGCCCTGCTCGATAAGCACGATAGCACGGGCGAGTTCCATGCGCTCGCGGTATTCCGAGGACACGTGGTATTCGAGGAACCTCGACGCGAGATTGAGGGCTTCGGGGCGCTTGTGTTCGCGCAGGTAGCATTCCGTGAGGATGACGGACGCCTGGGCGCCCTCGTGCTTGCGGAAGCTGGACTTCGAAACTTTCTGGAGGAGAGGAACGGCTTCGGCGCACTTGCCCTCGCCGACAAGCGCCTTGGCCTTCGCGACTTCGCCCTGCGCGAAAGCCGACGCACAGAGGGATGCCACCAGGAAAAATGGAATTAGACGATTCATCGTAACCTTACCGCGCTAGTCCTCGGCGGCAGCCTGAACCACGTCGTGCTCTTTCTTGATCTGTTTCTGCATGGATTCCGGAAGCTTGACCCAGTCGATGACATCGACCCGGAAGGGGAGCCCGCTTTCGGCGAACGCCTTCTCCACGGCAGTCATGGCCTCGAAGGAAAGGGGCCTCTCGGCGATAACCGCGAGGTCGAGTTCCGTTTCGGGAGTCAAGTCAACCCCCGTGAGGCGGGGGCCGTATGCCCAGACTTCCAGCCCCTCGAAGTGGAGGGAGAGGATGCGCTGGACGGTTTCCAGTTGTTCTGTTTCTAAGCAAAGTGCCATAGTGCGCCAAATATAGTTAAATGGGGGCGGTCCAAGCCGGCACGGAAGTTGGCATGCGTGCCAAAAACGGCGAAGATTAAGACGTGATGAAAATCACATATTTTTGCAGAAAACATTGCGAAATTCGTCCAAAAACGGCAATCGTGCCCTTCCGGGCCCCTGTTTTTGTCAATTTTTACGGACTTATTATAAAAAGTCTATTAAATAGCCCGAAAGCTTTTAAAACCAGCTCTTTATCGTTTCGCACAGTTTCTCGTTCAGACAAAAAAACTCCTCCTTCGTATAGACCGAAGAAAAGAATTTCTCGTACATCAACTCCACATTGCAGATTTCGGGACGATGGTCATATATGGCGCAGAGATTGTCATCCTGCAGATGCACGCAGACGCCATCGCCCCTGTCAAAGTCCGCCAAGGCGGGGACTTTTTTCAGGGAGCGGCAGCAGCAACCGCAACAGTCACATTTGAACGGCATTATATCTTAATTGAGCGTGCTTAGGAATTCATTAGCCTTTTTTCTCTTCTCCCATATTTCTGAATTATTGACCGTCCCTACTTCTTCCTCGGAATCAGCCTGATTCACCAACTTGACCTTGCACATCTCGTACAAGAGCCCAACCAGCAGAACCGTATTTTTCAGCAGCAATTTTTCCGCAGCCGAGAATTGCATATAATCATCTTTCCCGTTATCAATAACGACAGTCCTCAGGCGTGTCAGATGATCCTTGTAGCGGGAATCCACCTGGAGCAATATTGCATCATACTCCAGTGCGGCCTTCTTTAAATCTTCCAGGAAATAGATGATTTTATTTATCTGCTCTTCGGCCTTATCCACCTGCCTTCTGATATTTGCAGCCTTGTCCTCAAGCTTGGAACCAGTCACATTGAATATGATTCCTGCAGCCAGGAGGCCCACTCCCGCCGTTGCACCCGTCAGGAGTGCAGAACCTAGGGCCATTCCTCCACCACCCGCAGCCAAGCTGCCGCCACCAATCCATGCCAATGTAGCATTTGTCGCAGCAGCTCCAGAAAGTCCGGCAATAGCAGTGCCACCTGTCGTTGTCCCTGCAGCGGCAACAAGAGCGAATAAACCGGAAGAAGCAGCCGCACCACCCGCGACACCGGCCCCAACACTTCCGGCACTTCCTATAAAAGCCTCTGCAGCAACGGATGTGTCCTTCAGCTTGGCTAGATCGCATTCAGGGCACTTGAAATTTTCATTTTCTATTTCACTAAACTTGGGCCTATTTTTAATCTTTTCAAAGACATTCGCAAATTCACCAAAACTTTTTTCAATCTCCTTCTCGGAACGTCCCAAGGATTCCAGCGCCTGCTGCGCCGGTCCCTGACGTTTTTCCATTTGTTCAATATTTTGTTTGTTTCTTGCCTCGGACGCCTTTATGGAGTCATTGGCTTCCTTCATTTTCATTCCGCCCTTGACACCAGCCCCGACGCCGAGCGCAGCTGCGGCAGCAGCACCTATTCCAAAAATCAGTGGTATTGGCATAATAGCCTCCTTTTTATATTGATGTATTTAACAAAAGACTAATTCGGCATTCTCATCAGCCATAAAGTCATCCAGTGAATCAAATCCCGCCTTTTCCCAAGGCTTCTGGAAACCCATTTTTTCGTATGCCCTCTCCAAGATTGCATTCAGGGAAAATTCATCCGTTGCAGAGCCAATTTCTTCACAAACAGAGGAAAACGCCTTGACTTCCTTTTTGAAGGACTCGATATCTATCTGCATCAACTCGGCAGCATACTGTTCCAGACATGCGACCTCTTCTTTTAATTTTTCCATATAAATGTCATATGAAGATTTAAAAGAATTCAGCATGGCAACAAGCTTTTTCACCAGCGGATTCGTATCCAGAATATAGAGCAGGGTACAGCTCATGATGCCGGTTACAAAAGCTCCGCAAAAAACGGAAACGACCTCGCCAACAACAGGTACCTGGCCCAACGCCGTCGAAGAAACCACCTCGTTGACCAACACGCCAATGACAACGCTCGCACCTGTCGCAATAACCTTGGTAAAGGCCAGCATGCGGTCCCCGAATGGCAACTGGTCCGGATTGATAAACAATATCTTCAACGCTTCGACTATCGACGTCCATGCCTGTCGAATAATGCAGACTATATTTTTCCCCGTAGTGAAGAATATGTTGCACAAGGTCGTTGTCAGACTAGACAAAATACCGGCCAAGGCTCCTTCCTTAAAAGATTCCAACAGTTGCCTGTATTTTTTCTTGCAGTTTTCAATACCCCTTTTTACGGCGGTGCCCAATGCATTGAAAAATTCCCCGGCATCCATATTCAGGACAGAATCAACTTTTTCGAACTCTTCCTTTATAGCAAACCATATTTCTACAAAAACAAAGCCTAGCGCTTGCCTTAATCCCATCTTGACGCCTACTTTTCCGGCAGCAATCGCAGAATCCTGCCAAAATGCGGGACTGGTATAGTACGTCATGTTAATCCTGGCTTCTTGAGACGCCCTCGCCTTTTTATCGGCCTCCCGCATTCTCGACTTTTCACTTTCAGAATATTCATCTCCATGCTTCTCAAGGTAGCTATCCATTGATTCGGCTTTCTTCTGCCGGTTGGTATGCGGATTAGTGGGCTTCAGGTTTTCTGGACTATTCGCCAACTCCACCCCAGACAGCCCCGACAATACTCGACCAGGATCATCATGAATTTCTTTTGCAGAAACGACATGGTCCAAATCCATTTTTTCATTGGGAGTAATCTTCTTCCCAGTATAGGAATCATTGAGCGTTCCGGCTTTCTTCTGCCTGCTGTAAAACCTGTTCGTCTCTATGTACTGGGAATCCCCATGATATTCATAGGAGTTGTATTCGCCTCGATTCTGGTAGTTCTGTCGATTTCTTTCGCTCTTGTAATCATTAGGGTTGCTGCGGATATTGTGTACGGTATCGACATCTCCTCCATTTCTATCGGAAACCAGAAAATCCAGGCCGAAAGACGTAATGATGCTTCTTACAATGACTCGTTCATATTGCTTGAATAATCCCTCTTTCATGTTCTCGTTCTTAGAAAACATGAAATCCGCGCCATCTAACTGTGCTACAAAAGTATTCGACATGATTACACCCAATCTTTACCTGATTATTTTTCCGGGCAGATAAAGCCCTTTTCATCTTCTGCAAGGGTCGCGTTGGTCCATTTGCCTTCAGTGCAGCAATAACCCGCAGGCAGGTCTCCAGCACTTTCCAAATACTTGTCGCAGTCCTTCTCGTACCAACTGGAACCAAGGCATATCTGATTTCCCAGAATCTTGCCTTCTGTCCCTTCATCGCCACACCTGGCCGGTTTCCACACCTTATCCGTGCAAAGAACCATCCTCTCGCTAGCGGCAGCTATTTTCATCTCGCCTGATTCACAAGGCTCCTCGAGCTTTTCAGCTTCAAGGTATCCCTTTCTATCTATGCAGCCGATACCCGTAATCTCAATCGAACCCGTTTTCTCGAAATGCCAGGTAAAGTTCGTCACCTGCCCGTTGACCCCTTCGATAGTTTCTTCGCCGCAAACACGGCCCCAACATTCATATTGCAAGTAATCCCAGGGAATATAGACAGTTTTCCACTCATCACTGTCCGTAATATATATGTAGTAGTCGCCATCTTCGCCACCCAAGGGCGATCCCGCAACAAACTTGTGACCGTTCCCCTTGTAGGAGTATTTTATGACTTCGCAATCAGAATAGTCCTCCGGTTCGCCGCGCTCGTTCAGCCAATAGCCCAAACCCGCATAGTCGTAACCTATCTTTTTCCCGATATCAAACGACGCCTTGATGGTATCGCCAGCGTTCCTATACGAAATAGTGGAGACACCTCTGTCCACCGAGTCCGTATAGGCTTTCCAGTCATCATAGATTTTCTTGAGCCAGCGGCCATCCTTGCACCTGAATGTCGCATGCGCAAGTTCGCTCAGGCTGTTCTTGTTATCCCTCAATTCGCCTTCCGTCTTCTTGTCGCAGTCGCCGAGTCCGTAGTTTTCCCACCAGAACTTGTCAACCGACTTCTCGAATTCCGGAATCGTATCGGAGAGTTCCCAGTCCTCCATGTTCTTGCGGATAGAGGCATAGTAATCCCCTTCGCTTCGTGCGCTTGCCCAGTCCGCAACCTTCGTCGCAGTCACGCTATCGTCCCACACGCCGTCATCCTCGATGTCGTATGCGAAATCCGCAAGTCTCTCCGAGAACCCGGCCTCGGAGAGGTCTCCCTGCATGAGGATGCTGATGGCGAGCAAGGCCGCGTTTCCCTTGCCGGACTCGAATATGGACAGGCCCTCGAACCCCTCGATGGATTCATCCGCGACACGGAACGCCTTGAGGATTTCCTGTTCCGCCTGCTTTTTCGCCTCGGCCACGGAGGAACCGTCATCTACCAAGTGCTGCATGCGTTCGTAAGCAAGGTGCGTGAGCAGGTTGATGTTCGCCGTCTCCCTGTCGGATACGTCCACCAGCGCATTGAGCGAGATGGATGCCACTGAATTCTTGCCGCTCACCTCGTTGCGGTAGAAACCGTTTGCCTCCAGCAACACATACTGCGATTCCAGATTGAGATGCGTGAAGCGGAAGTCACCGCGATCGCTCGCAATCTTTCCCGTAAAGGCACGACCGGTCTGCCCCAAGTTATCCACGTTCAGTTCGTAGAGCCTTACCGCAGAACCCTTCACGAAAGGCCCCTTCTCGGACACGCCCGCAATGGTCTTGTCCTCGATGGCAATCTGCGTCTCTTCGGTAGCACCGCCCGTATGCTTGTCTTTATCGTCGGAGGAGCATGCGCACAATCCGAACGCGGTAAACGCAAGGGCAGTGTAACTGGCTATTTCCAAAAACTTCTTCATAAAGTTTAATCCTTCTTCGGCTTCACGCTCCATGTGAGCGGGAAAAGTTGCAAGTTCAGTCGATAGACGCGTTCCATGTCGTCGTCTTCGGTAGCGATGGCGATAATACGCCTTCTAAAATCCGCAAGTTCTTTCACTATCTTCTGGAACGACTTCTGCGTGAGCCCTAGCGTAAGGCCCGAAACGGAGCGCTCGGAAAGCGGCACGTTCTTGATGGCGTCAAGCGCGAAGGCACCCATCTGCAGGTGCATCTGCTGTACCGCGAGGGGCACAAAATCCATCTTGCCCGTAGAAATCGTCTTGTTAGTTTGTTTAAACTTATTCTTGCCGGCCTTTTTCAGGAGCCCCATAGCCGTCAGGTACTCTATAGTCGCAGACACCTGCTTCGCGGTGATTTTCGGCATGCACTGTACCGCCACCTGCTTCGGTTTTTTGCCGGGCATGTGGGGCACCAGCTCCCTGAGCACGGGGTTCAGCCACGACTCGAAATAACCCATGGATTTCTGACCGAGCACGTTGACGCGATGCGCCTTCGAAAGCGCTTGCATCTCGTCGAAATGCTTCTGCCTTATAGTTTCTCGCCTCGCCTGGTTGAACGCCACAAGCGACCTGAAATACGCAAGTTCGAAACCGTCCAGCCCCATGGCGTGCGCAACACGCAAGATTCCGGGTCCGCGGAGTCCCGACTTCCCTTCACATACCAGCTTCAGGTAAACCGGCGAGCGGAAACCCGCAAGTTTCGAGAACTCGCGCCACGTCATCGCGGTGTGCGTTTTTTTGTCGCTGAACCAGTCACGCATGAAGGCATGATAGTCCTGGTATGTGATTACGGAATCCATATACTAGGAATATATACGCTTGCGGCGAAAAGCGGCGTGATAATAGATACAGAATCGCCAAAAAACAACTAAATTTCAGCAATATCACAAAAATTTACTTTTTTATGATACAAAATAGCCTAAAATAAAAGAAAAGCGGAGAATTCCGCTTTTTTTATAAGAAAATTTATTTAGAAAATTTACAGAACTATAGCTCAATCACGCGGTCGTTCTGGAGGAGCTGCTCAAACGTCTGACGCTCGCGAATGACCTTCAACTCGCCGTTCGTGTACATGGTTTCGGCGGCGTAGCGGCGGCTGTTGTAGTTGCTGCTCATGGCGGCACCGTAGGCACCAGCATCATGGAGAATCAGCAAGTCGCCGACCTTTGCCTTCGGGAGCTTGCGCGTTACCACGAAGCCGCCTTCTTCCTGCGTGAACACGTCACCGGATTCGCAGAGCGGACCAGCCACGACGGCGTCGACCATCTCGTTCATCTCGCGACCGTCGCGGGCGATGATGGAAATGCCGTGATAGCTGCCGTAGAAACTCGGGCGAACGAGATCGGTAAAGCCCGCGTCCAGCAGGTAGAACAGGTTGTCGCCCTGCTTCTTGACGGCGCGGATTTCGGCCATCAGGTAACCGCTCTCGGCCACCAGGTAGCGACCGGGTTCGACTTCCAGGTGAACCTCGTGGCCGATGCTCTGCTGGATGTTCTTGCGGGCCTTGTCCCACAGGTCGTAGTAGGCCTGCATGTCGATGCGGTTGCCCTTGTCTTCTTCGTGGTACGGAATCGGGAGGCCGCCCCCTGCACTGATGGTGCGGAGGTGAGAGCCCAGGCGGCGGCTAGCGTCCACCATCGCGTCGCAAACCTGCGAGAGGTGTTCGAAGTCGGAGCCGGAACCGATGTGCATGTGGAGCCCGGTAATCCACATCCCGTTTGCCTGCGCGAGCTTGACGCAGTCCTTGATCTGCTCGTGCCACACGCCGTGCTTGCTGAGCGGGCCACCGGTATTCACCTTGCTTGAATGCCCGTGACCGAAACCCGGATTCACGCGGAGCGTAAGTTCCGACTTCACGCCGAAATCGGCGAGTTGCTGGATCATGTCGGGCGAACCCACGTTCACCGCGATGTCGTACTTCTTCACGAGTTCAAGCGCGTCGCGGTCGAAGATGTCTGCGGTGTAAACAATCTCGGGGGCCTTGCCTTTCTGGACTCCGCCCTTGAAGCCCGCCTTCAACGCGCGGACGATTTCGCCTGCAGAGACGGCATCCACTACGCCGCCGAGCTTGCGCACAAGCGCCACGATGGAGAGGTTCGGGCATGCCTTCTGGGCAAAGCGCACGGTGTCGAAAACCTGGACTTCCTTCACGCGCTTCTCGATGGTGGCGCGGTCATAGAGCCAGAGGGGGGTGCCGTACTGTTCGGCAGCCTTCACGAAAACTTCTTGGGGGATAGAATAATTTGCCATGGGGACAAATTTAGAAAATGTGTAGTGCGTAATGTGGAATGTTAGTCGAGGGAATGATTGCCTAAAGCCGCAGCCCTCGGGCTGGCTCCGCTGCAAGCTTTACACAAAATGAAAAATGACGAGCGATTTGCCCAGCACATTCCCGAGCGATTGGCCCGGCACATTCCTCACAAGTTCTACAGGCTCATCGCCAGTCTTGCACCCACCGACTTATTGAAAGGATCGACGAGCGGGACAAAATCCACCTTGACATGCTGCGGCTTTGTTCGATACCGCCCCGCCGTATTGCGATACTCCTCCGCCTTCCTGATCCTCATGTCGCTTTTGACGCCGAGACCGATACCTTCAGCAATTCCCAGCACGCCACCTATCAAAAGGATAGCGCTCGGAATCCCGACAATGACCACGGCGACACCGCCGCCCTCCAGCGAGCCGCTATGCCCAGTAGACCATATGGTGCCAACACCGCCCACAACACCCATCAGCAAGCCAAAACCGATACTCGACGTAGCCTCGTCCATCAGCGAGTCCCCTTCAAACTGCAGACGTGCCGCCAGCGAGTCATAGTACACGACGCTGTCAATAACCACGCTATCCGCAATGGTTACGTTATCCGCAGTGGGGGGGTGCAGCAGGTTCGCCCGGCACAGCAAGGAGGGGCGAACAAAGCGCCAGGAACAATATGGCGATAAGCTTTTTCATATACCATGAATATATGTTATTTGCAAAAAAAAGGCCCCGGTAACCCGGAGCCTTCCGATAAACGAGCAAAAACGCGCGATTAGACGTGCTTGATCTTGTTGTCGCCTGCGTCCCAGTTCTTGCCGTCGCACACGAACTTGTATTCGTAGTCGCCAGCGGCGAGGGAAATCTTCGCAGTCCAGAGGCCAGTCTTCTTGTCCTTCTTGAGCATGTCCTTGTCGACAACCCAGTTGTTGAAGGAACCAGCGACGGAAACGGTCGTTGCGAGCGGGCAGTCGGCGACGAATTCGACGGCGACCTTCTTCGCGGCGGCGGCCTTCGGAGCGGCCTTCTTTTCGGCGGCCGGCTTGGCAGCAGCCTTCGGGGCAGCCTTCTTGGCAGCGGGCTTTGCACAAGCCTTAGCGCAAGCCTTCTTTTCGGCAGCCGGCTTGGCGGCGGCCTTCTTTGCAGGGGCCTTTGCGACCTTGTTTGCAGTAGTCTTAGCCATGATTTTATCTCCTAATGTTAAGTACGGGCTCAAAGTTAGTAAAAAATAAGTTTCGTGGCTAGGTCTAAAATAACCGCCCATCTTGCGCCCTGTCGCCTTTTTTTGCTATTTTTCATCGCATGTTGAAGCAAATTATCGCCCCCAGCGTGCTGAACGCTAACTTCCTCGAACTCGGTAACGGCCTCAAGGCCATCGAAAACGGCGGCGCAGGCCTCGTGCACCTCGACATCATGGACGGGCACTTCGTGCCGAACATCAGTTTCGGCCCGGGAATTTCGGCCTGCGTGGGCAAGGGCACCAAGCTCCCGCTCGATTGCCACCTGATGATCGAGGATCCCGAGAACTACGTGGGCGAATTTGCGAAGGCGGGTGCAAGCATCATCAGCGTGCACGCCGAAACCACAAACCACCTCGACCGCCTGCTGCACCAGATTAGGGAACTCGGCGTGAAGCCCGCGGTGGCTATCAACCCGGCGACCCCGCTAGAAAGCATAAAGTACGTGCTCGACATCGTGGACATGGTGCTCATCATGTCGGTGAACCCCGGCTTTGGCGGCCAGAGCCTTATCCCGTACTGCCTCGACAAGATCCGCGAACTGCGCGCCATGAAGCCGGAACTCGATATCCAGATTGACGGCGGCGTAAAACTCGACAACATTCTCGCCTGCAAGGAAGCGGGTGCGAACGTGTTCGTAGTGGGCTCCGCGATTTTCGGGAAGAGCGACCCCGAGACCGTGTGCCGCGAGTTCGTGGCGAAGGTCGGCGGCTAGGCTCCCCATCCAAATAATCTTCCCCTTTGAAAACAGAAACGGCCCGCATGAGCGGGCCGTTATTTTAGTTTTCGCCATGACGCCTTTCGGTCTCTTCGCGATCCACCGTCCGTGTCAGATATTCCTTGAAATCCCGGTCGATCTTCACTCCGTCGAAATCCATGTTGTCGTCCTTGAGGACAAACACGGCCGACGGGTTATCGATCCAGCCACGGATATCGAATTCCGTTAGCACGATGGAATTATTTCCCGGCCCCTTCGCCACGTACTCGACTTTCGACTTCTCCACCCATCCCTGACCGCAACGGCCCTTGACGAGCACCTCCGTCTCTGCATCCTGTACAATGACCAACTCGTCGTTGAAGCCAGCCGTGCAGACCACGCTGCCACCGCCCCTGTGGGACATGACATCGAGATCTCCCCTTTTGGACTTCACCGTCCCCGTCGCAGTTGCAAACGAAAACGAGACCGACAAAGCGAGGGCAACAATCATCATCAACATTACGCGTTTCATGATGGACCTCCCTTGTTTGAGGAACGGAACCTCCGTCCCTGTAAATCAAGTTACAAAGTCCACCATGCAGAAACCACTTTATTCGTAGTACAGCTTGGAATAGCTGGCTATTACTTTGTTCTAAATTCAAGCTAATTGCAATGTTTTGTCAGGCTTGTGTTCGGGTTATGTCACAAGACCGGTAGCAGCCTCGGGTTCGTATCGCAGAGGCGCATCGAAAGCGAAACCTTTTTATCCAAAAATGCACCGCCGGAACGTAAAACCATGGACATCTCGCAAAAAAATTCTGCCGATTTGCAAAAAAGGATATAGATTTTACCATATGAATCGCAAAGTCATTTCCACAACAACCGCATACGGGATTTCCGTCCTGGCGCTCGCCTTCATGGCAGCCACTGCGAATGCGCAGACCGCAAGCGCAAATGCCACTCCCGAAAGCGACAAGTCCGCCCTCGTCGACGAGGCGCCCGCACCCGCGGCACCCGAACCTGCACCGGTACAGGCAAAGCCCGCCGAAAAGGCTGCACCGCAACAAAAGACGGAATCCAAGGAGACCGCCACAAGCAAACAGGCAAGCGAACCCGCACCGTGCGAGCCCGCGCCCGCCCAGGATTCTGGCAGCAAGATTCCCGTATTCCCCATAGTCCTTTCTTCCATCGCGACGATTGCATTTGTCGTCCTCGCCATCATCTTCTGAGGAGGCCGTCATGCGTAGCTTGTACAAAGTAATAATGACCGTCGCGACGTTCGCCATGCTTGCCGCGCCCGCCATGGCCGAGGATCCGGCATGCGTAAGCCTCTGCCAGGCATGTACCGCAGGCGACAGCACCTGCAACAAGATCGAAGCCGCATGCCAATGCAAGATGCTCCTCGACAGCATCAAGTCAGCGAACACCGCCATCGAAATCAACCAGCGCAAGCTCGCCAAGGAAATCTTCGCGGGTTGCGACAAGCCCACCTGCGCCCGCAGCATCACGTTCGAGAACGGCATCTTCAAAAAGATGGAGAAGGGACGCACACCGCTCAGCAAGCTCGAACTCACGACAGGGGTGAGCGATGCCGCGCAGAGGGCGGCCCAGCAGCTGCCGCTCGAAATCAAGGCCGCAAGGTTCACCGTCGATTCCCTCACCCGCAGGCAGAGCGTGCTTCCGATTGCGCCCATGTCCATGGAGTGCAACGACAACTGCAAGACCTGCGCCGACCCGAACGCCGCAATACCCGCAATGACCCCGGCAAGCGCACAGCCCGCACCCGTGCCCGAACCGGCCACCGACTCCGCTGCCGCTTCCGACACCACGGCAAAGGCGACCCCCGTTCCCGCAGTCGATTCCGCCGCCATCGCCGATTCCATCGCGAAGGCAGCGGCGACACAGCACAAGGCCTTCTGCCAGCTCACCGAATCGAAATGCCAGTGCAAGGCGCACGAACAGAACGAACGCGACATCGTATCGCTCGACAGTGTCCTCGCCATCAGGACATCGCGCCTCGACAGCCTCGAAAAGAACCGCCCCGAAATCCTCCGCACCGAGATGGCGCGCAGCATCGCCGACCAGGTGCGCGAGAAATGCAAGGCGGCCGCCAAGTGCAGCTACACGGTCACCTTCACGAACAAGGAGCTCGCCCTGCTCGAAATGCACGATACCGCGCTCGATACGGTTAAACCCGCACCCGCGCCCACACCGGAGCCCGAACCGCAGGCAACCGCAGAATCCGAACCTGCCGCAACAAGCGCAGACACTGCAGCACCCGCGCCTGCCGAAGCCTGCATCCAGCCGGAAGCCGCGCCCGTCGATTCCGCAGCCGAAGCCGAAAAGGCGAAAAAGGAAAAAGAAAGGCGCATCTTCTACAAGGCCATGGAAATCACCTACGGCAAATTCGGCGAGAACGACTACTACAACATCGACCTCGGCCGCGTCAACAACCTGCACGGAAACGGACTTGAAATCGGAATCGCCTACCTGCTGCGCTTCTACTTCTACGACGGCGGCGCCTTCAGCATAGGCCTCGGGACCTTCTACCACTACAACGTCCTCGAACCCGACTCGGGCTACTATACCGAAGCGCCCGACTTCAAGATTACCTACCACAACGCAGGACTCGAAATGCCCGTCTCGTTCAGGCTCGGCGCTCCCGTCGTCCCCATCCTCAAGCCGTTTGTGAGCGAAACGTTCACCATGCGCTGGAACGTGGTCGAGGTATTCAAGGTCGAAGGGCTCGAAGACGAAGATGAAAATGCGGTCGACCCGTTCTCCGGAACAGTCGACATGTCGAAGATGGTCCTCGGCGACTGGGACTATTCCATGAACAGGCATCCGCATTTCGAATACGCCGTATGGCTCGGCTTCGGTATAGAAATCACGCACCACCTCTCCATCGAATACCAGCTGAACATGGGCTACCTCACCACGGGCCACAGCCACAACTACGACGCCGACAAGACATGGCGCATCGTTGCCGACTTCGCCTGGTAGCGTCCACGCCGCCACATTCCGGCATGTACAAAAAGAACCGCCCCTGAAAGCGGTTCTTTTGTTTTAAAACCTTAAGAAGCCTAGCGCTTGAGGCCTGCCGCTTCAAAGAACGGTATATTGCGCGGATTGGGGAGCGCAACCTCGGTAATCCAGTTGTATTCCGCGATGCCGGCAAGACCGATTCGGGCACACAACTGGTCGCGGGCGACATTGTAGGCATCGAGAATCTGGACCTTCTCGCCCTCGCTCGCTTCTTCGATTTTCTTGGACCAGGTGACACCGAGTTCGACAAGCGCGGCGCTCGCCTTCACGTAGCGCTTCGCCTGGTCGGCCGTCACCACGGGTTCGGCCGGGGCAGTGAACGGATCGACCTGCACGATAGGCACGCTCTTGGGCGCTATCGCCTGGTTCTGCACCACCTGCGGAGTCACCTGTTCGTCTTCACAGGCAACAAAAAAAGAGGCGATAGCCAGAATTGAAATTGCAAGAATCCTTTTCGACATATGCGCCTCTTTTTTTAATAGCGGTTCAGGGATTTGAACCCCGGACCAATGGATTATGATTCCAGTGCTCTACCGCTGAGCTAAACCGCCATGTAGGGGCAAATATAGAAACGCATGGAATCATTTTCAAGGTATCGGGGCCAAAAAAACTAAAAATGCACGGTGTTTTTGAGGGTGCCGTCTCCCCATTCGATTACGCACCAGCCGGGTTCGCTGCTCTTGAGAGTAAAATACGGCCTGTCCGGATCAATCTGCATCTGGGTGGAAGGTGCAGCATGGACAACCACGTGCCCGAAGCTCTTCTCGAATTCGTGGTGGTAGTGGCCGCAGAACACATGGTTCAGGTTCTTGAAACCGAGCAGGACTTCCTGCACCTCGACCATGTTCCTTAGGTGATAGCGCAAGTCCATGAACTTGTGGTCGCAGAAGCATGGCGGATGGTGCATGAACAGGAGCACTTCGCCTTCCACTTTCGGGACTTCCGCCTTGAGCCAGTCGAGCTGGTCACGCGAAACCTCGCCGCAGGCACTGTCGATAAAGAAGATGGAACGACCCTTGATGTCGTAGCGGTAATAGCACTTGCCGTTATGGACTTCGAGGTCGAAATACTGCTGCATGACTTCGATACGGTCGTGGTTCCCCGGAATGATGCAGACCGGGACAGGATAGTCCTTGAGCGAATCCACGAAAAACTTGTATGCTCCAGGTTCGGCGTCCTCGTTGGCGAGGTCGCCGGAAAGCACCAGGAGGTCGATATCCTTCATGGACTCAGACTTCAGCGCCTTGAAAAAATTGGCACGGACATCTATGCCCTGAACAAGCTCAGTATTCTCGCCGATGTGAGAATCCGATATCTGACCTATCTTCAACAAATTAGCTGCCATACAACGTTTGTAATAATATAAATTATACTAGCATGTAAAACAAGAAAATAATTTTTTTTGATTGAAATGTGACCTTGCTCAACATGCGGCTCGAAAAAATTCCTTTTTTTCAATATCCCGGAGTGACTTTTCTGTTGACAGATGTCAAGAACACGCGTCCAACATCTGTCAACATTGAAAATTGTGAGCAGGATTCGAGTTTTCAACATCTATAAACGGTTGTGATTTTTTCATAACTTGTTATCCTGCACAAAGATACACGTCATAGCCGGAATATTTATCCACTATTCACTCCACCATAATCATAATCTTTTATATAAATAGATTGATTATTATGATAGGTGTGTGGGTAAAGGGCTATACCTTCTCCTTGGGCTGGGCTGCCTGTGCGGAAACGCCCATCTGGCAGTTGCCCTGGAAGATGGCGCCTTCCTGGATAATGAGCTGCTTGGTTTTGATATTGCCCACGAACTTGGACGTGCTTTCCAGGATGAGCTTTTCCGCGACGTCGATGTTGCCCTTGATGGAACCGGCAATGACCGTGTTGGTCGCCTTGATTTCGCCCTCGATATAGCCGCTGCGTTCGACGATGAGCTCGCCGTTGATGTTGATGCTGCCGTTAACATTGCCTGCAATGCGCACATCGCTCTTGCCGCTGATGTCGCCCTTGATAGTGACACTGCCGCCGATTTGGGTAATTTCCTGTTCTTTTGTAGCCATTTTAGCCTCTTAGTAGTTGATAAATGTTTCGGGGTCCTGGGGAACTCCGTCCTTCTTGATTGAATAGTGTAGGTGCGGCCCGGTTGCTGCGCCTGTCTGGCCGACCGAACCTATGACGTCGCCCTTGCGGACAGAGCTTCCCTTGCGGGTCTTGATGCTCTCGAGGTGCGAGTAGCTCGTCGTAAAACCGTTTCCGTGGTTGATGACAATCGTGTTGCCGAGTTCGCCCATCTTGCCCGCGGATTCCACCATCCCGCTGCCCGTAGCGAAGACGGGGCTCCCTGCCTGGGCCGAAAAGTCCGTTCCCTGGTGTCCCGTCTCTTCGGAAAACTTCTTGCTGACAAGCCCGACGACCGGGATGATGTCCGGGATTTTTTCGATCCTGAGCTTTTCTTCGAGCGGGATCCATGTATAGCCGCCCTCGAAGTTGAGCTCGTTCTTCTTGGAGGGGGTATGCGTGAACAGGTTCCTGTCGATGATGCTGTTGATCTTGTTGGAATCGTTCTCGATGAAGGTCTCGAAGATGTTCTGGATCCTGTTTTCCATTATCCAGAGCGAATCGAGACGCATGAGCATTTCCTCGTAGTTCTGGTTCTTCTTGATAATCTGGGCATTCGAGACGCGCATCTTCTCGTAGCTTGCGATGATCTTGTTCATCTTGCCCAGGTTATAGATGAAAACTCCGGATACGGCTATGAACACCACGAGGAAAATCCGCAAGAAGACGAACCACCTTGTGGATATCTTGAACTTCTTTATCTCGTGCGAATCTTCCGGGATAATTTGTATGGTGTAATACTTGCCTTTCACGATTCTACCGTTAGCGGTTTTCCATGATTTCCTGGATGCGGGTCAGGTCGTCCATGGAGTAGTAGTTGATGACGATGGTCCCCTTGCCGCTGTCCGATGCGCTCGGGTTCAGCTGGACCTTAGTGCCGAAGAACGTCTCGAGTCTGGTCTCGAACTGTTTCATGTCGGCGCTGAGTTCGGGCTTGGGCTTCGCGGGGGTCTCGGGCTTCTTGGCCGGTCCGTCGCCCTGTTCTTCGTCCCTGTCGTCGTCGCCACGGATAATCGCCTCGATCTGGCGCACGTTGAGGCCTTCCTCGATGATGCGTTCCGCGAGCGATTCGGGGTCGCCGATCTTGTCGCTGCAGAGGGCGCGGGCGGCGCCGCTGTTCAGCTTTCCTTCCTCTATCCACAAGAGCACCTGTTCCGGGAGCTTGAGGAGGCGGAGGCTGTTGGTAATCGCGGAGCGCGACTTGCTCACAATCTTGGAGAGGTCTTCGTGCGTATAGCCGTGCTTATCGATTAGCTGTTGATAGGAACGTGCAATTTCGACCGGGTTCAGGTCGACGCGCTGGATGTTCTCGATGAGCGCCCATTCCGCCATCGCCTTGTCGTCGAGATTTTCGAAAACCTGCGCCTTGATTGTGGACAGGCCCGCGAGCTTGCTTGCACGGGTACGGCGTTCGCCGCTGATAATCTGGTAGCGTTCCCCCACCTTGCGCAGCGCGATCGGTTGGATGAGACCCTGCTGCTTGATGGACTCGGCCAGTTCGGAAAGTTCTTCGTCGTCGAATGCCTTGCGTGGCTGGAACGGGTTCGGGTCGATAAGGTCGATCGAGATTTCAACAATCTTCTCGAACTTTTCGCTATTTTCGGCAGGATTGTTGATAGTGTCCGTCTGTTCACCTTTGAAATTGATGTCGTGGTCCTTCATGATGGCGGAAAGTCCGCGGCCGAGGGCGAAAGATTTTTTTCCCATAATATATATGCGTGTTGAAAAAGGTTGTAGGTTTTACTTGCCCTTGTTCAGGATTTCCTCTGCGAGCTTCATGTAGGCCTGCGAGCCCGTGCTCTGCACATCGTACAGGATAACCGGCTTGCCATGGCTGGGCGCCTCGCTCAGTCGGACGTTTCTCGGGATCATCGTCTGGAAAACCGTGTCGGAGAGGTTTTCGCGCACTTCTTCGGCCACCTGCTTGGAGAGGCTCACGCGGTTGTCGAACATCGTGAGGAGGGCGCCTTCGATTTTGAGGTTGCCGTTCAGGTTCTTCTGCACCTCGCGGATGGTCTTGAAAAGTTCGGTCATGCCCTGCAGGGCGTAGTATTCGCACTGCACCGGGATGAGCACGCTGGTCGCGGCCGTGAGCACGTTCAGCGTAAGGAGGTTCAGGCTCGGGGGAGCATCGATGATGATGAATTCGAACTGGTTCTTGAGCACGTTGAGGACGCGTTCGAGCCTGTGTTCGCGGCTCATGGCGTTCACGAGTTCAATTTCCATGACAGCGAGGTCCGGTCCCGAAGTGATGACTTTCAAGAAATCCAGCGATGTATCCGAGACGGCCGGCATGATGTTTTCGAGAGTCATGTTGTCAGGGTTTTCGGCCATATCCAAAATTTCGTGGATGTCCATCTCCTGCGACTCGGTAAAGCCGAGACCCTGCGAGGCGTTGCCCTGCGGGTCCATGTCGATAAGGAGTGTCTTCTTTTCGAGAGCGGCAAAACTTGCAGCCAGGTTCACGGCCGTCGTGGTTTTGCCCACGCCGCCCTTCTGGTTGCATACTGCTATCACTTTACTCATTTATTACCTCGAGTGACTAAGGCGTAATCCTGTTCTTCGTTCGGCAGCTTGTATTTCCAGATGTTGACTGCCGGGTCGTTTTCCAGGTGTGAAATGCTATTGAAACTTTTTAGAGTGACGAAGAGTCCGCCCTTCTTGAGGGCGGGCTGCGCACGTTCCCAGTCGTTTTCGAAAGTCGAGAGGGCGCGGCAGCTGATGAAGTCCAGGTCGGCAAGGCCCGAAGTCTCGAAGCGCTTACCTACTACGGTCAGGTTCTTGAGCTGCAGTTTTTCCTTCGCGTAGTTCATGAACTCCACGCGCATGTGGCGGGGCTCCACCGCATAGAACTGCACCTCGGGCATCGTGATGGCGAGCGGGAAGACCGGACAGCCTGCACCAGCACCCATATCAGCCCATGTCTTAGACGAAAGATCGCTTCGCTGGTAGACGATAGACGATAGGGTACCTCTTTCGTCTTTCTCTTCAAATAATCTTTCGTCTTTCGTCTTTCGTCTTTCGTCTATATATATATAGGGAACGAGCGAGTCGGCGATGTGGCGGCTCAAGAATTTCTCGGAATCCTTCGCTGAAATCAAGTTGCCGAATTGCTTGGTTTCCACCACCAGGTCGGCAAAGTCATAGAGCTTACCCAGCGTCTCTTCGGACAACTGCACACCATACCCCTTCAGGAACTGGTTCAGAAGATTCTGCTGCTCTATGTTTGTTTTATAACCCATTATTTGTTCCACGTGAAACATGCGATAGCGAGTGTCGCGACGGGGTGCTTGCACACCGGCATGACCGAGCATGAGCATGTAGGACACGAAGTGTCCAAACAATTTAGTATATCTCACAAAAAAAAGAGAACGCCGACATCGGCGCCCTTTCACTTTTTTAAAATATCCGTTAATAACTTTTTGATAGATGTTGAGATGCTGTGAACTTACTTCAAAAATTCTACAGTGTATTTTCCCTGGGCGGGGCGACCGAGTAGGTCGAAGTGTCTTGCATTTTTGTAATTGACTGCCGGACGAACCTTGCGGAGGATTGCATCGGTTCCTGCTTTTCGACGGAACATGAAGTAAGTCATCACCTTGTGGTCTAGCCCATCTTCGATATAAGTCTTGCTAACAATGACCCTGTCATTTTTAACTTCAGTATCGTAACGGTACCAGGTGGTCACGTAGTCGTCGCGACTATCCTTCACATAGCAGGTGTTGGTGTCCTTCTCGTCGTTGACGATAATTTCGCTTTCAGAACGCCTGAAGAGGGTATCATTTCCCATGACATATATATTAGTGTACTTACCGGCTTCGTCAGTGCTGGTAATGGCCAGGGAGTCCCCGTCAAAGTAGATACTAATTGTGTCGCTCACTCCATTTACCGATCCTATAATGGTCCAGTTATTTTCTACATGGTCGATATCGAAAACTACCGAGTCAGGATTTATGGTAGTCTTGTATTGCCATTCCCCGTTGCGGAGATTCGCTTCGTAGGCGCTGTCGACTTTATCGCCGGTCCGATAGTACTTCAGGATATAGATGGAGTTCCCCCTGGTATTGGCAGTGCCTTTGTCTACATACATGCTGTCAAATAGCAGGCCGTCAAAGCTCTTGTCGTAACCAGCGATTGTTGCCTGTTCATATTCAAAAACTGTATGGATGCAGTCAGCAAAAGACTGGGTGAATAATGCCAGAGTGGCGAGAATAAGAATGAGTTTTTTCATATGAGGAAATATAATAAAAGATTTATGTTGGGCGCTTTCGGAGCCTACATGCTTGGTCATGAAACCAACATGCTAGGCATGTTGGGCCTCTGGTTTCACCATAGGCCAACACCCTGCGGTTCCCAAATAAAAATGTGCAAGCACATTTTTGCTTGGAAACCTTGTGCGTGTTTCACGTGAAACAATGAGGTGATTCAAAACTTTCAACATTAGTCCGCAAATATATTTCTAGAACTTTGCTGGTGAATTTGGGTCGCACCAGATGGGGCCGTGTCCACCGAATGCTGCCGAGAGGGCTGCGCCCGTGACGCAGAGCCCCGTCCAAATGAGTGAATTTTTCAAGTAATTTCCTTTTTCTTGCTCTTTTATGGAGGGATTGATTTTCCTGGAGCTCGAATCCGAAGCCTCGGCCTTGTCGCTATTGTCCACCTTGAATATCATGGCGCGGTCGGTGGCCGGCGCCTCTGCCTGCTTTTGTGGCAGGAGCTGTGCGAGCGAAAGTGGCGCGCTCGCCAGTAAAAGGATTGCAATACCGTAAAGCCTCATGATAACCCCAAAATGTTCTCCTGCAGATAATATATATAATTTCATGGAATTTTTCGCAAGAAAATGACGGATGACATTATTTGACTCTAGAAGTTTATATATTGCCGACAGGACTATTTCAGGGAGGTTCCCGTGTGTTCCCTCATTGCGGCCATTTTCATAACGGTACTGCTTATCATGTGGTATAATTAGGTATATTATATATAGGAGGCCAATATGGTAGAAATCGAGATTATCCAGGGCGACATCACCAAGCTTGCGGTGGATGCCATCGTGAATGCGGCGAACTGTTCGCTGCTGGGTGGCGGCGGTGTGGACGGCGCAATCCACCGGGCGGCAGGCCCGGATCTTTTGAAGGCGTGCATCCCCCTGAACGGTTGCGAAACGGGCAAGGCGATAATTACCCCCGGCTTCAGGCTCCCGGCAAAGTTCGTCATCCATACTCCGGGTCCCATCTACCGGGATGGCCTGCACGGCGAACCCGAACTGCTGGAATCCTGCTACAAAAGTTGCCTCGATTTGGCCGAGGAGAACGGCTGCGAGACGGTCGCCTTCCCCGCTATTTCTTGTGGAGTTTATGGCTACCCCTGGGAGGCCGCTACCGAGATTGCGGTAAAGAGCGTCCGCGAATTCCCGGCGCAGAAAGTCAAGAAGGTCATCTTCTGCTGTTTCGGTGAACAGATGTTGAAAATTTATCGAGAAGTGATGGCGAAAGCGTCTTGAAAAAAAATGAAGTTTTATCGTTTATTTTTACCCTTTCTAATGGTACTCGTGATGGCGGGCATCTCATTTGCCAACGAGGAACAGGCCCCCAATGTAGCGCAGGATTCCACTAGGGTGCAGCAGAACTCTGGAAAAACTTTCTTTCGGGAATTGGTTCCTTGGAATATGTACCTGGGAGGCGGCACAGGTTTCGCTTTTGGAGCAGATTGGGTTTTTGGTGATTGGAATTATATATACATTAAAGGTGATGATTCCAGTTTTATACCAAGTCACATTTGGTTGTGGACTATTGGGACGCATGCGTTTTTTGCGGACGGGTTCAACTTCCTGCTGCAGCCAAATATCCTATATTTCTACGAAAGGGGCATCTCGTTCAAGTTTTCCCTAGGTCCAGAACTGGGCTACATTAACGAGACTGGCTTTGATTACGGCTTTTCGCTCTGTATCGGGACAATCATCGACATATTCAATGTCAGGGTGGGCTATCTGGTACGGACGAAGAGTCCTTATTTCCATATATTGTTTAACTTGCCGGTAGGCATTGGTATGTGGGTATAATAATCTATATTTTAGCAAACAAGTATTGAATTTTTTCAAAAAAAAGGAACATCTTATGGAAGAAGTCGTAAAATTTCTCAAGGCATGTGGTGCGTATTTCCTCGCGACGGCCGACGGCGACCAGCCGCGCGTCCGCCCGTTCGGAACCGCCAACATTTTCGAGGGTAAGCTCTATATCCAGACCGGCAAGTCGAAGGACTGCTCCAAGCAGATCCAGAAGAACGGCAAGGTCGAAATCTGCGCGATGAACGCCGCCGGTAACGAGTGGGTCCGCGTCGCCGGTACCCTGGTCCGCGACGACCGCCGCGAACCGAAGGTCGACATGCTGGAGCACTACCCCGAGCTCAAGTCGATGTACTCCCCCGACGACGACAACACCGAGACGCTCTACTTCAAGGACGCGACCGCTACGTTCTACAGCTTTACGGCGGCTCCGAAAGTCGTGAAATTCTAGGCGCTAGTTTCACGTGAAACTCCTGCCGCGCGGATTGCCCGGCAGAAAAATTTGCCTCGACGGCCTCCTCGTCGGGGCTTATTTCATAGGGTCGTCATTTTCGGATGTTGATATGATTGTAAACATTCTATTAACTAAATTTCGATGTATGGTCTGAAAACATATGATGGACGTGGATAAAGTTGGGGATAGGTGCCTGTTTTTGGGGATGTTTCACGTGAAACGTCATTTGCTCATGTGGATAACTTGTGAGGTTTGGAAATTGCGCATTTAGGCGCCCTTTAAATTGTAAACATGTTATCAACAAAAATCTATATGAAGGGGCATGTTTCATATGATGCGAAAAAGCAAAAAAAAACGCTTGTTTTTTTTTTTTGTTACAAATAAATGCGCTAGTTTGAGTGTGATAGTTGTATATTTTCCAATATCAAAAGTTAGGAGCTACCATTATGAAAAAGTTAGGAGCTATCATCTTCATTCTCGTGTCGGCTGCCTCGGCGTCCGGCATATCCTGGAAAACCTTCGACGTCAAGACGGGCCCCCTGCTTGGCGGCTGGTCGGAGTCCACGACATCCTTAGGCTGGTCGCTTTCGCTGGTGAAGCCGCTGACCCCCTACTTGGGCGTGGGCGCCATGATCGAGGTCGCGACAAGCCATTCGATGTGCTGCGACTGCGCGGAGTACGACTTCGACGAACTTTCCGAAGGGCTGCTGGTGAATTTCGACGCCCCCCTTGCTTACGGGTTCAACCTGATCGCCAACTTCATGTTCCTGCTGCACTGGGAGGAAGGGACGGTCGAAGGCCTCTACTACCCGTGGCGCGTCGAGGAGGATCTTTACGATGCGGACGGCGAGCCGGTCTACGGTCTCTACAGGATGGAGGAAGACAACAACGACTACGACTTCGAATCGTTCATGTTCCGCTCGAACCTCGGGGTCGCCTGGCGCACTTCGGGCGGGCGGTTCGGCCTCGAACTCTACCCCCTGGACTTCGCCCTGGTTCGTGGCGGCGACGCCCGCTACACGATGTCGCTGAACGCGGTTGTCCGCGTGTTCTAGCCCGCGGATACCCCAAATATATTGCCTTGGAATATTATATCGCGAGCCTTTTCGGAAAATAGTGATTATATTTATAGCGTGTGTTGCGCCCTATGGGCGTAGTTGTTGTCTTATCCCGAGAGGCTGTATCTATGTTGAGAAGCTTAACGCTATGGGTGATTTTGGGTGTCACGCTCTCGCTGGCCGCTCCCCAGAGTGGCAAGGTGCGTTCTGTTCTTGGGGACGTCTCGTTCAAGAAAAAGGGAAAAGGGGACTGGGCCAGTCTCCGCGTGGGTGCGAAGGTCCAGGAAAAGGATGTCATCCAGACGGAAATTGAATCGGGCGTGCTGATTTCGATGCCCGACGGCAGTACTATCTCCATCGAGGAGAACGCGCTGGTCGAGTTCTCGCAGATTCTGATGATCAAGGATTCGCAGGTCTCCGAGGTGGAAGTCAAGAAGGGCATGCTCCGGTTTGACGCCCAGAAGCAGAAGGGGCCGCAGAGCAAGTTCAGGTTCAGGACCGGTACGGCGACTGCATCGATCCGCGGTACGGACGGTGTCATCGGCGTTACGGAAGGCGGCCTCCCCTACGGCGCCCTCAACAGCGGCGAGATGGTGATGGATGAGGACGGTAAGGAAATTTCCGTGAAGGCGCAGCAGTACGTGGCCTTCCGCAAGGGGCAGGCTCCCGTTGTAGTCGAGGCCAAGAACGCGGGCGACCTAGACTTCATCAAGACGCTCAGTGCCGCCGTGGACGACACCGCGAAGTCGGTCGAGGATATCCAGGCGAGCGCAAGGGAAATCGACGCGAAGATCGAGAAGAGGAACGAGGACCTGAGGCTCCAGTACAAGTGCCGCCTCTATTCCGTGCCTCCCGTCATCTCGACGAATACGGTCACCATCGAGGCTCTCTGCTCTCCCGGCGTGACGGTCACGCTCGGTTCCGAGACGTTCGAATCTAGCGGCCAGACGTTGCGCTTCACCCCGAGCTGGGCGGACGGCGCTTTTGGCGAGAAGAAGTTCCGCATGACCTGCTCCGTGGAGAAGAATACGTTCGAGTGCGGCAATATCTCGTTTGTCTACAGGGTCGATCGCCGCATCAAGTTCATGCGGTACGACGAGCACAAGTGCGAGGCTCTCTATGCGACTACGGGCTTCAACGGAAATGACGGCAAGTTGCGCGTGTACGTCGGCGACAGCCTCCTGAGGGACCTCATGCTCGAAAGGGATATCGCCGCGAGCTTCCCGCTGCTTCCCGGCGTCAACACCTACCGCATTGTTCCTGAAAACGAGGACAGTTCCGTCGGCGTAATCGAGCGCGAACTCAAGTGCTTCCCGAAGACGGGAGTGAAAATCCAGTTGCGAAACGGCAACAAGGCCGTCTTCAAGAAGAAGGTCTCGCAGGGTGCCGCGGTCTACCCGGAACTCGAGTTCGACGTGGTGAAGGTCGTGAACAACGACCCGTCGCAGATAAAGTCCGTGGAAGCGAGCGTCAACGGCAAGCCGTGCGAGCTCAAGATGATTCCGTCCGAGAGCGGCCTTGGCTACAGCACCAAGCTGCAGGTGCGCCGCGGCAAGTCGACGAAGGTTGATATCAAGGTCACCATGCTGAGCGGCGAGGTGGCCAAGGAATCCAAGATTTTCGAGTACAAATAAAGGTTGTACTAAAATACTTAATACTTTGTTATAATTTTAATAAGTTCGCTTTTTGCAACAAAAAAGCGAACTTATTTTTATTTTTGTAAACAAAATTATACCACACAGTGTGTTGACTGCGTAGTTTATTTGCTAGATTTGTGCCAAACCTGATACAGAACATAGCGGGCAAAAAAGGTGTCTGGATGAAGTCCAACGTCTGCTACGAAGTTTGTATCAACTGAGGAGAACAAAAATGAAAAAGATCATTGCATTATGCTCTTTCGTGTTCCTGCTTTGCTCCTGCGCAGGCGTGAACGTCAAGAAACCCGACATCGACAACGTGAAAAAGGTCGCCATCCTGAGCGTTACCGGTAGCGAAGATTACGAAGATATCGAATCCGTGAAGGGCAACAAGGAAAACCTCCTTTCCGTCGTCGGCAACATTATCAAGGACAATGTCGAGATGATCAACGAGCCGCAGGTGAACATCGCCACCCACGGCGCGAACGCCCTTTTCCAGGCGCTCAACGGCATCGAAGGCTGGAGCGTGATTCCGTTCGAGACTGTGCTCGACAACGAAGAGGTGAAGGCCTTCTTCGAGAACAAGGATACCTGGGGCAAGGTCGAGGACTTTGCGAACAAGGTTGCTCCCCGCGACGGCAAGCGCCGCGTGCCCGCAAGAGGCATGTATGAACTTTCCTTCGACAAGGTCGTGCCCGAAGGCTATACCTGGGTGAACGGCGAACGCATCGAAGCCCCTGTCCACCGCGCCCTCGGCAAGATGTGCCAGTCCCTCGGTGTCGACGCTATCGCTGTTGCAGAATTTTACTTCTACTACGAAACCGGCATGATGACCAAGATTACGAGCAACGTGACCCCGATCGTGCTCGTGAATGTCGCGATGATCGACAAGAACGGCGAAAAGGTGCTCTTCACCGACCGCGGCTGGAAGCAGATCGAAGGCAGCGAATCCGCGAAGATTCACCACAACTACGTGGACCTGCGTGACGACCGTTCCGTGAAGGCCTACAACCTCGCCATCGACAAGATCATGGACGAGTTCCGCAAGGAAGCCGCGAAGAAACTCGCAAAGTAATCCAGTTTTTACTCCTTGGGAGGGGCTGTGCATTGCGCGCGGCCCCTTTCACTATTTTCACTGTTGTTTCAGATATAAACGCTGACACGCTGGCATGAATTATGCTAAATTGTGTCCGTAATTTTTAATTGTGGCTACAGGTGTGCCTGCGGCCGTTATAAAGGAATACGATGAGCATAGTAGATACCGTACTTCACAAGGTTTTCGGGACTCCCCACGAACGCAAGGTAAAGCAACTCCGTCCGGTCATTGCCAAGATTCACGAGGCGCGTGCCGCCCTCGAGGCGCTGGACGATGCGGCGCTCGCTGCGAAGAGCGCGGAATTCCGCGAAAAACTCAACAACGGCGCCTCCCTCGAGGACATCAAGGTCGAAGCCTTCGCCGTGTGCCAGGAAGCCTGCGACCGCCGCTTGGGTATCTTCAACATCTTCAAGCCCGAATTCGGTTTCGACTTCAGCCGCCTCGGTCCTGAACTCCAGGGCGCGGTGGAAACGGCCAAGGCCGAACTTGCTAGCGGCAAGAACGAATGGGAAGTCTACCTGCCCGCCGCCCTCTACGCGAAGGTGCGCGAACTCTACCCCGAGTCGGTGAAGCCGTTCCGCATGATGCCCTTCGACGTGCAGATGATCGGTGGCCTCGTGCTTCACGAGGGTGCGATTGCCGAAATGGCGACCGGTGAAGGTAAGACCCTCGCCGCAGCCCTCCCCGTCTACCTGAACGGCCTCGGCGGCCACGGCGTGCACGTGGTGACGGTGAACGACTACCTCGCCGGCCGTGACGCGAAGCAGATGGGCCTCGTGTACAAGTTCCTCGGGCTCACCGTGGGCCTTATCGTGAACGGGCTCGATTCCGAACAGCGCCGCATTAGCTATAACAGCGACGTGACCTACGGTACCAACAACGAGTTCGGCTTCGACTACCTGCGCGACAACATGGCGGTCGACCCGTCCCAGCTGGTGCAGCGCGAACTCAACTTCTGCATCGTCGACGAAGTGGACTCCATCTTGATTGACGAAGCCCGTACTCCGCTCATCATCAGCGGCCCTGCCGAAGATGCGACCGACAAGTATGCGAAGGCCAACGAGATTGCGCAGAAGCTCGTGAAGAACAAGGATTTCTCCGTCGACGAGAAGGACAAGAACATCCAGCTCACCGAGAAGGGCGTGAACCATGTCGAGAGCCTGATGCAGATTACGAACCTCTACGGCGAACATGCCGACTGGGTGCACTTCCTCGACCAGGCGCTCCGTGCATGGCACCTCTACGAGAAGGACGTGGACTACATCGTGCGCGACGGCGAGATCGTGATCGTGGACGAGAACACGGGCCGTCTCATGGAAGGCCGCCGCTACAGTAACGGCATGCACCAGGCCATCGAGGCCAAGGAAAAGGTGCAGATCCGCCGCGAGAACCAGACGCTTGCGACCATCACGTTCCAGAACTACTTCCGCATGTACAAGAAGCTTTCGGGCATGACCGGTACGGCCGAAACCGAAGCGACGGAATTCATCAAGATTTACAACATGAACACCTGGGTCATCCCGACCAACAAGCCCTGCATCCGCAAGGACGAACAGGACCTGGTCTACAAGTCGGAAGATGCCAAGTGGAAGGCGATTGTCGCAGAAATCAAGACGCGCCACGAGAAGGGCCAACCGCTCCTCGTGGGTACGGCTTCCATCGAGAAGTCCGAACACCTCCACGGCCTCCTTGAAAAGGAAGGCATTCCGCACGAGGTGCTGAACGCGAAGAACCACAGCCGCGAAGCCGAAATCATCCAGTACGCGGGCCACGCGGGCAAGGTGACGATTGCGACCAACATGGCCGGTCGTGGTACCGACATTGCGCTTGGCCCCGGAGTGACGGAACTCGGCGGCCTCCACGTGCTTGGTACCGAGCGTCACGAATCCCGCCGTATCGACAACCAGC
>DJXN01000007.1:97100-157950 GCA_002449765.1 Fibrobacter sp. UBA7003
CAGCTGCGCGGCCGTTCCGGCCGTCAGGGCGACCCGGGTTCGAGCCAGTACTTCCTCAGCCTCGACGACAACCTGATGCGCATTTTCGGCGGCGACAGCGTGAAGAACCTGATGAGCCGCTTTGGCGTGGGCGAGGACGAGGTGATTACGCACCCCATCGTGAGCCGCTCCATCCGCAGCGCACAGCGCCGCGTCGAGAGCCAGAGCTTCGATATCCGTAAGCACTTGCTCGACTACGATAACGTGATGAACGAGCAGCGCAAGGTGATTTACGGGCTCCGCCGCCGCATCCTGAACGGCGAGGACATCCGCGACGAAATCATGAACCGCATCGAGGATGCCTGCGACATCAAGGTTTCGGGCTACATCCCGGCGAAGAGCTACCCCGAGAACTGGAACCTGGAAGGCCTGCATACCGATCTCCAGCGCACGCTCGGCATGGAATACAGCCTTACGTTCGAGGAAGCGACGAAGCGCACGCCCGAACAGGTGCTCGACGAAATCATCGCGCTCTGCAAGGCCCGCTACGACAAGCTCACGAAGATTATTCCGGATGCGGACTTCCGCAACATCGAACGCCGCTTCCTGCTCATGACCATCGACCAGGTGTGGAAGGAACACCTCTACGCCATGGACCAGCTGAAGGACGCCATCCGCTTCCACGGATACGCCCAGAAGGACCCGCTGATGGTCTACAAGAACGAGGGCTACAAGATGTTCGAGGGCTGCCTCGAGAAGATCGCGACGCTCACGGCGCTCCGTATCTTGAACATCCGCATTACGCTCCCGAACGGCATGACTGTTTCTCCGGACCAGCTGCAGCTCAAGAGCCAGGAACAGATCGACGCCGAGAAGAAGGCCGCCGAGGAAGCTGGGAACGCCGCCGGCGAGTCTACCCAGGAAAACGGCGCCGAACAGCTGAGTGCCGATGGCGCCCAGGCCGCAGGCCTCGCGGGTGCCGCCGCACATTCCGAGAGCAACGCGATTTCGGAAGAGCAGCAGGGTAGCCAGCCGATGCCGCAGTCCGCTTTGCCGGGCACGCGCCCGACGGTGCGCCGTACCTATACGAACCCCGCCGTGCTCGCCGCCGCAAGGAAGCGCGCGCAGCAGCAGGGACCGAAGCTCGGACGCAACGATCCGTGCTGGTGCGGTTCCGGCCTCAAGTACAAGAAGTGCCACGGCAAGGACCTCGAGTAATACGGCTGCCTATGCAGACGGCGAAGCGCTTCTTTAGCCTGGAAGGTATCGACGGGTCCGGAAAGTCGACCCAGATCGACATGCTTATCGCGAGGCTCACGGCGGAAGGCTATTCCGTCGTGAAGTTGCGCGAACCCGGCGGCGCGAAGATATCGGAACGCGTGCGCGAGATTCTCCTGGATGCGTCGTTCAAGGGCGTCATGGGCGACAAGACCGAGCTGCTGCTTTACAATGCGGCGCGTGCCCAGGTAATTCACGAGATTATACAGCCTGCGCTCGATGCGGGGAAGATCGTGATTGCCGACCGTTTCGCGTGGAGCACGTTCGCCTACCAGGGCTATGCCCGCGGGCTCGGCGCCGGCATGGTGCAGAAGCTTACGGAACTGACCTGCGGAAGCTGCTTCCCGGAACTCACCGTGGTGCTCGATTTGACTGTCGAACGGAGCCGCGCGCGCACCGTGAAGCGGGGCGAGGCACCCGACAGGCTCGAACAGGAGAAGGCCGACTTTTTCGAACGGGTGCGCCAGGGGTACCTGGCCGCGGCGCGCGAGTATCCGGAATGTGTCGCCGCCATCGACGCCGACCGCAGCCCCGAAGAAGTATTCGGCGATTTGTACAAACTAATAAAGTCGAGACTCTAGTTTCGGGGCGGAGGGTCGTGCCTTAGATGTCCTTGCCGCTGCGGGCGCAGAATGCGAGCACGATGAACGCGGCTGCGATAATGCCGATCAGGGGAAGGTCCGCCTGGCCGTACAGGAACATTTTAAGGAGCCGCACCAGCTGCGACGACATGAATGCGTAGCCTGCGCTGCATAGCAGTACGAACAACGCAAAACGCCCGAGGAAGGGGAGGCTCTTCGTAATCTTCTTGAAGTAGCCGTTTATGTGGCCGCCGTAAATGATGAGCAGTGTCGCGACGAGGCCGATGGCAATCGAGTTGAGATGGAGTCTCAAGAAATCGGCGAACTGGTGGATGTAGGGTTGCATGCGGAAAATATAGATAGTTTATCTGAGCAGTTCTTCGGGGACGCATTCGGCCATGGCCTCGTACGCCTTGGCGCTCGGGTGCAAGTGATCGCCCGAGTCAAAACCGCTGCTGAAAGCTTTCGGGTTGTCGTGGCCACGAACGGCCGCGTCGAAGTCCACGCAGCCGTCGAAATCGGGTGCGGTGCGGAGCCACTGATTGAACGCCACGCGGATGATATCGCGGTTTTCGTTGTAGGTGCGCCAGCCGTAAATGGGCAGGAGCGTGCCGCTGTAGATTTTGAGCCCAAGCTTGCGTGCGTGCATAATATAGAGCGTGCGCACGCCGTTGATGAGGTCGTCGGCCGTGGGCATGTCGCTCCAAGGGCGGAACTTGTTGACTTCGACACCGACCGGGTGGATGATATCGTTGATGCCGTGCTGCACGATGACAGCGCGTGCGCCTGCCACGTTCATTTCGATGGGGAAACGCGTGGCACCCTTGAGTCCGTATGCCGCGTAGGTGATGCAGCTGTATTCGCGCAAGATGCGCGTGCCGCTTACTGCGCGACGGATAATCGAAACGTTGTTGAAGCCCTCGCGTGCGCAACGCAGCGTGAGGTAGTCGGGCCAGTCCTGCGCCGTGATGGAATCGCCAAAACACACCAGCGCAAAGTTCTTTTCTTCGGTGAAAATGTCGATGGTGTTGAGGAAATAAATCCAGTTCGTTTTGCGCGTTAAGTCGTCTGGCAGCGTTGCAGACTTTGCGAAGTTGCCGTAGCTGTACTTGCCGCCCGAAAGCGGGCCCGTGATTGCCGTGCCGGCGTTCATCTGCGTAAAGTCGGCGAAGTAGAGGCTTACATCAAATGTTTCGCCTGCGGTCACGTCGAATGCGATTTCGTCGCTCAGGATTTCTTCGCCCGCGGGGATTGCGGTGGATGCGCGGCCGCCGAAGGTGATGGGGGTCGGGGAGTATTGCACGTTATCAAGATGCGCGTCGCTTGTAAACTGCGCGGCCTTTGCGACGTACGCCTCGCTAATCGTCACGGGCTCGGTGCCGGTGAGATTCGAAAAATGGAACCGCAGCTTGTTGCCCGAAAAGCACGCGCGTATCGGGTAGCGGAGCGTCAAGTCTTTCGCGTAGGTCGCTTCCTTGCGGTCGGTAATGGAGGTCGCGTTGCCCCAGCAGGCAACCCATTTCGTGAATTTCTCGGGCATGTGCCAAAGATAGATAATTTGCGGTGGCAGCCGCCCCCGCAACGCCCCGGCAGTTGTCAAGTATTCCTTGACAACTACTCATGTGCGGAATACGAACTACACGAAACAAATTCTATTCCCCCTCTCGCAACAGCCTCTCGAACAGTGCACGATACCCCGCGATATCTTCCAGCTGCATGATGGTCGTGATCTTGTTGCCGGCATCCTTACTCGAAGCTCCGCAGTGGAAAAGTTTCTCACTATCGGTCCCGAAATCTAAATAGATGTACCTGTCGTGGAACATGTTCCCCGTGGTGCGAACATCGTCAAGTTCAACGTCCGGGCGGGCGGCCCTGAAGTCCGCCAGCATGCTCTCGGTCAAGCGGGTTCGCCCGTGCTGCTCGCTGAAAATCTTGACAGAAACGTTCTTCGCCACGCACCGCAGCAAGTCGAGCGTCTTTACATCCAGGTAGTCATCTACAATCAGCACCGACTTTTTCGCCATGCCGTAAATCTGCGTGTAGGCGACATCGGCCTCCAGCCGCTGCCCGTTCAGAATCAAAAAGTGCTTGAAAGTGCTCGGATCGACGAAATTTTTCATGACTTTTTGCAGGTCCAGGTTCACCTTTCCGAGGTTTTCACGCATATCATGGACTTCACCAGAAAGTTCCCTAATACCGGCAGAGTGTTTCGCGATATCCCTCGTATTTTGTGCAGTCTGCAATGCGATTTGAGCAAATCCGTCATTTCCTAGCAATTGCTTGTTTTCCGCCGCAATGTAGTCCTTCATCTGCTTGAAAAGACGGATGAGGGCCTTGCTCTGTGCGGTCGCCTGTTCGCCCTTGAGAACCGTCATGAGCATGTAGATGCCTTGCTCGGTAAAGGCGTAAGGCATTTTTCTTGTTCCGCCTCGGTTTGATATCAAAAATTTTGATATCAAACCGGAAAATTCCGTTTGTGTTATCTGAAACCGGAAATCATCGTCAAATTTTTCAATGTTGTTTTTCACCTGCTGATTAAAGGCTCCGGTGCTATACCCGTAAATTTCTGCCAAATCGGCATCGAGCATCACCTTTACCCCGCGGATGGTATATATCCGCGACTTGAGCAAATCCTCGTCTATCAGGGAAAATTCGGGCTTTTTCGGCGCAACGGCCATGTTTTTCGGCATTTTGGGCTCCTTTTGCATAAAAAAAGGACCGCTCCGCCTTTTAAGCGGGAGCGATCCATAATACCACCTTTTCTGGTGCTGGGAGTAATATACAAAAATTTAGGGCAACTTGATATCCGAATTTTGGACATCAAGATTTCTTGCGGTCAAACGCAAAATCGATATAAAAAATATCGAAAATCGGTTTGATTGAACAAAAAAAGGGCGGAGTAAATATTACACGAACTCGACCACGAGCTGCTTGCCGAGGGCGTGTGCCAGCTTGTAGAGCGTTTCGACGGAAGGCGAGCCCTTTGGAGTTTCAAAACGTTGGTACGCTTGCGGGGTGATGTTTGCGCGACGCGCCACCTCGCTTTTCTTTTGACCCCTGCGCGCTTCGAATAGTTTGTATGCAATCTCGATTCGCGGGGAAAGCTCGACCGGGTAGAGCCCCTTGTCGGAATCGGGCATTGTCTTGGGGAGAATCATCGTGTTGCCGAGATCCAGGTCGCATTCCATCGCGCCGTCGAGGGCATCCTTCGCCTGCTTGAGTGCTTCCTCCTGCGTGTCGCCGAACGCGTTCACGTTGGGCAGGTCAGGGAACGAAACCACGAAGCCCATGTCCTTGTCTTTCTCTATTTTCGCTGCGTAATTCATAGGTTTGGAGCCCAGCCTCTTTTCTTTGCGTAATCGCAGATTTCTTTAAACTTCATAGATTAAAATACAATATATTTGTTTATTTATCAATGGATGTGTTTATAAATTCTGGCTTATTTCGGCATTTTGGGCTCCTTTTACATAAAAAAAGGACCGCTCCGCCTTTATGCGGAAACGATCCATAATACCACCTTTTCTGGTGTTGGTGGAACATTTGGATTATTTGTGTATATATTAAAAGCATAAACCTAAGGGAAAAGAATATGTTAGTGTTTGATGAAATTGAAAAAGATGGAACAATCAAGTCTAATGTAGGCAATAAATTCAGAGAATGGCTTAGAGATGCTGTTAGTGTAAAAATAGCTTGTCCATTTATTTCGGAATCATTGAAATTTAAAATTATTGAGGCTTTAGAAGATAAGGACGTTCGACTTGTTTGTGACTTAGAGAATGCTGGCTGTAATCCAATAACAATACAAAAGATTTTGGAAGAAGTTGCTGACGAAAATAATGTACGTTATTTTAGTGGCTTGCATGCCAAAGTCTATATTTTTGATGACAAACGGCTCATTATTACGTCTGCAAACTATTCCAAGAATGGAATGGGTTGCGGAACTCTTGAGGCTGCGAATTTCATTGATACTGTAAATGGAAAGGGTTCTAAGGCTGCAGTAGATAAAGCCGTAGATTGGTTTGATGGCCTATTTGATAAATCACTTCTCGTATCTGAAAAAAGTGATGTTGAATGGGATCGCTTAAAGAGTCGGTTTGAATGGAATAAAAAACGAATTCGGCAAATTGAGAAAGAAGAAATAATCAAGGATAGTGTTGTTGACCTGTTGAAATTAGGAAAGGATGTAAATGATGTTATTTTTGTTTTATGGAGTGAAGATGATGATGGCTATCCAGAGATGCAAGAGTCTATAGAAAAAAATTATGGAATGAAATTCGACTTTTTAACAGAAGTATTGCCTGGTAAAAAGGGTGAACGAAAAAAAGAATTGCATTTTCTTGATACATTATATAAAACGCGAATCCGAGATAAAGATGCAATTATTTGTCAATTAACGCATAATGATGATGCCATAAGGAGTGGATGTATTAAAGTCGGCAAGATGATTGACATGGTTTATCGAAAAGGGAACACTTGTAGTAGGCAAAGTGATGCCGATAGTGTTTGCATGGTGTACAAAAAAATAAGGAAAGGAAAATGGATTTATGAACTCGATTCGTCAAATTGTACTTTACGAGAACTTATTAATTCTCGAATAAGGGATAATCTAGGGAAATGGGAGAAATTGGTTGATGCTAAAAAGGATGGCTATGTCACTTTCGCTGAAATGCAGAAATTTCTTGGCTATAGAAATTAGCTAACATCCAGAGAATGTTTGTCAATTGACCAAATACTTGCAACTCTATCCAATAAACTCCGATTTCTTGCCATAGCTGGTAATGTAGGCGCCTTTTTGTGCGCGGGTCATTGCCACATACAGAAGGCACTTTTCGGATGTAAGCGATTCCTGCTTGCTAATCTCGTCAGTATTCTTTATTGCGGATTTAAGGGGCATTACGCCGTTATTAATTGCCGCCACAAATACATACTTGAATTCCAGACCTTTCACGCGGTGCATTGTTGCGACACGAATGCCGTCGTTTGAACGGTCATCTGATTTGTTCCGCTTGATTGCATACACCTTCATTCCCGCAGCATTCAGCGCATCGCTATACATATCCACATATTTCTGTGTTCTTGCAACAATGCAAATGCTGCTTAGCGTTTCGCCTTCATTATTCAACCGCTTAATTTCATTGATTATGAAATCAAATTCATTGTCAAAGTCTTTGAAATTCTGAATTACAGGGGCGGTTCCGTGAGTTAATGAACGACATTTGTCTCCAACATCAAACGAGTCGTCTAAATCATCAAAGGAAATTCCGTTCAACAAGGCGAATGCGTATTTGCGAATTTCTTCTGTGGTGCGATAGTTTACTTTCAGATAGCTACTGCGTCCACGAATATTGATTCCGCATCTAGAAAGCATGGGCTTGTTCTTGTATATTCGTTGGTGAGAATCACCGACAATAAAAATGTCGTTCTCGCGTTCTTCTCCAGCGAATGAGCGAATCAGTCTGAATGCGTTGTCGCTGAAATCCTGGGCTTCATCGACTATAATATGGGCGTATTTTGCTTTCTTGTTCTTTTGCAAAAGCAAGGAGCATTCGTACATTGCCATGTTGGCATCTCGTACATGGTTTTCTCGCATCAAATTAATGTAGCATTCAAAGACCTTCCAAATGGCTAAACGCTTTTTTCTGTCTAGGCGAGTGCCACGTCCGACTCGGGGCGCCTTTACATATTTTTCTACGGTCAACGCCTCATTGGCAATTGCCACACGGTTCCATTCTTCTTCAAAGAAATCTACATCGAAATCCAGATTTTCGGATGCTTCCGCAACGGCTTCGCTCCAAAGTTTTTGAATGTCTTCACCGTATTTTACAACAGCAGAAAATCCTTGTTCCCTGAGATATTGGCTTACTAGAGCGTCAAAATTGATGACCTCGATGCGTCGCATTTCTTCGACAGAACAAATCTTTCTCAGGTTTTCCTTGATATCATTAGCCAAATTTGCGGTAAAAGTGGTGAACAGGATTCTATCTTTGTCGCCCAGTTTGCTTGCAAGGTATTTTGCCCTATGCATGGCGACAACGGTTTTTCCTGTGCCCGCGCCGCCTAGGACTCTTGCCGGCCCAGAGAAGTTTTTCTGGACCACTTTTCGTTGGGACGGGTGCAAGAATACACGCCATTTTTCAAGCGGCTCGGCCATAATTCTACGAAGTTCATCTTCGCCATCAACAATAACAAAACTCTTCTGGCTTTCGGGTGTTTCCAAGGCTGTTGCAAGGCTATCGGATTTTACGGTGCTTGCAGTGTTTTCTGCCACCATTTCCAGTACTTCGTTGACAGGGAAGCCTTCTACAATCCATGTCAAGTTTTCAAATGCGTCGTGAGGGAAAACCTTCTCGGCATCAAAGAATTGTTCCTTGGTTTCGAGGCTCCTTGCAAAGGGCAACTGGATTTCGGGTAGGCTTAACTTTATTAAATCGGAGTCGCTGACATCTGCAAATAAAAGTTTGACACTTTTTTTGACTTTTTCTTCGACTTGCTGGACGTCGAAAACCTGGACTGCGCCAGTTTGCGGGTTTACTTCGCAACGTTTTCTTTTGGCCCAGGCATAAGCTTCGTCATGATGATCTACCCACAGGAGCAAATAGACGCCCGTTTCCTCTTGGCGGACAACGATTCCGCGATAGGCGTCGTCAATACGGACGGAGTGGATCTTGTCGTCGATACCTCCGAGTTTTTCGTAATTGATTCCTGGAGCCTTTGGGTTATTGCGGAACTTGTTTACAAATTCGGTAACCTTGCCCTGAATTTTCTTGGGCAGCACTGCAAATGCAGAGAGAAAATCCGTAGATATTGCGACTTTTGCGGTATTAGCCATTAGTCATTCCTCCGAATAGGTCCTTGTTGTCCAAAGATTCTATTGAAATTATAATCCAGCCGTCTTTTTCAACGGCGTCTTTATCGGCAAGCTGCTCTTGCGTCATGAAGCATATTTTTTTGCTTGTCCAAGCCAGTTCCAGTGTGGCAATAACGGCTCCATTTTCGTTAACCAAATCGTAGCCGACTTCATCTGCGACGGGGATGTTTTGCGTTTTTGCTTTTTCTGCAAATTGTCTAGCTTCGTCATCAAACAATTCTTCAAGAACAACGTCCCAAGGCGTTTTTTCAATTGTGGTTTCTACTTCTGCCTCTTGTGACGGAATGGGCATGTGCAGATAAACATCCTGGTTAATTCCTGTTGACGATACGGCAATAAACTTTTCTGCAAACTGCATGACATTCATAAAGTGCCATAGTTCGTTCCAGTTTGATTCGTAATCAACTGTAGAACGCAGGATTTCATCATCTCTTAGTACGCAAACGACAGGAACGGATGCGTTCTTATTTGCATCTGCTGTTGAAATCCCTGCATATATATCTAGATCTCGGAAATGTTCTCCGGGATTCCATTTCCCAAACATCGTGTTGCCAAAAGCGAATTCGGCATCGCAGTAGTGGGTCTGCTGGTCAATCCATTCTACCGTAGATTTCCAATCGTCAAACGCCTTGTCATTTTTGAATTTTGACATGTCGAGCAGAGACAAGGAATATGCTCTTGCTTGAGTCGCAAAGAGCTTTTCGGCTTCAGGTAATTCCATGTACTGAATCAAAAGTTCAAATGGAGTCATTGATTCCGGTTTTAGACAGCTTGCGTTTCCTGCATTAATTGTCGGGTTATACATTTTTGTGCCCATCGGCATGTTGTTTGCGACAAGCGATGCCGAAGCGTAGTTGCTTTGTTTGAGTTGTTCTTGCTGAACATCCTTATAGCTTAGCGACCACACTCGATATTTACCGGAACGGCGTATTGCCTCACGTTTTAACGTATCAGCGGCGGCGATATCCTTATGGAATTGAAATCCATCTGTAAAAATGGCAATTTTCTTTTGTGAACCTGCATGCAAAGGAGTCAAGATGAAATCAGGCTTGCATTTAACATAAACGCCTTCGGTTTCGTCAAGTTCCACTTGGGGTTCTACAGACCATGTGGCCGTATGCTCGGCGGTTCGTATTGTTACGATATAGCCTTTCTTTCCGTTAATCATGTCGTCCGTGACATCGATTTTGCGGGAATCATTGCCCATAGAACGGAATGTTTCGACAAACATTTGTTCCAATTCGCTATCAAACAGTGAATTGACGGAGATGCTGCGGAGTTTGTCGATTTTCTTGATGTTTTCCTTGCCACTCAAAATGGATTTGATTAGGCGGATTGCTGTGCTCCGAGATAGGTTTCCAATCTTTTTGCTGTCGCGGTATGCAAAAAGGCAATGGTAGCAGCCGTCCTTTTGTGGGTCGTTTTTGCAGTTGCATTTTTCAAGAACATCTAGGGCTTTTTCGAAAATGCTTATCAATGCATTTTCATCGTGCATCAATTGCTTAAGGTAACCTGTTCCACCAGGAACCGAATCGTAGATTACCAGATATTGCTTTCGGAAATCCGCATTTTCTACGGGAACATCGCTCACAGTTGCACGTAGGTGGTCCACGTTTCCGAAATATTCCTTCATCCCTAGCATAAAGGCTGCTTTAAAGGAATCTGTACGAGTCTGTGTGGGTTCTGTGGTTGTTGCGGGAATCAACAGTCGCAAAATTTCTGTATCGAATTGGCGATACAGAAATAAGCAATCTTCATAAACGGATTCAGTTTTTGGAATGTCCGATTTTTTGTATTTGCAGGCATAGCTATGCTGGGCAGGGCCTTTTTCGGGCTGGATTTTTCCACAGCATTTGCAAACCTTGAAACCCTTGCGAATGTCTTCTACTCCCGAAATCCTTAATTTATCGCCGAAGTTGTCGCTTTCGCCAAAATTGATTTCGCGGAGGGTCGCTTTTTTCACGAACTCATAACCAAATGGGAACTCGTCATTGTCCATTTGGTATGCACTTTGAATATCGTGGTCTTCGTCGACATCTACAAGCAGCTGCTTACAATAGAATACGTTGGCCCGATCTTCACTTTCGTCGCCAATCATGCTCTTATTGTAATCGGAATTTGAGTAAACCAGTTGAACCTTGAGCATTGAGCGGACTTGATTGTAGTCTGCCCAGCCTACGCAACCGCAGTTTGGACATGCGGCCTTATTTGTCACTTCGGATTCTAACTGGGCGTGCGAACAGTTAGGGCAAAGTCTCCACTTGGCAGATTTTGTTGTCGATAGATCTATCTGGTCTATCGTCAGTTTGCGTCCGCCTGCATAGAAACTGTTCAGCGGAGCGAATTCGCTAATCGCCGATGCAGCGGGTCGGTTGTATTCGTAAACTCGCTTTTCATAACGGCGTTGGGTTCCGTCGCTATCGGTAGATTCTGTTTGCTGGATTTTTCGGCTTAATACGGCCTTTAGGTAAACTCCTGCTTCCGGGAAGGCGTAATTGGGCAGTAGGCCTTCGTCAGAGAAGAAATTGAAAATATCTTTTCGTCCCAATTCACGAAGGACATCGAGCAAAGCGCCGCGTTCTGCTTTCAGTTCGCGGATTTGCTCGTCATATGAACTGTCTTGCGGTTTCGCCTTAAGTTCATCAATCTGTTTTTTCAGGTTCCTGCAATTTGCCTGTAACGATGCTTTCTGTTTCTTTTGAGATTCAAAGGATTCCAAAATTTTCAGATACATCGGGCTTTCAGTGTCGCTGTTTCCCCGTGCGAATAATTCCAATTCACGTACTGTTGCATCGTCCAGCTCATTGGAGAACATTTCCTGGAACGAACGCAACTGCTTGTTGAGCGTATTCTTGACAAAGGCAAGGAAGTTGAACGGGAATGTCGCCGGGTCGCGCTTATCGAGTTTTGTAAGGACCATGCCGATATTGCGGGGGATCGCATCTTCGGGAATGCCCTTGCGAATCCAGGAATCAAGGCAGAACGCCAGGAACTGACGGCTCAGAACTGCGGAGGCTTTCAAGAATACCTTGGGCGGTGCGACAGTTCCCTGGATCATGTCCATCGGATCTGCATAGAAATACAGGTCATGCGGTTTTGCGTTTGCAACAGACAATGTCAAGGCATTCCCGTCGGTACGACCTGCGCGCCCTGTACGTTGCACATATTGTGCTTGTGCGGGTGGAATGCTGCAAAGAACTACTGTTGAAAGGTCGCCGATATCTATACCCATTTCCAGGGTCGGCGTGCAAGAAAGTAGGTTCGGATCCCAAATTTTGTGGGAGTCCTTTTTACGCTTAAAATCGATTTCGACTTTTTCGCGAGTATTACGTTCTAGCAAACCCGTATGCTCGGCTGCGTTTACTCTGGCTAAGTCGCCTCGGCTATAAAGATTTCCGTAGTAATCTTGGGATGCTTTGCCTGTTGTATTTACAATCTTTAGTTTGAACTTGTTTAGGCCATAGGCGATATATCCATCAGGATTTCCCATGGTTTGTAGAATATTCGCCTTGATGAGTTCGTCTGCGATTATATTTGCAATTTGAACTGCACTATCTGAATTTTTCAACAATTCAGTATTTGCTTCTTCGATAAGCCTGGTGTATTTGTTATCGGCAAAGGAATCAAAGTAAGATGATTTAGGCTTTTTAGATTCGACTTTTATAGGAATGTGAGGAACATTCAAATTGCCCTGTTTGCCGGGCATCCAGAGGTGTTTCTCGTTTGTTAACAGGTATTCTGTTCCGGAGACGACAAATCCATAAAGCGATTCGTCGTTAAAAGCGCCGTTTGTGCGCAGCGTATTCGCGAACTTTTTAACAATTTCAAAAACTTTTTCAGGAGAATCAAAACCATGTGAGCCGAGTTCGTTGACAATTCGCTCGCGAACAATTTCTGCGACATGCTGCAGTTCAGAATCATCAAATTCAATGGAAATGCAATGGGATTTTTCGAGTGTGCGACCAATATTAGACTTGATGCCGATTTCTAACATCAACTCGTAACGTAAACGCTTTTCGATCAAGTTGATTAAGTTTTGTGTCTCTGCATTATTGGCGAGGGTGCGCTTTGCAAGCATCTCTTCGTATGCGGGCATCCATACCATATTGGGCGGAATGAAGAAACTTACGAAATCTTCATTGCTCATTTTACCGTGCCAATATTCTACAAAGTCATCTTGGAACGCTGCAAAGTTTTTCCCAGAGCCGCCATCTTGCACATAATGCTGTATTGCCGTTCGCAATCCAAAATTCCATGTACGGGCATTGAAGAATCCTGCCCTGTGGGCGGCGTCTTGTACACTGTCCGAGAAGGCGAGCGTCTTTTTATCGTCGTTGAACCTGGAGGCGAACATTTGCGAAAGAGTCGCACTGATTTCCGTGGTGCTGCGCAAGCCCATCAACGAAAGGCCTCTACGGCTACCACAGAACGGGCAGGCGTACATTTTGCGTTCACGACCGGTAGAAGACGGCTTTAATGGAATTACAACTTGTATAGTATTGGTGCCGCATTTTTCGCATTGTTTGACATTTTCGTTCAATGCAACCTGTAAACAGTGCGGACAAATTGTCGATTTTTGGAATGTCCCCGTTCCCTGAACTTGTTTACCCGGGAATAGCATCGCGATGCGGTCGTCGGCTTTAAAGTAGCGGTTATAGAAAGCGTCTAGGTTTCCGACAGTAGCATTGTTCCGTTCGTTTAAAAGGGATACCCATCCCGTTGCGCCACAATCTCTGCAGTTTACCACAGGCAGATAATGCTTTGCCTGTTCCTTGTTCAGGTCGTTGGCGATAGAATACTGGATATCGTTTTCAGAAACGAGAGCGACTAGACGGCGCAACTCTCGCATCCACAATTGCACCTGAACGTTCAGGAAAGGCCTTGGCTTTTTTTCGGGAGTCCCTGTTCTTGCATGTGATATTAGGGCGAACAGAGCGTTGAGTAAGGCGTCGGGATCGTTGACGGAAGTAAGTTCAGGATGTGTATTTTTTAGCGGCTCGATAATCTGTGCAATTTGAAAAAATGATCCTCCCATGAACTTGATTACATCTTGTAACAAGGCGTGGTGCATCAGCATTGAACCGAGACTGATTCGCCCTTCAGGAGTTGCAAGGTTGTCATTAAATTCAGGGAAAAAACATTTGACGGCAAAATTCAAATAGCTAGCTTCGTCGCCCTCGGTTACAAGCCGGTTCAGTTCATCAAGCTGTTCGGAACTTGGTAGCGCGTTGAATGTTCTTTCGCTATGTTCAAAGAATTCTGATGGTGTCAGGCGGTCTTCGGTAATGACACAGTCACTGTCAAATGTTTCTCCGAAAACCTCTTGTGCATATTCGCGAATCTTTTGCGAATTGTCTTTCGACCCCATCGTTGCGGACGTCCCAATGCAGCATAGGAACCCTTTTTGAATAAAGAGACGGGCCTTGAGTCTGCGCAAAAGGCAGGCGAGGTCTGTGCCCTGAGCTCCGTCAAAGGTGTGGAGTTCGTCAACGGCGATATACTTGAGCGTTTCGGGCTTGTTGTCTTCCCAGAGGGGAGCGTCCTTCGGGCGAACCAACAGGTAGTCCAACATCTTGTAGTTAGTCATCAAGATGTCGGGCGGGTTGTTCAATATTGTATCGTGGTCCGTAATGACATCTGTTTCGGTCATTACTAGCGAAGGTTTTTCTTCTTGCCCACCGACGAACATGCCTGCGGTCACGTTGCCCTTGAGTTCCGGGCTATTGAAAATGAGCGAAGCAATGCGCTTTGCCTGGTCGGTCGCCAAGGCATTCATCGGGTAAATCAGCAGAGCCTTGATTCCTTTCTCGCCACGGTGCTTGTAGCAGTATTCCAGAATCGGGTAAAGGAAACATTCCGTTTTTCCGGAACCTGTGCCAGTCGCGATCAGGGAGGAACGTCCGTCATCGCCGCAAAGTCTTTCGAAGGCCTTGGTCTGATGGATGTAAGGGATGTCCTTGGAATGGATCGACTCAAAGGGGTATTCCGCTTTCTCTGTTGTGCGAAATGGCAGCTTTACTGCGATAAAGGGCTCGTGATTTACCGCATTTTGGCCGGCTAGCATTCGTTCCACGGAACCCTTGAACGGTTCGTTTGCCATCGGGAACGTTGTTTTGATGTAGTCGCCCAGACCTTTCTCAATCTGCTTGGCCAGAATACTCGGAATCATAAAAAAATTGCCCTTATGGTTATAAGGACAATATAGTATAGAAAAATGTCATTTATAATGGAGTTTGCGTGTCAATTATGTGGAATTTCTCCGGTCTCATTGCTAGATTCGTTTTCTCTTACAATTTCTTCAAAATATATATGAAAATTTGACCATCGTTCAAGCGAATGTATCCCTTGCGTTATAAAATTCCAAGTTTCATTGTAATCTCCATCTACAGCAAATCCGCTAGAACGGATAAAGTTTAAGAAATCCTGCGGTTTATCGGCATAGGCGTCATCGAAATTTTCCGCCATTTCCATTTTTTGTTCACTTGACAGTTCGCGAATTTCATCGTGAAAAACGTGTTCCATGTTTCTTGAAAAATAAAAGACCTTGTATGGCTTTTTATTGATTTCGCTTTTTCCACGCAGAATACCTACAAGACCTGTTTTCTTCTTATTTCGTTCTTGTATCGCATTAACGTTAGCTGTCTGGATTGTATCTAAAGTATATTCAATATGTGTTGCTTCAGGATTTTTTTGAATTGCAGAATCGGGGATAAACGCGCCATCCGTATCAATAAGATGAACGATGTATTGCAAGTCCGTAGAGCGAAATGCATATTTTTTCATCGCTTCTTTTACTACGGAATTTATGCGCGCAACGACATTGCCTGCATTCACATCATCTTTTGTAGTGATATCTCCTCTTGTTATCTCCAAGTGAACAACATCGCTGTCCAATAAATTCGTAAGAACGCCGCCTAATGCGGTTCTGTCAGTAATGCCTTCAACAATAAAAAGAATGACTTTTTTAGCTTTGGGCATTGTTAATTTTCCCCGCATGTCTGAAAGCACTATCAATCTTAAAACGATTGGTCTTTTGGTAGATTTCCTCTTTCTGTCCACCTAAACTAATACTACGTAAATATACACTACGGGGATTATTGTTTGCTTGAATTCCCGAAAGGCGAATATATCTGTTTGCCGCATTAGTTGTCGTGTACATCAATGATTCCTTCTTGATCATTTCAAGAGGGCGCAAGTTATGGGAGGTGAATAACAAACGACCTTTAGCTTTTTCATCAATAATGTCTAAAATCTCACCCAACAAAAATTCAAAGACGCCAGCATCCAATTCGTCAACAGCAAGGAAAGTCGTAGGGTCGTTATAGACAGAAATAAGAATGCTTAGAATAGAGATAATTTTCTTTACACCTTCGGATTCGTAACGCAAGGGAATTTCTGCTGCATTGCTCTTTTTAGAAAGAAGTTCAAAACGGACTCCTTCTTTTCCATCTTGAGTCTGTTGGGGACCTTCATTTTTGACAATAACATTGAGTCCAGGAATGATTTCTTTAAGGACAATGTTCATTTCTTCAAAAGATTTTTCTATAAGCGCGAAGAGATCTTTGGGAAAGATTGATGGGTTTTGAAGATTAATAGGAAGTGATCCGAAAGAAACGTTTTTATCTTCTTCATGCCTAAAGTTGAAAGGCAGTGCAAAATTGATATTGAAAGGACTTCTTCCGCAACTTTTGATTACAAATAAGAAAACCTGGGCAAATAAACGAATTTTATCAATAGCACTAAGTTTTGCAACAGGACTGTTTTCGGCTTTTTTTACGAATTCTCTAAAATCCTTTGAAAATAGTAAGGAACGATGCTCTCTAGAGGCCATTTCTTTGAGCACTTCAAACTTAATTGTCGATTCTTTGGAAGCGAAAGCAAATTTCCAATCTTCAGAAGGGGTTATCCATGAATTCTCCTGAGATTTGTCGAAGCAGATAATTTGAGAAAACTTTCGTTTGCCGACTTTCTTTTCAAGAATCTGTTCATAAACAATTTCAACGCCTTGCGGGCAACGCTGAAATCTGAAAACATATTCCACAATACTTTCTGCCAATCCATCTTCATTAAAAAAGTCAAAAGACAAGGCACATTCAGCAAAGTCAGAATCACTTTTTATAAAATTTTCGGTAGATGCAGGAAGAGCTTCGCCGTTTGCAACCATCTGGAATATTTCTAGAGCATCCACAAGTGCAGTTTTTCCAGAACCGTTTTGGCCGTAAATACCAAGAATATTGTTCTTGAAATCGACAGAACCAAAACTCACATTCTTAAAATTCGTGAGAGAAAGAGACTTGATTTGGATAAACGGATTCATAATTTTTTAGAAATAGAATAAAAGTATACAAAATGTATAAAAATTTTCTAAAAAAATCAAAAAGTTGCATAAAAATTATCGAAAATTATACAAAATGTATCAAAATTTGACCTATTTTGCGCCATCGACAATGGCGAATCGCCCTAGTTCAGCCACCAATTCCATGGTGTCCTTTTTATAAATGTTCAAACAGACGTTTGACGGTCCTTTGAGTAACAGTCCCACATTTAGAGGTAGCGGGAAGTGTGTGGCGCCGTCTTTCTTTATCTCAAGAGTCATCTCTGGAACAAGGGATTTGCCATTGTCAACTTCATCTTTGACAATGTATAAACCGGCGTCTGTTTCGCGATCGACCTCAAGGGTAGAAAAAATGCTGAGGAAAACGGGGTTAATCCAGCGGGTTTCTGCAGGCAAGTTATTGACAATGGCGTCTGTGCCGAACACGCCAATCAGCATGAACTTTCCCGTGTTTTCTTGACGAACCTGTTCGCAGAGAACAAAAGATTTAACCTTCATTTTATACCTCCAACAAAGCCGGTTGGGCGAAATTGGCCAATCCAGAATTTTCAGTATTTTCAACATTATTCATTGCAACAACTCCGAATGCGGAGAAAGAATCCGTATTCACATAGAAAGACTTTGCTGCAGAACTCATTGCAGCAATCTTATCCAACGTCTTTTTGACAATGGCCTTGCGGGCATATGCTTCATTAAAGCCTGCCTCCGCAGCAAGGGTCAGTTCTGGCAAAATGGACATAAAGCGGGACAGCGCGATAGCAGCTGCTGACAGCTGGACTCCTTGCTTCCAGCGGTTGATGGTATGCGGTGCCAAGTTCAAGGCACGTTCTAGGCGGCTGTCGGAATAGCCACTTTCATTCACCTTTTTCAGCAGGGCGGGGACGCTTTCCTTTGCTCGCTCAAGCATCCTGCTTTGTACGATTTTCTTCGGTTCGGAATCCAGCAGAATGTCCGACAGGCAGTCCTTGCAATGGCATACGGAGATTTCTTGCAGAACAGATTCCGCGAAAGGGACTGACAGTTTTCTGTAGTCCTTTTTAATCTCGATATTTTCAGAATCGCAAACAGGGCATTTTGTAGTCATAAGAACCTCTATAGTGTCGGGAAACGGTTATCCATCTTTAATGATTTAATGAACATTATCGTGATAATCTTTTCATCCTTTTGGTTGATCTTTTCGCATAAAGCTAGGTAGTAGTGTTGATCATCGTAGGGAATGCTGTAGGCGTATACCGGAGTTCCGACAACGCCGACTTCAGGTCTGCGTAGGGGTTTGGGTTTGAGACATTCGGGAATTTCCTTGATCTGTAAAAGCCATCGACAAATATCCTCGCGGGGATTGATAATATTCAGTCGGTAGCTCACCTCTTCGGTTGGGGCCTTGGCGTATAACTGAATCCGTGCACGCTTCCTTTTGCAGTAATCCAGCAGTTGCAACCATATTTCGACAGGGTCCTTCGGAGGTGTGGAAAAGGCTACGATTTCGTCGTTTTGCGCTTCCATACGCCTCCTATTTACACATTATGTGTAATAATATACAATTTTGACAACAAAAAGACAACCCCAACGGGCATAAAAACCTCCAAAACAGCATTTTTAGGTGATATAGAGAATGGGGCCGACTTAGGGCAAACAGGGGTACAAGCATATAATTCCTTTCCGCAGACAAGCGTGAAACTGCGGTTTATACTGCACAAATATATACTAAAATAAAAGCTCTGTCAAGCCTTTCCGTTCATTTTTAACAAAAATGCGAAAAAGTGTTCTAGGTTTTGCTCGGCCAAACTAGTACACCGAGAACGTAATAAAAAAGGTAGGAAAAAAGACTTGGGTATTAAACGCTGTTAGAATATATTACAAAGTAATTTATAATTGTAGTTTCAGTCGTATCTGCGACAAAAATTCACCTAGAAAAAAGGATGTCTCCAATGAATCCATACAATCCATATAAAATCACTCCAGAAGAACTCAACGCCTTTGCGCAGACTTTGTATAATTATGGAGTTCAAGACGATCAGAAAAGGCCTCTTAGCTTCAACATTAATAATTTTAGGGTAATGGGAGGTCTAGTTGTAGATCTCGAAGGTGAAGTAGAGCGGGCTATTATAGATAATCTTTACACCCCTATTAAAGAAGGTGTTTTTTACCATTACACTAGTACGGACGCAGCCATAAACATTCTCACTGAAAAGAAAATTCGATTTCATCCCATTATATATCGATTTAATGATAGTGAACTAGAACAAATTGATTCCCTTACTAATGACAAATCATATAGAATTCACCTTGCAAACAAATACTTCTATTTGTCACTTACGGATTCACAAATCAGCGATGCCGAAGAAATCGCATTTTATCAAAAATTTGGTCGTGGTGATGGAACCCGTTTGAAGATTCGTTTAACGTGTGAAAATGACATGTGTCGTAAAATGAACTATGACGTTAATATTTTGAATGTCTTTTCTGCCTTAAATGACTGCGCCAAAAGTTTTGGTTACATGAAAGGCTTTATGGTGAATCAATATTCGCGTTTTCTTGCCTACCTTCTACCAGAAGGCTATCGGGATGAAAAGGAAACTAGAGCATTGTACATAAACAATTTAAACGATGTTCGCGAATATTGGGGACAATTGAACGTTGATATTACGCCAGAACTAGAAAATAAATTCAAGCAAAAAAAAATAGATCCAAATACAAATAAGCAATTTGTTGAATTTGAATTGGGTGTAAGCGATTTTGGTTATAAATTTGAAATTCTTGAAGTGCATGCTCCTTCTAGTGAAATTGACAAAATTCCCACAGGATGCTATAAAATAACATCAAGAATATAAAAGTAAATTGAATATAATTGTGTGCCGAACCTATAAGAAAAGGTTAAATCAAGTTTGGGCCATAGTAAAAGCTACCGGATGATTCGGTAGCTCTTTTTTCTTTAAAAAAGATTTGGCACTTATTTATATTTTTAATGTTGAATTATTTCGGTTGCTTAACTGATGACAGAAAAAATCTAGCGAAGCATTCCAGAATTTATGCACTTTGTCAGTGTCGTCAGGCAATCTTTCCCAATTAGTAGGGATAACGACTTCCTGATGAAAGTGAGGCCCCTCTGGACAAAGGGGATTCGGGGCATCAACAACGGCAACGAGAATCCAGATTTTATTTGCGTCTTGTTCCAAACGAATAGAAATCTCTTCTATCCCAGCAAATGCTTCTTGTCCTGCTAAAGACTTTGCATAATTTCTAGCGTGCGTTTCTGAAACGGCTAGGGCTTTTATACAAAATGTTATTGCTTGGTCATTATCGGGATTATTGAAATCGTATATTCGTTGCCCGTTTATTACGTTAGCAAGCAAGCATATAGAATTTGTGCTTATGCGGATTGCTGCAATAATGACGTTGTCAGAGGTTCGTTTAAACGCCTTGAAATCAGGATTTTGACCCGACAAGGCAATGCATCTACATTGGGAAAATAAATTTTCTAAATCAGTTAAAGTCATGTTTTTCCTTTTTTTGACTAGATATGTTTTAATATAAATTAAACTAACTCAAATAAATGTAAAATTGTAAATTACAATCTAGTCTCCGATCAATGTCCTGTCAGCAAGGATTTTCTTCATCAGCGCGCCGTGTTTATTAATGGAATCTTCGTTCCATTCCTCATAATCCATCATAAGTCGCTGTTTAATGCTATCGATGGAGGCTTTTTGGCCATCTTTTGGCTTGCTGTAGAAGTCTTTCTTTGCTTTGGGAAGGTGATTACTTAAGCGGGAGTTGTCCCCACCGCTGATTAGACAAAGATTTCCAAAATTGTCCACATTCGATACGGTGTGGTCGGGGTCGTCAATTGGATGGCGCGGATAGTAATGTTCGACGGAACTGTGGTAACCAAATTGATATGCGTTTATTAGGCTGGCACTCGATGTCTTGATTTCTTTTCCTTCTCCAATATACTTGTGTACATATTTGCAATCAGTCCACAATAGATAGTCCATATAGTTGAACACAAAGTTGTCAACATCGACACCTTTGTCTAGTTTCTTCCAATTTAAGTCGCTGTTTATTGAAACACTATTGTTCTGATCTATAATCTGTTCAAAAGACTCTGAATTCGTTGCTACATATCTATCAAAGAAATAGGCCTTGGCAAGATTTTCCAAGAAATTCAAGTATTCCGTTGCTGTTAACGCCTTTTCATCTTTTTCGTAGAAAAATTTTAGTGCGGCGTAGATCCAGTACTTGTAACCCTGAGATGGAACGGACACGTGGAAAACCGAGAGTAACTGTGTTATTCGACTTATTTCTGGGCCGTTTCCTTCAGGAGCAAATGTCGTATCCTTATAGTTGACACGTTTGCTGGGGAAATACAACTTGCTCAACGACCATGCGTCGCCTTCTCTTTTGATTATAAACTTGTCGAAAAGGAACTTGCACCTTAATAAACAGTATCCAAAATCCTTGACGAATTCAACACTGGCGTCTTTGACATATTTTTCGAAAGAATCAATAAGTTGTTTATCGTCCAAAGGAATTGAAGAATCTCCGGTCTTTATACGGAGAACAATTAATAAAAAGTTCGGGAATGTTATTAAAGAATTAAAACGTCTATTTGTATCATCTATGTTGCCTTCTTCTTCTATTGGGCTTAATTCTATTTGCTTCTTTCCGATGATTTGATTTATATTCAGGCCGGCTTTAGGCGATCCATCTGAGTTTGGCGCTTTTAGTGCTTCATATACAGCTTCTAAAGGCTGAAGAAAATTCCATTTATTTTCATCATCGTTGTTAAATCCGAAAATTTTAGAGCGAATATCTTTTTCAGACTCCTTGGAATTTGTTGTAAAAAGCATCTGAATGTAACGATCCAAATTAGAGCATTTTTCCCAGATTTCGCTAAATGCATATTGGGCGTCTTTGTCCGTTTCTAGACACTTGATGAAGTAACTCTTGAGGATTTCATGCTTTTCAAGTTGCTCACCACGATTGTTCATTATTTCAAAATAATGATTTAAGTCGGTATCTTCTGGAACCTGTACGCGGAAGATGATGACTTTTTGCAACAAGTAATCCTTAAATTCTTCAAAAGATAATTCTTCGTCGGAAAGAATCAATCCCAACGCTTTTATCGCATTGTCGTAGCCTTCGCATATTTCGGTTGCGTAATCTTCTTTATTGTCTAAAGGCTTTGAATACAGCATTCGTAATGCGTCGGAAGAATCCTTTCTACTATCGAAATCTAGGATGTCATTGAAAGTAAAAGAAACTTTTTTATCATGTTTCAATGCATCTAATAGTAGAGATAAGGTTGTCAGTCGCTGTTGTCCATCAATTACCTCAAAAAGATAATCATCTCTTTGGAATGTAATTAGCGTTCCGATATAATAGTTTTTGTCCGGACTTTTCTTCTTATAGTCAACGACATCCCTGATTAATTGGCTTATATGCGTATATTTCCAGGCGTATTTTCGCTGGTAAATGGGAATGATGTATTTATCGCTGTTTTCGCAAAAAATCTTATTCAAGGAGAGCTCTTCAACATGATCATTCATAACACTTGCGCTCCTTAAATAAATTGATAATAGTATCCACTTTTGTCGGTTTGGATTTTTCTTTTATGTTTGCTGAAATTATAATGCCTTGACGCATATTTAAAATTTCGTATGGCGATACCGCTTCTCGAATTTTTCTGAAAAGCGGCACAACACTATGGCCAGAACCCATGCCATAATTGTCTATAGCGACAGGCTTGATTTCGTGGAGTATTAATCGTAGGCGATATGCCCACAAGAAAATAACGCTTATTGCCTTGTCGAATTCAAAAAAGCCGAATCGGTCCACATAATACAATAAGGCGGTATAGAACATGTTCCGAATATATTTGTCGCCTTTTCTGTCCGCCCCTTCATATGCAAAAATATTTTTTATGACTTTTTCTCCAAACGGGCTGCTATCCCTAAGAGGGATATTGTCATTATATTTTGAGAAAATTTGATTTTTCAAATCTTCATAATGGGAAATCATTTCGAAAAATCTTTTCCCATTGACCACAGGTTGGTCTATTTGAAATGGATATTCCGCAATCTTTCGATTGATTTTACGATAGCAGGATGCATTATATTCATCGGTATAGAAATTTGCAATTCTTAGAGACTCGGTATAGGGGTAGTCTTCGTGAACGTCTGGACTTACGCCTTTGAATATGTTTGCATCCTTTTTCTGAAAAGAAGCTGCGGAATAATTTCGTCCCCAATTCTTTATTCGGAACAGATATTGTGCAAAGAGTTCTTCAAGTTCGTTGTCATCGATTCCTTCCCATTCTTTGACAACGGCTTTCCTTTCGTCTTCACTAAACCCTTTGCTCATTTCCCTCAAATGGAAAGCCTTTAGCAAGTCATGTGGTTTTAGGTCCTCTCCACGGCTGTTTTGTGAATCGAAGAATTGGAATGCTTCCGTGATTTCTGTTAACTGAACAAATACAAATTGGCATTTGTAGAAGAAAAACTTGATCGCCTCTTTGTCGAACTCTGCAATTCTTTGATTGATTAAACGGTAGTTATCGGCAATATTCTTTTGAGAGAGCTCGCTTTGAAATTTGAATTCTGATTGGGGTTTATAGTTGTGTGTTAAAGTCTCGCCAGATGCAAGCAAAAAATCAATGTAGTCGCTTTTGCCCTCAATGAAATCAAGCAGTGCTAATGCTAATAAAGTTACGGTTATCGTTCTTTGTTGACCGTCAACAATGTTGAGTAAACCGCCGTCCTCATGAAAAACGATGGTTCCTAATCGATATGCAGATTTCTTCTTGCTGCAATTTTCTAGAATATCGTCAATCAGTTGATTGACGTTTTCCTCTGTCCATTTGTATGGGCGTTGGTAAGGAGGAATGGAAAGATTCTTCTTGGCAAGAAGTTGTTTAATTGAAATTATGCCGCTGTTGAGACTCATAGATAATTATGGATAGAAAGTAAATCCATTTTTTCCACAAATTTTATATTCATCAATTTTTATGTTTCTCCCTAGGAAACAACAGTCTTTAAAAATTTGTTTTTTTGTACTGCGTCCTAAAGAAGCTACATTTATTTTTTCGCCGTTGTTATGGCCTTCTGCGTGGTATTCACCAAGAAGTTTTGTGAACCCATATTGCTTATTGAACATGGTAATTACGTTTGTTCGTCTCTGTTTCCTGTCGAGTAAGTGAATATGGTAGCCCATATTGTTGTGATTTTCTGGTTTACCCGGTTGTAGACTTATAAAAAAGAGTCTATCGTTACGAGCGAAAAAATCTTCAAAAGATGAGAGTTCTTGTTGGAAACCGATTTCGTAACCAAATGATTTGCCGTTGTTTTCTTTTACAAGAATGTGAACGTGCGATATCATTTTCTTTTGCAGCCTAAATAAATTCTCGAAAATAAAATTCTTTGATATGGGTCTCCAGTACCCTTTCCTGAGCTGGACGTTTCTTAGATAAGGTTCCAGTTCATTGTGACTTCCTAAACAAACGGAGGCACGGACTATGCCATTTGTATAAATGACATGTATTAAATCATTACTTCTTTTAAGGTAGTACCTTGGATGTGGTCTTCGTGCTATATTTTGAAATTCATTGAATTCGGGGCGATTTGGAGTCATTATTTTGTTCCGTATTTTTGGGTGAAGTAGTTCCAGGCGGTTTCGTAGTCGGTTTCGCGGTTGCAGCGGTCGAAGGGGGCGACGTATTCGATGGTGCGTTCTACGGGGCCGCCGGGCATGGTGTCGTCGGTGATGGTGCGGTGGAACTTTTCACCGGCGGGGGCGTTCTTGATTTTTTCCCATTCAGTACGGCTAAAACCAGTATTCGTCAAACTGCGATTTACCGTATAAACAATGCGGCCGTTTACATCATACCAAGTGTCTGCTTCATATTCCTGAAGTAGAGGAAATTGAATTCGATAAATAGTCTTTAACTGGTCTAAATTCATGCCCATGGCCATGGAAACTAAAACATCTATTTCGACCAAAGCCTGACGACGTTCATAATCCGTTCTAAGAGTGGAATTGAAATTCCATTCCTTAGATGCTTGTGAAAATTTATCATTATTTAATCTAGGGTCACTCTTTGACCATTTTTCAGTAGCAAAATCATCCCTCCAGCATTGTTTCCATAAGTCAGTATAATTGGTATTCAGACAATTCAACATTAAACCGCGAATTATTGCAGAATCATCTGTATTTTCTACATAAGGCATCTTTTCTACGGCACTAAACAGCATAGAACTTTTGCCTGTTGCCTTTATATAAAAATCAAACGGCAAAGAACTAAATGTTGTCGCGGAAATTGCAAGATCTCGAGGATTTTTGAAACAAACTCCCGACAGAGACAATATGTGCGATGTTTTGGGAGGAATGATTGCTCCTAAAAGAGTTCTATCGCCACTTTGATTTAGCATACTTCGAGTTACAAGTCTGTATACTTCATTGTATTTTGCTCCCCAAGGGGTTTCTTGTATAGCGGCAGTATATTTACTCAATTCACATGCAGGCTGGTACTTGAATCGCTGCATGTAATTTTCCGGAACGTTTGTCAAATCTATGCTATCGTAATCAGCTTTATTTACGCAAGATCGTCGTGATGTCTTAAACAAAGGATTTGCGACAGCAATGTGGGGGCTAGAATAAACTACGTTAATAAGGTCATTAGGAAAATGTTCTTTTTTTGCAATAAATCCATCCTTCTGTGCACCTGTTTCATCCCACATTCTTGTCCCGTAAATATTATTCTTTAACGATTCATAAGTTTTGGGACATAGAGCAAATTGTTCTAAAACTTCGGTTAATTCTTTTGCATGAATAACAGGCAATTTTGCCTGTTTCCAATTATCACATCCATCAAACAATTGTGCGAAAACAAGAAGATCTTTTTGTTCCACATGAATGATTCTGTTTGGATGTCCGACAATGTTCCACTCATCATTATGGTCTTTTATGCCCATGAGTTCGGTATTTCCTCCATCGGTATAACTCTGATCGATGGTGCTAACTGCGAATAAATTAGCCATTGTATCAAAAGATACTTTTTGAACAGGACCGTAAATATTCAGACTATAAGTGCGTCGATCTCCAACATCAGCAAAAAGCATCAGTTCATTTTGGAATTGGAAATGTTTTCGCAATCGAGGATACAATTTTTCTCGTAATGCTCCACCTTTCGGGTCATCATAAACGCCTTCAGGATGAACAAATGCATTCGTTCCCTTTTCATTAAACATCCATGCCTGTGGCAAAAAACATTTAAATAAGTTTGTTTGTTGATCTTTCAAATCTGGATAATTCTGGAAAGCATTTAAGAAACCTAATAAACCAGAAACGGATGCATATTCCACTAAATAAGCATCATATACATCAGCATGCGTCAATGTTTCATCTCTTTCTTTCGTCACTTCTGGTGCAGTCAAATTTTTTACAGCAAATAAAGGGTTTTTGTCAGAAAGAATGCCTTGTTCACTCCATGTAATTTTCACCCACGGCGGGTTTCCTATCACCAAATCGAAACCGCCCCTGTCGGCAAACAGGTCGGCAAATTCCAGTTCCCAGTGCATAAAGCGGTTCTGTTCGGCAATGTCGCGTACTAGTGCCAATCTCGGGAAGAGTGCGCAAAGGTTGTCCAGGTTCACTTCGCTCTGACCTGGGATAAAGTTCAGCACCTTTTCAATGAGTTGTTCCTTTTCGGTGGGGAACAGCGAGTATTGTCCCTTTTCCCAGGTGCCTTTCGCGGTAGAAATCGCACCGACCAAAATCAGGTTCATCTCGTTCAGGAACTCGCTCCTGCTCGGTAGCATATCAGCCTTGTCTATGGGCCAGAACCAGAGAGCACACCAGTAGTCCATGGCAAACTTTAGTCGCGCATAGGGTCCTGCATTCTGGGCATGTTCTGACTTGTAGAGCTTCTTGTAGATTTTATCCTTGAGTCGGATTGTTGTGTGAGAATCTTCGGCTTGATCTTCGTGGCCGTATATGTTCAGCTTGTCGCGGGTCTCTTCTTCGAGTGTCTTGCGGAGTTTTACCTGGTTGTCCCACAGTTCGTCAATGGCGGCAGAGAGGTCCAGCATCGTGTGGACTTCATCTTCGGTATAGGGGCTGTTGAACTTCTTGTTCCAATCGCCCATCTTCTTGATGTTTTCGGGTTCCAGTTTCTTGATGACCTTGTCATCGTAGCTGCACATGCCCGGGTCGCCCAGCAAAAAGTGGTAAACTTGCGTCTTTGTTCCACGTTTTTCTCCAAGGGGCACGCGTTCGGGCGCGTTTTCGAACCACTTGGCGTTTTTCTGGGTTGCAATGAGGGCGTTCTTGTGGTAGCACTGGCGGCGTGCGCCAATCAGGGAGTTTCCGTTGATTAGCTGGGTGCCGAACCAGGGCACATATCCACCCGCATAGATGGTGTTGAGCCACAGCGAGACTTCGGCCAGTTCTACGGCGACGGGGTTCAGGTCAATGCCATACACATTGCGGTCGGCAATGTACATCTTGACTTTCTGCAGTTCCTGCGGACGGGTCTCGTAACTGATGGAATCGCCAAGTTCCTTCTGCTTTTTGTCCAGGTAGGCTTCGGCAAGCTGGTTGATAGCCTCGTTCAAGAACGCGGCGCTCCCCATGGCGGGTTCGCAAACCGTAAGCCCCAAAATGTCATCGGCGCTTTTGTCTTTCAGGAGTTCCTTGAGGGCGTATTTTACCAGGCACTTGGTCAGGCATTCGGGAGTATAGTAGCTGGCGGACTTTTCGCGTTCACGGCCTGCCAGGCGGTAAATGAAGGTTCCCTTGCGGTACATGCGCAGTTCGCCCTTCTTGTGGCCCATGTCGTCGTCGCGCTCGTAACGCACTCGTTCGTCTTCGGTGTATTGCGAGAGATCGCTTTCGGGAACAAAGTAGCCTACGTCCAGTTCGTTGAAGCTGTCGCCTGCGCGCTTGACTTCGTAAAGGTCCTGTTCGGCGATAAAGCCGCGGTAGCTGAGCAGGGCTTCGTAAACGGCACCCATCTGGTTGATGCCTAGGTTCGCGTAACTGATGCGGCCACGGCGTGCGTTTTTGTGGCCCGTTTCGCGTGTCACGCTCATTAAATCTACAATGCGCAACATGACGCTATTGCGAATAGAGGCGGCGGTCACCATGGCGGTGTAATCGGGGTCGAAAATGTGCGCCTTGAGGGGTGCGACCACGAACATGTCGTGGAGTCCCTGTTCCTTGGAATACTTTAGCAGGTCTTCTTCTTTTTCGGGGTAGCCGGAATAGATGAGGTCGTATAGCTTGGAAAGGGTTTCGCAGAGGAAGGTGCCTTCGCCTACGTTCTGGATGTCTTCACGGACGTGTTCGGCAATGTCGCGCAGGCTTTCGAGGGAATAGGCGCTGTAGTAGCTCTGGCTCTTGATGGGGGCGTAACCGAGTTCGGGGCGGCTTTCGATAAAGAGTACAAAGAGCATGCGGTACATGTAGCGCAGGCATTCGAGCGTCAGCTGACCCGCATCGACCGGGTCGGCGTTCAGGTCGCGGCCCTTGTTTTGGGCCATGTCGTAAAGGACTTCGTTGCCCAGGAGCTCAATGCATTCGCGGAGTGCATACTTGAGGTCCTGAGAGACGCCGCTTGCGTTTTTTTGGCTGTTTTCATCAAGGGCGTCGAGCAAAACCTTGCCATCGTCGGGGCACAGGCTTTCTTTGTGGAGCAAGACGCTCAATGCCTGGAATGTCGATTCTTCGCGACGGGCAAAAATTTCATCCAGTTCGAATTGCAGGTAACGCTTCTCGTTCCACTTGTTTCTGTCAATCAGGGCGATTTGTGTGCCGCTTACGAACAGTAAAAAGCGGGGCGGTTCTGCAAGGTTGTAGAGAATCTTGTTGGCCAGGTCCTGGTTGGTGAGCTGTGTAAGTTGTTCTGCGGAACTTTCTTCAATGCAACTGAATGCGTTCCCGTTAAGGATGTCTTCTTCGGAGTCCTTGTTTACGGCGAGAATCGCCCAGAGCAACGGGGCTCCGCTGGGTTTCTTGATTTCTACATAGACGGGGGCGAAAACATTGTCTTCAATCTCGATGTTCTCGGGGGCTGGTTCCGGGTAACCCAACGCTTTCAGGTAGCTTTCGGCTAGTTCCTGAATCAAGTCCAGCTTTGTGGTTCCAGCGCCGTTACGTTTCAGGCGTTCGCTTGCGGCGTAAAAGGCGCGGGAATTTTCGCGGAACCTGGACCAAGGTGTCTTTATCGTTTCGGAGCTGTCGCCCTTGTTTTTCCATGCGGTAATGGTTTCACCGGCGTTTTCGGCGAAGATTGTTGAAAAGTAGTGGTTGGTGAAGTATTCGTTCTGGTTCTTGATTCCGGTCAGGTCAAAATTCATGTTACACCCCCATGAATACGGAAAGTACGCGGATGTAAGGGTTGTTTTCGATGGTCATGGAGTCCTTTACCCATTTGGTAAAGTTTTCGAAGAGCGCGTCTACGCGGCGTTCGGCTTCACTTTTCTTGCGTTCGGTCTCGAAAAGAGAAAGCTGGTAGTCCTTGTGCTTCTTTTCTAGGGCTGCAAGCTTATCGACTTCTTCGTCGAGCATAGGGTTAATTTTTTGCTGGTAGGCGTTGTAGAATGTTTCGAGGTATTCCTTGGCGTGGCTCACGGCGTCTGCAAGCAAGCTTGTCGCCTTAGCGAGTTCTGCTTCACCGATGCGACCTATGTTGGGGAGGTCTTTTTTGAGGCCTATCGCCTGCATTATCTTTGACATGGGTAACGTTTCTACAAATGTTCCGTCGCGATAGACCAGGCCAAACATTTCATCGACAAGCGGGGTTGACTTTCGGTTTGGCATACTGCCTGTCATTACGAAAATCATTTCGTTTGGCTGGATTGAGCCTGTTATTGCAATTAGCGGGGCCTTGTCGCGGTCGTAGAAAAGACCGGCCTTGTCGTTGACCCAACTGAAAATGGGGTGCAGTGGCCACAGGTATTGAGTCTTGGGCCATGCAGTTTCATCCATGTTGCTTTGCATGCTGCGCTGCATTTCTTCCATGCAGAATGCCCTGTCATCGCTTAGTCGGAGGATTTTGCCTGCGGGCATCGCTTCTTCGGGCACGAGGGCTTTTAGGCGGCGCTCCATTTCATCGTTCATGGTGATGTCTAGGCCAGATACCGTGGCGAGATCCGAAACGGGCAATTTCTGGTCCTTGTTCAAATAGCCCAGTGCCGACTTTAGGTAATCGAGATCGCTGAAAAGCGTTTCGTCATCGATTGTCTTGGGAGCGTCTTCCGGTGAAGTCTCTTTTTCGGCTGCCGCCGCTTCGGCCATCAAGATTTCGAAGGGGTTGAATTCCTTTTCGTCGGAGTCAAGTGCGTTTGCGAAGTCCGTGTCGCTCGTGCCTTTTTCGATTGCTGTCGATACGACCAGTTCTTCGTCTTCGACAGAGAATTTACCCATGAGCATCGCGGGATCGCCAATATTTTTGAGTGCTTGGTCCTCTTTTTGAATGAGGATTTCCATAATGCGCATGTCTCCCTTGATTCGCTTGTTGTCGCTTTCGATGAACATGTAGCGGATGTCGGGGCGCTTTTGTTGGCCATAACGGTCGATACGGCCATTGCGCTGTTGGAACACCATCAATGACCACGGAATGTCGAAGTGAATCAGGCGGTGGCTGAGGTAATGCAAGTTTAAGCCTTCGGAAGCCACGTCCGATGCGACAAGGATTCGCATGGGCGATTCCATGCGGCCAAAACTTTCGACAATTTCTTGCTGTTCCACATCGCTCATGGCGCCCGAAATTTCTTGGACAGCATTCTTGGGGAGTTTAAGGTCCTTTATCAAATGCTCGGCCAAGAATCTCATGGTCTCGATGCGTTCGGTGAATATAACCACGCGGTCATCGGCTGCGTTCTTGCTCCAACCGTATTCGGAGCTGTTGAGCAGACCCAAGAGTTGCTGGTAGCGGGTAAACTGCTCGGGAGAAATGTTTTCGAGTGCTGCCTTGAGTTGCTCAAGTTTTGCGATGTCGTTGATTTCGTTTTCGCCGTATTTTTTGCGCAACTTGGAAAGGCGTGCATCAATACTCTTGATACAGGCGACGGGGCTGGAGAAAAGTGACTTTTCGAGGCTTGTCTTGAAAAGCTGACCCGGCGTTTGCTTTTTTTCGTGTTCCAGGTCCATGTCCAACTGCATGTCGGTAAAGACCTGGAAGGCATATTCTTCGTTCACGCTTGCCTTGCAACGGACAAGGTCAATTTTACGTTCCAGGAATGTTCCGCTGACTTGATCCTTGACGTCTTTTTTGAAACGGCGGATGCACAGGCCCTTGATATCTTCGGGCGTGTATTTTTCGGGGTTTGCAATCGCTGTCGGGTCTAGCATGTTCATCAGCGAAGCGAAACTCTTGGCGCGGCCATCGTGCGGGGTGGCCGAAAGCATGATCATGGTGTCGCTGCGGTCTGCAAGCAACTTGGCAAGTTTGGAACGTAGAGCCTGCTTGTCGCCGCGTTCGGCAACATTCTGTGCTTCATCGACTACGATGATGTCCCAGTAGGCATTTTCAAGATGCACGCGGTATTCGCTGTCGCGTTTGAGCGTGTCGATGGAAATAATCGTCTTGTCGTAATAGAAGAACGGATTGTAGTTAGACGGCAACTTGGCTCGGATACTCTGGATTCTATTGGAATCAAGGCGAACCAGCGGAATGGTGAAACGGTTCCACATTTCTTTCTGGAACTGCGTCATCATACTCTTGACGGTCACAACAAGAATACGCTTACCCTTGCCGCGCTTGATGAGTTCGCTCATCAGGATTCCGGCTTCGAGTGTTTTACCAAGACCAACCGTATCGGCAATCAAGATGCGCTGGCGAGGACGTTTTAACGAAAGCTTTGTCGGGTCAAGCTGGTAAGGCATCATATCCATTGCCGCGCGATGCCCGATGTGCAGGTTCGTGTCTGTCGGAATCAATTGCCGCCACTGGCTTTCGAGATAAAGCTTGGTGCGGTTGTAATGCAGGGAGTCGTCGGTGCAAAGCGTAATCTTTGCCGGGTCGACAACGGTAATCCATTCGAGGTCTGTCAGGAAGATAGACTCCCTGTCTTTCACGAGGGGCGAGACTCCAACGCAATGCAAGGCCTTGTTGCCAAGGTTGTTGATTTCGATCTTTTTCACCATCCATTCTTCGTCGCGGATGATGACGCGCATGCCGGGGGCAAATTCAATGTTGTCGGGAGTCTGGTCCATGCTGGAAAAATAATAAAACGAGATGGAATTGAAGGGGAAAATTTAACTGACCTTATTTAGAATGGATAAATGTTAAAATCCTTGTCTATTTCTTCCTCAACTTCCCGCCAGCGATAACCACCAGCAGCGCGCCTGCGGCCACGCCGCCGACCTTCTTGAGGTCGCTCCAGAATTGCCGCCGTTTGGCCTTGCATTGCTCGCAGAGCTTTTCGGTGTCTTCGGGCTTGTCGCAGCCGCACTTTTTGCATTTGTTCCAGAGTTTTTGAGTCATTGCGTGTCTCCTTGACAGCTAGATTCTAATATACACTTTTTGCGTTAGGGATGGCTTGCCTTGTGAAATTTATTCTACTTTTCTTTCTACCACCCCTCACAAGGAGTACCCCATGAAAAACCGTTTCGCGCTCACGCTTATGGCAATGCTCATCTGCAGTACGCTTGCCATGGCGCAGCTCCAAAAACTCCCCGCTCCGGCAAAGACTGGCGGCAAGCCTGTGATGGAGGCGCTCTGGGACAGGGCTTCTGGCACGGAGTTCAGTGACAAGATGCTCAGTGACCAGGATCTTTCGAATTTGCTTTTTGCGGCTATCGGCGTGAACCGCCCTGCCGACGGCAAGCTCACGTCGCCGACTGCTCGCAACTTCCAGGAAATCCGCGTGTTCGTGTTCACGAGCAAGGGCGTCTCGGAATACCTCAACAAGGAAAACGCCCTGAAGCAGGTGGCGAAGGGTGACCACAGGGGGCTCGTGGCCGACCGTCAGGATTGGGCGAAGGTGGCCCCGGTCAGCATCCTCATCGTTGCAGACGAGACCAAGTTCGGCAGCAGCGACGCCCGCGCGAAGGTGACGATGGGGACCGACGCAGGAATCGTGAGCGAGAATATTAATTTGTTCTGTGCCGGCATGGGCCTGGTGACCCGTCCGCGCATGACGATGGATGTTCCCGCCATCAAGAAACTTCTCAAGCTTTCGGACTCGCAGGTGCCCTTGCTGAACAACCCCGTCGGCTATGCGAAGTAATCAAAAATCGTGTAACCTATCTTCCCACTTTCACTTCGTAATTCGCTTTTCTCCTGCCAATCAAGCTTCCGTCAACGCGGTATGCCTTGGCGGGTGTCACGTTTAGGCGGTCCTGCCGATGCATCCAGATGCGTTCGGTGCCGCTGGAGTCGCGGGCGGTTGTGTCCGGTGCGCCCGCCTTTACCGCGATGGAATCCGTTGATACGGTGAAGTTGTCGTAGCGGATAAAGCAGTCGTGGGTGGGGGCCCATTCGGCGCTGCTTCCGCCGTGGAATGTGGAGAGGTAGAACTTGTCGACTTTCACGGTGTCGTAGTCGCGGAGCCTGAGGGTATCTACATCCAGCGCGAGTTCTCCGTCAAACCAAGTCTGCACGCGACCGTTCTTGTCGCCGTTGCCGGGAGAGGCAATGGTGTTCATGCTTACTTTGTTTACAATGCGGTGCCAGGTACCGGTGGTGAACTGTTTTTGCGGGATGGTGCCGTTCAAGTCCCACTTGAAATCGTCGCCGTATACGGACTCTTGCCCCATGAAGTAGATGAGCTGCACGGCGTTGCCGTCTTTGCGCCACATGATGCGTGCGCTCCAGCCGTCACCTGTAGGGGGCATGGCGTTGCCGGTGTAGCACTTGCCGCCGCATAGGCCGGGGAGCTTGCCGCCCAGCTGGAACTCGAATCCGTCTTCGAAGAATATGTCGTAGGCGCTCCACATGGTGTCGGCGGTTTTCACGAGCGGCTGTATGATTTGCGCGGCGCAGGCGGGCGTGTCGTTGTCGTTCGGGCCCACGCAACCCTTGGGGTATTTGAGCTGCAGTACGTTGCCGTGTTCTTCGCCGTCGTACACGATCTTGGAGTTTTCGCCATTGTTCTTGTCCATGGCGTACCACCAGCTTTTGTCGTAATCGTTGCGCTTGAAGTCTTCCTTGGCTTCAGCGTTGCCGTACACGCCGACGCTGCGGTTTTCGAAGTTCACGAACGAGACGGTGTCGGATGCCGTCTGTGCGTAGCCTGCCGGTGCGGAAGAAATTGCCGCCGCGGCAGTGAACACTGCTGCAGAAAGGATGTACTGAATTTTTGCGCTCATGCTTTTAAAATAATCTTTTTTGGCTGGCATTAAACTATCTTTTTAATGTATGGCCGATTCACTTGATGAAAAGCACATTGAAGAGCGTCGCGCAGAGGAACGCAAGGCCCGCATCAAGAAGATGCGCGGGTGGCTTTCGCCACGTGATTCCGTAGCCGACGACTTTGGCCCCGAAGATGCCGCCCTCTATTACGGCGAAGGGCATTCCGGCTGGAACCGGTAAAAACCGAGAATTAAATGAAAAAAGATACGTTGCGCGCCGAGCTGTGGGACAATATGCACTATTTGTTCCGCGATATCAATGACCGTGTTGTCCATGTTTCGCTCACTTACGATTTTAAACTGGATCCTTCGATATTGAAGCAGACGCTAGGCGTTGCCTTTCGCGATGTCCCTATTCTTCATGCGTCGTTCAGGCCCGGATTCTTTCATGCCCGCTGGATTGTCGAGCCTTACCGCATCGAAGACGTGGTTGCCTTTAAGGAAATCGACCCTGCAGAACTTGATTGCGAACAAGATAATTTCCTGACGACTTACATAGAACCTACCGGACCTTTGCAGATGAAGGTCGCTGTCTTCTATCATGGTACGCGGACCACGCTGTGCATGGTGGTGAACCACATGTGTATGGATGCGGGGTCCCTCAAGTATTTTCTGCCCCGGTTTTGCGATGTCTACGATTGCATCGCGAGCGGGAAAACCGGCGCGATGCCGAGTTTCCGCATGGGTGACCGCTCCTACACTGCCGTCTACGCGTGTCTTCCTTCTTCTGCAAGGAAGGTCGCAAGGCGGCTTTTCAAGAATATCAACCAGAAGGATGACAGCTATTTCCCTTTCACGCCGGATTCCGGCGATGACCGCGTCCAGCTTATACGCCGCAGGTTTTCGCCCGACATGCTTGCGCAGGTCTGCTCCGCTAGCAAGATGGCCGGAGTGACGGTGAACGATTTCCTCTTGGCCTGTTATTTCCAGGCGCTGTACGACATCGCGCAATTCCCCGAGAGCAAGAAAACTTCCATATCCTGCGCAATAGACTTGCGCCGTCACCTGGAAGGTGCCGCAAAGGAAAGCGTCACCAATCACACGGCGTGGATGCAGAGCAGCGTGCCCCAAAAGGGACGCACGATGTTGGAAACGTTGTCGTCTGTCAGCCGGTCGGTAGCCTCCTTCAAAAGCGACCCTTACATGGGCCTTCACGGGCTTCCGCTTGTCGCTACGATTTTCAACGTCTTCCCGCGGGCTGTTGCCGAGTTCCTTATATTCAAGGTCTATTCCAACCCGCCCTGTTCCATGAGCAATATCGGCCGTCTCGATAGCCGGGCGCTCGGCTTGCAGGGGCGCGAACCTGTCGACGGATTCATTACGGGCGCGATAAAGTACAAGCCCTACACGCTGCTTTCCGTGTCGACGCTCGGCGACGACTTGACGGTTGCGATGTGCATTCGCGGGAATGACCGTGACCATGACAATGTCGAACGCTTCTTTGACGCCTTTATGGATTGCGCGGCCACCCTTGTCAAGGAAATTCAAGGCGATAAAGGCTGAGCATACCCTTTAAATCAGGTAAGTTTTTTCCACTTGAAAAACAGGGCCTTCAGTTTCTGGGCGTAGAGCCTGGTCTCTTCCAGATTTACGAAGAATGTCGCGGCGCAAACCACGTTGAACGAGCTAAAAATCATGCCGAGAACTGCACCCCATACATAATATGTGCCGAACATGTTTTCGCGGACATAATCCCAGGTGCTCCATGAAATATAGACGAACGCTATTATGGAATAGATTTTCAAGACTAGCGTGTTCTTCTTGACGAGGGCGAATGTTCCCGCTGCGATGGGAATGAGAATCATGAAGATGATGTCTGTGGAGGGAGAAAAATTCAATATCGTTTCGAGCAGGTTATTTGCTGCATTGACCAAAAAGTATGCGGTGCAGAACCAGAGCAGGCCCATGTTGATTTTTTGATCGGTATCGATGGTCTCTTTTTTTGACGATGTGATAAAAAATGCGGCAATATAGACGACTAGAGACGGATTCACGAAAATGTCGGAGAGCGCTTCAAGGAGGTGATGGTATCCCATGCCTAAAGGTAAAAGATATTTGTAGAAGTGAACGGCATAAAAAATAGCGCCAATAGGAATCATGATTATTGCAACAACCGCAAAGATTTTTAAAAGTCGCGGACTCTTTTTTACGAGCGCGATTGCCACTGCAATAATGCAAATACTACTTAATAGAATTTGTGGTCCATAGTTGGAAAAGAACGGCTCTTCTGCTTCTAGGGTGAACGATTGCAGCAATGTTCCTGCGATGTTCTTCAATCCATTCGCAATCAACATAATGGCGCAAATTCTGAGCAAGGCGAGATTCATGATATAATACAAGATAAAAAAATATATATTAGGAATAGCCGCTTGTTCTTTCCCCTGCAACGATGCGAGATTTTTGTGAGAAGTAAAATGACGGACCGGATTCTTTTTGCCTTTGCCCTTGCGGTGTCGCTTTGCTTTGACTACGGTCACTGCTGGGAGCCGGATCTGATGTTTTCCCTTGGCATAAACGACGACCATCTTGTTATCGGCGCTCGTGGCGGATTTGACCCGAAGGTGTATTATAGGGTTCTCGATTATCCGTATACGGCCCGCTATGCGGCAATCGAGAAGGATTTCGAAGAGGATCCGGGGCGTGTCCTTTGGGCGGTCCATTATCCGTTCCCCCGTTATTTGTATTCGGCCATGGTCGCAGCACCGGACAGCGTCTATGTTGATGGCAAGGGTGATTTTCTCAGCATGGAGGGGGAGGGCGACTTGGGCATGATTCCGCCGAGGGGCTTGAAATTGCCTGCCGAAGGGGATTCGCTTGCCACACTTTCCCCGAATTCTATGCGAAGGGTTTGGCGGGGAGATGCCGCTATCGCTCCGCTTTCTGCATTTGATGTTATTGTCAGAACCTTGATTCGTTATCGCAAGTGGTATGCTGACAGGTGGGATGTTGACAGAATTTCTTTATACATTGATGGCAGTTTCTTTAGACAGAACAAGTTCCATGAATTGACCCCCTTGATAATTGCGTTGAAGGAAATAGGGTTCAGGTATGTCAGGGTCGATGTCGATGACTCGGATGATGCTTTCCGCTTTCGTTCGATGGAAATGGCCCATCGGGAAATTTACCGGTTGACCGGTTTGGCGCCTCAAATGGATAATCCCCGCAGTTTTCGAAGGCTGGTTGCGCCCAGTTTGAAGATGGAACAGGCGACCTTGCACGCGATGAAATTTTTGGAAAAATTCAACAATGATATCGACCGAATTCTTGGGGAAGTAACTGGTTTGTCGAAAGCCGGCAGTGACACGCCATCCGGCAAAGTCTTTATTCCGTGGCGGGCCGATGATATCAAGGTGCGCGGCTCCCGTTCCGCCAAAGATGTCCTGGAAATCATGGACCAGCGAAAGCCGGGATTGCGTCATGTTTACAATAAGTTTTTGAAGAAGAAACCCGGATTCGAAGGCCGCGTTGTCCTGAGACTTGAGATTGCCTCGAGTGGTGAAGTTCTCCGTACGGCCGTCGCGTATTCCTCGACCGGCTATGAGGAATTCGATAATGCGGTCAGTGACTATGTCGGTGGGATACCGTTTGGTGAGGTGGAGTCCGGAAGCGCGAAGGTGGTTGTCCCGCTTACGTTTTACCAGTGAAAAAACATCCCCCGGCGAGTGCCGAGGGATTTTAAGTTCGATTGCCTTGGATCCTATCGGGTTCTGCGAACCCTCCAGGATGACAAATCAGGGATTAGTACCTGTAGTGATCCGCCTTGTACGGGCCTTCCACGGGCACGCCGATGTAGTCGGCCTGGGCCTTGGTGAGGGTCGTCAGGTGGACGCCGAGCTTTTCGAGGTGGAGGCGTGCGACCTTTTCGTCGAGGATCTTCGGGAGCGTATAGACGACACCGCTTTCGTACTTGATGCCGGCGACGGTAGCCTTCCCTTGGGCGTTGAGCCAGAGGTCGATCTGGGCGATGGTCTGGTTCGTGAAGCTTGCGCTCATCACGAAGCTCGGGTGGCCGGTAGCGCAGCCGAGGTTCAGCAGGCGACCTTCGGCGAGCACGAGGATGCTGTGGCCGTCGGGGAAAATCCATTCGTCGTACTGCGGCTTGATTTCGTTCCTCTTGATGCCCGGAATCTTCTTGAGGCCGGCCATGTCGATTTCGTTGTCGAAGTGGCCGATGTTACCGACGATGGCGCGGTGCTTCATCTTGCTCATCTGAGCGGCGCTGATGATGCCGGTGTTGCCGGTGGTGGTCACGAAGATGTCGGCCATGCTCACGACTTCGTCGAGAGTCTTGACTTCGTAGCCTTCCATGGCGGCCTGCAGAGCGCAAATCGGGTCGATTTCGGTGATGATCACGCGGGCGCCCTGACCGCGGAGGGACTGAGCGCAGCCCTTACCCACGTCGCCGTAGCCGCACACGACTGCAATCTTGCCTGCCATCATCACGTCGGTGGCGCGGTTGATGCCGTCGATGAGGGAGTGGCGGCAGCCGTAGAGGTTGTCGAACTTGGACTTGGTCACGGAATCGTTCACGTTGATTGCCGGGAACTTCAGGCGGCCGGCCTGGGCCATCTGGTACAGGCGATGCACGCCGGTCGTGGTTTCTTCGGAAACGCCGCGGAGAGCTTCGCGGGCGCGGGTCCACTGCTTCGGATCCTTCTCGAAAATCTTCTTGCAGGTGGCGAGGAATACGCCCCATTCTTCGCTGTCGGTAGCGGGGTTGAATTCGGGCACCTTGCCGGCGTCTTCGAATTCGGCGCCGCAGGTCACGAGCATGGTAGCATCGCCACCGTCATCCACGATGAGGTCGGCGGTCTTGCCGTCGGGCCACACGAGGGCGCGGGCGGTATTTTCCCAGTATTCTTCGAGCGTTTCGCCCTTCCAGGCGAACACGGGCACGCCCTGCGGGTTTTCTACGGTGCCCTTCTTGCCGACCACGACGGCGGCGGCAGCGTTGTCCTGCGTACTGAAGATGTTGCAGCTCACCCAGCGCACGTCGGCACCAAGGTCCACCAGCGTTTCGATGAGGATGGCGGTCTGCACGGTCATGTGGAGGCTACCCATGATGCGGGCACCCGCGAGCGGCTTCTTGCCGGCGTATTCCTTACGGAGAGCCATGAGGCCAGGCATTTCGGTTTCGGCGAGGTCGAGTTCCTTGCGGCCTTCCACTGCAAGGTTGATATCCTTAATTTTGTATTCCATGGTTATGTTCCTTGTTTATGCATAAATATAGTTATACGCATAAAAAAGGTCAAGCGCTATTCCATGAATATGATGCCCTTGATTTTAAAATTAAGGATCGTGTCGCCGTCGACGATTTTGCGGTCGAGGTGGACCATCTCCTTGAAAATCCTGGCATTGTCGGTTGCTTCGATTATATCGCCTCTAAAGGTCATGTCCCAGCAACGGACATCTTTTTCGTTGAAGTTCTCGCCCATTCGCTTTCTTGAACTTTCGATTTGCTCCGGCGTGCAGGGAACCTCGGGTGCCCGCGCCTTGTAGGGAAATGCGAAGTGGAAAGCCTTTTCGCTTTTCATGGGCGTAATCTGGAAGAATATCGTGTCGTTCCGCAATTCGAATTCGTCCTTGCTGAATTTTTTGTCGATATGTTCCATTCGTGTGGCGTATGGGGGAATGTCGTAAGTCTTGTTCGTGGAGTAACTGCCATGCAGCAGTGTTTTCGGCTTATTCTTGTCCGCGTCTTTTGGGGGTGTTGAGAGGATTGCGTTGTAGTCCGTATAGATGCTGTCAGTCTCGAAAAATTCGGCCAGTTCTTTTTTAGACCTGTCTTGGAGAATATGCACTCGCGAATAAACGATGGGGGACTTGTCATCGATGGTATTGAGGAATGATTTTGTGTCTTGCGCGTTCAGGGGGAACTTCGTGTAGCCTTCTTCGGCAAGCGTTGCCTTGATGCTGTCTATCCAGATGCCGCGCGTAATCTTTGTCGCGTTGAACGGTCCGGTCATCAGTACAAACAACATTGCGCAGAAGACGATGGCGAGGTACCTGAACTTGCACTTGATTTTATTGATGAGCAGAATTGCTATGATGATGTAGAAATAGATGTTGATGGCGAAAACATAGATGCGGTCTTCGGAAATCCCGTAATCGGATATTCTGCGGATGATTCCGAAAGTCATTAAAATGACTAGGGGAATGCATGCCGCTGGGAATATTTTCAGGAGCCTCTTTTCAATTTTCTTTATCGGGTTCAGTTGCGCCGGATACATCTCCGTTACGAGCAGGAACATGATGAGCATGGATGCGGAAACGAGGTACGATACCATTCCCTTCGGCAGATCCCATTGGACAAGTATCTTTGCGATGTAGGCATACAGGAGTGCTACGTATAGCGTGAACACGGCAATGAATAGCTTGCAGACTCCGCTTGTGAACTTGCTCGATGTCGGCGTTTCGTCGAGGCGTTCGTCGATGGAGGGGAGCCCTGCCAAATAGAGCATCGGCAAAATGGTATTACGGCAGAAAAAGAAAACATACAGGTAGGGCTTTCCTGAAATTTTGCCCAGGTCGAACAACGAGACTGAACCATAGATAAGACCTTCGATAGCGAGCGTCAGGACTCCGGTGATGCCGATAGCGATGAATAATGCCTTTAGGTTTTTGTGCAGGAAAATCCAAAACTGGTTTTCGTTATTTTGTCTGAAAAATGGCGCGACGAACAGGCCCAGGATGAGTGTTGCGTAAATCGAATAGATTGCGCCAAAAAGATAGGCGTGCCTGTAGTAATCGGGTTCTTCGGGATAATAGAGAATCAGGGCTATGGAGATGGCAAACCAGGCAATGCCTGTGGCAATTTGGGGAACCTTGCTTGTATTTTTACGGGCTTCCTGCACAAGCGTCGTTATGATGGAAAGGAGCATCGCTCCGACGGGATAGAAAACGAGCCAGAAGAAAAAACTGTGTCCCTCTTGTTCAATGCGCGAGGGTGCGATTTCGTTTGAAAAGATGAACGCGAGGGTCGAGAATACGGCGAGCGCCGATGCGACGGGGAACCGCCTGAAAGCGCTCGAAATCTGGCTCGGGTATTTTTTGAATGTGTCAAGTACCATGGTTTTCCTCTTTAAATTCTTCGGCGCGCGTCAACTATTCCGTAAACAATATTCCCTTAATTCGTAGCGTCCTGCTGCGTTTCGATTCTTCTTCCGCGTGCAGGTAGCTTATTGCGATTGCAGCCCCGTCGGTCTTGATTTGCCTTGTGGAGTCCTGCTTGAGCGCTTGCCTGTCGATGGTGAAGCTGTAGACGGTCCTGGTTGCGCTTTCGCCTGCCGGGCCTGCGGTGCTGTCGGGGCATGCGTCACTCTCGTCGCTGTTGCAACTGCAGCCACTGTCTTCTTTCAGCGAAATCCGGAAGGTGAGCGTGTCGCCCGCGAATTCGAATTCGTCGTTGTTGAAGTAATGGTCTATGGCGACGGCGCCCTTTGTGCCGGGAGGCACCTGGAGCATCGCCTTGTCGGGGTACTCTATGCTGACCTCGAACTGGTCGAACAGTTCTTCGCCGGTGCTGTCCGAACCCTCCCCGCAACACACGTTTTCGGTGAAGTCGTTGGTGAATGCATAGTCGTATCCTGTGATGGGGAGATATCCGGTGAATTCCGGGTTGTGTGCTTCGGCAAGCTCGAGCATTCGCGAAACAAGTAGCTTCGAGTTTTCGTCGTCTTTTTTCCGCAGGTCGATAACGAATTTCCGGGCGTCATCCTTGCTGAGCGGGAACTCCGTGTAGCCCGCTTCGGCAAGGGCTCCCCTGATGCTCCTCATCCAGATGTCGTTCGAGATTTTCGATGCCCTTAGCGGGCTGTCGGTGACGATGAACAGCAGTGCGCAGAAGACGATGGCGATGTAGCGCGACTTGCACTTGATTTTGTCGACGAGGAAGACCGCGATGATGACGTAGAAGTATATATTGATGGTCACGGCGAAGATGCGTTCCATCGAGATGCCGTAGTCGCTGATTCTGCGGATAAGGCCGACGGACATCATGGCCACGAGGGGGATGCATGCGGCGGGGAAAACCTTGAGGAGTTTCTTTTCGAAGGTGCTGCCGGGGGCGAGTCGCGTGGGGTACAGGATGGTGACGAGCGCGAGCATGTACAGCATGAATCCCGAAACGAAGTACGATACCATTCCTTGCGGCATGTCCCACAGCACGACGAACTTGACGATGTAGGCGTAGAATAGGAGTATGGCGAGCGAAAGCACCGGCACGAAGAGGAACCGGATGGTGCTTGTCGCGAACTTGTTCAGCGTGGGTGTTTCGCTGTGGCATTCCTCGATGGAAGGGATGCCGCTGAAGTAGAGTATGGGGAAGACGGTGCTCGCGCAGAAGTAGAAAATGTAGAAATACACCTTCTCATCGAATTCATGTTCGAAAAGTGCACCAGAACAGAAGACGAGCGCTTCTACGGATGCGAGCAGGAGCGTTGCGATGAGCGCGCCGACAACCAGCGCCTTGAGGTTCCTGAACAGGAAAATCCAGAATGCGTTTTCGTCTTTATTTTTCCAGAACGGCGCGATGAACAGGGCGAGCGTGGCGGTCACGTACACGACAAGAACGGTGCTGAATATGAATTCGGCGCTGAAAAAATTGAAGTCTTTTTGCTGTTCGTTGAAAACGCAAAAGAAAAGCCATCCTGAGAGGATGAACCAGGCGATGTTTGCGACAATCTGGGGAACCTTGCTGCTTGTTTTGAGGGATTCCTGGACGAGCGAGGTCGTGAGGGAAATGAGCATCGCCGCTACGGGAAAGGTGCCCAGCCACAATATGAACTGGAGGAGCATGTGTTCGATGTAGGAATTGTCCCTGGAAAAGTCCGTGATGATTCCTGTGAGCTCTGTGCAGGCGACGTATGCGAAGAATGTGAAGAAGGCGAGCGCCGATGCGACGGGGAACCGCCTGAACGCGCTCGAAATCTGGCTCGGGTATTTCTTGAAAGCGTCAAGTACCATGATTTTCCTCTTTGAACTCCCTACACGGTTAAAAAGATACAAAAACATGAAAACAAAAAATTTAATTTTTTTCCCATGGTCTTTTTCCTTTTGCTTCTGTTGTCGGGACTTGTCCTGATTTGTATCAACGTGAGTCCGGTCCTGCCGGGCAGGAGGGGCAAGCTGCTTGCGCTCGGCGTGCTTGTCTCGATTTTTGCAGGCATGTCGGCGCGGGGCACGTTTGTCGGAAGTCTCGCTGTAGCGTTCCTTTCGGTGTGGCTATGCCAGGCGCTGCTGCTTTATATACCCTGGGGTGTATTCAGGGGAGTGCGAAGGGTTGTGACGCGTCGTGCACTTGACGGGCACGCGGTGATGCTCGCTAGCCGCGGTCTGCTCGTGGCGACAGTCGCGATGACGCTTGGGCTGTGCGCCTACGGTGTCCCACACAATGCGAAATACGTTTTGCATGAGACTACGGTGAATCTGCCTGCCGGCGGCTTTACGGCGGTGTTCTTCAGCGATATCCACGTGGATCCGCTATTCGACCGTGCAAAGCTCGAGCGCATGATTGCCGATGTGGATTCCATCGCTCCCGACTACCTGCTGTTCGGTGGCGACCTCGCCGATGTGCCGTCTGCGACTCTCGACGAGTGGGGCTACGATACTTTGTTCAAGAAACTCACGGCGGGGGCGAAAGTCGCTGCGGTAGCGGTGAACGGGAACCACGAAGGAATGCAGGAGTTTCCCGGTTCGAATCCCAACGACTGGATGCGCAAGGTGGGCTTTGTCGTGCTGGACGATTCCTCGGCGTGTATCGGGCAGGCGTGTTTCACGGGGCGTATCGATTTTCAGGTGGCGCGTGGCCGTGGCGTGGAGCGTAGGCCGCTTGCAGAGCTTGTGCCTGTCGAGGTTCCGGCCGATTCCGGTAGCGTGCAAACCGTGCGGCCGTGGATCCTGCTTGACCACCAGCCCAAGGGAATCGAGTCCGGATATTCGGGACGTCTTCCGGATTTCGCGCTTTCGGGGCACACGCACAACGGACAGTTTTTCCCGGGTAATTTCGTCATCAATCTCGTGTGGCGCCTTGCCTATGGCGAGGGCGTGCTCGATGGCGTCCGCTGGCTCGTGAGCGCGGGTGTCGATTGCTGGGGTCCGCCGGTGCGCGTAGGGACCGACGCCGACATGTGGATAATCCGTTTCGAAGCGGAAGGGAATAATTTATAACTTTAAAGAGGTTTTTCCGGTTTACTGAGGGATAAAAATGAAAAGAATATTCTTGATGATGGGTGCGTGCCTTGCTTTGACCCTTACGGCGTGCGAGGATACTGAAAATGAGGGCAAGAAAGCCTTGTCCGAATCTCTAAAGAAGGCTGCCGCGGCCTTGGATGCTTCTATGGCGGAGCAGTACAAGACTGTCGATATCGCGGGGCAGACCTGGATGGCCGAGAACCTCAATATCGAGACGGCGAACAGCTACTGCAACCAGCCGGATAATTGCAAGGTGAGCGGTCGTCTCTACACCTGGGATGCCGCACAGACGGTATGCCCTGCGGGTTGGCACCTGCCCAGCGAAAGCGAGGCTAGGGCCATGCTTGCAGGAGTTTCCGACTTCAGGACTGCATTCAATGCGAAGGCGACCGGTTTTAGGAAGGACAATGGCGAATTCCTGTTCGGGGACCTGTACGAATACTTCTGGACCAGCGACGGGAAGAAGGACAAGGCTTCCTACTGGTATTGGATTGCGAAGGATAACAGCGTCAAGTGGTTGAAGGGCATGAAAAGTTCCGCCCTTTCTGTACGCTGCGTGAAGGGCGACGCTCCGTCGGCCCCGCCGGCCCCGCAGATGGCCAATGTCGCCGGAAAGAATTGGATGACCCGCATGTTGCAGAAGTCGAACGGTTCGTACGTCTATAGTCAGGAAGAGGCGTTGAAGGCCTGCCCGTCAGGATGGCGCCTGCCGACCCCGAAGGATTACAGGAACCTGCTGAATTCTCTTTCGGGTAAGAAATGCCAAAAGGATGCGTGCTCGTGGAAAAACGCGTATCCCGCCTTGAAAGCGAATGGTTTTGACCTGAAGAGCATCGCCTATACGGAAGCGACTATGCTTGGAGAAGACGTTCAGCATGGAATCATTGTATGGGCCAACTTTGGTTGCGAAGACGGGGTCTGTTATGAGTACAGGGCTTTGAACGTACAAGGGAACGACGTTTTGCTTTCCGGATGTTCTAGTGATGGCGCCGGCTGTTACGGTGCGCGTGAAGCGGGCGTCCTCTGTATCCAGAAATAGATGGATTCGCGCCCTGATCTGGGCATCTAGCGCTTGCGGATAATTTTCTTGTAGGAATCAATCTGCCGTTCGACAATCTTGTCCCAGCTGAAGCATTCGGCGATGCGCTTCTGTGCGCCCGCGAGCAGCTGCTTCACGAGTTCGGGCTCGGCGGCGAGGCGCCGGTAGGCGCCGGCGAGGGCTTCCGGGTCTTTTTCGGGGACGAGTATGCCCGAAACGCCGTCCACGACCACGTCGGGGATGCCGCCCACGTTGCTTGCGACGACGGGAAGCCCGAGCTCCATCGCCTCGATGAGCACGACGCCGAGCCCTTCGGTGTCGCCCTTGCTGTCGACGATGGCGGGGAGCGTGAATACGTTCGCGGTCCTGTATTCGTTCGCGAGTTCTTCGGGCGAAAGCTTCCCGGTAAAGATGATTTCTGCTGCGTCTGCGATTTCCGCGGCCTGCGCTTTTAGTTTATCCGTAATGTCGCCGACTCCCACGATGCGGATTTCGAACTGGTCGCGCGGTAGGTGCTTTGCCGCTTCGATGAGGTAGCAGATTCCCTTGCGTTCGATGTGGCGGCCCACGAAGAGTATCTTGAATTTGCCGTTTACCGGGTGTGGTACGATTGCCGATGTCCCGCCATTGCCTGCGGAAGTTGATCCGGATTCGAGCGTCGTCCCGTAGGGGCTCCATTCCACGTCTACGTTCCGGAGCGCCTTGATTTTGCCTGCGGTAAAGCTCGAGTTGGCGAATACGGCTTGCGCCTGCCCGATGGCAAATTTCAGGAGCGGCTTCACCCATTTCTTTTTGCGGATGAGCAGGAGTTCCGCCCCGTGGAAGTTGAGTACGAGCGGTATTTTGAACAACTTAGCGGCGCCGAGCGCGATGTAGGCATGCGGGAACGGCCAGTGCGCATGTATCACGTCCGGCCTGAACTTGCGGCAGATGCCGATGCACTTGAAGAACCCGCTGATGATGTAGGGGATGGCGAGCAGCTGGAGCCACGGCTTGCTTGCCATCTTGGAAGGGGCCCCTTCTTCGTGCGTGAGGATTTCCCAGCTTGCGGGCGCGTAGCGGAAGCGGTTTACTTTCACGCCATCGATTTCGTGGGTCCTGAGTCCCTTGTATGCAGGTGCGAGAACCTGGATGCCGAGTCCCGCCTTCTTGAGGTGCGCAATGGAGGTCCGTAGCCAGGGAACCTCGGCGTCTTCGTGAAAACGCGGATAGACGGAACCGATGACGAGGACTTTCATTTTAGATTGCGGCTGCCGGTTCTGCGCTGCCGGCTCCGGGTGTCACGAGTTCTTGCGATACGGATTCGATGGCTTTCAGGTCTTGCGCATCGTTGATGCATGCGGGGTAGACGATGGGGCGCACGGTCGCCGAGATGAGGCTTGCTGCCGAGTTGAATCCCATGCTGGCCGCGGTCTGCAGGATTCTGCCCCTCACGCGGATCCAGCCCTCGATCTTGGAGTCGAGCAGCAGCATGCCGAGTCCGGCCTCGTTCTCGAGGAACCCGATGATGTCGCTTCCGCGGTTGTTCTTGTTCAGGGCGGTGAGGAACACTTCCCAGAACTGGATGTTCGCACTTTCGTCCTGGAGGATCTTGCGTATGGCCTCGAAGTCGAATTCGAGGTAGACGAAGGAACTTTGGTCCTCGTCGCTGCGGATAATTTCTTCCTGGCAGCGTCTTTCGAATATTTCTTCCGTGTAGATAGAAATATTAAAGTGGTGCTTTCTAATCAGTTTGAAGAGTTCTTGCTTCATCGCTCCTCAAAATTAGTCTATTTTTTGGGTATGCAACGATTGCTCAAACTCAAAAAAGTGCTGAAGAACAGCGTATTGGCTTCCCTGGCTGAAGGCTTCAAGGCGGCCAAGGCCACGGGTGGAAAGTTTCGCCCCCTGAATGCCGACGAGATTGCCGCATTGGAAAAGAACGGCAACCGTTGCGAGGACTGGAATCGCATCCTCGTCGAACCGAATTTTACTCCCGACCGCATCCACAACTCCGTGTTCATGGGCGATGTCCGCCTGCCTGCCTTTTATGGGACCCTCCTCCTGCCGGGCGACGTGTCTTTCCCGACGGGGATATATGACAGTCTCGTCCACAACTGCATTGTCGAGAACGCGCTCGTGTGCAAGGTGGCGATGCTTTCGAACGTGCTGGTCCGCAGCAGTGCCGTGGTGCACAACGTGGGTTCGCTGGTGAGCAGCGGCAAGATTAACTACATGATCGGCTCGACCGTCACGGTGGGTAACGAGATGGGTGCGCGCCAGGTGCGCGTGTTCCCCGACATCACGACAGATCTTGTGGACGTGCAGCTGTTCCACAAGGGTGAACCCGATGTCGAAGCCGCGTTCGACGAGCAACTGCGGCAGTTCCGCGAGGAGACCGCGCTTCCGTTCGCCGTGGTGGGGAAGGGTGCCGTGGTGAGCAATACGAACATCGTTCGCAACAGCTGGATCGGCGCGCATGCGCGTATCGAGGGCGCCTCGAAGGTGCGCAATTCCGTCATCCTCAGTTCGCTCGAGGAATCGACGCACGTGTACGATTCCGTGATTCTTGAAAATTCGAATTTGCAGATGGGCGTGAAGGTGCATACCGGTGCCGAGGTGCAGGGCAGCGTGCTCATGGGCCGCGTGAAGGTGGGGAGCAAGGCAATCGTAAAGTCGTCGATTGTTGCGCCCTGCTGCCATATTGAGGAAGGCGAGGTCAACAGCTCGTACATGGGCCCGCTCACGCAGATGCACCACCATTCGCTTTTGATTGCGGCGCTTTGGCCCGAAGGTTGCGGCAATATCGGCTACGGTGCAAATGTGGGCAGCAACCATACCGGCCGCATGCCCGACCAGGAAGTGATGCCCGGCCAGGGAATGTTCTTTGGCCTCGGCGTGAATGTCAAGTTCCCGGCGAACTACCGCGAGTCCCCGTTCACGATTGTCGCAAGCGGAGTGACGACGCTTCCGCAGCGTCTCAAGTTCCCGTTCTCGCTGATCCGTCCGGGCGACCCGCAGCTCATGGGAGTTCCTGCACGCCTGAACGAGATTGTTCCCGGCTGGAACTATTCGCGCAATGCCTACGCGCTCGACCGCAACCTCTACAAGTATTCCTCGCGTGGCAAGGGGCTCGTGCCTTGCTCGTTCTTCGGCATATTCAGCGTGGAGACGGTGCGTCAGGTTTTTGATGCCCGCAGCCGCCTGCAGGTGGAACAGGTGCGCGACGTGTACACGCAGGAACATATCGACGGGCTTGGCGAAAACTTCATGCGCGAACGTGTGCGCCAGAGTGCGATTGCCGCGTACGAGGAATACTTGGAACGCTACATCCTCGACCAGATGATTTTGCTTGTGGAAAGCGACCCGGCTTTTAAATTGCAGTCTCCCCGCGAAATCCGCAAGCTCCTGACGGGAGACCTGAACAAGGAAATTTCGAGGATGGTCCGCATGCCCGAAACGCTGGACGAATTGGTCAAGCGTTTCCGCCAGCTCGAAAAGGACTGGTTCGAGAACGTGTTCCACGGCCTTGACCGCGACAACGAACGCGGCCGCAAGATTTTCGATGACTACGACAGCGCGCACCCTGTAGACAAGGGATTCCTGGAGTGGGAACGTACCCGTTTCGAGGAATCCGTGAAGCGGCTCAACAACGTCCTCAAGAATATCGACTAGGTGCCGCTTGCTGCTCTACGCATTACTTTGTATTGAAATTGTCGCACGCGTCGTTCTCGAAGTGCGCGAGTGCAGGCTGACGGGTTGCCGGTTCGGCTTTTTTGCCGTGTTGCGCCTGCTCCCGCTCGTGAACGATATCGTGCCCCTGCCCGAGAGCCGCGCGGAGGTGCCGCAATCGCGGTTTGTGAATTTTCACGAGGAAGCGCACAGGGCCCTGCATCATGCGGTCCTCCGTAACCTGGTGAAGATTGTTTTTTTGATGTGCGCCGTATGGTTCCTCGCGTCACTCCTGGTGCGCATGCAGATGCCGATTTGGCAGGCGATCCTGTGGCTGCATCTAGCGGCTATCCCGTTCCGCACTTTTTTCCATTACTACTGCTGGAACCAGGAATGCGAAGCTGACAGGTATGCGCTTTCCAAGACCGACCGCAAGATGGCGAAGGCGGCCATGCGCGACCTCTCGCTGTGTGAAATTCCCCGCACGCTGCTGTTTGCGCTAATCTACAGGGAACACCCGCCGGTGGCATTGCGCCGCAAGCGCCTCCTGAACAAGTAGGACAAGGATTTCGAAGCCTGAATTTTCCGCGTGTTGGCCGCTAGAACGTCCAGAGCGAAACTCCCGCCATCAGGGACCAGTTCCCGCCGTTGAAATCTACGAGCAGGTTCGTGATTCCGAGCTGGAATTCTATCGTGTCCGAATACCAGTACGATATGAGGAAGTTGTTCGTGAACACGTACGGGGTCGCGAAGCTGATTTCCGGAATCGGGTCGTTGATGACGATGGACTTGTTAGGCCTGTAGACGTTGCCGTTGTAGCTGAGCGTCACGCTCTTGATGAACAGGCTTGCATAGGCACCCGCGCCGTATTGGAACACGAGCTTGTCGTTGTTATTGGTGTTCTCTATTTTTTCGAGGCTTTCGTCCTCTGTTTTTTCGTAGGCATGGTAGTTGAAGGATTCGTAGGTGAACCTCTGGAACGATTGCACGCCGAGCTCGAAATACTTCGTGTTGATTCCGAAACCGGTGGAGGCGTAGATGCCGTGATAGATTCCGAACCCGATGTTCATGGTAAAGAGCTTGCCCTTGACAAACTTGTCGATGGATCCCCACACGGGGAGATACTTTATCTTGTAGCGCGCATCGACCTCGACACTGTCCCAGTCGCCTTTATTGTAGACGCTGTCGAGCCCGATTTTTTCGGATGCCCCGATGGCGACACCGCCGCGCAGGCGCGACCCGATGGTGTTTTCGGGGAGGTGGCGGCTGATTCCCTGCATGCTCGGGCCGGGGTAGATGTCGATGGTTGCCGATTCCGCATATTCCATCTTGGTGCTCGCGCAGGCGCTCAGAGCGATTGCCGCACTTGTGACGGACAGAATCATCAGAAGCTTTTTCAAAAATCCCATGTTGGAAAGATACTTTTTTTGTCCGGTCCGTTTATTTCTTGATGCGCCCGATGGCAAGGAATGCTGCATTTACGATGAAAGCGGCGATCATCAGGAAGTCGCCCGTGTGCGTGCCGAGCGTACCGGGCAGAGGAGGGCAGAGCTTGCCTGCGAGTGCGAGCGCGCCGCCCGCGACGATTGCCGCGGCGACGAACTTCGGTTTTGCCTTGAGCCCGAGAAGCCCCCACAGCACGGGGACGGTGAAGGCGCCCGCGTAGACGGCAAGTGCAAGCAACAGCGTGCCGATGATGTCGGTGAACACGAGCGCGAGCAGCAGGGCCACGATGCCGTTCAGGAAAATGATGATGCGCGCCTTGAGGAGCGCCTTGTTTGCAGACCCTGCGGCGGCTTGCGGTTCGCCGCCTATATTGAACAGTCTGCAGATGATGACCGAGCTGCTCAGCAATGTGGTGTCGGCGCTGCTGAGCACTACGCTCAGGAGCGCAAGTGCCACCAGCGGGACGAGCGGCGGTGGCAAGACTGCATTCGCAATGGCCGTGATTCGGGCTCCCTGTATATCACCGAGGCTTGTGCCGAATAGAGCGAGGATCCCGATGACGAATGCGACGGGGATGAGCACGCAGGCGGCAACCGCTATGGCCTTTTTCGCGCTATGTACGTCCTTCGCGCAGAACACGCGGCTGAAGATGTCGGGGCCGGCCGTGTACGTTGTTCCGTAGGTGAGGATGAGCAGGAAGAGGTCGAAGGGCGAAAAACCTTCGTTGAACGGGAAAGGAAGGTCTCTACTCGGGAGCACGCCCGCATCGCCCGCGCCGTTAACGAGCGCGAAGCCCGCGACAAGCACGAGCCCCGCGACAATCAGGCATGCCTGGAAAAAGTCCGTGCGCAAAATCGAAAGCTGCCCGCCCGCGAGCGTGTAGCCCGTGAACACTGCTGCCGATACGATTGCGGCCGTGGTGTATTCCATCGGGGTGAACGTCATCAGGAGTTTCGCCGCCGCGATAATCTGCGCCGCGACGATTCCTGTCCATGCAATGGGAATCACGATGGAGGCGACAGTCCGCGGCCCCTTTCCGTACAGATTCTCCACCAGGTCGGGGAGCGTGTATTTCCCGTGCTTGTAGGCGCGTGCTGCAAACGGGATGAGCGCGAATAGCCCGATCGCTCCCGTAAGCATGAACCAGCTCGCGGCAGCGCCGAGTTTCATCCCGGAATCGATGGCGCCGATAACGGCCGATCCGCCGAGAATCGTTGCTACCAGGCTCCCGGCGACCGCCAATGCGGAGGCACCCTTGCGGGCAACGAAAAAGTCGGGAATGTCCTTGACCTTGCGCGCGCTGCGGGCCGCAATAAGCACGAGGATGACGAGGTAGATGACGAGGGCGGTGGTCATGTCGCAGGCAAAGATAGATTTTTGCTTCGGCGCCTTGCCCCTGTCGATTGTTCTACGATTTCCATTTTTTGTATATTCTTCGCCATAGAGGTTTATATGTTGCGACTTTATAGTTCCTTCGTTTCCGTTATAGCTATTCTCGCATTATGTTCCGTTCCGTCTTTCGCCTTCGATGTGAGCGTCAAGGCGAACGTCGATAACGCCCAAGTGTTCGTGGGTGACATGTTCAATTACGAAATCCAGGTCACGGCGCCGGAGAATGCCATCGTGGATTTGCCTAGCTTTGTCGGGAACCTTGGCAGCTTCGAAGTCAAGGAGATGAAGAACGAGAAGGTGACCGAGGGCATGCCCAAGGGCACCGCGAAGTTCGTATGGCTCGCGACGCTCAACACCTTCGTGAGCGGTGACTTCTTGATTGCGCCGCAGCAGGTGAACGCCGTGGTGGGTAGCGATACCGTGAAGGTGAATACCGACCCGGTGGCCGTGAAGGTTTCCATGCGCACTACGGGCGAGGAGACGGATATCCTGGAAGCGGAAGACCCGCTCGATGACCCGCGCCTGCCGCAGTGGCTCTACATCGTGCTGATTGTATTGGGTGTGGTGCTGCTCGTGTTCCTCGGGTGGTTCCTGCACAAGAAATTCGCGAAGAAGGGCGAGGCTCCGCGACTCCCGCCGTACGAGGAGGCGGTACTCGCTCTCAAGGAACTTCGCCAGAAGAACTACCTCGCCGAAGGCAACCAGGGCGACTACTTCATGGCGCTCGGGTTCATTGCCCGCCGTTACATCGAACGCCGTTTCGACGTGGATATCCTGGATGCGACCGTCGCCGAGCTCAAACAGCGCATGTCGCATGTTGCGGGCCTCCCGCAGGCCTACAAGGAATCGGTCGTGACGCTCGCCGTCGAGACCGAGCCGGTCAAGTTCGCGAAGATGAAGCTCGAGGGCGAACGCTGCCGCTTCTGGGATGAATGGGCCGATAAGCTACTCGAAGATACCAAGCCTACGCCGGAAGAGGAACAGGCCAAGAAGGAAGAGCTCAAAGCTGCTGTGGACGCCGTTCGCGCTCAGCGCAAGTAGGGCAATCCGGAAAGCGCAGCGAAAAAATAGCGCGCCATGCCGGGCATCCGCCGCTCCTAAATCTCTACCGTCATTCCGGTGTGCATTTGCTCTGCACGCTCGCCGAGAACTTCCCGCAATATTCCGTAGGCGCGGTCGCCGGTGCAGTGCCCTGTGTAAATCTTCTGCACGTCGAGTTCGCGTAGCCTTTCGGCGAAGGCGCGCACGCGTGCATCCGGGTAACGGAAAAGATGTAACCCGCCGAGCAGCGCGTAAATCCTTTTCCCTGGGAAGGCGGTTTCGATTTCTTTCACGATATTGTCGGCGCCCGCGTGACTGCAGCTGTTCATGACGAATAGCCCCTGCGGGGTATCGAATACCAGGCTCTGCTCGTGCGCGAAACTGTCGTAGCGGTATTTGCCGTTTTCTTTCACGCTCAGGTGCGCCATCTCGCCGATGCGTTCGAGCCCCGTGGTAGAATGCGGCACGAGCGTTATTCCCGGCGCAATTTCGGCATTGCCTTCCGCATAGCGGATGCGGCCCGCGAATCGCTCGAGCCATCCTTTGTGAATGCCGATGTATTCGTGGTAGCTAAATCGCCCAAAAAGCTTGTGCGTGTGGTAGCAGTTTTCGCCTGCGCCCTTCCGCAGGTAGAAGGGTGCGGTCTTATTGAGCGCAAAGAATTTCGCCATGCCGTTTGCATGGTCGTAATGCGCGTGGCTCAGCACGCCGATATCCACCTGCGAGAGGTCGATGCCCATCACTTTCGCGTTTTTTGCAAACAGGTGCGATGCGCCCGTGTCGAGCAGCACCTTGTGGCCGTCATATTCCACGTACACGGAAAGTCCCCACTCGCCAAAAAGCTTGCGCGGGCCGCACATTCCCGCGATGTTATCGATGAGAATCTGGACCTTCATTGCCGTTTGCGCCCTATTCGCAGTCGAGGCAGGTCCATTCCACCGTGCCCGAGCCGTAGTTGTTGAAGCGGGCGCGCGTGTAGCTCTCGATGTCGATGAGGAACCCGACCTTGCCCGCATTCTTGGTGCAGCAACCGTCACAGTCGCTGTCGGCGCACATGTCGTAGACGACGGCGTCGATGGTGTAGCCGTTCTTGCGCAGCCTGAATGTCTTGAGCTTGTAGATGTCCCAGTCCTTCTCGTGGATGGCGATGATGTTGTGCTCGCTGACCCATTCCTCTGTCTGCTGGTCTTCGAGACCTGCGAACCAGCCCGCCCACGTACATCCGTTGTAGTCCTCGCATTCCTCGCTGCCGGGCTCCGGCCACGAGGTGTACCACGTGAGGTTTGCCTTGTTCCATACGGTATCGCCAGGAACCGCTGCCGCCGAGGAGCTCGATGCGAGCAAGGCCGCGTTGCTGGATTCCGGAACGGGCCCGCTTTCGCTGGATTCCGGCAGAAGCGCGTCGCTCGATTCGATGGCTGCGCTGGAACTTTCCGGTGTGGGGGAACTGCTGGAACTGTCGTCACCGCAGGCGGCGAACATGCCCGCGAGCAAGCCCGCAAGCGCGAAACCCGTAAAAGCGGCAGGGTTCATGCCGTGCAGAAACTTCTTCACAAGCACTCCCGCCTCCTTAAAGCGTCTTCCCGTCGCTGAAGGCGTTCCCGACGCGGCGTTCCATCACGTAGTAGCCGTGGCCTGCGGAATCGTAGCAAACAGGCGCGAGTTTTTCTACGGAAAGCTTGCCGTCGGCGTCCAGCACGGATTCGTCGGCGGTCACGTTCACGATTTCGCCGAGCAGGAGTTCCGAATCGTCGTCGTAGCTCACCATCTTGCATTCGAGCGCGAGCGGGAGTTCCGCGATGAGCGGGGCGTCAACCTTATCGCTCCTGACCGCGGTGAGTCCCGACTTTGCGAACTTGTCGGCAACCTTGTTCCCGCTGGTTATGCCCAGGTAGTCGATGGCCTTGATGTCTTTCGCGGTCGCCATGCTCACGGTGAATGCCTTGCGGGCCTTGATGTTCGGCACGGTCTTGTGCGATGCAGCCACGTAGATGGCCACCTGGTTCGAGTCGCTCACCGAGCCCCATGCGGCGACCATCGCGTTCGGCGAGCCGTCTTCGTTGTAGGTGCCGATGACGAGCGTGGGTTGCGGGTACAGGTAGGTTTTTACTCCGAGATCTTTGCGCATTTGAAAACTCCTTTTTTTTACAAGATATAAAACTATCTGCGAAAAAATTATATACTTTTTTCTTAAAACGATTTTCAAAGGAGTTCTTATGACTATCGGAATTGTCATCGCCGTTGTCGTGGTCATTCTCGTCGTGTGTTTCATCTCCATGTACAATGGCCTGGTGAAGCTCCGCAACAACCGCGAGAATGCCTTCGCGAATATTGATGTGCAGCTCAAGCAGCGCTTTGACCTGGTGCCGCAACTCGTGAATACCGTGAAGGGCTATGCCACCCACGAGAAGGAAACTCTCGATAAGGTGACATCCGCCCGTGCCGCCGCGATGGGTGCCACCACGGTCGACGAGAAGGTTGCCGCCGACAAGGCCCTTACCGGTGCGCTTGCCGGGCTCCGCGTCTCCCTCGAGGCATACCCGGAACTCAAGGCGAACCAGAATTTCTTGCAGTTGCAGACGGAGCTTTCCGATATCGAGAACAAGCTCTCTGCCGCACGCCGCTTCTTCAACTCCGCTACCCGCGAGTTCAACAATGCCTGCGAGGTGTTCCCGAGCAATATCATCGCTGGTATGTTCAACTTCAGGCGCGCTCCCATGTACGAGGCGTCCGAAGGCCGCGAGACCCTCAACAAGGCTCCCGAGGTGAAGTTCTAGTCTTCGTAAATGAAATACGTCGGTATCCAGACCCAGATTTGGCGGAATAACCGCAATACGGTTATCCTGCTTTTCATGTTCCCGCTGCTCCTCTTGGGAATGGTCTTTGCGACCATCATGGCGCTCGACTGGTTCGGGTTTTTCTGCTGGAACGGCGTTTGCCTGGAGGGCCTGCCGGCGACAGAGTTTCACTGGGATGTCATCTGGCAGTATTTCCTCGATGCGGTGCCGTACACGCTTGCGATGACGGGAACGTGGTTTGTTATCGCGTATTTCACGAACACCTTCATTATCCGGCATGCGACGCATGCGCGCCCGCTGGAACGCAAGGAGAACGTGCGCGTCTACAACATCGTGGAAAACCTCTGCATCGCGGGTGGCATCGAGATGCCGCGAATAAACATCGTCGAGGATTCGAGCCTCAACGCGTTTGCGAGCGGTATCGATATAAAGTCGTATACCATCACGCTGACCACGGGCATCATAGACAAGCTGGACGATGCGGAACTCTCGGCGGTCGTGGGGCACGAGCTCACGCACATCAAGAATCGCGATACGCGCCTGATGGTGGTGTGCATTGTTTTCGTGGGCATTTTCTCGATGCTCATGAATGTCTCCCTGCGGCTCCTGAGCAGTGCCATGCGCGCCCCGCGTAGCAGGAGTAGTCGCAAGAATGGCGGGGGAGGCATTATTATCGTTTTGCTTGTCGTCCTGGTGTGGTCGGTTATAGGCTATTTTTTCAGCACCATGACGCGCCTTGCCATCTCGCGCAAGCGTGAGTACGTCGCCGATGCGGGTGGCGCCGAACTTTGTGGCGACCCGCTCGCGCTCGCTTCTGCCCTAAGGAAGATTTCTGCGGATCCGGGCCTTGCCGATGTAAAACGCGACGATATCGCGCAGCTCTACGTGATTCACCCGGACGAGGAATTCGACAACGAGATGGGCCTCAAGGGTCTCGTCGCGAAGGCGAACATATTGTTCTGCACGCACCCCGACACTCCGGAGCGCATCAAGCTTCTGGAACAGTTCTAGTGCTGCTGTCGGGATGGCTAAAAAATTTTTTGGGTTATCTCTAAAATTGTCATTTTCTGACACATAATAAATGTATCTTTCTTTGTGTGAAAAGAGAGGTTCATTATGTTTAAAGAAAAAAAGTTGACCGATGGTATTTTCCGTGTCGCACTGATTGCGCTTGCGTCGTTCGTCTTCATTGCCGCGAATGTCGCTTTCGAGAGTGCGATTTTCGGCATCCTCGCGAGCGCATTCTACGTGTACGAGGTCGCCCGCATCTGACCCGGGGCTTAGCGCTTCTTGACTTGCCTTATCGCGGGTGTGAACCGCTTCGGTTTGGCATTTAGCTTTCGGCCCTGCACGTCGAACCGGCAGGCATCTTGCTGTTCCAAACCCTGCGCATCTTGCCCCGCGAAATCGCGCGCATCCTGTTCCCGAGAACTGCCGGCACTCCGCACGAATCCCTTCCCGCGAATAGCCGTTGTGGAATCGCTTGTCTCGGGCACCTTCAAGATGCCTTCCTTTATAATCCTCGCGAGTTCTTTCGCGCCGGTCGCGTTCGGGTGTACGCTGTCGGCGAGGAACCATTCGGGCGTATTGAATTGCGAATGCAGGTCGATAATCTCCACGCCCTTCCGCGTCGCGACTGCCTGGATGATGGGGTTTATCTGGTTCACGATCGCTGTGTCCATGATTCCCCAGCCGCAGTTGTTGGAATAGGGCTGCAGCGTGGCGTAGACCTTCGGGCTTGCCGGCAGGTGCATGAAGGTGTCGAGGAGGGCCTCGTAATCCTTGTACAGCTGTTCTTTTTCGTATTGCCCGTAATTGTAGTTGTAGGTGGGCTGCCCGTTCTCGATGCAGTTGTTCGTGAAGAACTTGCTGTCGTTTGTCCCGAGCTCGATGACGACAATTTCGGGGTTGAATTCGAGGGCAGCCTTGAACTTGTCGGTGTTCCAGTAGCTCATGTTGTCGCTTGGGCCCTTGTTCGCGAACGTCATGGAAGAAACGCCGAAGTTCTGCACCTTGTAGCTATCGCCCAGCATCTCTTGCAGTTGGAATGGGTAGTCTTCTTGCCAGCCGAGCCCGTAGCCCGCGGTGATGCTGTTGCCTACGCACGCCACGCGCGTCTGCGCCATTGTCGTCCCGGCGAAAACTGTTGCCGCGACAACGGCGAGCGTCAATCCTCTAGATATTCCCATACACGAATCTCCTGTACAAAAATTACATCAAAAAGCCGCCCGCGTAACGTCTCCCGCAAAAAATTACCATATCGCCGGTGCGCTATATACAACAGGGGCTCCGCGCATGCGGAACCCGAATTGGTTGTGGGCGCTTTTGCGAACGCTCTATATTAGTACTTGTTCTTCAGCACTTCGGGGCATTCCACTTCGACGTAGTTGTGCATCGGGTTTCCTGCCGCATGCATCCATCCGGCGAGGAAGAGGCAGCCTTCTTTGGCCTGGCTGTCGTTGCTGAATACGCTGTTGCACTTGTCGGTCAGGCACTTCACGTACTTCGTGGCGTTGTACTTGGATTCCTTTTCGCAATCGGAGAGGAGTCCGCCGTACTGTTCGCCCTGGCCTCCCCAGCCCATGCCGTTGCAGCCGTTGAACATGCCGACGCCGCCGCCCGGGATCATGATGTCGAACTGGCCCTGCTGAACGTCGCCACCGATGTTTGTCGTCATGATGATGAGCTTTTTGCCCTTGATGGCTTCGGTGTTCATGTCGCCCTTCGTGCCGTTGCCGTTCTCGATGTACTTGCCCTTTCCGGTAAAGGTCAGCTGGTAGCACTTGCCGCAGGAACCGCCGTCGCTTGCGGGGACTGCCGCGAAGGCGAAGGCCATCTCGTCGCAGCCGTCAACGGTGAAGGGGATCTGGCTTGTGCAGGCCATCATCTGTCCGCCGCTGCAGATACTCTGGGCGCCCCAGTCGGTGCTTTCGGTCTTGCCCTTGTTGGTGCACTGCCTGGAATGATAGGAGGTATTCTGCGACACGGAGCAGTGGGGCTTGCAGCAGTCCCAGTAGCGAGTCGCCCAGCCGGAACCGGTCCTGCCGCCGTTCTTCACCTGGATATTCGGGCATCCGGCGGGCTTGCTGGAGGAACTGCTCTTTACGGAGCTGCTGGAGGACTTTGCACTGCTCGAGGAGGATTTCGCGCTGCTCGACGACTGCACGGAACTGGAAGAGGCTACGCTGCTCGAGGAGGGCGGAAGCGCGGAACTCGACTCGATGATGGGTGCTTCGCTGGAACTGGACACGATGACGGGATCGGGCTGTTTCGTGAACTTGTCTCCCGGGTTCAGGACCGGGAGGGCTCCGATGTCGCCGCCGGCCGTAAGCACCGTGACGCCGTCCAGGGAGATGATGTTCATGGTGGCGAGATCCAGGTTTGCGATATAGTTGCCGTCCGGGTCGGTGACTACGCAAGAGGTGGCGCCTTCGGCGGCGGGGTAGATGAGGTAGTCGCCGGTGTTGTCGATCAGGTGCCAGACGGGGCCCGCGATGGTGTAGATCGTCGTGTTCTTTTCGAGCTTGGCGAGCGTGGCGACATCGACATTGCCGGAAATGGGCGTCCCCTGCAGGTCGGAAATCACGCCGATGGAGGTTCCTTCGAGAAAGCTGATTGTGCCGATGAGGTCGCCCTGCGCGTTCGTCACGCGTCCGTCAGGGTAAATAATATAGTCGGCATCCGTCTGCAGGAGCCAGGCTTCCGAGGTGACTAGGTATTCTGGCTGCTTGGGGCCGGAAGGGGGTTCGTCGGAGCAGTTCCAGGCAAGTGTGAGGGCGCCGGCCAGCATGAGGGACTTAAAAATTAGATTCTTCATGGGTTTTCCTTTCTTATCCCTATTCCACACCGAGACAAAAAATAGTTTATGTGACCGAATAATGCTTGTAAAAAATGGAGTAACAACAATTTAGGCGTTCCTGCATTGTTCTCGTTCGCAATGCTCGGGCTGGAATGTAAACTGAATGTAAAATTATTTATTGTAAAAATAAAATTACAAAAATAGTGCTTGCCTGCGTTGCGGGCTTTGCGGTTCTTGCCACAATGGTGAATTGTTTGTTGATAAGTTGAAGGTATCCTTTGTTTAAAAACATTGAAACTTTGAAATTCGGCGAATTTCGCCACTTTCGAAACGGGCTCCTGATGACTCCGCTTTTCGGTTCGCGAAAGCCGCGCGGGCTGTTGATAACTCCCTCTTTTTTGTGATTTTCGCAAAAAATCAAAGAAAAAAACTTGCAAAATTATTGGCATTTACTAAATTTGTGGCTCAATTTCGGAGAGTACCGCTTCCTATGCTTTCCGATGTAACGGAAGTCATTGGGACTTCTTGACTTGAAGCGATAAACCTTCTGCTGAAGAAGAGGAATAAAATGGCAAAAGAACATTTTGACAGAAGCAAGCCGCACTGCAACATCGGCACCATCGGCCACGTTGACCACGGCAAGACCACTCTGACCGCCGCAATCTGCACGACCCTCGCAGCCCGCGGCCTCGCCGCCGCCAAGCGTTTCGACGAAATCGACAACGCTCCCGAAGAAAAGGCCCGCGGCATCACGATCAACACTTCGCACGTGGAATACACCACTGCCAACCGCCACTACGCCCACGTCGACTGCCCGGGGCACGCCGACTACGTGAAGAACATGGTGACCGGTGCTGCCCAGATGGACGGTGCCATCCTCGTCGTTGCCGCCACTGACGGCCCGATGCCCCAGACCCGCGAACACATCCTCCTCGCCCACCAGGTGGGCGTGCCGAAGATTGTCGTGTTCATGAACAAGGTCGACATGGTCGACGACGCCGAGATCCTCGACCTCGTCGAGATGGAAGTCCGCGAACTCCTCTCCAAGTACGACTTCGACGGCGACAACACGCCGATCATCCGCGGTTCCGCCCTCAAGGCCC
>DJXN01000002.1 GCA_002449765.1 Fibrobacter sp. UBA7003
GTCATGCCGACGAAACGGCTGCTGTTTTCAACTTCGTCCTTGACGGCCGTTTCGACAGCGGAGGCTTCCGGTTCGATCTTGTTGTTCACGCGGACCATGACAGCACCGAGTTCCGTTTCGATGACCGGGCCCCATTCGCCAACCTTCTGGCCATTGAGCACCTTGTAGAGGTTCGTGCTCGCATAACCGAATCCGGGAACGAAACCTTCAGCAGAAGACTTCTGGTTCTGGAGGCTAACCTTCTCGATCTTTGTAGAATCGGCAGCGCCCTTCCATTCCTTCACCTTGGCGGCGACAGAGTTGAGATAGGCGGCAGCGGCAGCGGCAGACTTCTTGGCCTTCAGGTTGTTCTTGATAGCATCGAAATGCATATCCAGATCGCGGGTACCAGCCTTGAGTTCCTTAGCCTTCACAGCCAAAGCGACATACTTGCTGTTCTTGAGAACCGGAGAAGCGATTCCGCTTTCGTCCGGGAGGTTTTCGTTGGGCCAAGCATACGAGACAAGACCCCTCAGGTATCCGACAGCGGAAATGCTTCCGTTGTGGCCAATCCATTCAGATTCCTTGACTTCAAGTCCGCGTTCCTTGGCGGCAGCGGCAAAATCCTTTCCGGCATCGACTTCGGTCTTGATCCCCGTCAGGATGCGTTCGAGACTGTCAATCGTTTCGGAGGATGCGTTCACGACAAGCAGGATGTGGCCGACCTTGGCCGTCACGGCACCGGTAGAATCCGTCGTCTTGCCGAAGCTCTTGATGATATGGTAGCCATACTGGGAACGAACCGGTTCGGAAATGGCACCGGAATCAAGGGCGAGAGCGGCCTTTTCGAATTCAGGCACGAAGAGGCCCTTGCCAGCGGGCTGATCCAGGATGCCGCCGTTGGCTGCGCTGCCCGGGTCCTCGGAAGAGATGCGGGCCATTTCTTCGAAATCAGCCGTCGAGGACGTGTCGGCAAGCTGGAAGTAAATCGTCATCGCGTATTCGCGGATGCGTTCCTCGTCACCGGCGGTCGCCGCAACAGGAAGCACGACGTAATTGAACTTCACGGCATCGTTTTCGACAAAGAAGCTATCCTGGTGAGCGTTGAAGTAGCCCTTCACCATGGCGGTATCGACGACATCGTCGGCAACGGCAAAATCGCTATTGGAAGCGAAAGCGATATCAACATCGAAATCGGTCAGGCGGCGGTTGGCCGACCACTTGGCTTCGAGCGAAGTCGGATGGACGGAAGCCCCGACCAGCACTTGAAGTTGACGCATCGGAACGCTCTTGGTCTTGAGTTCTTCTTCAATCTGGAGCATCGAGCCCCACTTGAAAGCTTCGGGAGTTTCGAGCCAAGCTTCGTAATCTTCCTTGGTGGCCGCGGTATCGACCATGAACTTGGGAAGACTGGCGATGTAGGCCTGGCTGCGCTGCATCAAGTCTTCCTGGGAAGTCGCCTGCTGCTGGATAGCGGCAAGACGGTACTGGGCTTCCTGCACCAAGCGGCTACGGACAGCATTGGAATTGTTCTTGAATTCGGCCTTGAGTTCAACAACCGAGGCTGCCAGTCCGGCTTTTTCAATCTGTTCGTCCTGCAGGATCTGACGGACGAAAGAGCGAAGGACATCATTACGAAGCTGGGCATACTGTTCGTCATCGAGATGCTGTTCGCCATTCTGGTTCTGCTGAATCATCTTGATACGGGTATCAAATTCGACAGAAGACACCTTGTGGCCGTTCACTTCCACAATCGGATAGCTCTGCGCCGTCTTGGGGACGCGGTCCATGGCAAGAAGACCGACAGCGATACCCACCGCGAAAATGACGATGACCCATTTAGCTTTTTCATTAATCCACGTTAACATAGATTAGACTCCATAGAAATTTTTGTCGGGGCAAAATATAACAAATAAATGCGATATATAATCAAGAAGGCTCTTTTTTTCTATCGTTGGGACATAAAACCAACCAACGGAGTTTGGTCATGTACGATATTCTAGTCCTCGGGGCCGGCATTTCCGGCCTCTCCGCCGCCATCCACGCGGCAGAAAAAGGCCTCTCGGTCGTTATTTTAACAAAGGGCGCAAAGCCGGATGGTTCATCGAACTACGCACAGGGCGGCATCGCGACCGTCACCGAAAAGACAGACAAGTTCAAGTTCCATATTGACGACACGCTCGAAGCGGGAGCCGGCCTCTGCAAAAAAGAGCCGGTGAACATCCTCACCAAGAGCGGACCCGCGACCATCAAGCAACTCGTCAAGTGGGGCGTGCAGTTCACCCCCTCGCCCGCCGACAAGACACAGTTCGACCTGCACCTCGAAGGCGGCCACAGCCACCACCGCATCTTGCATGCGGCGGACCTCACCGGCAAGGAAATCATGCGGGCGCTCCTCGCCGAGCTCCACAAGCACAAGAACATCCATTACATCGAGAACTGCTACATCAAGGACCTCATCTGCAAGGGCGAAGGCAAGAACAAGCGCTGCGTGGGTGCAAAGATCATCCACCAGAAGACGGGCCTTGTCGAAGACCTGCTTGCAAAGGCTTCCATCCTTTCGACCGGCGGTGCTGGCCGTATCTGGCAGTACACCGTTTGCCCGCCCGACAGCTGTGGCGACGGCATGGCGATTGCGGCCCGTGCAGGCGCCGGCCTGCAGGATATCGAGTTCATGCAGTTCCACCCGACAAGCCTCTACGCCCCGCAACTCAAGAAGCCCTTCCTGATTTCGGAAGCGGTGCGCGGATTCGGCGGCATCCTCAAGAACTACAAGGGCGAAGAATTCATGAACCAGGTGCACCCGCTCCATTCGCTCGCGCCGCGTGACATCGTGGCCCGCGCCATACACAGCGAGATGCAACGGCTCGGCAAGCCCAACATGTTTATCGACCTCTCGGGCCGCACCCCGAAGGATATCAAGAGCCACTTCCCGAACATCTACGCGAAGTGCCTCGACGCAGGCATCGACATCACGAAGGAGTGGATTCCCGTGGTGCCCGCCGCACATTACATGTGCGGAGGCGTACTGGTCGATACTTGGTCGAGGACCGAGATCAAGGGCCTGTACGCCTGCGGCGAAGTCGCCGCGACGGGCGTCCACGGCGCAAACCGTCTCGCCTCGAATTCGCTTCTCGAAAGCGTCGTCTTTGCCATCCGCGCCGTCGACAACATCCTCGAAAGCGGACTTCTCAATGCGAAGATCGACGTGAAAAAATCCAACAAGAAAGAGCACGTCACCTTCACGAAGGGCGCCTACTGGCACAAGCGCAAAAAAATCCTCCAGGATACAATGTGGACACACTGCGGAATCGTCCGCACCGTCGCAGGACTCAACCAGGGACTCAAAATTATCGAAGGGCTTGAAAAGGACGTGGACGCCGCCGTCAAGAACAAGGAGACGGACAACTTCTACTTCATCGAATTCCTGAACGCTCTCCAGGTTTCGAAGATGATCCTGATTGCGGCGCTCCACCGCAAGGAATCTCGCGGACTACACTACATCCTCGATTACCCGAATCCCGACCCGAAAACGAAACACCACACGATTTACCTGAACGACAAGAAGTAGGGCAGACAAGATGGCTGTGGCAAAAAAGACAAAGGACGCATTGCCGAAGCGAATCGGAGGCTACACGCCGACGCAGATGCTCGGGCACGGAGCCATGGGAAACGTATGGCTCTGTCACGACGAGTCGCTCGACCGCATGGTCATCGTGAAGCAGATGGTCCCGAAGCTTCTGGACCAGGATTCCTTCATCTACCGCTTCCAGCAGGAGGCGACCATCCTCGCCCACCTCAACCACCCCGCCATCGTCGTTCCTTACGCCCTCTGGAAAGAAGCCGACGGCCAGCTTTCGCTTTCGATGGAATTCGTGATGGGAAAGAACCTGCGCGAAATCCTCGATGTGTGCAAGCGTCCGCCCGTATGGGTCGTGATGGCGATCCTCCACGAGATATTCCTCGCATTGAGCGCCGTGCACCGTGCGGGCATCGTCCACCGCGACCTGAAACCCGCGAACATGATGATTGACCGCGACGGCCGAATCCGCCTGCTCGATTTCGGCGTCGCACACGTCGACAAGCGCTACGAAGACGACATGACGCTCACCATGGCAGGCTCGCAAATCGGCACCGGCGCCTACATGAGTCCCGAACAGACCGTCGGAGACGAAGCCACGCCCGCTTCTGACCTTTTCAGCATGGGCATCATCGCAAGCGAGATGCTCCTTGGCGAGAACGTATTCCGCGGACAGTCGCTAAACGAGACATTCCAGAATATCCGCAGGATGGTCATTGGCAAAAAGGCTTTCCCGCCGGACACACCAAAGGAACTGGTAAAGCTCATCACGCGTCTTCTTGAAAAGAAGCCCTCCAAGAGGCCTCTTTCGGCAGCCGACGCAGCCGCAGAGCTCAGCCGCATCATGCGAATTTACCCGCGCGACCTTACCCCCTACCTCGCCGACTGGGTCAACTCCACCATGAAGGGCGAAAAAACAACCATCGAGCCGGAAACATATGCAAACAGGTCCAAACTGATTATCGCGATTACCGCACTGTCCTCCATCGCAGTTACAGCAGGCGCATTCTTGCTCATTTCAAGCATCTAAAAGAACTTAAAGGTCACTATGAATTGGATTGACATATTCAGCCTCATTTGCATTCTCGTCTTGACACTCATCGGTGTGTGGCGCGGTTTCCTGAAAGGGTTGTTCCGCGTGCTCGCCTGGGCCACCGCCATCGCCGGCGCATATTTCTCGTACGACCTCCTGGGAAACACCATTGCGTCCAACCTGCAAATCGGCAGTTTCACCGTCAGGATTGTCTGCATCTGCCTCGGGTTCCTCATCCCGTTTCTCACCTTGTTCGTCGTCGGGCATTTCTTCGAAAAAAAAATCAAGGACACCTCGCTCGGAAAAGCAAACCGCATCCTTGGCGGCATCCTGGGTTTATGCAAGGGATGGCTCATCTGTTTCGTATTGCTGACCATCCTCCACATCCTGCCCGTTTCCGGCGACCTGCGCGAGGCTCGCAACGACGCTATCGCCTACAGCCTTTACAAAAGGAACATCGAATTGTTCGGATTCTCGTCCAAGGAAGTTGACCTCGTGGGAATGGCCGAAGAAAGGGCAAAGAAGCTCAGCAACGAATTAACGAACAAAGCCGTCGAAAAGGTCAAGGAATCCTCCGTCCAGGCCGCAGAGCAGGCCAAGGAAGCCGCCGTAAAGGCAATCGAAGAAAAGAAGGATTCCCTAGTCAAGAAGATTGACGCAAAAAAAGACTCCGCCGTTTCCAAGGTCAAGGAAAAGGCGGACAAGTAAGCGGCACGCCTTAATAGGCTAGCCGTTTCGCACAGGCTTCGGCTTCACGCACAATTTCTTCTTCGCCATCCACGTGGCGGCCACGCATTACGAACTTTCCGTTACAGATAACCGAATCGATGCAACTGCTGTCGGCAGCGTACACCCAGTTACTTACCAGGTTGTGACCAGGCACCATCCGCTCGTTCTTCAGGTCGACCAGCAGGCAATCCGCGAGGTAGCCTTCCTTGATTTCGCCGGCATCCATTAGCCCGTAGGCGCGCGCAGAGTTCACCGTCGCCATTCTAAGCGCGTCGTGCGCAGGCAAAGTTTCGGCACCGCCCTGCACTTTCGCAAGCAACGCCGCAAGCTTCATCTCCTCGTGCATGTCGAGGTTGTTGTTCGAAGAATCGCCGTCCGTACCGAGGGCGACATTTGCACCGGCACGCAACAGGCGGTCAATCGGCGGGATACCGCTTGCAAGTTTCAAGTTCGAATTCGGGTTCAATACCGCCGTCGCGCCCGAATCCACGAATGCCTTCATGTCGTCATCCGAGAGATGAACGCAATGCGCCGCAGCGAGGTTCGAACCGAGCATTCCCGCACGTTCCAGCAGGCGGACCGGACTGCACCCGTACTGCCTTTCGCAATCTTCCAGTTCCTTTTTCGTTTCGGAGAGGTGCGTATGGACCATGAAATTTTCGGAACGGGCAAAGTCGGCACAGCGCTTCAGCAGCGTCTCGCCCACTGTGTATACGGAATGCGGGGCAACCGCAAGGCGCACGCGTTCCGATTCACCGGTATGCGCGGCAAGGAACTTGAAATTGCCCTCAATCGCTTCTGGCGACATGAGAGATTCCGCAAACGTCACGCCCACTGCAGCACGTATGCCCATCTCCCCGACAACCTTGATGGTACGTTCGCGATGCCAGTACATGTCGGCAAAGAAAACCGTACCCGACTTAATCATCTCGAGAAGGGCAAGTCGACAAGCCACGTCGATATCGTCACCCGTAAGTTTGGCCTCGAACGGCCAGATGTATTCCTGCAGCCACTTCTGGAGCGGCATATCATCGGCATACCCGCGCAAAAGGGTCATGGCCGCATGCGTGTGCCCGTTGTAAAACGCCGGGAGCACGGCAAAATGCGAGCAATCGACAATTTCGGCCCCATCGGCATCTGCCGGAGCAGCCGCATCCGCTATTTTCAGGAACCGCCCGTCCCCTATAACAATGTCCTTTCGCGACGTTTTATCGCATTCCGTCTCGACCAGGGCCGATTTCAAAAGTATTTTTTTCAATTTAAAGCCTATTTTTATATACCATGCTATTCTATATCGCAAAATAAAATATATAATAATCCTATGAACTACGACGAACTCGAAACACTACCCATTTCCAGAAATACCTTCTACAATCTGGATATCTTCAAGAACGTGCAGTTCGAAAAACTGGCGGGCTATCTCCTTTCCTGCTCGACTGAAATTGTCGAACCGGGAACCAAGCTCATCTACCCGGAACTCGAGAATCAACGCCTGATTATCCTCCTGGAAGGCCTTCTCGAAGTCAAGCTCGAATCCCAGGGCGGAGAATTCACCGACACCATCAAACCCGGACACTGCGCCGGGGAAATGTCCATCTTCGACGACATCAAGCCTAGCGCAACCGTAAGCGCCAAGGAAAAAAGCAAGCTCCTTATCATCCCGGCAGACGTGGCAACGGTCATGGTCCACGCATCACACCAACTTTGCCTGAACTTCCTGCATATCCTGAGCCAGAGGCTCCGCAACAACAACAAGGTCGTCTGCGAGGAACAGTACCACATCCGCTGCATGGAAGAATTCGCGAAAATCGACCCCATGACCGGGCTCCACAACCGCCGCTGGCTCGAAGAGATGTACACGCGCGAAATCAACCGCAGCAACATTGGCAACTTCTCGCTCACCGCGTTCATGATCGATGTCGACCACTTCAAGAACGTGAACGACACCTACGGCCACCTCGCCGGTGACCAGGTGCTTATCTCTGTAGCAAGGACCCTAGTGCACAGCCTCCGCCCCTCCGACATGCCCGTGCGCTACGGCGGCGAAGAATTTACCGTATTCCTCCCCGGAACCACGACCGAAAACGCGAAGGTTATCGCCGAACGCATCCGCAGCAACATGGAAAACATGAGCGTGGTGCTCCCCGACGGAAACGTCATCCCTGTTACGGTGAGCATCGGCTTTGCCGAACGCGTTGACGGGGACACCGTCGCAAGCCTCATCGAACGCGCCGACCAGGCGGTCTATCAGGCTAAAGAAAACGGAAGGAACCGCGTCTGTCAGAATCTCGGCGGCGGCAAGTTCAATTTACTGTAATCGAAAAAAGAGCCGCCAAAGCTTCAGTTCATTGAATGTCATCCCCGCTATACGAAACTTGGCAACTTGTTGCCCTAGTTGAGTTATCCACTTTGTGGACGAAAGGTGGGGATCTTTATTTGTTTTCAAGGAGTTTCTGTACCGATTGCGCATACGCCTGCAAACTCGGGTCGCGAGCTCCCATCAGCAAGATGGTGTCGCCGGGCTGGGCGCATTCCACCATCTTCTTCGCGCATTCGTCACGGTTCTCGATGTAGATGGCCTCGCAGCCCTTCAGCAAGAGGTCGTCTGCAAGGTCGCCCGCACTTATATCGCGCGTGACGGTACCGCCCGCATAGTAGATCTCGCTGAAGAACATCATGTCGTTGTCGCGATCGAAGTCAAAATCCTTCGGGCGGAGCGTCTTCGCGATGAATTCCACGAGGTCATGCCGCAAAAAACGCGTGGGCCCAAAGCCGTGCGGTTGGAACCAGGCAATCACGCGGCCCTCGGTAAAGTCCTGCGCACTCCTGATGCTTGCCGCAATCTTTGCCGGGTTATGCGCGAAGTCATCCACGAGGGTAACGCCATTGAACGTTCCTAAAATCTGATGGCGGCGGAACACGCCCGGGAACGTTGCAAGCGCGTCGGCACACGTATGGAGCGACACTCCGGCGCGAAGCGCGGCGGCGGTCGCCGCAAGCGCATTTTCCATGTTGTGCTTGCCCGGGAGCGGCACCTCGAAATTCACGAGTTCCGCCTTATGGCGCACGCGGAACTTGATATGCGTACCCGCGGTCTTGAAGTCCGTACCCTGCACGCCCACGTAGTTCTCGAACCCGAAATCGAATTCGCGACCCGCGCTGAACTTCTTTGCCAGCGGGTGCGCATCGTTCACGATGAGAATTTTTCCGTTGTCCAGGATATTGTGGCTGAACTTAAGGAAGATTTCCTGCAGTTCGTCCATTTCCTTGTGGTCCTTGTCCACATTGAGAATCAGGCCGATTTCCGGCTCGTAGCGCACGAGGGTTCCGTCGCTCTCGTCGGCTTCCACCACGAGCCACTCGCCCTTGCCGCTCACGGCGTTACCGATCTTGCCCTGCGCCTGCAGGTTCACGAGGCCCGCCCCCGTCATCACGGAGGGCTGGAGTCCGGCGTATTCCAGAATATGGTAAATCATCGCGGTCACGGTGCTTTTACCGCTCGTTCCGCTCACCGCAATCGTGCGGGCTTCCTTCGAAATCTTCGCGAGCATCTCGCTACGGTGCATCACGGGGACGCCGAGTTCCTTCGCACGCTTCAAGTCGGGGTTCGTATCCTCAATGGCAGTACTCACCACCACGGCAGAGAGGCCCGCGACAATGCCCGAGCCGTCCTGCGCAAAGCACTTGATTCCGCAATCTTCGAGCTGACCCATCACGAGCGGCTTTTCGCACTTGCCCGCAAGGAATTCACCGAACTGACGGTCGGACCCGCTCACCGCGACGCCCTTGCCCGCCAAGTACTGCGCGATGGCACTCATGCCCACGCCCGCAACACCGATAAAGAAATATGAATCAGTCATCGTCCAAGACCTTAAAAACTAAAGCAAATCCGGGTCAATCGTGGGTTCGTAACCGGGTTCCACGAAGTCCTCGGCAGAAATCCCTTTACGACGCGCGGACTTCATCTGCCTGATGAGTTTGCGTTCAGCGGCCTTCGCCCTGCGCTGCGCGGCCGTAGCAGCCTTCTCTGCATGACGCTGGGCGCGGGTTTTACGCTCCTTCAGCTCCGGGAAGACGCATTCATCGAACTTGTCGAGCGATTCCTCATCGAGTTCGTCATCGAAACCTTCGTCAAAGCGGATGTCCGCATCAAACTCATGGAATCCTTCTTCCTCGTCGAACACGGGCGCATCTGCCGGGCATTCCTTCTTCAGGAGTTTCAGCACCTTCGCGAAAGGTTCTTCCATCGGAACCTTGAACTTCATCTTCTTGCCTGTCCGCGGGTGGATGAGTTCAATCTTCACCGCCTGCAGGAGCTGCGCCGGAGCTATTTCCAACATTTTCTCCGCGATTTCCTTCATCAGGGGCGGCACACGATTCAAGCTTTCCTCGCGGCCGTCATACAGCGGGTCGCCTACCACCGGGTGGCCCGTATAGCGGGTATGCACGCGAATCTGGTGCGTGCGGCCCGATTCGAGCTGCAGTTCGAGCAAAGTAGCAATCGCAAAGAACTGCTTTGCAACAAAATGCGTACGGCTTTCCCTGCCACCCTTCACCACCGCCATCTTCAGGCGATTTTTCGGGTTACGCCCGATAGGGGCATCAATGCAGCCTTCCAAATCGCGCGGGCAGCCCCACACGAGGGCGTTGTACGTGCGGTGCAGCGTGCGGGTTTCGAGCTGGTGCGCCAAATGCCTGTGGGCGGCGTCGTTTTTAGCCACCACCATGAGGCCCGGCGTATCCTTGTCCAGGCGGTGCACGATACCTGGACGAAGCGGGCCGTTGACTGCCGAGAGATTGTCCTTGAAATGGTGCAGGAGCCCTGCGGCAAGCGTTCCCTTGCTCACACCGCTCCCCGGATGCACCACCAGGTTGCGCGGCTTGTTCAGCACGACAATGTCCTCGTCCTCGTACACGATGTCTAGCGGGATATCCTCGGGTTCGAGCGTACTCGAAGGCTTCTCGATAAGTTTTTCCACGACGACGACCATGCCGGTCTCCACGCGGAAATTCTTGGAAGCCGGAGCACCGCCGACTTTCACCTCCCCCGCGGCAATCAACTTCTGCACGTCGGTACGGGAAACGTTCTCCATTGCGCCGACAAGGAACTTGTCGATGCGCTCGCCGGAATGTTTTTCTTGTACGAGGTAGTTCATGCCTAATCCTTCGGCTCGGTTGCATCAGACACCTGCGATTCCTGGTTAGCTTCGGGCGCCTTGGAATCGGCAAGTTTCTGTTTCTCTATTTCCTTTTCTTCCTTGATCTGCTTATGCAGTTTCTTCAAAACAACAGGCGACAGAATCACGATGGCAACACCTACCGTAACGAAGGAATCCGCGACGTTGAACGTCGGGAAACGTGTCATGATAAAGTCGGGCAAGTCGCAATCGATAAAATCGACAACCATGCCGAGGCGCATGCGGTCGATGAAGTTTCCGACGGCTCCGCCGAGAATCATCACCACGCCCAAGCGACTCATCCAGTCGCGCTTGTCGATGGACTTGTAAAACCATAAAAGCACAACAGTCGCGACAACCGAAATCAGCAAGAAGAACAGCCAAGGAGGCAAGAACGGCATCAAGTCCTGCGGACGGCTGCTGAACGCGGCCCCCTTGTTAAAGACCAGCTGGAAGCGCACAAATTCACCAATCACGTTGATAAAATCATGGTTCGGCGCACCCGTCTCGTTCGTGAACCGGGCAAGCGCCCACAGTTTCGTGAGCTGGTCTGCCACAATGCTAAAAACGATTACACCAATATGGAACGGCCACTTGTTATAGAACTTCATCAATACACCGGGCGACTAGACGCCCGCCTCCTTCTTCAAGTTGCTGTAGGATTTTTCAATCCACCCGTCCGAATAAAAATGCGTCGAAGTAGACTTGATAATCTTCTTCACCGTATCTCGCGAAATCTTCATCTTCTTGTCCGAAACGAAAAGCCCCGAGCCGTCACCAATGAGCTTCATGTTTTCGGCAGCCATGAACAGCGGCCAAAGGCAGAAGAGCCTCGTGCGCATCTTCAAGTTCGGCACAAGCTTCGTATAGGCAATCGCATCGTCCAGATGCTTCCACGCCTTCTTGACAAGTTCGCCCATCACGGCAGCGCGGCGTGCATCAAAATCGGCCCTCACTTCCTCAGAAACACCGGCCGGAGCAACAAACATCTCGTATGAATGCGCAAAGCCATGACGGCGGCAGATTTCTTCGGGAACAAAGCACACGCGACGTGCAGAATCCTCCACGCAGTCCTTCACGATGTTTGCGACCTGGAGCGCAAGCCCGAAGCTCACATCGAGCTTTTGCATTTGAGCCTTGCGGGCGTCTCCAATCAGGCACGTATCCGCAGCGAACAAGTTCGTGAGCAGCTTTCCGACGATACCCGCCACATAGTAGCAGTATTCGTCCAGATCGGCGACGCTTTCGAGCGTAAACCATCCCGAACTCAGCGCCGCCTCCTGACGCAAGGCAAACTTCGCCATGCCGCGGCACATCTCGATAGTGACATCGCGGACCGGAGCCGCATAGACCTCCGGCAATTCCTTCAACAGAGGCACCACCACATGCGTATGCAGACAGAGGTTCATGTAGGGGTGTTCGGACTTGCGCCAGCTTTCGGGGAGCGCCGCCTCGAATGCGATAACAGCCTCCTCCTTCAAGTCGGGAGTGCGGAAAATGTCGGCAAACAGCCCGAGCAATTCTTCCTTCTCGGATGCGTTCATGTCGGGGTCGTCTTCCACCGTATCGGCAATGCGGAGGTAAAGGTAGGCAAGCAGGATGCTCTTGTGGAGTTTTCCCTTCAACACGTTGATGTTGAGCGCAAACGTCCTCGATACGAGAAGCAAAATCTCCTCGGCATATTGCCAGGCCTTTTTCCCGTCCAAAACTTCCTCGCCCATTCCGAGCGTGTCCAAAATATTCTTAGACATAGGTGGTCTCCGCATATACGTCGGGCGGAATCTTTTTGGTTTTCGCCATGGCGTTCACATATTTCCAAAGACGTCCGTGCGCTTCTGCATTCTTGAGCTTCTTGGTAAAGCTCCAGATGGTACGGTTGTGGACATCGGCCTCGCTGCGGAAATTGCCCTTGATCTCGGTCTCGTAGCGCACCTTGCGGTATTCAAGGAAATATGCAGACTGGAAAAGCTCCCCCGTCCGGCGTTTTGCCATGCCGCAAAGGACTAAGCCCAAGAGCAAAAACAGGGGGACGGAAGCAAAGCCGTAGAACCACGGCAAATCGCCCAGTTTCACCAGTCCCCATGCGACCGGAAGGACAGACGCTAGCGCAGCAAGCAATGTCCACACGACATCCAAGACAAACCAATAGCCCTTCCATTCGGGCACGAACGCCCACTTGTGACCCTTTTTCATCTGCTTCTTGAGATATGTCGGGTAGGAAACTCGATAAAACCAGAAATAAAGCCCAACCCAAAAAAGAAGCGGGGACCAAAACCAATAATCCATACTTTCAAGAATTTGCATACGAGAGTAAATTTAAAAAATTAAACCGACAATCCAAAACGATAATCTAGCAGCTAACCGCCAGTTCCGAAATGGCGAGAGCGGGGACCTTGATTCCGGAGAAACGGTCATAATACTCGTTCCCGACACCAACGACATTCTGGATGATGTCGAAGAAGTTCCCGGAAAGCGTCACCCCGTCAACCGGATGCTGAACAACGCCATTTTCGCACCAGAACCCGTGAGCCCCTATGCTGAGCTCGCCGGAAACGGCGCTGCAGCCGGATCCACCTTCGAGACGCACGACCAGAAGGCACTTCGGGAACATCTTGAGAAGTTCCGCCGTCGAGGCCTCACCCGCAGGGACAAACATGTTCCAAAAAGTCGTGCCCATCTTGGAACCAAAACCGCGCGCAGCGTTCCCGCTCGAAGACCGACCCGCCTTGGCTGCGGTTTCAAGATTGTAGAGGGCCTCGTTAAAAATACCATTCTTCACGACTTCCACACGGCGCGTGAGCGAGCCTTCGGAATCGAAGTAGACCTTGTTGCAGAAGTTTTCGGAATTCGGATCGCTCCACAGAGAAAACTTGTCCGAAGCAATTTTCAAGCCTTCCTTGTCCGCAAGGCGCGAAGTTCCCTTCTGCATGGATTCCGCAATAAACGGAGACGCATACATGTTCATAAAGCGTCCCGCAATACGTTCCGAGAACACTACCGGAATCTTGCCGCCTTCTATCTTTTTTGCCCCGAAAAGTTCCGTTGCATACGTCGCAGCCCTGTCGGCGATTTCCTTCATCGAGATTTCGTTCCAGTCGCGGCTGCTCTTTACGAAATTGCCAAGTTTGCTTATGCCGTCGCGTATGGCTACGGCCCCCGCCCCGACCGAAACCGAATTATCCCTGTCGGTGTAGAAAAGCCCGTTGCTGTTCGCCACTATCGAGATTTCGCGGTTCAAGTCCGCCCCCAGATAAGGGATGTTCACGATTTCCTTGGAACGTGCAAATGTTTCCTTTTCCAGCTCAATGCAAAAATCCTTGAGCTCTGCAAGCGAAAGCTTTTCGAGCGCAGGATTGTAGTTTGGGTTTCCTTCCGGAATCTTGGCGGGCGAAGGAAGCTTGATATTCACGGGCTCGGTCCATTGCGTATGACAGACGGCATCCCTGATGGTCTGCGCAATCGCCTCTTTCGTGAGGCGTTCGGTATGCGCGTAGCCTGGGCGGCCATCCTTAATCACGCGGAGGCCAAGCCCTACGGAATCGGAAATTTCGGTATTCTGCACCTGCCCCTGGAAAACGGACAAGCCTTCGGAATGCGAATTCGAAGCGATAATGTCAAACTGTTCCGCCTCGCCCTTCGCGAGATCGCACATACAAGAAACGGCATCGGTAATATTCATTATGCATTCCTCTTTGCTTTAGACGCAAGCATGCGCCAGTAGGCCGCAGGGCTACCTGTCACGGATTCGAGCGATTCGGCAAGTTCGCGGGTGATTTCCACCGTTCCCGCAATCAAGCCTTCAAGCGTTTCCATCGGCACCCCGATGCGGCGCGCGAATTCGGCCTTGTCCATCTTGAGCCATTCGATACCTTCCAGAATAGCCTGCCCCGGAGTGGGGGTTCCATGCCTTGCCATAAAGACCTCTATAATTCCACGTCTTTCCAACCTTCCGCACCGAAGCGGAGGTCGCGTTCCACGAATTCCCAAATTAACAATTTCTTGCCCTTGAGTACGCCTGCCTTGCGGGCAAGTTTCTCGCGCACCAAGGTCGAAGCGCCGCCATCGCTCACAATGGAAGCTACCGGGCGGTTCATATCCTTCGCGAAGTGCGCAATCCATCCGGCGTTCACCGGCGAATCGGTCTGGTAAATGCGGCTGAAACTGTCTCCGAGAATCAAAATCTTTGCCTTGCGGAAATCGTCCTTGAAGGGAATATGTGAAGAATCGGAAACCACATGCCCGATTACCTTCTGCACTTTGAACACGCCGAACTTGTTGAGTCCGCTCATCTCGCCAATATCGCCCATGCGGTCGGCAACGGAATCAGATGCGACGTATTCCATAGACGGTTCGCCAATATCTACGATGCCCGCGTCCGCCATCTCGCGCACCTTGCCCGCAATCACGCCTGCCGCAAGTTCAGCTCCGCGCGGAGTCCAGTGCGTGTCGTCGTTCAGGTAGAGCGGCCCGAGTTTTGCATCGTCAGCCTTCGCGGCAAGGAGCGGCGTGTACAAATCCACCGTATGGAGCCCGAGCCGTGCGAGCGAATCGAGAATCGCCTTGCCGTGGCCTGTGCTGTTAAAGCCTGCGACCGGGGATGCGCCGGTCAGCCTTTCGGGATAGATGCTCGGCTTGCCCGGAGTAATCACCACCAGGAGTTCCACGCCCTTCGCCTTCAGCTGGTCGCGGAATTTTTCAATCGCTGCAATCGGGTTATCCAGTTTTGCACTGCGCACATCCAGCGGGGACGGTTGCACCAGGAATTCCACATCCTGCCGGTAGAATAGCCAGCGGTCTTCCCCCGCACCGAGAACCACCTTCTCGCCCGGATCGTTAAAGATATTCCACACCGCGAGCTGGTAACGCGGGCGCACCGCAAGCACCAGCGCATTCTCGTCTTCAACCTTCTTCTCGAAAGCCCGCAGGTAGCGGCTCGTCCATACGCCGTAATGCTTGACACCCGAAATTGCCCGCACAACAGAGAAATGCCCGAACTCGCCCACCACCGCCTTGAGTGTTGAATCGACGACCTTGAAACTTTCGGGCTCGTCCTCGAGGCTTGCCAGCAGCGTGTCCGCCTGCTTGAGCAACTTGTAGCCCGCCTCCACGGTATCGAGCGACGCATACGCGTTGACGGTCAGCGCGACCGCCTCCAAATCCGAAAGCGCACCGATGACCGGTTCCAAAGCGTCCGCGGTTTCCGAACCAGCAGCAATGGATTCACGGGCGGTCCTCCAGGTGCTATCGAGCCTTGCCGAAAGCATCTCCATGCGCGACTCGCGCACAAACGGCGTATAAAGAACATCCTTGAAAATATCGAAAGAAACAAACCGTTTATCGCCACGCAAATCCACAACGGTCTGCACCGTAAACGGCAGCAGCAACAACAAAGCAAATAGAACTACGATAACGAGATAAACTTTCTTCACGATGTAAAGTTAGAAAAAAAATTTGCGAGATCCCCACCATGGTGGCCACGCGCACTAAAGAGCATAGCTCTAAGTGCTGTCCGCCCGCCTTCTCCCCAAAGAGGATAACTCTACTATGGCAACAAGTTGCCAAGTATCGTATAGCGGGGATGACAACAAAAACGCTGGTGGAATCATCCACCAGCGTAATACCCGGTCCGCGACTCGAACGCGGAGCTCATCCTTAGGAGGGACGCGTTTTATCCTGTTAAACTAACCAGGCATGCAACCTTCAGGCCTTGCGGTCTTTCAAGTTCGCGACAAATATAACTAAAAGCGCCCGTTTTGTCATCGGGGCGAAAGTCCGCCTAGTAAGCGTGGTCGCAGTCGACGTTCTCCTTGCCCTTGATTCCGTTCGCACATTCGATAAGGCCCTGGAGTTCGCCGTTGCGGAACGTGCCCCAGCTCTTTTTGTCCTGTTTCTCGGTCAAGCAAACCTTGTTGGTCGTTTCGGGATCGATTCCCTCAACCCCGTTTACCGGAATCCATTCATAGCAAGTTTCCTTGACGGCAAAGGTCATGTACTTGCCATCGAGTTTACCGTCGCGGTAGTTGCCGAAGGAGTATCCGAGGTCGTTCGGGCCGTTAAGCTTGCCCTTCTTGTAATCGATGGTCACCTTGTCCTTGGGCTTGTTTTTCTCGCGCTCTTCCTTCATCTTGTTGAAGGCTTCCATGGCCTCTTCCTTGTCTTTCTTCTTCTTGATCTTGGAAATGCGCTTCAGTTCCTTCTTGTCGGCAGCTTCAATCGCCTTCACGTCTTCGACAAACGGGTAGTGGACCACGACCCTGCCATGAATCGTGTTATCCCAGTAGGGGATCTCGGCCATGAGGAAGCCCTTGTGCGAAAACATGTTGACTACGCCATGTACAGCGCCCTTGCGGTAAGGCACTTCGAGATGGAGGAAGTAATACTTTTCAAGCTTCTTATGGAGTTTCTTGTCGGTCACGCTAAGGTTGTCCATCGCGCTGTAGCGGTAGAACTTGGCCGTACCGTTCTTGACTCCGTGGACATAGTCCACCGTATAGAGGACCTTGCCAAAATCCTTGCCCTGACGCGCCGGGAGCGTAAGGTCGTTGCCGTAACCCGTCTCGCGACCGTGGAACTTGCCTTCGGCATCCACGTGCATCACGTTCTCAATGTAGCCGTTCACGAGGAATCCCGACCATTCGTTTCCGTCCTTGCAGCGCACATCGCTGTAGTCGGGGAAACTCCCGATGGATTCAGGCAGCAGCTTTTCGGGGAGCCCGGAGATGCTGAAAACCCCCTTCTTGTCCCAGTCCAGAAAACGTTCCGTCCCCGGGCGTTCATGATACTGGAAAAAGCAGAGGACGCTATCGGAACGGTCCTTGCGTTCATCGAGATACTTGCCGAAATCGGTAAGATTGGAATCCTCCCCCTTCTTCGCCTTTTTCTTGGACTCGGGGAATTTTTGAGCGATTGCATCATGAACCTTGCCGCCCTCCTTGAAATCGGACAGCTTGAAGCTGCTGTTGTTCAGGTGGTCGACGCAGAGGTCGAGACTCTTGTTGTAGGTCTCGCTCGTATCGCTGCAGTCCTTCGCGCGGCAGGGATAAATTTCGAACGGCGGCAGGTCCCAGACCTTGTTCACCTTCGTGAGCACTTCGCCCTCCTGCCAGTCCTCGCCTTCGGTGTCCTCGACATTGAAGCAACCGCAAATCCACGCATCGCCATAGGTCTTGATTCCAAGGCGCTGGATTTCGTCCGCATTCACGTGCGCGACGTTCTCCATCCAGCAGTCAAAATACTTCGAGCTGAATTGTTGAGCCTGTGCCGCAGCGACAACCGCAGCCAGGGCAACACAAACTTTTAAAAAGGTCTTTGTCATCTTTTAATTCCTTTACAGGAATAAAATATAGACAACTTTCCCCGAAAAAGAGCAAAGCAGGGCAAAAACAGCGTGTTTAGCCACCGGAGAGCTTGACCGTAAAGCCCTTTTTCTCCAGTTCTGTTTTCAAAATATTACGTTTGTCGCCCTGGATTTCGATGTTGAAGTCCTTCACGGAGCCTCCGACACCGCATTTTTGCTTGAGACCGCGAGCCAGATCCTTGAGTTCGTCTTCATCAAGCGGAATTCCGGAGACGACGCTTGCCATCTTGCCGCCCCCGAGGCGCTTTAACTGAATGCGCACGACGCCGTCGCCCTGCGGGCGCTCGACCTTCGGCTTTTCTTCCTTGACGCGGCCGACCCCGGTCGCAAAAACGAGCGTGGAACGTTCTTCGATAGACATGGCTACTCCTTGTCCGAAGATTTACGGTTCATGACAAATGCAACCAGGAGCCCGACAAGAACGTAGAGCGCCACCGCCGAAACAAGGGCCAGGATATCGGAACCAGTCTTGTCGGAAACCTTGATAAACAGGAAAACCGAGCAGGGCATGGCGAGCAGAAAGAGAATGCCGGGAAGATGCTTCATGCCCCACAATATAGTTTTTCCGCAAATGAAGCGATGTCACTTCACTTCCAAATCGAACGTCTTGCCGTCGGCAGTTACCTTGTACCTGCCCTTGAACCCGCGGAACTTCGCGACACCGTCCGCACCGGCCTTCACCGTCGCCTCGGTAGTCCACACCTTGTGCCACAGGTCGTAGACACGCTTGGCGGCTGGTTTTTCGCGGCCGTCAGCGGCGACGATGCCTCCGTTCTTGACCCAGTGGCGGTTGTCCCAGAATCCCCAGAGCACAATTCCGTTGATAGCGGGGTGGCTAAACGCAGTACGGATGAAGGTCTCGAACTTTTCTGCCTGCACTTCTTCGGGGTCATTCATGCCTACCTGCCAGTCGCCAACGTCAAATTCGGTCACCTTGATCGGAAGCCCGAGGCTCGCAAGCTTGTCGAGACGTTCCTTGATGAGACCCGGCACAACCGGACGCAGGCCAAAATGGCACTGCACGCCGATTCCATGGACAGGGACCTTACGGGCGAGCATTCCCTTGATGAGGCTCACGTAGCGGTCCGTCTCCCCTGCCGCGACGACATTATACTCGTTGATGTAGAGTTTCGCGTCCGGGTCGGCACGGTGCGCCCAGACAAACGCACTGTCAAGGATGCCCCAGCCGCAAGTATTGAACGTGTAAGATTCATGCAGAGGTTCGTTCCACACGTCATATTCCGTAATTTTCCCCTTGTATTCCTTGAGGTCGCGCTCGATACGGGCCTTGAGGAACTTCGCGAAATCCTTGCACTGTTTCGCATTCTTGGGGTTGGAGTAATGCTTGTCGAAACCATAGCCCTGGTGGCCCCACATGAGCGCATGTCCACGCAGCTTCCAGCCGTTTTCCCTGGTGAAATCCACGTAGCGGTACATCTCGTCCTTCAGAATCTTGCCCTTCTTGGGTTCGTATTCCGGCCACTTGAACTGATTCTCGCTTACCGCATGCCAAAAGAGCTTTTTCGCTTCGCCCTTGTACCAGTTCTCGATGCTGTCACTCTTGTCGCTCGTGGTAATGTTGAGGGCGGTTCCGAACGGGAACGCATGTTCGACAAGCTTTACGGACACCTGGGAACCCGGAGCCGCCTTCACCGTAAAGTCCGCCTTGCGCAGGCTGTCGATGCGGGTTTCCGCATTATTGTACCAGGCCGTATCCATGGCCTCGGACTTTTCGATTTCCACATCGTCCATCTGTAGCCAGCCCTTTTGCAGGCCTACATGGAACGTCACATTGTTGAGGCCATAACCCTTCTGGTCGGCAAGGAAGGTCATCGAGAACGTCTGCCACTTGTCGGTAAGCTGGAAGCTCCCGCTTTCTTTTTGACGATAGTCGGGCGGCCCGCCCTGCACCACCGCATTGATAGGCATGTTGCCCTTCGCCTTGAAGGTGAGCGTGTAATAGGCTGAATCGGCCAGCCACTGTGGCGGCTGCAGCTGGAGTCCCCACCAAATTTTAGGAAGATCCTTCACCACCACCTTAACGCCCTGCGAGCCGTCGAATCCAAGGCCGGGCTTGGCAAGCTGCATCTCAACCTTCGCCGGACCGTCGGGATTGTTCCACAGGTACCAGCCCCCGTCTCCATATTCCATATCGCCGTTGCTCAGCACGTTCTTCGCCATCGAGGGCGCAGCGAGAAAAGCGGCAGAGAGAGCCAGGGCAGCCGCAGTCTTCGAAAAATCCATAGTAAACCTCTTTTTTAGCACAATATAGATTGTGGAAACCAACGTTCACCCTATAAAATGCCTTTTTTCGTTTACAAGAAAAAACAGAAGTGTTTTATAAAAATATCAAAGTGTAGCAAGTGTATCAAGCCCGTATCATCGGTGATGGTACGGGTGGTTCTGCATCACCATCTGCACGCGGTAGAGCTGTTCTGCCATAATCACACGGGCATGGTCGTGCGTGAACGTCAGGGGCGAAAGCGACAGCAGCAGGTCCGCCGTCTTTTTCAGGCTCTCGTCGATCCCGTAGGCAGACCCAATCAAGAACACGATATTGCCCGGGAAGCGGTCACGGAGCGTGTCCGAAAGCTTTACCGTATCCATGAGCTTGCCCTCTTCGGAAAGGATGACGCGGCGGTATTCCGACTTCGGGAACTTTTTCTCGAATAGCGCGGCCTCCTGCGCAAGCGACTGCACGCGGTCATCGAGTTTTGATTCCCTGAGTTCCACGACCTCGAGCGGGAACATGCCGCCCCGCAAGCGCTTCACGTACTTGTCCACCTCGTCCGCGATAAACGGCGAACCGGCCTTACCGAAAACAGCGAGGACCCATTTCATGGCGCTAGCGGCCCACGCTCAGGCGGTCGATGAGGAAGCTCGGCATTCCCGCCTTGCGCATGCGTTCCTGCGTCTGGAACACATCGTATTCTACGCGGATGAGCCTCACACACTTGGTCTCGGTATCGAGAAGGCACCAGCAGGCGCGGCAGTCGCGGTCGCGCGGTTGCCCGACACTTCCCACGTTTACGAGCAAACGCTCCGTATTCACGATGGTGTATTCGTACTCGTCCAAAATCTTGGGGATGGCCATCGGGCGGCTCGCGACAATCACAGGGCTGTGCGTGTGGCCAATAAAGCAGTAGGTGCCACGAAAATGGTCAAACGCCTCAAGCGCCTCCTCGAGGTCGGTCACGTAGACCCAGTCCGCAGGCGAAAGCGGAGAGGCGTGCACGAACGTGATGTCATTTTCTTCACGGATATAAGGAAGCGCCTTCAAGTAATCCGCCGATTCTTCGCTCAGGTGCGCCTGTGTCCAGTCGATTGCCTGTTTCGCATAAGGGTTGAACCCGACGCTCGACTCGTACTTGATGGCCACGCTATCGTGATTTCCGATAAGGCAGATATCCATGTTTTCGCGAGCGAGTTTTACACATTCGTCAGGGTCTGCACCGTAGCCCACCAGGTCGCCCAGGCAGACGCGCCTTTCGACCCCGTTTTCTTCCATGGACTGAAGCACCGCCTCGAACGCCGTCGCGTTGGAATGAATGTCAGAGCAAATTCCGTAAAGCATGGCAGCAATGTAGCAAAAAAATCTATATTTGCGCGCGTATGGAAGTTATCGAAGACAGGACAAAGGTCAGTATCGCCTATGTACTCAAGGAAAAGGGACGTATTCTCGAAGAAATTCCCGCCTCCTACCCCTTTGTCTACATTCACGGGTACAACAACATCATCCCGGGGCTCGAATCCGCTCTTGCCGGTCGAAAGCTCGGAGAAAGGTTTTCTGTCGACATTCCCGCAAACCTCGGGTACGGCCCCTACCGCGACGACCTCATCATGAAGGTGCCCAAGGCAGAACTCCAGGACGTGGGTGAACTCTGGCTCGGGATGGAGCTCGAGATGTTCATGGACAACGACATCCGCGAATTCCAGTTGCCCGATACCGCAGACGAATTCGTTGAAGACCTCAACCTCGACAGCGACGAAAGCGACGGCATCTTCATCGTCAAGGAAATCTACCGCGATTCCGTACTCGTAGACGGGAACCACCCCTTTGCGGGCAAGGACCTCACCTTCGAGGTGGAGGTCGTCTCCATCGAAGAACCGAGCTTCACGGAACTCGAATCGGGATTCCCGGACGACGACGATTATGAAGACGGCTACGACGACGGCTACAGCGACCGCTACGACGAAAAATTCTAACGCGCAGGCCCGCAGGCGCCTGTAGCCTACACCACCGTATTTCGCACAAACTAAAAATCCCCCGGTCTAGGACCAGGGGACTTTTTTCAAGCTTTTCGCCTGTTGTGCGCTTGGCTACCGCGATTATGCTTCGTCAGCGAGCTCAGGGAGCTTCTTAATCACGTTGCGACGGCCATAGCGGACCTTGTTCGGGTCGAACTCGGTCGGAGTGGCAATCACCGGAGCTTCGGCGGCTGCGGGAGCGGCCACAGGAGCTTCGACAGCCGGAGCGGCAGGGGCAGCCGGAGTTTCAACCGGGATGCGCGGAGCGAGCGGACGGCGGGCTTCGGTTGCAACGGGAGCGGCAGTTTCGGCGGCCGGAGCCTGGACGGCCTCGGCAGGAGCTGCGGCTTCGGCAGCCGGCTTGTTGAATTCACGACGCGGACGGTCGGGACGGCCTTCACGGCGGTCACGGCGCGGGCCACGGTCGGAGCGCTGTTCGTTGCGGTCACGGTTCTGGGCGGGCTGGGCCTGCTTGTCACCGCGAGCTTCCTTGTTGTTCTGACGATCCTTGCCATGGTCCTTGTTGTTGCGGTCACCGCGCTGAGCCATGTCCTGTGCGCTTACGGGGCGACGGGAATTCGGCTTCAAGTTCATGTCCGGGGTGAGCTTTTTAACAATCGGAGTATGGAGATTGTCGAGAACCTTGTTAACCTTAGTCAGGATAACGATGCTCAGAATCACTGCGACGAGCGACAGAGCAATTGCGATGTATGTTTCCATCTGGGCACCTCATAAATAAGGGTTAAGCCACAACGGAAGGCTGGAAAAGACCCGCCGTAGGGGTGATTGCGAGTGTGTGTAGTTTAGGGCCATCTTAATAGCGCTTCTAGGGAAGCTTGACGGCCAGGGGCTCCTATCCAGCGGACTTGAGTCCGACTCAGGAATCTGGAGCAGGGCGGTTTTCGCCGCAGCGATGAACCGCAGGGGGCAATCACGGGCGGAAATTTAACAAAATTTTGTGTCAAAAAACGTTATACAAACGCTTTTTCAACAACTTTTTCCATTTTTTCGGCCATTGCGTCCCAACTCATGGTCAGGGCACGCTCGCGGGCGTTCTTTTCGAGTTCGGCAAGGCGGGCCTTGTCATGCAGAACGGCCGCGGCCTTCTCGCAGAAGCCTTCGGGATCGTCATTCTCGTACAGGAGGCCGGTCACGCCGTCCACCACCGAATCCTTGAGGCCAGCGACGTTGTTGCTCATCGAGATCGTTCCGCAGAGGTTCGCCTCGATGTTGTTGATGCCCCAGCCTTCCTTGAACGAGGGGTTTATGAAAAGGGAGGAGCGGCTCAGGAGGTCGCGCTTTTCGTCTTCGGATACGCGTCCGAGGAACTTCACGGAATCACGCACGCCAAGCTTATCGACCAACTTTTCGAGTTCGGCGCGGTAGTCCCCGCCACCCGCGACCTCAAGTACGACGCCCGGCACCAGTTCGCGGAGGCGCGGCATGGCGTTGATCACGAACTGCGCGTTCTTGTACTTCATGAGGCGGCCCACGTAAGAAATCACCGGAGGGTCAGCCTTGGGTTGTGTCGGATGGAAGTACACCGTATCGATGCCCGGCTCCACCACCTCGGTCCACCTGGGCTTGATTCCCATGTCGGCAATCTCGTCGGCGGTGCTCTGCGAAATCGCGAGGAAGTTCTCGCCCTTGTAGAAGAGCGCCACCGCACGTTCCATCAAGTACACGTACAGCGCCATCGGGAAGAACGTCTCGCGGAAAATCGACTTGCGGAAAAAGTGCATCACCATGTGGAGACGCTTGACCTTCGTGTTGCACGGCGTGAAGAACGGAATCTTGTTCAGGTCCTCCACGATGAGGTCGTATTCGTGCTGGTGCTTGTGGGCATAGCGGTGCGCCGTGTAGTTGAAAAGGAACTTGTTGCCCGTGCGGATGGTGCGCATGCCATCGACCACCTCTTCGTCGGGCAGGCCCTTCACGCTATGCGAAAGGACCGTCACCTCGTAGTTGCGGGTGTTGATGCGCTTGAAAAACTCGTGAAAGTACAGTTCGGCGCCACCCGCTTCCGGGTTCTTGATGTCGCGCCAGTTGATAAGCAAAATCTTTTTCTTTTCCACGTTACGACCTGTTCAATTTCCGCGTGTAATATACAAATTTTCAGGTACTAGGAATCCGCAAGCGAGCGCATCCTCGCTACTGCTTCCTTAAACAGCGCCGGTTCCTGCAGGAGCGAGATAACCACCCAGCCATCTTCGTCAAAGTCGAAGAAGAACCCGGGCTGCACCAGCACGTGCTTTTCGCGGAGTAAACGGAGTGTGAGTTCCTCGTCGTCTTCGCCCAGGCGGATAACCGCATACCAGCCGCCGAGGACCTCGGGGCAGTACTTGGACGGGAAGGCTTCACGAAGGGTCTGCCAGTTCTGCAAAAGGCGTCCCTTGACGCGCGATTCGTAGGCGGCGGACTGCTTGAGGAGCGCGGTGCCGAGAGCCTGCGCCGGGGCGGACACGCTCAGGTAGGCGTCTTCCACGAATTCGAGTGCCGCGCGGATTTCTTCAAAGCGTTCGCGGGGCGCGTAGAAAACCATCCAACCGAGCTTGAGCTGCGGGGAACCTACAGCCTTGCTTAAGCCGTTCAGCCAGAATATGGGGCACTTGGGGCCGTCTTCGGGAAGGTTGATGAAATCGCCGCCGCCCGCATCCCAAAGAGACTCTCGCCAACAGTCATTCCCGCGCAGGCGGGAATCTCTCTTTCCGCCCATCAGGTATTCCCAACTACGGCGGACCTCCGGCGAAAAACCGTAATCGCCGAAAACCTCGTCCACCACGAGAATCATGTCGTTCTCTTCGCAAAAACGAACCGCCGCATTCCATTCTTCGCGGGAAACGCAGTGCCCCGTCGGGTTGTGCGGCGAAACGAGCAGCAAGATTTTCGCTTTCTCAGGAGCTGCCAGCAGGCTGTCGGTATCGAGTATGAATCGAAAATCCACGCCCGATGTCATCCCCGCGCAGGCGGGGATCTTTTTTTTCTTCTCCCGTTGCAATTTTAAAAAGTACGGCGCACATTCCAGGTGTTCCAACTGCGCAAGCGTATCGAGCAGCGGATAGCCCGGCATCGGCGTGAGGATTACATCGCCCGGATCGCAGAATGTCTTGAACAGCACCGAATACGCTTCGCTCGTACTTGCGGTCAAAATGATTTGCCCCGCCGTAAAGTTGCCGCCGCGTTCGCGATAGTACTCCACCACCGCCTCGCGTGCAGACTTCCACCCCGCCGCATCCGGATTCCAGCAACCGAAATCCTTGCGAGCATCCTCCACCGCCGCATTCAAGTCTATCGGCAATCCCGCCTTCACCGGGCTGCTTACCGTCATGTCGATGAACGGGAGCCCACCCTCGGCAGCATCCTTTTTCGCACACGCCTTCACGCGTTCCAGTTCAGCAAAGAACGGCGACGGGGAAAGATCTTTAGGCAAGCGGGAAGAAAGCATAGGAAGTGATTAATAGCTAGTCCTTAAGGCAACGAATACTCTTTCGATTATACATTCTAGAGTCGAACAGCGAAGCCTTAAAATACGCACCTGTCAGCCCCATTACACCAGCACAACCAGGAGTTTCATCAGACTCCGAAGAACTCCAGAAGGAGGCATCATCACCATATTCCCATTCCCCCAACAAAGACTGTTTGCTTACAGGCAATGCCGTGAACCCATATTCATCCGTTCCGTTTCCACTAGGAACAAAACAAAAAATCGAATCATTACAGGGGATGTACCATCCGCCATATTCGCTAGCGTTCCAGCCACTCGTTGATTTTAACACCATTCCTGCCATGGAACCTGCGGTATCCAACTGATTACCTCTAAAACTCGTGTCAACCACAGCTCGAAGCAAAATCCACCATTCATCCCTTGTAGGCAAATGCCAACCTTCGGGGCAAATGCCCTGTACGGGGTAAGTCGGCGAACATTCATGCTCATGCCCGCAACCCTCACCATTCGTACTGAAAACGGCGGCGCTATCCATCGCCTCCGCCCATGTATAGAAGCGCCCGTACTCAACGCAATTGGAATCGGCGTCTCCAAAGCAAACGCTGTTCCCCGTTTCGAAGTTCAGGTTTTGCGCCATCCAGACCTGGTCACCAATTTTTACGGTCTTGTAAGTTTGACCATCACGATCGTCAGTCAAGGATCCATATTCGCAAGTATCCGTGCTATCCGTCTTGCAAGGTGGCGTCGTCGGATTCATTTCGGGTAGCGAATCTGCCATATATTGCAGTGCCGCTGGAAGGGTATCCCATGCCCAAACGGAAGATGACGAATATCCGTTGTCGTCAGCGACACTGGAAGACGAATCGTCAACATCCGTAGACGAACCGTTATCGCCGCAAGCGGAGAAAAGCGCCGTCAAGAAGATGCCGGTTCCAAGAAGCAAAAGACTTTTTTCCACAAAATCCTCCTTTTTTCCGTAAATATACAATAAGTTCACTACTGAGCGTTACTTTATTCCGACAATGGAACAAATAGCTAGACAGAACACAAAAAACGGCGACGGAGAAAGATCTTTAGGCAAACGGGAAGAGAGCATCAAGTTTAGTCCTTTAAGCAACGGACCGATTTCGCAGAGTTGGCATCATCTTTGTCAGCAGTACCAAAACCCATATAAAAATTGACATACATATAGTAGGCGTTATCAGTAGAAGACCCCTCATCATATGGAGTAGAACTCCAGAAAAGCGCATTGCTGCCCAAGTCCTCATACTTTTCATCGAAATAGCCTACGGGCAGAACAGTGAACCCGTAGGAGTCTGTACACCCAGCACCGCAGTCGCGCCATTCATCGACCGCCATCAATTTTTTCTTTGCAACATCATTATCGTCATAACCGCCTACGGATTCATAAAGAACCATGAATTCAGCCCTTGTAGGCACATGCCAACCCTGAGGGCAAACACCCTGCACCCTCTCAGCGGGATTGCAATCGTGAATATACCCGCATCCTATGCCGTCATCGCTATAAATAGCGGCACTGTCCATCGCTGCGCCCCATAAATACAAGCGACCATATTTTTCACAATTCAAAGCATCGTCATCGTAGCAAAAACTGGAGGAATCTCGAGTTTCGGTCGGCTGCAGGTAGGCAAAATTCAAGTTCTCGGCCATCCACCACTGGTCACCGATTTTTACGGTCTTGTAGGATTGCCCATCACGTTCGTCAACCAGGGTTCCGTATTCGCAATCATCAAAGTACTCGTCTCTACAAGGTTCCGCGTAAGCCACGCTTATACTGCTGCTGGAGCGAGCGCTGCTAGACCTCACGCTCGAAGAATACCTGTCCGAAGACGAGGATGATTGGGCGGAAGATGACGAAACATCCGAAGACTCCGTGTCAGAGCGCGTCAGGAAGACATCGCTTCCATCGTCTCCGCAAGCGACAAGCATTGTGCAAGCAAAAGCCCCGACTAGGGCCAGCAACTTCCACGAAGACAACCTTGAAACCGACTTCATTTTTTCTCCTCCTCTTTACAAAAAAAACTACTTCTTACGGCGCAGGAAGCCAGCCAACGCCACCGCGATGAGGATGCCCGCAGGGAGCACGACCGCGATGGTCAACAGGATGAGCTTCTGGAAATCAGAAAGTCCCTTCAGCGATTTCTTGAAATCCTTGAGTTTGGCAAGCAGCCCGGGCTTCTTGCCCGGAGTTGCTTCGCCGGATTCCTCGCCCAAATCTTCGGAACCCGCGAAGGCCTCCCCCTTCGGGATCATCGCGAGCAACTTCGACGCCGATTCCCTGACAGGCCCGACAAAGCCTTCCAGCTTACCGCGGTACTTGTTGTAGCGCTTCTTGAACGGGCGCTTGAGTTGTTCGAGCATGTGGATTTCCTTTTCTTAAAAGATCCCCGCCTTCGCGGGGATGACAATTAGGCCTTCTTGTACAGGAGGTTCACGCCGCCGAAGAGGGCGCGCATGTTGGCCTTGAGCGTATCGCTACTGACGCCGCGGCCTTCGACCTCAACATCGCCCGCCTTCAGGAGCATGCGGCTAAGCCCGCGGCCAGCCCACAACTTGTCCTTTTCAGGTACCACAAGCTGGCGGTACTTCACGAGTTCCACCGGCATGCCGATTTCGCGCATGAGCATGAGGGCGGCCTCGATCGGGCCTTCTGCCGTAATGGACCTCACCAGCGGTTCGCCGTCCTTCTTGAAGTGAAAAATGAAGCGGTTCTCGTCGGGGATAACCTCGATGTTGTTGAACACCAGGCGGCCGTTCACGTTCACGCGCTGCTCGCGGAACACGTCCAGCACGCGCTCGGCGCTGAGTTCGCCTTCCTTTTCGCTGTAGGACTTCAGGATCGGCTGCAGTTCGGCGGCTTCGGCGAGCGTCATCTTGTAGCCGAACTTCGTGATAATCTCGTACACGGCGGTGCGGCCGCTCTGGCTCGTGAAGCTCAGGGCGTCGTTCTGGTGGCGGCCGATGATGGAGTAGTCGATCGGGCGGTAGGCGCCCTTCTTCATGTCCTTCGTCTTGGAGGCGCCATCCTGGTGGATGCCGCTACGGTGCACGATGGCTTCGGCGCCAATCAGCGGGGCGCGGCTGTAGATGTTGATGCCGGACCACTGGGAAATCAAGATGGCCGTCTCGTAGATGCGTTCCATGTGCAGGCCGGTCTGTACGCCGGAGTTGTGCAGCGCGACCGCAACTTCGTAAAAATTCGTGTTGCCGCAGCGTTCGCCCAAGCCGTTCAGCGCGACTTCCAGCTGGGTTGCCCCCACGAAGAAACTTTCGACGGTGGCGGCCGTCGCCATGCCAAGGTCATTATGGCAGTGCACCGAAATCGTGACGTCCTTCGGGAGCGCCTCGTACACCTGCTTAATCTGGTTCACATACAGGAACGGACGGTAGCGTTCCACCGTATTCGGCAGGTTGATGGTCGTCGCACCGGCTTCGACCACGGCCTTCAGCACGTCAATCACGAAATCCATGTTTTCGAGACAGTCACCGAAATGCTCGGCGCTGAATTCCACATCGCCCTTGCTACCTACGAGCGACTTTGCAAACTTCACGCAATGCACCGCCTTCTCCTTGACCTGTTCGGGGGTCAGGTGCAGCACGTACTCCATCGAGAGCGGGCTTGTGGCGAGGAAGGTATGAATACGCGGGTGCGGAGCGTACTGCACCGCTTCCCAGCAGCGCTGGATATCGCTTTCCACACAGCGGGCCAGGCCCGAAACCACGATGCGCTTTGCGACTTCGTCGCCTTCTTCAGCCATCTTGGCGGTCAGCTGGGCAAGTTCCTTGCACGATTCAAAGTCCATCTCGCTCGAAGCCGGGAAGCCGACTTCGGCACCCTGCACGCCGAGCTTCAAGAGCTGCAGGTATACGTCCTTCTTCTGGGCGTTGTTCCAGGGCTTCGGGAGCGCCTGGTTGCCGTCACGCAGGGTGACATCGTAAAAGAAAGGTTGTCTTTCAATCGTGTTCTTATTTTCGCTCATTTTTCATCTCCTTGCCGACTTCCATGCGCCGCAAAGTTCCTTTTCCTGTTCAAAAATAGCATTTTGCCATAAAAAAGAACCCGCTTCGTCACGGAAGCGGGCCCTTTAAGTTAATTCCTATTTAAAACGAAATAGCCTAAAACCTCGCTCCGTGCGCGATACCAAGTAGAAGTCGAAGGTTAAGGTTCTTTCTCATGCCATAGAATATACAAAGTTTTGGGCTACGTGGCAAGGGGTCGCTTCAAGACGCCCGCGATCTAACGTTCCTCCCAGATGCCGTTCGGGAGCTTGCCGATATCGCGAAAGTCCAGTTCACCGCCGGAACGCGAAGATGAAACGTTCACGAGACGCGCAAGCGGCTTGCCCGCACGTTCAATCACGATTTCTTCTTGCGAGAGCGAGACCTGGTTCAGCAAGTTGCCGAAGTTTTGCCTCGCCTCCATGGCGGTGACTGTCTTTGCCATACGGAACCTTACTTCTTTGCAGGTTCAGCGGCCGGAGCGGCACCTTCGGCAGGAGCGGCGGGTTCAGCCACAGGTTCAGCATTCTGCAGGGCCTTGTCCTGAATGACGAGGTCCACGCGGCGATTCTTCTGGCGACCTTCCTTCGTCTTATTGTCGGCAATGGGCATGGTCATCCCGAGCCCCTTGGCGGTAAGGCGGCCTGCGTCGATGCCCTGTTCCACGAGGAAGTTCTTCACGTTGTCGGCACGCTGCTGCGAGAGCTTCATGTTATGCTCGGCAGAACCCGTGTTGTCGGTGTTACCCTCGATGGAGACATTGAACTGCTGGTACACGGAGAGGATTCCCGCAACCTTCGCGAGGCTCGTCTTGAGGTCGGCCTTGAGGGAAGCCTTGTTCACGTCGAACAGGATGTCGGACATGGACAGGATAATGCCGCGGGCGTCCTTCGTCACCTGGATGAGCTTGGACTGGAGTTCGTTCAGCTTGTTCATGGCTTCGGCCTGGCGAGCTTCAGCCTTCGCGCGCTCCTCGGCAAGGGCCTTCTTCTCAGCTTCAAGCTGTTGCTGCAAGGCAGCCTGCTGCTTCTGGAGGTTGGCTTCGCGTTCGCTGGCGGCCTTAAGAGCCGCTTCCTTGGCGGCTGCTTCAGCCTGGAACTTTTCCTGATTCTGCTGCATTTCGGCCTGGAGGCGGGCTTCCTGGTCCTTCATCTTGGCCTTTTCAGCCTCGAGGTCGTTTACCTTACCGCTACGGGCCTGGCCAATCTGTTCCTGGATGGCTTCAATGGAGCGCGCTGTCGCTGCACGCTTTTCCCAGTTCTCGGCGGTATGGTTGCGGAGAGCCTGCGTTTCGGCCTGGACCGCAGCAATTTTCGCCGTCTTGTCGCATTTGTTCGCAAGAGCCTTTACGCCATCGGATTCGGGGTCATCATTGAACGCCGCTTCCAGGTCGGCGAGAGTAGCCTTTGCGGCTGCGAGAGAATACTTTGCAGAAACGGCATTTGCGGGAACATCCTTGGACGCCGCATCGATAGACGCCTTGCACGCCTCAACGGCATTCGGTTCTGCAGCGGGGGCTTCGGCCGCAGGGGCTTCAACAGCAGGAGCCTCGGCCTTGGCTTCTTCGGCAGCAAAGCAAGCGGATGCCACCAGGGCAGTAATAACAAACAGATTCCTTGTCTTCATTACTTCGCCTCCGCCTTTTTCGTTTCCTGGTCAAGAATGTTCTGGTAGATGAGCTTGCGTTCGACATCGCCACGAAGTTCCTTCTCGACGCGTTCATCTTCCTTCTTTGCCGCATCGCGCTCGGCCGTCGCAACGGCAAGCCTGTATTCAAGGGCACTCTGTTCGGCAAGGGCGGCAGCCTGCTCGTCTTCTCCACTTGCCTGCAAGGCCTTTGCGGAATCGAGTTTCGCATTTGTCGATTCGACCTGTGCGGGATCCGCTTTCGCCTCCTCGGCAATCGCCTTATTGGCAGATGCATATTCAATCGACCGTGTCGCATTTACGCTTCCGGCACAACCAGACAGCAGGGCAACCGCCGTAACGGCTACACCCGCTGCAAAAAATCTCAATTTCATAGAGAACTCCTTTATTTAAACCAATCACCCAACAATATAGTAAAGAACAGCGGCTCTAGACCACCGGAACCCGCAAGGGTTAACCCTGCGACGTCTCGGCAAACTTCAAATTCTCGTAGTTCTTCATCGCGAGGTTCAGACGATACTCGTTCGGGAAGAGGCACACGAGGTTCCTTTCCTTGTCCATCATGCAGTCCATCGCGTATTCCTCGGCGAACTTGCCCACGTCCTTCTCGGGGCCAGAAACCCAGCGGATTCCGTGGGCAGGCACGCGGTCCAGCGAGACGTCGGCGCCGTATTCACTCTGCAGGCGGAACTTGAGCACGTCGAACTGCAGCTCGCCCACCACGCCGATAACCGGAATCGCGGACTTGAGCGGTTCGTACAACTGCGTTGCGCCTTCTTCGCTCAATTCGGCAAGGCCCTTCGCCATCTGCTTCGACTTGAGCGGGTTCAACAAAGTAACGCGGGCGAAGTGTTCCGGAGCGAAGTCAGGAATGCCCGTGAAGTTCATCTTCTCGCCGTCCGTGAGCGTGTCGCCGATGCGGAACAGTCCCGGGTCGTTGATACCCACGATGTCGCCCGCCCAGGCGTGGTCGATGACTTCCTTGTCCTTCGCGAGGAACGCCGTCGGGGCGGCCAGGCGGATTTCGCGACCGGTACGCACGTGAAAAACTTTCTCCCCGCGGGTAAAGCTTCCCGAACAAATTCGCAGGAAAGCCGTGCGATCGCGGTGCTTGGGGTCCATGTTGGCCTGAATCTTGAACACAAATGCGCTGAAGGCATCCTCGTCGGGGCTCACCGGGCGCTTGTCGGTCTCGCGCACCATCGGGGGCGGCGCAAGCTTTGCGAAAGCGTTCAAAAGCTGACGCACACCGAAGTTGTTCACCGCAGAACCGAAGAACACGGGGCACATCTCGCCCTTCAGGAACTTCTCGTGGTCGAACGGATCCATACCGCCGGTAACCATCTCGTATTCTTCCTTGAACTGGTTCACCCAGTTCTCGCCGCACATTTCCACGAGGCGCGGATCGTCCGGGCCTTCCATCTGGATAATTTCCTGATGGCCTTCTTCCTTGTTGAAGGTATGGAACGTATTCTCGGCGATGGAATAGACGCCCTTGAAAAGCTTACCCACGCCAATCGGGAGCGTAAACGGAGCCGTCTTGATGTGCAAGACATTTTCAATCTGGTCGAGCAGGTCGAGCACATGGCGGCCATCGAGGTCCATCTTGTTGATGAACGTGATAATCGGGGTGTGGCGCATGCGGCACACGTCCATGAGCTTGATAGTCTGCTTTTCCACGCCGTTCACGCTATCGATAAGCACGAGGGCCGCATCCACGGCGGTCAGGGCGCGGTAGGTGTCTTCACAGAAGTCCTGGTGCCCCGGGGTATCGACGAGGTTGAACATGCAACCTTCGAACGGGAAATTCAAAACAGAAGAGGAAACCGAGATACCGCGCTGCTGTTCAATCTTCATCCAGTCACTCACGGTGTAGCTGCGGTTGGCCTTCGCGCGCACGTGGCCCGCCTCGCGGATGACGTTCCCGTACCACAGGAACTTCTCGGTGATAGTGGTCTTACCCGCGTCCGGGTGGCTGACAATGGCGAAGGTGCGGCGTTTCTCAATTTCTGCGTTCATGGTTCAAAAGCCCGTTATTGTAATCAGGCGACAAATATAGTTTTTTTCGCGGCCATCCATATCAAAAACAAAATAGCTTTTGCCGCGACTCTCGCCTTTTAGTATATTTAAGGCACTATGCAGATTACTAACGCTTCTCAACTTACCGGTGTTTTCCCCGCGTTGTTCACCCCGCTCAAGAACGACGATCCCAAGAACCTTCGCAACTCCATCGACTACAAGAAGATGGGACAGATGATCGACGACGTGATTGCAAACGGCGCAAGTGGCGTGCTCCCTGCCGTGACCACGGGTCAGAGTGCGACGGTCTCTCCGCAGCAGCACCTCGATGTCATCAAGTTTACGCTCGACTACGTGGACGGCCGCGTGCCCGTGATTGCCGGTGCCGGTTCCAACTGCACCCGCGAATCCATCGAAATGATCGAGAACGTGCAGAAGATTGCCCCGGTGGCAGTCCTCTGCGTGACTGGCTACTACAACAACCCGCCGCAGGAAGGCCTCCTGAAGCACTACCGCACGCTCAGCAGCGAGACGGGTGCCAAAATCGTTATCTACAACGTTCCGGGCCGCACCTCCAGCTACGTGCATCCCGACACCCTCATCGAGCTTGCCGAAGACAAGAACATCATCGGCCTCAAGCAGGCTGTTGAATTCGGCTTTGGCGAAAAATTCCACGAAGACACGATGCGCGTCATCAAGGAAACGAAGGGCAAGGACTTCGCCGTGATGAGCGGTGAAGACGGCTTGTTCGCCGACCTCCTCGAAATGGGCGGCACGGGCCTCATCAGCGCTTCGGGCAACATCCCCGAGGCCACGAAGACCTTCGTAGAACTCTACAAGGCTTTCCAGGCCGGCGACAAGGAGAAGGCGCACAACCTGCAGAAGGACGCACGCGACTTCATCGACATCACGTTCTGCCGCAAGAACCCGATTCCTCTCGGCACGCTGTTCAACAGCCCGCTGTTCCAGCCGCTCGTGAGCGTGAAGGACACGGCCAACGGCGCCGACGCTGTCGCCCGCATCATGAAGCTTATCGAAGAAAAGGCCCCGAGCCTCAAGAAGTATCACATATAGGAGGCCCCATGGCTAAGATTCAGAAATCCATTACTGACGAAATCTGCGACTACCTCAAGAAGCAGAAGCTCTCCCCCATTCCCGTCCAGACCCTGAACGAGGAAGCAGAATCGACCCGCTACTTCGGCGGCGACCTCAAGGAATTCATTGCCGCGGCCAAGACGCTCGGCGCAAAGGGAATCTTCGTGGAAGAACTCTACCTCGAAGACGACGAGTTCTACTACGACAGCGGCATGGACGACGAAGAGTACATGGCGCTCTACGGCAACGAGAACGTGGAATGCAAGTGCTGCGGCGAAGACTGCAAGTGCAAGAAGGGCAAGAAGGCGAAGGACGACGACAGCGATGTCGACGCCGTGTACTTTGAACCCGAGGACCTCGACGGACTCGACCTCACGCTGTTGAAGCCGCAGATGGCGAAGTTCCTCGACCGCATCGGCGAAGCCTGCGGTGCACGCCTCACAGTTCCGGGCGTCGACCACCTCGAAGTGGAAATCTTCGCTGACTGGTACGACGAATTCGCCGAACTCGTGGACGAAGCTTCCGAAGCTATCGAAATCGACCCGACCGACGCTCTCCGTCAGGCACAGGCCGTTTACGAAGCCGGCGAAAAGGCAGCCAAGGCCAAGGGCACAAAGAAGATTGCCGCGCACCCGCCCAAGAAGAACAAGAAGTAAGGGGCCGTTTCAAGGCAAATATTTACACCCTCGCCCCCGCGAGGGTGTTTTTTATTGCAGCAAAAACCATCGCAACAGCAAACGAAAAGGCCCCGCCGAAGCGGAGCCGAATTCCTGAATCGTTAGCCGATTACTTGAACCAGGGGTTCATGTAGAACTGGATCTGCCAGGACTTGGCGGAGCTTTCTTCGTAACCAGAATTGGTGAATATGTCATCAAGCTTGATGTAAGGCAGGAAGTCGATGATGACGCGGACACCAACATCGGTATAGAACTTGCCGACATCGATCGTGGTACCGCCACCGATGACAATCGAAGCCACGAAGGACTGGGCATCGAAGTAATTGTAGATCCACTTGTCTTTCATCATCGCTTCCGTCATGCCTGTCACTTCCGTGCCGTCTTCGTCGGAGAAGCTGATGCCCGTGCCGAGGTTGAGTTCCAACTGCAGACCGGCTTCGGCATAGATGGTCGGGGTGAAGTTGTAACGGGCAAGCACCGGAACCTGGAGACCAAAGACAAAGGCATCCAAGGTCACGTCGCTGTCGTAGGAATATCCATAGCTATTATAGATGCTGAACCGACCGAGGTTGGCCATGTAGAAGCGAATGTCGATGTTCGCTTCGGCAATCAAGCTGAGGTTGTTGTTGAAGTGGTAGTTCAAAGATCCACCGAACTCCATTGCGCCACCGAAGAGGTCTCCACCGTAGTCATCGCAGGAGCCCGGAATATTGGGAATGCAAACTTCCGTGCTGAAGAAGCCGCTAAAACCGACACCGACATTCCAGCCGAGGTTGTAGGGCTTATCGAAAACGGAGCCGCCTTCGCCTTCGGTGCGGCTGGTCTTCTTGCTCTCGTCGTCCATGCTCTTGTATTCGACGTCAGAACCGGAATTGTCGGAGGTCGATTCGTCACTGCTACCCATGTCAGTATAGCCGTCTTCAGACGCCGGTGCGGATTCTGAAGAACCGTAGTCCTCGCCGTAGTCATAGTCATCCTGAGCAAATGCCGTCGCGCTAACAAGGCTTGCGGCAGCAAGGAACAGGAACATCTTCTTCATAATGATCTCTCCTTAAAGGGGGGGTATTGTTGTTGAATGTAAAATTTAGAAAAAGGTTGTTCGGAACCAATGTTACTTTTTGAATTCTTTCGTAAATTTCGCAATCTCGTTCACGGACTTGCGCGCGAAGTCGATTGTCATCTGGTCGTTCATCTCGCTGCAAGCGCGGAGCGTAATCGTCGTATGCTTGCACACCGGCTTGTACGCTTCAGGCGCACCCGTGCAACCGGCAACGATTCCCGACGAGAGCACGCCCACGCGAATGTCTGACTTTTTCTTGATTTCACCCGTCGCGAAATCGAGGATCTGGATAAAGCCGGAAGTCGAAGCCTTCTTGGTCAGGGAGTCGATAACGATGTGCGCATAGACCGTCTTGTAGTCGGGCACGTTGTAGCAACGGCGCTTGCCGCTCTTCAGAGTTTCACATTCCTGGTGGCTGCCATACTGGACGCGCGCGGTGTTTTCTTTCTCTTCGCGATCGCGTTCCACGTCGCGTTCATCATCGGAACAGACGTGCTTCTCGATGGAACCCGCGATGAGGTATTCGGCACTGCGGAGCTTGCCCATCATCTCCTCGCCTTCGCTATCCTGGAAGTCTGCCGAAGAACTCAGGTTCTGTTCGTCGAGCAGGCGATCGAGGTCGGCTCGCGTGAGGAACAGCAGGAACTCGGAAGCTTCCTTGTTCTTCTGGAGTTCCGAAATAAGGGCTGCGTCCATGCGGCCACTGTAGTCGTTCTTGAACGGGTCCACGACCACACGTACGGTTCCGCGCTTCTTGCATTCCGCATAGAGCCTCTTGGAATCCTCGTAATCATCGTGGTAGGTAAACGCCTTGCGGAAATGGATGGCGGCCTGCTGCTGGTCGGACTTGTTACGGCCGTTCATCTTTTCGAGACCCGCAGCATAGTGCGAAGCAGCGGCACTATCCTTTGCAACCTTAAGATCCCTCGGGTTGAAGTCCACGCTCAACTTGATTTTCTCGTTGCGGCGGGCAATCAGCTTGATCTGCTTTGCGTATTCCGCCTTCTGTTCTTCCATGTGAACAATCTTGTCCCAGCGCTTCGGGTTCGGGTCATCGCGCTTCTTGAACATCGCAATCGTGTCGTTCTTCGCAGAAACCACATCGTCAAACGTCTTGTTGAGGAAGTCAATAGCAGGCTGATAGTCGGGCTTGATTTTCAAGGACTTGAGAGCCTCTTCGATAGCCTTGTCGTCCTTGCCATCATTATACGCCTTCTGGGCACGGTTGAAAGCATCTACGTGCGGACCTGTCGCGGCGCAAGATATGAGAGCAAATGTGGCTGCAGAGAGCAGGGCTAGCCATGTCTTTTTCATTCTGAGGATACTCCGTTATTTTAGGAATTCAAATACAATCTTGCCTTCGTCGTCGTTCGGACCCTCGAAGGACTTTTCGTCGAAGCCGGGCTTGTCGCCAATCGCTTCAAGAATCGCCATGCCGAGGTCGCTCTTGGAGCCCCTGAACGTCACGGCGTAGGTCACGATATCCTTTTGAGGCTGCGTCTGCGAGTTGAGCGTCGCGATACCCTTGAGAGCCTTTTCAAACGGCATCCTCTGGCTGCGGGCCGACTTCATGTTGCGAAGTTCGACCGTGTACTGCGAGCCATTGTCCGCGGCACTAATCCAGGCCTCCAGGACCTGTTCGGAAAGAGTGCGGGCAGCGACGACTGCCGCCTTGTTGATGCCGCCGTTACGGGCAACTTCCATGGTAGATGCGACCGTGTGCACCGCATTGGAGAACGTGGCTACAATCTCACCGGAATTCACATTGACCACTTCGACGCCAATCTGCAGCGAAGCCTTGATCTTGTTGCCCGATGCGCGCTGGTAGCTGATGACCGCCACTTCGCCACGGGCCACGAAATTCACGCCCTCCTTCTCGGCAAGCTTGCGAACGGCAGCACGATCCGAAGGATCCACCCCCGTCTTGGCAAGCGAGGGCGCAAGCGCGATGTTGCGAGCGAGATCGGAAGCCTTCACGTTGAACTGCTGCTTCACGAACTGCTGCTGGAACTTGTCAACAATCTGGGCGTCAGGAATCTTCTTCCAGATATTTTCGGTAAAGACTCCAATCGTGACATCGGTCTGGGTACGATTGTTCGTCTCGATATCGGTCCTGGAGCCGTCGAATCCATCCTCGGAAGCTTCCTCGCGGGAGCCCTGGACCTTGGTATCCTGGGTTGTCGTCTTGGAAATGGCGATTCCCTTCTTTTCCCACGTGGTGAGAACGAACGCAATGGAGGGACGATTCTTCTGGACCTGGCCGTATCCGCCGCCCGTGAGATCGTAGGCAAAGCCTGCAACAGCGAAAACGAGCGTCGCCAGCAACGCCAGGAAACAAGTCGATATTTTTTTCATACACGCCTCTTTCGAAAAGGGTATAAAGCTATTCTGAATTTAAGTTTTTTTTTACTTGCCGTCAATAGCTAATCATTGAAAATAAAAGGCATCCCCCATAATCTTAAAAATCCCCGCCCGAAGGCAGGGATTTTCAAAAGAAAGAGGGAGTATGCTATAAACTAGCGGTTCACCACACGGACCTTCTGGACGCCCATGGCGCCCTTCACCATGTAGATGCCGGACTTCTGGAACTTTGCAGCGACGGCATCCTTGAGCGACGTGCCCGCAGAGAGTTCCACCTTGCCCATGAACTTGCCCTGCATGTCAAAGACACTGACCGTCTGCGCATAGTCCATGCGGAGCTGCTGGGCAATAACAGTCGTCGTATCGTCGCCCGGACCGTTTTCGGAACCCGGTTTAGCAGTGGTGAAGACCAACTTGACGTCACTAAACTTGACCGAACCTGTAGCTTGTCCCAAGTTGAAGGCAAACTGAGCGGCATCATCAGAAGCTTCTTCCATAGTAAAGATGAATGAGTATTCCTTTTCCGTAGTGGTGATGTCAAATTCCTTAGTGGCGTATGCACCCCAGGGGTCTACGGATTGCTGGAAAGTAGCTTCAATCTTGCGATCTACATCAGCGCTAGCCTTAAAGGACAGCTTGTACGTCATGTCCTTATCAAGAGCCAGATTGTACTGAACAAGCTGCGGCTGGTAAGGTTCTGAACCAATAGTGGTAACGTCAACCGTAGCCGTGCCACCAGAAACAGAAGTCTTTGCAGCAGAGTTACCCCAGTTTGAACCCTGACCTAGGAACCAAGATGCATCTTGGTTTGTAGAAATCACGCTGCTGCTCGGGAAATCACCATCCTTAAGAAGGTTCACTGTGGTTTCGCCAACCAATTCAAACTTGGCGACCACATCCTTTTCCTTGTCCATAGTTACAGAAATGGTTTCGGTAGTGCCGGTAACAGCACCTTCCCAACCCACAAACTTCCAGCCTTCGTTGGCTTTGGCGGTGAGCTGAACAGTTGTCTTGGGAGCATAATAGTTAGCGCTCGGGCTCTTTGTCACAGTACCTGCAGCAGCCGGAGATGCAGTTACATTGAGGGCAAGTTCATCGGCACTGCCACCGATTTTCAGCAGGTTCTTCTTAACGGTAGCATGACCTTTTGCAGTGCCCGTATTTCCAGTGTAGGATTCAATCTTCATGGAAGCAACTTCATACAGTCTACCCATCTTCATACCCACTTTAGCCCATTCGCTGAAGTGCTTGGAAATAGAAATGGTGCCCTTGGTGCGATGCTGGCTCGTATTCGACGGGATGGACCAATACTGCTTAAAGGTGCTGGTACCCGAAAGAGAAGGTTGCTGAATACGGTCGGTCGTATAGAAATCGTAGCTAATACCATCGATAACTGCAGAACCGAACTTTTTACCGCCCTGGGTAGGATTGTAGCTTCCGCGATCCTGGACAATGTAGTATTCAATTTCGTTGCTGAAACCACTGGGAATGTCCTGCTGGTCGTAATAACCCCAGCCATAGACACTGACATACTTCACGTTGTCGGTGGAGCTCCATTCCACTTCAAATTCGGCGGTAATATTACCCACATTCTGAACGGTAACAGTGGAGTTAGACCCCCAACGCTTTCCGGAACGGGCCAACATGTTGATAGTACCACTCCATTCAACGGAGAATGCACCACCATTTTCGGTGCTCGGGTTAAGCGTCATAGTTGCGTTGCCGGCACCATTCTGGCTCCAGAGTTCGTAATCATAGCCAGCGCCGCTACCCATTTTCTGGGATTGGCCATTAGAGCAGTTAAGGGTGGTCTGCCCCCAGGAAACGGAAGACATAATTGCGGCTATGGCAATCCCCATCTTCGTAATTTTTGCAATACTCCTATTCATTTTCTAACTCCTGAATGTTTAGGTTTCTGCCCTAAAGATATATCAGAACACTCTAAACTGGAATACAACCAACAAAAAGGCGTTGTTGCAAAAAACAACACGCAACGAGCAAAAAATTGCCGTTTTTAGCGAAAATTCCCCACTTTCGCAGGGAATCTCGTTCAGGAGTATCTGAAGATTAAGCGTTTTTTACGGAGTCACCTTCACGCGGAGGAAGGTCTTGCCCTGCTTCACGAGGTAGATGCCCGTATTCTTGAACTTCGCCTTGATGGCAGATGCAACCGTAGAACCGGCCGGCACATCAATTGCGCCAAGAGAGCGGCCCTGCATGTCGAACACCATGAACTGGCCATCCATAGTCGCGAGAGCCTGGGTCATGAACGGGAGAGCATCCGTGCTGCTACTGCTGCGGCCCCAGTTCCACCCGCCACGGCTAGAACTGGATTTAGCGCTACCGCTGGAGCTGGACTTGGCCACGTTGGAGCTAGATTCCGGTTCCGGCTGCGGGAGCGGATGCTTGGCGTCGGTCATCTTGAAGTAGGTCACGTCGAACGAACCCGTTCCACCACCCGCTTCTACGAGTACCTTGGCTTCGTACATCTTGCCCATCTTCATGCCGAGGGATTCCCACTTCTTGAAGTGAGCCGTGATGTCGATATGGCCACACTGACGGGCACTCTTACGCACGCTGAAGTACTGCGGGAAGGTCTGGTCGCCCTTGATAGAGGGGGCGTTGTAGCGGGTATTCTGGTAAATTTCGTAGGTATCGCCGTCAACCGTGAATTCACCCTTTCTTTGGCCGAGGAGGTTTGCGCCCGGCTTGTTGAACCAGTCGTCCACGATGTAGTATTCTACGAGCGGGTCAACTGTCCAGCCGTAGATACCAATGTAGTTGTAACCGCCTGCGCTGCCCTGGTGGCTCCACTTGTAGTAAGCATCGATGGGACCAACTTGTTCATAAGTCTGCTTTTCATCATACTTGAAGCCTACGCGGGCAAGGAAATCGTTTGTGCCGCTCCATTTGGCGGTGTAGGTTCCGTTGTCGTAGTAGGTCATGGAGTTGTTGCCACCCTGGTACCAGATTTCGTAATGGTAACCAGTGGAGCCGATATTGCCCGTAGAGCTTGAGTTATTGCGGCCATTGTCTGTCTTGCTCTGGCCTTCATGGCCCATAGCGTCCTTGCAGGCGTCGATGGTGCCCGAAACTGCAGTCCCACCCTTAGAAGAGCTAGACTTTGCCACGGAGGAACTAGACTTCGACGAGGCGCTAGAAGTCGGCGACGGCGTAGCATTGTCGACCATATTAAAGTATGTGTAGTCCACGGAACCCGTAGCATTGCCACCCGCTTCGGTCATGAGCATCACTTCGGTCACGTTACCGAACTTGAGCGAAGCAGATCCACCGCCCTTCGAACCGCGAAGCTGCTTCTGCTGGCCGGTGAAGAGTTCATCCCACTTCTTGAAGTGGGCAGAAATGTCGATATGGCCACACTGACGCGGAGTCTCGCGAATGCTGAAGAACTGCACGAACGTAGAAGTACCCGACTTGGAGGGTTCCTGCTGGCGGAGGAACGCGTGGATGGAGTACTTGGCGCCATCCACCGTGATTTCGCCGAACTTTTCACCCACATACTGTTCGCTCGGCTTACTGAACCAGTCGTCCACGATGTAGTATTCCGTTTCCGGGTTCTTGGTCCAGCCGTAAACGCCGATGTAACCGTACTGGGCGTTACCGCTCTTGGTGTACTTGTAGTCGACCGCAAAGTTCTTTGTTTTGTGGCTGATGCCGTTGCCGTTGTACTGGTAGCCCACGCGAGTCAGGTAGTCGCTAGAACCACTCCAGTTGGCCTTGAACGTACCATTGCTGTAGTAGGTCATCGAGGCGTTGCCACCCTGATACCACTGTTCAAAGCCCCAAGGGGTCCCATTGATAGAACCCACCCTGTTGCCGCTCACTTGTGAGCCGTTTCCTGTATGACCCATGTTGTCGTTGCAGGCATCAGCAGCGAAAGCCGATACCGCTAACCCCAGCGTCATGGCAAGGCCGATACCGGCCAAAGAACATTTCATCATAATTACTCCTATAAAGAATCGACGCGATCCCTTAACTGTAATTTATATTGAAAACGTTCTTTTCTTTTACACAAGATATACAAAGCGTTGTTGTAAATTTCAACGCCGAATTTTTCAAAATTCGGGCAGTTTTTGTAAACTTATTTCACGACAAAAGGCGCCCGGAGGCGCCTTTGTTAATATATGTTACATGTATTGCCGGAGTTATTCTTCGACGGGAACTTCGGGAGCGGCATCGGCGGGGTCAACCTTCTCGACGGAGTCGTCGTCGACTTCGACACCCTCCACGTGATCGAAGGTTTCCTTCGCCTCGGCGCTATCCTGCTCGATGTCTTCCACGCTCGGGAGCGCAGTCGCATCTTGCACCACGTCACCATCGCGGAGGCTAATCGCCTTGACGCCCTGGGCGTTACGGCCCGTGAGGCGGATATCGGCAGCCTTGATTCGAATCACCTGGCCTTCGCGGCTGGTAATGATCAAGTCGTAGTCGTCTGCAACGCTTTCAACGAACACGGCGGCGCCCACCTTGTCGGTCACGTTCAAGTTGCGCACACCCTTGCTACCGCGACGGGTAATGCGGTAGGTCGAAGGTTCGCTGCGCTTGCCGTAGCCATTTTCGGTGATGGTCACAATCTTGTTGCCGGCCTTGAGCCACAGGAGAGAAATCACTTCGTCGCCTTCGGCCAAAGTAATGCCCTTCACACCGTGCGTGCCGCGGCCCATGGCGCGGAAGCAGCTGATCGGGAATGTAACGGCCTGACCATTGCGGGTCGCAAGCATCAGCAAGTCCTTAGGAATCGGTCGGGCTTCCAAATCGTCGGCGTCGTCGCCTTCGACTTCCGGCGCATCGGTGACTTCGGCTTCGGGCGCGTTATCGTCGCCTTCACCGGCATTCAAGGAAGCCTTGTATTCTTCTTCGGACATGCCAACGAGCTGAACCTTCACGAGTTCGTCGCCTTCGTCGAGGCTGATGGCGTTCACGCCCGCCTTGCGCGGACGGCTGAACAGCGTCAAATCCATCTTGTTGATAACGCCCTTCTTGGTCGCAAACACGAGGCAGAAATAGCCACCGAACTTGCGCACCGGAACAATCGCCTGTACCTTCTCGCCCTCGACAAGTCCCACGAAGTTAACTATCGGGCGGCCCTTGCCGTTACGCGTGCCTTCGGGCAAGCGATAAACCTTGGTCCAGTAGGCGCGCCCCTTGTTGGTGAACACAAGCAGATAGCTGTGGGTAGACGCCGTGAAAATCTGATCCACGTTGTCTTCTTCCTTGAGGGTGGCACCGATGATGCCCTTGCCGCCGCGGTTCTGGGCCTTGAACGTATCGATCGGAAGACGCTTGATGTAGCCTTCCTTGCTCAGGGTAATCACCTGTTCCTCTTCGGCAATCAGGTCTTCGTAGTCGCTATCGTCCACAGATTCGCCAATCGTGGTGCGGCGTTCGTCACCGTACTTGTCGACAATTTCATCGAGGCGCTTGAGGATAATCGCAATGCGGCGTTCGCGCTTGGCAAGGATATCTTCCAAGTCGGCAACCGTCGCGATGAGTTCGTTGTATTCCGCTTCCAACTTTTCGAGGTTGAGGCCCGTAAGCTGGGAGAGTCGCATATCGACAATCGCCTGCGACTGGATTTCGTCGAGGTTAAAGCGATCCTGCAAGCTCTGCTTCGCGATTTCAGTCGTCTTGCTCGACTTGATAATCTGCACGACCTCGTCGATATTCTGGGTCGCGATGCGAAGTCCCTCGATGATGTGCAGGCGAGCCTTCGCCTTGTTCAAATCGAACTGCGTAGCACGGGTCACCACGTCCATGCGGTGATCGATATAGATCTGGACGAGATCCTTGAGGGTCAAAAGCTTCGGCAGGTTGTTCACGAGCGCGAGGTTGTAGATGCTGAAGGTCGTCTGCAACTGCGTGTATTTGAACAAATTATTCAGGACAACCTCACCCACCGCGTCGCGCCTGAGTTCAATCACGATGCGCACATCCTTCGCCGATTCATCACGGATGTCGGTAATGCCGTCCACGCGCTTTTCGCGAACGAGGTCCGCTATCTTCTTGCAGAGTTCGGACTTGTTCACCATGTACGGGATTTCGGTCACAATGATGCGCGGCTTGCCCTTGGAATCGGTTTCGATTTCGGTACGGGCGCGCACGCGCACGCGGCCATGACCCGTGAGGTAAGCTTCGCGGAAACCGGAACGACCGCAGATGATGGCGCCCGTCGGGAAGTCCGGACCCTTCACGTACTGGAGCAGATCTTCGCCCGGGATTTCGGGATTTTCGGCAACCGCATGGATTGCAGCGGCGATTTCGCGCAGGTTGTGCGGAGCCATCGAGGTCGCCATACCCACGGCGATACCCGTCGTTCCGTTCACGAGCATGTTCGGAAGCGCGGAAGGCAGCACCAGCGGTTCTTCGAGGGTTTCGTCGAAGTTCGGGCCCATGTCGACGGTATCCTTTTCGAGATCCTCGAGCATCAGGGCACCCACGTTGTTCATCTTCGCTTCGGTGTAACGCATGGCGGCTGCACCGTCACCGTCGATGTTGCCGAAGTTTCCCTGGCCGAATACCAGCGGATAGCGCAGCGAGAAGTCCTGGGCCATGCGGACCAAGGTCTCGTAGACAGCCGAGTCGCCATGCGGGTGGTACTTACCGATGACATCGCCCACGATACGGGCGCTCTTCACCGTCGACTTGTTCGGGACCACGCCCAGCTTGTGCATGCTGAACATCACGCGGCGGTGCACCGGCTTGAAGCCGTCTCGTGCATCGGGAAGCGCACGCGCGACAATCACGCTCATGGAATAGCGCAGATAGCTATCCTGCATGTCCTGTTCAATCAGGCTCTTGAACTGCGATCCTGGAACCAATTCTTCTGACATTCTCTATCCTCTAGTTATTGCCTAGCCGTTCCCGGCAAGCATTTTATTTATCACTTCTAAACTTTTTTCATCGGTCTGGTCGATGCGATGCGGCGTAATCGTCGCGTAGCCCTGATGGAGCAAGTAATCGTCGCTATCCTCGGGCTGTTTTTCCCACAACTTGTCGCCATCCAGTTGCCAAAGTCCACCCTCATGCGAGTAGTGGTCCGTAAACATTCCAAGGGCCATTCTTGCTTCCCTGAAACCCCTGAATGTTTCGGCAGTGGCCTTTGGAAAATTCACGTTCCAGAAGACTCCTGCGGGGATTTTTTCAAACAGGCGATTTTGGACGACCCGCTCCGCAAACACCTTTGCAAATTCAAGCATGTTCGGCGTCACCCCGTGCAGCGAAAGCGCAATGCCAGGAACCCCCCAGAGGGCAGCCTCGCGCGCACCGGCAACCGTCCCCGAGTAAAGCGAGGAGACTCCGGAATTTTCACCCTGGTTCACGCCCGAAAAACACACGTCAAAGGGCCCCGGACCGGCCCCCTCGGTAGAAAGACCATGGGAGGCAAAATGCCCGAGGGCAAATTTCACACAATCGGCAGGAGTCCCGGACATCGAATAGGCTTCAACAGAGGAACAATCCTTCCCCAGGTTCACCTTTTTTACCGAGAGCCCGCGACGTACCGTAAAGGCATGCGAGACACCGCTCTGTTCTTCTTCGGGAGCAAACACGTAAACCTCCGCTATGGGCACAAGAGCATTCGCCAAAGCAAGCATATAGCCGCTTTTTATCCCGTCATCGTTCGAGATGAGGACGCGTGGTTTTTGCGTGTTCTGCATGTCATCGGAAATATAGAAAAAACAGGAAATTTTAAGGAAAAATCAGCATATTTTTCTAGCTTTTTACGTGATGTATACCGAACCGAAATTCCTCGCAATGAAGGAGACCTCCAAGGCAAAACGCATGGCGGAACTCCTGCGCGTCATCATACTCCAACTGGGCGACGACGTGGCTCGCGCAAGGCGCGAATTCGAGACCTACGCCGGATGGATGAAGCTCCCCGAAACAGAGCGTCTCGTAGGCAAAAACCAGGCCCAGATGATTGACCTGTACAAGACGTTCCGCACAAGGGCGGGCCTCGGATTCGAACGCGACGTCTACCTGGAACAGGAACCGGGGGACCGCGAAACCCCGAATGAAAAGCCCCTCCCCTTCGCGGTGCTCGTCCACAACTTGCGCAGCGCCTTTAACGTGGGATCCATCATCCGGAGCACCGACTGTTTTGGGCTCGAAGGAGTCCACCTGAGCGGTTACAGCTGCGGACCCGACCACGTGACGGTAAAAAGCGCCGCCCGCGGATGCCAGGAATGGATTCCCATCAAGCGCTGGGACTCCCCCTTCGACTGCGTCAAGTGGCACAAGGACAACGGCTACGAAATCATCGCGCTCGAAACCGGCGAAGACATCCCGAGCATCAACGATGTGAAGTGGCCCGAAAAGGGACTCATCCTCCTCGGAAACGAAGAACTGGGAATCGCCCCCGAGCTCATGGCCGAAGCGACGATGAAGGTGACCATCCCGATGGCAGGCCGCAAGGCGAGCATGAACGTCGCGGGCGCATTCGCCATCATGGCATTCAAGATCAGGACCGACTGTAAGGAATAGCTTTCCCTATGCCATCTTCGATGCGTCGGTGGTATTGGTCGCATCGACCTTGCCCGCAAAGAAGCTGTAGGCCGCAGGCACAATAAACAGCGAGAGGAACGTGGCAAACGTGAGGCCACCCGCAATGGCGATGCCCATCGCGATGCGGCTGGGCGTGCCGGTCATGATGAGCGGCACCGCGCCCAATACTGTTGACAGGCTTGTCATCAGGATTGGGCGGAAGCGGCGTTCTGCCGCTAGCCGAGCCGCCTCGAGCTTAGAGCACCCGGTATTCGCCGCAATCTGGTTTGCAAATTCCACAATCAATATGCCGTTCTTCGTCACGAGCGCGATAAGCAAGATGAGCGCAATCTCGCTAAAGATATTGAGCGTCTGGCCGGTAATGAACAGGCAGGCGAGCGCGCCCGCAAGTGCGAGAGGCACCGTAAAGAAAATCACGAAGGGAGCGCGGAAACTTTCGAATTGCCCCGCAAGCACCAGGAACACAAGCGCAAGCGCAAGCAGGAACACGATATAGAGACCGCTGGAACTTTCCTCGAACTCCTTGGAGGAGCCGCTCAATGCGGTACTCACGCTCGGGTACTCCTTCAGCAAATGCTTCGCAATCCGGCGCATCTCCTCCACGCCGTCGCCAATCGTCTTGCCGGGCACAAGGCCTGCCTGGATGGTGGCCGCACTGAAACGGTTGAATCGCGGGAGCGACGGCGATGCGGACTGCTCGCTGAACGTAATGAAGTTATCGAGACTCACAAGTTCGCCCTTCGCGTTCTTGACCGTGAGCATCGCGATGTTCTCGGGCATGCTCCTGTACTGGTAACCCACCGCACCGATGATATCGTACTGGCGTCCGTCCTTGTAAAATTCGCCATAGCTCTGGTCGCTTATCGCAAGTTGCACCGCCTGCGCGATGTCGTTCACCGAAACGCCTTCCTCGTTCGCCTTGTCGCGCAGAATCTCGATATGCAATTCGGGCTTCGTGAATCTCAGGTTCGTGTTCACCACGCTGAACACCGGGCTCTTGCTCGCCTCTTCCTCGAACTTGGGCACAAGCGTGCGGAGAATCTCGATATTCGGGGCCTGCAACACGAACTGCACCGGAAGTCCACCGCGCTGCGTGCTGATGCTCTGCGGTTCAAAAACCATCACGCGCAAATCGGGGTACTCATTACCGAGCACCTGGATGCTGCGGGCGATTTCGCTCTGCGGGCGGCGCGCCTTCTTGTCAGCGTTCAGGAATATGCGCATTCTGGAGTTGCCCGCGTTCCAAGCGCCCGCCTGAATTTCGGTATACTCGTTGGTATCCATGAGCGCGATGACTTCTTCGGCAAAGGCATCGGCCATGCGCTTGGTGCGCGTGAGCGTCACGCCTTCGGGCATGTTCAGGTTCACCATGACCGCGTTGGAGTCTTCCGTCGGGGCCATCTCGCTACTCATGTTGTTGAAGCAGAGGTACGCAATAGCCAGGAGGCCCGCCACTACCGGGAAAAGCAAGAATCGCAACTTGAGGAACCCACCGAGAAGCACAGCGTAAATGCGGTTGAGCCAGTCAAAGAACGGCTCGGTAACGCGGAAGAACCAGCCCTGTTTTTGGCGGCTCAGGAACTTGGAACAGAGCATCGGCGAAAGCGTGAGCGCACAGAGCGTCGAGAGGAACACCGTACCGATCATCACCGCCACGAACTCGCGGAAAAGTAAGCCCGTAGTACCGCCCAGCGCAAGCACCGGCACAAACACGGCCATGAGCACCACAGATGTCGCAATCACCGCGAAGAAGATTTCGTTTGTACCCGCGACCGCCGCCTGCTTGGGCGTCATTCCGCGTTCAATCTTGTGGTAGATATTTTCCACAATCACGATGGCGTCGTCGACCACAAGGCCAATCGCCAAGACCATCGCAAGCAAGGTCAGCACGTTGATACTGAACCCGCACAAGTACAGCACGAAGAAGCTTCCGATAACGGCCACCGGCACCACCACCATCGGGATGAGCGTCGTGCGGGCCTGCCGCAGGAAGGCAAAGATAATCGCAATCACCAGCAGGAACGCGATGAAGATGGTCTCCACCACCTCCTTGATGGAAGCGCGGATGTTGATGGAGGTATCACGCCCATAAAGCACCTGCACGCCCTCGGGAATCTCGCGGCGGATATCCTCCACGCGCCTGTAGAACTCGTTCGCAATTTCCACGTGGTTACTACCCGGCTGCGCCATCAGGGCAAGCGTGATGGAGTTCTTGCCGTTGCGGCGGAACCCGGTACGCGTATCCTTCGGTTCGTAATGGATATCCGCCACATCGGAGATGCGAATCACGGTACCGTCAGCAGCGGTCTTTACCGCAATGTTCTCGAACGCCTTCGGGTCAAGAATGCGGCCCAGCGTGCGGATAGAAAGCGTCGTCTCGCTACCCTCGATAGAACCGGAGGGCAGTTCCAGGTTGCCGCGTTTGAGCGCCGCCGACATCTCGGCTCCCGAAACGCCAAGAGCTTGCAGGCGCACCGGGTCAATCCACAGGCGCACCGTCGGGCGCTTTTCGCCCCAGATGGCAACTTCAGACACACCGTTGATGGTCTGCAGGCGTTCCTTCACAAAGTTGTTCGCGATTTCGGAAACTTCCATCGGGTCGAGTTTGTCGCTCACGAGGCTCACCATCAATATCGGGTCGTTGTCGCTATCGGACTTATAGACCGTCGGCTCGTCCACATCGTCAGGGAGTCTGCGGCGCACGCGGCTCACGCGGTCGCGGATTTCGTTCGCGGCCGCCTCCAAGTCCATTCCCGTTTCAAACTCGATGTTGATGAAAGAGAAGCCGTCTCGGCTCGTGGAGGTAAGCGCCTTGATGCCCGACGCACTGTTGATGGATGCTTCCAAGATTTCGGTGACTTCGGCCTCCACCACCGCGGCGTTCGCGCCCGGGTACGAGGTACGCACCTGAATCAAGGGATAGTCGACGTTCGGGTATTCGCGCACGCCCAGGTTGCTTGCGCCAAACGCACCGAGCAGGATGATGACAAGCGCCATCACCGTCATGAGTACCGGACGACGTACGGAAAGGTTCGCGACACTCATCCGCGTTTACTCCACTTCGTAATCGGCGTTGTGGCGGATTTCACGGATGCGCACAGAAATGCCTTCGCGCAGGCTAATGAGGCCCGAAGTAATCACGGTATCGCCCTCGTCGAGCCCTCCGGTCACATCGACCGTAATCGGCGTGCGGAGCCCGGTCTGTACGTGCTTGATTTTCGCCTTCCCGCCCGTAGCCACGAACACGTAGGCGCCGTCCTTGTCCAGCGTGAACGCCTCGGCCGGAATCGGGATGCTCTTTGCGACTCCCGCCTGCATAGTCACGTTCACTTTTGCGTAAGAACCCGCAAGGAGTTCGCCCCCTGCGTTATTGACTTCCACCAGCACCTGGCGGGTACGGCTACTTTCCGAAAGTCCCGCTTCCAGGGCCTTCACCTTGCCGTTTGCAGAAATATTGCGCTCCTCGTCCTTGAGTTCTACGGCATCGCCCGGCTTGAGGGCCGATGCATAGCGCTGCGGGAGGGCGAATTTCGCCTTCAACTTCTTCACTTCGCTGAGGGTTGCAATGGATGTCCCCGTGGTAAGCCAGGCGCCCACGGACACGTTCACAAAGCCGAGCTTGCCAGCGAACGGGGCACGAACTTCGGTCTTCGCAATCTGCGCCCTGATGAGTTCCACCGACGCTTCCGCAGACTTGAGCGACGCTTCCGCCGCTTCCATGTCGGCCTTCGTCGCACCATCCTTCTCGTAGAGCCCCTTCGCGCGGTCGTACTTCTGCTGGGCGAGCTGCTTGTTCGATTCCGCCTGCTTGAGCTGCGCCCTGAGTTCGGAATCGTCAATCTTTGCAAGGAGCGTGCCCTTCTGCACCTGGGCGCCGTCCTTCGCATAAAGGTTCATGAGCCTGCCGGATGTTGCCGCGGTCAGTTCCACACTGTTGAGGGGTTCAAGCGTCGCCATCGCAGAGAACGTCTTGCCGCCCTCGTGGGCTTCGGCAATATAGCCTTCGACTGCAATTTCGCGCGCGGGCCTGCCTCCCGGTCCGCCTTTCCCGCCCGGGCCGCCCTTGCCCGGAGCACCAGCACCCTTCGCACCGCTCGCAGCGGAATCTTCGCCACCGCAGGCGGCAAGGAAAAGGGCTACAAAAACGAATACAATAAACTTTTTCACGCGATTTAGATGCATATCGGGTACTAATGGTTGCATTTAAATGAAATTCCCCGGTCAAAATTTCACATTGAAAAGAAGCCCGCTGCCGTCTTCATAGAACTCGGGGGTCACCTTGAAGCGCTCCGTGAACGATTTGGAGGACGTCGCGCGGTAGATGCGCATGGCATCGAGCATGGAGACGACGCGGTTCAGCACCAGCGCCCCCACCGACACCTGGAAAATAATGCGGCTAACACGGTAATGGCGCAAACGACTCTTGAACTCGTCGATATGTTCCGTCGTCTCGGGATTGTCAGAACTTCCCCAGTCCCACTGGATGCTCTCGTCGAGTTCGCTGTTGACATCCTTGCCCGCGCGGATCATCGCCTGGTTGTAGTCCTCGTCCATGTCGGGCGAGGAATTCTGCCCCGCAACGCCACCACGGCTCCGGTAGTCGCCCACCGTATTGAGCATCGAGATTTTCTTGCTAGAACTCGTGAGTCCCGCATACCGGACAGCATAGGAATGCGCCGAAGCGATGTATTTTTCGCCAATAAAATACGAACCGAAAGTCGTAAGCCAGAGGGCCGCATCAGTCCATACAAAAGGCCGCACAAGAGACTTCTCGCCCAAGTAAAGTTCGCCCATGCCTGGCAAGAGAGCAGATGCGCCCAACGCCAACCACAGACTCTTGTCCTGGTTCTTGCTCACGCTCTCGTCGACCGAAATCACGACCTGCGAAAAAGCGGCAGACGAGGCAACGAGGACTCCCAGGAGAACCGACAGGATCAGCCGCATCAGAATCCCCAGCTAGCCTGCACGCCCACGTCGAGTCCGTTGAATATGTTCACGTAGCTGTCGAAGTGGAGATGGTCGTACCACGAAAGTTCTTCGGAATAGAGCGCCTTGTTGTGCGCATTGGCCGTAAACGCAGCGTCAACCGCCGAGATAATATGGTTGAGGATAAGACCTCCAAAGAACCACACCTGCAAATCGGCGTAGTCGTTCGCCTTGTTGCGCATGGAACGGTACTTGTCCATGTTGGACGACTTTCCCAGCGGGACGATTCCGTCTTCCAGTTCGTCGTCCTCGAGCCCAAGGTTGATGGCCACCGCCGGGTCTTCCACATCGTCCCAGCCGAGCACATAGGTCTTGTCAGAAATCTGCTGGAACAGGGCGGAAGCATCGAAGAATGCGCCCACCGCCTTGGTCTCATCGCCAAGCGAAGCATCTTCCAGCGCCGACGCGTTCGAGACGGAGAACCGGTCCGTATGCGCCTTGTCCTTATAGAAGAGCCTTCCCGCCGTGTAGCATCCCGAGTTGCCCGCATCGCCATAGATGGCCTCGCAGAACGCCTCGCGGCTGTTCATGTAGCGGGTCTCGAAGCGCGATTCTTCCGTCTCGTCCGAGAGCTGGCCGTAAAGTTCGCGCATGCCGGCCTCGTAGCGGCCAATGGAATAGTGCTTCTTCGCGAACTTCTTGTACTTGTCGACCTGGTCGTTATACTTGTAGACCGAGAAATAGCCCCAGCTGGTCCAAAGGGCGGCCTCGAGCGCGAGGTAGGCGCCACCGCGGACATAGGTGAACGTGGACCCGCCCACGTAGAGCTGGCCCGAACCAGGAACCACGAGCGACATGAACAGCGCCTTGCGCGGGCTCTTGTAACGGCCCTTGAGTTCGTCAATGCCGTAGACCTTGGACACCTTCACCGGACCGAGAAGGTCGCGGCGGCTCATGGAACTGGAAGAGATGTCCGGAGCCGGCTGTTCGGAACTGCTGGAGCTGAGGGCAGCAAGCGAATCGCGGATACGGTTCTCTTCGGAAAGCCTCTTCATCTCTGCAGCGTATGCCTCCTCGGGAGTCATCTGCATCGCGGAATCGCCGGCAGCGGAGTCGGCAACCGCCGTATCGGCAGGAGCAGCCGTGTCCGCCACAGCGGGGGCGGTCGTGTCGGCAACCGCGGGGGCAGCAGAATCAGCCGGAGCGGCAGGCTGTTCGGCAGAAGACGAGAGCGGGGCGCTCGACGGCGAAACGGGTACGCTGGAAGACGAGGCAACCGCGCTAGAAGAAACGGCGACACTCGACGAGGATAACACCACCGAGGAACTGGAAACCTCCTGGGCAGCCTCGTTTTCGGCCTCGAACTCCGCGAACAGGTCGCGGGGCTGGGCAAGGGACTGGCCCACAAAGACACTGGCCACGCAGGCCACAAATGAAAGAGCGAACTTACGCATATAGCCTTAAAATAGCAAAAATCGCCCCCATAACAGGAGCGACTTTTAAAAGTTTTTGTAGTTGCGAGAATTATTACTTCTCAGCGACCACCCAAACCTTGACCTGAGCTTCTACGTCGCTGAACACCTTGATGGTGACAGTGTAGACACCGAGCTGCTTGATGGGCTCTTCGAGGGCAACCTGAGCACGGCTGACCTTGACACCCTGCTTGGTGATGGCATCGGCGATGTCGGCAGCGGTCACAGAACCGTACAGACGTTCGCCTTCCACGACGCGGCGTTCGAGGTTGACAGAAACCTGGGAGAGCTTGGCAGCGACGTCACCGGCGGCGGCGAGTTCCTTCTGGAACTGGGCCTCGAGGGCGGCGCGGTTGCTTTCGATCTGGGCCTTGGCTTCCTTGGTAGCACGGACGGCGAGTTTGCGCGGGAAGAGGAAGTTACGGGCATAGCCGTCCTTCACCTTCACGACGTCGAGCATCTTGCCCAAGTGGGGAACATTGGCTTTAAGAATAATTTCCATAGTCTAGTTCCTCCTTAGCGCAGGCTGTCCGAAACGAACGGGAGAATGGCCATCTGGCGGGCGCGCTTGATAGCCTCGTTCAGCATACGCTGGTACTTGGCGGACGTGCCGGAGATGCGACGCGGGATAATCTTGCCACGTTCAGAGATGAAGCGACGGAGAGTCTTCTCGTCCTTGTAGTCAATGAACTTGACATTGTTTTCCGTGAACCAGCAAGTCTTCTTGCGGCGGATACGCGGAGCCTGTTTCTTGTCTTCAAAAGCCATTATTCAGCCTCCCCTTCTTCTGCGTCGACCGGGATGATTTCCTCGGTGGACTGAGCCATATCCTGGTTGTAGACGATTTCGCTCATCGGATAATCAGCGAGGGTCATCCAGCGGAGAGCGTTCTCGTTCAGCTTGAGGGCAGCTTCCATGTTCGCCACCACAGAGGCTTCGGCCTTGTAGTAGAAAATCACGTAGTAGCCGTGCTGGCGCTTGTTGATGGTGTAGGCGAGCTTGCGCTTGCCCCAGTCGTCGCGACGGAGAATTTCACCGCCGCCGTTGGTGATCATGGCACCGATGTTCTCGACTTCAGCGTTGATGGCGTCGTCAGAGATCATAGCGTCGATGATAACCATCGTTTCGTATTGTCTCATAATGAGTCCCTTTGGTCTATCGCCCGGCTACCGACATTGGCTCCGGGAGGGTTCCGACTAAAATCGGTGCGGCAAATATAGAAAACGAGGCCTTTTTGTCAACACGGACCGGCCCTTGAGGTCGAACTTGGCCGCTTTCGAGGGAAAAACGCCCCTGTACGTGTAGGGGGAACGGCGGATGGAGGTCGGACCATCCCCGAACGAGCCCTCCGGGTCGATTTCGCGGATACTTACATATTTATATTCGCCCTGGACCACGTTGCTCTGGTTGCCGTCGGTGCGCATCAGGGCTATTCCCCCGCCCTCGACGATAGGCGCGAGGGCGTCCTCGAGACCGTTATAATCCTTGCAGCCGTCGATTTTCGCGGCCCCGCCCGAAGCCCCGGACCAGTCCTTCCCCTCGTCGAGCGCCTCGCCGACCTTCTCCCATTTCGCGTTAGCGGGCTCGCCGTTCGAGGTGGAATCGATGTAGAGTTCGAGCTTCACGGATGCATCCGTTATGTTGTACACAATAAACTTCATGCCGATCCAGCGCCCCGTCGGGAGCTTCGCGCCGCCCCAGAGAGGCGTCTGCTTGCCCATCACGCCCTCGCTCTGGTAGTAGCTGCCGGGGTGTTTCCATTCCTTCTCGAAATCCCACTTGCCATCGTGCCGGAAGCGTGCGTAGTAAGTACTCGCGTCGCAGTTGTTGCCCCCGCCGCTCGCATGCCCAAGCGCGCCACTCCGCACGCCGATCACCATGCCGCCGTAGTCGGGGCCGTTTGCGGAAGCCTCGCCCCTGCGGTAGTAGGCGGTAAACTCCACGTCGCGATAGAACTGCTTCTTTGCGGCCCGAGACGTCTGACTGTTGATGTGGAACCGCGGGCCGGAACTCATCATCTGCATGACACCCTTGCCGTCTATCTTGAAGAAGGGAGACGCGTCGCCCGCGCTACGGTTGTCCGTCCATTCCAGCGGATCGTCGGCATCGCCATCCCATTCGATACCGCGCGCATGGCCGTTCGCCCAATGCGCCGAATTCCATTCGACAGTACCCGACTTCGTGGGATAGAACTTCTCGATGCCGAAGGTATCGCGCGGGGATTCCTCGGCAAAGGCAACCGTGCACGCGAAAGCCAAAATCGAAACTGAACGCCAAAGACATTTTCCTGGACCCATAGAGCACACCTCACTACATAGGAATATATGTTTTTTCGGGCGCGAATCGCGCCTTTTTCTCGTTTTTTTGTTAAATTTCACCACATGAAAATTTCGGACAAGGCTATCGGCTACTTTTCGCTACTCGCCCTACTCGGGCTGTTCGCGGGCATCGCCTACGGCATGTTCGAGGCACACGAAAAGGTCACCTACAAGGCCTACGTCGACTTCAAGGAACTCGGGTCGCTACAGCCCGAAGACCCGGTGGTCATCCGCGGCTACACCGTGGGCACCATCGGTAAGGTGACCTGGATGGGCGACCGCGCCCGCGTGGAAATCAAGTTCGACGAGCCCCGCACCATCCGCGAGGGCACGAAGTTCAACAACGTGAACTACGCCATCATGGGCCAGCGCAGGCTCGAAATCGTCCCGAACAAGAACGGCAAGGTCCTCCCCGAAGACTTTATCCACCAGGGCAACTTCGAGCCCGGCATCGCCGAGGCGCTCCGCTACATGGAAGACGTCAACGAACAGCTTAACCACGTGCGCGAGGTCATCACGCTCATTACCGAGGGCGACTCCACCCACAAGTCCGTAAAGGAAATCTACGAGACCGTGATGCAGACGACCGAAGGGATCCTCGACAATGCCGACAAGACTCTCGACAAGCTCTCCCCCGCCATCAAACAGCTTGTAGGACAGCTGAACCAAGCGGCGAATTCCGTAGCCGACATGGCAAACCAGGTGGACACGACCGTCAAGGTGACGACGGACGCCCTCAACGAGAAAATTGCGCAGGCCGACAGCGCCATCCACGCCATCACCGAAGGCACGAAGAAGGCCGAACAGATTATCGCAACCATCGAGAGCACCCCCGCCGTGGACAAGCTCCTGAACACGAAGGACCTCGTCGACCGCGCGAACGACCTTGTCAAGAAGACGCAGGCGCTCATCGCCGCCATCGACACGAAGGGCGTCAAGATGTACGACGACCAGGGCAAAGAAGTCAGGCTCTTCACCTGGAAGAACACGAACCTTATCGGCAAGACAGCCCGCGAAAAGGCGAAACTCCGTGCCGAAAAAGGAGAAAGCCTTCCGGATTCCGGCCCCGCCGAGAGCGAGTAACGCGCAAGCAAGAAGGCTCCACCCATGGAAATTTCACAGCTTCCAGGACTCGGCCCCAAACGCGTCGAGGCTCTCCGTAAATCGGGGCTAGTCTCCATCGCGGACCTCCTCTACAATATACCGCGCACCTACCTCGACCAGACCAAGGTTTCAACCATCGGCAACTGCCATCCGGGCGAAAAGGTCGTGCTTATCGGCACCATCAGCCGTTCCGGAATCGTGCGGGGGCGCAGTTCCAGATTTATCGCCACCCTCACCGACGGCTCCGGCGAAATCCAGTTGCTTTTTTTCCGAGGCACGAGTTTCTGGGCCAGGAAAATCAAGAACGGCACCCGCTGGCTCGTCACGGGCCAGGTCGGTGAATACCGCGGACTGCAAATAACGCATCCCGACCTGCAGCCTATCGACGAAGGAGAAGAATTCAACGGCTGCATCCAGCCCATCTACCCCATCAGCGAAGCCTGCCGCGAAGCCCGGATGGAACAGAAGTTCTTCCGCGGTCTCTACAAGACGGTTTTCAACTTCCCGGGACTCACGCTCTCCGGGCTATGCCCCAGGGAACTGACCGACTACCTGCATTTCGCGCCCGTCATGGCGAATCTCCGCACGCTGCACCAGCCGCAGGATTTCCCATCGATCTACAAGGCGAAACGCGAACTCAAGGTACTCGAGCTACTGCCGTTCTGCCTGCGCATGGTCAAGCGCCGCGAGAACCAGAAACTGCGCGGTCACGAGCGCCAAATCGACCTCGGGACGGTAATGGCCGCAAAAGCAAGGTTGCCGTTCTCGCTCACGCGCGGACAGGAAGAGGCTCTCGACACGATTGTCGCGGGGCTCAACGGCAAAAAGCAGTTCCACGCGCTTTTGCAGGGCGACGTCGGCTGCGGAAAGACAGTTGTAGCGATGCTTGCGATAATGGCCGTATGCGGCGCGGGCGAACAATGCGCCCTCATGGTCCCGACCGACATCCTCGCGCGGCAGCACTTCAAGAGCCTCAAGCCGTTTTTTGACGCGGCAGGGCTCAGCGTGCGCCTGCTGGTAGGCGCCACCCCCGCCGCAGAAAAGAAGACAATCCTCGGCGAACTGCAGATGGGACTTGCAAACGTCGTCATCGGCACGCACGCGCTGTTCAGCAAGGATGTCACATTCGCGAAGCTCGGGTTCGTCATCATCGACGAACAGCACCGCTTCGGCGTAGGCCAGCGCGAAGCGCTTCTTGCCAAGGGAGACTACCCCGACATGCTCGTGATGAGCGCCACCCCCATTCCCCGAAGTCTCGCGATGACGCTCTATGGCGACCTGAAGGTCATAAGCATCAAGGAAAAGCCCGCAGGCCGGAAGCCCATCAAGACGCGCCTCGTAAACGCAAGCAAGCGCGACGACATGAAGAAATTCATTTGCACGGAAGCCGCCGGCGGGAACCTCTGCTACTGGATTGCGAGCCGCGTCGGCACGGACGAGGAAGGTAGCGCCCGGAGCGTCGACGAAATTGTCGATGAACTGAGGAACTACATCGCGGGGCCGGGCCGCGCCATTCCGGGAGGAGCAACGCTCAAGGTCGCGGGAGTCCACGGCCAGATGGACGAGGCGCAGCGCGACGCCATCATCGCAAGATTCGCGAAAGGCGAAATCCACATTCTCGTAGCGACGACCGTCATCGAAGTCGGCGTGAACGTGCCCGCCGCGAACCTCATGGTCATCGACCAGCCAGACCGATTCGGTCTGGCGCAGCTGCACCAGCTGCGCGGCCGTGTAGGCCGGGGCGATGCCCAGGCATGGTGCTTCCTGATGATTCCCGAGGGCGACGCGGCGGATTCCAGCATAGAACGGCTATCGCAGTTCTCGCAAACCGAAGACGGCTTCGAGATTGCCGAACTCGACCTGCAAAACCGCGGCGCAGGCAACCTCGAAGGCAACGAACAGAGCGGCGCATGGGTGTTCCGCTGGTTCGACTGGATCGCCGACCAGGAACTCATCAGCCAGACGCTCGAAACGGCAGAACACATCCTGAAGGATTCGGGTTCATTCGACGAAAGCGCCCGCATGAAAATCCAGGCCTGGTACGGCGAAAAGGAATTCGCAAACGAAGACGGCGTGCACTAGGCATGCGCGTTTCGAGCAGCAATTAAATCAAATTGGTGAACGTGCCGAGCACAAGCGCAAGGAGCGCGATATTCAAGAAGAACATGGCGCGGCGCACTATCATGAAGAACACCGCCTGCCAATGCAGGATGCCGTCCGTCGGCGCAACCAGTTCCTTGACAGCGAGGAACATGTTGAGGATGCCCGTAAGCACCATCATCAGCGCACCCGCGAAGTAGCCCTCGTTCCAGACCATCACCGTAACGACAATGCCCGCCACCATCGCAAAAAAGCCGATGATGACCTCTACACGCAGGAACATGGACTTTATCTTGCGCGCTAGGGAACGGACCTCGTTTTGTTTTTGTTCATCCATAATCGAAAATATACAAAAGGATGGGAGACGCTACAACGAGTAGCTCGTCGTAATGGAGTAATGCAGATCCCCCTTGCGCTCCCCGTTCAGGGGCACACTCACGTCGACCTTGTTCACCAGCCTGGAGATGGACTTAGTCTGTACAAATCGAACGCCTAGCCCAAGCACATAGACCAGGTCGTCGCGGTTGATATCCGAGAAGTTCCACGCCGTTTCGCCGATGCTTCCATACCCGACAAAAACGGGAACCAGCGTGAGAATTTCGAATCGCGGGAACCAGCGCTGTTCAAGGCTGCCGTAGACCCTCGCCTGTCCCGTGTAATATCCGGTCGGGAAACCAACAAAGCCGTCGGAGCCGCCCAGCGAAAGCTGGTAGCCAAGGCGCGCATCGTCATAGAAGTCGGCAAGCCCGGTCAGCACCGTCGAGAACCGGTCATTCGGGTGGAAAATGTATTCTCCCTTGAGCCGGCCGAAAAAGTCGTGCTTTTCGCCATGGTCCAGGTAAAAATGCGCATTCGACGAAAGAGTCAGGTGGTGCATGCCGAAACCGAGGTAGAGATTCATCCAGAAATCGAACCGGATGTCGTTATCGGCAGCCCCGATCTGCTCGTAGTTCTTGGAAACCTGCACCTTCGCCGTCCAGCCACGATCCACGTCCTCGGTCCACTTCGCATTGTGGAAGTTGCGGATCTTCTCGTAGCGCAGGTTCGAATACATAACGTAAGCGCCGAGCCTCGAATCCTTGCGTTCCGGAAGCCATTCGTTCCATGCCGAGGCCGAATCGATGGCATAGGACTTTTCGCCATCGGTGAACAAGTACCGCGAAAGTTCTCCCTTGCTCGCGGTAAGCCTGCGGTAGTCGTAAGTCGCACCGAGGTAAATCTTACGCTGCGTTCCGCCAAAGGAACGGCTAATCCTGAAGCTCAGCGAGTCGCTCACGAACTTCTTTACCTGCATGAGTTCGACCGTTTTCTTGCCGTTATATTTCTGCAAGGAATCCAGGGGTTTGTCCGTCGGGTACTCAACTGCCCCGGCAGGCATGTCGCCACTGCCATAAACGTAGTAATAGCTCTCGTTCTTGAGGCCTGCAAGCGTGTAGGCCCACTGGTTCACGCTCCGGCTGAGGAACGGCACATACATCTGCCAGCTCGCGAGGTAGCCGTCGGTATTGTAGCTGTAGAGAAAATCGAGATGGTTGTAGCGGAAAATGAAATGCGGGTCGCCGTATTCCACCTGCCACATGTCGCGAAACTCGTTATGCCCGAAATAGAACCCGAGCAACTGGCCGAGGCCGAGGAAGTTGCTTTCCTGCACGCCGACACCCCAGTTGAAATTGTCGTAGCTCCATTCGCTGCCGCTGAACCCGAAACTAACCGGAATCGTCAGCGTCCAGTTGTCGCTCGTATGCACATTCACGATGTTTTTCCCGCCATCCTCGGAGACCGTAATGGAGGCGTCGCTCAAGAAACGCTGCTCGCGCAGGAAGCGTTCCGATTCAAGCATCAGGTCGAGATTCGCCAAATCGCCCTGATTAAAAAGGAGGAGCTTGCGGACCGTGTGCTCGCGGGTCTCGATATGGATCCAGTTCAAGAAGCGATAGGCAAGCGCATCGTACTTGGTATGCACCTTGGAATCGTCGAACGCATCGCCGATATCGTAGACGATGCTATCCACATGAAAAAGGGAAGTAGAATCCGCAACCGGCAATTCGGCCGCCACGGGAAAAGCCACAAGCAGTAAAAGAAATGAAAAAGCAATCAAGAAACGCACACGCACAATATAGAAAATACGCATCTTGCACGAACCATGCCATTTTTCTAAATTTGCCTGCGGGTAGCGGATGGCCGCCGGCAGCAATGCTGGAGGAAAGTCCGGGCACCACAGGGCAGGATGCTGGATAACGTCCAGGCGCGGAAACGCGACAGACAGTGCAACAGAAAGCAAACCGCCAGGTTCGGGCGCAAGCCTGAGCAAGGTAAGGGTGAAATGGCGAGGTAAGAGCTCACCGCGTTCCTGGTGACAGGGACGGCACGGTAAACCTCATCCGGTGCAAGACCAAGCAGGAATCCGTCCGCAAGGACCGGCTGCGGCCCGCGGCTGTTGGATATCCGGGTAGGTCGCTTGAGGCGGTCGGTAACGACTGGCCCAGAGAGATGGTCATCGCCCCGCAAGGGGTACAGAACCCGGCTTATAGATACCCGACTTGAAGGCTCCCGCCAACCGCGGGGGCCTTCTCCTTTTCACCGTAGCCGTCCCTTCATTTTGAATAAAATAAGCCCCTCCGTACGGGAGGGGCCGTCTATAAAATTTAGGATAGACTAGCGGTCGTGGATGTCGACGCATTCACGCACGTTGCGTGCGGCGAACATACGGCCACGGCGCGGATCGAGGCAGTCGACGCGTTCCGGACGGTTGCGGTGGAAGTCAACGATCATCCAGCGGGTACCGTCATTGCAGTAGTAATCGAAACGGCCTTCGGCATCGCCACGTTCGCAGCGGCCTTCAACCTGAACACGGCGGTTGCGGTAATCGAGTCGGAAACTGCGGTCACGGGGACGGCAGTCCGGCTTCTCGAAACGGCATTCCAGGCGTTCGCGCGGCGGCGGAGGAGGAGGATCGCTACGGCGTTCAGACTTCCTGTTATCCACATGGACAGAGAATCCTGCCCAGGCACCAGACGAAAGCACAAGCGTTGCAGCGATAACTGCAAGAAGGGACTTTTTCATTTGTTCTCCTTTCATAAGAGTTTATGTTTACTGATTAACTATGGCCTAAATATACTTTTTTTTCATCGAAAAGCACGGCTATAGAAAAAAAACTAGATAAAACGCCATTTTTTTTGACTAGAAACACCCGAAAAAAGCAACATGCAACCGAAGCCCCACTCCAGGCATCCAAAAAAAAACACCTCAAAAAAACGCCGGAATAATCCGGCGATTTTTCTATACAAACGCAATCAGATCAGTTCGTCGGGCGGGAGGTGTTCCGCGCTTTCCGGTTCCTGGTAGAAGGTCTCGGGAATCTGGACCTGATTCTGGAAATAGGCCCTGTGCGCGGCAATCACGCGTTCACGGGCGAACGCGGCATCCTGCCACTCCCCAATCTGCACGTCCTTGCCTTCCAGTTCCTTGTAGTTCTGGAAGAAGTTTTTCGTAATGCGCAGGAACATCTGGTCCACGTCGCCGATATCCTTGATGGGGCGCGGGTTGAATGTCGGCACGCCCAGCACCTTGTAGTCCTTCTTGCCGCCATCGGTCATGTCGAGAGCGCCAATCACGCGACAGGTGCAGACGGAACCCGTCATCATGGAAGCAGGGCTGTAGATGAGCATATCGAGCGCATCGCCGTCGTCTGCCTTGGTGCTCGGGATAAATCCGTAGGTGCAAGGATAGCTCATCGAACTGAGCAGGCAACGGTCCAGGCGGAACACATGCAGACGTTCATCGTACTCGTACTTGAGGTTCGTGTCCTTGCCGATTTCCACGACGCAATCCACTTCATAGGGATACTTGCGTCCGATAGGGAGATCGAGATAGTTAATAGCCATTTATACTCCAGGGGCCCACGTCGAGCCCGATTTTATTTACTCTCTATTTATTCTTCAAAAAGTAACGCAAATTTAACATTTATGTATGAAATAGTCAAGTGTTCCGGCTCGCAGAAAACCATTTACCGACTGCGCCACCTGGATGATGTCACCTTGTCGAACAGCCCGAAATAGAACACCGGTTCTCCCCTGTCGGGACTGTAGCCGACCTCGAAGCGGATGCGGTCGAGTGCCGGAATCACGAGATGCACACCGCCATAGACGGCGCCCTCGTAATCGTCCCAGCCGGGGCGGCCCCTGTCCCAGAGCAGGCTTCCGTCGAGACCGGCCACAAGTTGCACCCCATAGAAGAAGTTCACGCCGGCAATACTTGCGGAACGGCGTTCCAAAAGCACGAACCTTTCTTCGAACGTAAGGAGTGCCTCGTGGACGCCGAGAGAGCCCGAGTCGGCCTCGTGCCCGCGGAACGTATTGGCACCGCCATGGTAGTAATAATCATAGAACTTCACCTCGCCCGGACGGTAACGCACGAGCGCCGTCGCACCTGTTACAAAGCGCCCGAAGGTCTTGTAGGCACGCGCATCGGCCAGGAGTTCCCAGTAGTTCTCGCCGTTATCCCTGTTGCAAAAGCGCGATTCCGTTTCGACCGGTCCACCTGATTCGTCCGATTCGATATTGGCGCTACACGCAACATATTCTTCACCCGCACCCACATGCGTAAGCATATATTCGAAATACACGCCATCGCGCGTATCAAGCTTGCTGTCACGATAATCGAAAGCAAAGCCAAGTCCAAATTCTGGAAGATTCGCAAAGTCCCTCAACCGGCGGTAGGCGGCAGTCCCCAGCATCGACAGGTGCGGCAAGAACTTGTATTCCAGATCCAGGTCGAGCAAGACGCTTTTTTCCTGGAAACCCCGGATGTTGTCGTAGCTGTCGGTCAAGAGGAATTCGAAGTTCCACCCGAGCGGAAGCCCGAACAGGTAGGGGGAACTCGCATAGAAGGCGGCCTCGTTCTTGTCGAAGAACGGGTCCACCGTCGTGCGGTACTGCACCTCAAGCCGAATATCTTCGCCCGCCACATTGATGTTCGCAAGCGCGGCTCCGAGCATCAGACCGTCGCGGTCGGTCTTCTTGCCCGCGGGTGCCGGAATCCAGCGGAAGATTTCCTTGAAGGAATATGTGAGTTTTACAAGACCCGGTTCGGCAGGCTCACCGGCCTTTTCGCAAGAAACGGAAATCTCGGTGAACAGGTCGAGGTCCTGCAGGCGGAGCTTTTCAGCCTCGAACTTTTCGGCAGCAAAAGGCTCCCCTACGCGGTTCACGAGTTCGCGCTCCACCACGCGGGAGTTCGTATGCACGAGCCCTTCGAAGTTGATCGAAGCGACCACCAGGCCATCCGCGCAACCGGCAGACGCCGAATCCGCAGCCGCAAATGCAGCCGAGACAAGCGCGAAAAGGACCATGTATACGACTTTACGAATTCGGTTCACCTTACAAAATATAGAAATTCGCCTCTCCGAAGCCCGCAACCCACACCAAACGCCTTATCCTTTTCTATATTTGGAGCGTCAAAAATTTGAGAAGCACCGAGGTTTCCATGCTTGATTTTCTTGCAAACTACTGGCCCTGGCTCATCGCAGTCGTTGTCATCGTTCTTGCCATTTTTGCTTTCCGCGGACTCCGCAAGGCCCTCAAGGAAGGCGGCGGCGCATTCAACCTTGAAACCATCCAGAAAAACACCGCACCGAACTTCGCGGCCCTGAAGCAAAAGTCGAAGGCCCTCCTCGCCGATGCCGACATGATTTGCGAAACGAAGGAAGGAAGCAACCTCGTGATGCCGAAAAAGGAAGACATGATGTTCTTCCGCCGTGCGGTGAAGCAGAAGTACAAGCTCGCCATGTTCCTCGTGCCGGGCACCAACAAGGTCGTGTACTTCTTCTGCAAGACGGAACAGGGACTGCGCCGCCGCATCGAAAACCTGGTCATCAACCAGAAGTTCCGCGAAGGCAAACCGCCCTACATGGACGTTGCCACCGGCGAAAAGCTCAAGTACCCGAGGTAATGGGTCCATTTCTCTCGACTAGAGCTGAATGACCTACAAAGACCTCGCCCTCGCCGAAGAAAAAGGCAAGCTGGAAGCGGCCCTCCTGGAGTCGCGCAACCTGCTTGTCGAAGCTCCCACGGGATCGGGAAAATCGCTATTCATCCCCTACTTTTTAAGCAAGCACTGCACAGGACGCGTTGTCGTTTTGCAACCGCGCAGGATTGCGGCGTTAGCTTTGGCGCAATTTTCGGCGAAGCTGCACGGAGAACCCTGCGGAAAGACCGTCGGCTACCAGTTCAGGCAGGATAGCTGCAAGAGCGCGGGGACGCGAATCCTCTTCCAGACCTACGGAAATTTCTTGCAGGAACTCCTGCACGGGAAAATGGATGCAGACTGGATCGTATTCGACGAATACCACGAGCGCAAGGCCGACATGGACCTGCTGTTCGCGTTTTTCAATCGAAAGACCCCGGCCAACCCCGTCAATCGAGAGCAAGAGCCGGAGAAGGCTGCGCCAAGGATTGCAGTGATGTCGGCGGCGCTGAACCGCGAGGAACTCGAAGCGGTTCTCGGCGTCAAATGCCTCACGCTCGGCCACCCGCTCTACCCCGTGCAAATTATCCACCAGGCCCCCGCCACGGGAACGTCGCTTACATCGGGCGTGGGCATCGACGCCGAAGTGGTGCGGGCGCTCAAGACACTTTACCACAACCATATCTGGCAGACCACCCTGGTGTTCTTGCCGGGCAAGGCCGAAATCGCCCGCTGCCACAGCGCCGCCGCAGAAGCGCTCGGACAAAACAGCGCCGAATTCCTGGAACTCTACGGCGGACAGGACCGCGAAACGCAAGACCGCATTTTCGAAACGACCGAACGCCCGCGGGTCATATTCACAACGAACATCGCGGAAACATCCATCACCGTCCCGAACGTATCGGGCGTCGTGGATAGCGGTATCGAACGAGTGAGCCTCTACGACGACAGCGAAAAGGTAAATGTTCTCCGCACGCTACCCATCTCGATGCAGAACGCCATCCAGAGAAGCGGCCGTAGCGGACGCACGCAGAACGGATGCGCCATACGCCTGTGGAGCGAGGAAAGCGAAAAGCGCATGCCGCGCGGAATCGTCCCCGAAGTCACTCAGATAGAGCCCTCGGAACTGTTGCTGCAAAAAGCGGCGCTAGAACGTGAGATTTCCTCCTCCGCAGGGACAGGAATAACGCTCCCGACGGCAATTCCAGAAGCCCGAGAAATTGCGGCGACCAAGCTCCTCGAAGGTTTCGGAATGCTCAAGGACGGCGCCATTACCGAACTAGGTCTCAAGGCCATCCGCACTCCTGTTTCAAACATCCCGCTCGCATTGCTCCTCGCTTCCGCAAAAAGCAAGAGCGAACTTCCCGACTTGTTGCTTGCCGCTCTAGCCTGGATTCATTCCGGCACCGAATTTTTGCAAAAAAGCAAAATCGCCTACGACATTCTGACGCTCGCAGCCGATACGCTATCAAAGACAGCGGCAGCACCTCGCGAAGTCATGTTTACGCTCCGTCAGTTGCGCGATTACAGGGACACCTTAGCCCCGTCGGAATCGGCAGACGGGAACCATTCCTTTGTCTGCAAGCAGCTTCTGAAAGCCTTTCCCGACAGACTTGCCACCCCAAGCGGAAGTGCATACAAACTCGCAAACCAGAGCGTCATCCGTTTACAGGTTGCAGAACCGCCCTATGCGATCCTTGCCCTCTGCATGCTCCGTACCGGGACCACCAAGTCCGAACTCAAGGTCAACCTCTACGCCCCCATCGCAAAGGAGATGCTCGAAGGCGAAAGCGCCTCCACCCGCTACGAGCTCCTTTGGAGAAACGGGCAGGAACGGTTCATCGGTATCGAGATCCGCGAAACGGCAAACGCAGACGGAGACCGCACCGAACTTTCACGCAAGGAAATCCTCACGCAGGAAGCATCGCCGAAAGTTCTCGACGAACTGAAAAAACTTACAGCCGTCGCCTGGAGCGAAAAAATCGAAAAGGAAAATTGGAGCGGACGCTACCTCACCGAGGATGTCCAGACTCTCCTCACCAAGATGCGACTCGCCGCGAAGCTATACCCCGAATACGGGCTTCCCGAATTCAACGACGAGGACATGGAACTGATATTCGACGAACTTACCAGCGGGAAATTCCTGCTGCGCGATATCAACGAGGACCGCTACCGGGGTATCGTGGAAGATTATTTCGGCAAATCCATGTTGCCTTGGCTCAACAAGACCTTCCCTGACCACTACATGCTCCCGAACGGCAAACGCGCACGCTATAGCTACCAGCCCGTCAACAATAGCGAAGACGGGAAGTCTGTCCAGAGCGTAGACGGCGTACTGGTCGAAATATCCGCCCGAATCGAAGACCTGATGCAGCTCCGCGGCGAACACCGAATCGCCGATGGCAAGCTAAAAGTCCGCTACGACATCCTCGCCCCGAATTTCCGCACCATCCAGAAAACCTGGGACCTGACCGGATTCTGGCAGAATACCTACGCCGAAGTCCGGAAGGAACTCCGAGGCCGCTACCCCAAGCACCCCTGGCCCGAAAAAGTCGAATAGCAAGTCGAGTAAATTGCTATATTTGGGGACACTATGAGTCTAAAATTTGATACCCCCATTACCGAAGTTCCGCTGTTCCACCAGGGCAAAGTACGCGACATGTACGACCTGGGCGACAGCTTCCTGATGGTCGCCAGCGACCGTCTTTCCGCTTTTGACGTGGTGCTCCCCACCCCGATCCCTGGTAAGGGCAAAATCCTCAACCAGCTTTCGCTGTTCTGGTTCAAGCACCTCGGCATGAAGAACCACCTTATCACCGCCGATGTGAACGAATACCCCGAAGTGCTCAAGAAGCACGCCGACTACCTGCGCGGCCGTTCCATGATCGTGAAGAAGGCCAAGCGCCACTCCGTGGAATGCATCGTGCGCGGCTACATCGTGGGTTCCGGCTGGAAGGACTACCAGAAGACGGGCCGCATCTGCGGTCACGTGCTCCCCTCCAACCTGCAGCTCTGCCAGAAGCTCGAGACTCCGCTCTACACGCCGAGCACCAAGCCCGACGTCGGCCACGACGAGAACATCAGCTTCGAACAGACCTTCGACATCGTGGGCGAAAAGGTCGCCACCGAACTCAAGAGCATGTCCCTCGACATCTACACGAAGGCACGCGACTACGCTGCCAGCAAGGGAATCATCCTCGCCGACACCAAGTTCGAATTCGGTGAAATCGACGGCGAAACCGTGCTCATCGATGAAGTGCTCACGCCGGACTCCAGCCGCTACTGGCCGGCTGACAAGTACCAGGTGGGCAAGAACCAGGAAAGCTTCGACAAGCAGTACGTGCGTGACTGGCTCGAAACTCTCGACTGGGGCAAGACCTACCCGGGTCCGGAAATCCCGGCAGACGTCGTGAAGAACACGCTCGCGAAGTACGAAGAAATCTTCGTGCGCCTCACCGGCAAGCAGCCGGAATTGTAACTGGAAAAAGTCATTCTGGACCCTATCGCCTACGGCTCCAGGGTGACATTCCGATTGAACTACGCAGGCTGAACAGTCTGCGTTTTTTAGAAAAAAAACTTTCATCCGAAGGATATGAAAATGAAATCTGTACCTATTACGCTGCTCACCGGTTACCTCGGAGCCGGAAAGACGACCCTCCTGAACTTTGTCCTCAACAACCAGCAGGGTTACCACGTCGCCGTCATTGTGAACGACATCGGCGAAGTGAACATCGACCAGACGCTCATCGAGAAGGGCGGTAACATCACGAAGGAAGATTCCGGAAAGGTGGTGCCGCTCAGCAACGGCTGCATCTGCTGCAGCCTCAAGACCGACCTCCTGGAACAGATTGCCGAACTCCTCGAGATGAACAAGTTCGACTACATCCTCATCGAAGCGAGCGGCATCTGCGAGCCCGTGCCTATCGCGCAGACCATCTGCATGGCGGGCAGCCAGCTGCAGAGCCGCGACGGACGCCCCCTCGCCTGCCACCTCGACAACGTCGTATCCGTGGTGGACGTCGCACGCCTCGCCGACGAATTCGCGGGCGGCCAGAAGTTGCTTTCGAACGACCTCGAAGAAGAGGACATCGCGAACCTCCTTATCCAGCAGATTGAGTTCTGCAACACCATCGTAATGAACAAGGTCGATTCCATCAGCAAGAACGACCTCGAACACGTGAAGGCGGTTGTCCGCGCGCTCCAGCCCGAAGCCAAGATGATCGAGACGAACTACGGCAAGGTCGAGATGAAGGACATCCTCGATACCAAGCAGTTCGACTTCGAGAAGGTCGGGAACTCCGCCGCCTGGGCCAAGGAACTCATGAAAGAGACGAAGCCCGAAGACGACGATGATGGCCACGACGAACACGAGCATCACCACCACGACCATGATGACGACCACGACGAGCACGAGCATCACCACCATCACGACCATGACGATGAGCACGACCACGAAGATCACAGCCACTGCGACCACGAGCACGGCGTGTGCCATTGCGGCCACCACCACGACAAGGACCATCCGCATGGCGACGAATACGGCATCAGCACGTTCGTGTACGAACGCCGCCGCCCGCTTGTCCGCGACAAGTTCGAGACGATCCTCGACAACTACCCCACGAGCATCATCCGCACCAAGGGCCTCGTGTGGTTCGAGGACGAACGCAACAACAGCTACCTGTTCGAGCAGGCCGGCAAGCAGGCTTCCGCACAGAATTTCGGGCCCTGGTTCGCCAGCGAGAGCGAAGAAGAGCAGAAGCGCCTGCTGCGCGAGAATCCGGACCTCGTAAAGGTGTGGGACGAAAAGTACGGTGACCGCATCATCCGCCTCGTGTTCATCGGCCAGCACATGGACAAGAAGAAGATTATCGCCGCGATGGACAACTGCCTCGGCGAATAAGGTTCCTACAGAGACAAAGAAAGCCGGCAATGCCGGCTTTTTTGCTTTTACATATTTCTATCGAAACAGACTCTACAGCCTCTTGAGAACTGCGGCAGCGTGGTGGATAAAGCCCTCTTCGGTCGCGACGGCGGCAATCGCCTTCGCGTTCTTCTTGATGGCCTTCTCGCTGTAGCGGATGATGCTCATGCGCTTTAAGAAGTCGTACACACCGAGCGGGCTGAAGAAGCGGCCCGTGCCGTTGGTAGGCAACACGTGGTTCGGGCCCGCGAAGTAGTCGCCCACCGGCTCAGAGGACCACGGGCCGATAAACACCGCACCCGCATTTTCGATTTGCGCCGCCATAGATTCCGCTTCGCTGGTCATAACTTCGAGGTGTTCCGGAGCGATGCGGTTCGCTATTTCCACTCCGTCGAACCAGTCCTTCACCACGAGGATGCGCCCGAAGTTGCCGAGCACCTTCTCGAGGAGTTCCTTCTTCGGGGAATTTTCCACCTGGATATCCACGCAGGCGCTAATCATCTGGGCGGTTTCCATGTTGTCGGTAATGCAGATGGCCGCCTCGAAGCCGGAACCGTGTTCCGCCTGGCTCAAAAGGTCTGCCGCCACGAAGTCCGGATCGCAGGTGTTGTCGGCCATCACGAGCACTTCGCTGGGGCCAGCCACCATGTCGATGTCCACGACACCAAAGACTTCCTTCTTGGCGATGGCCGCAAAAACGTTGCCCGGTCCCACAATCTTGTCGACGCGCTCCACGACGGTCTTGCCCTTGGCATCCTTCGCACCATAAGCGAGCAAGCCGATAGCCTGAGCGCCGCCGATGTGGTAGACTTCTTCAATGCCGAGTTCCTGCAGCACGAATGCCACAGCACGGTTGATTTCGCCCTTGATGGGGGTCACGACCACGATGTCTTCCACGCCAGCCACGAGAGCCGGGACAGCGTTCATGATGACGGTGCTCGGGTAGATTCCCGCACCGCCAGGCACATAGAGGCCCACGCGCTTCATCGGGCGGATGCGCTGGCCGAGCACGACGCCGTCGGCACCCTGCATGAGCCAGGATTCTTCCATCTGGTTCTGGTGGAAATCGCGCACGTTCTTGATGGCCTGCTTCAGGGCCTTCTGCAGTTCCTTCGGGCACTTGGCGGCAGACTTCGCGATGGCCGAAACCGGCACGCGGATGTTCTTGCCCTTTAGGCCGTCGAACTTCTGGGCGTATTCCGTCGCCTTCGCGATGCCACCCTTCTTGATGTCGGCAAGGATCTGCATCACCTTGTCGTGAATTTCCTTGCTCGGGGCGACTTCGCGCCCGCAAATGCGTTCAATTTCAGCAGATTTCGGAGTAACTTTTACGATTTGCATAAATTCCACCTTTTTCGCCAAATATAGAATTTTAGAGGGACTTGAAAACCTTGTGCGCAGCCTCGACTGTGCGGTCGATTTCGTCTTCGGTATGCGCAGCACTCACAAAAATCGCTTCGAACTGGCTTGGAGCAAAGTAGAATCCTTCTTCAAGCATTCCGAGGAAATACCTGCGGAAGAGTTCCAAATCGGACTTCTGTACGTCGGCAAAGCATGTGACCGGACCTTCCGTAAAGAAGATGCAGCCCATGGAACCCACCTGGTTTGCAGCAAGCGGGATTCCTGCAGTCTTTGCCGCATCCTGGAGGCCCGCAATCAGGCGCTTCGTCATCGCTTCGGCGTGAACGTAGTACTCCGGGTGAGTATGCAGTTCACGCATAGTGGAAAGCCCCGCCGCCATCGCGACCGGGTTCCCCGAAAGCGTACCCGCCTGGTAGATTCCGCCGAGCGGCGCAATCTGCTGCATCACGTCGAGCCGGCCGCCGTATGCACCGACGGGCATACCGCCGCCGATGATTTTTCCAAATGTCGTGAGGTCGGGCTTAATGCCATAAAGCCCTTGCGCACAGTGGATGCCCACGCGGAAACCCGTCATGACCTCGTCCACAATCAGGAGCGCACCGTGCTTCTTGGTTTCTGCGGAAAGCGTCTGCAGAAACTCGGGCTTCGCGGGCACGACACCCATATTCCCTGCCACAGGCTCCACGATGACACCCGCAATCTCGTCGCCAATCTTGTCGAAGAGTTCCTTAACGCCTGCCACATCATTGTACTGGAGCGTGAGCGTGTACTTCGCGAGATCCGCCGGAACTCCCTTGCTGCTTGGCTTGCCCGTCGTGAGCATGCCCGAACCCGCCTTGATCAAGAGGCTATCGCTATGGCCGTGGTAACAGCCCTCAAACTTCACGATCTTGTCGCGGCCGGTAAAACCGCGGGCCGCACGGATGGCACTCATCGTCGCCTCGGTCCCGCTGTTCACCATGCGAATCATCTCGACACTCGGCACAAGGCTCATCACGAGCTTCGCAAGTTCGGATTCGAGCCCGCACGGTGCCCCGAAACTGAGGCCGTTCTTCGCCGTTTCTGCAACCGCACTGATAACCGCATCGTGCGCATGCCCCAGGAGCATCGGGCCCCAGCTGCCCACGTAGTCGATGTAATCGTTGCCGTCCACATCATAAATGTGGCTGCCCTTCGCGCGGGCAATAAACGGAGGCGTCGCACCTACATTACTGAATGCGCGAACAGGGCTGTTCACGCCACCCGGCATCAGGTTCTTAGCTTCGGCAAAAAGTTTTTCGCTTACTGTATGTTTCATCTTTCATATCTCGGTTGGTGAGCCTGCCGAACCACGCTTATCGAATGTTGCATATTGATTCAAACGATCATTTCGACAAGCTCAATGGACTTGGTAAGCCATAGAGCCTGTCAAAGGATTAATTACAGCAAGCCCTTCTCGAGCGCTTCCTTCGCATGGTAGGTGATGATGATATCGGCACCGGCGCGCTTCATCGCAAGCAGGTTCTCGCGGATAATCGCATTCTCGTCAATCCAGCCCATCTTCGCGGCAGCCTTCACCATCGAGTACTCGCCGCTCACATTGTAGACGGCCACGGGGACAGTACTGATTTCAGCAGTCTGGCGCAAGATGTCGAGGAAGGCAAGCCCGGGCTTCACCATCACGATGTCGGCACCTTCTTCGATGTCGAGTTCCACTTCGCGCTGGGCCTCGCGACCGTTGCGCACGTCCATCTGGTAGCTCTTGCGGTTCCCGAAATGCGGAGCGGAATCGGCAGCATCGCGGAACGGGCCGTAGTAGGCGCTCGCAAACTTCGCGCTGTAGGCCATGATGGGAGTATCCGCATAGCCATTCTCATCAAGCTTTGCGCGGATTGCCGCCACACGCCCGTCCATCATGTCGGAAGGAGCAACCATGTTCGCCCCCGCGCGCGCATGCGAAACAGCGGTTTTCGCCAGGAGTTCGAGCGTCGGGTCGTTATCCACGTCGCCGTCCTTGATGATTCCGCAATGGCCGTGGCTCATATATTCGCAGAGACATACGTCCGTAATTACGAAGAGGTCGGGGAACTTCGCCTTGATGGAGCGCACCGCTCGCTGCACGATGCCATCGTCATCGTAGGCCGAAGTCGCCATCTCATCCTTGATATTGGGGATTCCGAACAGGAGGATGGACTTGATGCCCGCAATGACGCAGGATTCAAGTTCCTGGAGAATTTCATCGATAGAGAACCGGAACTGGCCGGGCATCGAGGGGATTTCTTCCTTGATGCCCTCCCCCTCTACCACGAACATCGGGTACACGAGGGAATCGGGGTTCACTGCGGTTTCCGCAACCATGTTGCGGATAGTTTCATTCTTGCGTAAGCGACGAGGACGGATAATCATATCAAGTGTAAAATGTGGAATGTTAGATGTGGAATGATTATTGTTTAATGTAAAAAATCCCGTTCGACTTGCACTAAGCTTTCGCCCCAATCCTCCTGGATTTTCTGCTTGAGTTTCTTGGCAAGCGAGGGGGCACGACCCTGCGTGGAAACTGTCACGGCGATGTTTTCGCCGAAATCCATGCGGGCGGGCACGATGAAATCGCCGTCGAGGTAATCACAGGCATTATTCACCAGAATGCGGCGGGCACGGGCGTCGTTAGAGACCTGGGCGTTGACGGCGGGCTTGTCGGTGCAGATAAAGACCATAAAGATCCCGCGAAGGTCGAGCGGCTCATAGGGACGGCTTTTCAAGACGATAGACGATATCGTTGTAAATTCGGGGTCGAGCTGCGGGGCAACCACGGTAATGTGGGCTCCCGTCGGGAGGAGCGTCTTGACCTTGCGCAGCGCGATGCGGCCCCCACCCACGACAAGAACGTTCCTGCCTTCGAGATTCAGTTCGATGGAGAAGAGGCTTGAGCTATGGGCGCGCTCCTGCGGAGCGTTGGGGTATGAGGTCGTACCTGCGGCACTTTGAGCAAAATCATTTTGGACATTGCGGATGCCGTCCACGACCATGCTTGCAAATTCCTTCCAGTCACCAAGGCAGGGCATAAGCGTTATAGGAATCTGCGGGTATTCCGCCTGCAATTTCGCGACCACACGGGGAACATCGTTTTTCGTATGCTGGCCGTTCAAAAGCAAAAAAGGCAGGAGCGTCACCGATTCCACATCCTCGCGGAGGAGCGTGCGCAGGTCGTTTTCCAAATCCAACAGGCTCGTACTTGCCACTCGCGTGCCGGGCAAATCATGATGAAGTTTGTCCAAAATACCTTCGAAGCCCTTGTAGGCCCCGGGCAAAATGCAATGATGAGCAATAATCAGGATGGCTTTCATTGCTACAAATATAGAATTTTCTAATCTAAACCTTTACATGGAAATAGTCAACGTCGGGGTGACTGATGTAGAGGCCGCTCACGGAGGCTTGCGGGTACATGGCGCCGTTCTCGGTGAGGGTGATGCCCACGCTGCCAAAGTCGATGAGCTTTGCGATGTTGAAGATTTCCTTGATGTTCGGGAGCACGGGGTAACCGACGGCCGGACGGATGCCCTTCCAGTTGCTTACGCGTGCGAGTTCCTGGCTCAGGTATTCGGCGCCTGCTTCGGCGAGGCGGTCGGCGACGGTCTGCATCAAGAGAACGTCGTAGTCGCTGCCGCCCTGCTCGGCCTTGAGCTTTTCGAGGCGTTTGACGAAGGCGTCGCTCACGGTGACGGCGAAGGCGCCCACGATGTCGCGGAAAACATCTTTGCCGGCGGGAGCGTTAAAGACGCTTGCTGTCGTTGCGTTGGCAGGGGCTACGTAGTCGCAGAGGGCGAGGCAAGTGCCTTCCGGGTTCTGCTGGCGTGCCGTCACGACTTCGACAAAGTCGGAGTCGGTGCCGGTACGGCCCGTGTTGAACCTGATGGAATTTTCCGTACCGGCGGCAGGGTAGAACGCCTGCACGGCACGCAGCGCATACTCGGGCTTTGCGAGACTCTTGATAAGTTCTTCTGCGTCGGCCTTGAGTTTCTTTGCTTCTTCCTGGTCGGCCTTGACTTTCCAGGTGAAGAAGAAGTATTCCCAGCTGATAAGCGGGATGACTTTTTCCAGCGGAATCGGCGGGAGCTTGCTTTCGCCCATGAACGGAGGCTCCACCGGCTGGTACTTGCTCCAGTCGCAAAGGTAGCGGCGTTCGAGGGGCGTCTTCTCTGCTGCGGCCATGGCGCTTGCGGCTTCGGTCTGGATGCCGTTTTGCTTGTCGCGAATGCGCTGCTGCTCGACCCGGTTTTCCTGAATCGTTTGTTCGCGAGTCGCCGGGTCCAGGAGCTTTTGCGCGAGGCCCGGATTACTGGCGGCGTCGCGCACGTGGAATACGGGGCCTTCGTAGCACGGGGCAATCTTTACGGCCGTGTGCGTGGGCGAGGTCGTTGCGCCGCCGACGATAATCGGAATGCGCTGGCCAGCGTCTTGCATGGCTTTAGCCACGGTACACATTTCTTCCAGCGAAGGCGTAATCAGCCCGGAAAGGCTCAAGATGTCGGCTTTGTTCTCGATGACCGCCTTCACGATGACATCTTCGGGAACCATCACGCCGAGGTCCACCATCTCGTAGCCGTTACAGGCCATAATCACGGAGACAATATTCTTGCCGATATCGTGCACGTCGCCCTTCACGGTGGCGATTACGATTTTTCCGCGGCTAGAAGCGTTGGCGTCCTTGCCCGCCTCGATGTAGGGCTGCAAGATTTCTACCGCCTTCTTCATGGTGCGGGCAGTCTTCACCACCTGCGGCAAGAACATCTTGCCTTCGCCGAAACGACGACCGACTTCGTTCATGCCATCCATGAGCGGGCCAGAAATAATGCCGACCGAGCTATCGCCACGGTTGATGAGTTCCATCAAATCGGGCTGGAGCGTTGTAGAAGTTCCCTTGAGGAGTGCTTCTTGCAAGCGTTCTTCGGGCGTGGTTTTTGCCTGCGCGGAGTCGGCGACGCTGTTGCTACCCGCGTCGGAACTGCCCGCGCCCGTGCTCATGGCGAAAATCGCCTTCGGGTCGTACTTGGTGCCCGCTTCCTTGGCGGCAGCGGCGGCTGCGGTCATGCGGCTTGCAATTTCGATGAGCGCTTCGCTCGCGTCCGGCTCCGTGTTCAACAGCACTTCGGTGATGGCCATGCGGAGTTCCAGCGGAATCGTCTTGTATTCGATAATCGCGCTGGGGTTCATGATGGCCATGCCCATGCCGTTGGGAATCGCGTAATGCAAGAAGGTGGTATGCATCGCTTCGCGCAGGTAGTTGTTGCCGCGGAAGGCGAAGGAAAGGTTCGAAAGACCGCCCGAGATGCGCACGCCGGGAAGGTTGTCCATAATCCAGCGGACTGCGCGGATAAAGTCGATGGCGTAGGCGTTGTGTTCCGCCATGCCGGTTGCGACTGTCAAAACGTTCGGGTCAAAGATGATGTCCGATGGCGCGAAATTCAGTTGCTTCACCAGAATGTCGTAGGCGCGGGCGGCAATATTCACGCGACGCTCGTAGTTGGTGGCCTGGCCTTCTTCGTCGAAGAGCATCACGATGACGGCGGCCCCCAGGCGCTTGATGGTGAGCGCGTGCTCGATAAACGCCTGTTCGCCCATCTTGAGGGAGATGGAGTTCACGATGCTCTTGCCCTGGATGCATTTGAGGCCAGCCTCGATGACTTCGAATCGGGAAGAGTCCACCATGATAGGCACGCGGCTCACAGCCGGGTCCGATGCAATCAGGTTCAGGAAGGTCTGCATTTCGGCGGTGGCGTCCAAGAGGCCATCGTCCATGTTCACGTCAATCACGTCGGCACCGTCTTCGACCTGTTTGCGGGCAATGTCGAGCGCCTCATCGTAATTCTTTTCGTTGATGAGCCGCAGGAACTTCTTGGAGCCAGCGACGTTGCAGCGTTCGCCCACCTTCACAAAGTCTTCGGCGTTGCAGCTGTCGGCACCGTTGCTCGGACGCACCTGCTCCTTGAACAGCGGTTCCAAACCCGCGAGGCGGAGTAGCGGGCTCGTGGCGTACTTGGGCGCGGGCTTTCTGCGTTCGTAATCGGCCGGCAGGGCGTCAAGCATCTTGCGCATGGCGGCGATGTGTTCCGGTGTGGTACCGCAGCAACCGCCAATCATGTTCACCAGTTTGTCGTCCAGGTAAACGCCCATCAGGCGCACCATGTCTTCGGGCGTGTCGTCGTAACCGCCGAACTGGTTTGGCAGTCCCGCATTCGGGTGGCAAGAAATGTAGCAGGGAGCGACCTTGCCCATGCGGCGCAGGTAAGGCACCATGCCGTCGGCACCGAGACCGCAGTTGAGGCCGATGGAAAGCGGGTGCATGTGCATCACGCTCACGGCGAATGCTTCTACCGTCTGGCCCGAAAGTGTTCTGCCCGAGGCGTCGCTCACCGTCATCGAGAACATAACTTCCACAGGTTTGAGGTCGGCGGCTTTGTCACCGACGTCGGCAGCGCGTTTTTCCATCACCTTGGTAAATGCACTTGCGGCGGCCTTCGCGTTCAGCGTGTCAAAAATCGTTTCAATCAAGATGGCGTCGACGCCTTCATCCACCAGCACCTGAATCTGTTCCAGGTAGGCGTCTTCCAGTTCGTCGAAAGTAATGCTACGGCTCGCGGGGTCGTTCACGTCTTCGCTCATGGAGAGCATCTTGCTGGTGGGGCCCACGTCACCGAGGATGTACACCTGACGGCCATACTTTTCCATGGCCTCTGCCGCGGCCTGCTTTGCAATCTTCACGGCGGCGCGGTTCATTTCGGCAATGCGGTGTTCCTGATGGTATTCGTGCTGGCTTACGCGCTGGCTCGAGAACGTGTTCGTGGTCAGGCAGTCCACGCCCGCATCCACGTAGCGGCGCTGGATATCGAGAATGATTTCCGGCTTCTCGATGGAGAGCATGTCGTTGTTCGCGCCCTTGATCCCGTAAGTCTGGATGACTGAACCCATGCCGCCGTCCAGCAGCAACATCTTGCTTTCGAAAGCTTCGCGTAGCGTCATTTTCTTTTCCATAGCACAAACCGCCATTCTTAGCGCATCCTCTTTTATGCGCTTATTCAATTTTATGCATAAATATAGAAAAAAGCACCCTCGGTCAACCCTCTCCCCTCCCATATTCCCCTTTAAAACAAAGAAAAATCTTTTCGTATATTTCTAATCATGACCTTCTATCTAAAAAAATTACGTTTGATTACAGCCGTAGTCTTTCTCCTTGCCGCATGGGCTTTCGCGGACTCGACCAGCGTCATAAACGCCCGACCCTCCATAAACGGGAAACTCCATGTAGAAGGCACGAACCTCTTCGACGAACATGGCAACCAGGTTGTCATCAAGGGCGCGAGTACCCACGGGCTCACCTGGTTCCCGCAATACGTAAACACCAACCTTTTCCGCCAACTCAGCAGGGAATGGAACACAAACCTGATTCGCCTAGCCATGTATTCGTACGACTACGTGCACGGCGACCGCGAAAAGAACCTCGAGATTCTGCGGAAGGGCGTGCAGTACGCCATCGAGAACGACATGTACGTGATGGTGGACTGGCATATCCTCATCGACAACAATCCGAACGAGAACCTTGCCGAAGCCATCAACTTCTTCAACATGATGGCAAAGGAATACGCGAACGTCCCTAACGTGATTTTCGAAATCTGCAACGAGCCCAACGGCGACTGCACCTGGGAAGACATCAAGGAATACGCGAACATCATCATTCCCGTTATCCGCAGGCACAAGCCCGACGCCCTGATTCTCATCGGCACCCCGAATTACGACCGCGAAATCCAGGAGCCGGCAAAGGACCCGGTGGCCTTCGACAACGTGATGTATTCGTTCCACTTCTATGCCACTTCCCACAAGGGCGAATCGCTTGCGCTCCTCAAGGAAGTCGTAGGCGGCGGCACCCCCATCTTCATTACCGAAAGCGGACTCTGCGAAGCGAGCGGCGACGGAAAGATTGACCTGGAAAGCGTCAAGCAATGGTACGCCACCCTGGATTCCCTGCACCTGAGCTACACCATCTGGAGCATGTCGAACAAGGAAGAGGAATCCGCCATGGTGCGTGCCGATTCACGTGCAGTGGATTCCCTTGCCGAAAGCGACCTGAGCCTTTCGGGGCTTTACGCGCGGGCTCTTTTCCAGGGCAAGGACCTGAACCAGATTCCGCTTATCTACGAGCCCGTATCGAGTTTCAAGATTCTCGCCCGCACGAAGCCCTATATTGTGTGGGGGATTTTCGCCATTCCTGTCTTTATCGTAATCCTTGTCGCTTTCCTTATCCAGAAAATCAGGAAGCGTTTCCGCTACAGCAAGGTTCGCACGTACGACGACCTGCTTAAATTCAGCCAGAACGAAAATGCGAAAAAGTTCACTTCCAGGCCTGCAAAGCAGTTCCTCGGCGACCTGTTTCTCTTCCTAAGCACTTTCTTCACATTAATTTATCTATGCTGGCGCTTTACGTGTTCCATCCCGTATGCCTACGGCTGGATTGCCATCATCGGAAGCAGCATCCTGCTCGCCATAGAAGTCCTCGGCTTTATCGAATCGCTCATACACTACGGCGGGATTCTCAAACTGCGGGAACATCCCCTGCCCGAAATTGCCGACGCGGACTACCCCGACGTGGATGTTTTCATTTCGACTTATAACGAACCGCCCGAACTTTTGCGCAAGACAATTATCGGCTGCAAGCACATGGATTACCCCGACAGGTCGAAGGTGCATATCTACCTGTGCGACGACAACCGCCGTAGCGAAATGCGCAAACTCGCCGAGGAACTGGAGATAAACTACTTCGACCGCCCGAACAACGATGGCGCGAAGGCGGGCAACCTGAACGCGGCACTCGCCCGCACGAGTTCGCCCTACGTGGTGACTTTTGACGCGGACATGATTCCGCAGAGGAAGTTCCTGCTCAAGACTATCCCCTATTTTGTAGACGCCGAACGCATCAACGAAAGCCTCCCCGAAGAAACGCGCCGCCCGCTCGGGTTTATCCAGACACCGCAAAGTTTCTACACGCCCGACGTGTTCCAGCACAACCTCTACGCCGAAACGAAGGTCCCTAACGAGCAGGACTACTTCTACTGCGTCATCGAGGCGGCAAAGACATCAACAAACAGCGTGATTTACGGCGGGTCGAACACGATTATTTCGCGCAAGGCACTTGACGCCATCGGCGGATTCTACACGAAATCCATCACGGAAGACTTTGCGACAGGCATGCTGATCGAATCGGCAGGCTTTGTGAGCCTCGGTCTTTCGCAACCGCTCGCATCGGGCATTGCGCCCTCGACATTCAAGGAACACATCCAGCAGCGCACCCGCTGGGGACGCGGCGTCATTGCGACCACAAAGCAGCTCAAGTTTATGTTCAACCGCAAGTTGAACATCTCGCAAAAACTGAGTTACCTGAGTTCCGTACTTTACTGGTTCTCCCCCGTCAAGAACCTGATTTACCTGCTTTCGCCCCTGATGTTCGCCGTATTCTGCGTACCGATATTCAAGTGTACACTTATCGACCTCGCCCTCTTCTGGCTCCCGATGCACCTGATGTCGATGTGGGCCCTCCGCTTCACAAGCCACGGGAAGATTAGCGCCCGCTGGAGCGGCATCTACGAGACATCCGTCATGCCGTTCCTGCTTTTGCCCATCGTCAAAGAGACTCTGGGTATGACGCTTTCCAAGTTCAAGGTGACCCAGAAAGACAAGCGCGCAGGCCGACCGCAGGCCGACGGGAAGACTATCGCCCCGTTTGCCGTATTGCTCGTACTCACTCTCGCGGGTATCGTCCACATGGGCTACATGATTATCGCACTCGGATACATCGAAATTCTCGCCGTTCTCTTCTGGCTTTTCCGTAACGCCTACTACCTCACCATGTGCTTGTTCCTCGGGATGGGCAGCGACTCCGACGGCGAACCCGTGAAGGTCCTTGCCGCCGAGAACGTGATGGTGAAAAAGCAGGACGGACACGAAATCGAGGGCATTACCACGAAGTTGACGGAACACGGAGTGGACATCTTTACCGACGAACTGAACATCCTGAACCTAGGCGAGCCCATCAGCCTCACCATATCGAAGAAGATGTACACCTTGCAGGTTACGGGAACTGTCGTTGCCATCCGCAATACACGAAGCCCGCGCATCCCGAGCGTCTATACCGTCGAGATTCTTGATTTTGGCGGGCAGAAGGACGAATACATCCAGATGCTCTACGACCGCACGCCAACGCTCCCACAACGCTTGCGGCTCGGCGAAGGCCACATCGACAACCTGTGGAACAACATCGCCCACCGCATCGTGACCCGATAATTTTCTATCTTTACGCCCGAAAATTCAACCTATAACCCAAAGAGACTATGCTTTTCAATTTCGACATGATCCAGGGCGTCTATGCCCGCATTCCCGCCCGCGTTGAAGCTGCCCGCAAGCAGCTCGGCCGTCCGCTCACCCTCGCCGAAAAGATTATCTACAGCCACCTGATCGATGGCGCCGAGAACAGGACTTACGAGCGCGGCAAGGATTTTGCCGAATTCCACCCCGACCGCGTGGCCATGCAGGACGCTACCGCCCAGATGGCCCTTTTGCAGTTCACCACCGCCGGTAAGGCCCGCGTGGCAGTGCCGAGTTCCGTGCACTGCGACCACCTGATTATCGCCCGCGAAGGTGTCGAAAAGGACTTGCCCCGTGCCAAGGAAGAAAGCAAGGAAGTTTACGACTTCTTGCAGTCAGTCTCCGCCAAGTATGGCATTGACTGCTGGCTCCCGGGTGCAGGCATCATCCACCAGGTGGTGCTCGAAAACTACGCCTTCCCGGGCGGCATGATGATTGGTACTGACTCCCACACCGTGAACGCTGGCGGCCTCGGCATGCTTGCGATTGGCGTGGGCGGTGCAGACGCCGTGGATGCCATGGTCGGCCTCCCGTGGGAACTCAAGTACCCGAAAATGATCGGCGTGAAGCTCACCGGCAAGCTCCAGGGCTTTGCAACTGCCAAGGATATCATCCTCAAGCTCGCAGGCATCCTCACCGTGAAGGGCGGCACCAACGCCATTATCGAATACTTTGGCGAAGGCGCACGCAGCCTCTCCGCTACCGGCAAGGCAACGATTGCGAACATGGGTGCCGAAGTGGGCGCTACCTGCTCCACCTTCAGCTACGACGACTCCATGAGCCGCTACCTCAAGGTGACCGGCCGCGCCGACGTTGCCGCCGCCGCCGACAAGATTGCAGAACACCTCAAGGCCGACCCGGAAGTCGAAGCAAATCCTGAAAAGTACTTTGACCGCGTCGTGGAAATCAACTTGAACACGCTCGTGCCGCACTTCAACGGCCCGTTCAGCCCGGACCGCGCTTTTGCCGTGACCGACATGGCAGAAAGCCTCAAGGCCACCGAAACCAAGCCGGAATCTACACCGGTCGTAAGCGCAGCCCTCATCGGCAGCTGCACGAACTCCAGCTACGAAGACCTCTTCATGGCCGCGAACATGATCAAGCAGGCCCTCGCGAAGGGGCTTTCCCCGAAGTGCCCGCTCCTCATCAACCCGGGTTCTGAACAGGTGCGCTACACCGCCGAACGCGACGGCCTCATCGACTTGTTCAAGCAGTTCGGTGCAACGATCATGACGAACGCCTGCGGTCCTTGCATTGGCCGTTGGGACCGCGCCGGTGCCGACAAGAAGGAACTCAACACCATCGTCCACAGTTTCAACCGCAACTTCGCAAAGCGCGCCGACGGCAACCCGAACACGCACGCCTTTGTTGCTAGCCCGCTCATGGCCGTGATTGCAGCGCTCAGCGGCGACATCCGCTTCAACCCGATGACCGACACCCTCGTGAACAACGAAGGCAAGGCCGTGAAGCTCGACCCGCCAGAACAGTGCGAACTCCCGCCGAAAGGCTTCGAAGTCAAGGACGCCGGCTATCAGGCCCCGGCAGAAGACGGCTCCAAGATTACCATTTCCATCAACCCGGAAAGCAAGCGCCTGCAAGCTCTCGCCCCGTTCGCAGCTTGGGACGGCAAGGACATCGTGGGCGCCCCGCTCCTCATCAAGGCGAAGGGCAAGTGCACCACCGACCACATCTCCATGGCCGGCCCGTGGCTCAACTACCGCGGCCACCTCGAAAACATTTCGAACAACATGCTCATCGGCGCCGTAAACGCCTTCAACGGCGAAACGAACAAGGTCCTCTGCCAGTGCGGTAGCTACAAGGAAGTCCCTGAACTTGCCAAGATTTACAAGGCCAAGGGCACGGGCTCCATCGTCATCGGTGACGAAAACTATGGTGAAGGTTCCAGCCGCGAACACGCCGCCATGGAACCGCGCTTCCTCGGCGTGAAGGCCGTAATCGTGAAGAGCTTCGCCCGCATCCACGAAACGAACCTCAAGAAGCAGGGCATGCTCGCCCTCACCTTCAAGAACGCCGCCGACTACGACAAGATCCAGGAACAGGACGTGTTCGACATCGTTGGCCTCACCAAGTTCGCTCCGGGTTCCGAGTTCACGCTCGTCGCCCACCACAAGGATGGCTCCGTCGATAACATCGCCCTCAGCCACACCTACAACGAACAGCAGTGGGCATGGTTCAAGGCGGGTTCCGCCCTCAACCTGATTCGCGCGAACAACAAGTAATCGTAAGTCAATAGTCATTTATAAGCCCTCGCAAAAGCGGGGGCTTTTTTCTAAATTTGGCGGCGAAAAAAGGATACGCGATGGATTACAGGAACTGGCAAGAAATCTACAAGAACATGAGCCCCGAGATGAAGGAGCAGGCCATGAAGATGGCCAAAGCACAAATCAAGGAAAAGCTCGCCCGCTGGTTTTCGCAGCCGATACTTGTGGTTGCAGCGCTCCTGCTCGGCGCCATCGTCGGAACGCTTACCGCATTCTTTGGCCAGGTACTCGACCGCGTCGGTGCCATTCGCGACACAAACCCGCTGTACTGGATTCCAGCTCTCGCCCTCGGTGGCGTCGCCATCGTGCTCACTTACATGAAAATCGGCAAGGGCTCCGAACGCGGCATGGGAATCATTTTCGACGTCGCGCACGGCAAGGAAAGGGAAATTCCGCTCCGTCTCATCCCGCTCATCATGGTAACGACTTGGGTTACGCACCTCTTCGGAGGAAGTTCCGGCCGCGAGGGCGTGGCCATGCAGATCGGCGCTACCCTCGGGCACAACATCAGCTCAAAGATCCACGTGGAGAACGCTCCCCGCATTTTGCTTGTCGCAGGCATGGCGGCAGGCTTCGCGGGGCTTTTCCAGACACCGCTCGCGGCCATCGCGCTCTCGCTCGAAATCCTCCTGGCGGGCCACCTCGAAATGGCGGCGCTCCTTCCCGCCGCCGTTGCCGCCTTTACCGCTTGCAAGGTTTCGCAGATGTTCGGAGAAACTACCGTCATCGCCATGAACGACATATTCCCGAGCGACATCTCGAGAATTCTCTGGAACGACAGCGGGCTCGACATTTGCTTTATCTTGAGGCTCGCTGTCCTTGGCGCCATTTTCGGGATTGTCGGCGGCGGGTTTGCAAGACTCCTCCCGCTTTCCAAGAAATTCTTTGCGGAAAAGTTCCCGAACCCCGTGAAGCGCGTCGCCATCATGGGCGTGGTTCTCAGCGCTCTCTTGCTGCTCTGCTGGCAGGGCCGCTATTCCGGACTCGGCACGAACCTCACCGACATGATTTTTTCGGGTTCCCCGACATCTGCCGCCAGCGATATCTACGCCTACGATTGGATTCTGAAGATGCTGTTCACCATCGTCACACTCTCGGTCGGGTTCCAGGGCGGCGAAGTCACCCCGCTGTTCACCATCGGAGCGACTCTCGGCACGGTACTTGCCGCAATCGTTGGCGTCCCCCTCCCGATTGCCGCCGCCCTCGGTTACGCGGCTGTTTTCGGAGCCGGCACGAACACGCTCTTCGCCCCCATCCTCGTCGGAGCGGAGATTTTCGGGTTCGACCTGCTCCCTGCATTCTTCGTAGTCTGCACAGCAGCCTACGTGTGCAACGGCGGCAAGAGCATTTACGCACAAAAGAAACTGCGTTTGCGCTAAGAGCGGGTTGCCATACCGCATAGAATGTCTTAATTTTAAGGCATGCAAAACAATCGTGAAAACTGGGGCTCCAAGATAGGAGTCATCCTCGCTGTCGCAGGTTCGGCAGTCGGGCTCGGCAACTTCCTTCGATTCCCCGTACAGGCGGCCACCAACGGCGGTGGCGCATTCATCATCCCCTACCTTATCGCCTTTATTTTCCTCGGCATCCCGCTCGCCTGGATGGAATGGACACTCGGACGCTACGCGGGCCGCCACAACTACGGCACCGCCCCGAGCACGCTCCACATCATCTTCGACAAGAAGAAGCCCTGGGCAAAGCACCTCGGCTCCATCGGGCTCCTGCCACCGATTTTCATCGTCTTCTACTACGTGTTCATCCAGTCGTGGATCCTTGCGTTCGCCTACTACTCTCTCACGGGCAAGCTCATGGAAGTCACGTCCCAGGGTAGCGCCGCAGTCACGCAGTTCTTCGGCGACTTCATCATGCTCAAGACATGCGTGGGCCCCATCCCGTCTGCCATCATCTTCTTCCTCATCACGTTCGCCTGCAACATGACCGTTCTCGCCCTGGGCGTGCGCAAGGGTATCGAGCGGGTGAACAAAATCTGCATGCCCATCCTGCTCTTCTTGGGCATTATCCTCGTAATCCGCGTGCTAACGCTCCCGGGCATCGGCAAGGGCCTCGCCTTCATGTGGAACCCGAACTTCAGCGAACTCGCCAACCCCAAGGTATGGATGGCGGCGGCGGGTCAGGTGTTCTTCACCATGAGCCTCGGCATGGGCATTATCTGGTGCTATGCGAGCTACCTCAAGCCCAAGGAAGACCTAGTGCTCTCTTCCCTTACCGCTAGCGCCACGAACGGATTTGCCGAAATCATTATCGGCGGTACGGTTGTCATCCCCATCGCGGTCATCATCGCAGGCGCCAACATCGAGGAATGCGCGAAGCTCGGCACCTTCGGCCTCGGATTCCAGACCATGCCATACGTGTTCGGAACGCTTCCGCTCGGCGGTGCGTTGCAGACACTCTGGTTCGCGCTCCTGTTCTTTGCAGGCATCACCAGCGCCATTTCCATCATCCAACCGCTCATCAGTTTCTGCGAAGACGATCTCAAGTTCAGCCGCAAGAAGTCCGTCACAACCATCAGCACCATCATCTTCATCGGCAGCCTCACCGCCATCTTCGGCCTTGCCGCGGGGACGGTCGACGAGCTCGACTTCTGGGGCGGCACGTTCCTGCTGGTGGTATTCGGCGCCATCCAGGCCATCATCTTCTCGTTCGTGCTCGGTCGCAAGAAGTCCCAGATTGTGCAGCCCGGCGAATCCGTGGCTTTCGCCCTGATGAACGAGGGCTCGCAGCTCAAGCTCCCCCGCTTCTTCAGGCCCATCATCCAGTATGTTTGTCCGGCCTACCTGATTATCCTGCTCGTTTCGTTCACATTCACCGACGGTCTCCCGCTCATCACACTGAGCAACATTCCCGCCGATGCCAAAGTGACGTTCCTCGGGGGAGAATTCTCGAAGCTCCACTTCACCTGGGCTTTCCGCGGCTTCATGCTCCTGATAGTCCTGCTCCTGAATATCGCCATCGCCTATGCTTGGCGCAAGGGCGGCACCGCCGAAATGGGTCGTGACACGAGCATCCACAAGATGCCGCTCGGCAAGTCGGACGAATACATCAACCACTTGGCAAACAAGAAGAAAAAGGAGAAGTAGCATGGACGCAGAATTTACGACAGGCGGACTCATTTTCATGCTCACCTCGTGGGCGGCCATCATCGGGCTATGCATCTTCTGTTTCTCGAAGGTGTTTAAAAAGAAGTAAGTTTAACAAAAAGATCTCCGCCTCTGCGGGGATGACAAGAGGAAGAAAAAATGGATATTCAAAAGAGAATTGAAGAACTGGCGCTTACGCTCCCGCAATGCCCGGCACCGCTTGCCGCATACGTTCCCGCCGTTCGCTTCGGCGACACCATCGTCGTCTCAGGACAGCTCCCGAGCGTCAAGGGCGATTTTTCGGCCTACACGGGTACGGTCCCGACTGAACTTTCTGCAGAAAAGGCGACCGAGGCCGCACGCGTCTGCCTCCTCAACAACATCGCCGCCGCCATGACGAAACTCGAACACGGCGAAACGCTCAAGCTAGTGCAGATGCAGGGATTCGTGCAGTCCGCTGCCGACTTCCACGAACAGCCCGCCGTATTGAACGGCGCAAGCGAACTTGCCGTCCAGATTCTCGGTGAAAACGGCAAGCACGCGCGTACCGCCGTGGGTGTTTCTGCGCTTCCGAAGAATGCCGCCGTCGAAATCAGCTGCACCTTCCAGGTTGTCCCCGAAGAAGTGCGCTTTACCGGCCGCATGAACTGGATTGAGCAATAAAAAACTTAAAGGCTTCTGCGCCGGGCTAGTTCATGTCCAGCGCGGATAGTTCGCTCGCCAGTTTCGCATTCTGACGCTTCAGCGAATCAAGTTCCTGCTGCATCGCCTGGATTTGGCGTTCCATTTCGACCTTGTTCGCTGTAAGCCGTGCGATTTCATTGTTCATTTCTTGATCAGCGCAAGCGCTAAGTCCCAGAAAACAACCTGTTATTGCCAAAATAGCGAAAAATTTTTTCATAGCCGAAATTTAATTATAAATAAAGAGAATAAAGTCCATCAGCTTTAAAAAAGGGTATTATGATTGACAAAATCTGGTCATGGTTCGTCGCTCAGGGTTTCGAGGGTTCCGTTTCGGTAAAAGATGCGAATGTTCCCCCCTTTGGCCTGCCGAGATTGTTCACCAGCAAGGCAAACACACCTGATGACGACACATTCATCCACGAAGCCCTCTACGAGATGGACCCGGATTACACCGTAGTGGCCGTCATCACGCAAGCGGGCAACAAGGCAGCACGCGACTGGGCGGAAGAAGTTTTCCCTAACGGAATCGAGGAAATTTCGTTCGAAGGCAGCCCCGAAGACATCCAGGATCGGCTGGACGAGGCTATCCTCGAGGGGCTCGCCCACCGCAAGGTCCTCATGGTACGCGAATCCGGAGCCGTCGTAAAATTCGGATACAAGCTCGAAGATATCGTGTAGACATAAAGCGCCCTGCGAAGATGAAAAAACTATCTTTGATAAAATGAATTCGAATACTAGGCCATCTCCGGAACTTCTCTTGCCCGTGGGTACGCGCGAGATGCTCGAGGCCGCCGTCGCTAACGGCGCCGATGCCGTTTATTTCGGGGTTCCGCACTGGAACGCGCGCGGGCGCACCGAGGACTTTTCGCTCGAAGACGTCGGCGAGATGATCCGGTATGCGAGGGTACGCGGCGTGCGCACGTTCCTTGCGATGAACGTTCTCGTATTCGAGCGCGAACTGCGAGAGTTGCCGGAATTCCTCGCGAAGGTGATTTCGCTGGAACCGGACGCCTTCATCATCCAGGATATCGGGCTTGCGCGCCTGATACGCGCCATCGCGCCCACGCAGGAAATTCACGCGAGCACGCAGATGACGCTCGCGAGCGCCGAAAGCGTGAACCTGGCGGCAAAACTGGGGTTCAACCGCGCCGTGCTCGCCCGCGAACTTTCGCTCAAGGAAATCGCCCGCATCAAGGAAGCGACCCCGCTCGAGCTCGAAGTGTTCATTCACGGCGCGCTATGCGTGAGCTATTCGGGGCAGTGCCTCACCAGCGAGAATTTCGGCGGTCGCAGCGCAAACCGCGGGCAGTGCGCCCAGAGCTGCAGGCTCCCCTATCGCATATTCGTGGACGGCAAGGAATACCGCGATACGGATGCGCAATACCTGTTCAGTCCGCACGATTTGTGCGCCCTCCCGCGACTCGGCGAACTTGAAGAAATCGGCGTGAGCTCGCTCAAGGTGGAAGGCCGCCTCAAGAGCCCGGAATACGTAGCGGCGGTCGCAAGCGCCTACCGCAAGGCGCTTGGCCGCATCCCGCTCGAAGGCAAAGACATGGCGCCGCTCGAAGTGCTGTTCAGCCGCGGACTACGCACGGGCTGGCTCGACGGGGACAACCACCAGGAACTCGTGGACGGCACGTTCAGCAACCATCACGGGATGTTCCTCGGGACGGTCGTACGCGTGGAGCGCGGGTGTGTCGTGGTGGAACTGGATGAAAATGTTCTTGCGGATATGATGCCGCGGCCGGGTGACGGAATCCTCTTCGAGGAACCGAGATTCGCTCAAAGCGCCGGTGCGAGACTCTACGCCTCGCAAGTCGTGCACGAGTACAAAGGCAAGCCATCTACGCGCGGCTGCGGCCCGCAACTCCTGAAAATAGAATTCGGGCGCGATTTCGACACGCGGCAGGTCGCCCGTGGGATGAAGGTGTACAGGAATGATTCCCCTGCGCTGGAAAAGGAACTGCGCAAGACGTTTACCGACCGCGAGCAGGCGAAGCGCATTCCCGTGAAGATGGAACTTTCGGGAAGCATCGGCAATGTGCTCAAGCTCGCCGTCTACGATGTACCGCGCAACCGCGTTGAAATCGAAAGTGACACGGTGCTCGAAGCCGCGAAGAACGGTGACATGGGCGATAAACTGCGCGACCTCGCACAGAAGGAACTTTCGGGCCTGAGTGCGACCGCCTACAGCCTCAGGGATCTAGAAATTGACGTCGAACGCGGAGCCTTCATCCCCGGAAAGATGCTCCGCACGCTCCGCCAGAAGGCGATAGAAGCGCTTGACAACGAACGCTGCATATGGCACGAGCTGAACCCGAGCGCCAATGCGGGCCGTGCCCTCCTCAACAGCGTGAAGTTTGGCACGAAAGTTGCGCCCACTGCTGCGCGCCCGGTTATTTCGGTACTCGTCCGCAGCCCCGAGCAAATTCCTGCGCTCGAAGGCCTCGACATAGACAACGTTGTCATGGATTTCGACTGGGGCGTAAAATACGACGAGCCGCAGGAACAGATTCGCGAACTCGGTTTCAGGGCAGGTATGGCCACGCTCCGCATCCACAAACCGGGCGAAAGCCACTACCTCAAGAACATCCTGCGGCTTTGCCCCGACTTTGCGCTGGTCCGTAACCTCGGTGCGCTCTCCATCCTCAAGGAAAGTGGCATTCCGCTCGCAGGCGACTACAGCCTAAATGCCGCAAATAGCCTGAGTTACGACTGGCTCCTGTCACAGGGGCTGCAGACGCTCCACCCCTCGTGGGACCTGAACTCCACGCAGCTTTTCGACCTGCTAGGCGATATCGACGGGAGCCGCATGGAACTCACGCTCCACCAGTACATGCCCGCCTTCCATTCCGAATACTGCGCGTTTGCCCGCGCGCTCACTACCGGCAGGCGGTTCCCCGAATGCGGCAAGATTTGCACCCAGCACAAGGTTGAAATTCTCGACCACAAGGGCGAACGTCACTTTCTGCAGAGCGACGCGGAATGCCGCAACACACTGTTCGTAGGCAAGCCGCAATCCGCCCTGAAATTATTGCCGGATTTACGCGCCGCCGGAGTGAACCATTTCCGCCTCGAAATGCTCCAGGAAGACGCAGCAACAGTGCGCAAGAAGGCGCTCATCTACACGCAGGCCATCCGCGGGAAAATATCCATCGACGAGGCCATCCGCCTCGCCGGCGTCGAAGAAAAATACGGGCTTTCCGAAGGCCAGCTATTCAACGAAAGCGTGTGGCACGACCGCAAGAAGGTCTAATTTTTCTATATTGCGCCTATAATTTTCACCGCCCAGACTCAGGGCCAAAGGAACACCATGAAAATCGCCGATAAGACCGTCGTCCAGATGCACTACACCCTCACCTCCGACGAAGGAGCCGTCATCGATTCCTCTGAAGGCCGCGAACCGCTCCAGTACATCCAGGGCGCACACATGATCGTCGTGGGGCTCGAGAACGCGATGGTCGGTCACGAAGTCGGCGACAAGTTCGATGTGAAGGTCATCCCCGCCGAAGGCTACGGCGAATACGACGAGCGCATGACGCAGGAAGTCCCGGTCGACGTGTTCCAGGGAGTTGACAAGGTGGAACCCGGCATGATGTTCTATGCTCAGACGCCCATGGGCCCGATGCCCATCCGCGTGAAGTCCGTCGCGGGCGACAAGGCCATCATCGACGCGAACCACGAACTCGCGGGCAAGAACCTGAACTTCGCCATCGAGGTCGTGAGCGTGCGCGAGGCTACCGAAGAGGAACTCAACCCGCAAGGCCACCACTGCTGCTGTGGCGGCAAGGGCGATGGCGAATGCAAATGTGGCGAGGAAGGCCACGAGTGCGAATGCGGCGGCGAAGGCCACAAGGAAAACTGCGACGGCAAGGGCGGCTGCGGCTGCCCCAACCACGACAAGCACCACGGCTAGAAGCAGAATCCGACGACGATACCGGCGGCTCCGATGATGGACAAGGCAATCCCGATGCCGAGTTTTGTGCCATTGCCGTTATCAACGGTTTTCTCCTCAAATGTCTCGTAATCATATTCGGTCGTGGTGTCAGTGCTCCCCATAGTTGCCAGCACTATACCCGTCGTGAGCAAAACGCTTCCGCCACCAATAAGCCCCCAACGGATCCATACCCTGTTCTGGGTGCTTTTCACCGCAGGGACATCGTTAATGGGCTTGTTCGACCGGGGCATGTCATCGTCGTCATCATCGCCAAACTGCACGTCCTTAGCGCGAGCGACCTTTACTTTGTCCGCATCTTCATTTGCATCGGGATCAAGGCTGCCGACCTCGTCAATACCGCCGGAACCTGCATCCCTGTTGGATTTCACCTTGCCGAAGAAATCCGGGGCGTTCTCCTTGATGACCTTCAGGAGAGCCTCCACATTCTTGCCGCGCCCGTTGAAACTCGCTACAAGTTTGTTGCCCGCAGTCTCGTAGATTTCTGCCGAGAGGGCAAGTTTCGAGCCGAAGCTGCTCACGCGTGCCTGGCACACGAAATCGGCAGAAATGTTCCGGCCCGTTTCCGCAAGGCATGTGCCCTCGCAGTCCTCGATGGCCTTCCCCGGCGGGAGCATCGCACTGATGTTATCGCGCGTCATGATGGTGTAGCCGTCTTCTGCGGGGAGTTGCTTCACCGCCTCCTCGCGCAATACGTTCGTGAGGTACTGCCTGTCGGAAAGCGTCACCTTCTTCTTTACCGCAGGGTCTACGCCCGTCTCGAGCACGGCGACATGCGTCGCAAATGCACCCGAAGCGCATACGAGCAAAAGAAAGATCGTTGCCAGAAGTCGCATTTGTGGCTCCTTACTTTGTACGCATAACGCGAAATTTATTCCGAGAAGACAAACGGGATTGTCACCGTGGTGTTGCCGGCATCGGCCTCGCCAAAGTTCCATTCACTGACTTTCTTCTTGATTTCTTCGTCAAACTTGGCGTTGTTCGACGTAGAAGACTTGATCGACATCGAAACGACCTTGCCTTCCGGGCCAATCGTAAACTTCAGGACGACTCTGCCCTCGAAACTCGGGTCGCTTTCCCTGTACCTGTTGTAGATGTTCCTGAGCGCCGGTGTGCGATTCTTCACGACCTTCATGATGTCGGCAGCCGAGCGGGGGCCCTTGGCCTTGACTTCATTCTCCTGCGCAGTCGCGTGGCCGCCCACATTCGCGTCACTGATACCCCCGCTGCCGTTCTTCGCGAAACCGCCAAGCTTATCGCCGTCGCCCTTGACCCGACGTCCACCTTTTTTGCCGGAATCGCCTGCAGCGTCCGAGAAATCGAACGGGACAATCAGAGTCTTGTTGTTGCTCCCCGGAATCTCGCCAAAGTCCCATTTGCTGACGGCCTCCTTGATTTGCTGGTCAAAATCAAGTTCGCCTGTCGTCGTGCCCTCGATAGAGATGTCGATGATGTTCCCGCTTGCCGCGATGGTGAACTTCAGCATGACACGGCCCTCGAACTTCTTTTTCGTGTCTTTTTTGTACTGCTTGTAGATGTCGTCAAGTTCCTGGTAGTGCTGGTTTATGACCGCATCGAGATCCTTGCTGGAGCGGATGGCGTCGTCTTCGTCTTCTTCGAAGTTGCTCTCGAAACCTCCGAACAGGGGCGCCCAGTAGTAGTTGTAAATCTGGTCGACATCCACATAGGGAACTTCGTTGTCGCCCTTCCAGGCCTTATACTTGGTGACCTTGATGGTGCACCGCTTCTTGTCGCCCGTCACGTCGATGTAATAACGGTGCGATACCGTGCCGACCATCCCGTACCCGGCGTAGAGCATGGCGAGGTGCCTTTCCGTCACGATTCGGCCCGCCATCGGGTCGGCCTTGGTAAGCTCGACTCCCCTGCCCACAAAGGTCCTGATGACCGCGTTGTAGCACACATGGTGAGGCTGGTTGTAGGTCCTGGTGAGGTACTGGTCGTAGAGCGCAGGATCGTTCAGTTGCATGGTCTTTGCGCAGCCCGAAAGAAGGGCGACAGAAGCGACGAGTAATGCAAGAAGGGGCTTTTTCATACTTTCTCCTTTTGGCGAGGCAGGTCACGTCGGAGAATGTAAAAAAAACATACAGTTGGCAGAAAGTTTGGAAAAACAGGGCGATTTTGATGCGATTGGGGCTCGATTTGGGCGTAGGGAGCGCGAGATGCGCGATGGTCGCCTTACCGCATGCAAATACGGCGTGCGATTTGCCGCAAGACGCGCAGGCCGTAGGTAACGACGTTCAGGTTGGATTTTTCGCCGGCATAGCGCGTGGGTATCGGGAGTTCGGCCAGTCGCCACCCGCGGGCGTCGGCGATGGAGATGATTTCCAGGTCGATGTCGAAGCTCGGGCTGAGTTTCGCGAGGTCAAGCGTCTTCAAAAATTCCGCATTGTAGACAATGAAACCGCTGTGGCGGTCCGTAAGTTTCTGCCGGAAGGCGATGTTCTCGAGCGCAGTGAGAAATGCGCCGCCGATACGCTTGTGGAGTGGCATGTTGCCGGCACGGGCTGCCCCCGGGACGAGGCGGCGCGAGCCTTGCACCAGAGCGATTGCGGGAGAATTGCCCGCGGAGGAAATGTCCGCTGTTTCAAGATGCGCGAAGAATTCGCCAAGTTGTTCTGCAGGGTACTGCCCGTCGCCATGCAGGCAAGCGATGTATTTTGCACCGGAGCGGAACCCCTCGGAAATACCTCTCTTGACCACAGCGCCGTAACCGCGATTGAACTCAAAGCGCAAGTACTCAAGGTGCGCAGCATATTTCGTGTTAGGAACTGCGCCGTTCGTGTTTGGAGATGCGCGGTTTGCGTCATAAACTGCACCGACAAACGTTTCGTAAGCCCCGCGCGTATCGTCCTTCGAGCCGTCGTCAATCACGAGCACCTGCGCGCGTTCCATGACCGCGGGAGGAATGCGCCCCAGTACGCCGGCGAGAGTCGCAGCGACGTTGAATGCAGATACAAAAATGAAGTAGTCGGGAATCATTGTTAAACGGAATAATGCTTCACGAACCAGGAAAGCGATTCTTCCAGAGCCGTGTCGAGCGGGATGCGCGCCCTGAACCCGAGCAGGCGCTCGGCCTTCGCAACCGAGGGCATGCGACGCATCGAATCATCGTAACCCGCGCCGTAGTATTCCTCGCCCGAAACGCTTTGCGGTTCCGGCAGCGTAGAGACATCGACCCCGCGCACCTTCGCGAAAATCGCGCGCATTTTCTGCGCCAGTTCCGCAATCGAAACCTCGTTCTCCGCATTCCCCACATTGAACGCCTGCGAGAATACACCAGCGTCCGGCGCGGCACCTACCTTCAATTCACCAGCATTCGGCGCGGCACCTACCTTCAATTCGCTAGCACCAGGCGCAGAACCTACCTTCGATACACCCGCGGCATCTCGACCCGAGTGACCAGCGCCCGCCGCGGTTTTACAACCAGCATCCGGCGAATCACCGACACCAAAACTCAACGCGCATCCAAGCCCAGCATCGAACAGCGCAAACAAGAAATCAATCGCGTCGTGCACGCTGGTAAAGCAGCGCTTCGCCTTACCGCCATTCACGAGCTTCAGGGGTTCGCCTCGCAAAAGCGCCGTCGAAAAATTCGCGAGCACCCGCGGGATTCCCTCGCCGTCCACGCCCGGCATAAAGTCCATGTACGGCCCGACAAAATTGAACGGGCGAACCACAGTCCAGCGCAATCCCGGTAGCCCCGCAATAAACCGTTCCGCCAGGAGTTTCGCCGTCGCGTAGCTCCAGCGGCTCGCGGTAACGGGCCCGAACACGGCAGGCGTCGAATCTTCCACCAGCTCGCCCGATTCGGCAGCAGTCTTCCCGTAAATCTCAGACGTGGAAAAATGCACGAGCCAGGCCCCGCTCTTCGCGCACGCCTCGGCCAAAGCCGCCGGATGGTCATAGTTGCTCCGGATAACCTCGCACGCCTCCCCCATGTAACGGCTCGGCGTACAAATCGCCGCCAAGTTCACCACCAGCGGGAACTGCGCGATGCGCTCCACGACGGCAGGGTCGGCCAAATCCGCACACAGGAACTCGCACCGCTCATGGTTCAAGCGGTGTTGCAGCCTGTAGAAATCGAGATCCACGCCAAAAACGCGCCAGCGGGTACGTTCCAACACGGCGTCGAGCAAATGGCTACCGATAAAACCACCGCAGCCCACGATGGCCACGGTGATGCTATTGTCGTCGAAGCGAGGGGTCATTACTCCTTGACCTTGAAGGTCCCGGACTTGCCCGCCTTGGACTGCTTGGAATACGGGTAGACGTAGATGTAGGCGTCGTCTGCCGCAACAATGCCCTCGGCATCCAGCTTGATGCTGTACTCGTTGCAGGTCTTGCCATCGATTACAGCGTCGTCGATGCTTTCTTCGAGCAGGTTCACCTTCTTCGCGCCCTCGTCGAAGCGGAGCTCAACACCGAAGCCGCCAAAATCCATGTCGGAGCCGAACACGACCTTGATGGTCTCGCCCACCTTGAATTCCTCGCCGCCCTTCGGGGAAACGACCTTCACGCCGTCGGTCACGGAGCAGTCCGCAGTATCGTTATTGCTCGGACCGGTGGAGGATTCATCATCACCGCAAGCGAAAAATGCGAGCGAACTTGCAAGAATCAAAGCATGAGTAAACTTCATAAATTCCTCGTTTGTTGTTTATATGAACAATATACAAAAACGCCTAGCGGGCCACGACCTGCTTGCGGATTTTTTCGGACAAATCGCGCCCGCCCAGCTGCGCGATGCACTCGAACGCGAATTCCTCGGCGGTTCCGGCCCCGCGGCTCGTGACGATATTGCCGTCCACCACCACGCGGTCTTCCACAAACTTGTTGCAGACCAGTTCCTCCACGCAGCCCGGGAAGCATGTCGCCGTGCGGTCCACAAGAAGCCCGGCCTTGCTCAGCACGAGCGGGGCTGCGCAGATGGCGAAAATCCACTTGTTCTTGTCGTTGAAGTCGCAAACGACGCGTTCCACGTCGGCAGATGCCTTGAGGCGCTGCACGCCGGGGCCGCCACCCGGCAGGAGAACGGCATCGAACTTGGCGGTATCGGCACCCGAAAGCGCAAAATCGGCCGCAATCTTGAGCCCGTGGGCACCCGTCACGAACGAATCTCCCGAGACGCTCGCAAGCGCCACCTCGAAACCCGCACGCTGCAGGTAGTCGAACGGCGTGACGAACTCGGTTTCTTCAAAGCCATCGGCCATAAGGAAAAGAATCTGCATATTGAACCTCTTTTTTCAAGAAAATAATAAAAAAAGGCGTTGTACAGAAAAACCCGTTCAGGGAACGGGCATAAAGTATTCTGTTGTGCGAGTTATGCCATCTCCAGTTCTTTCGCTGCCTGCCGCTTCAGCTTGACCACTTCCTGCTTCGGGAGCTTGGTGATTGCCACGATATCATCAACGGAATAATTTCGGGCAAGCATTGCGAGGGCATCATCTTCCTTAGCCTGCAGGTACGAGCCCTGCTTCTCATAAATAATGTTCGTCATTCCGTCAACCTCGTTCAGGAGTGTTTCGTCAGTGTACCCTACTAAAGATACATCTTTCATAAAGTCCTTGTCAAGCAGTTTCTTCAGCTTTTCTTCTTGGATTTCGTTTTCCTCGAGCACGTCGCGGAACAGGCGCAGCATTTCGGCCCTGTCGGTCGTTTCACGCTTGCTCGGCGGGGTGCGCTTGTCGATGGCAAAGAACTTCTCGATCTCGACCAGGTAGATATCCAGCTTATTGTAGAAAATACACTGATTGCGCACTATTTGCACATGGTGCAGGTAGGTGTTCGGTTCTTTCGGGAACTGGTTCTCGGTCAAAAGCGAGAGCACGTAGATGTGCGGCAGCTTGTAGTCCTGCGACTTCTTGACAGTGCGCGAGACGACTCGGCCGGTGTAGTAGATGAGCCTGTCAACGAACAGTTTATTGAATGTCTGCTGCACCTCGATGAGCACCGGCTCACCCGCCTGTGTCGTGCCGTAGATGTCGAAGATGGCGGTCTTGTCGTTGAGCACACCCGGGTTCTCGGGTACGCCCAGCGTGTATGTCTTGATTGCCTTGCGGCCGTTGAGCCCGAGCATGGCGTTTAAGAATTTCACGGTGCGCTGCGGCTTTGCCTCGTTCGCCATAAGCATCTTGAAAATGCCGTCGCTGAACGGGTAGACGTTCTTATACTTCTTACGATATTTCGCCAGATGCTCGGGGTGCTCGTGTACATCCTTGACCATGGCGAGGAATTCCTCTCTTGTCATTTTATTCCATTTTATAGCGGGAACGCCCCCGCAAAGGCGGATAAGGAAGACCCTATCTATACTATAAAACGGTTTCGCGGCCAAAATGAGCCAAAAATTTTTTGTTTACGTGATTTTTTTACATAGTGGAAACAATTGGCAAGCAAACGTCGACTAACAAAAAGTATATTTGAGATAAAAAGGATTTGGAGGATTTATGCATTTTTTATTCGCTCTTCTCTTGGCGTTTTTCGTTGTCGCCTGCGGAGACGATGAAAGCAGTTTCGCCCCGCGTGACGATGAACCCACCTCGTCGAGCAGTGAGAGCGTCACACCGCAGTCGAGTAGCTCGGTGCGTTCGTCATCCTCGACTCCGGTCGAGGATCTGTCCAGCAGCTCCGTGCGTTCGTCATCCTCGACTCCGGTCGAGGATCTGTCCAGCAGCTCCGTGCGTTCGTCATCCTCGGCTCCGGTCGAGGATCTGTCAAGCAGCAGTGCGAAATCGAGTTCTAGCGTGTCGAGCAGCAGCGAATATGTGCCGTTTGACCATGCAAAAACTCTCGGATACCAGAAATTTGAAGATGATGGATATAAAACATTCACTGATCCGCGTAATGGCCGTAGCTACTACTACATAACGATTTATTCAGAATATAAGGGTTATTCCGTTACCGTAATGGCCGAGAACTTGAACATTGGCGATATGGTGCTCGGCGAAAACGACCAGAATGATGACACCAAGATAGAGCGCTACTGCTACAACAACGATACTACCAAGTGCGACGAGTTCGGTGGCCTCTACCAGTGGGCCGAGATGATGCAGCTGCCGAGCCGCTGCAATACCGAAAGCTGTGACGATCTGATTCAGGAAAACCATCAGGGAATCTGCCCCGATGGCTGGAGGCTGTTTACTTATGATGACTATTGTGTCGTGAGAGGGTATGAGGATATCAATAATGATGGCATAAAGGGGTTGCGCTCCACATATGGTTTCAGCGGAACGAACAGCAGCGGTTTCTCCTTGGTTGGCGCAGGCAAGAGAACCAAAAAGGGTGGGTTTGATAGCTTGAAAGAAAATGCTTATTGGTATTTGCCCGAAGAATTTGAGGGAATGGAAGCTACTCATGCTCACTTTGGTGTTGTGTCTGCTTTGACAGAATCTGCACCAAATAGAGATAGAAGAGACGTTAAGTTGTATGGCCTCTCCGTTCGCTGCGTGATGGTTGAAAATCAAGCCGAATAAAACATGCCTAGTGGACCCTATCGGGCTTGCAGCCCTCCAGGGTGACAAAGTGATTGTTGTGAGCCAAAAGCGGCACTGCGCAAGCGTGCCGTGTTGGCGAGAGCGAGTGAGGAACCGGAGGTTCTTAAACCGAGACGACGAACGAGCGGTCTGTAAAGGAGTGCGAAATGAACCTCGAAGCAAACTCTTTAACGAAAAGCAGGTCTGGACCTGCTTGAAAAGATCCCCACCTTGGTGGCCACGCGCACTAAGCACTAAAGTGCTAAGTGCTGTCCACCCGCCTGCGCGGGGATGACGAGAATTGCGCGGGGATGACAACCGAAATGTGCCGCGGACAAGGCGTCTGCAACTAGGGGGATGCCTCCCCCACATGGGTAAAATTTACTACATTTGTGCCCATGAATTTCAAGGACCGCATTATCCGCGCCACGGGCCAAAAAACGCCCTTCCGCCTGATTGTCGTCGACTTGACCGCGACGATGAACGAAATCGGCAAGCAGCACAACGCACAGGGGTTCGCCCTCAAGCTTTTGGCCGAAAACTCCATCGCAAGCATTTTCCTGAGCGCAAGCCTCAAGTACGCGGGCACGGTCTCGCTGACTACGCGCTTTGGCGGTGAAATCACGAAGGTTTCTTCCGACACGACGCCGATGGGGCTTGTGCGCGCGATGATCCCACAGGCCGAACTCCAGGCCGTCGGCGGTAACGAGCCCGCGCTCATCCCGCAGAGCGTGCAGGTCGTGAAACTGAACGAGCAGGGCAAGCGTGTCCACGAGAGCATCATCGAGGCGCCCGCCGTTTCGATGGGCCAGAACCTCGCCACCTACCTGCTGCAGTCCGAGCAGATCCGCTCCGCCGTGGGCATCGAGGCGGCATTCAACCGCGAAGACCCGAGCAAGCTCGACTACGCCGCGGGTTTCTACATCGAGGCTTTCCCCGACCTCGAGGACAAGGATATCAACCTCATCGAAGTCATCGTGCAGAACCTGCCGAAGTTCAAGGACATGAACACGCCCGAAGGTTTTGACCTGGACGAGTTGCTGGACCAGCTGCGCGGGCCCTACGAAATCGACATCGTGAAGGAAATCGACCCGAAGGCCTACTGCCCCTGCAGCCGCGAACGCATGGTGGCAACACTCGCAACGCTTCCTCTCAAAGACCTGCAGGAACTCGAAGCCGAGGGCAAGGAGCTGGAAGTCGTCTGCGATTTCTGCCGCACGCCGTACCAGATTACGGTTGCGGACTTGCGCGAGATTATAAACGAGAGAAAGAAATAGCCGTATGTTTACGAAGCAATGTGTCGTTACCCTGGACCTTGAAGGTGTCCTCGCCCCCGAAATCTGGATTGCCGTCGCCGAGAAGACGGGTATCGCGGACCTGCGACTCACCACGCGCGACATCCCCGACTACGACGTGCTCATGAAGGGCCGCATCGCCATTCTCGACCGCGAGGGCATCAAGCTCTCGGACATCCAGAACGTCATCGCGAACCTCGGGCTTCTGGACGGCGCGCGCGACTTCATGGACAAGCTCCGCGACGAGACGCAGGTAATTATCCTTTCGGACACGTTCCAGGAATTCGCCTACCCCATCATGAAGAACCTCGGATTTCCGACCATCTTCTGCCACAATCTCGTGGTGGAAAACGACCGCATCAGGGGCTACCACCTGCGCATGAGCGACCAGAAGACGAAGGTCGTAAAGCACCTGCAGGAGCTGAACTTCAAGGTGTTCGCTTCGGGCGACTCCTTCAACGACACGGGCATGCTCAAGCAGGCCGACAAGGGGTGCTTCTTCTGCGCGCCGGACTCTATCGTGGCGCAGTTCCCGCAGCTCGAGGCCACAAAGACGTACGCGGAACTCCTCGAGAAGTTCCACCAGTTCCAAAACACGCTGTGAGACAAACATCTTTTTTAGTCGATAAAAAAAGGAGACAACAATGAAGCTCTACACGACAGACTTTATCAGCGGCAAAGAATTCGAAACCCTCCAGATGGTGCGTGGAAGCGTGGTCTTCAGCAAGAACGTGGTCCGCGACGTATTTGCCGGCCTCAAGACGATTATCGGCGGCGAAATTGCCGGCTACACCGAAATGCTCAACGACGCACGCAACATCGCCATCGAACGCATGACGCGCGAAGCGGCCGCCGTCGGAGCAGACGCCATCGTGAACGTGCGATTCGCTACGGCATCCGTAATGGCCGGCTCTGCCGAAATTATCGCCTACGGGACAGCGGTAAAATTCAAGAATTAAACAAAAAACCGCATCTTTTATCACGCAAAAGCCACCTGCCGTTGCGGGGGGCTTTTATTTTGTATATATTTAAAGTATTCGGAATGCCCTCAGTGGCAGAAAGGAGGAAACATGTTCTACGAACATTGGAAAAAGATTGCACTTGCGCTGGCCGGGCTCTTTTGGGCCAGCTGCGGAGACGACGGCTCCAGCGATGAAGTTTCTATGTTTGCTCCCGAATATGGCGTTCAGGTAATGCCATCCGACTCTATAGGGGGTGCGGTTTGCCTTTATGGGGTAGAGGCTCCAGTCATTATCGAACAGGGAGTCCTTTGCTACAACGATACCGCAACGAACGATTCGGGCAAGGTGTTCAAGATTATCGACTGCACCGACGGCAACAAGTACCTGAGGGACCCCTCTGCTGCGGGTGCGGAAGGCGTCGAGCTCCCCGAAGGAGTCCAGGTATTCGCCCCGAAGGCCGGCAGCGGAAAAGCCATAAACTGCACAGAAAATGGTGACGTCTGCATCGAACGGAACCCGAACATTTCCGAAGAACTGGATTCGCTTGCAGGCTGTCACCCCATCATCGACTGTCCGGAAAAGCAGGATTAATCACAAAACATAATTTAGGAGGAAACATGTTCTACAAGCATTGGAAAAAAATTGCACTTACGTTGACCGCTTTCTTCTGGGCCAGCTGCGACAACTCGCCTAATGAAGCGCCCATGTACGGAGCGCCGCCCTGCGATTCGAACCACTGCATGGAGGCCCCCGAAAGCAGCGACGCAAACGGCACGCAGTCCAGTTCCAGCGAAACAACCGCTTCGTCGAGTTCCGAGGCGGCCAAACCCGAAAGTTCCAGCAGCGTGTTCGAACAAATCATGCCCGCCTACGGCGTAGAAGTAGACTTCACGTGTGTACCCATGGATTCCAGTGTCGCATATTTCGCTACAGATTACAGCGCAAACACCCAAAAGATGTGGAAAGAGGAACAGGCCAAGCACGATGCCGTAGACAAGATTGATTCCATCAAGCAGACCCTGGCAGAAACGCCCATGTGCCTCGAGAACTTGCGCAGGGAACTTGACATGTTCGTAGCCCTTTACGGCGCCCCGACCGTCATCAATAATGCGGTAGAATCCTGCAGCGATGGCTCTACCAGGCCCAGCGAAGAATACGCCAGGTTCCTCAAGATGCAGGAAGAGTGGGAAGCGAACAAGCCTGCCCTGGACGAAGAACTCCAGAAGGTCTACGAAGACAAGATGAAGGAAATCGAAGAACGCATCAACAAGTGCATGGAGAAATAGACGAAAGACGAAAAATATGATAAAAAAGCATTGGAAAAAAATCCTATTGAGCCTGTGCTCCATGCTCTGGAGCGGCTGTAGTGACGATTCGTCCAGCGACAGCAAGGAGCAGATTGCCTGCGACCTTGAACAGACATGCCCCGAATATGGTATTTTCTACGATTGCGAAAACGAGGAAGATGCGATTGCCGGGAACTTCGAGAATTGCACCATGTCGTATCCGGCGTGCACGGACACGTACTATTGTGAAGACGACGTCACCTGTTTCCAATCGACCAACGACGAAACGAAAACTTTCGACTGCCGCGACGAAAAGGATAAAAAGACAATCTACACCGAAGACGAATTTAAATCAAAATACTACGTCGAAAGTGAGCGCATCCATTAAATTTCACATTACGCACCTCACATTTCACACTCCACACTTTTTATGCAACTCTCTCTTAAGAAAAAACTTGCTCTCGAAGCTTATCGCCTTTACCGCCACAACGAAATCAAGGCGCACCCCCTCACTTACTTTTTCTGGGAATGCACGCTGCGCTGCAACTTGCACTGCCTGCACTGCGGTAGCGACTGCGTGAAGGACGCCATCCCCGACATGCCTCGCGAAGACTTCATGGGCGTGCTGGATAAACTCGCCCCGCACATTGACCCCAAACACTTTATCGTGGTGATTACCGGCGGCGAACCCTTGATGCGCCAGGACCTTGAAGAATGCGGCATGGAAATCAAGAAGCGCGGATACCCCTGGGGAATGGTCAGCAACGGCCTTGCCATGACCCCCGAACGCTACACCAAGCTGCTGAACGCAGGCCTCCGCTCGCTCACGATTAGCCTCGACGGCCTCAAGGAAAGCCACAACCATTTCCGCGGTGCCCCCACGAGTTTCGACAACGCGCTCCGTGCCATCGACATGGCCGCCCACACGCAAGGCCTCACCTTCGACGTGATGACCTGCGTAAACCGCCAGAACTTGAAGGAACTCCCGAAGATTCTCGACATCCTCCTGAAAATCGGCGTGAAGCGTTGGCGTATCGCGACGGTGTTCCCGAAGGGCCGCGCGAAGGACAATCCGCTGTTCCAGCTCACGAACCAGGAATTCCGCCAGGTGTTCGATTTTATCCGTGAAGTGAAGAAGCTGAACGTCATCAACGTGAACTACGGCTGCGAAGGGTTCCTCGGCAGCTACGAAAAAGATGCCCGCAACTACCCGTTCTTCTGCCGAGCCGGCGTGAACGTTTCTTCAGTGCTTTGCGACGGCAGCATCTCGGCTTGCCCGAGCCTGCGCGGCGACTACATCCAGGGCAACATCTACAAGGACGACCTCTGGGACGTGTGGCAGAACCGCTACCAGGTAATGCGCGACCGCAGCTGGGCAAAAATTGGCGACTGCAAGACCTGCAAGTACTGGCGCTACTGCGAAGGCTCCAGCCTGCATTTACGTGATGAAAAAACCAAAGAGCTTGCATACTGCCACGTAGCGAGACTCGAAGCCGCTGGTGCGTGATGACAAATGCGTAAGGCGAGAGTCGCGACCAAGTGTACTTGGTCATGACCGAGCCTAGCATTTGGTACTTGAGCGAAGCGAAAGTACAAAAGACCAAGGAATTGGCTTATTGCCATGTAAAACGCTTGGAAGACGCCGGGGCATAGCCCCATCAGATTTACTTAACGAGGCCGAAACGCAGCGGACGTTCGCCCTTCACGCGGAGCACGTACACGCCTCGGTCGAGGCGGTTCAAATCAACCACCTCGCCAGCCGAAGCAAAGCCGTCCATCACGATGCGGCCTCGCAAATCCGTGACCGCATACTGGACGTTGCGGGAACCCGTGTATACGAAACTGCGGTTGCCCTCGCCCATACGGAGCTTCGACACCTGCGAAGCCAACACTCCAACCACGCGCACCGTCGAAGGCTTCTGCGTGAGTCCATAAAGAAAGCCGAACACTTTTTCTTTCACTTTCGTATCGTAGTCGTCCTCGTCGTAAAATTCGTGCGGCATGTCGTCGACAAAGTATGTCTCGTGATCAACTTTCTTTGCCTTGAGAACGGAATCGATAACAAAGCTTCCATACAAGGTAGGAGTCTGAATTTCAAAGGAATCTATTCCGGCCAGCGACATCTGCACCATGTTCACACCCAAAGTCGCGGCGATATTCCTTAGCGGCCGCCCCGTCTTGAAAAGCACCGTGCTATCGGCGGTACCGTGAACGAGCAACACGGGGGTTTCGGTATTCCCGATGATAGAGGGGTCATGGACAGCGCCCCACAAAGCAATAACGGCGTTCGCCTCGGATTCCTCACCCGCCACACCAAAAGGATTAAGGCCCCCCAGGTCAGGAGAGTCATGCGCAACAGGCGGAATTTCGGAAGCCTTGTCCATGTAGATATTTTCAAGGGCCAAAATTGCCCCCGCGCTGTTGCCCAGGAGATAGATGCGGTCCTTGTCGATTCCAAGTTTATCGGCATTGGAACGCACATAGCGCACCGCCGCACGCACGTCCTGGATTCCGCGATAGACCGACCTCGAAAAATCGAGACTGTCGATGGAAAGGACCTTGTTTTCGATTTTCGTGGCAATGCCCAGGCGATACTGCACCGAAATAGCCACAAAGCCGCGAGCCGCAAGCGAATCGCAATAGGTAACAGACTGCTGGTCCATATCGGCCTTGTTTCCCGCCGCAAAAGCTCCGCCATGCATCACAAGGACAGCGGCCCGCTTGTTCTCGGAATCGTCCTTGGGAGAATAGACGTCCATGTGCAATTCGACAGGAGCCATATCCGTTTCATTTTCGTAAAGATAAATCGCACTTTCGGCCCCCTTCATCGCGATCATCAAGCGCGTGATGGAAGTCGCCTTGTTAAGGTGCGGGACATCGGATGCGTAGACGACATCCTTCTCGAACGAGACATCGAACATGCGGTCCCTGTAGCGTTCTCCCGCATACGAAACGGAAAATGCAAAAGCAAGCGCAAGAAAAGCTAGAATTCCCTTTTTCATGGCAAATCCTTTTTTTGAGCATCCTATGCGCAATTATAACAAATTATTGGGCGCCGCTATCGGTCCGGACAATCCACGCATTATCCGCATCGGCGAAATCGACGTTGTAATCGTAATCGGGCTTGTAGCCGAGAGCATCGCCATCAACGGGCTTGCCGCCCGCCGTGAACAGGTTATCCTTCATCGCGACAAAGCCGACCGTCGAATCTACCGGAGAGCCGTCTTCGTTATACCAGCGGTAAAGCGTCACGGCCATCTCGTTATTGAAAACGTTGGATTCGACAAGGCAGCGTGCAGAATCAGAACAGACCACGCCAGACAACTCGACACCATCGAAGAAGTTGCTGTAGGCATGGAGCACGCCGCCATGCGAGAGAACACCATCTCTGCTCAGGCCCGCAAAGTAGCTGTGATGCACGGTCAGGCTCTGCGCGGTATCCTTGATGATATCGCCCGAAAGTCCAAAGAGCACGCCCGTCTGCGCATTTTCGAAGCGCGACCAGGATATGGTCACGTTGTGCGAGCCGCGCTTCACGTCGAGTTCCACCAGCGGGTATTCCTCGAAGGTGCAGTGGTCCACCCACACGTGATGCGAGCGGTTGTGAATCGAGAGCGCCCTGCGCGAGCTGGTATCGAGCACGGTTATCGCGGGAGCCGTAAACGTGATGTTTTCGAAAATCAGGTTGCTCGATGTTTCGGTAAGGATTCCCATGCCCGCAAAGCGCACATCGCGTCCGCGGCCGTCGAACGTCTTGTCGTTCTTGAGGCGGAGCGGAGACTGCAAGTTGTATGTACCGCTCTTCTCGAAAAGAATCCACGTGGGGCCTTCGCGATAGGCACAGTCGCGAAGCGAACCCGGAGCGATTACGGCAGAAGTCTTCGCATTGCCCGCAGAATCCACCTCCGTCGTGTCCTCGACAATCAGGTAGTCTTCCGTCGTGGTGACGATGCAGATTTCGCCTTCCGCCTTAGAGATGTTCCCCAGGGTATCGGTAATGCCCGCAGCACCCAGAGTACCGACAGCATAGCCCTCCATCTGGGCAAGCAGCGCATCGTGTTCGCTCCAGTCCTTCCCGGGATACTTGCTCGCTACCGGCTCACGGTTCTTGAACACCTTTATTTCGGATTCGGGATCCGTGCAATCCACATACAAGGTATCGCCCGGAACAAAGCTGAGCGTTGCAGAATTCTTTTCGGCGGCATCGGCTACATGGATGTCGAAAATTCCCGCCGGAAGCGAGTCGATGACAAAGTGTCCACTGCTGTCGGGAACAACGAAGCGGTCGAGACCCACCACGCGAATCACAGGAGCTTCCGAGCCAAGGAAAACGAAGCCTTCGATACTCGAAAGTTCTCCGAGCCGGACCGTATCGATTCTGGAATCGTTCGAATCGAGCGTAAATTTGAGCACAGCGCCCGAAGCCCTGGAATCGCGCACGTTCCTGACTTCAACCGCGTAGGCCCCCGGTTCCGCAGCCATTTCCACGAAGCCGTCCGCATCGGATTCCATCCACTCGGCAGAAATTTCGCCATCGCTCAGGAAATCGCCGGGGAGCATGCGAATCCGCGCTTTAGGGGCAGGAGACCCGTCGGCAAGCTGCACCTGCAGGGCGAATGTAGATTCCGCCTCGGTTCCGCCCGCAACCTTCCCGTCGTTGCTACAGGCCGAAACCAGACCCGCGCCCAGCAAGGCCGAGAGTCCGGCCGAGAGCGCTTTGCAAACTTTAGATAAACTAAGCCTCATCCGAACCCTCCACATCACCGTCTTTCACGACCCCTTTTGCATTTTCACCCGCAGCGGCATCGAGCCCCGCTATACGGCGCTTGCGACCCCTGCGCTTGGGAGGCGGATACGGGTCCGAAAGCGGGAACAGCTGCATCCCGAGCTGGAAGACCCGATTCGGCTTTTCGCACTGGCCAACCTTCGCCAAGACTTCGCGACGGAAGCGACGGACCATTTCTACCAGTTCGCTATATGTCGACTCGTCGCAGGCAAAAGCGAGCGTCGAAAGATTGCGTTCGCCACGGCCAAAGCGGTCCATCGCATCTTGCGCCACGTTCAGGTTCTGCTGAATATACGAATTCACCGCCGTACTGTAAGATTCCGAGCCGCTCGAAATCAGGCCCTGCGTCTGTTCGTAGAACCCGGTCTCCGGATTCTTCTTAATCATCGAGAGGCGTTCGAGAAGCGCGATGGAAGAACGCACCTGAGAGCCCGTAATCGGCGGACGCACCATGAGACCAAGCGCAGCATCGTCGCCCACATAGGGGTAAAAAGTCACAAGTTCACGGACGACCGCATGGTACCAGTGGTCAAAGTATTCGAACTGGTCTTTCGCCACGTTCTCCACCTTGCATTCCTTGGTGGCGACAAGCTTTTCGAGGTATTGCCTGCTTTCGGAATGGTTTTTCGCCTGGTTGAAGGCGACCATGTCGGCAAAATAAGATTTCTCTCGCGCATCGGAGCAGAAGATATCGGCAAAAACAGAAACGAGGCGTGCGGTCAAATTGCGCTTGCCCTGTAAAATCTTGTTGAACATCGACGCATCGAAACCAGCCTTGTCGGCAATATAACGGTGGCTAAAGCGCCAGTCACCCGCATGGCGTTCCTCGTAGGCGTCGCGCAAAAACTCGCGATAATTCAAATACTCAAATAGATTGATCATTTCACCTTAAATATAACAAAAGCGTCTACATTTCGAATATTTAAAAAGTCTACACTTCAAAAAAAAAATTTCTTTGTAGTGATTTATCCCACACCCCCGCGGAATGAATCACCCCAAAAAAGCTATCTGGAGAAGTAGCGTCCCTTCGGAAGTTTCGAATGCGTTTTTTCGCCGGGAACCGCGCGCCCGAGGGCATTGAAGCGATGGCCATCGCGAACCGCAGGAACATCCGTCGGACGTTTCACAATCGCATCCGTTCCACTCGAAGACGATTCTACATCGCCCTTCACCTTCGCAGGGCTGCATCCGGTGCGGTACACGCCCTTGATGTCGAAGGCAATCATGTCGATATTCGGTCCGCCATCTGCCGAGGCAGAGGCAAGTTTCACCTTAAAGTCAAGCGCATCCACCCACACGTCCTCGACGTAAGCGGTATCCCACTTGTCCCAGCTTCCGGTAGACTTGAATGTCACATCGTACTCACCGTTATCGACAGTCACCTTCATGTCTCGATCAGAATTTCCGACGAACGAGTAGCGAATCATCACACGCGCGTTCGATGCGGACTGGTCCGATGTCACATTGTAAGTAGCCGTGCTGTAGGCGGAATTGTCAAAGTTGAAGAATCCCTGGCCCGTATAGCCTTCGTGGTTCGCCTCGGTCCAGCCATCACCCACTTCGGGGTTAGCCATGTCAATCGGAGAAGGCCAGGCTTCGTCGGCAACACCGTCAAAACAAATTTTCGGGTCAAACGAACTCGACGATTCAGGCCCAGCGGAGCTGGAAGAGGTCGGGCTATCGAGAGAATTTTCTTCGCCGTGCGAAGTCGGCTGGCAAGCGGGCCCACCATCAAAGACAGCCGTATAGGTCGCAGCGCGGTAGAGGGTCTTTTTCCCGTAGTAGTTCGAATCGGCAGAAAGCTTATTGCAGTCGTCATCGTACCAGCCAACGAACTTCTTGCCAAAGCTACCGGGGCTCACATGCAAAGTAAGCGGAGCGCCGCCAGGGAGTTGCTGGTTATGCGTAATGAGGCCCTTGCTGTTCGAAATATTCGCCTTGACCGTAAAGGCATAACGCGGCTTGAGGGCAGACACGAGCTGCGTCAGGTTCGCCCTGTTGTCGGCAGAGATGTACGATTCATTTTTCAGGGCGCTTTCAAGTTCCTCGGCAATCCACTGGCAGTGAGCAATGGAGCCCGACTCCTGGAAGTGCGTCGTTCCATCGTTAGTGACACCATCCGGGTAATTCGGGTATTCTCCCTTCAGGAACATCTTGAACTGGTAGCGGGAAACATACGCCGGGTCCCAGCTCTTGCTGTAGGCGTTGTAGGATTTGGCATTCAGGTTCACATAGATAGCGCCGTTTTTCTTGGCGAGTTCTTCCATCTTGCCAACAACGTTGTATTCAGTAAAGATATTGCGGCCATTCGCCCCCATGTTCATGTTCATCGGGGTCACATATACCAGGGTAACGCCCGCACCTTTAGCCACATCGGCATACTGCTGTAGCCAGTAGCCAAGCGAATCAAAGGGGACCTCGCGAGCTTTACTTCCAAAATAGCGGTCGTTATGCCCGAACTGGACCATCATGATATCGCCCTTCTGGAGATTCTTCTTGACCTCGTCTAGGCGGCCTTCCTGCACGAACGTCTTGGAACTGCGACCGCCGATAGCGTAGTTCACCACCTGAACGCGGGAACCGTCAAAGAAACTCCCCAGGATCTGCCCCCAGCCCGTTTGCGGGTAGGCATTGTCCTTGTAGTTACAGACCGTAGAGTCGCCAATCACGTGGACCTTAAAGCTCGTAGAATCGCTCACGGCGACACCCGCGAACACGGCAGCGGCGATGAGGAATTTAAACACTCCCTTCATATCTACCTCACCTTCGCCCACGTGGCGACAAACTTTTCGCTACCCGAGCGGACAACGACGCGGTAAAGACCCGCCGTGCGCACCGTTTCAGACAAATTCATTTCGCCCGCAGAAGCGGTCTTGCGCATTACCAGGCGGCCACGCATGTCGAACACGCTCACGTCGGCATCACGCACCAGAGAGAGCATGCTGCCACGGAGTTGTACTCCCGCATTTGCGGCCACGCCGCGCAGAACCGTCATCGACGTATCAGTCGTATCCTTAGTCGAATCCTGAACTTCGGGGCAGCCCTCGCTCACGCGGCACACGCCTGCAAGGCTGAAACCGAAGGCATCAATGTTCGGAGCTCCGTCGCTCGTAAGCGACATAATCTTGAGTTCCGTTTCACCCTGCGGGGCATCCATCACCACGTAGGCCGTATCCCACTTGTCCCAGGCACCCGTAGGCGGCGCACTCACGAGGTAGTCGTGGTCCAGATAGGCATTGAACATGCGGTCCGTATTTCCGCCATTGGCGTAGCGCACGGCAAGAGTCACGTAACCCGCCGCCGGGAACTTGACCTTGTAAGAAGCGAAAGACGTCTGCGAGTTTTCGAGATTGAAGAAGCCATCGCCCATAAAGCCGGTCCAGTTGTTTTCCTTGTAGCCGACGCCCGTATCGGGGCTATAGGCATCGAAGAACTTCTTGATGTTCTTGTCGACCTCGACATCAATCTGCTCGGTACCTTCAATCGGAGTAAACGGAACAAAGGTCACATCGTCAAGGCTCTTCGGTGTCGTCGTCGGGAACGCCGTCAAAGCCTTGCCGTCACCGGTATACTTCTGCGCCGTACCGCCCTCATAAACCGCAGTATATTGCGTTGCGGCAGAGCCCATCACGAACGTATGGATGTAGGGAGACTTCACATTGGAGCGGCTCGGGGCACCCACCTTGTTGCCGTTACCGTCGTACCAGCCGAGGAACTTCTTTCCGCTCTTCGGCATGGTCTTGAGCATCACTGTCATTCCCTGCGGGTAATACGCACCGAGAGACGTCGCATCGGCAGCACCCTCGGGGCTCACCTTGACATCGACCTGGTACATGGGCGCCATGTAGTCGCCGAGCTTTTTCACAATCGGGTCCGTATGCGCACGCATCTGTTCGGTAATGATACGCCCGAAAACGTTTGCACCGTTCATCTGCAAATGCACCTGATCCGTCTGGTCACTGCCCAGGTTGCTGTATTCAGCCTTGGTTGCATAGTTGAAAATGAACTGAGCCGCATACTGCTCGCCCACCGAAATCATGTAGTTCGCGACCATCTCGCTCATGTCGATAAACGGCACGTTGAGTTCTTCGGCGAGGCTCTTGTTGAGCGCCGGATAACCGCGGTAGCTGTTATGAATCTGCGTCGGGGAATCGTAATACAGGCGGCGAATCGGGCTCATGATAATCGGGTATGCACCCTTCGCGCGGACATCGCTCACCATCTTCTTCATGTTGGAAGCGAAGAAATCCTCGGTACTGTAGTTCACGTCATTGATTCCGAACTGGATTACGACGTAATCGCCCGCCTGCAACTTTTCGGCAATGCAGTTACCGGCAGAACAGCCCTTCTTGAAGAACATGTCATAATAACCGACAGCAGTGCTGCCATCCTTGGCCTTACCGCCGCCACCAAGCGACATGCCGCCCTGGCCACGGTTCACCACCGCCGCCTTGGTCGGGTCGAACCAGAAATGGAAATCCTGGCCCTGCCCCTGCTTGGGATAGTAGCCTTCGTTCCAGTCCTGCATGGTGGAGTCGCCACACATGTAGATGGTCACTTTCGCAAGCACCGCAGGAGCGGCAAGCATCGAGGCGATTACGGCAGACTGCCAGATTTTAGAGAACGCGCCCATTACTTTACCATCCTCGTTGCGGCGACAAGCTTGCCGTCGAGTTTCACCTTCACCACGTACAAGCCCTTCGGGAGCAGTTCGCTATTCAGCGAGACACCATTCGCGCCAGCGGAAACACTTGTCGTCACGGCCAGGCGCATGTTGCCCGACATGTCGTACAGGTACACTTCGGCAAAGCCCGCCTTCGGGGTAAAGAGCACGCCCGTCGAGGGGTTGAACACCACGCCATGCACAGATGTAGCAACAGGCTTTATCGTGGTCTGCTCGTCGACCTGGCCCGCATAGGCGCTCACGCCTTCGATATCGAAGTAGAACACATCCACATTCGCGCCGCCGTCAGCAGTCGTCGACTTGAGCGTAATCGTATTGAGGCCCTTCACCAAGTCGATCTTCACATCGGTCGTAAGCCAAGTCGTCCAGCCGCCGGTCGCATCCATAGAGACTGTCCCTACCTTGACTCCGTTCACCACAAGTTCCATATCGCGTGCGGCACTGCCACCGTTTGCAAAGCGGATACTGATGGTAGTTGAAGCGGCATGTTCGGAATACAGGTTCCATGTTCCGTAGCTTGCAGTAGAGTTGTCAAAGTTGAAGTATCCCTTCTCGACAAAGCCCGTATTGGTCGTCTCGGACCAGCCGATTCCCGCATCGGGCGTAGAAGCATCAACCTTGGAGGCCTCCTTCTTCGTTGCAACTTCTTCAGCATTTCCCGGAGCGGCAACAGAGAGCACGCCCTTCGCAGATGCGGCATCGCCTTCGCCACCTTCGGTCACGACGGTGTAGGCAAATACGCCCGCTTCGGTCGGGGTTCCTGAAATGGTCACGGTCGAACCATCCACCTTCGCAGTCACGCCCTTCGGAAGCCCGGTCACCTTCACGCCGTCGCAGCCGATAAACTTGTAGCCAAAGCTCTCGATTGCATTTCCCAGCAGGATTCCCTGATTTTCAAGCCCATCGCCCACCTTCGAAATAGAAGGAGCGAGGCCCGCGACACCTTCGGTACCAAGCATGTAAATGTCGGGTTTCTTCAAGTTCTTCACCATGTCGGGCAGGTAATAGCTCGCGTGGGGCGGCTGGTTATAGGCAACGTTCTGCCAGGCGACACTCACGCGGTATTGCGGGTCATGCATCAGCGTGTAGAGCCTGTGCGGAGTCGTCACGGGAGTCTGGAAAATCGTGATCGTCGAAGGATCCGTGCTGGAACGCGCAATGAATTCTTCGCGCCAGTCGCCGAACAAATCGGCCACAATGCAGGGATTCGCCTTGGTGTAGTTGTTCAGAGTCGAGCTATTCACTTCATAGAAGCTGAAGTAGCGATCGACGGTTTTCTTGCTGGAATTCCACTTTTCAATCTTTCCTCCGCTGCCGCCACTGCCTGTAGCATCCAGCAATTCATCCTGTAAGTCACCGTCAAAGTAAATGCGGAAATTGACCGAAGGAGCCGTAGCCGAAAGCGTCGTTCCAGTTACCGTTCGGATTCCTCCGCTGGTTCCCGACCACATTTCAAAACCGCGATTCGTGGAATCGACATCGGCCGCCATGCCACGACCGTTATCGCAACCGACATGTTCGTTTCCGTTTTTATCCTTACATTTCAATGTACTTTGCAACGTTCCCCACACCACATTGCCTTCCTTGTCCCGGAACTCTTCGCTGTACTTGTTGGTGGTTTCTTCGTGAACATCATAGACTTCCAAACCCGGATGGTCAGGATCCATATCAGAAAGATGCATCGCATCGCCATGGCCAAAACCAGTACGGTATCGGAGCGTTCCGTCATGATTGAGTGCAGCAGCCCCCATAACGATTTCGTCAAAGCCGTCGCCATCCAGGTCGCCAACGGAAAGGTTGTGGTTGCCTTCGCCGTAAAGTCCCTGCCCCTTCTTGTCGGAACTGTGCTGCCAGCGGGTCTTGAGTTCCTTGCCGTCAAAGTCATAGGCGGCCACAAAGAATTCGGTATAGTAACCGCGGCTCATAATGACACTCGGGTGAACCCCGTCCAGGTAGGCAATCGCCGCCAGCATACGGTTATCGCGGTTTCCATAGTTATCACCCGAAATCTTTCCGCGGGCAGGCCAATAGTTAATCGTATGGATGGCCTCGCCGGTATTTCCCTTGAACACCGTCAGGAACTCGTTACCGGTCATGATCGTTCCCGAAGAGGAGCGGTAATCCTTGGAACCGTCGCCAATGACCTTGCCCTTGCCGTCGACAGTGCCGTCGGAGGTTTTCATCACGATTTCGGCAATACCGTCACCATCCAGGTCGTAGACCATGAACTGCGTGTAATGGGCGCCGGCACGGATATTCTTGCCCAGGTCGATACGCCACAGGAGGGTCCCGTCCATCTTCAAGCCGTCAATAAACACGGTACCCGTGTAACCCGACTGGGAATTGTCCTTGGAATTGTTCGGATCCCATTTGAGAACCAAATCCAGTTCGCCATCGCCATCCAGGTCGCCCACGCTCATGTCGTTGGGGCTGTAGCTGCATGTGGAACCATCCGGCATCGTCTGGTCCTTGGGAACATTGAGTCCCTTGATGGTCTTGTACGGAAACCCCTTGCTGTTCTGGTCCAGGACTATAAGCGCACCTTCCGCCTTGCCTTCCTTACCGTTCACCACGGCGGCAACCGTATACTTGGAAGTCGTCTTTCCGGCGGCGTCCAGGTAGTTCGTGCCACCCGTCTTACCGACGGAAGCGATCTTCTCGCCATCGCGGTAGAGGTTGAATTCCGTCGCGGGGTCATCTGTACCCAAAAGGCGCCAGCTCACGAGCATTCCCTTACCCGTATTCGCAACCGCAAGGCCACGCGAAAGCTTTTCCATCTGGCGGGTCGCCGCGAAGGAAGGTTGTGCAAGCCCGAAAACAGTTGCCGCACAAGCAAGCAGGGCCGTAGTTCTGAAACCAATCACCATACTTTTCTCCAAGTTTTAAGAGACGGAACAGCCCGGACACCACATCCCACCGTTCCTAATATATATTCTAAACAAAATAAAGCAAAGCACCCATACACATAAACTATACAAAACGCATCACAAACAGGCTTTCGGGCGCATGAATCCGTTGCCCACGGACAACGCGCCGTTTTCCCTTTCCTAAATATAATTCATTTGAAAATAAAAAGTCTACAAAACTTTGTAAATTTTTTAAATTTTTAGTTTTTTAAGAAAAATAATTACAATTAAAAGTCTACATTTTGTGATAACTGTAGACACAACTGCAGATTCATTTTTGCTCAAAAACGCAAAAAACGGCCAAAAAGCCGTTTTTTTGGCAATTGCAAAAAGGTTTTACACCAAAAATCCGCCCTTATTTCATGATACAGCGGGCAAGGTTCCGATCCGCATTTCCAGAATACGTATCGTCGCGATAATAGGCGAATCCACTGAAATAAGGAGTCATGTGCCCTGAATTAAGAGGTGACGACGACCAAAATGTCGTTCCTTCCTCATACCACCCCTGATTTTCTTGATTCCTATTAGCATACATATAATACCCCTGGCCATCTACAATACCCATCGTATCCACAAACGCCTTTATACTCACTGCGCTATTGACAGCCGCCTCCCATTCGCTCTTTGTCGGCAGCTGCCAACCTGCGGGGCACGCATCCTTGACCTCCGTATAGGTGTAATAATAGCCCCTATCGGAATATGAAGCGCTGTCCCTATAGAAAATAGCCTCGCCCGTTTGGTACTTGAGATTCTCCCCCATCCAAACTTTGCCATTAACAACGACCGTCTTATAGACCTGGCCGTCGCGTTCATCCTTAAACGAATTAGTAAGCGGACTGTACCATTCCTTACGAACACAACGGACATTGTTCAAATCACTCAAACCACCCGTCGAATTCGTCCCATTGTATGTGCCATTACCAAAATACGGCACGACATACACATCCGCCTCTTTTTCGGTACTCGACCAGAAAGCGACCCCATCGGTATACCATTTGCCTTGATTACCCCAATAATAGCCAGAATTATCGTGCATATCCAAGGTGTCCATCATTTTTCCCGCAGAAATCGAGTTCGGATCGCCTCCAGACGCTTTAATCGCCTTGCGCCATTCATCGTTCGTGGGAATCCTCCAGCCTTCCGGACATGCATTCAAGGCTTCCGTAATATTGTAGAAATACCCTAAGTCTTTATATTTATCATCTCCGTTGAAATAGACCGCATTCGAGGTTTTAAAGCGAAGGTTATCACGCATCCAGACCAAATCAGCAATTTCCACAGTCCTATAGTAATTGTTATCACGCAAATCCTTAATCATGCCAAAAGTAGATAATGTGGCTTTTCCTGCCTTTTTGTACTTTTCCAGACGGATGATGTTGAAGTTCGGGCTTCCCTTGGGCGCTCTAAACTTTATATCAATGGAATGCAGGCTCTTTGCGCCATCCGGGCCAGACAGGACTTTTCCACCCAAATCCAACTGCTGAAATTCGGTCCATTCAAAACATTGCCTTCTTTCTGTCTTCGAAGCGGACAATTCGACAAACGGCTTGTTATACCAAAGATAGGAATTCTTCAACAAATCAAAATCCATTTCCAGCATAGCCGAAGAATCTGACGTATAGGTAATGCAGAGCCCACCCCAGCCAGACACGTCAACCGGGACCTTGTTGTCAGACCCATCCGGGGATCCCGCAATATCGAACGTGAGCATGACCCAAGGATTATAACCATCCGGCATCTCGCCCCTCGCCAATTTCACTGTTCCGCACAGGCCCTTGCAATAGTCAACAACAGCACTAAATTCCTCACGCGCATTGTACTCAACGGGCCATTCAACGATCGATTCACCACCTTCTTCCTGGTCGATTTCAACCTTCCAGTATCCGGAATTACCGCTACCGGCATCTATTCCTGTCTTTACACGGTATGACGTATTCTTGCACCACAAATCCGTGTCCTCGCAACCTTCGTTATCAACTTCCTGCTTGACACAACGGACGGAAAGCGCAATTTCAGAACCGCGTGAAACATTTCCTACTGTAGCAGCATCACTATCATAGGCCAAATAAACATAATATGGTTTTCCGTTTTCATTCACCGATGAACTCCAGAAAAACGCATAATCCTCTTTCGAAATGTGTTCTCCCGTGTCTTTTCTATATCCAGCAGCGACAGCAGAAAAACCTGCATTATACTGGTCTTCCCTTATTTCGCTCCACCCCACCATGGATTTCAATGAGTTTCCGGCGATGCTGGCATACGGCCCCCATAGAGAATCCCAGTCTGCCTTTCTAGCCAAGCGCCAACCGCTAGGGCAGGCATTCAAGGCCACATTCCTCTTGTAAAGGCGGCCAAACTTGTCACAATAATCTTCTTTGTCATCATAGCAATAGCTACCCTCGGACTCATAATTCAAGTTCTGCGCCATCCAGGTCAGACCACCTTTCTCAATCGTCCTGTACCATTTGCCGTCACGGGAATCCTGGACGGAATCATATTTAATATCCGGGTTCAAGTAATCTAAAGCACTGACCTTGCTAAGCTCTTTAAAATAATCCACACCGATATCTTTTGCCTCTACCGTATCGGGCGGCACGTTACAACGTCCATAGCTTCCGATCTGGTAAATATTGAAGAAATGACTTTGATAGGGATTTCCGTTGAATTGGATAGCAATGGACTTGAGAGCCTTGGCGACCTCCCCTCCCGTAATTTTGTTTTCATTGCCCCATCCGCTCTCCTGCTCGAAATCCTCCCACTTGAAGTTCTGCACCCTATACTGCTTCCCAGTTTCCGGAGTCAAGAGTTTAACGGCAGGCACATTGAAACCGTAATCGGATGCGTCTGCAGGCTGCAGCAACAACGTCGCTTCCTTGTCCATGTTGAAGGCAATACAGAGACCTTCCCAAGAAGACACATCATGCGTCCCTCCCTTGCTATCCAGATCAAAGAGCACTTGTGCCCACGGATAAACGACATTGCCCTCAGCGCCACCATACTTTACAAGGCCACAAAAACCATTGCACGTATCATAAGGGTTTCCTTGCGGTTCGGTGATGGCAGTAGAGCCACCATCCGTGTCATCGAGTTTAGTCGTCCATTTCGCGCTACCAACATCTGTTTTCACGACATTTGATTTATCAGATCCTTTCCAGAGGAATCCACTTGTGTTTTCGGAACCAGATTCCGCACTGCTGCTGGGTTTCACCGAACTTGAACTGGATGGTTTCGCGGTGTTTGAACTTGAGGACGCTGCCAACCCCTTTCCGCTGAAACCAACCGCAACAACGGTAAGCCCATTCTTGACTTCCACATCTTCTGTCAACACTACAGCAACATAATCAACATTCCCGATGAATGTATCCAGGTCCTCTTCACCCATCGAGTACTTCAAGTCCTTGTAATCAAACGTCTGCGCTGTCACGCCACCCTGTTCAAGTGTCCAGCACCATTCGCTATTCACCCCATCCTTAACCACATCCCTAAGGCAGAGCTTTGCACCCGGGTATTCGTTCCCGTATGCAAGAACAATCGCGGAACTTTCGTCGGCCTTGAAACCGTCCAGCGAAATGCCAACACCCGCATTGGAACCTTTCGAAGCATTTTCCAGCTTGATAGAAATACCGCCATTCAGACGGATGAACGGAGTGAGGTCCTCCGGCAAGATATCCGTCGTAAAATCATAGGCCCGACCATCCTTACCCGCAAAGATCAACCTCGCCGAACCAGACGAAAATTGTTCCCAATTAGCTCCCGTCTGCGCTTCACTAACAAACTTGCCATCTTGAATGGCGCACCAGAACCAGTCGCCCGTGTCGCAGATAGAAGCCCATTCCCAATCCGCCTTGTCGAGATTGGCCTTGAACACTTCCTCGTTTCCATAGGCTTCCTTAAAATCGCTTTCGTACTTGTCGACGTAGTCTGTACAAGCCTCAAGTCCCAGAACAGCCAGGGACATAGCCACCATTTTTACGATAGAACTTCTTTTCGTCATGATTTAGCCCTCCCTAGAACAGGAATGTCACTCCGACACCAACCACACCAAGCACCGCGATGCCTAGTCCTACATTGCGCAGCGTCTGGTTTTTCTCAATTTTGTCATGCTGTTCGTTATACTCGTCGGGATTTACCGGCGTCACCTCGCTCGCTGACTTGGCCTTGCTGTTGAACACGGCCGCCATCACGCCACCGCCAACCGCCACGGCGGCAGAGATCGAAAGCGGAATCCAGTGGATACGGGATTTCTGGGAAGCATTCCCCTTCGCCGCATCAGCGGCATTAGCAGCCGACTGACTTTGCGCATCCTTCGTAGCCTCATCTTCGGCGAGTGCACGTTCGAGCTCGGCCAGTCCCTGCATGTAAGCAGCAGAATCGGCCGCCGTCATCCGCTCCGATTCATCCAACGTTACCTCATCGGGCAACTTTTCGGAGTCCCAAGCCCAGCGCCCCACCATTTCCATTTTCTTGAGTTTCTTGAACACCTGCTTACCTTCAAAAGACAGAAGCACAGCATCCTTCGGCTGGACGAGGTCCGCCTTTTTGTTCTTCATGTCGAAAAACAAATTCGAATGTTTTTTGTCAGCCCCAACAGTCGCCTCGAACAGGCGCACTCCGTTCAAGTAGTAGGCCCCATGCACTGGACGACGCATATCCACGCGCAGCGATAGGTTCTTCTGACTCATCGCGAACTTCACGTTTGACCCGGCCTTGTTCAAGGAGTCATTTTTCACTTTCAACGTCGCAGCGAACATCGGAGCGAACTCCTTGCCCGACTGGCGCAAAACAATGGGGCCGCACTTTTCAATCCACAAGTTCGCAAGCCTCTGCTGCTGGCTTACGCGGACGGAATCATACAAAAGTTTAAAATCGTATTCCGCATCGAAATCGCCATCATAGTTGATGGGTTCCAGATAGACGTTCCCTCGCAAGCGAAGCAACTGGTCTCTGCTTATAACAATGCTCGTGAGTGCCTCGGAACAACTAGCTAGCTGGCGAATTCGCTCTTCGAAAGTCGTCGCCATGCGCATAGAACCGAGTCGAACCTCACCGGTCAATTCCATATAGTCATTTTCAAACGTAGGGAGTTCCACTTCATAGAACTGAGCACAGGTCGTATCGAGCAGGTCGTTCAACGAAACAGACGAGCAACGATCGTTCATCTCGGCGATTCGGTTCGCCCGCTTGAGGAGGGCAGCAACTTCTGGATTCGAATCACCAGCCATTATCTGCAAATTCTTGAGATCGTCCTTCAATTTTCTGATTTCTTCGGGACTTTTGACGAACACGGAAACCGTGGTACCCTGGCCATCGGACGCAGAAGCCCCGGAGGTTGAATCTGCCTGTTGGGCAAACGCGAAACACGTTAAAAGCGAGCCCAAAACTATTATACGCTTCAAAACCATGGATTACACTCCATTTACTTCATTTTTGCCAAAATGTAATAACAAAACCCTCTTCCGAGAGTTTTCGCCCAGATTTAAGACCGCCGTCTAGCCAAAAATTCTGGCGTAAAGCCCCGGCGCGAACTTCTCGATATACCCCATGACGAGGATAAACACGATTACCGCGGGCAAAATCCACTTAAAGTAGAAGCAAAGCACGGGATTCGTGGGTATATTGAAGCCCTTTCCGAAATTCGCCTCGGTGAGGAAGTTTTTCTGTTTCCAGCCGAACTTGTGGTTGCAGAAAAGCACGAACACGAGCGAACCCAGCGGCAGGAGCGTATTGGAAACGAGGAAATCTTCGAGGTCGAGCACGCAGCTCCCGGCACCGAAAGGTTCGAATCCGGAAAGCACGTTGAACCCGAGCGCACACGGGAGAGAAAGCAGCACTATGGCAACAAAGTTCCAGCGGACCGCCTTCGTGCGTTCCACGCCGTGGGCGTCAATCCAGTAGGCGATAATGTTTTCGAATACGGCGACAAGCGTCGAGAGTGCCGCAAACGAGAGGAATAGGAAGAACGCCGCTCCGCAAATACGACCCGCGGGCATCTGCGCGAACACATTCGGGAGCGTCGCGAAAATGAGGCCGGGACCCGCCCCGGGTTTTACGCCGAAAGCAAAGCAGCTCGGGATGATGATGAGGCCCGCGAGCAGCGCAACCGCTGTATCGAGCACGCAGATGTTCGCCGCCTCCTTCGGGAGGCTGTGGGTCTTACCGATGTAGCTTCCGAAAATGGCCATGGACCCGATACCGATGCTGAGCGTAAAGAAACTCTGACCAAGCGCCGCAAACATGACCTTCCCGATCCCCGCCTCCTTCAGTTTCGCAAAATCGGGCTTGAGATAGAATTCGAGCCCTTCTCCCGCGCCCGGGAGCGTAAGTACACGCACCACAAGCAAAAGCATTATGAACAAAAGAGCGACCATCATGACCTTGGTGACGCCCTCCACACCGCGTTTCACGCCGAGCGCCACGATGGAAAGCCCGAGGAATGTCGCGACAATCATCCAGAAGCAAAGAAGCGGCCCGTTTCCGAGCATGTCGCCGAAAGCGGCACCAACCTGTTCAGGCGTCATTCCCATGAGGTCGCCCATCGTAACCATACGGTAGAAGTAATAGAGCATCCAGCCCGTGACCGTCGTGTAGAACATCATGAGCAGGTAGTTCCCCACAATCATCGGGATACCCGCATAGTGCCACTTGTGGCCAGGCTTTTCAAGCACATTGAAAGCCCTGCCTACCCCCCGCTGGGCTGCGCGACCCACGGTAAATTCCATCACCAGAATCGGGAACCCGAAAATCAGCAAGAACAGCAGATAAATTAAGATGAAGGCGGCACCGCCATACTGCCCCGTGATAAACGGGAACCTCCACACGTTACCGAGCCCGATTGCACACCCCGCGGCCACCAGGATGAAGCCCAGTCTAGATCCAAAACCTTCGCGTTTTTCACTCATATTTCCTAAAATATACTATATTTGTGTCGCATTTTTAGGCAAACAGGTCAAAATGAGCGAAAACTACAAATACGGATTCGTGACGGATATCGAGAACGAGGCCTTCGAGAAGGGCCTGAACGAAGATGTCATCCGAAGAGCCTCCAAGCTCCGCGGCGAACCGCAGTTTATGCTCGATTTCCGACTAAAAGCCTATGAAAAGCTCCAGCAAATGGAGCAGCCGAACTGGGGCGAGCTGAGTTTTCCGCCAGTGGACCTGCAGGACATCGTCTACTACTCCGCCCCGAAGACCAAGAAGAGCCACGAAAAGATTGAAGACGTGGACCCTGAGTTGCTCGCGACCTTCGAAAAGCTCGGCATTCCGCTGGACGAACAGAAGCGACTTGCCAACGTGGCCGTGGACGCGGTCTTTGACTCGGTGAGCATATACACCAGCCACAAGCGCAAGCTCATGGAAATGGGCATTTTGTTCTGCAGCATCAGCGACGCCATCAAGGAATACCCCGAACTCATCGAGGAATACCTGGGAAGCGTGGTGCCCGCAGGCGACAACTACTTTGCGGCACTCAACAGCGCGGTGTTTGGCGACGGAAGTTTCGTCTACATTCCGCCCGGAGTCAAGTGCCCCATGGACCTTTCCACCTACTTCCGCATCAACAACAAGGAAGCGGGCCAATTCGAACGCACATTGATTATCGCCGACGAGGGCGCCAGCGTGAGCTACCTCGAAGGTTGCACTGCGCCGGAATATTCGAGCAAACAACTGCACAGCGCCATCGTGGAACTGGTGGCGAAGGACAACGCTTCGATTAAATATTCGACCGTGCAGAACTGGTACGCAGGCGACCGCGAGACGGGAGCCGGCGGCGTGTACAACTTCGTCACCAAGCGCGGCAAGTGTGCCGGCAAGAACAGCCGAATCAGCTGGACGCAGGTCGAAACAGGTTCCGCCATCACTTGGAAGTACCCGAGCTGCGTGCTGCTGGGCGACAATTCCGTGGGAGAATTCTACAGCGTGGCCCTCACCAACGGGCACATGCAAGCCGACACCGGCACCAAGATGATCCACATCGGCAAGAACACCAAGAGTACCATCATTTCGAAGGGCATCAGCGCCGACTGCTCCAGCAACGCCTACCGCGGCGAAGTGAGCATCCGCAAGTCCGCCACAGGCGCCCGCAACTACACCCAGTGCGACAGCATGCTAGTGGGCGACAAGAGTGCAGCCCACACGTTCCCCTACATCACTGTCGCAAACGCAAGTTCCACCACGGAACACGAAGCGACGACCAGCCGCATCAGCGAAGACCAGCTTTTCTATTTCGAAAGCCGCGGCATCAAGCGCGAAGACGCAATACAGGCGATGGTGGGAGGATTCTGCAAGGACGTGTTCAAGGAACTCCCCGGCGAATTCGCGACCGAGGCAAGGCAGTTGCTGACGCTCAAGCTCGAACACAGCGTAGGCTAATGCAGCCACAACGTCGCGGCCTTTTACTATAATATCTAGCGATGAAATCTCTAGAAGAAATTTTCGAGGCTCAGGGCACACAGCGTTGGGCAGTCGCGAACACGACCGCAAAAGAGCGTATCGTGAAGTTGCGCTCACTCCGCAAGGCGATTGTAGAGCGCCAGCAGGAATTCTACGACGCCGTGTGGGAAGACTTCCACAAGCCACAGCCCGAGGCGTGGCTCTGCGAAATCTTCCCCGCGCTCGCAGAAATCGACGACGCGATTGCACGCCTCCCCGACTGGATGGAAGACAAGCCCGCCAGCTGGAGCTGGATGTTCCCGCTCAACCGGAGCGTAAGCCATTTTGAACCGAAGGGCCGCGTGCTCATCATGGCGCCGTGGAACTACCCCTTCCTGCTGTTCATCTCCCCCATCGCCGCAGCCATTGCCGCAGGGAACGTCATCATCGCGAAACCGAGCCACAAGACTCCGCATGTAGCCGCGTTTCTCGAATCGCTTATCGCAGGTGTGTTCGAGCAAAACGAGGTCGCCGTCGTGCAGGGCGCCGGAGCGGAAATCGGAGACAAGCTGCTTGCTCTTCCCTTCGACCACGTGTTCTTTACGGGTAGCCCTAAGGTCGGCGCGCATGTCGCGGAATGCGCCGCAAAAGTCCACGCCGGAGTCACGCTCGAACTTGGCGGCAAGTCTCCCGTAGTCATCCTCGACGATGTGAAGATTGCAGACGCCGCCAAGAAAATCGCCTGGGGCAAGTGCGTGAACGCAGGCCAGACCTGCATTGCGCCGGACTACGTGCTGTGCCCGCGCAATCTCGTGCAACCGCTCGCCGACGCGATTGCAGACAACATAAAACAGATGTATGGCGAGACGGAAGAAGCCCGCAAAGCATGCGAGAACTTCGTTCACATCGTCGAAAGCCACGCCGCTGAACGCCACAAGGCGCTTATCGAAGATGCGATTACAAAAGGCGCGATGGCACCCATCGGCGGGGCAGATTATTGCGATATCGCGGGCAGGTACACGCCCGCGACCGTACTTACCGGCGTCACGCCCGAAATGGATATCATGAAGAGCGAAATTTTCGGGCCAATCCTCCCGATTGTCACCTGCGATTCGCTCGAAGAAACTATTGCATTCATACAGAGCCGCCCGAAACCGCTCGCACTTTACATCTTCGGGCGCAACGAGAAGGCGATTGACCGCGTACTACGCAAAACAACCTCGGGTTCCACCTGCGTGAACCACTGCATCTTGCAAATCGAGAACCTCTCCGTGCCCTTCGGGGGCGTGGGCATGAGCGGCACCGGCAACTATCACGGGATTTACGGGTTCAAGACGTTCAGCCACGAACGCAACGTGATGCACCAGGGCGCATTCGACCCGCTATCATTCCTGTACCCGCCCTACCACAAGGCTAGCGACAAGAGCCTCCGCGCCAAAATCCAGCGGATCGCAAAGAAGATTCTAGGGTAACGCCTACGTCCCTTCGACGTACAGCTTCTTCATCTCGTCGGTGATGGCCATGGGACGGCCGCGGTTCATGTCCACGAGCACCCACTGCGTCTCGGATTCGAAAATCACCTTGCCGTCGGACACACGCTCGAACCTGCACTTGCGCAGACTCGCCACACGGCCGTACGCAGCCACCCACGTCGTCCCGCGAATTTCATCGCCTAGAAAAGCCTGGTTCTTATATTCCACGTGCTGCACATGGATCATCCAGCCGGCGCCCACGCTCTTCATGAGGGCCGTACCGCCGACGGAATCGGAATGGGCAATCGCGATATCCTGTATCCACTTGACCGACCACACGTTGTTAAAATGGTGGTTGTCGTCAATCATCTCGGGTGTCACCTTGAACACCTGCGTGAACTGCATCGGATTTACCGTATCTTCCATCGCAATAGCCATAAAAACCTCCGGTACCCACAATCTAGAAAAGTTTCCGCCCAGCGCAGGGAATATTCAACGGGCCGTTGCAATTCCCGTTTAGACTATTTTTTTTGCCATCCCGTAATTTGTCCTCCGTATTTTTTATATATATTCCTTGAAAAAACTAAAAAGAGAGATATTATGGATTGGAACGACTTTACGAGCCTTTCTGCCGAAGACATGCAGGCTATCTGGGACTTCAAGACGAAGGACCCGTTCTCTATTTTGGGCATCCACCCGCTCGAGACGGACAAGGGTATCAAGACGGTCATCCGCACATACCAACCGCAGGCTGCCTACATCCGCGGTGAATCCTGCGATGGCGAAGTGGAATTCGACTTCATGAAGCTCGGCGACACCGGGTTCTTCGAGGCCATCCTCGACATGGACTACGAGCCGTTCTTCTACAACCTGATTATCAAGCAGGGCGACGGCATCGAGTACACGCTCACCGACCCGTACGCCTTCCAGCCCGTACTTACCGAATTTGACCGCCACCTGATTTCGACCGGCACGCACTACGAACTCTACCGCAAACTGGGCGCGAACCTCGTGGAACACCAGGGATTCAAGGGCGTGCAGTTCGCCGTCTGGGCCCCGAACGCGCACGCAGTTTCCGTCGTGGGCAACTTCAACAGCTGGGACGGACGCCGCCACCAGATGCGCATGCTCGGCAGCTCCGGAATCTGGGAAATATTCATCCCGAACCTCGGCGAAAACGAACTCTACCGTTTTGAAATCCATGGCGCAGACGGAAACCTGCACGTAAAGATCGACCCGCTCGCAAAGCTTGCGGAAGTCCGCCCGGCAACAGCCTCCATCACGACCCACCTCGACGGCTACGAATGGGGCGACGAACTCTACATGAAGACGCACTGGGCCACCAAGGTCTTCGGCAGCCCCATGAACATCTACGAGGTGCACGCCGGTTCCTGGAGGCGCGACCCCGCGAACCCCGACCGCTTCCTCAACTGGGACGAACTTTCCGAACGCCTCATCCCCTACCTGAAGGAGATGGGCTACACGCACGTGGAATTCTTGCCGCTGGCGGAACACCCGCTCGATGAATCTTGGGGCTACCAGGTGACCGGTTACTACTCCCCCACAAGCCGTTACGGCACGCCCGACCAGTTCCGCCACTTTGTGGACCTTTGCCACCAGAACGAAATTGGCGTGATTCTCGACTGGGTGCCGGCGCACTTCCCGAAGGATGCACACGCGCTCGGCCGCTTTGACGGCACCGCCTGCTACGAGCACGCCGACCCGCGCCAGGGCGAACACCCGCACTGGGGCACCTACATCTTTAACCTGGGCCGCAACGAGGTCAAGAACTTCCTTATCGCAAACGCGATGTACTGGCTCAAGGAATTCCACTGCGACGGCCTGCGCGTCGACGCCGTGGCCTCCATGCTCTACCTCGACTACGGCAAGGGCCCCGGCCAGTGGGTGCCGAACAAGGACGGCGGCAACATCAACTACGATACCATCGAGTTCCTGAAGCACCTGAACAGCATCATGGGCCGCCTCACGCCGCACGCCATCCTGATTGCCGAAGAATCCACGAGCTTCCCCTCCATCACGCGCCCGCCGGAGCAGGGCGGCCTCGGATTCCACTACAAGTGGAACATGGGCTGGATGAACGACTTTTTGAGTTACATCGAGCACGAACCCATCCACCGCAAGTACCACCACAACCAGCTGACCTTCAGCATGATGTACGCCTACAGCGAGAACTTCATCCAGGTGTTCAGCCACGACGAAGTGGTTCACGGCAAGGGCTCCATGCTCCGCAAGATGCCGGGCGACAACTGGCAGCAGTTCGCGAACCTCCGCCTCACCTACGCCTTCCAGTACGCGCACCCGGGCAAAAAACTCAACTTCATGGGCAACGAGTTCGGGCAGTGGCGCGAATGGAACGAGAAGCAGTCGCTCGACTGGCACCTCATCAGCTGGGACAGCCACGGAAAGCTCCTGCAGATGATGAAGACACTCAACCACCTGTACAAGGAAAACGCACCCTTCTGGGAGATCGACCACTACCACACCGGTTTCGAGTGGATCTGGTGCGACGACGCGGACAATTCCATCGTAAGTTTCGTGCGCAAGGACGACCACGGGAACCAGATTCTGTGCGTGTTCAACTTCACGCCGGTCGTGCGTCACGACTACCGCCTGGGCGCCCCCGCCCGCGGAGCCTGGAAAGAAATTTTCAACACGGATGCGGCCATGTTCGGTGGCTCTAACGTTGGAAACTTCGGCGAAGTCTGGACGCAGGACATCCCGTGGCAGAACAGGCAGTGGAGCCTGAACATCCAGCTCCCGCCGCTTGCGGCCGTGTACTTCAGGCTGGAACGGTAATACAGGCAAAGGGCATCTTATGAAATTTCGGCGTTTCGCAGTTGCACTCGCTGCGGTATCCGCATTCTCACTTGGTGCCAGCGACAACTATCCAGAAGCCAAAGCTCAAGAAGCCAAAGAGCTTTCGCAAAAATGTGAATCAGGAGACATCCGTTCCTGTTTCGTATTCCTCTCTTTTATCGACACAGTCGCAGCAATGACGCCCGAAGACAAGCTGCGGTTCGAAAATGCAGGCGGTTACGCAAGAACACCGGAAGCTCTAGCCCAAATAGCAAAAGACCTTTCCCAAAAGTGTGATTCAGGTATTATGCCAGCCTGTTTCATGGCACTCACAATTGCAGATAAAGTCGCCCACATGTCGGCCGAAGACCAAAAGCGTTTTGAAGATGCCGGCGGTTTCGACAGGCCATCTAAAGACAAGAAAGATGCCGGACAAGCATCCGACTCACTAAAAGAAAACTAAAACATTCTTCCCTATACAAAAAGCCCCGGCGGGGTTTCCGGCGAGGCAATTGTTTTAACGAGATCCCCGCCTGCGCGGGGATGACGTCCTTATGTCTTACTCAATCGTGATGAGCGTGATGGTGCGCTTGCCGACCTTGATCGGCTTAGACACGTCAACACCCTTCTTGGCCTTCTTGGACGGGTCATTTTCCCAGCCGGCCTTGAGCTTTTCGGAGCTCTTGTCAAGCGTCTGGACAGTGGCCTTGCCCTTGAAGCCCGGAATGTCGAGCTTGAGTTCGTAGTCGCTGTACGGGCTCTTGTTGATCACGAGGAGGCTCTTCTTCTTGCCGTTTTCGGTGTAGTAGGTCGTGATGAGCGATTCCTTGTCACCGGTAATCACGGTCTTGAGGAGCTTGCCGCGGAGAGCGTCAGAAGCCATCTGGAATGCCCAGTAGCTCGGGCGCGGGCAGTTCATGCACTCTTCGGCAGAACGGGTCAGGTAGCCGTAGTCACCGCCTTCCGGAGTGATGTCGTTGTGGATATCCCAGTACTGTGCGTTGTCCACGTTCTCGGTGGCAAGCATAGCAAGATAGTCAGCAACGAACAGGCCATTTTCGAGAGCGATGGTCTGCGGACCCGGGTTGAAGTCCACGGAGTTCCATTCGGTGAGCCAGAGTTCGAACTTCTTGTCCTTGTTGAAGTGCTTGGTCCACTTGTCCACGAGCTTGTGCAGGCGGCTGTAGATAGGCACGAGGTCCTGCGGGGCGCTGAGCATGGCGAAGTCGTTTTCTTCACCGTAGTGCTGCGGATAGTGGTGAACGATGATACCGTCGGCAATGTCGCCGGTTTCCTTGAGCACGTTGTCGTTCCACTGACCGTCGAGAACGCCGAGCACCGCCACCTTGATGGTCGGGTCAACCTTCTTCATGGCCTCGATGAACTTGCGGGCGCGCTTACCATAGATGGTACCGCCGTCCTTACCGTACTTTTCGTAGTACGGGTGCCAGTTACCGTAGACTTCGTTACCGATTTCCCAGTACTTGATGCCGGCCTTCTTGTCGATGTTGGTGTGCTTCACCCAGGCAGCGGCTTCCTGTTCGGTGCCGGAACCGAAGTTGACAGTGAACATGGCGTTGGAGCCGGTCTTCTTGAGCCATTCGAGGAATTCGTCGGTATCGACCATCCAGTCCTTGTTATCGAGGATTTCCTTCCAGTGGTCGTCATCGGCACGGAGGCCACCCGGGTAACGGATGATGCCGTGGTTGATGCGCTTCACGTAGTCACGGGTCTGCACCTTGAACTTCGGATTGTCAAGCATGTCGCCATCCCAGAGGGCAGCGTTGATACCGAAGAGGCCGCCCGAGATGTTCGGGTTGATCACGTCGCCGGTACCCTTCACGTCGACCTTCACGACAGCCGGACGAGCGGCAGCCTTGACTTCGCGCTGGTTGGTGAGCTTGATGTTGTCGATTTCGAAGGAGCCGTTAGAACCTTCTCCACCCGGTTTGAAGTCGAGGGAAACAACGCCCTTGAGGTCAAACACGCCGTTTTCCTTGGCGGTAGGCGGCTGGTAATACGGGAACTTGCTGAAGGTGCGGAACGGCACGATCACAGTGGTGCGGCCGCGCGGCACACCGGTGTTGGACACGAAGAGTTCGTTACCAGCGTCACCAATCTGGACCGTGATGGACTGCCATGCACGTTCGGAGTAGACGTCGAACATGATGCCCCAATGGTTGGTCCAGTCGCGCTGCTTGGCGTCATGGTTAGCGCCATTCTTGGTGAAGTCGAGCACGACGTCCACCCAGTCAGACATTTCGAAGTGCTTCACGTTGAGGGAGTTGCCATCGAGCTTGGAGGTCTTGAACGGCATTTCCACTTCGACCTTGGACTTCGGGCCCTTGGACGGTTCCCAGTTGTCCTTGGTGAACTTGCCTTCGAAGTCGGAAATCACGACATCCGGAGTCTTGTTCTTCCAGCTGTCCCACTTGATATCCGGATCGACCCAGTCGATGGTTTCGGTGAAGGTAATCTGGTCCACAAAGATGGTCACAGGAGCCGGCTTGCCCGGTTCGCCCTGGTTTTCACCCTTGCCCACGGAGAAGCGGATTTCCTGGATCTTGTTCCACTGCACATCCTTGGCGACTTCGGCCTGCTTGTTAGCATCCCAAGCCTTACCCTTGTCGTTGAACTTCTTGAGAGGAATCTTCACGAGCTTCCAGTCAGTGCCGACCTTCGCGCCCTCGATCCAGTCGTTGAGGCTAATCTTGGTCTGGCTCTTGATGTCGTTGCCCTGGTTGTCGAGGATACCGACGTACACCTTTTCGCCGCCGAGCTTACCCTTGATCCAGAAGTAGAGACCGCCCTTGTTGCGGACCTTGGAAAGGTCGATGTACTTGCCTTCGCCAATGGAGTAGGTCACACCGGACCAGTCGTTGTTGTCGATGTAAAGGGCGAGCACGTTCGAGTTGCCCGGAGTCTTGGATTCGGCTTCGCGCTGGGCGGAAAGGCCACCGTAGCTGTAGCTGAAGCCCTTGACGCGGTTGTCGTAGAAGATGCCGTTTGCAACCGGCTTGACCTTGCCATCAAGCTTTTCAGGATTCTTCGGGCCATTGATGACGTCCTCGTTTTCATCCCAGTAGACAATCTTCTTCTTCGGAGGGGCCTTCTTGCCAGTCTTCACGATTTCGATGTTGTCCACCCAGATTTCGAAATCCTTTGCGGAACCCTTGTCGATGGAGAGACGGATAGCGTAAATCTTCTTCCAATCGATACGGGCCGGGAATTCGGACTTGCGGGTGTTGTCCCAGTAGAGACCGCGGTCCGGGAAGTCCACGAGAGGAATGGAAACCTTCTTCCAGTCCGTCGTGATGGAGCCGCCTTCGATATACTTGTTGACAGTGAGCTTGACCTGCGTTTCCTTGCCGTCGGAATTCTTTTCGTCAAGAAGGCCAACGATAAGGGCTTCGCCGCCCTTCTTGCCCTTGACCATGAACTCGAGCTTGCCGTCGAGCATGACCTTGTCCATGTCAAAGAAGAAGTCATTCTTCAAGCAAATCTGGGCGCCGGAATATTCGCTCGGATCGAGTTTGAGGTTAAGAGCCGCCTTAGACTTGAAACCGTTCTTGGCATCGATGGAAAAGCCCTTGCTTTTGCCACCGTACGCATAGGTATCTCCGCCTTCGGGCATCTCTTCGTTGAAGAACTTGTAAGGAACTACGCGAGGAGGTTTCGGCTGAGCCATTGCTGCCACGCTCGCACCCAGGAGGATGACGGACGCGACTTTCAATGTTTGCTTTATCATATGTCGTTTCCTTGTTTGTTGTTTGTTTTGCCTTAAATTTAAACTTTTAGCACAAAAAAGGGCACACGCCTAGACGTTTAAGCGTGCACACCAGAAAACACTACTTGGCTTCGTTGAGGAGCTTTTCGACGAGGGCCGGAGAGAAGCTGTCCTGACGCTTGCCGTTGATGTAGAAGTTCGGGGTTCCCTGCACGCCGACCTGCACGCCCAGCTTGAAGTCCTTGTCGATGCGGGCTTCCATGGCAGAATCGAGGACCATGTCCTTCTTGAACTTTTCGACGTCGAGGCCGACTTCTTTGGCGACGGCGAGGTAAGTAGAATCGGAAAGTTCGCGGCTATGCGGAGCGAGGGCGTAGCGGTATTCCCAGAACTTGCCCTGCTTCTGGGCTGCGATGGCGGAAGCCGCGGCGGCCTTCGCGTTGGAGTGGAAGCTGAGCGGGAAGTGCTTGTACACGAACTTGATCTTATCCGGGTACTTCTTGTTGAGTTCCTGCATCACAGGAGCGATACGGGAGCAGTACGGGCACTGGAACTCGGTAAATTCAACAATCGTGAGCTTCGGGTCCTTGGTATTGCCGAAAACCGGGCTGTCCTCGTCGGGGATGTCCCAGACCTTGTTGGCCATTTCCAGTTCCTTCTTGGCATCTTCGAGGGACATGCCAGCGCGCTTTTCGAGAATGTAGGCAACCGCTTCCATGTTGGCTTCCATTTCGGCCACCTTCTTTTCGAGGGAGTCGAGGCGGGCCTGTTGGTTGAAGGAACCACCGGCAGAGGCCTGGTTGCAAGCGACGAGACTAGCGGCAAGAATTGCCATAGCGACGATAGAGATACGTTTCATGTTTATCCTTTTAGTTGAAACAAATTGTCCAGCAGGCGAAGTCCGCCCGCGTTTTGAAGGAAATATATAAAATAGTGGCCAGCGGATAGCAGCATTTGTTCGATGTTTTATGGCATAAATTGCTATTCTTGCAGCCATGGAACAGCCCGTGCGCACATTCTCCGTCATGCAGTACATGACCTCCATCCGGAACAAGCTCGCCGACACACCGGCCGTTTGGGTTCACGGGGTTATCACGCAAATAGCCGAAAAGCAAAAAGTTGTTTACATGAGCATCGCGGACTTCGCCGAAGGCGACGTGAAACCCATCGCGACCATTTCGCTCAGCTGTTTCGCGGGCCAGTTCGCCGCCCTCCGGCAAAAGACCGAAAACGCACCGACACCGTTCGTCATCAAGGAACAGCTCAAGGTTTGCCTGCTCATCCAGGCTGACGTATATATCCCCTTCGGCAAGCTGCAGGCGCGCGTACTCGACATCGACCCGGTGTACACGCTCGGGGAACTTGCGGTCACGAAAGCGGCAATTCTCAAAAAACTCGCTCTCGAAGGACTGCTCGAAAAGAACAAGTCGATAGAACTCCCGCAGATGCCCCTTTGCGTAGGGCTCGTGACAGGCGAAGGAACTGCCGCCTACAAGGATTTCACCACGAGGCTCGCCGCATCGCCCTTCAAGTTCAGGGTCATACCCGCATTTGCAAAGATGCAGGGGAACGACACGGAATCGAGCGTGCTTGCGGCACTCGATACCCTGCGCGAAAACAGCGAAATCGACGTGGTGTGCATCGTGCGCGGGGGCGGTTCCAAGACAGACCTCAACTATTTCGACAGCGAAGCGCTCTGCCGCGCGGTCGCGAACTACCCCATCCCTGTATTCACGGGCATCGGACACGAAATAGACAAGAGCCTCCTCGACGAGGTGGCATGCGTTTCATGCATCACACCCACCGACTGCGCCAAGCGGCTTGTGGAACGCGCTCAGGAAAGCTGGAGCGACCTTGTAGAAACAGCACGGAGGATTGCCGATTCCACGCGCAGCCTACTTTCCGAAAGCAAGCAGGAGCTCGGCATGGCCGCCACAAGGCTGCAACAGCGGGTCACCTCGCGCATCCAGGGAGAAAAAACGCGGCATGCCGTTGTTCTCTCTACCCTGCAAAAGGATTCGCACTTCTTGGTAAAAGAAGAACTAGCAAGGCTCGACCGCAATACCGAAGGCCTGCGGCAAGGTACGCGCAAGATTCTCGACCTCGCCCAATCGCAGTTCAAGCTGACCGAACTGCGCGTCAAGAGCGCAGACCCCGAGACCGCACTCGCAAAAGGCTACACGCTCACTCTGGATTCAAACGGTAAATTTATCCGCAACGCGTCCCAACTGAAGTCCGGCGATACCTTACGGACAAAGTTCAGGGACGGGACCGTAGAATCGACCGTCCGCTAGCGGTGTTCGTTCGTCGTAGGTTCGAGCCCGCGGAAGAACTCGAGTTCCGTAAATTCATCGCGGAGCAACTGGATGCTCGCACCAATCATGTAGAGGCTGCCCGTAATCAGGAGCGGGGAATCATTTAGCTTATCGGCACCGCAATCGTTCAGGACCTTATCCAGGTATTCGCGGGAAAGTTCGCCCTCGCTTGCGACATAGAGGTCAAGCGCCTGCATTTCGTTACGCAGGTCAGCAAGTTCACGGAAGCGCGGGTACGGCGTCCTCGTTATATGCCAGCGGGCGACATGAGGCGCCATAAGTTTGAGCATCTCCCCCACATCCTTATCCTTGAGGGCGCCAAACAGGCAGTGGAACTTTTTCCCTGGATAATACTCGCGCAAGGTTTCTACCAGGCGGCGAACCGCATGCGAATTGTGGGCCCCGTCCAGAATAACGCGTATCCTGCCGTCCGGGCCAGCAAGCAGTTGCATGCGGCCTGCCCACGAGCGTGTCGCAAGAGTCTTGAGCGCGAGGGAATCGTCATAATTTATCGCGCCATTTATTGTTCCTGCAAGATGCGCAACGTTTATAAACTGCGCGGCGGCCACAAGCGAGAGGCTCGCATTTTCGATGTAATGGCGCCCGAGATTCGGGAGCACGATGTCGCCACGAATTTCAGGGACAATACACTTGCACCCGAGAGCAGCCGCATATCCGCGCGCCTCTTCGAGCAAGGCACCCGAAATTCCGCCAACGATAAACGTCTTCCCGCGTGCAACTTCGCGCGCCTCTCCCACGACTCCCATCTTCTCGCGGAGAATCGCCGATTCCGTGGGCCCCAAGACCTCGGTGTGTTCGAGCCCGATGCTCGTCACGACCGCAATCTCGCCACCCGCAACAGCGGTGCTGTCGAGCCTGCCACCCATACCCGCCTCGAGAACAGCGACATCCACGCCCTGTTCCGCATAATAGAGGAAGGCAACCAGCGTCAGGACTTCAAAAAACGTGAGCTCGACCGGAGATGCACCCGCGGCCACGCGCCCCGCCGACACGGAATCTGCGGCGGCCTTCACTTTTAAAAGCAACCGGTCCAAATCTTCTGCCGGAATGGGAACGTCGTCAATCCGGATACGCTCCCGCAGGCTTACCAGGTGCGGGCTCACGTACAGGCCCGTCTTGAGCCCGTGCGCCTGCAATACGCCCGCGAGGTAATAACTGGTGGAGCCCTTCCCGTTCGTGCCGACCACGTGAATCGACCTGAACTTTTTTTCGGGATTGCCGAGCGCGGCACAAAGCGCACGAGTCGATTCGAGCCCGGGAACCATCCCGAACATCAGGCGCGATTCCAGATATTCCATACCGATGGATTGCATGGGCACAAATTTAGAATTTCGGCATCAAACATTACAAAGCATTATCTATATTCACAACGATTACATCACGGTTTTTATTATGAAATTATTAGGCCCTATCCTGGTTCTGGCGGCGCTTTCGTCTATTGTATTTGCGCGCGTTGACCCGACTGCCGCACCCCGGCATTACAACTACCGCGATGCAAGCAAGCAAATGAGGCGCGTCTATTACGGCGAACTGCAGGAGACTCTCTACTGCGGCTGCAAATACGACGACAAGAAGAACGTCGACTTTAGCAGTTGCGACTTCAAGCCGCGCGAAAACCCGAACCGCAAAAGCTACAAGCGAGCAGAACGCATCGAGTGGGAACACATGGTGACAGCACACAACATGGGGCACTTTTTGCCCTGCTGGAAGGACGGCGGCCGCAAGAACTGCAGTGCGAACGACACGACATTCAAGCTGATGGAAGGCGACATGCACAACCTCTACCCCGCTATCGGCGAGGTGAACGGAGACCGCAACAACTTCATGTACAGCCAGTGGACCAACAATCCCGAGCCCATGTACGGCGGCTGCAAGACCATCGTCGACTTTAAGGAAAAAAAGGCGCAGCCCCGCGAAGAGGCCCGCGGAATCATCGCCCGCGCAAGCTTCTACATGGAAAAGACCTACGGCGTAAAGCTATCGAATCAGGACCGCAAGCTCTTCGAAGCCTGGAACAAGATGTACCCCGTCACCGAAAAGGAATGCGAACGCGACCGCCGCATCTTCAAGGTACAAGGCGACCACAACCCCTTCGTGTACGAAAAATGCCCGCAGTAATGCAGGCATGATGATTCTAGTAGATACACTTGCCTTACTTCGTAAGGCTGCGGTATGACTCTGAGTAAAACTACATCCAGCCGCGGTCGGACGTACCAGAAATACCGCGAATCTTAAGATCGAAGTCATCCTTGTTCGTGGCGGCATTCATTGCGGTCTCAAGCGAAATCTGCTCCGTCTTGTAAAGTTCGAGCAGAGCCTGGTCGAACGTCTGGCTATGATACTGCATGTGGCCTTCGGCAATGGCGTGTTCAACCAGCGAAAGCTTGTCCTTGTCACGGATGTATTCCTTGATGGCAGCAGTATTCACAAGTACCTCAGCGGCGGGCACGCGGCCCTTGCCATCGGCAGTCGGCAACAAGCGCAGCGAAATAATACCCGCAAGCACTTCAGAAAGGAGAATACGGATTTCGTCGTGCTGGTGCGGCGGGTACATCGAAAGCACACGCTGAATCGTTTCGGTCGCATTCGTCGTATGGATGGTCGCAAACACCATGTGGCCCGTATCGGCCGCAGTCAGCGCAATCTGCATCGTCTCGAGGTCACGGACTTCGCCCACCAGGAGCACGTCCGGGTCCTGACGGAGGGCGGCGCGCAGGGCGTTCGCGTACGAAAGCGTATCCACGCCAATCTCGCGCTGCGAAATGATGGATTTGTTGTCGCGGTAAAGATATTCAATCGGGTCTTCGACGGTAATGATGTTCACCGCTTCCGTCTGGTTGATGTAGTCCAGCATGGAAGCAAGCGTCGTCGACTTACCCGAACCCGTCGTTCCCGTAACGAGCACAAGGCCACGGCGAGTAAGCGCAAGGTCACGGATAACTTCGGGCAGGTGAAGTTCCTCGAATGCAGGAATCTTCGCCTTGATGTGACGAATCACCATGGCAATCGTGCCGCGCTGGCGGAAAACGTTCACACGGAAACGGCCCATGTCGCGGGCGCCCACGGCAAAGTCGCATTCCTTGTTCGTCTCGAAACGGTTTTTCTGGTCGCGGTTCATGATATCGTCCATGAAGGAATCCATCATGCCGGCATCCACACGCGTTTCGAACAACTTTGTCAGTGCACCGTTAATACGGTAAATCGGAGGAACGCCCGTACGGATGTGCAAGTCAGAAGCCTTGTTCTCGACCATCGCACGGAGCAGCTGCTCGATTCTCAAATCAGCCATTCTGTTCGCCTCCGAACTTGGAGTCGTAAGCCTTCTGGACTTCGGCCAAACGCTTGGCTATAGCCTCGTTTTCGGGATCCTTGCTCGCCAAGTCCCTGTACATGTCGAGAGCCTTGTCGTAGTAGCCCTGTTCAAAATAAATTTCAGCAAGAGTCTGCGTGTTCCTACTCGGGTCTATTTCGGAAGGCAGCTTGTCCAAAGGAACATTCGGATCCGAAACAAGTCCGGCAACGACTTCGTCATCGGAATCCCCCGACATCAGGAAATCCATCCCCTTGTTGTTCGGGAGCGATTCCTTTTCATCGAGAGAATCGTCATCGGTGTTGAAGAGTTCCTTGAACGCACCGGAGAATTCGGATTCAAGACTTTCGTGATCCGTCGAAGATCCCACGGATTCCTGCGCAACATCGGCATCCGCGGTCGGAGCAGATTCTTCAGCGGGAATATCCTTGGCAGGTTCAGATTCTGCAACAGAATCGTCTTCACCAAACAGGCTGCTGAACGACTTGTCCAAATCCGATTCGAGAGTCGGATCGGCAAGCGGCGCTTCTTCAATAGCAGCACCCGTGTCTTCCTGCGAAGCCACAGCCTCCTGTTCCGGAAGTTCCGCAGACGCATCAGCATTGGATTCATCTACCGGCAAATCATCGTCATCGGAGAACAGCGTCGAGAAGGCGTCTCCCATTTCCTTGGAAAGCGAATCCTCATCATTTAATTTGTTCTCATCAGCAACAGATTCGACCTTTTCTTCTTCGGGAGCACTTTCTACAAGGGAGTCCTCGGCCACAGCTTCGGGCATATCCGATGCAGGGGCATGTTCTTCCGGAAGTTCGTCATCATCGGCAAAGAGAGCGTCAAGAGCACTTTGCACATGGATACCGCCATCATCAGCTACTTCGGGCTCTGCAACAGACGGTTCTTCGGCAATAGTTTGTTCAACTACAGGTTCTTCGACAGCAGGTTCCTCGGCAATCGTTTCCTCGACAACCGGTCCTTCCGCAGCGGGTTCTTCCACAGCGGTCTCTTCAGCAGCAAGTTCCTCGGGAACCGCTTCTTCTTCGGCCGGCAGTTCGAGCGATTCGTCCTCGGAAGCCTTTTCCTCGCCGAACGTCAGGTCTTCGCTATCGAGATCCAACACGTCATCCGCAGCGGGAGCCTCAGTTGCAGGAGCATCCTCGACCGGCAGATCAAGTCCCAGGGAGAATTCATCCTCATTTGCAGAAGCATCCTCGGCAGCCGGTTCAGCAGGCTTTTCTTCGGGAAGTTCATCCTCGCCAAAGATATCGTTGAACGCGCTGTCCAAGCTCTGCGGCTTGTCGGCTTCCGGCTCCTCCAGTTCGGGCTCGTCGAGCTTCAGAGAATCCTCATCAGAGCCCACGCCCATATCGGCATCCGCCGACTTTTCGAAGAGACCCGAACCAAACGAGGATTCTTCAGGAGCAGGCGTAGATTCCTGTGCCGGAGCGGAAGAGGGCAATTCTTCGGGAAGTTCGTCTTCGCCGAAGATATCGCCAAACGCATCGTCAATGCTCTGCGGCTTGTCCTCGACATTCTCCGAACCGAAAACATCCTCGTCCTTGGGTTGCGGAGCCACGGGTTCGTCGTCCAGGCTCGTCGGCAAATCCATCTGTGCAAACGGAGAAGACGGAGCGGAAGACTGAGACGATTCAGTTTCAAGATCATCGCTTTCGTCACCAAAGAAATTCGAGAACGCGGAATCCACGTCATTGCCGGAGATTTCTTCGCTCGGAGCGGCATCCTCGTCGAGAGTAATGTCCGTCTCAGCAGAATCCAGCGCGGAATTCAGCGAGTTCTCCAGGGTATCCATCGCAGATTCATCGACGGAGTCATCTTCAACACCAAGCGACTTCAACGAAGCGAACGGATCGTCGTCCGCCATGGAGAACGGAGAGGCCGGCTTGGCTGGTTCGGCGGGTTCCTCGGTCAGCGTAAATTCCGGAGCAGGCTCCTCGGCCGGAGTATCGATATCCATGTCGAGGGACTTGTCGAAAAGGGAATCCGATTCTTCCGCAGCAGGCGCTTCGGTTTCGGCAGAGGCCGTTTCCATCTCGGGCTCGGCAGCCACGTCTGCAGCAGCATCCATATCGGGCATCGCAAAGTCGGCCTCCCCCAGGGCTGCAGCACCGGCAACGGCGGCAGCACCCAAGGTTTCAGGAACAGCTTCGTATTCTTCTTTCCAGAACGTATCGAGCGGATCCATATCGTGAACACGGCGATAGCAGCGGTTGCGGTTTCCCGTATTTTCCTGCGCTTCCTCTTCCCCGGCAGCAAGGCCAATCAGCTGATCGTAAGCATCGCCCATGCGCTTCTGCGCCGAAAGGCAGAACGGATCCTTTTCCAGGACGCGCTTGCATTCTTCGACACAATCCAGGAATTTGCCCTGCTGGAACAAAATCTTGGCGCGAACCAGCATGCCGGGAATGTCGCCCGGATAAAGCTGCAGACCGGCATCCACGCGGGCAAGCGCATTGTCGACGTCTCCCGCCATGAACTCATAGTCGGCAAGCCAGGAGAAAGCCATAGACTTCGCCTTCTTCTTGCCAATAGACTTTTTCAGGGTATCCAGTGTAACGGCCATTTATCCCTCCAAGGGAAGCAAGATCGCTTCGTCCGTCAAAAGAACAGGAATTCCTTCGCGAACGATATAGGCACGGGAGCCCGCCTCGTTCACAAGGACCTCGGTCAAAGTTTCAGAAATCTTTTCGCCAGCCGCATTCTTGAGGGTTCCTGCGGCACCGGCCTTGTTGATGCTCGCCAAAAGGGCGTCATCTGCCATACGGAGTTTACCCCGAGTCTCGGGGCAGCAAAGAATATCCAAGAGTTTATAGTCGAACATAAAGCCTTTATAATCAACAACTTATAGTTGATATAAAAATAACTCTATTTTCGAGAAAAGGATAACCGGAGAGGGCTTTTAGTGCAGATATTTGAGGTCTACGAGGGCAAAATTGCCGTTTTTGCCGTTTCCGATGAGCAAATATACCCTCAGGCCGAGCTTATCGAGCCAATTGATGTCAAAATCCTCGCGATAACCCGAGAAATTGGACACGACCAGGAGTTCGCGGCAGCCCGTGCGGTTGCAGATGGATTCCATGTCCGAAAGGGGCCCCAGGAGGTGCTGACGGTTTTCTGCGCTAATCTTATCGGGTTCGCCGCTCACGCAACCGAGAATCTCGATTCCCGGAATCACGTTGTAGCTGTCGAACCAGTTGGTAAGCGAATCCTCGCGGCCACCGAGCAGAATGGAACGGTGACGCTTCTTGGCAAAGATGCGGTAGAAATAGTTTATCCAGAATGCGATGCGGCGCCAGGCAAGGAGCGCAAGCGGGATAAAGAGGCTGGAGCAGATAGTCCACACAATCAAATGCGGATCGTACGGCCAATAATTATTGCCGCCTTCCGACACGACGGGCATCTGCGTGAAGTAACGGAAAGCCTCGTACCCGCCCACCGTAAGCAGGTTCAGCGGAATCAGGTAACGCAGGAACTTTTCGCCCTTGAGGCTAGATTCCGTATACTCCCCACGGAAAATAAGGAACGCAAAGTTCACGACAACCACCAGGCCAACAAGCCACCAGTCTTCGAACTGGGCAAAATCCATAATGGAATGTTTTATAACCTCACTCGTCCCGGCACACCCACTTTCGAGGCAACTGGAATCATGGAAGCACACATCGGACACAACGCTTGTGTGGTTCAGGAACGAAAACGCCCACAGCGCCACAACGCCCAGGTCGAGGAACATCTTCCAGAACTTCGGAATCAAGCGCGAGAACATGCCCACGAACGCCGCAAATAAAATACCGAAAGACACGAGGAAATTCGGGACAAAGTAAAGGTCCTTGTGCTTTTTCACAAAGATGAGCATCGCCTTGTAAAAGTCCACGTAGGACCCCCAGCGGCGCGTGCGGCAGCTTTGCCCCTTAAAATGCAGAATGTTCGTGACCGGCGTATAATAGTTCTTGAGGCCCATCTGCTTTGTACGGAAGCAGAGGTCCAAGTCTTCACCATACATGAAGTAGTCTTCATCAAAGCCGTTCAGCTTTTCATAGACATCTCGACGGATGCAGAAGAACGAGCCGCTAATGGCATCGACTTCAATCATCTCGTCCGGATCGGCGTACGTCATGTTGTAGCTGGCAAGCGTCTTGCTCTTCGGGAACATCGCCGCAAGGCCAATCGTCTTGGAAACAGCGGAAACAATTGTCGGGAAAGAACGGCGGCAAGCCCACTGGAGCGTTCCGTCTTCGTTCAGGATGCGGCAGCCGACCGTCCCCGCTTCCGGGTGTTCTTCCATGAACTTGAGCATTTCGCGGAAGGCGTTCTTCGAGATAATCGTATCAGGATTGATGAAGAACAGGTACGGCTTTGTCGCATGCTTTTCGGCAAAGTTACAACCTTTACCAAAGCCCAGGTTTTCCTTGGAATCAATCCATTCCACTTCGGGGAAGAACTGCCTGATTTCGGGTAGAATCGGTTCGACCGAGCCATTATCAAGCACAATCACCTGCGCATCGATTCCCTCGCACGCATCTCGGACCGATTTCAGGCATGCAGGAATGAAATCGCAGGAATTGTAGGCAACAATGATAATGGAACAGGAATACATGCGCTATGCGAGTCCCAACCTGAGCTTAAGAACCAGGAAGAAGGCTTCGGAGATAATGCCACCGCTCATCTTGGAGGTTCCGCGCGTGCGATCGGTAAACACGATGGGAATTTCCTTCACGCGGAGTCCCTTTTTCCAAATCTTGAAGGTCGTCTCTATCTGGAAGCAGTATCCATCGCTCTTCATCTTGTCGAGGTTCAGCGCCTGCAGGGCCTCGCGACGGAAACACTTGAAGCCGCCGGTAGCATCGCTTATCGGAAGCCCGGTCACGATGCGCGTGTACACGTTCGCTCCGTAGCTCAGGATAAGGCGGCGCAAGTCCCAGTTCACCACGCTGATGCGGTGATTCTGGTAGCGGCTACCGAGAACCAGGTCCGATTCCTCGGCGGCTTCGAGGAACCTGTTCAAGTCCGTGGGAGCATGACTAAAGTCGGCATCCATCTCGAATACGCGTTCGTAGTCGCGTTCGAGCGCCCACTTGAAACCCGTCACATAGGCAGAACCGAGCCCCATCTTGCCCTTTCGGCGAATCAGGTGCACGCGAGGATTCTTCCTAGACTCCTCATCGACCATGTCGCCCGTACCGTCGGGACTGCCATCATCGACAACGAGCACCTCGAGGCACGCGTTCTGTTCGAGAATCGCCGAAATGATAAGAAGGATGTTTTCCTTCTCGTTATAGGTAGGGACAATGACTAAGCTCTTCGGGAATGCCATATTCTAACTCCAATACGCAACAATCTACAAATCTGCACCGCCAAAAGTTTCGGCAACTGGATAAATCCGCCGCTTGCGGCCATTCAACATCTCGGCCAGAAGCCCCAGCGAGAAGAATTGCACGCTCATCACAAGCGAAAAGCCACCCGCAAGCAGGAGCGGACGCACATGCATGGCCCCCGTCTGCAGCCACTCGTAGCCGAAATAGCCGCAAACGCCCAGGCCGAGCAGCATGAACACGAGCCCGACAAGTCCGAAGAAATGTAGAGGCTTGGTCGAAAAACTGCGCATGAACATGAGCGAGATCAGGTCCAGGAACCCGGACACAAGGCGCGACACGCCGTATTTCGACACCCCGTGGACGCGGGCCCTGTGTGCAACCGGCATTTCGGTAATGCGGAAGCCCTGCCACTTGGCCATCACGGGAATAAAGCGGTGGTAGTCGCCATAGAGTTCGATGTAGCGGACCACAGAACTGCGGTACGCCTTGATGCCGCAGTTAAAATCGTGCAGGCGCTGGCCGCACACCATGGACACGGTCAGGTTGAACAGCTTGGAGGGCCACGTCTTGTGCCAGGGATCGAGACGACGGATTTTCCAGCCCGAAACCAGGTCGTAGCCATCATCCAGAATCTTGATCATCTTCGGAATTTCGAGCGGGTCATCCTGCAGGTCGCCATCGAGGGTAGCCACGTAGCGGCCGCGGGCCTTCGAGAAACCGACAGCAAGGGCATCGGCCTTGCCGCAGTTGAACTGGAAGCGAATACCGCGCATGAACGGATATTCCTTAGAAAGGTTTTCCAGCACTTCCCAAGTATTGTCGCGGCTTCCGTCATCTATAACGATGACTTCATATTCGAAGCCCGTCGGCGCAAGCGCGTCAACGATTTCCTTAAAGAGTTCCGGAAGATTCTCGCTCTCTTCCTTGACAGGAATGACTAGGCTTAAATCCATTTTCGCCTCCGGACTACTTCACCGCCGCAACGACCGTGGGTGAATCCACCTTCGCAGAATCGGCCTGAACGCTATCTGCTGCGGCCGGAACAATTTCATCGACCGTCATCGGCTTCGCAGGACTGTTCTTGATTTGCTCAACACTCATCTTCAATCGGTAGAGTCCCACATCGTCATACTCCGAAACGCTCTTCAAGCCCTGTTCCAGAGCATCCAGCGCTTTCTGCTTCTCGCCCACGATGTCATAGACAAAACCGGCGGCCCAGTAGCAGCGCCATTCCTGCGGGAACTGCTTCATGCCAAGTTCCAGATACTTGACGGACGATGCCGCAAGTTTTTCCGCCTCGGCCTTCATTTCCGCGGTAAACGGCTTCTGGACGCGAAGAGCCGCAATCTTTTCGCGGGCAGCGAACGATATCTGGAGGTAGAGCGACACATAGCTCGAAAGGAGCCTTGAAGTTTCGTCGTTGATGAACGCAGTACCATCACCTAAGCCACGGAACTTGAAAACGCTGTCAATCAAGCCCGAGGCGTAGGCAACATCAAACTCGTTACGCTTGGGATTGAGATCGCCCTTGATAAAGTTGTAGACGAGACCTTCCTGCACCATGTACTTTTCGAGGCCCATGAAATTGGAGGTTCCGACCGTCGTCGAAATCTCGATGGGCTTGTCCATGTTCTGGAGCGCGAGGTCAAGAACCAGCTTGTGCTGCGTAAGCATCACGCCACTGCGGGTGCGGGCAGCCCATTCAACAAAGGCATCCCAGATCTGGTAGTGGGTCTTGAACGTATACAGTTTCACGGAATCTTCTGCCGAAAGCTGCTGACCTTCCATCTGCTCGATGCGGCTCTTGAGCTGCGGCATGAGGCGGTTAGCCCTGTTCACCCAAGTCGCGACAGAATGGTTCGGATTCTGGGCGGAGCTGTTGTCGAGCACCATGTCGCTGTCAATCGTCTTCTTGTCGTAAGACAACTTGAGAATCGGTTCGTTGACGAGCATCTGCTTGATGTACCAGTCGGTATTGCCGAGTGAGAGGTTCACCACGCGCACGTCCTTGCGGACACCGGCAACTTCCTGAGCAAACCACAGCGGGAAGGTATCGTTATCGCCGTTCGTAAAGAGGATAGCGTTCGGGCGGCAGCTGTTGAGCAGGTTATAGGCGTAATCCCACGGGACCCACAGACCAGAACGGTCGTGTTCCTTGTAGTTCGAAACACAAGGAACAAGGAAGGACACCAGGACAAGCGCGGCGGCCACGGGAGCCGCAAACGAAGCATAGGCACCGGTAGCACACGTAAGCACCAGGATACCCGCGCCGACGCCCAAAATCATGCTCATGAAGATGAATGCGGGCGTGTAGAAATAATCACGTTCACGCACTTCCATATGCACGGGGTCGGGGAACGGAGCGCGCAGGCCACGCTGAGCAAAACCGCTCTCGATTTTCTTCCAGTTGACCCATGCCGTCGAATGCTCTGCCTTGTCGACGACTCGTTCGTACTTTGCGATTTCCGCAGCGGATGCCCCACGATTGCGCAGGGATTCGATGCTCAACTTAGCGTGTTCGATTTCCTGACGGAGGTCGATGAGCTCGTTCGGGTCGGGCACCTTCGAAATTCCGGCACCAACAGCATTCAAATCGGACACATTGCGTGTCATCACGCTTACCCAGTAATCGTGTTCACGCTGTTCCATGCGGGTTCCGTCTGCAAAGTTGATGTAGAACAGAAGCCCAAGGCTGCACAATCCATAAAGCACCGAGAGGTAAATGCCCAGATGCTTATTATGCCTATAGACGAATACGCAGACAAGAACCAGGAGGCCATTAAAGATAAGGAATATGAGCAGTTGCGGGAATATTTTGTCGCCCATCGTGCTCATCTGCGTCGAGAACTTGAGGCCTAATCTTTCCAGCGGCACATTCTCGGACTTATCAAAGCTATAGACGCCGTTCGAATAATTGACACCGCCCACCTTGTAAGGCAGATACTGAGCCATCTGGTAACCACCGTAGCTCATGTTCGGGAACGAGAGCACCTGGTGCGCAAGCTGCGAGCGACGGTAGAAAGCGCGGGTGAGCATGCTTTCGGAACCGTACTGCTTACGTTCTACGAAGTTATTGAACGCGACCCAGTTTTCGCCCTTGAACAGGTTGCCGAGCTGGAGGTTGCCCTGGTCATCGCGAATGTTGATTTCCGGGTCGTTCTCGTCAATAATCGGGTTGAGTTCCGAACGGATGGGAATGTAGAGGTGCGTGCTGTAGCCGACAAGCGCAAAGAACGCAAAGGCGAGCGAAAGGCGGATAGCCTTGTTCACGTTCGGAGAGAACGGTTTCGCCAACGTCAACACAGCAAGAACGATGAGACAGGCCAAGGAAATTTCGATGAAAGCCGAGACCATGTATATCACGGAGCAGAGGAGCGTTCCCGTAATCCAAATGGGCAGACGTTCCAAAATCTTCTTGGGCTGGGCAACAAGCAGGAGCACAAACACTGCAGGAACCGTGAGCATCGTATAAAGATGGGCACCCACACCGAGGAAAGCGATATAGCAGATGAAAATCAGGAGCTTGTCGCTGCCTTCGTCTTCGCGATTCTTGTACCACAAAAGTCCGAGGTAAGAGATAAGCATCAGGATAAACATGGCAACGCCGTAAACTTCGGCTTCGACCGCGTTGAACCAGAACGTATCGGAGAAGGTGAGAAGAAAACCGGCAACAAGGGCTGCAGAACCGAGCACGATGGTGCGAGCCTTGCCGTCTAACTTGTCGGACAGCTTGCTAAAGATGGGACGACCGAGCTTGTCCGCATCCGTTTTGACGGAATCGATAACGGAGGCAAGGAGCTCCCAAGCAAAGAGGGCCGTGATATAGACCGTAGCCGCAGAACTGAACACCGAGATGTAGTTCACCCGCTTCGCAATTTCTTCGACGAACGGAAGCAACACGATGACCGCACGGGCCAAGAACACGAAGAAAGGCGTTCCAGGAGGATGCGGGATGCCCAAGGTATTCGCGCAAGCGACAAATTCGCCACAATCCCAGAAACTGACCGTAGGAGCCATCGTCAATGCATAGACAATGAGAGCGACAAGCCCTGCAATCCCAGCAAAGATATGCTTCATCCATTTTTCCTTAATCATCACTAATTCTCCTTTTCCTGAGATTTAGAAACCATTCCACGCGCCTGAATGAACCCAGACATGAGGCCGTTGATAAATGCTCCCGAGTTATCCGTGCTGTACTTGTTCGCGATTTGAACGGCCTCGGTAATCGCAACCTTCATCGGAATATCCGCCACGTAAAGAAGTTCGACCATCGCTATCCGGGCTACAATCCGGTCCAATTTTGCCATACGCTCGATTTCCCAGTGCGCGGAGGCGGTCTTGATATTCTCATCAAGTTCGTCGTGGTGCGCCTGAACCAGGTCCACAAGCTTCATCCCATATTTTTTCTGTTCGTCATCCAGGGGCTGGCTTTCGAGAATTCCCGGAAGTGCCTCCCCCGCCGTCTGGCCCGTGATTTCCATGGAATACAGAAGCTGCATCGCAAAGACTCGGGCTGGTCGAAAACTTTTCTGCATAATCGTAATCTTTTAGTCTTTAATTGTTAGATGGACTCTAGATAGATTTGTAAAGGTTTGCCATCTCCACGGCGGTAGATGCCCAGTTTGCACCGAGGTTACCCGCCTTGAGGCCAGCGCGGTTCATCGCCTGGTCCACGGTATCGGTCGTGAGGATTCCGAGAATCACGGGGAGCTTGCCTTCGGCAGCGATGCTTGCGACACCACCGGTAGAGGCGTTCACCACCACGTCGTAGTGGCTCGTCTCGCCGCGAATTACGGCACCGACGGCCATCACGACGCTGTACTTCTTGGAATCGGCGAGCCTGCGGCACACGCCCGGGAGTTCAAATGCGCCCGGAACGCGCACGACGGTCACGTCCTTCTCGGCAACGCCCAGCAGTTCGAGCTGGCGGAGCGCCCCCTCCAGGAGCTTGTCGGTCACCACCTCGTTGAAGCGGGCGACCGCGATTGCAATCTTGAGGCCAGAGCCATTGAGGGAATTCTTGATTTCTTTAGCCATCTTATTTTTCCTCTTTCAAATTCTCTTGGGGTACAGCGCCGTCGATATGCAGCTGGTGGCCCATCTTCTTCTGCTTGGTGAGCAGGTAGAACAGGTTTTCCTTGTTCGGCTTGATTTCGATGGGCACGCGCTCCACAATCTTTAGGCCGTAGGCGGTAATGCCCGAAATCTTGCTCGGGTTGTTGGTCAAGAGGCGCATTTCCTTCACGCCGAGGTCGGCAAGGATCTGCGCGCCCGTACCGTACTGGCGGAGGTCCGACTTGAACCCGAGGTGCAGATTCGCCTCGACCGTGTCCATGCCCTTTTCCTGCAGTTCGTAGGCACGCAACTTGTTGCAGAGGCCAATGCCCCTACCCTCCTGCCCGCGCATGTACAGGAACACGCCGCCGTGCTCGCCGATGAACTTCATGGCGGCGGCGAGCTGTTCGCCGCAGTCGCAACGGAGGCTCCCGAAAATGTCGCCCGTAAGGCATTCGCTGTGCACGCGCACGTAAACCGGCTTGCTGAAGTCGGGGTTGCCCGCGACCCACGCCACATGTTCCACGCCGTCGGTCTTGCTCTTGTAGGCGTATGCGGTAAAGTCGCCGTACTTGGTCGACACATGCGGAGCGGCCACGCGCTGCACCAGCTTCTCATTCTTGAGGCGGTAGTCGATGAGGTCGCGGATGGAGATAATCTTGAGGCCGAACTTCTTCGCCACTTCCTGAAGTTGCGGCATGCGGGCCATGGTGCCGTCCTCGTTCATGATTTCGATGAGGGCGGCGGCGGGCCTTAGTCCGGCAAGTTTTGCAAGGTCAACGGCTGCTTCGGTATGGCCTGCACGGCGAAGCACGCCTTCTTCCTGCGCGTAGAGGGGCGAAATATGCCCCGGACGGCCAAAATCGCTCGGCTTGGAAGCAGGGTCCGAAAGGGCAAGAATCGTCGCCGCACGGTCGTGGGCAGAAACACCCGTGGTGCAGCCTTCAATTTTATCCACCATGATGGTGAACGGCGTACCCAGAATCGAGGTGTTTTCCGCAGTCTGGCGGGTCAAATTCAGTTCATGGCAGCGCTGGATGGGCAGCGGGCAGCAAAGCACGCCACGGCCCTCGTGGAGCATGAAGTTCACCTTCTCGGGCGTAATCTTTTCGGCGGCGATGACAAAATCGCCCTCGTTCTCGCGGTCTTCGTCGTCGACCACAATCAAGAACTTGCCATTCTTAAAATCTTCTATGGCCTCTTCAATCGTATTAAGCAAGGTCACGTTCCTTCAGATAATTTTCAATGTACTTGCCGAGCATGTCGACTTCCACGTTCACGATGGTCCCGGCAACCCAGTTACGCAGGTTCGTGCGGGCAAGGGTTTCCGGTATGATGCACACGCGGATGGAATCCTCGAACTTCTCGGCGACCGTAAGGCTGATGCCGTTCAGGGAGATGGAACCGCGGCGGATAATGTAGCGCTTGAGGTCCGCAGGCATCTTCAGGTCGACTTCCACGCCCGTTTCGCGCGGAACCACCTGGATGACCTCGGTAACGCAGTCCACATGGCCCATCACGAAGTGCCCGCCCATAAAGCTGTCGGCACGGCACGGAAGTTCCAGATTGACCAATTTACCGACTGCGGCCTGCTTGAAGGCGGTATTTTCGACCGTCTGGTGCATCAGGCAAAAAACAGCTTCATCATCGGTACAAGATTCAACAGAAAGGCACACACCGTCGTTCGCGACGCTATCGCCCAGTTTGCAATTCTTGAAAAATCCCGGCGACCTGAGGCGCATCGAAAGCGCATCGCCTCGAGACTCTATCGAGACGATTTCGCCGGTAGATTGGATAATTCCCGTAAACATACGCCGGCAAATATAGAAAAAGGCGAGTGCTGCGCCAACACAAGCATTGCGTTGGCATAGCCGAGCCGATCTATATGCGTCCTGAAAGGACGCCATTTAGAAAAAAAAGCGTATGCGCAGGGGCAAAATATTAGTTTACCCCATATAAAAAGACCCGGCATTACCGCCGGGCCCTTTAAAGAAGGAGCATCGCTCTTACTTGGAGAGCTGATCCACTTGCGCGGTAATTTCATCGCAGGACTTTTCCACATCGTCCTCGGTATAGGAATAAACTGTGTAGTCAACGCCATCAAGCTTGCCATTGCAAGTTTTCTTGGCTCCGCTGGGGCAGCTGGAACCGGTCTTGGCGGCATCATCGACGCCAAGGGCTTTCAGCATTTCGCCAGCCTTGCCGCAAGCATTGGTCATCTTGGTCTGGTCTGCAGATTCTGCACAAATGTTGATGTCACCGAGAAGTTCTCCCAGATTAGCCTTGACTTCGCAAGAGTAGGTCTTGTCAGAAGCGCTGGTAGAATCGTCGTCGTCACAGGCGGTGAACATGGCAGCAGCGGCGATTGCCGTGCAAATCAGGAATTTTTTCATGATATGTTTCTCCTTTAAGTTGTTCAAGACTAAATATAACCAAAAAAAGCCCGCACGTTCCTTTTTTCAATTTTTCATATAATTACAAAAACATTTCAAAAATCTTACATACGCATCGTTTTCGCCATTTTCATCTTCTGAACGCCCCCAAATCCGACATCCGTCCAAAAAAACTATCTTTGGATTGATAAGAAACAAGGATCTCCATGAGAAGAAGAGTTGTCATTACCGGCCTCGGCGCCGTGACCCCCGTTGGTAAATCAGTCCCCGAAATGTGGAACGCCATCCGCGAAGGCAAGTGCGGTATCGGCCCCATCACGCAGTTCGATGCAAGCAACTGCCCCGTGAAAATTGCAGCAGAAGTCAAGGACTTCAAGCCCGAAGAACACGGTTTGGACCCGAAAGAAGCCCGCCGCATGGCACGCTTCACGCAATTCCTGGTTGCGGCCGCGAACGAAGCCGTCAGGGACGCAAGCCTCAGCCGCGAACAGCTCGCCGATGACACCACCGGTATCGTAGCCGGCAACGGCCTCGCAGGCATGGACATCCTCGACGAGACCTACAACAAATATATAGAAGGCGGCAAGCGCAGGGTTTCGCCGCTCGCAATGCCGGAACTCATCCCGAACGAGGCGTGCGCGAACGTCTCCATCGCCCTCGGCATCACGGGACTCGCCCACACGGTCTGCACCGCCTGTGCCTCCGGCACCGACGCCATCGGGGTCGCCCTGGACACCATCCGCTCGGGCAGGCTCGACGTGTGCCTCGCCGGCGGTTCCGAAAGTGGAATTACGGAATACTCCATCAAGAGCTTCGCGGGCATGCACGCGCTCACCGACAAGTTCAACGACACCCCCGAGAAGGCGTCGCGCCCGTTCGACAAAGACCGTAGCGGCTTTGTCATGGGCGAAGGCGGTGCCGTAATGGTTCTGGAAGAACTCGAGCACGCAAAGGCCCGCGGGGCAAAAATCTACGCGGAACTTGCGGGCTATGGCGCCTCTGCGGACGCATACCACATCACGAGCCCGCGCCCGGGTGGAGAAACCTGCGCGAAGGCCATGACCCGCGCCCTGAAGGATGCCGGAATCGCGCCTACCGACGTGGACTACTACAACGCGCACGGCACCTCGACGCACCTGAACGACCTCACCGAGACCCAGATGCTGAAAATCGCGCTCGGTGAACACGCCTACAAGATCAAGGTGTCTAGCACCAAGAGCATGACGGGCCACTGCGTGGGCGCCGCCGGCGTCATCGAGGCCATCATCTCGACACTCGCCGTGCAGAACTCGTTCTACCCCGCGACCATCAACCTCGACAATCCGGACGAGGAATGCGACCTCGACTACGTGCCGAACAAGGGTGTCGAAGGCAACATCGACGTGGCAGTATCGGCTTCCCTCGGTTTCGGCGGGCACAACGGCGTGGTTGTCATCAAGAAATTCAAGGAATAACCAGAATCAAGGAGCGACATATGTCCGACTGGCTGTTTAAATCGTGGCTCAAGATTTCCGCACTGACGGCAATCCTGTTCTTCTTTTATCACCTTTTCATTTCGCAGAAACTCGAGGAAGAATCCTTCACATCTAGCAAGGACAAGTAGGTTACCCATGGAACAGAACAAGGACATCCTCGACATCCAGGCGGCCGAAGCGAACCAGCACAAGAAGAAAAAGTTCATCTTGTGCTACCACAGCTTCAGCGCGACAAACTTCAAGAGAGCCCGCACGCAAATCCGTAAACTTGCGGACGCCGCAGGTTCGCCCATAAGCATCGCAGTCGTGCCCTCCATCGGGGCCGTGCCCGAATCCGAGGCGGACGAATTCCGCGAAGAACTCGAGAAGTTCGTGCAGGAAGGCTACGAGATTATGCTCCACGGTGCCCGCCACCGCGCAGACCTCTTTATCAAGCGTAGCCTGCAGGGCAAGTTCGCCCTCTGGATTTCGAACAACGAGGCCGAATTCGCTGGCCTGAACGAGCGACTCACGCAGACGCTCCTCAAGCGCAGCCTAGCCCTCTGGAACGCCCACGGCACCGAGAAGCCCTCCGGGTTCATTCCGCCCATCTGGTTCGGCAACAAGTACCTCAAGAACCTCGCCCTCGACATATTCGACTACTACGAGGATTACCACGGCATCTACCAGAAGACGGAAAGCGGAATCAAGAAGACCAATTCTAGGCCGCTCAGTTTTTCCATCTACCCGCCCGCGATGCTCGGAATCGTGCAGACCTACGCCTGCCTCCGCATGCTCCTGCCGGGTGGCACGCACCGCCTGGTGTTCCACGACAAGGATTTCAGGACCATCGGCGAAAAACGCATTTTGAACATGGTCCGCTACATTTCCACCATGCGCGAAAAAATCATGTACAGGGATCTCTAAAACCAATACGACAGGATTCGAACATGATGTTAAGCAAGTTTCTTTCCCGTATCGAATTCGATTCGTACGAGGACCTCTACAAGAATTTCAAGATAACTATCCCGGAAGACTTCAATTTCGCCTATGACGTCGTAGACGAATATGCCGCGACGGAACCCAAGCGCGAAGCCCTCGTGTGGTGCGACGACAACGACGAAGACCACATCTTTACGTTCAAGGATCTCTCGCTTGCCTCCATGCGCACGGCGAACTTCCTCTGCGAACAGGGAATCAAGAAGGGCGACCGCGTGATGCTCATCCTGCGCCGCCGCTACGAGTTCTGGTTCTTCCTCCTGGCGCTCCACCGCATTGGCGCGATTGCAATACCCGCGACGAACATGCTCGCCGAAGAAGACCTGGAATACCGCTTCAACGCGGCCGAAATCAAGATGGTCGTGAGTTATGACGAACCCTCGCTGCAAAAGGAAGTGGACAAGGCAAAAACAAAATGCCCATCCGTCGAAAAGCTCGTAACCGTAGGCCAGACCGCACGCCAGAACTGGGTAAGCTTCTACGACGACTACGAAATATTCCCCGCCAGGTTCCCGCGCCCTGAAGGCGAAGAGGCGACCCACAACGACGACATCATGATCGTGTACTTCACGAGCGGCACGAGTTCGAACCCGAAGATGGTGGCGCACACGTTCACCTACCCGCTTGGCCACATCGTGACGGCAAAGTACTGGCAGCACGTCGTGGACGGGGGCAGGCACCTCACCGTCGCGGAGACCGGCTGGGCCAAGGCCCTCTGGGGCAAGATTTACGGGCAGTGGATTGCGGGTAGCGCAGTGTTCACCTACGACATGAAGGTGTTTATCCCGGGCAAGCTGCTCGAGAAGATGGCGGAATACAAGGTGACCACGTTCTGCGCTCCACCCACCGTCTACCGCTATATATTGCACCACGGACTGAGCCGCTACGACCTTTCGAGCCTCAAGTACTGCACTACCGCAGGCGAATCGCTCAACACCGACATCTACAACAAGTTCTACGAGCAGACGGGAATCCGCTTGCAGGAAGGCTACGGCCAGACGGAACTCACGCTTACCACAGGCAACTTCGGGTTCACCGAACCGCGTCCGGGTTCCATCGGCATGCCCTCCCCGGGATACCGCATGGAAATCGTGGATGCCGAAGGCAAGCCCTGCGCCACTGACGAGGTGGGCGAACTAATCATCAAGATAGACCAGGGGAAACCCTTCGGCATGTTCGGCGGCTACTACCGCGACCCGGAACGCACCGAGAAGGTGTTCGAGGGCGGAGTCTACCATACGGGCGACACCGCCACCCGCGACAAGGATGGATACCTGTGGTTCGTGGGCCGTACCGACGACCTCATCAAGAGTTCGGGTTACCGCATCAGCCCCTTCGAGGTGGAAGAAGTGCTCCACAAGCACCCCGCCGTCCTTGAAGTGGCGGTGACGGGCGTCGAGGACAAGGACCGCGGCCAGGCCGTGAAAGCTACCGTCGTCTTGAAGAAGGGCTACGAGGCATCAAAGGAACTCGCGAAGGAAATGCAGCTTTTCGCGAAGAACGTCGCGGCCTCCTACAAGAGCCCGCGCATCATCGACTTCGTGACGGAACTGCCCAAGACGATTAGCGGAAAGATTCGCCGCGCCACCATCCGCGACAAGGACAAGGCCGACGCTTCGGCCGAAGCCGAGACCACCGAACAGGCGCCCGAAGAAAAATAGATTCGGTATACAAAAAGAGACGTCCCCACGGGACGTCTCTTTTTTCAAAAGTGTCAAGGTTTTACTTTTCAGCAGCGAACTTCTTGGAAGCGGCCTTGACCTTAGGGTCGTTCTGGGCTTCCTTGATCTTCTGCTTGATGCCGTCCTCGATCTGCTTCTTGAGCTTGGCGGCGAGGGCGGGGAAACGGTCTTCCAGGGAATCACTGAAGACGGCCGGTTTCTTGGCGGAAGGAGCGGCACCCTTGCGCTTGGCGTTCAACGGGCGCTTCTTCTTGGCCGGGGCCTTCTTTTCTTGAGCTTTTTCTGTGGATTTCGGTTCCTGAGGCTTGACTTCTTCTGTGGTTTTGATTTCTGTTTCTTCTGCCATGATGTACCTCTTGGAAAATGTCTATCGACAATGATGTTAATTTGACGCGCGCAAAGATAGCAAAAAAACGCTAATTTTGCAAGTACGGTCTTTCGGAGAGCCGTCCTCTAGCCCCGGTTTTCGAGCCAATGCGAAAGGACCGTTATGTCGGCGGGACGCACACCGGGAATACGGCTAGCCTGGCCCAATGTGAGCGGCTTGTGCGCGTTCAGGCGCTGACGACTCTCGATGCTAATCGACGTCACCTGCATGTAGTCGAAATCTTCGGGCAGGCGAACGGATTCCATCTTCTTCTGGTCGTCGATTTCGCGGGCCTGACGGTCAAAGAACCCTGCGTAAATTTCTTCGGCGTACATGAACCAACGGTCGCGGCGCGTCAGCGGCAAGTCCGGAAGCGCAACCTTGAACAGCTGTTCGGGGTCGATTCCCGGGCGGCGGAGAACGTTAATCCAGCGGGTGCGCTCGGTCGCGGGGGCTTGGCCACCAGCCTCGAGAATGCAATTCGCCTGCTCGGGGAGCGCGGATTCTTCGGCGAGGCGTATGCGGGCCGTTTCCACAAGGGAGCAGCGGCGTTTCCAGTCGGCAAAGTCGTTATCCGAAATCATCCCGATTGCATGCGCACGTTCCTTGAGGCGATTTTCCGCATTGTCGCTCCGGAGGAAGAGCCTGTATTCGGCGCGGCTCGTGAACATCCTGTAAGGCTCGTCGAGCAGGATGTTCGTGAGGTCGTCCGCCATTACCCCCAGGTAACTGTCGGAACGACCTAAAATAAAGGGCCCTTCGCCCTTTATTTTGAGAGCCGCGTTGATGCCAGCCAGTAGCCCCTGACCCGCAGCCTCCTCGTAGCCGCTCGTACCGCAGACCTGGCCTGCGAAATAGAGTCCGGGAACCTTCTTACATTCAAACGTCGGGAAAAGTTGCGTGGCATCAACGGAATCGTATTCAACCGCATAGCCAATCTGCAGCACACGGGCTCGCGTAAGGCCCGGAATCGTGTGAATTGCAGCAAGCTGGATATCCGCAGGCAGGCTTGAACTGAACCCGTTGATGTAGACGCGCCCGATATCTGCCTGTTCCGGTTCCAGGAAAAGCTGGTGACCATCGCGGTCGCCGAAGCGGTTAATCTTATCCTCGATACTCGGGCAGTAGCGTGGCCCCTTGCCGTGGATGCGACCGCTAAACATAGGGCTATCCTTGAACCCGCTGCGAAGAATATCGTGCGTCCTGATATTCGTGCGCGTAATCCAGCAGACGCAGTCGTTTCGCACAAACTTGTTTGCAGCATCGCCCCAGAAATAATCCGCATCGCGGCCGGGGACAGTATTTTCCAAATGACGGTCGCTCATGGGCCAGGCGACATCATCACCGTGCTGCACATCGCATTCATCAAAGTCTATGGAATCCGGGTCGAGCCGGCTCGGCGTACCCGTCTTGAGCCTGCGAAGCACAATGCCGTTTGCGGCAAGGCATTCCGAAAGTTTATCTGCACTCGGCTCGCCCACTCGCCCACCGATACTCGTTTCAAGTCCGGTGAACATCTTGGAGGCAAGGAAGGTGCCGCTCGTAATCACGAGTGCACGCGTCACGTAGCGTTCGCCATTCAAAAGCGTAAGTTCCAAGCGACCGTCGTCCATGCGTTCAAATGCGGCCAGTTCGCCCTCGATTACCGAAAGCCCCAGAAGGTTCGTAATCACCTCGCGGGCAACTTCGCTATAATACTTCATGTCGCACTGGGCGCGCGGGCCCCATACGGCAGGTCCCTTGCTCATGTTGAGCATGCGGAACTGGATTCCCGCCTTGTCTGTCAGGAGCCCCATCAGGCCGCCGAGCGCATCGATGTCGCGCACGATCTGGCCTTTCGCCACGCCACCCACGGCGGGGTTACAGCTCATGCGTCCGATGGCGTTCACATCCATCGTAAGCATGGCGGTCTTTACGCCGAGCTTCCAGGCGGCATGAGTCGCCTCTATACCGGCATGGCCGCCACCGACTACGACGACATCGAATTCTGCAATAAGAGACATTACTTGGCAGCGGGCTTCGCTTCGGGCGCCTGGGCTGCAGCAGGCTTGAGCGTATCGACCACAGCCGGCTTGGGCGGGTCAATCTTCCACTCAACGTTCTTGCCTTCCATGAGGGCGGCGATTTCCTGCTTGAGGGTTTCCTTCTCGCTTTCGAACGCAGTGTATTCCTTGTACGAGGCATCCGGATTCACGAGGTAGACCTTGGGCACGTAGCCATCGCTGTAGAGTTCACCGAACTGGCGGGATTCGTCCCACACGATATTGACGGTATCGTCGAACTTCGCGTTGTCGGCAAACTTGCGGATGCCGGGCTTGTTGTTTCCACCGCTAGCAACGGCAACCGTCGTAAGTCCCTTCGGAGCAAATTCCTTCGCGATGTCAAGAATCTGCGGAGCGGCGTGTGCACAGTGGCCGCAGGTCGCGGAGAAGTAGAAAATCATGAGAGGCTTGCCGGCCCAGGTTTCGAGGTTTTCGGCCTTGTTCGTGATGCCAGTAACCTTCACCTTGTAGTTCATCTTGGCAGGCATACCGTTAACAAGCGTGTCACCACGGAGCCCGGCAACCTCTTCCTTGAGTTTCGCCTCGGCTTCCTGAGCCTTCTTGATAGCCTCTTCACGAAGGACCTTCATCTTTTCGTTGTAGCGTTCGCCAACAGCCTTGAGGGAATCTTCAGGGAGTGCAAGAGCTATAGTCGTATCGCGGACATTCGCAGACGCCTCACGCAAGCCAAGCACGAAGTAGTTCAAGTCGAATTCGGTCTGGAACTGCGCACCGATGCTGCTGAACTGGTTTTCGAACTGCACACCGATGAAGTAGGAGAACTTCTGGTTGCGGGTAGCCTCGGCACCGAGAACGACGGGTTGGTTCTTGGGGGCGGGAGCCTTCACAACAGGGAGGGCCTTCATAGCCGAATCCATATAGGCGCGGAACTTAGCCTGGTCTCCGTTGAAGGAGGCGTTCGTCGCGCTATCCGGGCGGATGGACGCCATACGGGCACGGGCGTTGGAATTGTAGTCAAAGCCGATATCCCTCAGCGTATCCGGTTCGACCTGGAGCCTAAAGTTCGTATCCTTCTCGGACTTGTAGGCGTCCCTGATACCCTGGACAACGGCATCTTCGTCAAGTTCTTCACCCATCTGCAACGGAATCATCTTGAAGTTATGGAGGCCGAACTGGGCACCCAACATATAGGCGAACTTCTGATCGTCAGTAGAATTCGGGGTAATCTTGGCTTCGGACTGGGCTCCACCCTGCATATCGCAGGCGGCAAGCATCATGGCAACAGACGCAAGGCCAAACAGCACTTTAGATTTCATTTTTCAACTCCTTGAACCAATGTTCAAAATTTTACGGACAAAAAATAAAAAAATTACGTGCTCGAGATACGGGAGACGCTATAAATTTATCCTAACAGCGCAAAACCGAAGCGTAAACAAAATTTTTAGGCCTTTTTGGGCTCATTTGGACGTCTCATCCGTTTTTATGTATAGATAGGGGCAAACTCCTCGGGGGCATCCTGCAAAAATTCACAAGAACAAAAAGCTAGTCAATGTCGACCAGGAGGGTCTTCATCTCGATGGGGAAATTCTTGCTGACAAACGTGCGCGGAGTGTCCCAATAGGGCAAAAGCAGTTCAACCTTGTACGCATAGAGCATGTGGCTATGCGCGCCGAGAACGCGATAATCTTCGTCATCAAGACCAGAAGTCGCCATTTTTTCGTAATAGAAGCCATTGCGCCAGTAAAGCCTGTCTCCCACGATGGGGAATCCGAGTTCGGCAAGGTGCGCACGGATCTGGTGCTTGCGACCGGTCAAAAGTTCACATTCAAGCACAGAGAACCGCTCGCCGTCGCGTTCGAACCGCGAAAGCGTCCGGAAAACCGTCGAGCAGGGCTTTCCATCCTCGAAATGGAACATCTTCAGGCGGATTGCGCTTTGCGGATCTTCGCGCAGGGGCAAGTCGCAGCGGTATTCCTCATAGGGAAAGCTCCCCCGCACCACCGCCAGATAGAACTTGCGGAGAAGAATGCGGTCCAGGTTCTTCTGGAAGCGCGCCGCCGTTTCCGCATATTTCGCAAAGAGCATGAGCCCGCCCGTATCGCGGTCCAGACGGTGCATGGGAACCGCAGTCTCGCAATCGGTCGCACGGCGCACCACGGCAGTAAACGTGTTGTAGAAAATGCGTCCGGTATGGTGCACCGGGATTCCGGCAGGCTTTGCGACAAGCAGGAACTCGTCATCCTCGAACACGGTGTCGAAATCTGTCGGGACTTCGGGTTCCTCGTAGTTTTCAACATGGTACACGATCTTGTTGCCCTTGTGAGCAACGGTTTCAAGGTTCGCGACAGCTCCGTTCAGGGAAACTAGCCCGCGAGCAAAACGATCGACCCATTCGTCGCGACTGTGGTAAGTAAAGCGTTCCACCAGGGAATCGAGCAAAAGGCGTCCATCCTGTTCCGGGCGGACTTCGCTCTCGAAATACATGTCGCTCGGAGCACGCACAGGTTACCTTAAGGAATCACGTTCGAAGCCCTTGGGGGCCGGGCCATCCTCGAAGACCTCGAACTTCTGCGAGCCGATGACAGCGCCATTCTTGTAAGCCGTTTCTACAAGGTAGCGTCCAGCCGGAATCTTCTTCTTTTTCGTGTAGCTCCGGTAGCCGTTTTCGCGACCACCCCGCATGACCATCCTGCCAGAAGAAACTCTATCCGTAAGCCTGTATTCCCCTGTCGCCTCATCCTTCACGTACCAGCGGTATTCCAGTTCCGCCTTCAATTCCGCAGGCGCATAAACCGACGAAAGATAATAGACTTCCGCACCGTCGATTCGATGAACCGACGGAAGTTTGAACCCGAGTGTCTGCAAGAATGTCGGCTTGTCGATATCGCAGGAGTAGTTCTTCTTATCAAAATTCTGGCAGACCAGTTGCTGCTTCAGCACGAGCGGAACAGGCGGGACCCAGTTCATGATATAGGCGATGACCAAGGCCGAGCTGATCAGAGCCGGAGCAATCAGCACGCGCCTCTTGTGGTGCGACAGCTTTTGGATTCCGACACAGATGCCAAATGACGCAAGCGTGCTCAAAAAGAACCAGATAAATCCTATTCGGTGTACCAGGTGCGGAATCGCAAAATTCAGGAACATCGTCCCGAGCAGGCAAAAAAACGCGAGGCTCACGCCGAAGCTTTCATACCTTTTTTTGAGGAATTCATTACCGACCAGCAATACGGCCAAAAACAGCACCAGAAGGAACGAGGCCAGCGAACCGCTGCTCTTGAAGTAGCAGACGACCAGTGCGCTGAACATACTTCCGAAGCAGAACTGCACCATCCAGGAGAAACGGTCCTTCCACACCTCGCTCCATTCTCGGTCCAAAAAGCGGTGTTCCACCACGATGGCATTCTTGGGGATGGCGGTAGACTCGTAGCCAATCTTGTCGGCCAGCTTTTTGGCTTCCGCAGTCGAGGCGTCCGCAGCATTCTTGAGTTTCGTCGCCGAGGCATCAGCCACGTTCTTGATTTTCGAGGCGACCACTGTCGTTGCGGGCTTCGCAAAATTCGCCATTTTCCCGGCCACGGCCGAAATCTTGGAGGTCGAAGCCGGGTTTTGCGACGGCACCTGCTCAGGAGCCTCTGTTTGCGCAGTGGCAGGCGCTTCTACCGCATCCGTTTTCTCCGGGACCTTCGATTCCTCCTTCACCGGAGTTGCCATCTTCGCAGCCTGCAGGCGTTCCTTCGTCCATCCTTCGGGATGTTCCAGATGTGCCGACAGGAGAATTACCAGGATGAACGCGCCGATATAGTACGCCAGAAGGAAGAGCAAATCGGACTGGTCAATCTGCTGACCAAGCGTTATGGAATCCCAGCTGAACCCCGCCAAAAAGGCTATTGCCGGAAAAAACTTTTCGACTTTCTGAACTAGAGGCTTCTGCCTCAAATTGTCAACCAGTTGCATCGTTACTCCAACTCAATCCCTGTATAAATCATGTTCCAAAATATAGCGGTAGACTTCTGGCGCAAGCCCGTCCGGCCTTTCGTTACGATTGCAAAGCAGGCTCTTACGGATTCCCGTACTCGAAATCCGGCCGACAAAATTTTCCTTTTCCCCAATCCAGAAAAGGTCCGCATATCCCTTCGCCTTGTGTTCCGCGACATCAGGCTGCACGTAGCCATTGCGCGCAAAGACAATCAGTTCAAAGTCCCGAAGCAGGAGGTGGCCGTTATATTCCGTGCCATAGAAATGAAGCGGGTCGCGCCAATGCGGAATATTCTCGTAACTGTCCGCGCCAACCAGGAGGCGGAAATTCTTGTCGGGGAACCTTTCTGCAAGGCCTTTCAAGAATACGTAGGAGCCGCGAAAATCTCCCTGTTCAATTTCAAGGTCCGAAAGGACAAAGCGGGGTTCGTCGGAAGTAACGAGTTCAAGCATCGCAAAACGGTCTTCGGGCGCGGCGTTCAGCGTCTTGTCCCAACGATCGGGGCTCGGCACGAACCACACCTCGTCGCAAAGTCCACGCGAAAGGCAAATCCGTGCCACCTTGACATGGTCTTCATGGACGGGATCAAACGCGCCCCCCATGATGGCAATATTCTTCAAACCAGACATCACGTTCCGCCTAGTAGACGTAGGCCGCAAATCCGAGATTTAACTGGATGCGGCTACCCGAGACTTTCTTGTTCAGGAAGGGATCGTAATGTTCCAGGACCCTCCTGTAGCCCACTTCCGCAAAAAACATCGTCTTCGAAAAGATATTCAGGAGCGACCCGACGCCAACTCCCCATTCGTTCCAGGCGACATCGCCCTCGTCGGAAAGGTCCTTGAGTCTCGAATAGTTGCCGACAAGATAGACATCGCCCAACAGCTGGACGCCCAGTTCGACATCGAGGTTCGTATGTTCGACTTCCACCTTGTCGCCGTCATCCGTCTTTTCATCGCAATCGAAGAATCCATAGCCCACACGGAAGAACGCGACGTGAGGAAACCAGATGCCCAGCATGGGTTCAATCTGCCGTAACCCCAGTCCCTTCTCCGAACCGACACCCGTTCCCGAGCCAAAGCCGAGCGCTCCGCCCACAAAAATAGGCGTCCGGATGCTGGTGGTAGACGTTCCGGTCGCCGCAGGGGCGGCAGAAGTCTTGGGGGCGTTCGAGCTCTGCGCAAAGGCGCCACCGCAACAGGTGGCGACAAGCCAAAGGAGGCTGACTAGGAATTTTCGGATATCTTGTTTCATAGTGGGATTCTTATTACAATATAATCAATCTTTCGAACCGAGAATGCGCCGGTAGCTTTCATAACGCGCTTTCGAGAGCCTGCCATCACGCAATTTTTCGAGCACAGAACAGCCCACCTCCTTCACATGGAGGCAGTTGCTGAACTTGCAGGTAAAAAGATCACTCTCGAAGAACCCGGGGAAGATTTTCGCGAGGGATTCCGCATCCATGTCCATGAGGCCGATGCTGCGGATACCCGGGGTATCGATGACATAGCCGCCGCCCGGCAAATCGAAAAGACTCGAAGAAATCGTCGTGTGGCGTCCCTTGCCGTCCTTTTCGCGCACGGCGCCCGTCTCAAGGCCCGCATCGGGAACGAGCGCATTTACGAGAGTCGACTTGCCAACACCACTCTGACCGCTGAATACGGAGGATTTGCCCTGGAGCTCGGCTTTCAGCGTTTCAAGGCCCTCCCCGTTCTTTACGGAAACAGGAATAAACTTGTCTACAATGCTTGCAAAGTCGCGTATCGACTCCGGAAGTTCGCCTTCCAGCAAATCCATCTTGGTAAGCACGAGAACGAACGGCAAATTGTTGAGGTTCGCCGCAAGCAAGAAGCGGTCCATGAACCCGTAGTTGAATTCCGGCTGCGTGACGCTTGCGACAATCACCACCTGGTCGATATTCGCGGCAAGCGTCTGCTGCTTGTAGAAACTGTCGCGCGGGCCAGGGCGCTTGAGTTCGCTTTTCCGCGGAAGCACCCGCACGATGCAATACTTCTGGGAGCCCACGCCGTCTCCCGAATCATCGCCGTCGTTCACCAGACCGACGAGCACGCGGTCACCCACGGCCGGGAACTCGCCCAGTGCCTTTGAGGTCGTCGCGCGATACATGGCGGTCACTGTTTCTTCCGAAAGGCGCACCTCGCAAGTGCGGCGGTGCACTTCCACGACCAGGCCCTCGACGCAATTCTCCTCGCCGATGTTTTCGACAGGGTCCTTGATACGCTTGATTTTCGCCTTCTTGAATTCGCGGCTGAACCGTTCCTTGGTCGGGCGCTCGTCGACAATTCCCGAATCCCATTCGCGCATGACATCGATACGGCGGGATCGGTGCGCCCGTCTCGTCGTCCTCACTTCGCGGAATTCTTCGTCTTCAAGCATCATGGTACAAAATCCCGCATCAAGCTATTCCACAAGCATCTTGAAAATGACCTTGCCTCGGGAACCGACCACGAGCGCATTGTCCACGACGGCAGGCGAAGATTCGAAGTTGTCGCCAATTTTTTCACAGAACAGGCGCTTGCCCGTCGCCCCCTCGAAGATATACATGTTGCCGGTGCAGTCGCCCTGCACCACATACAGCTTGCCGCTTTCGTCGTAGAACCCGACAGGAGAAGACCAAGCGTAATGTTCAAGCGGGACGCGGTAGACAACCTTGCCCGTGTAGCGGTTCATGGCGACAAGGTCTCCCTTGAAGACCGGCTTATGGATGCTGATGGGCACGATGATAAGGCTGTCGCAGTCGCCGCGCCCGATAAGCGGCGTCGAGTACATGCCGCCGTCGAAACTCTTGCCCGCAATTTTCGCCTTGTTGCACTTGAACTTCTGTTCCCAGACCTTTTCGCCCGTAAGCCCGTTCAACTTCACGAAGTAAGAAATTCCGCTGTCGCCCTGCTTGTCCATTTCGCTTGCCGTATAGACAAACGGAACACCGTCCTCGACATCGATCACCACGGAACCGTCGGTATCGTCGTGGTTGTCATAGCGCCATACGGGTTTCATCGTGTCGAGGTTGATGCAGATGATGTTCCCGTAGTTGTCTCCGAAGTAGCCGTAGTTGCGGTACACGGCAATCGAGGATTCCACACCCGCCGCCTTCTGCTTCTTGACCTTGTACTTGAGGCTCGAATGGAGCTTGAGGCCACCCTGTTCGCGGATAAACTTGTAAATCTTGCCATTTTCGCCGGGGCGGATCAGGAACTGACCGACAACAACCGGCGAAGAATCGTAGGCACCCCAGCCGCGCCAGGCGTCGCGGTCGCGGTTGTACATGTGCGTCACCTTGTGCTTCTTGAGGTCGATGACTCCCGCGCCAAAAGGAACCTCGTCGCTCTTGGGGACACCATGTCCAAAGTAGAGGTTGCCGTTCATCGACGGATCTAGCGAGATGCTCCCCTTGATGGGGTTCGTGACATCAATCGCCTTGCGCGAGGCCTTGCCCGTCTTGAAGTCGATGAAGTAGATGTGGCTGCTGAGCGAGCCCACCATGATTTCTTCGTTGCTGAAATTCTCGGTCAGGCCAAAGGAAGAATTCCTGAACATGTCGGCGATACTGTCCGGCCAGTTCACGTAGACCGGCTGGCCAGTCCATCCGGAACCGCCACCCCATGTGCCGAGCTTGGTCGGCTCGCTGTCGAAATCCGTTTCGAACTTCCACGCGACCGTAATCTTGGATGGAGTCCCCTTGACCTTGCCCTCGTGCGGAGTGTTGCGCTTGAGCCCGCCGCGGAACGTGAAGATTCCCGGAGTTTTCTCGTAGACGTCCTCGAACGAATCGATCGTCCCGGGAACTCCGGTGGAGGCATCTTCGACGACAAATTCAAGGACACGGGCAGACGCCATCATCGTATCGGGGAAACGCCCCTCGGCGACAGGCTTCACCTCTTCAGGCGCAGGAGCCGCTTCTGCCGGGGCAGCTTTCTGCACCTCGACAACCGGAGCCACCTCCTGCTTCTGCTCCGATTCTCCATTGCAAGCGGAACAGATTCCCGCAAGAAGGACAACCACAATCTTCATCCCGTATCTCATCTTCTACTCCTTTATACAGCGAACCGACAAGGCAGCCGTCCTGGAATATGTTCCCTTGTTAAAATCCTCGTCGACACAGTAGAGGCTCCAGGAAATATTCTCGGTGGAGCTCCACATGCTGTAAAAGCAGTCGCGGTATTCGCACTTCTTGCGGCTTTCGCAATAGCCCGCGGGTTTCGCGTCAAAACCAAAATCGTCAAAGCCGTTTCCGTTCCTGTCCCATCCGGATTTCGCCTTCAGCGCGTTGCCGACGCTCCTCACGCCCGTCTTTCCAGCATAGCCGTAGAGCTTCTGGAAATCGTCGTTCGACGGCAGGCGCCACCCTGCAGGGCAGGCCTTCTCGGCCACATCCTTCGGGTACAGGCGTCCATTGCAGCCCTTCGCGGCACCGCCATAGCAAAAGCTTCCCTTGGCCGCATACGCCAGATTTTCCGCAAACCAGACCTGGCCGCCAATTTCCACCGTGCGATAGACGCGGCCGTCCCGGCTGTCGGTAAACTCCGACCTTGCGCCGTCTTCGGCAAAAGCCACAGAAGCAAGCGCCAAAAGCAGGAATGTCACCAAGGCTCTATGCAAGGGCTCTCCTAGTTCAACGCGCGCACGTGGACCATCACGTCCGTCGTGTCGTTCGCCTTTACCGCGGGCGTCTGCAAGGTGAGTTCAATCTCCTTGCGGATATCCTTCACCTGCCCCTGCAACTTTGCGAGGCGCTCGCCCGCAAGCTTCGGAGTCGCAATCATCGTCTTCGTGAGCGGGTCAATCCATTGCCCCTGCGGGTTCTTGAAACCAAAATGCAGATGCGGCCCCGTACTGCGGCCCGTAGACCCCACCTTCCCGATGAACTGGCGGGCGGCCACATGCGTCCCCACGCTCACGCTCCTCTGCGAAAGGTGCATGTAGTAGCTCACGAAACCGTCGCTGTGCTTGATGGCAATCTTGTTTCCGCTCGCATCGTCGTAGCCCGAAACCGTCACCACGCCATCGGCCACCGCATACACCGGGGAACCCATGCTCGCGCGGTAGTCCACGCCCGCATGCAGGCGGTATTCGCCAAGAATCGGGTGCAGCCTCTTGCCGAAGCGGCTACCGATCTGGATCTTGTCGAGCGGGTAGCGGAGCCCGTTGAATATCAGCGCCTCGCCGTTTTCGGTATAGTGCGCATTGAACGAGCTCTTCGGGTCACCATCGAAATAGAGGAAAGCCTCGTGATGCCCCACCACGCGTCCATCGAACTCGGCGTAAATCACCTTGCCGCTCACCCAAACGCCATCCTTGTCGAACGTGTCCTCGAGAAGCACGCGGAAACGGTCTCCGGGCTGTGCGCTCTGGAATGCAATCTTGCACTGCAACACGCCGCTCACCACGCCGCGCATGCGCTGCGGAATGCCCGACTTGAAAAGCATGCCGTCGAGGGTGCCGCCCTTCTCGAGCACGCCCTCATACACAGATTGCTTGCGGACAAAGGGTTTTTCCACCTTCTTGTAGACAAATCCGGAATCCACCCAGTGCACCAGGTGGACAAGAATCGCGTTTTCCTGATAACGGAAGACCTTCACCGAATGTTCAGCCTTTGCCGCATGCGCCGCAGAATCAACCAGCGCGTAAAAGCGCTGTCCCACCTTCAGCTTACCCATGTCAACACTGTCAAGAAGCGTATTCACCAACTGAGCCATTTCCTTCCGGGAGATGTTCATGCGTTCCAGGACCGCGTAGGGACCATTACCGGGCTGGACCGTATCGCTGAGAAGCACCACATCGGAGGGCGTTTTCTTGAGCCGGTCAATCTCCTGGTACAGCGAATCCGCCCGCATTTCGAGAACGGCGACATCCTTCTGGAGATTGGACAGGGTTTCTTCCTCGTGACAACCGGAAAACAGAGCGAGGAACAGGGCAAAAAATACGGGAACCGTGTATTTCAGAAATTTCATCTAGGCATTCACCGGTAATAAGTTCAACAACAATAATTTAGAAAAAAGTAGCTGGAATACGCCTCATTTTTCCATACTTGAAACATAAATTCAATGTTGCCATATTCAGAAGAGCCAGCTCTCCTAAATGTAAACTTTGTTGATTTATCATTATGGTCCCCCATACGGTCAACCAGTCCGGAACCATTCCTTCTTAAAGCGCGTCCTATTCTCAGAAAATCTTTTCATCGTTATCCTTCAAAAGGGCCTCCAAACCTTCCTACTACAGCAACATCCTCCGGATCTGAACTATTCTGTAATATAGACTTAATTTCTGACAACTGAGTTTTACGTATCCCCTCTCTGCTCGCATCGTACTGGTTGCCAAAGGTAAAATCTCCAAACCGTCCAAGGGTAGGCAACCAAAGCTCAGCTGAAACAAGGCTTGTTGTCTTACCGTCTGCAGCAGCAACGCTAGTGTTGTCGCCATAGGAAAAATACAAGATTTCCAAGAATCCCCAACTAAAGCCCCCGTTGACAGAGGAAATCGCGTACAATCCCGCAACGTCAAACCCCGAATACCAGCCCCGTCCATGCATAGAGCCGAACCCAGCTTCCTCGCCAATCGAGCCACCAGCAAGTCTGCCTGCAACTGTCGCATATGCCTCCAAGTAGGCGGTCCCGCCAAAAAATTTTTTCATGAAACAAACATTTTGCGGGAGATTAACGAATTGTTTTTTTGGAGCCCGAGATCTCCTCTCAGCAGAAGCCCAAAAGGATTAAAACTTTTTTTGGTTCAAAGAATAACATATTAAATAGATATAAACGACATCCATTTTCGAGAATGTCTCGACTTGTACGCCTTTTGGACGATATCGAACTCAAATACGTTTTCTATTCCATCTTTCATGATAACTATTTTGAGGCGACTTGACGGTTCAGGAATTCTCCTCTTTACAATAATCGCCAGCATCCCCTCTACAGCAGTCAATGTATCCACAAGAAACGGATCAACCTTTTCTGTCATATTTTCATGTGTAATATAAGCATCCACAGAAATGGGCATACTGAGATTATATGCATTCGCAGAATCTATATACAGACAAAATACTTTATAATAGTGTTCTTGAAGAGTATCATCAACAAAAGTATACCATTTTCCATTTAGGCCATAATGCATATCGTAATATTTACCGACCGCAGCAATGTCCACCGATTTTTCGATAGTGTAGAAACAATCACTGCCGCAAATCGGGCAACAGTTCCACAAAAAAAAGCAGAAGATTAGACATGCATGTTTTTTCATTATAGGCCCGCCATGTCGAATATCAAATAAGGAATAACATCCAAGAAGGTATGGGTAATCCAGTTATGCCCATAATTGTAACTCGGAGCTGATGCGTAGTCACCACCCGGAAAGAAAAGCCCTTCAACCGACGGAATCAGGAACCAGCCATACAGGAAACTAAGCACACTCTTCCGTCCCATCCACATCTTGTCTGTATTTTCGGGATGGAATAGGCTAGCTATCCACGGATATATTCCATAATCAAGATTGTTCTTTATTGCCAATTTTTCAAATTGTTCTCTATTTATCCCTTTTCCGTTTTCTCCCATCACCTCTTTTTGTATTGGATTTTCATTCCTGTTCCCGTGATCATACATGAAGTAGTCGCCAAAAATACCAAGGGTGGGAACGCTCAAACCGACATATTGACGTTTTCTTCCATTGGGATCTTTTCCCAAATCTTGCAGCTTATAATACAAACTTTCCTCGAATCCCCAGTCTAGCCCCCCGTTGCGGGACACGCCCGCATAGGCACCCGCGGCATTGATTCCCATATACCAACCGCGGCCGGTCACGTCACCGTAGCCCCATTCCCTGCCGACCGACGCCCCGTAAACTCCGCCCACGCTTGCATAGGCCTCCACATACGCAGTGCCGCCGAGGAACTCGCTATTCGACCAGTACAGGCCCCCGCCGACACTCGCCCCGCTACAGAGCAGGTCACCGATACCCGCACAGGCGCCCATCTGCCCGGTCAGGGCGTGGCCCGTCTCCGAGTTGTAGGAGTAGCCTCCGCCGAAATTAGCCCAGAGCGGCACGCCCGGGAGGGGGACGCTCATAGAAGCCGAGAGGTTCGCCGTGTACGAGCCGTCGGAGTTCCACGAATAGCTCGCGTTGAACGAGCTCCCAACGCCGATGTCGTAGGCGGCCCCGACGCCCACGCTGAAACCGTGCGCCCTGTCGTAGCCGACCACAAGACCGGCGCCTATCGCCCACAGGCCGGACGGGTCAATCAGGTTGACGGGGTCGCCGCCGTAGCCGTAGGGGTTCACGTACTGCCCGGCAGGGTCGGGCGTGAGCCACATGCCCAGAAGCGGGTTGTAGAACCTCGCGCCGAAATAGTAGTTGCCGGCGGCGTCGTCAAGTTCCTTGTCCTGCCAACGCCTCTCACCCACCGGGGAAGACGACAGATAAACCGACGACACAGCACCGTACGGGTAATAGTCGTAGGCAGCCACGATGCCGTCCGTCCCGGCATAGGCACGGACGCTGCCCTGGTGGTCCACCAGCGGGTAGACTGCGCCGGAGGTGGCGGCATCGCGGAAGCCGCCGCCAGGAAGGTCCTCGCGCAGCATGGACTGGTAGGCATCGAACCGGTTTTTGCGCCACGTGCCTATGCCCTGGACCTCGGACTCCTCGTACTGCAGGCCGACCGGGCGCAAGGTCCGAGAGCGGTATATGCGGGAACCACCAAGTCCGTAGTCGTAGCGTTCGTAACCCGTCTCGCTGTCATAGATGAAGTCGCCGCCGATATCGTCGATGGTCATGTCGCCCGGCACCTCGGAATACATCCTGACCTTGTCAGGGAGGCCCGAGGAATTCAGTTCGTAGGCAGTCTTCCCCTGCCTGTCAAGCCACATCCGTCCAGAGGCGTCATAGCGGTAATATTCGTCCGTGCCCTGACCGAAGGATATGCGCGTCGGACGGAACCGGTCTACGTCATAGATATAGTGGACCGACGAGCCCCCCTCCGTCTTCGTTGCAAAACGGCCGAACAGGTCATAGTTGTACTGTCCTGCAAGGGGGCCTTGCACCGAAGCCAGGCGGCCCTGGTTATCGTAGGCATAGGACGATGTCCGTACAACGTCCCCGACTCCGGGCAAGGAGCCGTAATCATGCACCACGCCTCCCAAGCGGCCGGACACGGGGTTGCCGTAAGTAAGCGTTTCGGAATACAGCGTCGCGCCGCCACGCGTATAGGTACGCGAGAGCGGCCGCCCGTGGATATCGTGCACGGAGCCGTAGGACGATATTTCCATATTCCCGTCACTGCGCTGCGTAGTCAGCACGTTGCCGTAGGGGCTGTAGGTATAGTCCACCCGCGCACCGCCGGATTCCGTGGCGGATTCAGGCCTGCCGTAGGAGTCGTACGCATAGGAGACGGTCCCCTTCGTGACGAAGGTCCCGTTTTCCCATTGCGACCAGGACATGGAGAGCAGTTCGTCCGCCATGCTGTAAGAATAGCTTTTCCTGATGGCGACGGTTATCCCGCCGACATGCCGGACACTCCAAAGAAACGAATCATGCAAGTAATATATATTCATTACGTAAGAAAAGCAATGCTTTTTTGAAGTCTTTGTCAGGAATACTAGTATAATTCTCCACCTATCACTTTCCGCATTCCGGAGAATCCGCCTTTTTTAGCAAAAAACGACATTTTAGACATCCCGTCCATAACGCACATCACACCCTATCTTGAATCGCCGCCGAAAAATTTCTAACTTGGCGGGCCATGAAAGTTTCGAGCGTTTCCACCTTGATTATTGCGATGCTGCCAGCGCTTTCTGCAGGCAACGAAGTCATAGCCATGGCACCCGCCGCCGAACAGGCCCCCATCCAGGAAACAGTCGTCGAAACCATTCCCGAAAAAAAATCCGAAATTGTCGTACCCGATTCCGCCGTAAGCGAAGCCGTCACGCAGGATCCTTCCGAGGTCGAAGCGGCCGAAGCCGAAATGGAATACCTGGACTTCAGCGGGGCGCATTTCCCGACCATCCACGGGACCCTCCTCAATTCCCCCTACGGAATTCGCAAGCACCGCCTGCACCGGGGTGTCGATCTCCACCTCCACATCGGAGACTCCGTTGTCGCCGCCTACCCCGGCAAGGTCGTCGTATCAAAATATAACCGCCGCGGCTACGGCAACTACGTGATGATCGAACATGCCAACGGGACGCGAACCCTCTACGGTCACCTCCAGAAGCGACTTGTAGAAGTGGGCGACATCGTCGAAGGCGGCCAGCTCATCGGAAAGGGCGGAAACACCGGCCGCTCCAGCGGGCCACACCTGCATTTCGAAATCCGCTACGGCGAAGTCAACATCGACCCCGCCACCGTCTTCGATTTTGAAAAGGGCGAACTGCTCCCGAATACGGAACGCTACGCCCTCGCCCCCGCCATCGACAGCCACAACGCCATCCAGGCCGAGCTCTCGAAGCACCGCTTCCACAGGGTGCGCCCCGGCGACACGCTCGGCAAAATCGCGCAGATGTACGGGACTACCATCGAAAAACTCTGCAAGCTAAACAAGATTACCCGAACCTCCATCCTGAGGATCGGGCAAAACATCCAGTGCTCTTAATTCTATCCGCGTTCCGGCGGATTACTTCTGCAGCTGCTTTACACGGATAGGCAGCGCCTTCGACACGGGTTGCAGATTGCTCTTCGCATAGCTATTCACGATGCGCTTGTAGAGGTCGTTCACCGACTTGAACGTGAAACCCTTGGCCGTCTCACGCCACAGGTGCTTCGCGTGGAGTTCTTCCGTATAGTCGCGCAGGGGAACCGTGCTGTGGCCGTTCTCGTCGAAATAGGTGATGGAACCTTCCATGTCCGCGCGGGTCACCTCGATCTTCGACTTGTCGCCATCGACCGTCTTCTGGACTTCGAACTTTGCGACGCCCCCGAGAATCGTCCCCAGGCGGAACTGGTTCGAGATGAAGTTCCCGAGCGACCAGAACACGAGAGCCTTGTTGCCCTTCTTCGTCTTGAATACGCCAAAGGGTTCGATCACGTGCGGGTGCGCGCAGACCAGGATGTCGGCGCCGGCATCGATAGCCTTCTCCGCCCTCGCGAGCGATTCCTTGTCCGGAAGCTCCGTATATTCCGTTCCCATGTGAAGGAAGGCGACCACGACTTCGGCGTTGCGGTCCGCCTCGGCGATGCGCTTCAGCCACTTGCCCTCGGAATCGAGCATGTCCACCATGTACTGGCGGTCATCCGGCATCTTCTGGGCATTCAGGCCGTAGGTAAAATTGAGGAACGCGAACTTGATTCCGTTTTTCTCGTCATAGCGGATCTGAGCCTGGTCTTCTGCGGTCCCGTGGATCCCGAGTACCATCATGGGCTTGCCTTTCCAGAAATCTAGCGTATAGTCGACCCCCTTCGCCTTGCGGTCCATCGTATGGTTGGTCGCATGAGTGACTATGTTGAAACCGGCATTTAATTCCGCAAGCCCGACCTCCTCGGGCGAACCGAAAGTCGGATACGAGGAATACTTGTCCTCGCGCGGAACAAAGACCGTTTCCTGGTTCACGCACGCATAATCCGCCGAATCGATATCGGCCTTCCATTTGGCAAAGAACCTGTCGAACACGCACTTGGACGCATCCTTTTCGCAGGCATCGTAGATGGCGGAATGCATCAGCACATCGCCAATGGCGAAGAAAGAAACCTTGGAGACCTGCGGTTCAGCAAAGGCCGACAACGCGGAGAACATAAGGATAGACGCAAATTTTTTCATAGGGCAGTTCCTCGATTCAGGGACTACCGAAAGATAATAAAAAAGGAATCATCCGCTTATGACGTCATCGCAAACGGCATCGTCGCAAATGGCATCGTCGCATATTGCGGCGAGCATGCGTTCGTGCGTGCACACCTCGGGTGACACCCCGTGGATATTCCCTGTGGAATAGAATGACGTGCAGGCGCATTCGTGCGCATGGCAGCGGAAGCGTATGGCACAACCCTTGCAGTCTTCCTTGTCGCGACTGAAGAAGTCCAGGATATCGCGGGCCACCGCTCCGTTCCAGATTTGCGCTGGGTCGTCAAAGACATTGCCCAAAATGTAGGGAGCATCCGGCTTGCTCGTGATAAACCGCGTGCAGGGGAAAAGGTTCCCGTTCGCGGCACAGGCGACAATGCCCTCGGCCACCTGGCAGCTGGACGTGCGGTGGCGCTGCCCAGTAAGCCTGAACTTCAACTTGTCCTGGATGGTTCCCAGGTAGAAGGGGACTTTCTTGCGCTTGAGTTCGAGCCAGAATTCGGCAAGTTTCTCGTATTCTGCGGCAAGGGCATCGAATTCCTCCCCCGTCCACTTGCCGTCGAAATCCACGGCGGCGGTCATGTTCCTGAACCCCTGCGCCTGTATCCAGCGGGCCGCATCGGAAAGCGAGCGCATGTTGTCGCGGGTCACCACCGAAAGCACGACCGTATCGAGCTTGGTGAGCACGGGAATATGCGGTTCAATCAGCTTGAAGGAGCCCGCCCCGCCCACCTGCTTGCGGCAGATGTTGTGGTGCGCCTCGGGGCCGTCAAGCGAGAGGTAAATACGGAACTTTTCGCGCTTCAGGTACTCGATGATGTCTTCGTTCAGCAGGGTGGCGTTCGTGTTGACTGCAAAACGCAGGCGAAACTTCGGCGACGTCGTATTCGAAGTCGGCGGCCCGAGCAACACGTCTTCGCCAAAACGTTCATGCACCAAGCCTTTCGCGAAGTCCACGCCCCTGCGGATGGAATCCATGCAAAGTAACGGCTCCCCGCCAAAGAAAGTGATGTTCAAAAAACGCTGGTTCAGCGAAAGAGTGCGTTCAAAGGCGAGCCTAATCGCCGCCTCCATAATGCCACTCGACATCACTAGGCTGCGGGCCTCGTGGCTCACCTTGTAGTAGCAGTAGGAGCAACGCAGGTTACACCGTTCCGTTAGAGAAAGAACCAGGTTCATTGGCGAAAATTACTGCTTCGGTTCATCCATGCGTACCGGCGTATCCTCGATGACCCCCGACAACATCGGCCCCGGTTCTACAACCGGTTCAGTTACAACCGGATCGCCCGCAAGCGGTCCCGACTCCGTAGAAGAGGAAGACGGCAGGATTGCATCGCTAGAGGAATGCGGCAAGCCAGACGTCGTAGAGCTCGATTCAATTCGTTGGTATGACGAACTAGAAGATTCCAGATGCCCGGTGTCGATGTTGGAGCCAGATTCCGGTTCAATATATTCCGGCGGAATTACCTCGCCCGAAGTCACATCAAGCGAATCTATTTCATAACTGCTGGAAGAAAGCCTAGTCTGGGAAGAACTGGATTCATTATACTCCCAATCGCATGGCATTTCCCCGCAAGTCATCTGCTCAGAGGAAGTGGGCTCTATAACATCTCCACTGGTTGCCGAAGTCGTATCGCATGCCGTCAGCGCCGCACTGGCAAGCACTGTAGCCGCCGACACCCCAAGCATCGAGGCGAGTTTCTTTTGCGTGGAAGGCGACCACGCTAGGTTCTTTTCCACCTTCTTTTTCGAAATGTCCATTGTGTCCTCCTATTTTATCACAATATAAATTAATAAGCGCCCACAAAAACGTCAAGAGGCTCAATTCGCAAAAATCCGTGAGAAAAGCACCAAAAACATGTCACAACACCGCATATTATACACTTTGTTTCATATACAAAACAAAGACCCCCGCTCAAGGCGGGGGTGACAATTCAGGATTGAGGTTTATAATTAAACCTTCAATTCTCCAGCATCAATGTTGCTCCAATCCGGAACGGCCTCAATGGCGGGACGCACTTCCTCAGAGACAAATTTGACAACCTGGCCCGGAGCGCGGCCCACGAACTTGCGGAGGTCGAGGATTTCCTTGAGCTTCGCTTCGGTGATGCCGAGCTTCTGGAACTTTTCGTTCTTCAGCACGCGTTCGAGCAAGTCGTTGTCCTTGCCCTGTTCCTTCACGACCTTGCCTGCTTCCATGGACATCACGCGGATTTCTTCGTGGAGTTCCTGACGGTCACCGCCGTTCTTCACACCTTCCATGATGATGTTTTCGGTAGCCATGAACGGGAGTTCGGCCATGATGCGCTTCTCGATGACCTTCGGGTAAACCACGAGGCCGTTGGTGACGTTCTCGGCGATGATGAGCATGGCATCCATGGCGAGGAACGCTTCCGGAATGGCGAGACGCTTGTTCGCACTGTCATCAAGCGTACGTTCGAACCACTGCGTCGCCTGCGTAAAGGCGGTGCTGTTCACCAGGGCCATCACGAAACGAGCGAGAGAGCAAATACGTTCGCTACGCATCGGGTTACGCTTGTAAGCCATGGCGCTGGAGCCAATCTGAGTCTTTTCGAAGGGTTCTTCCACTTCCTTGACGCCCTGCATGAGGCGCATGTCGGTGGCGAACTTGTGCAAACTCTGAGCGATGGAGCTGAGCACCTGGTTCACGCGGTTGTCCCACTTGCGGGTGTAGGTCTGGCCGGTGATGGTGAGCACGCGCTTGAAGCCTGCCTTGGCGGTCACGCGGCGGTCCAGTTCCATAATCTTTTCTTCGTCGCCGTTGAACAGGTCCATGAAGCTAGCCTGCGTACCGGTGGTGCCCTTCACGCCGCGGAACGGGAGCACTTCGATGAGGAAGTTCAATTCTTCGAGGTCGATGAGCATGTCCTGGAGCCAGAGGCAAGCACGCTTACCGACGGTGGTGAGCTGGGCGGCCTGGAAGTGCGTTGCACCGAGCTGGGCCATGTCCTTGTATTCCATCGCAAACTTGGAAAGCTTGTCCATCACGCGGCAAAGACGCTTGCGCACGAGAATCATGGCCTGCTGCATCTGGATAAGGTCAGTGTTGTCGCCCACGAATGCAGACGTTGCACCGAGGTGGATGATGCCCTTCGCCTTCGGGCACTGGACGCCGTAAGCGTAAACGTGGCTCATCACGTCGTGACGGCGGCGCTTTTCTTCTTCTTCGGCGACTTCGAAGTTGATGTCCTTCTCGTGGGCCTTCAGTTCGTCCACCTGCTCCTGCGTAATCGGGAGGCCGAGTTCCATTTCGGATTCGGCGAGGTAAATCCACAGCCTCCGCCAAGTCTGGAACTTGTACTGCGGGCTGAAGATGAAACTCATTTCCTTGCTGGCGTAACGCTTGATAAGCGGGCTTTCGAACTGATCGCGCATGATTTATCCTTTTTTGAATTTTTGCGAGGATAAATTTAGAAAAAACTACCTGGCCGGAAGGAACTTCCGCATGCGGATACAGTCAAATACGCCGCTCCGGACAACGCTATCGTCAACGCGCGCATAACCGAGTTTTTCGTAGAATTGCACCGCCTCGACGCGGCTCTCGATATCAATTACGGAATAACCGCACTCCGCAATCCACTTTTCCGCCTCGCAAACCGCCATCATGCCCAGTTTACGCCCGCGGTATTCCGGCAGAACGACCACCCGCCCGAGCGTCACATGCCCGTGAGAAGTCTCAAAGAACCTGCACGTCGCCACCGGATACCCGGCATCGAGCAACACGATGTACTTTGTACCATCGCCATCGTGCACGTCAAATTCTTCCCGCAGCGAAATATGGTGCTGCCGGTTCATACCCTGGATGCGGACAGAATACGCCCCTGCGCGTTGCCATTCCTCTTCCGCCCGCAGGACTGCGATGTTGTCAAATGTGGGGTGCATGATAACTTTTCTGAAAAAAGCCCTTCGTTCCCCTACCGCATCGGGTATTCCTCGAAGGCATTGCTGTTCGCCTGCATGTCGTTTCCCTTCCAGTCGAAGAGCGCCGTTCCCCAGGCGCCGCTGAGCGTCGGTTCCCAGAAGAATGAGCCTATCCAGCGGTCCATTCCCTTCACCATCTCGTTCGTGCGCTTGCGCGAGCCGTCGAAATTGTAGTGGTTATCCTGGTCACCGCCGTTATATTCCGCGACGATGAATTCCAGATTCGGATAGCTCGAGGTGACAGTCTGGAAGAGCGATTTCCAGTTATCGGGAGCGCCGTCGCCGTAAGCCGTGTAGGCGGAAAATCCCATCACATCGGCAGGGACCTTCTGGTTCTTGAAGATTTCCGTCATCCACCAGGTGACCGTATTCGCCTGGCGTATGCGTTCAATATGCAGCACGGTCTTGGTATTCGGCGAAACTTCCTTGACCGCCCTGATGCCCGCCTTGAAATACTTGGCCGCGTTCGCCTTGCCGCTCGATGTCCCCATATCGCCGTTGATTGCGGTAGAGGCCTTGTCTACATTGTTGCCCCAGCAATCCGTCTTGCTGTTCGGCACGTGGACGAGAATGCCCGGCGTTGTCTCGTTGCCAATCTGCACCATCTCGGGAACCGCATTCACCTGCTTGAGCGCGTTCATCAAATCGAGGGTGTAGGCGTAAACGGAATCGGCGAGAGCGTCGGAGCTGTTCACCTTGCGCCAGCGTTCAGGGATAATCTGTTTGCCGGGATCGGCCCAGTTGTCGCTGTAGTGGATGTCGAGCAAGAAAGCCATGCCCGCGGCCTTGATCTTTTGCGCATAGGCGACGATATGGTCCTTGTCGCCGTAAGCCTCGGCATCGTGACCGCATTCCGAAGCGGCATAGCCGTACTTTGCCTTGGGACTCACGAATGTCTTGAGGCGGATAGCGTTGAAACCATGGTCCTTGAGAAGCGTGAAGATATCCTTCTCGGTGCCATCCACGTCGTAGAACCTGGTCCTGTTGCGTTCGTATTCCTGCACGGTCGAAATGTCGGCGCCCATGTAGAAGTCAAAATTGAGAAGCTGCTGGGTCGCGGAAGATTTAGGAGATTCGGACGAGGACGAGGGCGGAGGATTATGCGCCGAAGAGGTTTGCGGCTCGGACCCTGCAGACGAACGGGGCGGTTCAACCGCAGACGAAGAGCGCGGAGGCCTGTCTCCGGAAGATTCGGGAGACACAAAATCGGAAGAGGATTGAGCATCGAATACACCCGACGACGGCAACAGCGCAAAATCGGAAGAAGATATCGAGGCAATCGCATCCGACGAGCTGCTGAAATCGGGAAGCGTAAACCCCGCGGAGGACTCCCCCACTATTTCGTAGTCGTAACCGGCACCGCTGTCGGAATCACCGCCGCATGCAACGAAAAGAACCCCAGCCGCAGCCATCGCCGCGACACACCCAAAACGGCACAAGTGCCGTACTCTAAAACAACCCTGTTTGTATCCCATGCCTTAAATTTAAACTAAAAGTTTGGCAAGCGGTGCGCCGGAACCCATAAAATCGTGCAAATAATTTAAATTTACAATATGCAACCGTGGAATTTGCTCGCATCCGACACTGTACAGGGCTTTATCGAAGAGGCCCTTACGCGCAAGTTGGATGCGTTGCAGGTTTCGACCGCACTGAACAAGCAGGGATACAGCAACGAGGAGCGCGCTGCTATCATGGACTACATGGCGCTCGTGCCCAAGTTCCGCGAAAAGTTCGCAAATAACGAGACCGCCCGCGGGATGTTCCTCTTGTGCGACAAGCTCGCGCTGGAACAGAGCACCGCACAAGATATCGGGCGCTGGAAGGCAAAACTCTGGCCATGCGGGAACGACGCGACCAGCGACGCAACCGAAAATGCAACTGGCACAGGCGCGGAAGTTCACGACCTGTGCTGCGGCATGGGCGGAGACAGTTTTTACCTGCCTGCGGGCCTAAAAGTGACGGGAGTCGACCTGGACGAAAACCGTCTCGCGATGTATAGCCACAACATGCAGGCGTTCGGGAAAAACGCCGAAACGATTTGCGCCGACGTGCGCTCCGTTGAAGGCGCGGACTACTTCACAATCGACCCGGCAAGACGCGCCATTGAAGGCGAGAACCAGCGCGACCTGAAGAACCTCACGCCCACGCTCGAGGAAGTCATCGAAATCAGCAGGCACTACAGGGGCGGCATGGCGAAACTCCCGCCCGGCTACCCGCCCGCCGAAATCCCGGACGGAACCGAAATCCTCTACCTGGGCGGACACAGCGACTGCCGCGAATGCCTCGTGCTCTTCGGGGAACTCGCAAAACACCCGGACACCGTCCGCGCGGTCATTGTCGGGAAGGCGGGCGAAACGCTTGCAGAATGGACCCGCAGGCGCGACCGCTCGCTCGAGACCCTCGACGACGACCTGCAGGAAAAACTCGACCGGAACGACTGCCTCGAAGGCAAGGACCGTACCTACCGCACGGCGACGAGCCGGAGCGACCTGCCCCTCGGGGAAATCGGCAAGTACATCGCGGAACCCGCGCCGGTACTTATCCGGAGCCACCTCTTCAATGCGGCAGCCCTCGCCCACGACCCGAATGCTCACCTGATTTCGGAAGGCATCGCGTATGTTTCGAGCGACAAACCGCTCCCTGCACCGGGATTTTCCTGCTACGAAGTGCTCGCGCATACCGAAATCGCGACAGGAGCCGTCCGCAGCATGCTCAAGGAACACGACATCGGGAAAATCACGCTCAAGCTGCGCGGCGTAAAACTCGACCCAGATGCCGAAACCAAGCGGCTCAAGCCCAAGGGCAAGAATTCCGCAATCCTGTTCTACACCCGCTTCCGCGGCGAGAAAACCGCAATTTTAACAAGGAGATGCCATGGTAAAACTTGAACAATCCTGGCTGAACCTGCTCGCCGACCAATTCGAGCAGCCGTATTTCAAACAAATTAAAGAAAAACTTTTGCAGGAAAAGGCGGAGCATCACGCCGTCTACCCGCCCGGCTCCAAGATTTTCGCAGCGCTCGACTACTGCCCCGTAGACAAGGTCAAGGCTGTCATCATCGGGCAAGACCCCTACCACAATCCGGGCCAGGCGCACGGGCTGTGCTTCTCGGTGCCCATGGGTATCGAGCCTCCCCCGTCGCTCGTGAACATCTTCCAGGAACTCCACGACGACCTGGGCATCACGCCACCCCCGCACGGCAACCTCGAAAGCTGGGCGCACCAGGGAATTCTCCTCCTGAACGCATCGCTCACGGTGCGCGCCCACATGGCGGCAAGCCACGCCGGAATCGGCTGGCAGCAGTTCACCGACACCGTCATCCAGCGCCTCTCCGAAGTGCGCGAGAACCTCGTATTCTTGCTCTGGGGCAGTTTCGCCATCAAAAAACAGGCGCTCGTGGCCCCGAACCGCGGCCACCTGATTCTCACCGCGCCACACCCGAGCCCGCTCTCGGCCTACCGCGGGTTCTTCGGCTGCAAGCATTTCAGCAAAGCAAACGCATACCTCGTCAGCAAGGGTCTAGAACCCATCGACTGGAGCATTAAGTAACAACAAACGAACGGCTTTTTTATATATTTGCCCATATGACTAACAGAAACACCTTCGGACGACTCATCCTCTTTATCGTGCTCGGCCTCATCATCGGCGGAGTGCTCGGTGAATGCCTCGGGCTCCTCTTCGGGGAACTCGGCGAACTCATGAACGCGGGCGGTTACGACAACATCGTGCGCAACTTCTTCGTGGCCTCGTTCGACCTGAACCTCGGATTCCTCGGGGACAAGGCAAATCCGGTCGTCCTGGATCTGTACATGGTCAAGTTCGCGCTTGGCTTTGGTCTAAAGATTAACGTAGTCAGCATCGTTGGTATGATCGTGGCCATTTACATCATGAAATGGTCCGGAGGAAACCGGTAATGGAAACCATCAAGAATTTAAGCGCCAAGCTCGCCAGCGGCGAGACTTCGGCAGTCGCTCTCGCGCAGGACTCCCTTGCAAAGATTGAAGCTACCAAGAATTTGAACGCCTACATCAGCGTGCTGAACGAGCGCGCCCTCGCGAAGGCCGCGGAATCGGACAAGCGCCGTGCCGAAGGCAAGAGCCTCGGCGTGCTGGACGGCATTCCCGTCGCCGTGAAGGACAACATGTGCCTCGAGGGCACGCGCACCACGGCCGCATCCAAGATTCTCGACAACTTCGTGGCCCCCTACACTGCGACAGCCATCGAAAAGCTCGAAGCGGCAGGTGCGGTTATCGTCGGCAAGACGAACATGGACGAGTTCGCCATGGGTTCGAGCAGCGAGACCTCGTACTACGGGCCGGTGAAGAACCCGCTCGACGAGACCCGCGTGCCGGGCGGTTCCAGCGGCGGTTCGGCCGTAGCCGTTGCCAGTGGCACGGTCGCCTGTGCACTCGGCTCCGACACCGGTGGTTCTATCCGTCAGCCCGCCGCCTGCACAGGCGTTGTGGGCCTCAAGCCCACCTACGGCCGCGTGTCCCGCTATGGACTTTTGGCATACGCAAGCTCCCTGGACCAGATTGGCCCCTTCGGCACTACCGTCGCCGACTGCGCCACGCTCCTTAACGCCATCTGCGGCATCGACCCGCACGACAACACCACGAGCACCCGCGAACCCGAGGACTTCGGCGCGAAGCTCGATGCCGGCGTGAAGGGCAAGGTCATCGGCGTCCCGAAGGAATACTTCGCCGACGGTCTCGACCCGGAATGCAAGGCCGCTATCGAGAACATGCTCAAGAAAATGGAAGCCGAAGGCGCCACGCTCAAGGAAGTGAGCCTCCCGCACATCGGTTTCGCGGTATCGAGCTACTACATCATCGCAACCGCCGAAGCGAGCAGCAACCTCAGCCGCTACGACGGCGTGCGCTACGGATACCGCAGCAAGGAAGCCCGCAAGTTGTTCGACCTGTACGCCAAGTCCCGCAGCGAAGGCTTCGGCAAGGAAGTCCAGCGCCGCATCCTTCTCGGAAGCTACGTGCTCAGCGCAGGTTTCTACGACGCCTACTACGTGCAGGCCCAGAAGGTGCGCCGCCTCATCACGGACGACTTCAACAAGGCGTTCGAAAGCGTGGACGTAATCGCAAGCCCCACGATGCCGGGCCTCCCGCTCAAGTGCGGCATGAACGAGTCCGACCCAATGGCCGTTTACCTCTCCGATATCTACACCGTGAGCCTGAACCTCTCGGGCCTCCCCGGCGTGAGCGTTCCGTGCGGCATGGCAGGCGGACTTCCCGTCGGCCTGCAGTGGATTGGCAAGCCGTTCCAGGAAACGGACCTGCTCAGCGTCGCCGCAGCGACCGAAAAGCTTGCAAAGTGAGTGTCGCTCCGTCAAGTTTACTTGACGGTATGACCGAACGCAGCAGCGGACGCCAAAGGCGTCAAACGCTGAACAAATAAAATCCTCTGCGGCAAACGCAAGTAATACGAGAAAGCCGACCCAACGGGTCGGCTTCTTTTAAGTTCATTGCAAACTCAGCGCTAATGCATCAAAATGTGCACGCCACCGTCTTCGTTATCCGTAAGGATCATGTAGTTGCTGCCGCCATCGAACTCGAACTCGAGCGGAGTATGGGAGACCTGGTCATACATCGCCGTGCAATCCCTTTCCTTGGTTTCGATATTTATCCTACAGATTTCATGAATGGATTTAAACAGGAGCCTTATCTTGAAAGTTCCCACCCAATCCTGCTCGTAGACGCGACTGCGTTCGCCTGGCTTGAGCGTCTCGCGAATCCAGGGAATCGTCGTATATCCATCCTCCGACACGATATCGAGGCCGACAAAGACGCGTTCCGTCTTGTTCTCCACCTGAAGACGCGTCGAGGAATCGGTAAACCAGTGGCTGAGGCAACCCGTAAGGGTAAGCGCACAAAGAAGCAAAGCGATTATGGAAAAGCGTTTCATTACCTACCTCCCTGCGTCTGGGTTGCGCCAGCATCGACCTTCTCATAGCGGACGCCCGTGGCTGTCAGCGGAGCCTGCGTCTGCGACGACGCGGGCAGCGTTATGCCGGTGCCCTGCGGCTCTGACTGCTTGTTTTTCTGCTTCACGGTATTCGTCTCGATGGGCGCCGAAGTGCGGCCTCCGCGCGCGAACAGGAATTCTCCTACCGACTGCAGGTTGAACTGCAATTCCGCAATCCAAGTCCCCTTCGCATGGAAGAGCCTGTCGTAGTCGGTAGCAGAATTGTAACCGATGCGGAGCACGGGCAGTTCGATAGCCCAGCCGAACATCAGGTCGTCCCATCCGTCATCGTATACGCGGCGACGGAGGCACGAGACCTCCAAACCGACAAGGCGCGACGGGTCGGGATAATACTTGATTGCCGCGGAATGGAATCCGTCATCCGGGAAATCGTAGGAGACTTCAGCGTAGAGTCTCTGGGCGAAAAGGTTCTGTTCCCAATGCACTCGGACAAAGTCTTCATCGAAACCGCCGATGACACGCTTGTAGATGGTGGCGTCGATATTCGGAAGGTAGGTCCTGATGCCCGAGGACTTGCCGCCATAAACGGGGCGGTCTTCGAGGTTCATCGAGAGTCGGAGCGATTTCACGTTCGCACGATGAAGGCTTGCCTGGGCACTGAATTTCCAGTAGCGGAGTTCCGCCCATGTGTAGAGCAGCGAATCGTTTTCGGCCGGGAAAAAGTCGCCGGCAAATTCCAGATTCTGGTGTTGCATACCAGCAGCAACCGTCCAGTCGTGTTTTGCATCCGTAAATGACAGGCCCCACGTCGTCACCGAGCTCACGTGACCGAAATCGCTGTAGCGCGGGAAAAAGAAAAAGTCCTCGCCGTCCCAGCCGTAGCGATCGAACCAGAGGAGAAGTCCCAGGAAATAGCCCTTCGAAATTTCGGTACTGGAAAAACCAGCAAAATGGTGGCGGAAGGCAAAGCCCTGGTGTTCGCCGAATTCGCTCTTCAAGGGAATCTGCGACGGGAGCGGCGTATAATACATGCCAACATCAATGAAAGAGCCGTGGCCAAAGAGCAAGATATCGCTCATTTCGCGCAGGTGGTCGTCACGCACCCAGGTTCCCGCACCGACAAGCGACTCAACCGAAATCGCATCGGCAAGCGAAGCCGTCGCCGCAAGCGAAAGCGCAATCGCCATTCGTCTTAGTTTACACACAAATCGCATTATCCGCATTCCTCCTGTCACCTGCTAGAACACGACCAAATCGTTCTTGTGGATGAGCTCGTCGGGCACGTCCTTACCTAGAATCTCGTGAACCTGAGCCGTCTTCTTGTGCAGCACGAGCTTGAGCGTCTCGCTGTCAAAACCGGCCACGCCACGCGCAACCGCATCGCCCGACGGGCTCAACACCTCGATGAGGTCGCCCTTGTCGAAATGCTTTTTGACGGCATACACGCCCACGGGGAGCAGGCTGGAATGCTTTTCGCGGAGCGCCTTCACGCCGCCCTCGTCCACCACCACGGCCCCGCGCGGAGTCGTGATGAAGCTGAGCCAGCGCTGGCGGCTGTTGAGCTTTTTCTTGGAACCCGCAAACAGAGTGCCCTGTGCATTCTCAAAAATCACCTGGTGCGGCAACACCTTCATGCCGTTCGCAAGGAAGGCGTTTGCACCGCTACGCGTCACGTTTCGAATCGCTTCAAGCTTGCTACGCATACCGCCGGTACTCACGGCAGAGCCCGCCTCGCCAGGCTTTCCGGCAAGGGCCAGCACTGCAGGCGTAATTTCGGGCACAAAGCGGAGCAGTCGAGCGTTCGGATTCTTCTTCGGGTTGTCGTCAAAAAGGCCGTCCTCGTCCGTGAATATCAAAAGCAAATCGGCATCGAGGAACAGCGCCACGTCGCTCGAAAGCTTGTCGTTGTCGCCCACCTTGATTTCGGCGACGGCGAGCGAATCGTTCTCGTTAATAATCGGGACAATCTTGCGCGCAAGCATCGCCTTGATGGTGTTCTGCAAATTCTTGTAGCGGGTGCGGTCGCGGAAGTCATCGGCAGACAAAAGAATCTGCCCCACCGAGAGATCCACCCAGCGGAACATTTCGCGGTAGGCGTACATGAGGTCGATCTGGCCCACGGCGGCGCAGGCCTGCTTTTCGGCAAGCACGGTCGGCTTTTCCTTGTAGCCCAGCTGGCTCATGCCGGTTCCCACGGCACCGCTTGTGACAATCACGACTTCCTTGCCCGCTTCCATGAGACGCGCGACAGAATCGGCAAGTTTCTGGATGTAGCGGGTGCGCACGCCGCCCTTTTCGGAATCCACCAAAATACGGGACCCGATTTTCACGACGATACGGCGGGCCTCATCAAGGATATTCTTACGTAGTTCACTCATTTTCGTAATCCGTATTCTTTACCTGCAAACCACCAGACGAATGGCATCCAAGCGGAGCTGCGGGTTTGCAACGATTTTCTTCCTGTCGAAAACATTCTTGCGCAACTGCTGGAGTTCAGCATTGTTCCCCGCCTTGCCACGCATGGTAAGCAGGTGGTTCACGCGCTGGTATTCCTGTTCCGAACGCGCCTCGACAGCTGCAGCAGCCTTCTCCGCGTATTCCTTGGCAAGTCCGTTCACGCACTGCTTTGCGACGGCGAGACCGCCATGTGCAAAATAGCGGATTGTCGCATCGACCGCCTTGTTTCCCTGCGGGACATTCACATCACGGACTTCCGCATTCTGCAGTTCCGCCAAGTGGGCCGACTGGTCCACGCCGGCAGCATCAACAAGCACGCACGCATAACGCGGACCGACAATATCCGAAACGCCCCATTCTTCGGGCACAGGAAGTTCTATTGCAAAGTTGTATTGCATCATGAGTCCATGCAATCCGGAACCAGGCCAGATACAGCACGCGACATTGCCATGGTTGACCCCCGTTTCGAAGTCGATCATGCCCTGGGCGAGCGGATGTTCGAGGCTCATGAAGTCCACCTCGTCGTGAACCATGGCCACCTTGCGGTCGAACGTCACCGTCAAGGAGATGCTATCGGAGCCCTGTTCTTCCTCTTCGCTCTGGGCCGCCACCATGCCACGACTCGGCATCCCGGCGATAGAACCTTCCTCTATCTGCGGACCCATCGTGATGATTTCACACCCGGCAACGGCACTCTTGTCGATTTCCAGCCCCCTGGAACGGAGCGAATCAAGCAACAGTTCACGCAGCTCGGGTTCCGCATCGATACGTTCGATTTCGTCGGTAATTTCTTTCGCCTTCTCGGGATTGCGGCTGTTGAATTCAAGCAGGCGATCACGGCCCTTCTCGATATTCTTGCGCATCTGTTCGCAGTCCTTGCGGACCTGAGGGATTACGTTTTCAACAAAGTTTTCAAGCGAGTGGCGCGGGTCCGCCAAGGCTTCGATGAGGCTATCGGTATACTTGAGGAACAGTTCTCCGCCACTCATCAGCGGGGCACCGAAAGCGTTCAGGCCGTCGTTATACCAGCGGAACATCACCTCCTGGCCGGAGCCCTTCACGTAGGGCACATGCATCACAATGTCCTTCGTCTGGCCGATGCGGTCGAGACGGCCGATGCGCTGCTCCACGAGAGCGGCATCCAACGGAAGGTCGAAAAGCACCAGGTGGTGCGCGAACTGGAAGTTGCGGCCTTCCGAGCCGATTTCAGACGCGATGAGAAGATTCGCCCCGTTCTCCTTGCTGAAGTTCGCGGCAGCCTTGTCGCGCGCCATGATGGTCATATCCTCGTGGAACATGGAGAATGCGCCCTCGCCGAGGTAGTCCGTCAGGATAGATTCCAGCGCCAGCACGACCTCGATCGATTCACAAATCAGTAGGACCTTGTCGTTTGCATGTTCCTTGAGAAATTCCTTGAGCCATACGATACGTTCATCCAAGTCCCAGGCGTCCGAATATCGCGTGCAAAGGAGGCCGTTCTCCTGAATGTCCGTCGAGGCGTCCAGGTCCTTCTCGGCCGCAATTTCAACCATTTCACGATATTTCGGGTTCGGCTCCAGACAAACGGCATCCAGCTTGCGCTTGGGGAATCCGCCCACGCCCTTTCGCGTATTGCGGAACACCACGGAACCCGTACCCATGCCGTCCACGATGCGGCGAATCCATTCGCCCGCAGTCATCGACTTCGAATTTTCCTGTTCAAGCCAGGGACGAATCTTGGAATTTTTGGGAACCGATTCGTACAGGTCTTCCCAGCTCATCTGGTGGTTGGGGTCGGTCGGCAGCTTGGAAAGGTCATTCACCAGCTTGCGGTAGGCCTCCTGGTCCTTGATGAACTCGCCATAGTCCGAGAAGCGGGCCGGGTCGAGCATCTTGAGGCGGTTGAACTGCGATTCGGGATGCAGCTGCAAAGGCGTTCCCGTCAAGAGGAGAACGCCCTTCGAGCGGGCGAGCACAGCGTTCGCGAGCATGTATTCGTGACTGGTAAAGCCATCTTCACAAACAAGATGATGGGCCTCGTCGATAATGGTCATGTCCCACTGCGTCTTGAGCAGGTCCTCGATCAACGCAGGCTGGCTCATCAAGAAATCGATAGAGACGATGATATTGTTGCTCTGCATGAAGGGATTGGGTTTCGCCTCATCCTTTGCCACAGAAAGGAACAACCCGCGGATAAAGCCTTCGTCGACCAGGGTAAACAGCTGGTTGAATCGGCGTTTCATCTCGATCATCCACTGATGCTTGAGAGTCTCGGGCACAATGATGAGGGAACGCTGGACGCGGCCACGGGCGTTGAGCGCATGCCAAATCATGCCCGCCTCAATCGTCTTCCCAAGGCCAACCTCGTCGCTGAGCATTAGGCGCGGAAGCATCGAGCTTGCGCAGGCACGATAGCAAAGGTAGTACTGGTGAGGAATCATGCTCACGCGGGGACCGATCATGCCACGCACCGGAGAGGACTTCCAGTGGCACAGAAGTTCCATGGCACGGCGCCTGCGTTCAAAAGCCTTCGAGGAAACATTCCCCGAAGACACCTCGTCCACCTTGTCCCGGCCAATCTTCATGAGGCTCCGGAACAAGTCGGATGGTCTTGCCATCTGCTTCGCCGTGAGGTCCGATTCCTTCATTTCGCGACCACCGCGACCTACATAGATGACCACGCCGTCGACCTCGCGGACGCTTTCGACGACAAAGGAGACTCCCTTTTCGTTCTTGGCGGTTTCGCCCGGCTGCAATATAAAACGGTCAACCGGAGAAGAATCGACACGGTATATACGAATTTGACCAACTAGGGGGAAAGAAAACTGAACGGTGCGGCCCTGCACCTCGGATACAATTCCAAGACCCAGATCCGGCTCTGACTGGCTAACGAAACGTTGCCCCGGCTTAAACATACTCATAGGGGATAATTTAGTAATTTTCATAGAAAACGGCCTTCGAATTTTCTAACTTTGACATTGTATGAAATGGTATTTTATTGACGAGAGCATCACCGATGGAGAACGTAGGCAGGGTCCTTATTCTATCGATGAAATCCGCGAATTTGTAAACCAGGGAAAAATAACGGAAACAACGCTCGTATGGCATAGCGGCGAAGAAGATTGGAAGCCCTGGAGTGCCTACAAGGAGGAATTTTCCGCCCCCGACGATGCGGACCTCGCCCGCGAAAAACTTTTGGAGAATACTATAAAGGCCCTCGAAGAGGTCATGAAAAAAGAGCAATTCGCCAGGTACCGCTACGCAGGGTTCTTCACGAGAGCCGCCGCCTATATTGTAGACAACCTCATTCTCGGCTTTATCTGCGGAGGAATACTCTTCATTCTCTCTGCCACTGGAGTTGTCGACTTTCCCGCGCTCCAGGAAGCCCTCAACAGCCTCGCAGATTCCGCATCGACTACGGAAACCGTGTCCAAGCTGCCAAGCATACGTGGAGTTTCCCTGTTCATGGGCATCTTGAACGTCATACAGGCGCTCTACTTTATCATTTTTCACGCCATCTATTCTGCGACCCCGGGCAAGATGCTTGTCCACATCCACGTGGAGACCCGCGAAGGAGCTAAAATCGGATGGGGCGGAGCCACCGCGCGCTACCTTTGCAGTATACTCACTCAAATGACCCTGTTTTTTTATGGACTCGGATACCTAATCGTTTGTATCGACCCAAGGCGCAGGGCGCTTCACGACTGGATTGCAAGGACATCGGTTGTCTTTAACGAAGAAGCCAGGATTTCCAAAGCACCCCGTAGCGAATCCAACGACGAGTCCAAGGAGAATTAAAAATGTACCGTTTTGAAGTTCACCAGGCAAAAAAGCCCCTCGAAGGCGAAGTCCCCGTTTCGGGCGCGAAGAACGCCGTACTTGCCGTGATGGCTGCAGCGCTCCTTGCCGATGGTGTTTCCGAAATCACGAACGTGCCGCACCTCAAGGACATGAAGACCATGAGCGACGTGCTGCGCGTCATCGGATGCCGCATCAGCGGCGAAGCCCACAACCTCAAAATCGACACGCGCGGAGCCGACCATCTCGAAGCCCCCTACGAACTTGTGAAGACGATGCGCGCAAGTTTCTACGTCCTTGGCCCGCTCGTTGCCAGGTTCGGACGCTGCCGTGTTTCTCTCCCCGGCGGATGCGCATGGGGTCCGCGCCCGGTCGACCTCCACCTCAAGGGACTCGAAGCGCTCGGAGCAAAGATTACGCTCACGCGCGGCTACGTCGAGGCGACCTGCGAAGGCAGGCTTCCCGGCGGCACCTTCTACTTCCCCATTTCGAGCGTGGGAGCCACGGTCAACGTGCTGATGGCAGCGACACTCGCCAAGGGGACGAGCGTTCTACAGAACGCGGCGCTCGAACCCGAAATCGACAACCTCGTCGACTACCTTATCGGCATGGGCGCCAAGATTCAGGGCCGCGGAACGCGCACCCTCACCGTGCAGGGCGTCGAAAGCCTCCGCCCGGGCAAAGGTTTCACGATTCCCGACCGCATCGAGGCGGGCACATACCTCTGTGCAGCCGCCATCACGCGAGGCCGCGTAAAGGTCACGAAGATTATCCCCGACCACATCGCCTCTACGCTCGACGCCTTCCGTGACATGGGCTGCAAGGTGAGTGTCGGTGCGGACTGGGCCGAAGTCGACGCCCGCAATGTAGAACTCAAGCCCATCACCATCCAGACGCTCCCCTTCCCGGGATACCCCACTGACATGCAGGCCCCCCTCATGGCGACCCTCGTCTCGATACCGGGCAACAGCGTCATCCAGGATACCGTCTATAACGACCGCTTCAAGCACGTGGCCGAACTGCAGCGTCTCGGCGCCGACATCCAGGTCAACGGCAACACGGCGACCATCAAGGGTGGCACCAAGCTCGAAGGCACCGAAATCATGGGTAGCGACCTGAGAGCGACGGCAGCGCTCGTACTCGCCGCGTTCATCGCCGAAGGCGAGAGCACCGTGAGCCGCGTGTACCACCTCGACCGCGGTTATGAGGATTTCGAGAACAAGATGGCTAAGATCGGCGGCGTCGTGATTCGCCACAGCGACGACGAAGACGACGATGCGTTTTGAGAAATAAACTTCGGCGATGAAACAAGTTTCTTCGTGGGCGCCTTACGGCGCGGACGCGGGCACTGCGGCGGGCTGTGATTCAGCAGGCGCGGCCGTGGAAGGTTTCGGCACATCGCGCACTACGGGTTCACAAGCTTCGACCGGGGCTCCCGAGGCCTTTTTTTCTTCACGCTCCAAAATAGACTGCAGCATTTCGGCGGCTTGTTCGAACTCGGCGGACTTTTCACAAAGTTTGTTCGCCAAGATCTTCTGCAAGTACTGCTTCTGCGATTCAATGTTGCATTCGTCGCCATAGATTCCCGCTAGCTTGAACAGAGCAGTGCAGGTTTTGCCCCCGTCAGGGAAACTCTGCGTCAAGGCATCGAGAACCTTCTTCGCCTTTTCAATCTGGTTCACTTCGACCAGGCAAAGCGCCATCCAGTAGAGCGAGTTTTCACCGAGCTCGCCAGATTTCATTTGTTCGTAGACCTGCTTGAATCCCGTATAGGCAAGCTTGTATTCGCCACGATGGTAATCGGAACGGGCCGTATTGAACATGGCTTCGGCTTCCACGAGGCGTTCGGCCTCGCGTTCGACGCTATCCATAGAAATCGGGGCCTGCGAGGCGCCACTGACCACGACCTTCTTCGCGAGAATCTTGTCGGACTTTCCAAGCAGCATGTCGAGCCGGTAGATGATTTCTTCCTGGCGCGAATCGTTGCGTTCGGATTCATCACTCACACGGCGCGAAAGGATGGAGAGTTCCGCCATCATGCGCTTCTGCAGCAAGGCAGACGCTTCCTGCTGGGCAAGAAGTTCTGCCTTGAGCGAATCCACGCGCTTGCGGAGGTTCTTGTTGTCGGCCCTGAGCTTATGCATGGCGGAATCGAGGTTGCTGAGAACCGCAACCTGCACGTCCGTACCGACATTACGCATTTCTTCGGTGCGGAGCACCGTCATCTGCGAGCAGCCCGTAAGCGAGAGCGCCGCCAAGGCAATTCCTACTATGATTTTTTTCATATTCTACGAGTGTTGCTAGAAACTATGACTCTATATTGTCTATTACGGCTGGATGTTCACGCGGAAGTTCGCACGGCGGTTCTGGGAATAGGCTTCTTCCGTTTCGCCCTGAGCCTTCGGAGCTTCCTTACCGTAGCTCACGGATTCCATGCGCTTGCCATCGATACCGTAGGTATTGAGGAATTCCTTTACCTTCATGGCGCGCTTTGCACCCAAAGTAAAGTTGTAGTCTTCGGTACCGCGAGCATCGGTATGGCCCTCGATGGTAATCGTGAAACGGGTTTCCTTAAGCAGGAGCTCACCCACCTGAGCCAAGAGTTCCCTGGCCTTTTCGGTAAGCTCGGAGCGGTCAAAGTCGAAATAGACATCCTCGCTCATGATCTGGTTGATAAGAGCTTCGAGGCGGGCGCGTTCGGCTTCAAGGCGTTCAGCTTCGAGCCGTGCCTGCTCTGCAGCGAGGGAATCCGCATTCAACGCGGGTTCCGCAGGAGCGGCGGGCTGCTCTGCAGCGGGAGCTGCCGCAGCAGCCGGGGCGGGTGCGGGAGCCGGAGCAGTCTCGGGAGGCGGGTTCTTCGAACACGCCACGAGGGCAAGACTCGCCGCACAAGAAATCATCGCGAGTTTAAATGCGAATTTCATTGATTACCTTCCTTTTTTTGTTGTTTAATATCTTCGTTGAACCAGGACCACGTAGGCGCAGTGTTCTCGCCGCCCTGGGTAATGCGGGTCACGTTCGCGCCGTCGAACCGCATAATGTAAATCTGGTAAGTCCCGCTACGGTTGCTCGAAAAAGCAATCAGCTTGCCATCGGGCGACCAGGTCGGGTGTTCGTTGTTGCCCGCGTTGTTCGTGAGCTGCACGATGTCGCTCCCGTCAAGAGCGCAGGTATAAATGTTCATCTTGCCGTTGTCCATCGAGGTGTACACGATGCGGTCCCCATTCGGCGACCAACTGGCGCGCTCGTTGTAGCGACCCATGAACGTCACGCGGCGCAGGTCAGATCCGTCCTTCTCCATCACGAAAATCTGCGGGCTTCCCCCGCGGTCACTCGTGAACAGCACTTCGCTTGCGGTCGGGCTCCACGCGGGACTCGTCTGGTTGCTCTTCAGGTACGCAAACTTCCTCGCCTTGCCCGTTTCCATATTGCCAAGATAGAGATCCGTTTTTCCATCCACGGTCGAAGAAAAAAGGAGCTCCCCCGTCCTGGGATTCACGGCGGGACTGTAGGTCTGGTCAAACTGGGCGAATAGCGGATATTCCGCACCGCCGAACTTTTTCGCATACAGGCGCGGCCTACGCGTCTTGAAGTTTACGTACACAAGGCCTGCATTTCCACGCATCCACACGGGCATCATGCTGATAGTCGAGTCACGCGTCACCTGGCTGCGGTGGAAGCCGTCGTAATCAGAAATTACCACCTGCTTTACGCCGTCGATCTTGGAAACAAAGGCTAGCCTGGTCGTCGCAACGCCGCGTTCACCCGTAATGCAAAGAGTCGCCTTGTCGAAAAAATCGTGGACTGCGCGACGCAGATTTTTTTGCTTTACCGTGTAACTTTCGCCGAGGCGGAGCGTCTTCGACTTCGACACGTAGAGAAAGCATTCCACCTTGAGCAGGCCATCCGCCAGGGGAGAAACTTTCCCCGTCATGTAGTAATCCGCATGGCTACGGCTGAAAAGCGCAAGGTTGAACTTTTCAGAAGCGACAACGTCAAATCGACCGGAGAGATTCGCATCACGTGTAAGAATCTGGTGCGGACGCTCCTCAATCCATTCGATTCCAGGTTTTTCCTCGAAAGGCACAATGCCTATGGGAGTCGTCTTGAACACTGAAATTCCCACGTCGACGGCAATCGTATCGATAGACGCGAATACGCACGGCGCGGAGAATACCAAAAAAGCAAGCAGGACAAACAATCTTTTCATAGCGTCAGTTCGGAGTAAAGTTAAAATGCAGCACGAGGCTCGGGGCGCGGTAGTTCGGCGGCAGTTCGGGCACCTTCGAAATCTGAACCGCGCGCACGGAAAGGTGGTCCCACGCCTTGTTGCCCGACGACTTCTTGAGAATCACTGCGGTAATACCGCCGAAGCGGTCCACCTGAAACTGCACGGTCGTCTTCGCATCGCGGCCCACCTTCAAGTCCTTGGGCGGCTTGAAGTTGCTCATGATAATCTTCTTAAGCTGTTCGAGATAGACCTGCATCAGCGGATCCATGTCCACGGAACCCACCGGATTCAGGCTCGGAGCCTCCACTGCAACGGGCAGGTCGAGATCGTCGACCGGGAAATCCTCCTGCGGTTCCGGTTCGGGCTCCGGTTCTGGTTCCGGCGGAACCTCTTCGTGCACCTCCTCGGGCTTCTGCTCCGGCTCGGGCTTAATCTCTGGCGGGAGTTCCTTGTTCACCTTGGGCTTCGGTGGCTCCTTGGGTTTCGGTGGCTCGGGAGGCCTCGGCTGTACCGACTTCGGGGGCGGAGGTGGCTGGGCCACCTGCACCATCTCGAACACGGGAATTTTCTCGGGTTCAGGCTTCAGGTTCACGTAATGCAGCCCGATAAAGAACGCCACGACGGCAAAATGGAAGACAACCGCCACGACGATTATCTTCACGAGCGTGGAATCCACGTCCGAGCTGAAGTACTTTATCCTTTCTTCTTCCTTGCTCATTTACCCGGTTTTTCTTTAGGATTCATCGTAAGGAACCCGAGTTTTGTCACGCCCAATTTTTGCACCTGCGTAACGACCTTCATCACGAGTCCGTAATGGACGTTCTCGTCGGAATTGATGACGACCGCCATCTCTCCGTTCCAGAGGGACTTGAACACGTTGTTGAAACTGCCAAAATCCACCTGCATGTCGGCGATGTAGATCTTCTCGTCCTTGGTGATGGACACCTTCAAAAGTTTTTCCTGCTCCATCGTCGGGGCTTCGGCCTTCGGGAGGTCGACCTTCACGCCCTGGCTCATGAGCGGAGCGGAGATGATGAACACGATAAGGATCGAGAACACGATGTCGATCATGTTCGTGAGGTTCATCTCCTGCTTGAGTTCTTTTCCGCGGCTACGCTTCACCTAGGCCTCCTAGCCGGCAACTTCTTCGAGGGCGAGCAGGTCGCCGCGCTTGAACAGGCTCAATACCTGGGAACCGAAGTTGAAGTACGAAATCTCGTTCTGGCCGTTGCAGCTCGTGAAGTAGTTGTAGCCCGCAGAGGCAGGGATAGCGACCACGAGACCGCCCACCGTGGTAATAAGCGCCATGGCGATACCCGGAGCGACGACGGAGAGGTCGGCAGAACCGTGCTGGCCAATCTGGAAGAACGCAATCATGATGCCCCACACCGTACCCAAAAGGCCGAAAAACGGGGCAAGGTTTGAACTTGTCGCAAGGAAGCTCAGGTAGCGGTCTTCGGTAAGGCGCAGGCCCTCGATAGAGCGCTGGATGGTGTCTTCCAAAAGCGATGCGCGGTGCTGAATGGAATCGTAACTCACAAAGTTACTGAACTTGGAGGCTTCCTTCAGCACCTCGGCCGTAAGGCGGCGGAGCGCACTGTCCTCGGCGGTCTCGCAAAGCCCCTGCAGCTGCACGAACTGCGTGACCGTGCTGAACTTGCGGAAGAACTCGGCATTCGCATGCTTGCTCCTGCGGTATGTAAAGAATTTTACGATGATGATGCCCCAGGAACCGAGCGACATAATGGCAAGGATGCAGAGAACCACGATAGTCGCGATATCGGACTGCAAAACCATTTGCACAAGAGGGATGGAATTGTTCAAAAGAACCTCCTCAGAAAAAATTCCGGGCGAAAACATACGCCCCGTGCACAATGTAGCAAAAAGATATTTTTTAGACCAACTTAAACGGGCAAAAAGCCCCCCAAATTGTCATTCCAGCCCTTTCGGGTGAAAACTCTTGCGGTGTGCGGGTGTAAACCCGAATTTACGGATGCCGTCGAGATGCGCCTTCGTGCCGTAGCCCGCATTCACCTCGAACGCATAACCCGGATACTCTTCCGCTAATTTGTCCATAAAGCGATCACGGAATACTTTCGCGAGGATAGACGCAGCGGAGATACTTGCAATGCGGCCGTCCCCTTTAACGATGGGCATCTGCATCTCGGCAGGGACACCCCGGATTTTCAGGTTGCCATCAACCGCAACGAAAACATAAGGAACCGGCGAGCCCGAGACTTCCGCAAACGAACTTTTCACTTCCAAAGGAATCTCGGGCAGAGGAGCATCGAGTCCCGGCATTCCGAGCGCCTGCAAAGCCCGCCGCATCGCAAGGAAATCGGCCTCCAGGATGTTCAGGCGGTCAATCTCTTCCACGCTCGCACTCGCGATTGCATAGCAGGCGCACGCGTCCTTCACGGCATCGAACATCGCCTCGCGCTTCTTGCGCGTAAGCTTTTTGGAATCGTTCAGTTCCGGCATGATATCGGGCGCTTTCAACACTGCCGCGCACGCCACCACGGGCCCTGCAAGCGGGCCCCGGCCCACCTCGTCGATGCCGACAACGACAACGTTTTTCCTTGCGCCGGTTTCTGCAAGCGAGAACAGGTCAAGCGTCTCTTCACCGCCAACAGATGCAGGGTCGGCGACAAACCTCCGCAATAGGTTCTCCCCTTCTACCGGAGTTTCGACATTTTCAAGGAATGCTGGCAGCCTGAATCTCATACCATTCCCTATAGACCCTAGTGAAGTCCAAGGCTGCCCGCATAGTCGCGGATGGTCTTCCAATATAGATTGTGTTCCTGTTCGAGCACGCGGCCCGCAAGCACCTCGGGAGAATCATTCTCGAAAACGGGAACCTTCACCTGCGAGAGGATGCGTCCCTGGTCAATTTCTTCGCTCACCAGGTGGACTGTCGGGCCGGATTCCTTTTCATGCGCGGCAATCACCGCCTCGTGCACGTGGATTCCCCAGTAGCCCTTCCCCCCGTACTTGGGCAGGAGGGAGGGATGGATATTCATGATGCGGTCGGGCATACGGGCTATCATGCAAGAAGGGAGCGCCTTCATGTAGCCCGCCAGAATCAGCAGGTCAACGTCATACTTGTTCAGAACATCCATCATCGCGGCCTCGTAATCCGCGATAACCGGGTGCGTCTTGCCCGAAATATGGTGAACCGGGATGCCATATTCCGAAGCGTGCCCCACAGCTCCGCAATTCCCGTTATTGGTAATCAAGAACTTGCACTGGCAATCGAGTTCGCCAGAGCCAATTTTGTCGATAATTGCCTTAAAATTGCTTCCACCACCGGAAGCCATCACTCCAATTTTAAACATGGGGCCAAAGATAGAAATTTTTTTCTATTTTTGGGCCGTATGAAAAACGTCGATACTATTGCAGTTTTGGACTTTGGCGGGCAGTACGCCCACCTGATTGCTAACCGCGTGCGCCGCCTGGGCGTGTTTACCGAAATCCACTCCCCCGCCGCTCCCGTCAGCGAACTCGAAGGCGTGAAGGGAATCATCTACAGCGGTGGCCCCAGTAGCGTGTATGCGGCCGACGCCCCGGAATACAATCCCGAAATTCTGAACCTGCCGGTGCCCAAACTCGGCATCTGCTACGGTCACCAGCTCATCGCCCAGCAGTTGGGCGGGCATGTGGAACCGGGCAAGGTCAAGGAATACGGCATCGCCGACCTGATTGTGGGCGACGAAAAGTGCCCACTTCTGAAGGGCCTCCCGAAGGCCAGCCCCATGTGGATGAGCCACGGCGACCAGGTCACCAAGCTCCCCGAGGGCTACAAGATTGTGGCCAGCACCAAGGACTGTGAAATCGCCGCAGTCGCTTTCGACAGCGACAAGCCCGAACGCCAGATTTTCGGTATCCAGTTCCACCCCGAAGTCACGCACAGCAAGTTCGGCATGAAGTTGCTCGAAAACTTCGTGGACTTTACCGGTGCAAAGAAGACCTGGAACATGAAGAGCTACCTGCCGCTCATCACGGAGCGCATCAAGGAACAGGTCAAGGACCGCAAGGTTTTCTTGCTCGTGAGTGGCGGCGTGGACTCCACCGTTGCCTTCGTGCTTTTGAACCGCGTGCTCGGACCAGAAAAGGTTCTCGGTTTGCACGTGGATAACGGCATGATGCGCCTCGGCGAATCCCAAAAGATTATGGAATTCTTGAAGGCCGAAGGGATGAACAACCTCAAGGTCCGCGACGCCAGCGAACACTTCCTCGCTAAGCTCAAGGGCGTGACCGCGCCGGAAACCAAGCGCGGCATCATCGGTAAGGAATTCCTGACGGTGAAGGACGAGGAAATGGCGAAGCTCAACCTCGATCCGAACCAGTGGATGATGGCGCAGGGCACCATCTACCCCGACACCATCGAAAGCGGCGGCACCAAGAACGCCGACAAGATCAAGACGCACCACAACCGCGTGCAGGAAGTCTTGGACCTTATGGAAAAGGGCCTCGTGCTGGAACCTCTCGCCGATCTGTACAAGGACGAAGTCCGCGCCCTCGGCGAAGAACTCGGCATTCCGCACAACTTAGTGTGGCGTCACCCGTTCCCGGGCCCGGGCCTCGGCGTGCGCCTGCTCTGTAGCGAGGGCAAGCTTACCGACGACCTCGTGAAGTTCGAAGACGTGAAGGACACCGCCGGTCAGTCCCTCGCCGACTACCTGAAGGCGAACAAGATTGCAGGCCGCCTGCTCCCCATCAAGAGCGTGGGCGTGCAAGGCGACGGACGCACCTACGCGCAGCCGTTCCTTATCACCACTCCGGGTCTCTCCTGGAAGGATTGCGAAAAGTTCTCCACCGAACTTGCGAACCGCTTCAAGGCAATCAACCGCGTCATCTACCAGATTGGTAGCGTGGCCGATGAAGACCCGAAGCTTGTGGAACAGTTCGCCACCCGCGAAAACTTCGATACGCTCCGCAAGTTCGACAACATTTGCACCGAATTCCTGCAGGCAAATGACCTGTACGAAAAGATTTGGCAGATGCCTGTGGTACTCGTCCCGCTCCGCACGGCGGGCAAGCCCTGCATCGTGATGCGCCCGGTGAACTCCACCGAAGCCATGACAGCCAACTTCGCCGAAATCGACCAAGGCATGCTAGCCGGACTCTGGCGCAAGTTCGAAGCCGAAGGCGCAGGCTCGCTGTGGTACGACGTGACCCACAAGCCCCCCGGAACCATCGAGTGGGAATAATTCCGTCAAACCTTGAAACCCTTTCAGCATCAGCGTTTGCGGACTTCTCGTTCCTCTTTTGATAACAATTTGATAACACAGCCCCAAAACCGTATCATTCCGCATCCCCTGTGGTTTGCGGGTGGAAAGTGGTCTTTCACGGTTTGCGGGTGACACGATCCATATTGAGAAAGCCTTTACCGATGGCAGCGTCGGTAAAGGCTTTTTTGTCGTTTTTCAGTCGGTATCCAGCTTGTCCTTGAACGCAGCGGTCAATGCGTCGCTAAGTTCCTGTGACGGAACCTTGCCCCATCTCTGCGTGGTGTCGTATCGGGGATAGTTGTAGCGCCAGCGGTCATAGTCCTCTTGGGTGATCTCTCCCGCTTTCAGCTTCGCGGCCTGCTCCGCCCAAGCGGACAACATTTCCAGCATCGAGAGATAGGTCTTACCGCGGGACTTGTCCAGACGCAGGCAGATTTCGCCGTCGATCTCTCCGACGGTCAACCCGCGCATATCCTCCAAAGCAAAGAGCGTGTGCATCAGGCCGATGTCGCTGTCTATGTCAGGGACGGTCAGGGCGTCGGTGGAGACGCCAAAGTAGCCCGCCAGTGCCTTGGTCAGATCGGCCTTGGGGGAACGGCTTCCGGTTTCATACTGCGCCATGCGCACATCGGCGGAGCGTTCGGGAAAGCCCACTACTTGACCGAGATACTTCTGCGTGACACCCATCTTGTTGCGGAAAAAGCGGATACGCTCACCGATTGCCATAACCGTCAGCTCCTATCTTTCTTTTGATGACATACAGAGCATAGCATATTTGTTTAGATTCGTCAAGAGAAATTAAATAAATTTGTTTATATTTACCCACTCGCAAGACCTTGACATAACGGAAAAGAGTTAGTATAATCAGCATACGCTAAACAAAAAGCGTTATCATTGAGGAAAGGAGGAAGCAGCATGGATAACAAATTTATTCGGGCAGAAGAAGTCGCAAAAGAGTTGGACGTGTCGAAGCCCTATGCCTACAAGCTCATTCGGCAGCTCAACGAGGAACTGAAAAGCAAGGGCTTCATCACCATCTCGGGGCGAGTCAATCGCCAGTATTTTAATGAACGTTTCTACGGAACCGGAAAGGAAGTGAACAAGGATGCCGGTATTTAAGGACGAAAAACGGGGTACATGGTACGTCATGGCGCGGTATTGCGACTGGACGGGAGCGCGCAGGCAGAAGTGCAAGCGGGGCTTTCCCACCAAGCGGGATGCGCAGGATTGGGAGCACGGTTTCAAGTTACAGACCTGCTCCGATCTGGATATGACCTTTGAAGCCTTTGTGGAGCTTTACACCAAGGATAAGAAGCCCCGGCTGAAAGAAAACACGTGGCTGACCAAGGACAACATCATCCAGCAAAAGATATTGCCCTATTTCGGCAAGCGGAAGATTAGCGAGATCACCACCAAGGATGTGATCGCATGGCAGAACGAGATGCTCGCCTACCGGGACGAGAAGCGCAAGCCCTACTCGCAGACCTATCTCAAGTCTCTGCACAACCAGCTCAGCGCCATCTTCAATCACGCCGTCCGCTACTATGATCTGCGTTCCAATCCCGCAGCCAAAGCCGGGAACATGGGAGTGGAGGAACGGAAGGAGATGCTGTTCTGGACAAAGGCGGAGTATCAGCGGTTCGCGGATGCCATGATGGACAAGCCCCTCTCTTACTACGCTTTCGAGATGCTCTACTGGTGCGGTATCCGCGAGGGGGAGTTGCTGGCGCTCACCCCGTCAGACTTTGATTTCGAGGCTGGGACGGTGAGGATTAACAAGTCCTATCAGCGGCTCCATGGCGAGGATGTGATCACCACGCCAAAAACCCCGAAAAGCAACCGTACCATCAAGATGCCTGATTTCCTGCGGGACGAGATGAAGGATTACATCGGTATGCTCTACGGTGTCAAGAAGAAGGATCGCATCTTCACCGTCACGAAAAGCTATCTCCACCACGAGATGGACAGGGGTGCGAAGGAGGCTGGGGTCAAGCGCATCAGAATCCATGACCTCAGACATTCGCACATTTCGCTATTGATCGACATGGGTTTCTCGGCGGTGGCAATTGCCGACCGGGTGGGGCATGAGAGCATTGACATCACCTATCATTACGCACATCTGTTTCCGTCCAAGCAGACGGAGATGGCGGACAAGCTGAACATGGAAAGGGGGAGTTGAATATGTCAGCAAAGAACCGTGACGAGCACAACCGCTGGCGCAACGTCACCGTCGCGTTCCGGGTGTCGCCGGAGGAGGACAGTTTGATCGAAACCGCCGTGCGGCTCTCGGGACTGACCAAGCAGGACTACATCACGCGACGCCTGACTGACCGCGAGGTGGTGGTGCAGGGCAATCCGAGGGTGTTCAAGGCGCTGCGGAACCAGCTCGCCGCCGTGCTGGACGAGCTGCGGCGCATTGAGGCCGGGGCAGGCGTCGATGACGACCTGCTGGACGTAATCGGCATGATCGCCGCGATCATGAACGGCATGAAGGAGGAAACGGGATGAACGACAAAAATGAAATGACCGCCCCTATCGCATCTGTTGGCGCAGATGTGGGGCAGTCACTCACTAAAGAAAACATCAGTATAACAGACGAGGATGCGGAATACAAGAAAAAGTTGCTGGAAGTCCAGCGTTTCTGCGACCCGATGCACCTCAACACCCTGTCCATGAACGATTTGTTTGACTGTTCCTTTACCAGCAGGCCGCCGTTGATCGACGGTCTGCTGTACGCCGGGACGTATCTGCTGGCTGGCGCGCCGAAGATCGGCAAGTCGTTCCTCGTTGCCCAGCTTGCCTACCATGTCAGCATGGGACACACGCTCTGGGACTACCCTGTCCGGCAAGGCGGCGTCCTCTATCTGGCGCTGGAGGACGATTACCAAAGGTTGCAGGGGCGTATGTCCCGGATGTTCGGCGTGGAGGGGACGGACAACCTGCACTTTGCCATCACGTCGGCGCAGATCGGGCTTGGTCTCGTCGAACAGCTCGATAATTTTCTGAAAGACCGTCCCGACACAAGGCTGGTCATCATCGACACGCTCCAAAAGGTGCGCGACGCCATCGGAGAGGCATACAGCTACTCCGGCGATTACGACGCCATCGGTCAGCTCAAGGGCTTTGCGGCCAGTAGGGGCATCTGTCTCCTGTTGGTACACCACACGCGCAAGCAAGCGGCGGATGACGCCTTTGACATGATCTCCGGCACGACGGGCCTGCTCGGCTGCGCGGACGGCGCGCTGCTGCTCCGCAAGGAGAAGCGTACCGACCTAAACGCCACGCTGGACGTAGTAGGCCGCGACCAGCCCGACCAACGGCTCCACCTGACGCGAGATCAGGATAGTTTGGTTTGGCAGCTTGACCACGCGGAGCGGGAACTATGGAAAGCACCGCCCGACCCGCTGCTTGAAAAGGTGGCGGCGCTGGTGACGCCGGACGCGCCGGAATGGAGCGGCAGCCCCTCTGAGCTGGTCAGTGTGGTCGATGCCGATATGGCGGCAAACGCGCTGACCAGATACCTCAATGTCAATTCAGCGCGGCTCAGAAGCGACTACAACATCGAATACGGACGGAAACTGCGGCATGAGGGCAGGCGGATATACCTTCGTTTGCTGTCTGCCGGTGATGCGGCTCTGACGTAAGCGCGACGCTTGCGACGGTTGCAACGGTATTTGAGACGGTACAAATAAACCGTCGCAACCGTTGCGACCGTCGCGGCGATGGGGTCTCCGAAAAGTCGCAAGACTTTTTGGGGAGAGGAGGCACAGCGGAATAAACGAGCCCTCGCGCCATGCGCGGGGGCGAGCGATATGGAGCTTATGCCGACGATTCGGCGGGGTGCAGGGTGCCCTTTACAAAGGGCAGCCCTGCCGGGGAGTCAACCGCAGTTGACAGGGGCAGCGCCCCTCCGGGAGTGTCTGGACGCCGCAGCGGGCAGACACTTCCGGCAGCCCCCTCGGAGAGCCCACGACACTTTGCAGCCGCAAGACTGAAAGTGTCATAGTGGGTTATTACACTTCCCGCAGGAAGTGCCCTCCGACCCCGGCGGGGCGTATCTCAACGAAAGGATGTGATTTACGATGGCAAGAAACACGGGAGACCGTACCTGTGTCCGCAACGTCAACGTGTCCGACGCCAACATCGGCAACACGCAGGCGCACAACGAGCGTGAGAAGAAAACCTATGTCAATCCCGACATCGTGCCGGAGCGCGCGGAGCTTAACGTCCACTTCAAAGCGCCCACGGACGATTATGTTGGGATGTTCAGCAAGATGGAGGAAGAAAAGGTCATCTCGACGCGCGGCTTGAAACCCGACGCCACCAAGTTCTGCGAGCTGGTGTTTGACGTCAACTCCGCCTACTTCTACAACCACGGCGGGTATGACTACGCGCGGCAGTTCTATGAGGAGGCGTACCGGGCAGCGGTGGAGATCGTCGGCGGCGAGCAGTACATCCTGTCCGCCGTCATGCACGCCGACGAGCGCAACCGCGCCATGTCGGAGCAGTTGGGTGAGGACGTGTACCACTACCACCTCCATGTGGTCTATGTGCCGGTGGTAAAAAAGGAGATTTTGTGGTCAAAGCGGTGCAAAGACCCCACGCTGCGTGGTACTGTAAAAGAGGTCATTACGCAGGTCAGCCGGAGCAAGAAATGGGCGTCGAAACCGGCAGTGGACGATATTGGTGAGCCAATCCTCCAAAAGAACGGCAAGCCGGTACTGAAGAAGTCGTACAGCGTTTTGCAGGACGATTTCTATCGGCACATGGTCGCTGCCGGGTACACGGACATCGAGCGCGGCGAGGTCGGCAGCAACGAGGAACACCTGACGGTGACGCAGTTCAAGGTGGAGCAGGAGCAGCAGCGCCTCGCACGGATTCAGGACGCAGCAGCCTATGCATCGGAGGAGACACAGCGACGAAACGAGGAGATGGAGGAGGCAAGGAAGAAGGCGCAACAAGCAAAAGCCCAGCTTGACGCCGTGGTACCGAAGGTCGAAGCGGTCGAGGAGCTGGCGCGACGATATTCCGATGATGTTGACAAGGTGCTGCCCGAAGCGGGTGCGCTGGAAACGGCGCGGTCGTACCGCGAGAAGAAGGCCAAACCTCTCTACAAGAAGATCGTCGATGTCCTGCGCGCGCTCTATAACAAGTATCTTGACCTTATAAACAGCTTCAACCGGCTGAACGATAGTTATAACCGGCTCCAACAGCGTTACGCCTCGCTGGATGCCTCCTTTGACCGGCTGGCAGAGGAGAACAAGAGCTTGAAGCAGGTCGCAGCGGACTATGACGCCTTATGCCGGGGCTATGGCGCGGACAGGGTGGAGGAGCAGGTCAGGGCGATTCGGGAGCGCGAGGCAGAGCAGAAACGGCAGAGGAGGATGCAACGGCAGAGGCACAGCATCGGAGCGCGATAAAAAGACTTGACAAATATCATTCTATTTAGTAATATTCCTTACGGCACAAATTCAATGAAAAAAAGAAAGGTGATTGATATGGAAACCATCAAAATCGCAAAAGCTCCGGCATATACCTCGCCCAACCCGATGACGCTGATCTGCACGCGCAAGAGTGACGGAACCACAAACCTTGCCACACTGGCGTTCTGGACTTACGCCTCCACCAACCCCGGCAAGATCATGTTTGCACTCAACAAGGGCGCTTATTCTCTGGAACTGCTCGCCAAGACCAAGGAAGTCGTTCTGACGGTTCCGGGCGTGGATATGGCCGGCGCGTTGATCGGTTGCGGCACATCTTCCGGTCGGGACACCAACAAGGTAGAGAAGCTCGGTCTTGCTATGAAGTCAGTCGAGGGCACCGACATTCAGATCCCAGTTTCCACGCGGCTTGCCATCCACGCAGCAGTTGTTGAAACGGTAGACGCTGACGACCACGTAATCCACGTCTGTGATGTGAAGAATTTGTTTGCCGATGATTCCGTAGAGGCGATCTTCGGCTGGAACGGCTACGCTGAGTTGGCGGGAGCGCAGAAGAAGTAATGAGAAAGGAAGGGCGGTCTGAAAGACCGCCCTTTTATCGGTGAACAGAAATGAGCAGACAAGGCGGATTTTTGATCTCGCAGATTAAACAGGTGGGCGGCCGTGTTTTTGACCGCATTCTCAGCGATAAGAATATCGACGCATTCAACGGCGCGCAGGGACGTATCCTCTACATTCTCTGGCAAGGAGACGGCGTACCTATTAGCAAGCTCTCCAAAGAGACGGGGCTTGCCATGAACACGCTCACCAGTATGCTCGACCGTATGGAGGCAGCGGGGCTTGTCCGGCGGGACAGGGGCGACCACGACCGGCGGAAGATTTTGATTTATCTCACCGACGAGGCAAAGGCGTTGGAGCAGGATTACAACGCGGTCACAGCGGAGATCGAAAGCATTTATTACAAGGGCTTTTCCTCGGAGGAAATCGACGCGCTGGAGGGTTATCTGCGCCGGGTGCTCACAAATGTTGAGGAGGCGCTGTAATATGTCGGTTTGCATCAAGGATCTGATTCAGAATATGAATCTGGTGATCGGCTGCACGGTGGGATGTTCTTACTGTTACGCGAGGAACAACGTCAAGCGGTATCACATGATCGACGACTTCTCCCAGCCGGAGTTCTTTCCGAACAAGCTGCGGCTAATGGAGAAGCCGAAGCCTCAGAACTTCCTGCTCACCGGCATGAGCGATCTCTCCGGCTGGAAGCCGGAATGGTGCGAGCAGGTGTTTGCCAAAATCGCGGAGAATCCGCAGCACCAGTTTTTGTTTCTCTCCAAGCGCCCCGATCTGCTGGACATCGACTGCGACCTCGACAACGCATGGTTTGGCGTGACAGTCACGCGGCGCTCCGAGCTGTGGCGCGTCTATGCACTACGGGAGAATGTCCGCGCCAGGCACTATCACGCGACCTTTGAGCCGCTGTTCGATGATCCCGGCGAGGTGGACTTGCATGGTGTCGATTGGATCGTCATCGGCACCATGACCGGCGCTCAAAGCAAAAAGATACACACAGAACCGGCGTGGGCGTACTCGCTCATGGAGCAGGCGCACACGCTGGATATTCCGGTGTTTTGGAAGGAAGACCTCGTCCCCATTATGGGCGAGGAACAGATGATACAGGAGTTGCCCGCCGCATTCAACAGAGTTTTGGAGGAACAGAAAACATGGCACAAGTAATGATGGATGGGATTCTCGTCGGAGAAAAAGACGTCAAAAGTGTAATGACTAAGTCAAATCTGCCCGTGGGCGGGTACTCGGTCAACCCCTATGTGGGCTGCACCCACGCCTGCAAATATTGCTATGCGTCGTTTATGAAGCGCTTTACCGGCCACAGCGAGGAATGGGGCACCTTCCTTGATGTGAAACACTGGCCGGAGATCAAGAATCCGAAGAAATACGCGGGTCAGCGCGTCGTGATCGGCTCCGTCACCGACGGCTACAACCCACAGGAGGAACACTTCCGCAACACGCGGAAGCTGCTCGAGCAGCTCTGCGGCAGCGGCGCGGATATTCTGATCTGCACGAAGTCCGATCTCGTCGTGCGCGACCTCGATCTGCTCAAGGAGTTGGGGCAGGTCACGGTGTCGTGGTCGATCAACACGCTGGATGAGGACTTCAAAAACGACATGGACGCCGCTGTGAGCATTGAGCGCCGCATTGCCGCCATGAAACAGGTCTACGACGCGGGCATTCGGACGGTCTGCTTTGTCTCACCCGTCTTCCCCGGCATCACGGACTTTGAGGCAATTTTCGAGCGGGTGAAGAATCAGTGCGACCTGTTCTGGCTGGAAAACCTGAACCTGCGAGGCGGGTTCAAGAAAACCATTCTGGACTATATCGCCGGGAAACGTCCCGAGCTTGTGCAGCTCTATGACGAGATTTACAACAAGCATGACAGAAGCTATTTTGAGGCGTTGGAGAAGAAAGCGGAGGAAATGGCGAAGAAGTACGATTGCCCCTTCGTTGACAACGAAATGCCCTACGGCAGAGTACCGCAGGGCCATCCCGTGATTGTGGATTATTTCTATCACGAGGAGATTCGAGGCTCGGAAAATACGGGAACGCGGAAAAAGTGAGCATGGCATGATCGAGGACGGAGAGCAATTTCTGTAGGGCAATGCTTGATAATACGAATAATTTCCGCTATAATAAACACGCGCAAAGATTGTCACAAGCCTTTTGTTATCACGCCTGATAACAATTTGATAACATTCCATCGTATAGGCTGGATAATGTGGATATATCAAATAATCAAAAGAACGGGGCATCATATTTCCGAAGCAAAATCCGTTAGAATATGATGTCCGGCAACGAGTTCGAATAAGGCGAGAGTCGCGACAAAAAGCTGGCTTTTTGTCATGACCGAGCCGCGTGAACACGCGCTTGAACAAAGTGAAAGCGCCGTGGGAGTAGATCTAACAAATGCTTACTCAAAAGCCGAATGAGACAAACCCATTCGGTTTTTTATTTAGTCTGCAAGGACGAAAAAACCGGCCCCGACAATTCGGAACCGGTTTTTCACTGAGCTATGAAGGGCTCGAACCTTCGACCCACGCCTTAAAAGGGCGTTGCTCTACCAACTGAGCTAATAGCCCGAGCAGACCAAATATACGAAAAAAACGCTTTTTTGTAAAGGTCGGCGGTTCGTTTTTTGCTTTTTTTGTAAATTTAGCACATGAATCTGAAGGGTAAAGTCATTTCGTTTGTCGCATGCGGATTGTTGTCAACGACAAGTGCAAGCGCATACTTTTCCCAAGACGACCAGGGAAACGAAGTGTTCTCTTTCATGAGCACTTTCGACAGTCCCCGTAACGCGGCCCTCGAAAAATCAGCAGCGGCTGTCCCCTCCACCGACCCTACCGTCGTTCAAATCAACCCGGCAGCACTGCGCATGCCGGACGGGATCAAGCGCATCGGTGAAATCCACTGGCAAACAGGCGACATGGCAGACAACCAGGGGTCCATCTCCTACACGTCCACCTACAAGCAGTTTATCTACCAGATTTCATACAACTGGCTCGACTACGGAACAATCAACGGCTACGACGAATACGGAAACGAAACCGGGAAGGACTACAACCCCTTCAGCCAGCTCGCGACAGCGACCATTGCGTTTCCGATGACCCACATCCACGTCGGTGCTACAGCCAAGTTCGCAACCGAAACTCTCGCCGACGACAAGGGCGACCGCACTGCCTGGGGCGCCGCCTTCGACTGGGGCATCTCGTGGCAATCGTCCAGTAAATTATTCGGATTCGCTCTCACGGCACGCGACTTCGGTTCTCTCCTTCGGGACTACACCGACGATTCGCAAGACGACTACTACCCAATGTCGCAGACATTCACCATTGCCGGGTATTACAGGCCGGTCATCCTTCCGAGGCTCACAGTCACAGCCGCGAGCGAATTTCCGCGTTATGCGGAGTCCCGCCTGGAACTTGGCGGGGAATACGCTCTTGGCGGAAGCTTCTTCGTCCGCGCCGGTTTCACCCGCGCCTGGCTCGACATCACCCGCGACTTCAAGCAGCTCATCTCGGCAAGCAGCAGGCCCGACGAATCCCAGTCCGGGCGCATGCTCAGTGCGGGCCTCGGCTACACGAGTCAACTATTCTCCCTCGACTACTCCTTCTCCTACCTCGCCCAGGGGCTCGGTTTCGAGCACCGCATCGGTCTTCGCGTAGGGCTGTAGCGGAGTGACCCATGCGGCAGTTCGATGTTTTTGTATGGGGCGACAGGATGGCGCCTCCCTTCACGGACAAGGCTCTAGGGTGGTTTTCCACAGACAGATTTAACGAACAGCTTTTAGATAGCGATGCCGAATGGATCGTTTTCGCCCACAGTTCCATACAAATCGACCGCAAATTCCTGAACGACCTCGCCGAGACAATATCCTCGTTTCCTATGGTCGACGCATTCGCCCCGCGCATCCACGACACGACTACCGGGAAATTCCTTTCGGGATTCAGGTTCGACAAGCGCACAGGGATTGCTATGCTCGAAGAAAACGCCCCGCTCCGATACGTGGCCGCGCCGCACCCCTATTTAGCAGCATTTTCGCGCCGCATCGTCCAGCGCACCGGCAGATTCGATGACGAACTCTCGACGGAAGAACAGCTTGCAGATTATTCCTTCCGCATGCTCCATGCCGGAGGATCGATGTTTTCCGTTCCCTACCTAGTCGCTTCGGGAACAGCCGCAGGAACCCCCTACGGCAACATCAACGACCTTGCCTACGCCATGGTCAAATCATTCGGACTGTGGAAATCACGGCGGTTTCTGCTGCGACATGCCGGTTGCATCCACCATTTATGGGCCAACCGCAGGGCCCTGCAAGAAAAACGCGAAAAAGCAACCCTTCTCAGTAAGCTAAGAAAAGAGAGTCTAGACAAACTTTTCTAGGAACTCGCAAACACGGCTTGCAAATTTTTCCATGGAACAGCGTTCCAGCAAGGCTTTCGCAGCCGTTTCTTCAACGACATTTTCGCCAGCAAGCACGCGGTCAAGAACTGCGGCATAAGCCTCGGCATCGGTCGGCGGATCAACAAGAGGGCATACGCCAGCAAGGTTTTCCCTGACAGCCGACGTCGCGGCCCCGACCGCAGGCGTGCCACAAGCGATAGCCTCGATAGGCGGAAGCCCGAAGCCCTCCAGAAAACTCGGATAAACCATCAAGTCGGCATGGCGGTAGAACTCACGCAATTCCAAAGCTTTGAACTCGTTAAAATGGAACACGTTGTAGAGTTTCTTCTCGTTCACGATGTTCCTGAGCCGCTCCGAGAACTTGCCTACACGCACGAAGGCCACATCGGGACGAAGGCGAGCCATTTCGAAATATGTATCGATATTCTTGCGCGGCTCGTCAAGGCTCACGTTCAGGCACATGCCCTTGTAATTGCGCATCCCATGTTTTTTGCGGAACGCGGCACGTTCTTCCTGTGTCATGGGTGAATCCGGCATATTGAACAATGCGGAATCAATCGGGCAGCCGATTACCTTCCCCGGCGCATCAGCCATCTTCTTGCCAAAATACTTGGCAGCCTCGCCCCGGGTCCATTCGGAATTATAGACAAAAGAATCCGCGCAGACTGTCGGACGAATAAAGAACATGTTCAACAGCCTGAACTTGACACTGTGCGGGTAGAGCGTCTCGGCAAACGTATCGTGCACGAACATCACCGATTTAGCAGACGGGCATGCCGATTTTGCCATGGGGACCAGGAATCCGAGTTCCGGACGGATAAAGAACACGATATCCGGGGCAATTTCGCGCAACACCTTTTTCAGGGGAGAACGGAATGCAAAAAATCCCGTATAGAGCGACTTCGCCCATACCTCGTGCGCCGTAAACCCGCGAGTATCCGCGACCGACATCTTTGCCGATTTTTCCGCATTCACCTCATCCGGAAAAAACTTCGGTGTCTTAAGCCAAAGCACATGCGCATCGAACTTTCCGCATACGGCATCGAGCAAGTTCATGGTCAAACGGCCAAAACTCGTGCGTTCGTTCTTGTCGCAAATAAACACTATCTTGGGCATGCCGGGCATATATCGATAAAAATAAAAAAATTAACTGCATGGCATAAGCCCAAATAACAAAGATTGCTATATTCGGATTATGGCCAGAATCTGCGTAGTCCTTGCAACCTACAACGGCGAAAAGTATCTTTCGAAGATGCTTGATTCTCTCGTGGCGCAAAGCAGGCCGGCAGATGTCATTATCGCGGTCGATGACGGTTCAAAAGATTCGACATGTGAAATTCTTGAAAAATACAGAGATACACTCCCCCTACAAATCGAAGCGCTCCCGCAAAATACGGGCCATCGTGCCGCATTCTCGCATGCGCTCACCCTCGCCCAGAAGTTTATTACCGAAGACGACCTGATCGCTCTTGCCGACCAGGACGATGTCTGGCTCCCGCAAAAGCTCGAAGTTCTAGAGAAGAAAATCGATTCGACCAAGACCTCGCTCGTCTTTGGCGATGCCGAAGTTATCGACGGAGACGGAAACAAGATTGCCGATTCTTGGCGTGAATTCGCAAAAATTGAGAAACACATTTCTATCGAGCATCAAATCGCCGGCATCAACAACGTGACCGGCTGCATGTCGCTTTTCAGGGTTTCCCTTCTGGATGCGGTACTCCCTATTCCCGAAGGAGTCTCGGTTCACGACCGCTGGATTGCGATGATTGCCGATAAAAACGGCGGAATAGCGGCAACCGACGTTTCCGTCATCCAATACCGCATCCATGGAGCAAATGCCGTAGGCGGTGTTCCGGACAAGTCAATGCGAAAGACACTGGAAGAACGCATCCGTTGGGTAGAGACTTTGCTCACCCACAGGGAACGACTCAAACTGACCGAAGCAGAGATTCTGTTCGCAAACGAGCTGATAGATCTTTCCAGAACTCGTCTACAGAAACCGCTCGTTCTCTCGAAACTTCCCTGGATTATCCGCCACCATAGAAAGCTGTTCCTAAAAGACTCGCCCATCAAGACTTTAAAACGCGAACTGTTTTCTGCAGTAGGGCTTCCACTCGCCCATAAAATCTTTGGTAAAGACTAATGCGTATCGGGATCGACATAAAGTGCTTGCGCTACAACAATAGTGGCATCGGCCGCTATCTTACTCAGTTGCTCAATGCACTCCAGGAAATCGACTCAAAGAACGATTATTTTCTCTTTTCGCCGCAACCCATAGACTACCCCCTTACGAATCCCCGTTTCAAGGCGTGCCCGAATCCTGGTAACAGGTTCTTCAAGAAACTGCCAGGAATCTTATGGCAACAGAAGGTTCTACCGCAATTGCTGGACGAAAACAGCATCGACCTTTTTTGGGGCCCAGAACAGACGATTCCCCTGCGGAAGACCAGATGCAAGAAAGTTCTGACCGTACATGATTTCGTTTATCGTCGATATCCCGAAACCATGCGCCGCTCAGTACGCTGGATCAACACCCTCATTGGGGAGAAATCTATCCGGTGCGCAGATTTCATCGCAGTCAACTCGGACTTCACCCGGCAGGAACTCCATCATTTCCTGCCAGATTTCCCGATGGAAAAAGTCAAGGTCATCGCATGCGGCATCAGCAACGCGCTCCCGCCGCCACCCGCAGAAAGAAAGAAGCAGTTCCTTTTTGTCGGAAGCCTGGAACCCCGCAAGAACCTGAAGAACCTGGTTGTCGCTTTGGAAAAATTGGCAGACAAGGGAATACACGTCCCCCTGAACCTCACGGGCCCCAAAGGCTGGAACAACAGCAGCGAAAACAAACTCATCCAGAATTCAAAAATCGCAAGCGACATCCACCACCTCGGATTCGTCAGCGATGAAAGACTGCAGGAACTTTATTCAACAAGCGCTGCAGTCATATTCCCTTCTTTCTATGAAGGATTCGGCCTGCCTGTCCTAGAAGCCCTTAAATGCCGCACCCCCGTACTCACATCAAAAGATTCCGTCATGGAGAGCATCGCAAAAGGGTGCGGAATTTATTTTGACGCACATGATCCTGATTCCATTGCCGCCGTCATCGAGTCCTTCCTCAATAAAGGCGAATTTGAAATTCCCTTAGACAAGGAAAAGGAGCGCATCGAGATTCTGAATCAGTACCAGTGGGAAAATTCAGCCCGATTGCTGCTACAGGCATTCGACCAGCTAGTTCCATCATGCGAGGCAGGAAAATGAAAACCGCCATCATCCTCGTCACCTACAACGGCTGGGAAATGACGCAGAACTGCCTGCGCGACCTTTCCGCACAGTTGGCAGACAAAAAAAATTATATTGTCGCCGTAGCCGACAATGCCAGCACAGACGGAACTCCAGAAAACATCAGAAAAAATTTTCCTTCGGTCCATGTATACCCATGCGAAGGCAACCTCGGGTTCGGCAGGGCCAACAACCTTGCCATCCGCTCTCTCATTCGCGACGGCGAGAACTTTGACGCAATTTGCCTCCTGAACAACGACACGCGATTCGACAGCCAAATGATTCCGCAACTGCGAGATGCGTTCGACCTGCAAATTAAAACCTACAAATACGCCATCGTCGTTCCACGTGTCCAAAATCCCGACGGAAGCGAACAGCCCAACTACTTTGCGGGTCTCGGTCCCGAAGGAATCGGGAGCATTCCTTTCTTCACAAATGCTTTCCGCAACGAAGCACTGGCGGCAAGAATCTTGCAGGGCAAGCCTGCATACAAAGGCGGCTATGCCGAAACGCACTGGGCAAGCGGGGTCTGCTGGATGCTCGGCAGAAGCCTCTACGACGAGCTCCAGAAAGAGGGCGAATTCTTCGACGAGCGGATTTTCATGTATTACGAAGATGCAGACCTTGCCCTACGCGCACGCAAACTGGGCGCACGATTCTTCATCTGCAACAAAGTCGAACTGACCCACCTCGGAGGCGGCTCATCCGAAGGCAACCTCAAGCGCGCCCTTCAGCACGACCGCGCCCAGCAATACGTATTCAAGAAGCATTTCGGATTCCGCGGATACCTGCTATCAAAATCGTTCCGCTTCTGCCGAAGCCTTGTCCGCATTGCGGCAAGCCTTCCCCGCTGTCTCGGGAAGAACGGTTCGGGAAATCGCGCCTACGTCAAGCATCACTTAGCCCTCCTCAAGGAGGCTCTATGGTAACGCTTATGAAATATTTAACCCTGCTCATCCTTCTTGCAACAATATGCGCAACAGCAAGTGCGCCCCCTACGCCTGCTCACTTCACGTTTGTCGACTCCGCACGCAACTACGAAGTGAACATCCGGGCGCAACTCGTCGATTCCGTCGCCATCACGAACTTCGAGAATGCGCCAACGCACTACGACAACGAGATGTCAGTCCGCCTTTTCCTGGATGGGCATTTCACGGATGCTTTTCATTTCGAAGCCCAGGTCAACGTAAACAACGACTTCACCAACAGGGAAATCTTCGACAACTTCTACAATCCGAACGAAGGCCTCCCTTACAACAAGCAGAGCGAAAACAGGCGCACGTGGGACCAGTTCGCAGCCAAGGTCGATTACACGCTCAAACCGTTTACGCTGCTAGCCGGATTCGACTACATCGAATTCGGACCCGCGCGCCACAACCATGTCATCCTACGCGGAGACAGGTCGTTCTACCGCCCATGGCAGGATTCTTCGAGCCGACTGTGGATTCCCGCCCCCACGCCCTACTTCGGCTACAAGTTCTCGATTGGCCCTATAGACTATACGCAATATGCAGCCAAGTTGTTCGAAGTAAAAAACAAGGGCAAGTACATGCATGCTCATAGGCTCAACCTGCGCCTGCCCAAGAACATCACGCTAGGGCTTTCCGAAACCGCCATTTACGGTTCTACAACGGAACCCGCAAACACCAATCCCAATGCCGATGCCGACAGCACCGACCGCGACTTCGAATGGAATTATGTCATCCCGTTCATCATGTACAACTTCCAGGAACACATACAGGGAGACCAGGACAACATCTCCCTCGCGTTCGACCTGAGCGTCCGCACGATACCGCACTGGGAATTTTACGGCGAGCTCCTCTGGGATGACATGAAAACTCCCACAAGCATGTTCGATGACAGCTGGTGGGGCAACAAGTGGGCTGCGACAATTGGCGTCGCCCGCGACAGCCTCTACATCGGCCCCGTCCGCCTCGACATGTTCTCCGAATACACGCGCATCGAGCCCTGGGTTTACACGCACCACAAGGGCGGAGGCTATACCTATGCCAGCTACTCGCAAGACCTCGGCAGCGACCTCGGACCCAACAGCCAGGAAATCCACACCGAACTGAGCGCTTCATACAAGTTCATAACGGCGACTCTATTTGCAAGCCAGGTGGCAAAGGACACCGCATTCGGCGGAAACATCGACGACATACATGGTCCCCAGGATGCCATAGATAAGAAGTTTCTGAACGACGAGACCACCCAGAAATACACCGAGCTTGGCGCAAGGCTTTCGCTTTCTCCTTGGGGATGGATGGATTTCCGAGCCGGATACGCCCGCTACTTCGGCGACTACAAGGGTTACCGCGCTTACGCCACCGGCACCCTGCAATGGTAGGCCACAACAAAACCTAGAACAAGGACTTGAGTTCTTCGTCGCTCTTGGCGGCAATCGCCCGCGCTTTCCATTCAGGATCAAGCAGCATTTTCGCCAACTGCGCAATCACGAGCGTATGCGCCGTGGCCGACTCCGCGGGCGAAAGCAACACGCACAAGAACTGAGCCCTTTCGTTACCTCGCGTATTCACACCGGCAAAGCCATCAGGGCAAACGGCGAACGCGGCCAGCGGCTCAGCGAGCCCTTTTACGCGCGTATGCGGCAACAGGAGTCCATCTCCCATGTAGATCCCCTGCGCAACCCGTTCGCTCAGGCTATTCCACACGGCATGCGCATCGAACGAGACTCCCGAGTGAACAAGGGCGTCATAGGCAAAACCAAGCGCTCGACTAAAAGGCTCGGAAGCAGAATATTGCTTAAAATAAAGCGGGAGCATGGTTCTCGACGCTGAAAATCTAGCCGTTCAGAGCCTTCTCGATAAACTCGATGGCCTCGGGCTCGGTCGCCTTTACAATCTTTTTGAATTCGCCAAGCAACGCGAGAAGCTGCTTTTTACCGGGCTCGATGTACTTTTCAAACTTCTGGATACCCTTGACCCTGCTGAGGAAGCAGTAGGCACCGAGAGCCTGCATCAAGCGCTGCAAGCTGGCTTGGATAAAGCTGTCCCACGCGTCTTCCTTGGTATAGGCCTGAACGCGCTTGTTCTGCATGCGCCAATATTCAAAGAAGTCCTTAATCATTTCAACCGGCAAGGAGACATACGGATCCCACAGGAGGCTCGCGATATCGTAGAAAGCGGACCCACGGCGGGCACCCTGGAAATCGACAAAGGCGATTTCGGAATTCGGGCGGACCATGATGTTCTGGCTCTGGAAGTCGCGGTGCATCAGCACCTTGGGTTGAGCATCTACAGCCACGGCCAGGAGCGAGAAACAATTGCGCACGCTCTGCGGAATTTCCTTGATACCCTTGAGGCCTTTCAGGTAATTTTCGGTAAAGTAATCCGTTTCCCACTTGAGGGCAGCAAAATCGAAGCGCCTAATCCATAGTTCCGTATGGGAACTGAATATGGACTGGCTAGCCTCCTGCCACTTGACTAGGGCGTCGATGACCGTCGGGTAGATGATGCGTTCGTTGCCGGAGCGGTGCAAAGGATCGACCGGCAGCACTTCGTCGAGGAGGCAACGCTTGCCCAGGTCTTCTTGCAGTACCTGGCACATCGTCTCGTCGACAGCGTAGACCTGCGGCACCGGCAGCCCGTAATTCCTGAATGTCTTGGAATAATCCACAAAATGCCTAAAGTCATCGTTCACTTCAGCACAGACCTGCAACACGCACGACCTGGAACCTTCGGAAATGCGGAAATACTGGCGGCCCGAGCCTGCCCCCGCAATCGAGGAAACGGTAAAATTCTCGGAATAGCAGCGAGAAAGCAGATAGTCTTTGATAACAGGAGAAATTTGCAAGGATTCGTTACTCATGATTTTTAATATAGCAAATAAAAAATTCTAGTTATCGGTCATTGGTCATTGGCTTTACGAGAACTTGATTCTCGGGTCCACGAGCGTGTAGAGGATATCGCTGAAGAGGCGGCCCACCATGGCCATGAGGCTGCTCAGGAAGATGATGCCCATGACCACGTTGTAGTCGCGGTTCACCATGGAATTGTAGTACAAAAGGCCCATGCCGTCGATGTCGAAGACCTTCTCGATAAGAAGAGCGCCCGCGAACATGAGCGTGCAGATTTCGGAGAGGCGGGTGGCAATCGGGATAAGCGCGTTGCGGAGCGCATGGCGAACGAGCGCCTGGTTGAAGCTCATGCCCTTCGCGAGAGCGGTGCGCATGTAGTCCTTGCCCAGTTCCTCGAGCGCGGAATTCTTCATGAGGAAGGTGAGGAACGCGAACTCGCTAATCATGTAGCAGAAAATCGGAAGAATCAAGTGGTGCCCGAGGTCCACGATTTTTCCAAACAAACTAAAATCCTCGAAGTCGTCGCTCGTGAGGCCCCCCAGCGGGAAAATATCGAGGTACGACCCGCCCGCAAGGAAGATAATCAAAAGGATACCCAGGGCATAACCCGGCATCACGTAGCCCGAGAAAATGATACCCGAACTGAGTGAATCAAGCTTGCTCCCGTGATGCACCGCCTTCCAGAGCCCGAGGGGAATACATACAAGATAACTTAGGAAGAACGACGTGATTCCGAAGAAGAGCGATATCGGGAAACGGCTCACGATGACGTCCCATACCGGGAGGCCATAAGTGTAGCTCGAGCCCAGGTCCAGGTGCAGTACGTTCCAGAGCCAAGTCAGGTAGCGCTTCCAGGCGGGCTGGTCAAAACCGAAGTACGCCTGGATTTGTGCTATCTGGTCGGGCGACAAGGCCTTGGAGGCATCCACCCCGCCCTTCATGGCGGCAGCCTGCTGCGCACGCGAAATCATTTCCTCCACGGGGCCGCCCGGCAACAGCTGGATGAGAATAAAGCACACCAGCGAAATCCCGATAAGCGTCGGGACCATGAGCAGCAGACGTCGGAGGATATACGAGCGCATTTACCTCATCTTTCCGGAACGGAGAACGTCCATCATGCTGAAGGGCTTGGCAGTTCCGTTTGCAAGGTGGCACGCGAGGAAGTTCACCGCATCCACGGTACCTTCGGCGTAAATCTTGCGGCCGCACACGTTGTGCTGGAACTCGAAATGCACCGTACCGTCGGCGCTGTCGAGGCTGTAGGTGTGGAAGGCGTGACCGCCGAGGTATTCCTCGGGCACGTGCATGCGTTCCATCTGTTCTTTTTCGTTGCGAACCTTCTCGATGTCATCGACGGAGAAATCGAATCCCATCTTCTGGAAATCTCCCACAACGGCCTTCGCCGTACCGCTCGTGTCGGCCTTCGTCTTCTGGTGGCTTTCCACAACGGAGAGCTTGTAGCCGCTGAACGCCGTCGGGAATTCCTTCGCCAAGAATTCAATCATGCTCTGGAAGGCGACAATCTGTTTGGCCATGTTCGGGGCAATCACGCTCGGGTGGTTCGCTTCGGCTACGAGTTTCGCAAGCGCCTCGCGGTCACCGCCGGTAGTACCCATCACGAAGGGAATCTTGTGCTTCACGTAGAATGCGGCGTTGTCGTTTACAGCCGTCGGGTGCGTGTAGTCGATGCAAATCATTTTCGGGTACTTGGCCAGTACCTCGCCAATGCGTTCTTCGCGGTTGCTCGGCTTCAAGAGCTGGATGGTCTTCCCCGCCACCTCAGCCTCGTTTTCCACGATAATCTCACCCGTCAACGAATACGGGACAAGTTCCAAGCCGCGTGCAACGCAAGTTTCGGCCACAATACGGCCCATATTGCCCGGAATTCCATTTACCATTACTTGTACAGACATAAAAACTCCTGTTTTTGGAGTGGAAAATAGAAAAAAAGCAGAATAAATCTTCTTTCCTCACGGAAAATCACCTTTTTTTGTAAACATGTGGTCTTGGTTTTACATATTTTGTAATTCAGTGTTTACAGGAAAAGGCAATTAGCAAAAACTTGTGTTCACAACATGCTGTTTTATGTTTTCACAACCGCTAGTTGTTTTTTTTTAAATAGTTCTACCATGAAACTGAAGAACGATGAAGAAAAGGCCTTTGACCTGGAACTTTCTAAAATTATTAAAGCCAGAAGAAGCGAACTCAACCTTACTCAAGAATACATAAGCTTACATTCCGGCGTTACTCGAATCACCATCGGCAAGTGGGAACGCGGGGAAAAGACCCCAATCAGTTTCGACCTCTACAACGTTCTCAAAATTCTCTACAAGGACCCGTCCGAATTCTGGGCCACACTGCACCAGCAATTCGAAGCCAACGCCTCCCCGATTCGTAAAGCGGCCGACAAGAAAAAATACCAAACCTACGTGGAACAGACCCGCAAGAAAAAATAACCCGACCGTTATTTTCAACCGTTCTCATCCAACCATCTTTGCAGAATAATGGCGGCGGCCAACTGGTCGATTACCGCCTTATTTTTTTGCTTTTTCTTCTTGCTAAAGTAAGAAGTCTTTTCCTGCGCCTGCACGCTGGAGTAAGATTCGTCCTGCGTGTACACGGGCAGGCCCGGAAACCGCAGTTTCAAATCCTCGACGAACTTTTCCACAACCACGTTCTTGCCGTCGGTACGGCCATCGGGGTGATACGGCATTCCCACCACGAACGCATCAATCTTGTTCACCTTCACGAGTTCATCGAGCCGTACAAACAAGTTTGTCGTCTTCTGGTCAATGGTTTCGCGTGAAAATGCCATACGTAGCTCGGAATCGGCAAAAGCGACCCCGACGCGATGTTCTCCGTAATCTAGAGCCAAGTAGTTCATCAGGACGAAATATAAAAAAAGAAGCCCGCTAAAAAACAAGAAGCCCGGCTAGAAGCCGGGCCGACTTGCCGTTCAGCGAGACCTATCTTAGAGGAGGTAGGTCAGCGAAAGCTGGATGTTCCAGGCGCTCGGATTGTCTTCAACAGCATCGCTTACGCCGTTGAAGTCGTACATGAAGCGGAGACCGACGTTCATGTCGCGGCCACCCTGGTGGAACTGCGCACCGGCACCGAGAACAAGCGATACATAAACGCCGCTGGTCTCAATGTCTTCGGCGGCGACAAGAGCGCTTGCGTAGGCGTCAGTCTCGTTGCCGTAGGAATCATAGTAGTTGTACTGCGACGAGTACATGTCAGCAAGGCAGAACGCAAGACGGAGACCGCCTTCCACGTAGAGGAACGAAAGCGGTTCGAAACGGGCGAGCACGGGCACGTCCATGAGGATTTGCGAGATGCCCTGTTCAAATTCGTATTCGTAACCCGAAGCCCCGGGAACGGGAGCGCGGTCGGTGGTTTCACTGAAATAGCGGAAGATGAAGTTCACTTCGGGAGCGACAGCCAACTGCTTGTTGATGTAGTAACGGAGGGAACCGCCCACATAGCCGCCAATGGCAGAAAGATCGCCAAGACCGCCGAAGCCGACGCCGATATGACCGCCAAGACGGAATTTCTTGTAGTCGGTATCGTCAGAAGACTTTTCCGCAGCAGGAGCGGCGGTCTCGGCTTCTTCGGCGGGTTCAGCCTGGGTGGATTCCTCAGTCGAGTAGCTGCTTTCTTCGGTTTCAGCGGGGGTTTCTCCGTAATTCTCGTCGTCGTACTGGGCGAACGAAGGAACAAAAGCAAAGCCAAGCGCTATTGCAAGTACTGTCAATTTCTTCATAGATATTCTCCTCATGAAAAGTTTGTGAATTTGTTCGTTAAAAATAACAATAGCCCGAGCAGATGTCAACAAAAAATTCAATTTTCTTTTTTTTGCGAATTTGGGCATTTAACGGCCCCGTTTGCCTATAAGCCCCACCCCATTTTTTCTATCTTTACGACCACTATGAGCAATTTGAAGAATGATTTGTGGGTCGGCGTGGACGTAGGTTCCACCACCGTGAAGATTGCGGTCGTCGATCCCGAGACCAACAAGCTTTTGCATTACACATACCAGCGCCACAACGCCATGCAGGCGAAAAAGGTCTACGAGGTCCTGCGGGAAGCCCACGGGCTCTTCCCGGACAAAAATTTCAGGGTAGCCTTCTGCGGTAGCGGCGGCCAGCCCTTCGCCGAAGCCACGCACGCCTTCTTTGTGCAAGAAGTGGTGGCAAACGCCCTCGCCGTGCGCGCCACCTATCCCGAATCGCGCGTTGCCATCGAACTCGGCGGCCAGGACGCAAAGGTCGTTTTCTTCGAAAAGGACAAGACAACCGGCAAGCTCATCGCAAGCGACATGCGCATGAACGGCGTGTGCGCGGGCGGTACCGGCGCATTTATCGACCAGGTGGCCGAACTCCTCCGCATCAAGACGGAAGCATTCGAAGGTTTCGCCAAGCGCGGCCAGAAGGTCTACGAGATTTCGGGCCGTTGCGGCGTGTTCGCGAAGACCGACATCCAGCCGATGCTCAACAACGGCATCGCCAAGGAAGACATCGCCCTTTCGAGCTTCCACGCCATCGCGAAGCAAACCATCGGTGGCCTTGCCCAGGGCATGGAAATCAAACCGCCCGTGATTTTCGAGGGCGGCCCGCTCACGTTCAACCCGACGCTCGTACGCGCGTTCAAGGAACGCCTCGGTATTAACGACGAGCAGGCAATCGTGCCGGAACACTCCGAAGTGCTCGTCGCCATGGGTGCAGCCCTCTCGCTCGGCTCCATGTTCGCGGGCCAGGAATGCCATTACCGCATGGAAGGCTCGCTCGACGCCCTGGTGCACTTCAACGAAGTCCGCCAGGCCGAAAACAAGGCGAAGGCCGCCGCCGACCTCTTCTTCAAGAACGAAGCCGAATACAAGATGTTCCTCGAGGAACACAAGATGGCCGACAACCACTACCCGCAGCCGGCCTCGGGTTCGACCATCAACGCCTACCTCGGTATCGACGCAGGTTCCACCACCACGAAGTTCGTGCTCCTGGACGAGCAGGACAACGTGATTGACGGGTTCTACGCCAGTAACGACGGTGAACCGCTCGCCGTCTTGAAGCGCGCCATGAACGAGCTCGCCGACCGCTACGAGGAATACGGCTGCAAGCTCAACATTTTGGGCGTGGGCACCACCGGCTACGGCGAACAGCTCTTCGCAAAGGCCGTCCATGCCGACTACCATACCGTGGAAACGGTCGCGCACGCGAACGCCGCCCAGCGCCTGTGCCCCGACGTAAGCTTCATCCTCGACATCGGCGGCCAGGACATGAAAGCCATCTCCGTGCAGGACGGCGTCGTCACCGGCATCATTTTGAACGAGGCCTGCTCCTCGGGTTGCGGTTCCTTTATCGAAACCTACGCCCGCAGCCTCGGCATCCCGATGGAAAAGATTGCGGAACTCGCGTTCAACGCAAAAAGCCCCTCGCAGCTCGGTTCCCGCTGTACCGTGTTCATGAACAGTTCCATCATCACGGAACAGCGCGACGGCAAGCAGCCCGAAGACATCATCGCGGGTATCTGCCGCTCCATCATCAACAACGTGTTTACGAAGGTTATCCGTATCCGTAACCTCAACACCCTCGGCAAGAAGGTCGTGGTGCAGGGCGGTACGTTCAAGAACAACGCGGTCCTCCGCGCCTTCGAGCAGTACACCGGCCTCAAGCCCATCCGTCCCGAACGTCCGGGCGAAATGGGCGCTATCGGTATCGCGCTCCTCACCCGCAAGTTCATGGAAGAGAAGCGCAAGGAAAATCCGGACCTCAAGTCGAGCTTTATCGGCCTCGAGGCCATGAAGACCTTCAGCTGGCACAACCAGCCGGGCCAGCTCTGCCAGTACTGCACCAACCACTGCTCCCGCACCATCGTCACGTTCAGTGACGGCCAGAGTTTCGTGACGGGCAACCGCTGCGAACGTGGCGAGGTCACCGCCGACCCGAACGACCCGAAGACGAAGGCCCTCATCGCCGAAATCAACAAGAAGATGCTCTCCGTGCCCGACATGATCAAGCGCACGAACCAGCTGTTGGTCAAGGACTACGCCCCGGCAAAGCTCGTCGAGAATACGGGCAAGACCATCGGTATCCCGCGCGTGCTGGAATTCTGGGCAAGCCTCCCCTTCTGGAAGGCGTTCTTCACGAGCCTCGGTTATACCGTCGTGGTAAGCCGCCAGAGCGACTACAAGATGTTCGAAGCGGGCCTCCACAGCGTGCCCTCCGACACCGTGTGCTTCCCGGCAAAGCTTGTACACGGTCACGTGCTCAGCCTCATTGAAAAGAAGGTCGACCGCATCTTCTTCCCGATGATGGTTGCCATCCCGAGCGACCACACCAAGTTCACGGCAACATCCGTTTGCCCGGTGGTGCAGGCCTACCCGAACGTTTGCAAGAACACCGACGAGCCCGAAAAGAATTACGGCGTCCCCATGGACCAGCCGATTTTCCACTGGTTCAACACCAAGCTCCGCAGAAGCCAGACCGTAGACTGGTTCCACGAACACTGGAAACTCGACAAGAAGCTCCTGGACAAGGCCGTGACCGAAGGCGAGAAGGCTCTCAACAGCTACCGCACGACCCTTTTGGAAGAAGGCCAGAAGATTCTCGACGACGTACGCGCGAAGAACAGTTTTGCCGTGGTGATTGCGGGCCGCCCCTACCATGCGGATACGCTCATCAACCACAACATCGCGAGCCACTTTACCGCCATGGGCATCCCGGTGCTCACCACCGAATCGCTCCCGGGCGTGTACGACCAGGATGTGCCGAGCCACACCCGTATCGAAATCAAGAACACCTTCCACTTGCGCATGATTGGAGCCACCATGATTGCGGCGAAGGACCCGAACATCGAACTCGCGCAAATCGTGAGCTTCGGATGCGGTCACGACTCAATTTTGACCGACGAAATGATGCGCATGCTGCACCTTGATTCCAACAAGGAAATGCTCATGCTCAAGCTCGACGAGGGCGACGCCCGCGGCCCCGTGGGCATCCGCATCAAGAGCTTCATCGAGACGGTGAAGGCACGCCGTGCGGCAAACCTCCCCGACAAGCCCGAAAGCCACGAACCGCTATACCACACTCCGTTCGTCGCCGAAGACAAGCAGCGTCGCCGTATCCTCACGCCGAACCTCTCTCCTGCATTTACCGTGCTCGCGAGCGAGTACATGAAGCGCGAAGGCTACATCGCCGAATACCTGCCCGTGGCCGACAAGGAAGCCATCGAGCTCGGCAAAAAATTCGTGCACAACGATATCTGCTTCCCCTGCCAGGTGAACATCGGCGAAGCCCTGAAGTGGCTCGTCAATCACCCGGATGTGCCGCAGAACGCTGTCTCCATGTGCCTTGCAAAGAACTGCGAGAACTGCCGTGCCGTGCAGTACGCGGTACTCGCCCGTAAGGCCCTCGACGAGGCCGGTTTCAAGGACGTCACCATCATCACAACCGGCGTGGACTACAAAGGCATGCACCCGGGCTTCCAGCTCGGGCTCGACTTCCGCCTCCACATGCTGTGGGGCCTTGTCACGATGGATGCCATCGAGACCATGTACCGAGCCCTGCGACCCTACGAAGTCAACAAGGGCGACACGCAAAAAGTCTACGACGAGTGGATGCCGAAGGTTATCGCCGTGGCAGGTCACCTCACCACCACGCAGCTGGTGCGCCCCTCCAAGCTCATCGAGGTCTTCGAGCAGTGCATCGAAGCGTTCAATGGTGTCGAGATTACCGAAGATCGCAAACGCGGAATCCGTAAGCCCCGCGTAGCGGTACTTGGCGAAATCCTCATGAACTACCACCCGAGTGCAAACGGGTTCGTGGAAGAATACCTCATGAACAACGGGATGGAAGTCTACCTCCCGGGCATGACGGACTTCTTCCGCGTCGACGAAGTCGTACGTAGCGAAAAAATCAAACGCGGATTCTCGGCGAACCCGCTCATGGACCGCGTGGAAGGCGGCGTGACGGCGAAGGTCTACACGCATGCCGTAGAAACCGCCCGCAAGTCCATGCACAAGTTCAAGCTCTACGAACACCACGCAGACTGCTACGAGCTCAAGGACTATGTCACCGACATCATCGACCCGACATACAACACCGGCGAAGGATGGCTTATCCCGGGCGAAATCCTGTACAATGCGCAACATGGCGTGAACAGCTACATCATCTTGCAGCCGTTCGCCTGCCTTGCAAACCACATCAGTGGCCGCGGCCTCACCAAGGCCGTGAAGGAGCGTTGCCCGCACGTGCAGATTCTTTCGCTCGACTACGACCCGGACACCAGTTTCGCGAACATCGAGAACCGCCTGCAGATGCTCATCATCAACGCTCGCGAACTTGAAAAAGCAAATCAAGCCTAACCCCATTTATCATTTATATATAATACATGCTCAACGTTTCCAATGTCAGTCTTCAATACGGTAGCCGCGTCCTCTTCAAGGAAGTGAACCTCTCCTTCAAGCGCGGCAACTGCTACGGAGTCATCGGTGCCAACGGCGCCGGAAAGTCCACGTTCCTTAAAATCCTTTCGGGCGAACTCGAACCCAACACCGGCGAAGTCACCAAGGACCCGGGCGAACGCATCGCCGTCCTCAAGCAGGACCACTTCGCCTACGAACAGAATACCGTCCTCGAAACAGTCATGATGGGCTTCCCCGAACTCTACGAACTCGGCAAGAAGCGCGACGAACTCTATGCGCTCCCCGAAATGACGGAAGAACAAGGCATGCAGGCCATGGAAATCGAGACACGCTTCGGCGAAATCGGCGGCTACGAAGCCGATTCCAACGCGGCCGTGCTTCTGAAGGGCCTCGGCATTCCTGAAGATTTGCACTACAACCTGATGGCAGACCTCGACGGTGGCCAGAAAATCCGCGTCCTCCTCGCGCAGGCTTTGTTCGGCAACCCGGACATTCTCCTGCTCGACGAACCGACAAACCACCTTGACCTGGAAACCGTCGGCTGGCTCGAAGACTATCTCGAACGTTTCGAAAACATCGTGATCGTGGTGAGCCACGACCGTCACTTCCTCAATGCGGTCTGCACGCACACCTGCGATATCGACTACGGCAAGATTAACATCTACGGCGGTAACTACGAATTCTGGTATGCAGCTAGCCAGCTCGCCCAGAAGCAGAGAAAGGACCAGAACCGCCGCGCCGAAGAAAAGATTGAAGAATTGAAGGCGTTTATCCGCCGCTTCGCCAGTAACGCCGCCAAGGCCAAGCAGGCCACCAGCCGCAAGAAGCTTTTGGACAAGATGACCGTCGAAGAAATGCCGGCATCGAGCCGCAAGTTCCCGTGGGTCAACTTCAAGATGGACCGCGAACCGGGCAAAATCGTACTCGAAGTCAAGAACGCGACCATCGACGGCGGTGACGGAATTATTTGCAAGGGACTTGACTTTAGTCTCAATAATGGGGACAAAGTAGCACTCGTCGGCGAATACGACACGCTCAAGACCGCCTTCTTCCAGCTCATCGCCGAAGAAACCAAGGCACCCGATGGCGTACTCAAGTGGGGCAACACCATCAGCTACAGCTACTTCCCCAAGAACAACGATGCCTACTTCGGCACGGACCTCTCCCTCGTGGATTGGCTGCGCCAGTACAGCAAGGAACAAGACGAAACCTTCATCCGCGGATTCCTCGGCCGAATGCTCTTTACCGGCGAAGAAGCCCTCAAGAGTGCCAACGTTCTTTCCGGTGGTGAAAAGGTGCGCTGCATGCTCTCCAAGATGATGCTTGCAAACGCAAACTGCCTCTTGCTCGACGAACCGACCGCGCACCTCGACCTCGAAGCGATTACCGCCCTCAACAACGGCCTCACCGCATTCCAGGGCCCGATTATCTTCTGCTCCCAGGACCACGAATTCGTGCAAACGGTCGCAAACCGCGTGCTCGAACTCACGCCGAACGGTGTACTCGACCGCAGCATCACCTTCGACGAATGGCTCGAAAGCAAAAAAACAAGGAAAAAATAAAAGATTAACCCCTAAATGGCGCATTTTATCGTCATTTTTCGCACACAAATCAGCAAAAAGGCCGTTCCATAGGAAAGGCCTTTGCTTTTAACGTTTTTTTTTATATTTTGTATGCATAAACAAGGAGGAACACCATGAAAAAGTTCATTCGAAGCATCTTGATTTCTGCCGCTATTTTCGCAGCCTATGCGACCGCCGCAGAAAAAGTCTACATGCCGCCAGTCGGCACAACGAACATCCACAGCGACTACGGCATTGCAGCCCAGAAGCTCATGAAGACCTACATTGAAGACGACGGCCGCTTCATTCTCATTGAAGGAACCGTCGAAGACAGTGTCGACATCAGCAAGCCGGAAACCCTCAACAACAAGGCCGTATCCAAGGGTTGCTCCAAGATCCTCATTGCCGAATTCACCCGCCTGGGCGAAAACGTAATCCTGTCCTTCAAGCTGTACAATACCGGAAGCGAAGCACCTATCTGGCAGGACCGCCTCAAGGCAGCAAACCCCGATGACTTCGACCCGATTATCCAGCGCGTGGCCCGCACCATCGGCACAAAGCAGAAGGCGACCAACGAGCAGGACATCTATAACGTCACCCAGAACGAAACCAAGCAGCCCAAGCGCATGAAAGCGTATTCCTACTTCGGCTTGGGCCTTGGCGGCATGGTTCCGCTCTCCCCCTCCGTCGACATGGCTCCCGGTCTCAACATATTCGGCATGTACGACACCCAGAGCTTCCTCATCGGCCTTGATGCGAACTTCTGGGGCATGAGCGACGATTCCCGCTACAACTACCTAGACTTCGCCATTTCCGCCTACTACGCCTTCGGCCGCAAGTTTATTGCTCCTTACATCGGTGGCGGTATGAACTACTCGGCCGTCGACTACAATACCGACGTTACGGTCCATTCCAAGGTCTCACGCTACGATTCTTCCATTAAAGATTACAAGACGACCGAAGAAGACACGAAGAAGAGCTACTCGGATTCGAAATCCGGCATCGGAGCTTTCGTCGGCGGCGGCGTGATGCTCAACCGCGCAAGCAACATCGTCCTCTTCGCCGAAGCCAAGTACTTCGTCAACTTCTACAAGCTGGCAGAACCCAAGGATGAGATTACCGACGAAGAATGGAACAAATACGACAGCTGGGATAGCGACAGCGATCTGCCCAGCAAGTCCCGCAAGCTCTTCCAGGGATTCATGTTCAACCTCAAACTGGGCTACGGGTTCTAATGAAGTACGCAAGCAGGTTCTTATGTGTAGCCTGCCTGGCCTCATCGCTTAGCCTTTGCGGTTGCTTCTTCAGCCAGACAAAAATCATGGCTGCAGATGGCCGCAACTACGAAGTGTACGGCAACGGAGCACTTCTTTGCGAAAGTAGCCAGGACTGCAAGATTTCACAGCGAGGAAGTCCGCACACTCTAGACTTGGAACTCGTCAAGAACGGCAAAATCGTGGGCAGCAAGTCCATCCGCCGCGAAATGACGACCGCCAGCGTGCTCTGGGGCTTCTGCACCTACTTCACTTCGCTGTACCTGTATCAGGCATACCCCGACGAAGTTTTCATTCCCATCAACTACAGGAACTACTCGGAAACAGAATCTCCGTCAGGGCAGAAGAGTCCATGGGACACTTCGCCACTCTCCGAAAGTGAAAGCGTCTGGGACAAGGGTCCTTCGCCAAGCAATAGCGAGACAAACGCCGAACCGGCGACCGGGCCTGCGGCGCCCGCCGAGCCCCCCGCCCCCTTGGTACCAAACGAATACTAAACGAAACGCAGCCCGGACAAAACCGGGCTTTTTCGTGTGAAAAGCGCGTTTTTACTTGACAACAAGCGAAATATTTTTATATTTGGCACGTAACCCAAAGGATGGTAGTAAATGTTGAATAAAAAGAATTTTGTTCTTATTGCAATCGGCGTTTTACTGCTCGCAATCGGATTCCTTTGCCTCGCCACCGGCCCGGCAGATAATCCGGTAAGCCTCACGGTTGCTCCTCTCATCCTGGTCGTTGCCTACGTAGTCGTGATTCCTCTCGGAATCCTCTGGACCGGCAAAAAGCAGGACAAGCAGGATTAAAATTTCGGGCGATTAGCTCAGTTGGTTCAGAGCGTCTGCCTTACAAGCAGAATGTCAGCGGTTCGAATCCGTTATCGCCCACTACCGAAAATCGGAAACGATTTGGGGTGGTAGCTCAATTTTGGTTAGAGCACCGGCCTGTCACGCCGGAGGTTGCGAGTTCAAGCCTCGTCTATCCCGCGAAAAACGTCTCTCAATAGAGAGGCGTTTTCGTTTTTATACTTTTTTACCCGATTGAGGCCAAGCCTAGATTACAGCACATATAGTGCGAGAAACGCAGTCAGCGCAGCAAACAGCAGGAACACCGGCAAGAGAATCAAGAAGCAGAGTGCGGCGACCTTCAGGTCGTAAAAAAACATCTTCCACCATCCACGACGCGTCCTGCAAATTTCCTCGCGACACTCGGGGCAGATGTTCCCTACCCTGTTGCGCACGCGGATAGCCATGTTGCTCTGCAAGGGGGACATTCCCACCTTGTCATTGAATTCCTTATTGCATTTTGAACAGGTTGTCTGCATGTTCGGGAATATAGTAAAAAGTGGTCGCGAAATTAATTACAGACGCTATTTTCGCTTGATGGCTATAAGCACGGTAGACACAAGAATCAAGGCGATGCCAGCCATGATGCGCGTCGTCAGCGTTTCGGCAAACACAGTCACGCCAATCGTCACGGCGGTCACGGGTTCCAAAGCGCCAAGAATTGCCGTGGGCGTGGAGCCGATGATTTTAACGGCCTTGACCATGAAGATAAGCGAAAGCACCGTCGGCACGAGGCCAAGCATAAAGCCCCAGCCCCACGAACTTGCCTGCGTAAAAAGCGGCGGGAGGCCAGAACCGAGCGTTACCGAATAAAGCAACAAGAAGAGAAGGCAGAAACAGATGGCGTAAAACGTCATCTTCACCGCCCCCATCTGCAGGTTGATGCGGTTTGCCATCACCATGTAAATCGCATACGAGAGCGAAGACGCAAAAACGAGTGCAAGCCCCACCGAGCTAAGCGCGGTACCGTCACTGCCGCGATACAGGAGCGCCACGCCAGCCATAGAGACCGCAATCGAAACGATGGTCCAGGTCTTGATTTTCTCTTTGAAGAACACCGCCATGAGCACCGAGACTTCTAGCGGATAAAGGAACAATAGCGTTGAAGCAAGCCCCGCATCCATGTACTTGAACGAAGCATAATATGTAAGCGAACTCACTGCAAAGAGGAATCCGAACGCGACAAGAGCACGGAACTCGCGAAACGAGATTTTAAAATGCGAACCCTTCGCGAGAATAACCACAAAAAGGAGAATCGCCGCCGTGAAAAATCGGTAAAAGAGGACCGTCTCCGGCGAGTAATTCTGTGCGTATAAATGCAAAGCACCCAGTGGGTTCGTGCCATAGCAAATGGCAGAAAGAGCGGCGAAGACGAAACCTTTGAAAGCGAAGATCCCCGCCTTCGCGGGGATGACTGTATGAGGTGTACGGGGCATACTAAATCGCGAACTTAGTTGCGTCGGCGAGCTGAACGCTGGCGATGCGGGAAATACCCTTGATTTCCTGGGTCACACCGTAGAGCATGTCGGCTTCGGCCATGGTACGCTTGTTATGCGTCACCACGATGAACAAGGTCTGCTTGCTGAATTCGCGGAGCAGCGCCATGAAGCGACCGACGTTAGCGTCATCAAGCGGGCCGTCGACTTCGTCCAGCACGCAGTACGGCGAAGGCTTTTCCATGTAAATTGCGAACAACAGCGCTGTTGCAGTAAGAGCGTGTTCACCGCCGGAAAGCGCCTTGATACCACGCATTTTCTTGCCGGTCGGGCGGACGTTGATTTCGATATCGGCATCGAGAATGTCCATCGGCTTGCCGTTCTCGTCGAGCTTTTCCACGAGGCTCATCTTGGTTTCGCCGTTCAGGAACAGCTTGCTGAACACGAACTGGAAATTCTTCTGGATGCGTTCGAACGTCTCGAGGTAGCGCGTGCGGGCGATATCGTCGAGTTTGGTGATGGTGCGGTCGAGCGAGGCGCGGGCACGGTCGAGGTCGTCAAACTGCTTCTCGACTTCTTCCAGGCGCTTCTTCTCGTCTTCGTAGTCTTCCATCACGTTCACATTGATGGGGCCCAGGTCCTTGATTTTGCCTCGAAGTTCACGGATTTCGCGATCGGCCTCAGGCTGGCTATACTCCACACGTTCGACGCCTTCGGGATTAGCCAGGTCAACGGAATATTCGTTGGTGATGCGTTCCGAAAGCCTCTCGACGTTCGCCTGCAAGGCTTCCTGTCGGCGGCCCACATCGTTCAAGTCCTTCATCTTCTCGATCATGTCGTCGCGGAGGCGGTTCACCTCGGAACGCCATTCTTCGAGATCTCCCGATACGAGTTCGTACTTTTCACGGGCCAGGTCGCGCTGGCTTTCGAGTTCGCGGAGCGCCGAATCCTTCGTCTGAAGCTGGTCGGCAAAGCCTTCGATATCGGACTTGAATTTTTCCGAAGCTTCGTTGTTCTTCGCGATTTCGTCATTACGGGACTGGATGACGTTTCCAAGGAATTCAATCTGGTCGGCGATATTGCCGAGGCGGCTCGTATTCTGCGCAAGTTTCGCATTCTTGTCGAGGGCGCTCCGTTCGAGGTCGCGGACTTCCTCATCCTTTTCGCGGAACATCGTCTCCTGTTCCTGGAGTTCATCGTTCACACGGGAATATTCAGTTTCTGCACGCTCGGCGGCAACTTCGGCTGCCGACAGTTCGGCATCCGATTCCCGCGTCGCCTGGGCCTCGTCGATACGACGAGTGGCCTGCTCGCGGGCCTGCTCCAGCTGTGCGATGCGCAGCTCGCAGGTCGCCGCCGTATTCTTCTGGATAGAGATGGCGGCATCGCCTCCGAGAAGCGAATTCTGCATTTCGCGGATATCGTCGTTGAGCGAGACAAGGAGTTGCTGTTCCTCGTCCAAGGTCTCCTGCAGACGAGCAACTTCGTCCTGCTTTTGTCCAAGTTCATCCAAGGCCCCGGCGAGCGCCTTCTCGGCCTCGGCAATCTCGTTCTTGCGGCTGAGCGAGCCGGACGTGGGGGCACCCGTCGAGACAAGACCCGCCGTGCGGATGCTCGCCTCGGGAGCGACAAAGCAAAGGTCCTCACTGCCGTACTTGAGCGAAAGATTCAGGGCAGCATCAAAAGATTCGACCAGGATGTAGCGGGAAAGGACTCCATCGAGCCATGCGCGGGTCGTATCATCCGTCTTGACAAAATTCGAGACGGGACCGACAACGCCCTCCCCTTCCACCGTGCCGGCATAAGGCGGACGCGGATTGGAAACGAGAGCCATGAGAGCCTGGCCCACGTTCTGTTCGCGCAGTGCTTCGACAAGGGATTTTGCGGCAGCCGAATTTTCGACCACGACGGAATCAAGCATGTCGCCAAGGGCACTTTCGACACGGGACGCATATTCGGGAGGCGCATCCAGGCGCTCCGAAAGGAGCCCACGCGCAAGATTGGCCTTGTTTTCGGCAATCCAGCGGTTCGCATCGGACGCATCCTGCGACACGCTCTGGAGCACGTCGATCCGAGACTGGAGCCTCGCCTCGTCGTTCTTGAGTTCGGCGATACGGGCCTGCAAACCTTGCAGGTCGGCCTTGAGCGACTCGATGCGTTCTTCTCGCACGGAGCGCTGTTCTTCGAGAGACGTTATAGCCGAACGGGATTCGTCCATGCCCTGCTGGATATCGCGGGCAGCCGACTCGGCTTCGGATTTCTTTGCATATAAACTTTCGAGTTCGGCGTTGTAGCCTTCGACGTTCGAACGCAGCATATCGGTTTCGGCATCCGCGCGTTCAAAACGGCCGCGCAGCGCGTTCACGGCATTTGCCGTCTGCAGGCGCTCGTTGGAAAGTTCCCTGGAGCGCATGCGCAAGTCATCGAGGCGGTCGCGCATCACCTGGAGCGCTTCGCGTTCGCGTTCCAGGAGGGAATTCATCTCGTCCATCTCGCTGTCGTTTCCGAGCACCGCGTTTTCTTCTTCCAGGCGTTCACGTTCGCGGATGAGTTCATCGACCTTCGAGTTGCTGCGGGTAATTTCTTCCTGCGCCTTCTCGTTCGCGGCCTCCATGGCCGAAATGGAATCGCGCAAGCGCACAATGTCGTTGTTCAGGTTATTGAGTTCGATGGTCGCCGCCTGGACCTGTCGTTCCAGTTCGCGGTAGGCGTTCTCGTCTTCGCTGATATCGAGCTTCTTTTCCTCGATTTTCGTCTGGAGTTCGGTCGCCTTCGTCTTGGATGACTCGACCTCGTGCTCCATGCGGCGGGCCGACGTATTCAGGGTCTCGAGACCTTCCTTAAAATCTTCGAATTTGTCGAGGCTAACCGAGAGGTCCAGTTCGCGAAGGCGCTTGTTGAGTTTCTTGTATTCCTCGACCTTTTCCGCCTGGGTCTCGTACTGGCGTACGGAACGGCGGGTAGAGCGCAGGTTGTCTTCCACGCGCTCCATGTCCATCTGCACGCGTTCGAGCTGGCGCACGGCCTCCTTCCTCTGCTGGCGGTACTTGCTCACGCCCGCAGCCTCTTCGAACAGCACGCGGCGGTCGTCCGCCTTATCGCTAAGCACCGACTTGATCATGTCGGCGTTCATCTGCGAATAGGTACTCGAACCGAGACCGGAGTCGAATAGCAGCGCATGGACATCGCGCAGGCGGCATTCCTGGTTGTTGATGAGGTATTCGCCCGACCCGTCGCGGTGGACGCGGCGAGTGACGATTACTTCGGAATATTCCGAAGCGAGGGTACCGTCGCTGTTGTCGATGACGATGGAGACCTCGGCAAGGCTCATCGCGGCACGTTCCTCGGTACCGCTGAAAATCACGTCCTGCATCTTGCTCATGCGCAAGAGGGCAGCCTTCTGTTCGCCCAGAACCCAACGGATGGCGTCGGTAATGTTAGACTTGCCGCAACCGTTCGGACCAACCACGGCGGTAAGTCCCTTCGTCGGGAAGTTAATTTCCGTCCTCTGGGCAAAGGACTTGAATCCAAAAATCTTTAGCTTTGTAATCTGCACTTCAAGCTGAAAGATAGTTAAAAAACAGTTTTTGGGGCAATTATGCTCCTAGAATGGCGCTTCTTATCCCCTCCTTGGGCTCCGTCAGTTTTTAACGCAGCGGACAGTATAAAACGGATCATATCCGGCGTCATCCATGACCGCTATGGTCCCGTTTCCCGATGCGCTTTTTCCTACATCCATCAGATACCAATTTTCATTCGGGGTCGACACGTCGTAAACCCACAGATTGGTATAGTTTCCCTTTCCCTTAAATCCGACAGAGCCAGTTTGGCGTTGATACACACCGGCTCCCACAAAGGACATGCCCGTAGAATTGTTGCCTCTACGGTCTGTAGCCCACCCATAGGACGAATTCAGACTACTAGCCTGATTCCCGTTCAAGTTCGCCAGTTGTTCCGCCTCGCTTTTCGAAGGGATATGCCACCCGCTGGGGCAGATGCCCTGAACATTGCCAGACATCGAGGGGCACGTTCCGTTATAACAAGTGCAACGACTGTCGTTCAGCGCGGCCTCCCTGCTGTACAGGCGCCCAAAGGCTTCGCATTCGCTCGGGTCATCATCATAGCAGCGGTTGTTCCCCTCCAGGATGGGGAGTTTCGAAGAATCCGCAAAGTTCAGGTTTTCCGCCATCCAGGTACGCCCCGCTATATTCAACGTCCTGTACGTCTGTCCATCGCGCGAGTCCGTCATTTCGCCATAGCTTACCGCCGAATTGAAAAGCACGGTCTTATCAAACGAACTCGAAGATTCTTCGCTCGAGGAACTTTCGACGCTCGACGAACTCCCGCTACTTGATGATTTTGTACTGCCCGAAGAAGCGGGTTCGGCACCCGCACCCTTCACGCAACGCACCGAAATGTACACCGTCTCTTTCGAATTTTCCGTCAAATACATCTTGTCCTCGACACCCGAAAATACCAGATAGTTTTGGACAACTCCGGTGGAATAATACCAGAGCGCAGCAAACCTGCCCTGATTTACATAGTTCTTGTCGGCCCTGACTCCGGAGCCCACCAGAGAAAAACCTGATTCATTCGCACCGACTTCCCTATCAACCCATCCGTCCACTGACCGCAAGGTCTTCCTGTTGCCCAAAGTGAAGTCCATCAAATCGTCGACTTCTTCTGACGGAATATGCCACCCGTCTGGACACACGCCCCTATTCAAGCCATCATATAAGCTACACGACTTTCCATAACCGCAAGTGGTGCTGTTCATGGCTGCGGCGCGGTCATACAGCCTTCCATATAGGGCACAGTTGGCGGCGATTCCGCCGTAACAGTAGGAATAGTTCTTCGGGAGCGGCCAGTCGCTGTTTCCTGCAAAGTTCAGGTTTTCCGCCATCCATGTAGTACCATTTATTTCGACGGTCTTGTACACCTGCCCATCGCGACTATCCTTCAGAGATCCGTAGGTGACATCCGAGTTGAAGAAGTTATCCTTGGACGCAGAAGAAACCACAGAACTGCTAGATGACTTCACGCTACTCGACGAAGACACGCTCGAAGATGACACTCTTGAAGAAGAAGACAAGGCTACTTTCAACGTATCATCCGAAACGCAGCGAACCGAGACGAAAATATTGCTCGAATAACCGGAATGTATAATAACATCATTATCCGACGGCCCGCGGAAAATCAGGTATCTCATATTCGACCCTTTTAAATAGGCCCAAACGTATCCTGTCTTTCCGGGGCTTTCAAATCTATCATCCCCGAAATCAAGACACCCCGATGCCGGCATCGAAAAGCCCGAGGTATTAACCCCTTCTTTATAAGAGGACCAACCCTTTGCAGACCGGACGTCACCAAGTTCATCGCCAAAAGCGTTTACTAGAGCCAAGGCCTCGGCGTTAGATGGAATGTGCCATCCCTTGGGGCATACACCGCGAACCAAGGTATCCCCTATATCGCAGGAGACTCCAAACATGCAGGAGACATTGTCCATGGCAGCTTCACGTGAATACAATCGGCCCAGCAAGGCGCAGTTGTCATCATCGAAATTAAGGCATGCCGAACGTTCGAGCACAAGCGGATAATCGTCGTTGCCTGCAAAATTGAGGTTTTCAGCCATCCAGACCCTGTTTCCAACGATTACGGTCCTATAGACCTGGCCGTCGCGTTCATCCAACATTGTTCCGTATTCGACGTCCGGGTTGAGCAGCTCGTCCTTGGTGGTCAGGGTAAAGGGATAGACGCCAGGCCGATATGGTCTTCACTAAAAGTCCAGGTGGTATCAAAATAATAACTGGAAGAGCTGTAGCGAGAACTGCTGGAGTAGCTAGAGGAACTGTACAGCGAACTGCTGGATGAATACCGGCTCGACGAGAAACCGTCGCTATCGGAAGATTCTTCCTCGCTGTTGGACGATTCGGCTCGGACAAATTCATGACCCTTCGCCGTAAGAGTGTCCGACTCGCCCGCCCACAGGTAGACGGAATCCCGTTCGTCGAAAATACACTCGTAGCGGTCCTTGTCGCGTCCGACAACCGCATCGCGGCCTTCGCGCATCTCGTTGCAAGGGTATTCCGCAAATTCGTTTGTTTTTACAAACGCGTAGTCATAGCCGCGGTTTTTGGCGACCGGAGAGAAACTCTCGTCGTCACCGCATCCGGCAATAAGTGCTGCAGAAGCCAGGCTCGCCACCAAAAGCGCCTGGATACCGCGCCGAGCACATCTTTTTTCCATAATTCCTCCTATTTTCCCACGACACCACCTGTCATAAATATAAAAAAACGCAGCTACACCTCCAAATTGTGTATATTTCAGGCATGGGAAAAGCGCAAAAAAACATCCAGACCATCCAGCACCGCAACATGTGGGGCGAATGGACCTTCACGTTCGAAGGGAACACCCTCTGCGGGCTGCGCTTTTCGGGCTCGGGCGAATCGTCGATTGTCCCGAGTTCGGTCAAGGCCTGCGCCTACGCGACAGCCGATACCGACATCCCGCTGAAGCGTTCCACCGCGAAAGCCTACAACAATGTTGTCAAGGAACTGAACCAATACCTCGCCGGGAAGATTACCGAATTCACCGTCCCCATCGCAATCCACGGCACCGAATTTCAAGTAAGCGTCCTCGAGGCCACCCGCAAGATTCCCTACGGCAAGACGTGGACGTACAAGCAGGTCGCCGAAGCCATCGGGCACCCGAACGCAGAACGCGCCGTCGGGAACACGCTGCACAACAACCCGCTCCAGGTCATCATCCCCTGCCACCGCGTAGTGACGAGCAAGGGAAAAATCGGCGGTTACGCGCTCGGCACCGATTTGAAAAGGCGCCTTCTGTGCATGGAAGGCGCCATTCAGAACGAACTCGAACTGGAATAAGACTTACTTGTGGGCTCGCTTCGCGAGCCACAGTGCTGCGGTTCGGTCATGAGCAAGCGAGCTTGCTCACGACACTCACCTTGCTATTTGTTCTTATTCACGATAAGCGTTTTCGCCTTGAAGGTCTTCTTGTCAATCCACTTGACCATCAAGGAAACCTTGTTGTCCTTGTTCAGGGCGGCCCAGTATTTTTTGAGCGTATCTTCGGCGTTGTCGAAAATCGGCATCAGTTTCGGGAAACCGTTGAAGCTAGGAATCGGGCTACCGTCGGTTTCGTAGGTGCTGATAAAGTGGCCAAGACCGGGCAATGCCTTCTCGTATTCAAACGTCATGCGTTCGCAACCGGCTTCTTCGCTGTTGCCCCTGCTCTTGAGGATGGAGAGCTTGTACACGGCGGGGCTTGCGTTCTTGTAGTGGATGCCCGAGATGCGCGGCGTGAAGTTCGGGGCGTCGTCTTCGTACTGGCGCGTGCGGAGGGCGCTTTCGAAGGTGCCGCCGAGCTTGATAGCATCGTAAATTGTGTCGGTCTGGTCGCCGTTCGTGATAATCTGCACGTCGGCCGTGTGGCGTGCCGGGTAGTAGATAATCAGGTGCGGGTCCGTGAGCTTGGATTCGTCGAAGGCCTTCGTCTTCATGAAGCCGGTCTTGGGTTCAATTTCGAACACGCGGTTACGGCTATTGACGCTACGGCCCATGATCCAGTACACCTGCACGTAGGACTTACCATCGGCGCTTTCGCCGAGGATAATTCCGCGTCCGGGATAGGGGTTGTTGGAGAGGGCCTTGAAATTCTGTTTTGCTTCGTCTGTGTATTTCATGGTGCAAAATTTAGCAAAAAAGGGGATTTCGAACAGGCCTCCACCATCGGTTCGGTTCTAGAAGTTCTATTTTTCAAAGCATGAGGATTTCGACCAAAGGACGCTACGCACTCCGCGTGATGATAGACCTGGCCCGTAATGGCAAGGATACATACACCAAGCTACAGGAACTTTCTGCACGAGAGCAAATTTCGGAAAAATACCTCGAAGGCATACTCGGGACGCTTGTGCGCGGGAAACTCCTCGAAGGCGCCCGTGGCAAAGGCGGTGGATACCGATTGAAGGTGGATCCCAGAGAATGCAGCGTCTGGCGCATCCTTTCGCTCATGGAGAATTCCGTTGCGCCTGTTTCTTGCCTCGACACCAAGATAAACCTCTGCCCTCGCGCCAAGACATGCGTCACCCTCCCGGTCTGGACGGAGCTCGATACAATGATCCGCGACTACCTGGACGGCGTAAAGCTCGACCAGTTCACTCGCAACACGCCCAATTCCGAAGGCAAGATTCCCGAAGACAAGAACTGGAACTGCGGATTATAGGGAAAATTTATAATTACCCCTTTCCATCGTTCGAAAATTTTCTATATTTCCTATCAAATTAGTAGGAATTTATGACTTTACAACAGCTCCGTTACGCCATCGCCATCGCAGAAACAGGCTCCTTCAACAAGGCCGCCGAAAAACTCTATATCTCGCAGCCGTCACTCACTGCCGCCATCCGCGACCTGGAAGACGAACTGAATATCCTCATATTCAACCGCACGAGCCGCGGTGTCAAGCTCACGAGCGAGGGCGAGGACTTCATCTCGTATGCGCGGGAACTCTACCACCATTATGAAACCGTGCTCGAGAAGTACGGCAAGATTGGCAAGCGCAAGAAGAAGTTCGGCGTGTCTACTCAGCATTACTCCTTCGCTGTCAAGAGCTTTGTCGAGACTGTTAAGTTGTTTGATACCGAGAAATACGAGTTCGCCATCCGCGAGACCCGCACCAAGGAAGTCATCGAGGACGTGGCCTCGTTCAAGAGCGATATCGGAATCCTCTACCTGAGCGATTTCAACCGCAAGATTATCACGAACCTGCTGAACGCCCGCGACCTCGCGTTCCACAAGCTTATCGACTGCAAGGCGTATGTTTACCTGTGGAAGGGCCACCCGCTTGCAAAAAACAAGTTCATTACGCTTGATGAACTTGCGGAATATCCGTGCCTCTCCTTCGAGCAGGGCGACAACAGCTCGTTCTACTTTGCCGAAGAGATTTTAAGTACAAACGAATACAAGCGCACTATCAAGGCAAACGACCGCGCCACCATGCTCAACCTGATGATTGGCCTCAACGGCTACACGCTCTGCTCCGGAATCATCTGCGAAGAACTGAACGGCTCAGACTACCTAGCCGTCCCGTTCAAGGACAAGAGCGAGGAAGCCCACCGTGTCATGGAAATCGGCTACATTGCAAAGCGCAACATGCTGCTCGGGCTTGTGGGCGAGCGCTACGTCGAGGAACTGCAGAAATACCTCTCAAACTGCGCCTCCGTTTAAGATATTTTCTCCTTTTCTTTTCCATTTTTTCTACATTTTCCCGCGAAAATTTAAGCAGGCACGGGGGTTGCGCTCGTCGCAAGTTCCATGCTATAAAGGATTGAAAGATGAAAGTTTCTTTGAATTGGCTCAGACGTCACGTTGATCTTCCGGAATCTGCGGAAGAAGTTGCAAAGGCCCTCACCTCCATCGGCCTCGAAGTCGAAGGCATGGAAGAACCGGGCAAGGTCTACGAGAAGCTCGTGGTGGCGAAGGTCCTCACCTGCGAAGCTCACCCGGACAGCGACCACCTGCACATCACCACCGTGAACGACGGCAAGGAAACGCTCCAGGTCGTGTGCGGCGCCCCGAACGTTGCCGCAGGCCAGACCGTGGTTCTCGCCCCGATTGGCGCAGAACTCCCGCTCCCCGACGGCGGCACCCTCAAGATGAAGAAGTCCAAGATCCGCGGCGTGGAAAGTTTCGGCATGATTTGCGCCGAAGACGAAATCGGCCTCAGCGACGACCACGCGGGCATCATGGTGCTGGACGACAGCATTCCGGCCGGCACACCCTTCGTGAGCCTCGGTATGTACGATGTGTGCTACGAACTGAACGTGACCCCGAACCGCCCGGATGCACTCAGCCACCGCGGCGTGGCACGCGAACTCGCAGCGAAGTTCAACCGCCCGCTCAAGCCCATCGCCTACACCTTGAACGAGGATGCCGAGGCGGCAAGTTCCGCCATCAGCCTCGAAGTGGTGCCCGGCTGCGGTTGCTCCCGCTACGTGGGCCGCGTCATCAAGGACGTGAAGGTCGAAAAGTCCCCCGCCTGGCTCGCGAAGCTTTTACACGCCGTGGGCATGAACAGCATCAACAACGTCGTCGACATCACGAACTTCATTTTGATGGACGTGGGCCAGCCGCTCCACAGCTTCGACATGGACCAGCTCCACGGCAACAAGATCAAGGTGCGTCGCGCCGTGAAGGGCGAAAAGATTGAAACGATTGACCACACCGCTCACGAACTCGTCGAAAACGACCTCGTGATTTGCGACGGCGACCGTCCGGCCTGCGTTGCCGGCGTGATGGGCGGCGTCGAATCCGAAATCGTCGATGCCACCAAGAACGTGTTCCTCGAGAGCGCCTGGTTCAACCCGACGGTGGTCCGCAAGCAGGCGAAGCGCCTCTGCATCTCGACCGACTCCAGCTACCGCTTTGAACGCGAAATCGACTTCGCGACCCAGGACGAATACAGCAAGTACGCCTGCGCCCTCATCCAGGAAGTGGCTGGCGGCCGCATCCTCAAGGGCACCGTCGAATACACCGGCGACGACCACAAGAAAGAGAACAACGTGGTCACGCTCCGCATCGCGCAGGCCGAACGCGTTATCGGCATGAAGCTTGACATGGCCCAGGTGGAAAAGTTCCTCACAGGCATCGCCCTCGAAGTCGTTTCCAAGACGGCGGACTCCATCACGTTCAAGATTCCGAGCTTCCGCCCCGACCTCGAACGCGAAGTGGACCTCATCGAAGAAGTCGCCCGCCTCGTCGGGTTCGACAACATCCCGTACACGCTGCCCTCCTTCAAGATGCAGCCGAACGAACTCCCGCCGATTGAAGTTTTGAACCGCAAGATTCGCAAGACCCTCTCTGCGATGGGCCTGCATGAATGCTTGAGCCTGCGCTTCACGAGCAAGGCCCGCACCGAGGCCCTCTTTGGCCCCGAAAGCGACGACCGCCGCAGCAAGCCCGCACTGCTCCTGAACCCACTCTCCGAAGAACTCGGCGCAGTCCCGACTTCACTCCTCCCCAACCTCCTCAAGAGCGTTGCCGAGAACGAGAAGAACCGTCCGGGTTCCGTACGCCTGTTCGAAGTGGCCAAGGGCCAGTTCAAGCGCGACCGCAAGGACGTGCGCGACCCGGGCTTCGACGAATCGAACCTCGTCGCCCTCACGATTGCAGGGAACTTCGACGTGAACCCGCTCAACGACAAGCCCGCCCAGATTGACTTTGCCGCGTTCAAGGGATTCGTGCAGAGCTTCCTCAAGCGCGTTGGCCTCGTGGTGGAATTCCGCGTGCCCGCCAAGCCTGAAATCTTCCTGCACCCGGGCAAGCAGACCGAAATCCTCGCCGACGGCGTGGTGCTCGGCACCATGGGCGAACTCCACCCCTCCGTGATGGCCGCGAACGACATCAGCTACACCACCTACGTGATGGAACTCGACATGGACAAGATGGAACACGCGACCCACAAGAAGATCGTGTTCGAAGCCTTCAGCCGCCAGGTGCCGTCTAGCCGCGACATCTCGCTCGAAGTCGCGAAGTCCATGACCCACGAGGACATCGTCGCCCGCATCAAGGGGCTCAACCCCAAGAACCTCGCGAAGATTACCCTCAAGAGCATCTACGAAGGCGACAAGATCGAAGCCGGCAAGAAGAACATGGTCTACAGCCTCACCTACCAGGCCATGGACCGCACACTTACCGACGACGAAGTCAACAAGGCCCACAATAAGCTGCGTGACAAGCTCGTCGCAAACGGCGACATCGTGCTCCGCTAAACCGCGCCTATATAAAGATTAAAACCGCTGAGGCCTCCTCGGCGGTTTTCTTTTTAGTCCTTGACGCAACGGACTGATTGCCAAGGCGCACCATAGGGGTTGGTCATACGTGCATAGTCAAAGCCGTAGCTCAGCTCCACATTGTACGCATTTTTGTAATCGTCCGGATTAGAAGTCCAAAAGGACGCAGCTCCACCCTCTTTTGTGTAATCTCCACTGGAATACCTGAAACCTGCCGGTAAAGCACAAAACCCGTAGGCATCAGTGCCACTATCGAGTGCATAACTGAATAAATCTTCGGTTAGCCAATCGGTCTCGGACCTGAGTTTCTTGCACACCCCATCCCATATCCATTCGCGTTCAGAATTTCTACTTCCACCCACAGCCGTGAAAAGGGCAGCCCATTCCGTGGTATCCGGCAAATGCCAACCTTGCGGGCATATTCCTTGTACCGGATATATTGGCGAACAAGGAGGATTACTCCCACATCCCACGCCATTCGTAGACCACGTTCCCGCACTATCCATTGCAATACTCCACGAGTACAGGCGACCATACTTGGCGCAGGAGTCCGCAGAGTTTGTATAGCAAAAACTGGAGTCTGTTACGAAATTGAGGTTCTCGGCCATCCATTCCTGGTCACCGATTTTTACGGTCTTGTAAACCTGACCATCGCGTTCGTCCTTCACCGTGCCGTACTCGCAATTATCCACATTTCCCATCTTGCAGGGTTTCACGGGAGCATCGAAATCCTCTGTGCTGCCGTTCGAATTCGGCGTGGCACTGGATGAAGACATTCTCCCATCGGGACGGGTCGCAAAGTCGCTGTCGTCGTCACCGCAAGCAACAAGAATCGCGGCACAAGCCAACAGAACACCAAAATATCGTTTCATAATTCCTCCTATGCTTTTCTCGTAAAAATAATTTTTTTGACAGATTCTTTCAGCAAATTCCGCTAGCCTGTGATTAATCCTTCACGCAACGGATCGGAATGGCGAACTTGTACTTTTCGTTGATTCCCAGGTTCGTCGACCCGGTAGCAGCCTTCCCATCGTACATAATAAACATCCAGGCATATTCTTCGGCATAGTCAAGCGACCAGAAATAGCCCTCCTCGCCAACTTTTTTGAATTCATCCGTATCGAAAAGGTAATAGCCGCCCGGCAGCAGCGAAAAACCATAAGCATCGATACCATATTCCCAAAGGTAAGCGCTTCTGAGCGTAATGGAACCATAAGGCCACTCATCGTCCGGCCCAACGACAGCTACATGAGGCGTTCCCGTTGCCGCCACATCTTCAAGGATATGTATTTCCGAAGACGACGGCAAATGCCAACCGTCCATGCAAAGCCCCTGGATATGGGTCAAGTCACGGCAGTCAGTCCCGTTGCCGCATTCCCGCGGATTTTCGGGATCGTTCGCCAGGGCGACCGAGTCGATGGCCGCGCCCCACGTATAGAGCCTACCATATTTTATACAGCTGTCCGGTTCATTGTCGTAGCACCAGTTTTTCCCGAGCAGGCTCGGAGTCAAATCGCTATCCGCATAGCCCAGGTTTTCCGCCATCCAGACAAGGGAATCGATGGCTATCGTCTTATACACCTGCCCGTCGCGTTCGTCCACGACCTCGCCATAAGAAAGTTCAGGGTTCAGGTAGCGCCACGAGAACTTTCCGTCGAGGCGCCCGTTACCCATTTCGTTGAGGGAAAGTCCCAGGGCATCCGCACAACGGCTCTTCAGCTCCGTAGCCGTACTGTCCATAAACTCTTCCGCCGTTTTGTTCGGCATGATTTCCTGGGTACAGATCAAGTGGAGTTCATTGCACGCAAGCCCGAGCTGATCCTCGACCGATCCCTTTGCATTTTCACAGCGTTCCACGAAGGAAAGGGAATCCGCCTTGCAACCGGCTGCCGGATTGTCCATATCATAGGTCTTGTCAAGACGGTCTACGACAATAGCCATCATGGAATCGCGCCGCAAAAGCTGCGTAAAGAGTTCCCTGGCAGAATCAAGGTCCACCACAAGCCGGACGCCGTTTTCATCTTCATAGACATTCACAGTGCAGACGGCAGAGTCGGCCCCCATATCGGTATAGTTAAAGTATGGCTTCGGAGCTCTCAAGAAAACAACATTGTACCACGAAACGGACGAATCCCCTTCGAGCACGACCTTTTCCGAATCGGCGGATTGTTCCGGCTCCCAGGTTTTCAGGAGTTTGAGATAAGCGACGGTATCCTTGATAATCTGGGCATTCTCTTCTTCGGTCGTGCCATGCGCAAGAAACTTGTCGTTTTCGGAACAGGCCAAGACAATGGACAAAAGGAGCAAAAACGGGGAAAGCCACAGGAGAAATACAGGAACGAACTTGCGCATATATGGACAAATATAAAAAAGGTTGCCTACTGCACAAATTGTCACTCTTTGACAAAAATTTTTGCTATATTGGGGGCAAAGGGCGGACCGGAGCCGCGAGTTCGGGCTCCTTCCGCAAGAAATCTCGCGAAATTTCTTAAAATTGGCGAAAAAAGGCATTTTTTTAGTTTTGAAAGGTAGATAATGGCTGTAAAGTACGACAAGGACAGCATCAAGACTCTAGATTGGTACGAACACATTAGGCTCCGCCCCGGTATGTACATCGGCAAGCTGGGCGACGGACAGAGCCCCGACGACGGCATCTACGTGCTCGCGAAGGAAGTTATCGACAACTCCATCGACGAGTTCGCCATGGGCGCGGGCAAGAAGATTGAAATCGACATGGAAGACCACAGTTGCCGCGTGCGCGACTACGGCCGCGGCATCCCTCTCGAGAAGGTCATCGACTGCGTGTCGAAGATGAATACGGGCGGCAAGTACGATTCCGAAGCCTTCCAGAAGTCTGTGGGCATGAACGGCGTGGGTACCAAGGCGGTGAACGCGCTCTCTACAAAGTTTATCGTACAAAGTTTCCGCGACGGCAAGGTCAAGCGCGCCGAATTCAGCAAGGGCATCCTGGTGAAGGACTTCAAGATTACCTCCACCACCGAGAAAAACGGCACCGAAATCTATTTCGAGCCCGATAACGACCTGTTCAAGAACTTCCGGTTCCTCCCCGCCTACATGGAAGAGAAGATCTGGAACTACGCCTACCTGAACAACGGGCTCACGCTGGTGATGAACGGCAAGGATTACAATAGCCCGAACGGCCTTCTGGACCTGCTACACAGCCGCACCGACGACACCATCCGCTACCCGGTCATCCACTGCAAGGGCAAGGATATCGAGTTCGCCATCACACACTCGAACCAGGAAGGCGAACACTACTTCAGCTTTGTGAACGGCCAGCACACCACCCAGGGCGGCACCCACCAGGCGGCATTCCGCGAAGGCTTGGTGAAGGGTGTGCGCGACCACTTCAAGAAGGAATACGACGCTTCCGACGTGCGCAACTGCATCGTGGGTGCCGTTTCCGTGCGCATCCAGGAACCGGTTTTCGAATCCCAGACCAAAACGAAGCTGGGGTCCACCACCACGGCCCCCAACGGCCCTGCACTCCGTACCTGGATTGTGGACTTTGTGGCCCGCGAGCTGGACAATTACCTCCACAAGAACGAGGACACGGCCAAGAAGCTCCTGGAACGCATCAACCAGAACGAAAAGTTGCGCAAGGAACTAGCCGGCGTCAAGAAACTCGCCAACGAGCGCGCCAAGAAGGCTAACCTCAACAACAAGAAGCTCCGTGACTGCAGCGTGCACCTCACCGACGCCAAGAACCCGCTCAAGAGCGAGACCATGATATTCATTACCGAGGGTAATTCCGCCTCCGGTACCATCACCACGGCCCGCAACCCCAAGACCCAGGCGGTGTTTAGCCTGCGCGGCAAGCCGAAGAACAGCTACGGCCTTTCCAAGAAGATCGTGTACGAGAACGAGGAATGGAACCTGCTTCAGGCTGCCCTCAACATCGAAAACGGGCTCGAGGACCTGCGCTACGACAAGGTGATTATCGCGACCGATGCCGACGTGGACGGCATGCACATCCGTCTCCTGGTGATGACGTTCTTCTTGCAGTACTTCCCGGAACTCGTGCAGGAAAAACACCTCTACATATTGCAGGCGCCGCTCTTCCGCGTACGCAACCGCAAGGACAAGAAGAAGACCTTCTACTGCTACGACGAAGAGGAACGCGACAAGGCCGCGAAGGAAATCAACAAGAAGGATTTGGAAATCACGCGCTTCAAAGGTCTCGGTGAAATGGACTCCGAGGACTTCAAGCTGCTTATCGGCGAAAACATGCACCTGGAGACCGTCACCATGCCAAGCGACGCCTCCCTGGGCAAGTTGCTGGAATACTACATGGGCAAGAACACCCAGGCCCGCCAGGACTACATCGTCGAAAACCTGCGCACCGAAGCCGTGGAGGAACTCTAGATGGACGAAGAACAGAAAACTTTAGGACTTTCGAACGTAAACCACCTGGAAAAGCTGTACAACGGCTGGTTCCTGGACTACGCGAGCTATACGATTCTCGACCGCGCCGTGCCCTACTTCGAGGACGGTTTAAAACCGGTGCAGCGCCGCATTCTCCACACCATGTACGAGATGAACGACGGCAGCTTCCACAAGGTGGCGGGCATCGTGGGCGACACCATGCACTACCACCCGCACGGCGACGCCTCCATCTACACGGCCCTCGTGAACATGGGCCAGAAAAACCTGCTTATCGAGCCGCAGGGTAACTGGGGTAACCCGCTTACGGGCGACGAGGCGGCCGCCCCGCGTTACATCGAAGGCAAGCTCAGCGACTTCGCGCTGGATGTGATGTTCAACCCCGAGACGACGGAATGGATTCCGAACTACGACGGGCGTTCCAAGGAACCGGTGACGCTCCCCGCGAAGTTCCCGATTCTCCTGGCCCAGGGCGTGGACGGCATCGCGGTGGGCCTTTCCACCACCATCCTCCCCCACAACTTCAAGGAACTGTGCCAGGCGAGCATCGACTACCTGCGCGGCCGCAAGTTCACGCTGTACCCGGACTTCTACACGGGCGGCATCATCGACGTGAGCGAATACAACGACGGCCAGCGCGGCGGACGCCTCAAGGTCCGTGCGAAAATCGAGAAACTCGACAACAAGACGCTGGTCATCCGCGAAATTCCCTTCGGCACCACCACCGACAGCCTTATCGACTCCATCGTGGCGGCCAACGACAAGGGCAAAATCAAGATCAAGCAGATTGTGGACCACACCACCGAAAACGTGGAAATCCAGATCCACCTGCAGGCAGGTTCCGACCCGCAGGTCGTCATCGACGCGCTCTATGCGTTTACCGACTGCCAGACGACCCTCGCCGCCAACAGCTGCGTGATTATCGACAAAAAGCCGAAATTCAGCAGCACCACCGAACTTTTGAAGCTCAGCACCGACCACACGGTGCACCTGCTGGACTGGGAACTCGACAACGAGCTCAAGCACCTGCAGGACCAGTGGCACATGACGAGCCTCGAGAAAATTTTCATCGAGAAGGAAGTCTACGAGGTCATCAAGAAGGCAAAGACCCACGACGAGATGGTCCAGCTGATTGACGAAGGCTTGAAGCCCTATGTGCGCAAGCTCCGCCGCGAAGTGACCCGCGAAGAAATCCTCAAGCTGGCCGAAATTCCGGTCCGCCGCATCAGCCGCTTTGACCGCAAGAAAGCCGACGAATTCCTCGAAGAACTCGACAAGAAGATCGAGGAAGTGAACTACAACAAGGAACACCTCACCGACTACGCCGTGAACTACTTCAAGAACATTCTGAAGAAGTACGGTGAAGGTCGCGACCGCAAGACGGAAATCGGCGAATTTGGCCAGGTGAGCGCCGTGCACGTGGCCCTCGCGAACCAGAAGCTCTACGTGAACCGCAAGGAAGGCTTCCTGGGCACCGGCATGAAGAAGGAAGAATACCTCTTCGACGTCTCCGAGTACGACGACCTCATCGTGTTCAAGGCCGACGGCAGCTTCAAGGTCGTGAAGGTCTCCGACAAGGACTTCGTGGGCAAGAACATCGTGCTCGTGGAAAAGTTCAACAAGGACGACGAACGCCATATCTATAACGTCATCCACCAGGACGGCAAGGAAGGCACGGCCTACATCAAGCGCTTCAACGTGGGCGGCGTGACCCGCGACAAGGACTACTTCATGGGCAAGAACAAGCCCGGTAGCCGCCTGCTTTACCTCTCCAGCAACATGAACGGCGAGGCCGAAGTCGTGGAAGTGACGCTCAAGCCGCGCCCGCGCACCAAGCTCAACTTCGAAGTGGATTTCAGCACCATCGAGGTGAAGGGCCGCGGCGCCATGGGCAACATCGTTACCAAGTACCCGGTCAAGAGCGTCAAGCGCATCCGCAAGGGCGTAAGCACACTCGGCGCGCGCGTACTCTACTTCGACGCCCCCAGCGGCCTCATCAGCACGCAGAAGAAGGGCGACCGCATCGGCGAATTCGGCGAGAAGGACAAGATCCTCATCGTGAAGGAGAACGGTACGGCCCGCGTGCACGACATGGCCGACCCGATTCTCGTGGGAACCGGCGTGAAATACGTCCACAAGTTCGACCCCGCGCAGGTATTTACCGTACTCTACTTCGAGGGAGGCAACTTCAACTACATGGTGAAGCGCTTCAACCTGGAAGGCTGCCCCATGACGACGGAATTCAGCCTCATCAGCGACCACAAGGATTCGCAGATGATTGAATTCTTCGCGACAGATGACGCACGCCAGCTCATGGAATACCAGGTGGGCCGCGAAGTCCAGAAGGAAGAACTCGACCTCACGGAAGTCGCCGACATCAAGAGCTACAAGGCGCTCGGCAGCAAGTTCACCGCAAAGAAGGTGAAGCGCACGAGCCGCATCACGCCTCCCGACACCTTCGACGACGGCACGAGTGACGACGCAGGCGCCGAGCCCGAAGACCCGACGCTGTTCTAGGCCGGCGATAAACAGCGCTGACGTTAAACAGCGCCGTCGCCAATTCAAATACAAAAAGCCCGCGGTTCAAACCGCGGGTTTTCGTTTCAAATATAACGGTTCGGGTCTCGTCCCGGGAAATTACAGGCCGTAACGAGCGAAGGCGTCTTCTTCGCCGATGATTTTGAAATCGACTATGTACTGTTTCTTCGAAACGGGATTGTTGTATTCAAAGACCTCGATAACCCAGGCGTTCTTTTCGCACTGGATGAGGAATCCGGTGCGTTCGAGCGTTCCGACAGTCTTCGTGCCAAGAATTTCGAAACCCACGGGCTTGCCGTACTGCGCCGCGATATTCTGGAATATCGTAGCGTATTGCATCTTGAGGTTCGATACATTCACGTTCCCCTTGAGGAAGGGGCTATCGTCGAGCACGGCATCGAAAGCCTTGTCGTACTTATCTGCTTTCAGGTGATCGACCATCGCCTTGACGCATTCGCTGGAGTGCGGGCCTGCAAATGCGAACGAGCAAAGCAAAAGGCAAAGAATTAAGGACTTGATTTTCATAGTTTCTCCTTTATTTTTTTTCATAATACTTGAATACGTCTTCCTCGGTCACCACGCGCAATGCGCTGAACGCGCTTTTACCGTTTAGCGATTCGTATTCCGTTATCACAATCAGCCACGCAGACTTTTCACAGTTAATCTGGTAAACAGTCTCGTCATAGGACTTGGACAGGCGGCGGGTACGCAGTTTCGTATGGTTCAGCACCTTGCCATGCTGCTTGACAAATTTCTCGAAATAACCGGCGTACTGCGAAACTCCCACCGCCTTTTGTTCTTTACTCATATCCATGCCATAATCCAACAAAGACGAGGCGGCATCCTTGTACTTGGACTTCTTAAGGAATTTTTCGACCTTATCCATCTGCTTGTCGGCAACAGCACCGGCATGGCACATCGCGGCCATCAAAAAAACATATAATAAAGAGCGCAGAAATTTCATATAACTGAATATAGTATTTTTTTGCCGTTTAATATTAATCCCGATTTTCATGAAGCCCGTAGGGACTAACAGTCACAAGGGCTTCATAGCGCCATCTTCTAGCACGTCTCGCAATAAACATTCCTATCCAGAGCCATTTTCGTGTTTATTTGCGTAGAGGAGTGCTTTGCTAAACGAACACTGGAACGAAGTGATTGTGTGAGTGTGCGAAGAACTCCTCGAAGCAAACATTATATGGTTAAGCGAGGCGGGGCTTTCCCGTCCAGCCTAACTTTTCGCGGAGCGCGCCCACGAATCCGGTATGGCGCATGCGAATAAACGTCGTCACGGCCTTGCACTCGCTCAGCACGACCTTCTCGCCCACCTTCATCTCGTAGGCGGTACGGCCATCGAACACGAGGTCGAGCGGGCGGTCTACTGCAGAAACGATTTCAAGCTTCTTGTCGGTAAGCGAAAGCACGAGCGGGCGCACGGAGAGACTGCTAGGAGCGACGGGCGTGAGCACGACGGCAGGAGTGCTCGGGTGGATGATAGGGCCACCCGCCGCGAGGTTATAGGCGGTAGAACCCGTCGGCGTAGAAACCAGCAGGGAATCAGCCCAGTATTCGGTAAGGCACGTGCCGTTGTAGGCCACGTTCACGTTCACCATGCGGTCGGGCATGTGCGCGCGGACATGGACCTCGTTCAAGACCGTCTGTTTTGCGACCACCTTGCGACCGCGATAAACGACTGCGTCAATCATCATGCGTTCGCGGGTAGAAAAGTCACCCGCAAGCAAGTCATCGAGCGTCTTTGCAAGGCCTTCCACGCGACTTTCGGCAAGGAACCCCACGCGGCCCGCATTCACTCCAAGTATGGGAATGTTATGCCCGAGCGCGATATGCGCGGCAGAAAGCACCGTACCGTCCCCGCCGATAGCGAGAAGCAGATCCATGCGCGAAAGCCCGGATTCCTTGATCACGTGAATCGGCTTCTTGGCAAGCCCCTTCAGGGAATCAAGCGCAAAGAATTCCACCTTCGGGTGCGTCGCGGCCCAATCCGCAATCTGGTCGAGAGCATTCGCGAGGTCGGCACTCTTGTCCTTGAAACCGACGATTCCGATTTTCGAAAACTTCTTCATAGTCACCCCCCTATTCCTTGCCCTCGTTCGCGGGAGCCTCAGCGACAAGCACCTGCTTCAGCTTTTCGACAACGCCCGGGAAAATCGCCTCGACTGCATCTGCATTCGCCACCGGTTCATCGTTCTCGAGGGCAATAGAAAGCACACTAAGCGCAAGCCCCGCCTCGGGTGAATTTCCGCCGTCAAAGTCGCTCCCGTTCACGATGGTTTCCATCCCGCGAATAACGAGCCCGTCATCGTACACGCCGACTTCCACGCCGGTCTTCCGCAGGTTTTCTGCCAAGAAGTCGTTTGACACGCGCATCTCGGAGCGAATTTCCTTCGGGATTCGGAGGATGGTTTCGCCCTCGGCAAAGCATGCCGCCACCGCGAGGAACGCATATTCCGAAAGCGACGTCGCTACGGTGTCTTCGCCAAAGCGCCTGCCCTGCAGACGCTTGCCCGCTTCCATCGGGTAAATTTCCACATCGCCATAAACGTCGCCGAATTTTTCCCTGCGGGTTACGGTCTCGATGTTTGCGCCCATGCGCTTGAGGCAAGTGAGCGCCCCCGCACGGGTGCTGTTCAGGTCCACGTTCAAAAGCTTTACCACATTGCCCTTGGGCACCTTGCCGATGGTCGTCAGCAAGGCAAATGCCGTCGCCTCGGTCGTATCGCCCGGCACGTAGTAATCGCGCCCGGTAATCACGCGGGTTTCCGCAAGTTCTGTCATCTGGGTGCGTTCAATCTTCTTGCCCTGCGCCATCATCAGGCGGCGTTCGAACTCGCTCAGTTGCTCCATGCCGCGCCCCTCGTAACGGAGAGGCACGCCAAAGTACATGAGCATCTTCGTCCACTGGTCATGAACGAGCGAGCGTTCCTCGAAGCTCACGTACTCGCCACGCACCAGCGTGCGGAGCAGCACCCTGTTGCGCATAATAAACGGCACGTTCCCGAGCGAATCCTTCTTGAGCGCGGGTTCTTCGGGCGCAAAGCGGAACACGAGCCTTGCAGGTTCATCGGATTCGAGTTCCACCTTGAAATATTTCTGGAGGGTCACCTTTGCTGCGGCAACCGCAGCGGCACCCGTTCCGTCATTTTCAGCCGCAAAGGTATAGACCTGTTCGGAATCCTTGCTCGCGAGCGTCCACAAAAGGACGTTCTCCTGCTCCGGAAAATCATACGGGAGCATCGACGGGAGCGCATACTGGAAGCCCCTGCCGTCAAGCACCAGCTGATGCCCGTGCAGTTCATAGCGGAGCCCGAATTCGGCGAGGGCCTGCGCAAAACGTTCTGAACCGCTGGCCCAGGCAAAATCGTCGAGCACGGTGCGCCCGTTTACCAACAGGCCCATCAAAAGCGTAAGGTCCATCCGTTCCCTGTCGGGATTCAACGCAAATTCCATTATCGTTCCTTAACTTCGTAACCCAGGTAACGGAGCAGCTTGACCGCGCGGGCGGCCTCGTCCTCGGTCTTGAAGGCAATCAGCAATGTGCCCGCCACGTTCTCGCGGACCTTCATGAGTTCAATGTCGCGGATGTTGAGTCCCTCTTCGGCGAGCGGCTGCAACACGCTCAGGAGTGCGCCCGGCTTGTCCTTGAGCGGCACCGTAATCTCGAAGAATGCGGCAGCGGCGTTCCGGCCAGGAGCGAACAGGCTCGCACGCCCCTCGTTGCCCGCCTTGAAAATTTCTTCCAGCGAATCGGAACGGTCGGCGCATTTTCCACCGGCTACCGAACCGCGGGTCGCATCGAACGAACCACCCGCAGGCCTGCCGTCCTTTACCACGTCGAGTTTCTGCATCGCCTCGATTGTCGTGTTCACGCCATCGCGAACCTCGGTCAAGGCTCGCACCGTCTCGTCGCGGTTGGTGACGGCAATATCGTGCCACATCGCCCACCCGCTTGCCGCAATGCGCGTCATGTCGCGGAATGCGCGCCCCGCATAGTGCTGGTAGTTGTGGCTCAGCAGGCGGTCAGGGATGCTTGCCGCCAGAGTAGAACTGAGCATCTGGGGCATGTGCGAAACCCACGCCATAGTGCGGTCGTGATGTTCCGGCGGGAAAACTACTGCGGAGGCGCCGAGGAACTTCACGAGTTCAAGGAGCGGCGCGTAAACGCTTTCGGCAGTTCCCTCGGGCGGGCACACGAACCAGTAGGCGTTCTCGAAAATCGCGGGATCGTTGTATTCGCAGGTGCGCTTCTCGGAACCCGCCATCGGATGGCTGCCCACAAACTTGAACGGGGCCGGCAGTTTGGAACCCGCCCTGCAGATTTCGACCTTCGTGCTCCCGATATCGCTCACGAGGCACGCGGCGCCGTTAGATGCACCATTAGACAGCGCGGCCTCCTTGGCCCACTCCACCTGCGAAAGCGCGTCAATCGTCTTCAAAATATGCAGAATCGGGCCACACAGCAAAATGAGGTCGCAGTCGCGGGACCACTCTTCTACCTGCGCGTATTCAAAAAACTCGTCCGCTAGTTCCAACTCGCGGGCGCGTGCAAGCGTCGCGGGCGAACTTACCGCGCGTATGACCGTCGGACGCTTCGCCTGCTTGAGCGCAGAAGCAATAGAACCCGCCAGGAGTCCAAAACCCACCAGGGCAATACGCTTCATCATTCCTCCACCTTGCGGGTCTCTTCCATAATCGTGCGGAAAATATTCACGATAGATTCCGGCGGGAGCGGGCCACCCGCCTTAACCGCCTTCTCGGCGACAGCAGCTAGCACCGCCTCTTCGCGGGCCGCGTCAAATACCGGCAGGCCCTTCTCTTTCTTGAGCTTGCCAATCTCCGTCGCGAATTCCGCCCGCCTGTTCAAAAGCGAGATAATCGTATCGGTGAGTTCATCGATGCGTTTGCGCCAATCGTCTATTTCCATATGGGAATCCATGTGCCGAAAGATAGAAAAAAGAGGGTAATTTTATGCCTGCGCACGCCACACAGGGGCAATTTCACAAAAAATGGGGATTAAACGCCCCCTTTTTCGCACTTTTAGTACCCAATTTCTAGAACAAAGTAGCATAATTCCCCCGGAAAAGCCCGCGAAAGGATGATTTCAGGTTATTTCCAGGCCAAAAACAGGCGTTTTTCGCACCGTTCTTTTACAACAAACTAATATTTTTAACACACAAACTAACAAAATGGGGACTAAACACCCCAAATTTACCCCATTTAGTCCCCAATTTCGGCATTTTTGCATTTTTCCCAGCCAAAACACGGCCAAAACCGGCCCATAACGCACCCGCGACAAACACACTTGACACACTTTGTTCATTTAGAGCTTTCGAAGCATTGCGAAACGCAGGCTTCGATTCTATTTTCTACTTGTGTATGGATCGGAGACCAACTATGAAACACCTGAAGAAAACAATCGGAATTCTAGCGGTACTAGCCATGGCAGCATCCGTCAACGCAAAAGACTTTAGCGGTGCAGAACTCTACACCAAGAACGAGTTTACCTACGGCAAGTTTGAAGCCCGTATGAAAATGGCCGCCATTTCGGGGACCGTCAGTTCCATGTTCCTCTACCAAAACGGCTCCGAGCAGGCCTCCGCAGAACGCTGGGTCGAAGTCGACATCGAAGTGCTCGGCAAGAACCCCAGCAGCTTCCAGTCCAACATCATTACCGGCAAGGCTGGCGCCCAGAAGACCTCCGAAAAGCATCACGCTGTCAACCCCGCCGCAGACCAGGCCTTCCACACCTACGGTATCGAATGGACTCCTGATTATGTCCGCTGGACTCTCGACGGTGAAGAAGTCCGCAAGACTGTCAAGGGCGAAAACAAGAACCAGGTCGAGAACCTCATCGGCACCCAGGGCCTCCGCTTCAACCTCTGGTCTTCCGAAAGCGCCGATTGGGTTGGCCAGTTCGACGAATCCAAGCTCCCGATTTTCCAGTTCATCAACTGGGTCAAGGTCTACAAATACACCCCGGGCCAGGGAGAAAACGGCAGCGACTTCACCCTCGACTGGATAGACAACTTCGATACTTTTGATGCCAATCGCTGGGCCAAGGGCAACTGGAGCTTCGACGGTAACCGCGTTGACCTGACTCCGAACAATATCTACTCCGTAGACGGCATGCTGATTCTCGCCCTCACCCGCAAGGGTCAGGAAAGTTTCACCGGCCAGGTTCCCCAAGACACTGAACCAGGTCCGACGCCGACATTCTCCAGTAGCAGCGAAATCACGGTACCGACCAGCTCCTCCAGCGCGACAGAAGCAATCCAGCCGGTCCGCATGCAGGTGCAGAACAAGCAAATCCGCGGAACCGTGAATGCGAAGGGCGCCCGCGTCAACGAGACCCGCGCCAATGACCCCCGCAAACGCTACCGCGTCAACTTCAGCTTTTAAATAACAACACCCCCCAAACAACAGGACCTACGCAGCAATTGTTGCGTAGGTCTGTTTTTTTCTATATTCGAAAAGTATGCGAGAGGAACTGGAGAAAATCATCACTGAACTCCCCCACAAGGACGGAGACAGGCTCCCTAGCGTCCGCGCTCTGATGAAAGCCTACGGAATTTCATCGGGAACCGTCCAAGCCGCCCTTCGGAACCTCGAAAAGGAAAAACTCATCTGCCGCATCCAGGGAAAAGGCTGCTTCTGGACCCAGGGCGGCATCGCAAAATTTTATGACAGAAACGTCGTCCCCACAGTCCGGGAATCCGCCTCCGAAAAACTGGAGCGGCTTTTCAACGAAGACTGGGACCGCGGCACCTTCCGCCTTGACAAGCCCCTCCCCCTGATGAAGGAACTCGTGCTACGCTACAATACATCGCAGGCGGTCCTTCGCAAGTTCCTGAACGATAAAGTCCAGCAGGGCACCCTAAACCGGACTGGCCGCCTATACAACTTTATCCGCAAAAGGGAAACTACAGGAAAGCCTTCCCTCAGCGAAATCGTATTCGTCACCCGCTGCAACAGCTGGGGCGGATTCACCGCCGAGAGTGAACGAGAAATGGATTTCTTGCGGATGGTCTACAAGAAGGCGGGCGCCGAAAATTACAAGCTTATTTTGCTCGGCATCAACGAAAACAGCGACACGCTCATTGACCGAAGCGGCAAGCCCCGAAAACTCACCGACTTCCAGAATGCCGTGGGAGCAGTGCTATCAACCCTGCTCGTGATGGAACCGCTCAAGTTGCTTCAAATGTTCGCCGGCGTCAAGTACCCCGTCGCCGTCTGGTGGGAGCACCCCCTGGGAGGCCTCCCTCCACGCTACCTGCAAAAGGAAAACTGGACCTTCTTCAATTCCACATTCGGAACATCCCCGGGTGTCGAAATGGGCAAGTTCCTGATATCCCACGGAATCAACCAGGCTGCGTTCTTTTCGCCATATCACAACAGTTCATGGTCCATCGACCGGCTGGAGGGGTTGCGAATTGCAGGCCTCAACGTCATCGAATACACCGACAGCGAATTCGCGAGTCCCTGGGACTTCAAGCAGATTGCGCGAGGCAAGGTCGAAAAACATGCCGTAGAATCCTACGCACGCGATTTGCTCAAGCAAAAAATATCTTCGATGATGCACGACCGCGATTACAGGAACATTCCGATCGTATGCGTGAACGACGACACCGCAAGCATGCTTCTCGAAATGCAGGAAGAAGGGACGCTTAACAACCTGGGCGAGATTTTTGCATTCGACAATTCCGCCGAAAGCTACCTGTTGCGCCTTCCCTCCTACGATTTCAACACGCAGGCGCTCGTCGACCACATGTTCTACACCATCGCCAATTCCGACGCTTTCCGCATGCAGCGGAAAATCCAGCAGATTCTCGGGAACGTCGTAGAAAAGTAAAAAGAAAGCCTAGCGCTAATGCCGCTGGTATAGCTCCAGCCCGAATTCAGGCATGGCGGCAAGGATATGGTCGAAGATATCCGACTGGATTCCTTCGTAATCTTCCCACACGACCGTATTGGTAAAAGCGTAGATTTCAAGAGGAAGCCCCTGCGGCGTCGGCTCCAGCTGGCGCGTCATGAGCGTCAAATTCTGGGCTATCGTCCCGCAAGAACGCAGGTAAGCCGTGCAGTAGGCGCGGAATGTGCCAATGTTCGTGAGATGACGACTGTTGAGCATCTCGGGTTTGAGAGTTCCCTGGTCCACGCCGAGCAGGTTTGCCTTGGAAGGCTCTCCAGCAATTTCTCGGGTCTTCTTTTCCAGATACGGAGCCAGAATCTGTATTTTGGATAAGCTTTCAATTTCGGCGGGAGTAAGGAAACGGATGCTCTTCTGGTCAATAAACAGAGACCTCTTGATGCGTCGAACACCGGAATCCTGCATTCCACGCCAGTTACGGAACGAATTCGTGATGAGGTCGTAGGCTGGGATGACCGAAATCGTATTGTCCCAGTTGCGCACCTTTACCGAGGTGAGCGTGATGTCCATGACCGTACCGTCGGCATGGTGACGCTCGATTTCGATCCAGTCTCCCTTGCGGAGCAAATCAGAAATATTGATTTGCACGCCCGAGACGACCCCCAGGATCGAATCCTTGAAAATGAGCATGAGTACCGTCGCCATCGCACCGAGCGCGGAGAAGATGATGACAGGGCTCTTGTCCGTCACCTGGCTCACGATGAAGATTGCCGCGATACAGAATAGAGCGACTTTTATCGCCTGGAAAATTCCATGGAGCGGCCTCTTCATTGTCCGTTCGTTGATGCCGTTGAAATGTTCCACCACATCGAGAACCGAACAGGCGATCGCAAACGAGAGAAGCGTATACCAGATGTTCGCCACCCTGGAACACAAATCGTAAATCCATCCCTCCGCATCGAAAATCCGCGAGACAGTCGTCGAAAACGCCGTCGCGGGAATCACCTGCAAAAGGCGGGAGGCCACATGCCGCTCGACCAGGAGTTTGTTGAATGCGCTCGGGTTTTTCTTTGCCCAATGCTTCAGGAGCGGCATAATGACCGCATAGATTGCAAGGTAGAGAAACGCGATTGCCGAAAGAAGGAAAGCGAGGTTGACGTATTCGTTATCGATAGGCATTGTTCTACTTCCTTATCAGACGCATGATTCCTTGACGGTTGTATTCTGGGGAATCCTTCGGAAATGGATTCTTTATTTCGCTACGGAGGACGAAAGCGCCGGATTCTCCCGCATCGATCTCGGTTCCCGACTTCGAGGAAACCTCGCCCGAGAATATGGAATCGGCCGCGACCGCAAGGACATCACGGAGCGCATTCTCGGACAAGGCCCCCTTCGCAATACAAAGGTCCGGAGAGTTGAACACTTCAAGTCCAAGCGTATAGAGCGTATCAGCGTTTTCGACAAAGTTAATCCAGGGATCCATCGGGAATTCGCCATCGCCCAGTTCCTCGCGGAAAGCATCCGCAGTCCAGGCAGTACCGGAATGCTGCATGTAGACACCGGCCGCGCCGGCAGAAAGCAACTTCAAGATAGCCGTATTCACCATGCGGAGGTCATCGGTATTTTTCAAGGTGCCAAGCAAGAACAGGAGCGACTTGTGGGAATCGATAGCCGACGCCTCTTCTCCAGAAATGTCCCTGTGTTCCTTAAATATATCCGAGAGTCCCGCGGCAGCGCCATTTCGGGCAACCTTGAAACTTACGCTGCAGCCGGGGACAAGCAGCGACTTCGCTTCGGGCAATACGGATACTGTATCCGTCAACTTGAAAATCTCGGAAGCGGGAACCGGAATCGGGAATGCGAGAACGAACTGATTCATACTTTATCCTCGGGCAAGCAGCCCTTCAACAGCTCCCTGCAACAGGCCCCTTTCTCCGGGCTTCGGGAGCTTGACTTTTTTCTTGAAAGATTCTTCGAACGACTTGACCGACAACCCGTGTTCCGGAATATGGACGGCATAACCCGCCGAAGCGAGTTCACGAGCAAGAGCAAGTTGTTCATACTGGCCTGGAGTCGGGACAAAAATGCAGCGAGCCCCCAAAAATGCCATGTCCATCACGGTGCTGTAACCGCCACGGCTTATGACCCAGTCGGCATTGCGAACGGCTTCCGCAAAAGCCTCCGTTGGCAGGTGCGTGCAAAAATCGACATTGCCTTCGGTCCAGGAGTTGCGCGGAACCTGAGGTTTACCGAGAATCATCAGGTGCCGCCCCGGAAGCGCACGCAGTATTTCGTGCAAGCTCGCCTCGAACCGGGAACGAGCGGGTTCCACTCCCGAAACCACAGCGACGGAACTGTACTGGGCCATACCCGACGGACTCGCCGAGGCTTTGGCCATATCCACGCTAAAACGGGAAAGCGGGCCCACAAACTTGACGTTAGGCTCACTACGGGACTGCAAATGCGACAGCGCCCCCGCATAACCGGGAAATTCCGCCACATCGGGAACCCACACTTCATCGAAATGCCGCATGCGGGCCTCGTGCCAACGGATTCCCACACCTTCGAACGCCGAAAGTGCAGGCGGGAACGCGATTCGCCTCTGATGCGTCATGTAGACATTGTAGGCTTTCTTCGAATAGAACGCGAAACGGTTATCCGAAAACAGGATATCGTAGCCATGGCGATCGACCATTTCTTCGGCATAGCGGTGCTCGTAGCGCATGACCGCATTCAAGTGCGCCGTGTTTTTCAGGAGCCACAGCCCCATGTTGGCACCGTATTTCGGATAGACCACGTTGTATCCGGGAGCAAGGCGCTGCCGCAATCCGGGAAAAACTTCGCGAAAGAAAGCCGCATTCGCCTTGACTACGGCAATTTCCACCTCGGCTCCCTGCGCCATGAACTCCCGTATGACGGGCACGCAACGCGTCGCATGCCCCAGCCCCCAATCCAAAGGGGCTACCAGGATTTTCACCGGGCCTCCAGCCAGGCGTCCGCCCAGTCGCCGTGGTCACAGTCCTTGTTTTCGCCCATATCAATACGGAGCACCAGGGAAGTCGCACCACTGATTTCCACGTCAATCTTCTGCTTTTCTGTCGAATACAGCCTCTTGGAACGGAAGACCTCTCGACCCCCAGCCTCGACAACGAAGGATGCACCGTCGCCACAGGCACTTTCGTCATCCAGCCCGACAACCGCATGCAATACATCGAAATGACGCGGAAGCGTGAACTCCAGGACAGAATTCGCATGGCTACCGATTCCGTAGCGGAAGGGTTCTCCGTCAAGTGTCAGCTTGTGATGTTCCACGGACTCGTTGAGCTGCGGCGCGCCCCAATCCTGGGAGAATCTACCCATCTTGATAGACGAAAGCAACGCCACCGATTCCGATTCGACAAAGAAATCGCGATAAACGGGAAGGGTATCCCCATCGGGCATGGAGCACGAGAAGAAAGCCCTGTTCATGCCTGCACGCACCTTCGTCGAATCAAGCAGCAGCGAATCCGAATCGACGGTCAAGAGCAATTCTCCGTAGTGTTCGCCATTGAGCGTGTAGTCACAGGCGATAGATTCCGGGAAATGCTTGTTCAAGACAATCCGGCCACCGGATTGTTCCGACACGATGAAGTTCTGCGCGTAGTGCGAGACGCCCTTCTTCGAAATAATCTTGTAGATGACCAGCGGATAGCCGAAATCTTTGGAATTCACCAACACGCGCTCGTGCTTGTAGCCTTCCAGAATCTGGTCAATCTGGTCGGTCGTCTTGAAGCCAACCACACGGCTGTCCCGGTTCACCTTGCCGTAGCCGTCCTGACCACGCACCAGGTAGATGTTACCGCCGGACTTCTGCATCCATTCCGCAAAGACTTCGGTACTCCAGCCTTCAAAGGTGCGCTCGCTGAAAGCGCTATGCCCTTGCGCAAGCATCTGCCACGGGCGCGCATAGATATACACCGAATTCTTGGGAAACTTGGATAGTTCCGTATTCAGGAATTCCTCTTCCCCAAGCAACCTGTTCTTGTAATAGAGCATGTTGTTGCGGTAACTCGGGGCATGGTACACCATAAGCCCAAGCGTAAGGAGGCAAGCAAGCCCCATGACAATCGTCGCGGCGGCGTCCTTGCGCATCTTGGTCGAAAACTCGAGCGCATCATAGAGACCGAGCGCCATCAAGAGAGCAAACATCGGAAGCGCCACCAGCACGTAACGCTGGTTGATATCAATCGTGAACGTTCCCGACACATTGAACATGATGACAAAAATCTGGAGGCAGAAGAATATGCCCAGGATAAATCCGCGCACATAGCGGCGGAATACAACCATGCGGACAAGGAGCCAAATCGTCGCCAACAGAAGAATCACAGTGAACGTCGTATAGAACGGGTTCGGGAGGATTCCACCAAAGTTCGGGTCTTGCATCATCTTTACAGGACCCTCGAACAGGTTCATGTTCAGCATGACTTCCAAATTGGTTTTCAGGTTGAACCACAGGTTCTCAAACGAGTGCGCCGCATGTTCCCCGCCCTGGAAGTCGTAGCCGCGATAGGCAGCCATGTTGTTGACGCTGGGCCAGCTCACCGCAATCACGGCGGCAACAAAGGCCGGCAGGCGGTATGGCTTTTCGAGGAAGTAGCGGTAGTAGTAGAGCGCGAACGGAATAAACGCAAACACCGTCTCTTGGCGGGTCTGCGCAAAGAATCCGAGCAGCGGGACCGTCAGCAAGAAGTGTTTCCACGTTACCTTATTCGTAGGTACGAACGCATACCACGCCATGAGGAAAGCGAGCAGGCAAATGTAGAGCACTTCGGTAGATGCCGAGCGGGCCTGCAGCAGGTAAATGGGCATGCCGCCCAAGAACGCGGTCGCCGCCAGCGCGAGCCTGCCGCTCCTGAACCACTTGGAGAGCGCGAGGAAGAACGCGATGAGGCTCAGGATATAGAACGGGTAGTTCACAAGCAGCGCCGTATCGCGATTCGGTTCCATGAAGTTAAACACGAGCGAATACACGAACCCGAGCGCCTTGCCCTTGAAGTTGTTCACTTCCGTCTTGCAGTCAAGAACACCGTCGGTCCATACGCCTTCGTTACAGATGCCGCCCGTATGCTGGAAATACATCTGGAGTCCCATCGATTCCCAGCTCGTCTCGTCGCTCAGCACACGGTGCGTGTTGCTGATGTTGCCGAACATGAACACCGAAAAAAGGATCAGCAGCACTAGCAAACCGCATAAGCTCTTGCCCTCGGGCAAAAAGCCCTTTATGTTCTTTGCAACGAAGGGCATGTTCACCACGACACCCGCAACCAGCAGAATAAATGTCGAGAGGATGGCGTAGTAGCCCCAGTCAATATCCCAGCGCCTTGCAAACGAAACGGAAAGGTTATTGAATATGAGGAACGCGGCAAGCATCACGACAAGCGTCGTCGCAAGCATTACCGCCTGCGGTTTGCCCAGGCAAAGGGATTTCACCCATTCGCGCAGGGACTCCGCCACCGATTTCCGATTATTCTTTTCTTCTTTTACAACAGTATTTTCACTACTCTTTGCACTCATACAAATCCTAATGTTTCACTCCTAATTTTGTATTCCCAACCGTTCCATCGCAATTTTCTTGCCGGTCTGCACGTCGCTCTTGCCGCTACCGAGTTTCGGAAGCACGTCAACCTTCACCACGGCACCGGGGAGCATCAGCGGCGGGAGTCCCACCTGCTTGAGCATGTCCTTGACTTCGTCTTCGGATTTTTCGCCCGCATACACGAGTACGATTTTTTCGCCCTTGGAGCCATCGGGGACAGCTACCGCGAAGTGGTCAATCTCGTCGAACAGCGAGCATTCCGAAATCTTGAAGTCCACCGACCCGAGGCTCACCATCTCGCCACCGAGTTTCGCGAATCGGCTGTAGCGGTCCACGATCGTCAGGTAGCCGTCCTCATCAACATGGCCCTTGTCTCCCGTCTTGTACCAGCGCTTGCCATTGATGACCGCAATCGCCTGCGCAGTCTTTTCCGGATTCTTCAGATAGCCCTTCATGATTTGGGCTCCACCGATAAGGATAAGGCCGTCCTCGCCCACGCCGAGTTCTTCCATAGTTTCCGGATCCACAATGCGGAACTGCGTTCCCGGAAGCGGAGCGCCGACGGTACCTGGCTTGTTGCCCTCGATAACCGTCTTGTAGTCATCCATGAGCACGTCCTTCGTGTTCACCGCCGCCACCGGAGTCGTCTCCGTACAACCGAAACCCTCGAAAATCTCGAGTTTGAACTTGGTACGGTACAGCTGGCGCACATCCTCACGAATCTTCTCGGCGCCGGCGTAAATGCTACGCACATGCGAGAACATCAGCGGATGCACAGCTCTGTTCAGGCCCCACATGCGCAAGAACGTGCCCGTGGCCACCATGATAGACACCTTGAACTGGGCGCACATGCGCGACACGAGCCTTGCATCCGTCGGGTCGGGGCAAGTCGCCACCGGCACGCCTTCCACAAGGCAAAGCATCGTCGTGATGGAGAACCCGAACGCATGGAACAGCGGGAGCGAACCGAGGAACACGTCTTCCGCGGTCGGCAGAAGCACGCTTTCGCACTGTTTGATATTGCCCATCAAATTAAGATGCGTGAGTTCCACACCCTTGGGGCGGCCTTCGGAACCCGAACTGAAAATGATAGTTGCCACGTCATCAAGCGAGACCTTCTTGAAGAAGCGAAGCTCCAGGTACCACGCGGGCAAGAGCATCACGCGCAGGAAGTTCTTCACGAGCGTCGACTTGTGCAGCTGCCCCTTCAGATCTTCCATGTAGTAGACCTTGTACTTGTCGAGCAGCACTTCCATCGGGAGTCCCTTCTGCTTCAACTTCTCGACAAACACGCGGGCCGTGATAATCGTCTTCACGTCGGCCACGCCACAGCAATAATCCATCGTGTCGGGTGTATTCGTGTAGTTCAGGTTGTAGACGGTTTTGCCCTTGAGGAGGCACGCCATGTTCACGATGATGCCCGGACCGGACGGCGGAATAAGCACGCCCACCTGTTTTTCGCCCTTCGTGAGTTTTTCAATCATCCCAGCAAACGAAAGAGCAGCAGCGGCGAGCGCATATGCCGAGAGGTGGTTTCCATCCGGGCTGAACACGGCAGGACCGCTACCGACACGTTTGGCAGTGCGAATCCAGGCAGAGGCCACCGGACGCAGCTTGCGGATGTAGGTGGTCCACGCGGTAATCGAAAGTTCCTGCACGGCGCGCTTCACCATCATCGGGCTCGAGTCGAGCGGAAGTTCATCACCAAAGGCAACCGTCACGATTCGTCCGCCGCTATGCACCATGTCCTTGAAGCCGGCATCGGCCATGGAATAGCTGCTACCCCACAGGCCCTGCACATAGAACGGCAAAAGTTTCACGCGCGGAACATCCTTGATAGCCGTAGAATAATCCAAACGGAAGCGGTTCATGTTGCCGGTCGAAGTCATCGCATTTTCGGGGAACATCACCACAGCCTCCCCGCGCAGGAGGGCCTTCCTCGCTTCCTCCATCGCTGGCCCCGGATTCGAGATATCGAGGTCAATCGTTTCCATCTGCGAAAGCAGCAACTTGACATACCACTTTTCGAAGGGGCGGCGCGTTATGACGAAACGCATCGGACGCGGGCTCGCCATCTGGATCATGGCCCAGTCGATATAAGAGATGTGGTTACCTACCAGGAGCACCGGACCTTCCCACGGTATATTCTGCACGCCCGTCACCAGGAACTTGTAGTGTATCGAGAGCACGGAGCGCAACAGCTGGCGAAGCAAAGTCTGCGGCATGGCCCAAAGCGCCCAGATTGTCCCCGCAAGGCAGACGACCCCGAGGATGAAGAAGAGGTTCATCCGGTCGAATGCGAAATAGCGGATCGCCACAATCGCAAGCACGTCGATAACGATAATGCAAAGGTTCTGCACCACGTTCGAAAGCGAAAGCACGTGTCCGGCAGAGCGCGGCTTCGTGTTGTAGAGCATCGTCGCAAACATCGGGAGGGCGAAAATGCCGCCGCTGAACCCGAGAAGCGCGAACGCGATTGCATTGTAAGGTCTCGGAATGAGCGGGATAAGGAACAGCAGGATCGACGCCCCGGCCGTCCCCATCGGAATCAGGCCCATCTCGATAAAGTCCTTCGACATACGCATTGCGAAGAAGAACCCCGCAATCAAGCCAATCGCAGCACCGAAAATGGCGTAATTCGCAAGGATATCTTGATTAAACAGCGACCCCGAGCTGAACTGGTCCTGGATGACGAACACCATGAGGAATATCATGACCCAGAACATCGCCTGACCGATAATCGCCTGACGGAGCGACCTGTTCTTCCACGCCTTCGCCATCTTGCGTCGCGCATACTTGGATGACAGGTAATACTTCCAGGGGAATTTGAGGTCCTTGTCGTAAGCTCCGATTGACGGGAGCCTAACGGCAAAGAAAATAGCGAACAGCTGCAGAGCACCAAGCGTGTAAAGAACCTGCAGAATCATATTTTCGCGGACAGCGAACGCAAGAGCCACGCCCGTAAAAATGAGCCCGAGGAAGGTGACAATCATCAAGGTGCCGCTGCCGCCCGCAAGGAACCGCACGCCGACCAGTTCCTTCAGGTAGCCATTCTTGGCCGGGCTCTGGAACGCCTGCAGGACAAAGAACAGGGCGATTCCCCCGAACATCATGCGGAGGTCATCAAGGTAGGCGCCAGCACAGAACAGGCCCACCACAGGGAGCGAGAGCAAGGACGTCCACAGGAGGATGCGTTCCTTGGGATACTTGTCCGAAACAAAGCCCGCAGGAGTCAGCAAGAGCACGCAGGGCAACAGGAAAAGCAAATGGAGCACATAGAACTGCCACGAGCCCGTCGCCGTAAATCCCATACGCGAAAGCACAAGTTCCGTGTAAGCAACCAGCGCAGTCGACACCGCCACCTGGGTAAACGCAAGTCCAAAAAACGAAAAGGAGCCCTTGATTTTTTTCATTTCGGCAATCCCCCGAAGTTAAAAATGTTGTGCGCTAAAGGCCGTTCCCCTTGAGCAGTTCGACATAGTCATCCCCTTCCTCACCCACCAGGATTTTCACCTTGAGGTTCTTGTCGACAACTATCGTCTTTGGAAGAGTGATGTTCTGGCCCGCTTTGATGAGTCCAAAACCTTCCGTCATCCGTCCAAATGGATCGGTAATGGCGGGAAGCTTGTCGGCAGAAATCTTTTGAAGGAACGACAGCACCTTGGAAGGTTCCTTTTCGCCCACATTCACCAACACGATTCCCGTTTTCGCCTGCGCAAGTTCAGCCTGATGAGCAACAATCTGCTTCAGCCCCGCACGGCACGGGACACACCACGTAGCGAAATACACCAGCGCGACACGGTCATACTTTTGCACCAGACGTTGAAGGTGAGTCCTCGTGAAAGGCGTATTATCATTCTTGAGTTCACGCACGGCAAACCACGGGACCGAATCCTTTATCTCAGCCGGGAGAGGCAATTTCTGGGAATCGGCAGCAAAAGACGCCGGAGCAAAGAATGCAGCAAGAACCAAGAACACCACAAACAGCTTTTTCATATTACCTCGCAATCCATCGACCGAGTTCTTTCATCCACTCAGCAATCAAGTCGCCCTTGTCGATGCTATTCACAATCTTACCCCTGGCTTCGTTTTCGTCAAAACGGCCAACCCCCTTGAGGGTCGCGCCTAGAGTAAAGTAAGTTTCTCCGGAGCAGGAACTGCCGTTCAGGGCGACGACCTCGGTACAAGTGATTCCAAGGCCGCCTTCCTTGCATTTCGGATCCGAAAGTTCGAGGCTGAGCACGAGCCCCACCTCACATGCCGAATCCAGCATCGTCTGCAAGAAGACCTTCTTCGAAAGTTCCTGGAAAATCTTCGTCGCCTCCTCCGCTTCCAACGAGCCATCATAGTAGACCTTGTAGCGGCTCTTGAAGTCGTTGTAGCCTTCGAGCGACTTCTTGTAGTTTTCCTCAATATCGCCGTAGCCGTCCTTGAAGCCTATCGATTCCAAGACGAGAACTGCAGCCTTGTACTTTCTGTAGGCATCAACCATGATGTCGTAGTTGCTGAACTTTTCAAGAGGATGCGTCGTCATGTCGAGAACCGCCATCGACGAGACCAGCGCGTCGCGGGCGCTCTGGTAATCCTGCCTATAAGGCTTCGCCGCATCTTCACGGGACATACAGGCCACGACACCCGTCATGCCGTCGCGCGCAAGCGTCGTCATGGGATGGACGTCCTGCATATTCCGCAGCTGGGCCGAGACCTGCGATTTCATTTCAAATGAAGACTGTATAGCTTCCGAGCCGTCGCTGGACATGTCCTCCTTTCGGATAGACGTGTTGGCCGCCTTTACGGAACTCTGGATTTGCTGTGCGATTTTCATGACGGCGATATTGAGCGCTTGGTCGTAGTCTTCTGCAGTCCCCACACCCTGCAAGCTGCCTTCAGGGCACGAATGCATCTTCAGTTCCTGCATGAGAGAGACCTTGGGTGGAGGCTGCGTACCATAGGACGGATTCGTCGCGGGTTGCGGATCCTGGGATGCGCACCCGAAAAACATCATGGACGAAAACGCCACGAGTACAAGACTGGGGATACAAGTTTTACATTTCATCGTGCTACGAAAATAAATATTTATCAACCCTCAGTCAATCCAAAAAGAAGGGTGCAGGCCTGAGCCGGCACCCTTTGGGGAGTAGATGAGAGTTGTTTAGCGGAAATTCGCCGTAAGAGTCGTCACTTCGCCCGGATTGAACGTGCGTGTAGCCTCTTGGTTGCCGTCGCTCCAGCCCGCGAATACCGAGCCCGACTTCGGAACCGCAGTCACCGTCACGGGAACATCCCTGAAGAAACTTGCCGCAATGCTCGACTGATCAAGCGGGAGGTTATGCACCCGTATTTCGCCCAAACCCTGCACAGACAACGTTGTTTTCACCGTTTCACCAAGATTGAAGTACTGCTGCATCTCGCTCATAATCGTCTGCTGGCGGCTCTGCGCGAAACTCTTTATCTTCTCGAGATTCGTGCCGAAGGAGCCCGCGTTGTAGCCCCAGAATTCGGCATCGCGAGACATTTCAGACTGCACCTGGCTCTGGAGCGCGTCAATCTGCTTCACGAGACGGTCCGCAGCGAAGTTCATCGAAAGGAGCACGCAGAATCGGTTGATGAACGCCTTCTTGAAGCCTTCGTTTCCGAGCAGGCGAATCATGAGAATCGTGTGTTCCGAGATGGAACCGCCCGACTGTTGACCACCCTGCTGGCCCATGCCCGGCATCATCATACCCATGCCGTTCGTACCGTTCGCATTGGTCACGTAGCTGAACACGTTACTGTTCTGCGTATTATAGCCGGCGCCGAATCCGAAGTCCACATCGTACAGGAACCACTTCCACTTGCTCTTCTGGCTAGCCACACGCCATTTCTTCATGTTGTTGTGCGGCCAGTCGCCATTATTCACGAACATTTCCGCCGCCATGTAGTTCATGTAGTTTTCCACGTCGACCTGTTCGGCAATCTTGTTGTAGTTCGCTTCGCTTGTAAGCTCGTTGCCCTGCAACCAATCAACCATCGCCTTGTAATCGGTAGAGGAACCCGCACCAGCCTCGTTGCTAGCATCAAGAAGGTCAATATCGTTCGGGTCGAGCCCGTAGCGCGTTTCGTAGTAGTATTCGCTATTGCGTTCACGCAGGTCATGGATGCCGTAGTACTTGCCATTGTAGTACACTATCACATAGCGCCCGTGCTGGTAATCGACACCCAGGCCTTCCGTCATCTGGGTTCCGATGCGGTCGCGCACGTAGTCGTCACCGCTGTTGTTGCCAAAATTCCTGAGCGAGAATGCCTTGAACTTCTTGAGTTCCGGATAGTCCGGGAAAAGCGGGTATTTGAGGCGCTTGTTTCCGTATTCCTCGCGGAGCGTCACGGAGAAGGACTTCTTCTCCTTCGCGCGGCTGTACTGGCCCGAAATCTTGTAGTCGCCCATCACGCCGAACGCGGGTGTCTTCGGGGAACCGGGCTCGAACATTTCCACATACACGGGAAGTTCGCGGTTGCTCCAGAAATTCGCACCGTACTTCGGGTCCATCATGCTTGCGCTATTGCCCGTCATGTAGAGGCCGGAATCGGCGCTGAACATCGAAAGCGGGTCGGTCGTCACGAAGATCGCGGCGAGGGACGGCTGCTGTTCGAACACGTAGGTACGGATAATCTCGTCGCTCGGGTAGCTGCCGTCGGCATAGGTACGGCAACGGAACACCGTCGTGGAAGAGACGTTCAGGGACTGCACCACGGGGGAACTTGCCGTAGCTTCGGCACCGCCCTGCTCGCAGCGCGTGCCCGCCGGGAACGACACCGCGACCGGAGAAGAATAGAAGCCCGAAGGCGGAATGTTCACCTCGCCGGACTCCGCCTGCACGGCAAACACCTCGCCTGTCGTGCTACCGTAAGGCGAAGGAGACGCAAATCCCCACTTGCCCGCAGCATCACGCGACCAGGAAGCCCCCGTCGGGACCGCAGAATAGCTCACGGAATCAAGGATGCCGTTATCCTCATTGACAAGGAAAAGCGAGCCCGAATTTTCGGCCTTGAAGGTTGTGTGCGGTTCGTGCCCGCGTTTGCGCGCGATATACGAGGTAATCTTGATCGTCGTGGATTCGCTGCCCGCAGTCTCGGTCGCAAACGTCGTTGCGGTAATGTTGTTGCGGTTGATCTCGCTCGCATTGTCGCTGAGCCTCACGTAGTACACCGCAGAGGAGTCGCCCGTACCGCGAAGGTTCTTGCCGCTCCAGTCGCTCATCGCATCGCCTTCCTTGAAGTTCAGGCGAATCTTGTGGGTCTTGGTAATGAACCCGCGCACCACGAGCTGGTCGGCATTGCCCGGTTTAGAAGCCGCATTGACAACCACGCGCGTGTACGAGCCCTTGTTCGGGGAGACCTTCACCACGGCACCAATCTGGTTCACGCCGCCCTCGTTATAGCACAGGGCTGACTTGCCCGGCAAATTTTCCGCATTCGTAGTCGTTGCTCCAGCTCCGGCACCGCCATCGGGATTCATACCGCCGCCCCAATCTCCAAAATTAAAGCCGTTCATACCGCCCGAAGACGATTCAGAACTGCAGTTAGTCCCAATCATGTTCACGGAATCGGAAGGAGCGATGTAATCTGCATAGTTCTTTCCCGAAAGGAACACGACCATGTGGCTCTTCGCGGGGACCGTCGCATTGCCGAACACCCAGCGGCGCGGGTATTTCGCGTCATTACTGAGCGCAACGCCCTTGAGGCTCACCGGAGCGTCGCTCGTGTTGTAGAGTTCGACCCAGCCCGGGTCGTTGCCGTCGTTATCCTTGAAATTCGCGTTCTCGGGCGAAACTTCGGAGAAAATCACCGGGAAATTGCCCACGTAGGTAAGCGGTGTATCGACCGCGACCATCTGCTGGTCTTCACCAGGTAGAGGGCCATCGTGCGAGCCATCGTCCTTCTTCGAAGAAGAAGAGGGAACAAGAGTCCCGTCGCCACCCTGCGAAAGCGGCAGTTCGCCCGCAGAACTCGTCAAGACGGGCTGGCCGTCCTCGCCAATAATTACCTCGCCGCCGCTAGAAAGGCCTTCGGCACCCGAATCGGGAGAAACCGGGTCCGTCCCGGAGTCGTCGGAGCATGCCACCACGCATGCCAAGCCAAAACACACCATGCACCAGAAAAATGACTTCCTGATATGCATACCCTAATTATACCCGCAAAAATGTCGTTTTTCAAGAAAAAACGCGGCTTACACGCGATTTCTCCATCGCAAAAACGGAACATTTCACCCCTTTCAGCACATCACGGGACTATTCGCCCCAAAAAAGGATATATTAGGAATATGAAGGTATTTTTTCTCCTCTTTTTGACACTCGCGGGCGCTTGCTCTTCATGGGCAGAACCGCTGTTTATCGGCTACTATCCCGACTGGGGAAAGTGGCACAAGCCCGCATACACCGTAGACAAGGTCCCGTACGAAAAGCTGACTCACGTGCTGTGGAGCTTTATCACGCCGGATACGGACGGTTCGCTCAAGGGCGATGCCGCAGACGACCCGAGCGCTCTCGACAAAATGGTTACACTCGGGCATGCCGCAGGAACAAAGGTCATCGTATCGCTCGGCGGTGGCGGACAGAGCGAAAACTTCGTGCCCGTCGCATCGGACGACGCGCTCCGTCAAAAGTTCATCGCGAACCTCGTGAAGTTCGTCGCCGACCACAACCTGGACGGCCTCGACATGGACTGGGAATGGGAATACAATCCCGTGCCCGACGCCGACACCATCGCCTACAACAAGCTACTCACGGAACTCCGCGCGGCACTCCCCGAAGGCAAAACGCTCTCGGCAGCGCTCCCCTGCTCGCAATACTACGGCAAATTCTTCACGCCCGAAGTCCTCGTGAAAAACCTGGACTGGCTCGGGTTCATGACCTACGACATCACCGGCGACTGGGACGAAAAAGCCATGTTCGATTCGCCGCTCTACCCGCACAGCGGCTACACCACCTGGTCGTGGGAACAGACCCGCGACTACTGGAAAAAGCGCGGCGTCCCCACCGAAAAGATGGTCTTCGGCATACCCTCCTTCGGGTTTGAATTCAAGGGAGCGACGGGCCCCGGCACCGACTTCACCAAGGGAACCGCAAAGCAAGTCCCGTACAAGGATATCGTAACAAACCCCGAATGGGAATTCTTTTTCGACAGCGTCTCCGTGTCACCTTACGGCGTATCTTCGACCGGCTACGTGACCTTTGAAGACCCGCATTCCTCCGCCATCAAGAGCCGCTGGGTCAAGGATAACGGCTACGCGGGCATCATGGTGTGGGAAGTCTCGCACGACTACATCGAAGGTACAGGCAACCCGATTCTTGACAGCATCGCGGTAGTTTTGCGCGACGGTTCCACCGACGCAATTCCATACGCCCGAAAGGTCAAGGCCACACCGCAGCACCGCCAGCAAAACGCCACAGGCAAGCAGGTGGACGCTCTCGGCAAGAGCGTGAAAAGCAAACCGAAGTTTATCCGTATTTTCGAACCTTAAAAGACCCATTTTTTTACTTGACTTTACGCAAATTCTGTATTAGATTAATAACATCGGGTCTTTTCCCGAAAGGTGTGTGGATTATATGGTGAAAAAATATCTCGCGGGCGCCGCCCCCGTTATCACAACTGCGGCATTGGCAACAGGCATGCTTGCCGCAATGTCATTTGCGGCAGACCGTTCCGTCGCGCTCAACAAGGAAATCGAATCGCTTGAGCCCATGAAGGGAATCGTGTTCTGGCCCGACCAGGCAAAAGACCAGAGGGACCTTCAAAAATCCATCTCGCTCGAATTCTCGTACTGCCTCCCCTGCGCCGTGGTGAAGGGCAAGACCGACGACAAGATTGACTACGACTGGAGCAGTTTCGAAAAGATGCTCGACGATATCGCGAGCCGCGGGCACCAGGCTATCGTGCGGTTCCGCATCGAGTACCCGAGCGCAACCATCACGAACGCATCGGGCTGCACCGAGAAGGTGAAGGGCGCCACCGCAGTCCCCAACTACATCAAGGCGAACAAGTCCTACACCGAGACGTATTCCGAAGACCCGGGCGGCGACGGCCCCACCTACTATGCCGACTGGAGCAATAAGGAACTCCTGTGGTTCTACAAGCAGTTCTACACCGACTTTGCTGCAAAATACGACAAGGATCCGCGCATCGCATTCGTGCAGGCGGGTTTCGGGCACTGGGGCGAATACCATATCTACGGCACCAAGCTAAACTTTGGTGTCAACTTCGCCACCAAGGATTACCAGGCCGAATTCCTGACGCATCTTGATAGTTTGTTCAAAGAGACCCCGTGGAGCATCTCCATCGATGCGGCAGACAACAACTACACGCCCGTCGCAGGCAACAAGACATTACTCGCACTGAATTTCGGGCTATTCGACGATTCCTTCATGCACAAGGAACACGACATTTCGCAGGGCAACGGCGACAACGAGCGTAACTGGCGCGACCTGGGTACGGACCGCTGGAAAACCGCTCCCGGCGGAGGCGAAGTCAGCTACTACACCGAAAAGGACCAGCGCGAGTTCCTGAACCCGGCAGGCCTTTACGGAGTCACCTGGGAAGATGCCGCCGCCAAATACCACATGACCTACGTGATAGGCAACGACGCGCCCGAAGGCAGCTTCGCCACCAAGGAACGCGTGTACGAGGCCAGTTCCTATGCAGGCTACAAGTTCGAAATCACGGGCTATGCGGTCAACGGAATTTCTGCAGCCGTGCGCGTAAAGAACATCGGCATCGCACCGCTTTACCACAACGCCTACGTGACCGTGAACGGCGTTCGCAGCGAAAAATCGCTCAAGGGCCTCCTCCCCGGCGAAGAAGCGACCTTCACCGTCGTGGGCCTCACAATCGGCGATAGCGAAACGCCCGAGCCCACCATCACCGGCGACAAGCTTTTGAAAGACGCGACCATCCCCTACAAGGCAAACCTCAGCGCAGACGCCGAAGTCATCGCGGGGCTTATCGAGGAAGGCACCACCGCCATCGGGCGCGGCATCCGCGTAAACAGCGCCACCGAAGCTTCTAACAAATACGGCTGCGACAAAGTCCGCATGACCGACCTCAAGGGCCGTACGCAAGGCAACTCAAAAGAGTCGCCGAACAAAGCGTATTACAAAATTACGGGAAAATAGAGCTACCGCTTCGGGTTGTAGTTGTTCATCAAGACCATCGCCAGCGCTACACACAACATAATAACGCTACCGACAACGACCTGCTGCCGGTGGTCATAATCACGTTTGATGTATTTCGGGTCTTCTTCGTTCAACTCCTGAAGCGTAGGCCCCTGGGCAAGTTTCGTCGAGTCAATTCCGCAGATTTCTGCAATCTCTTCCTCGGTCATGTTCAACGTGCTCACGCCGAGGCTGTCGCACTTGTTCGGAACGTCTTCCGCAAGGGCAGGAAGCGCAAAAAACAGAACAAGCAAGACAGCAAACGCAAGACGCATTAAGGCACTATTCCTTCGCGAGCTTGTCGAGAATCTGGTTCACGAGACCCGGATTGGCCTTGCCGCCGGACTTGCGCATGGTCATACCCACGAGGAAGCCCTTGAGCGCGACCTTGCCTGCCTTGAATTCGGCGAACTGGGCGGCGTTTTCGGCACACACGGCACGGACCACTTCTTCGATGGCACCGGTGTCGGTCACCTGCACCAGGCCCTTTTCCTTCACGATGGCTTCGGGATCCTTGCCGGTCTCGAACATCTCGGCAAAGACCGTCTTTGCAATCTTACCGTTGATGGTGTTGTCGGCAATGAGGTTCACGAGCTTGCAGAGGTCTTCGGGCTTGATCTTGAGGGCGCTGAGGCCGCCTTCCAGTTCCTTCACCTTGGCAAGGAGTTCAGTAATCACCCAGTTGGCGAGCACCTTGCCGTTCTTGCAGTTCTTCGCGGCAGTGTCGTACCATTCGCTCACGTCGCGGTCTTCGGTCAGCACCATGGCGTCGTATTCCGAAACACCGAAGTCGTCCATGAAGCGCTTGCGGCGGGCATCCGGCAGTTCCGGAAGCGTGCGGCGGATTTCTTCCACGAAGGCCGGGTCGGTCACGAGGCGTACCATGTCCGGTTCCGGGAAATACTTGTAGTCGTGGGCGTCTTCCTTGGAGCGGATGACGATGGTCTTGTCCGCATTGGGGTCGTAACGCTTGGTGCATTGTTCCACTTCCTTACCAGCATCGAGGGTCGAGGCCTGCAGGTTCATTTCGCAGTACAGTGCCTTCTCGAGGTTCGTAAAACTGTTCAGGTTCTTGATTTCGGCGCGGATACCAAACGGAGCGTCTTCGCTCTTGCGCAGAGAAATGTTGCCGTCGCAGCGCATGTTGCCGTTTTCCATGTTGGCGTTGGAAACGCGGGTATATTCCAGCGTCTGCTTGATCTTCTTCAGCACGAGCACGGCTTCTTCGGGGCTACGGATATCCGGTTCGGTCACAATTTCGCAGAGCGGAGTGCCGCAGCGGTTCGCGTCGAAGTGGGATTCGGTCGGGCTCATGTCGTGGATGAGCTTGCCGGCGTCTTCTTCCATGTGGATACGGGTAATGCCCACGCGCTTCTTGGTGCCGTCTTCCTTGACAATCTCGAGCCAGCCGTTCTTGCAGATCGGGTGGTCGTACACCGGAAGTCCGCCCGTCTGGGTAATCTGGTAGCCCTTCGGCAGGTCCGGATAGAAGTAGTTCTTGCGGGTCCACATCGCGTTCAGGTCGATTTCGCAGTTGAGCGCAAGCCCAAGGCGAATCGCGTATTCCACCGCCTTCTTGTTCGGCACGGGCATGGCACCCGGCATACCGAGGCAGACAGGGCAAACGTGCTTGTTCGGCGTCGTATTCACTTCGATTTCGCAGCCGCAGAACATCTTCGTCTTCGTCGCGAGCTGGCAATGGATTTCAAGACCGATAACAGGACAATAGTTGGACATAAAAACTCCGTAATTTTACGGAGGGAAAGATAGCATTTTTTTTGCTAGACTTCGTCCAAAGTCACGACGAGGGCGTCGGTAAGGGTGCGGAAATTCGCACATTCAGTAAGGATGCAGTCGGCGCCGTTCACAAAAGCCGTCGCGAGGCGCAGGGATTCCGCTTCGGTAATCTTGTGGTTCGTCTTCTGCGAGGCAGCATAGAGTTCAGCGGCCTTTACGGAAACTTCGGCATCTACCGGACACACCTTCACGTTCGCGGAATGTTCAAAGAACTCGCGGTACTGGCGAGCGAGTACGCCCTCGTTCGCACCGAACGCCTTGCGGCTAATCTCAAACAAAGTAATGGAAGAAACAAGAACCTGAACGTTCTTCTCGTACACCATGTCGAGTACGCCCGACACCGCCGGGTAGTAATCTGGATGCATCTGCAACAGCCGGACCAGCGGGCCGGAATCCAGGAAAAGAACGCGGCTCTGTCCGATATCCCTTATCACTCGTAGATTTCCATGTAGGCGATGTCTTCGCGCATGCCGGCACGCACCATCTTGAAGCGTTCGGCCTTCGGGTAGTAATACCAGATCATCCACTCGCCCGCCATGTCGGTGCGTTTGGTCTTGATAGCGATGGGCTTTTCACCCTTGTAGAATTCGCGCTTGTGAGGAATCACGTGTTCGAACGGGCGGTAGGTATGCACGGTCTCCCCCGCCTTGCGTTCGATGAAGCCGTTCCCGCCCTTGCTCCAGGTGATGTAGACGGCGCCATTTTCATCCTTCATCTCTTCGCAGCTATCGAAACCGCTGCCGCACCAGAAGAACTTCTTGTACTTGAACTGGACCTCAGGCATGTTGAACTTCGCAACCTTGCGGGTATTGCCCTTGTAGTTGTCGTAATCGCCTTCAAGCTTGTACTGCCCCGCATTATACTCGTTGCAGCCGCGCTGCGCGACCTTCACCTTGCGGCCCGTAACGGCGACATCCACGGTGCAGCCATCTTCCTGATATGCGAAGCGAGCGTTGCGGCCCGCCTCGCGAATTTCGAGGTTTCCCATCTCGATTTCAGCACGGTTGCCTTCCGGACCGTTCTGGATAACCACGTCGAACCGCTTGGGGTTGTTCGGGGACTTTTTCAGATAAACGCTACCCGTCGCGGAGGCGTACTCGCCACTCAGGTCGAGGGATTCCTGCTGGAACCGGGCAAGTTCCGCGCGGCGCACCCAGGCGCTTCCGTACTTGCACTCGATTGGGACGTACTTCGGCGGTTCGCTCGATTCCACCTCGACCCAGGTTTCCACCTTTTTCTTTTTGACCTTCGTCTTGACGCGTCCCTTCTTGTCCTTGACAGGGCGGCCCTTCTTGTCGGTCACCTCGACCGTTTCCTTGACCCAGGTGACCTTCTTTACTTTATCCTTGGGAATCGGGAGTTCCTTGATCCAGTCGGACTTGGAAAGTTCACCAACAGGAGCGGCCTCGTTGACCTCGTTTCTTACTTTCTTATAAACAGGAAGCGTTTCCTGCGCAAGCGCAAATGTTACGAACAAAGCGGTGGCAAAACAAATAATTCGTTTAAGACTAATCTTCATGGCACGAAAAATTAACTTTTTTTGTAAAAGTTGAGGTAAAATCTCCCATTTTCGGAAGCAATTCGCCCATTTGTCCATTGTTTTTTCTAAACTTTCGGCATATTAATTTACAAAGGAGAATTCCGAAGATGAAAAAGATGATCCTCGCTTCTTGCGTTCTGGCTGCAGCAGTCTTTGCTGCCCCGGAAGCAGCCCCCGAAGCAGCACCCGCTGTCGAAGCTCCCGTAGCAGAAGCTCCTGCAGCCGAAGCTCCCGCTGCCGAGGCCCCCGCCGCTGAAGCCGCTCCTGCAGCCGAAGCTCCCGCTGCCGAGGCCCCTGCCGCCGAAGTCGCACCCGTAGCAGAAGCACCTGCAGCTGAAGCCGCTCCCGTAGCAGAAGCTCCCGCCGCTGAAGCACCGGCAACCGAAGCCGTCGCCGAAGCAGCCCCTGCCGAAGAACAGGTCGCAGCCGCCGACGAGCAGAAGCCCGCCAAGAAGAAAAAACGCCGCAAGAAAAAGAAAATGATCAAGAACGCCGTGCTCGAAACCCCGAAGCTCGCGTTCGATATCAATGCCGACTTTGAATTGGAAGCTGGCAAGGTCTTCTGGGCAAGCGAAGAAGACGAAATGAGGGACAACCTCGAAACGTGGAACGGCGAAGCCAACTTCGCAGTCCTCGCCGAAGGTGAAAACTTCAAGGGCAAGATCGCCGTAGCGTTCTACCCCGGCGACCTGAAGGACGAAGGATTCGCCGACAAGGACGCCAAGAAGAAAGCCTTCCGTAACGACGAGAACGGCAAGCTCGACGACTACTACTCCCTCGACGAAGCCTGGGCTTTCCAGGAAAACGACCTGATTAACTTCAAGGTCGGTCGCTGGGATAACACCGACAAGAACGGTGACTACTTCGGTGGCTACATCGACGGCTACCTGAACGGTTTCATGTCCACGCAGCCCTCCGAAAACCAGCTGCAGCTCGGCATCACCCCGTCCGAAACGATGGACCTGAACGTGTCCTTCATCAGCCAGTCGGCAAACCTCGACAAGGGTGACCTCCGTGCCGTATTCAACTTCCACAACCTCGAAAGCCTCAAGGACCTGAAGATCCAGCTCGGCTACCGTAGCAACATCTTCGACATGGTCTACGACGCCGACGCTACCGTAAAGCACAACGTGTCTCTCAAGTTCAACGTCCCGCTCTCCGAGAACTTCATCTCGCTCTTCGGTGAAGCGGCCCTCATGAACATCAGTGCCGACGACGACCTCGTCATCCCGCTGACCGGTGGTATCTCCATCGTCACGCCCATCGTTGACCGCATCATCGTTGAAGCCGAATACGTGGGCGACCGTCACGAGCACAAGGACTTCCAGAGCAAGTTCGCAGCCAAGCACGTGAAGGACGTTCTCGGAGCCATCTACCTCGAGAAGGCATTCACGGACCGCTTCAGCCTCTCCGCCGGCTTCCACAGCTACGGCAGCACGAGGGACTTCATGCTCTCCGGCAACCTCGTTGGCCGCATCAACTAAGTCCAAGCGCCTAGAATTCGAAAAGGGCCCGCCAATCGGCGGGTCCTTTCATTTAAGAGGTTTGGCGAGGGCCGGAGTTACAGCGCGGGGACGCAGACGGTCTGCCGCTCGGTAAGGTTCTTCCAATAGCGTACGGGAAGGCAACGGCGCAACAGTTTCGGGTTCTCGCGTTCCTTGATGGCGATGGATTTGTAGTAATCCTGCCACAACTGAGTAAAGGAGTCGCTTTGGATGGCATCCGTCAAGGCGGTCGCATCGGGCAGGGTCACAACGCGACTTTCTCCCGTTCGGTCATGCAGAAGGGCATACTTCCGTCTCTCGTCGTAGATGACCCAGTTCTCATTGGAAAACCTGTTGCGGAAATGAGGTTCGATGAGGAGGAGGACATCATATTTCGGGTCGATTTTCGAGACGTAGAAGTTCCCGGGAGCTTTCGAAAAACGGACCATGCCGAGAAGCCCCCCGGCCTCGTGACGCACCGAATACGCAAGCTTGTATAGCGGGAGCATTTCCGTCGAAGCCACGTTCTTTGCAAAATTCGGATCGTCACCCGCAAACAACTTGCGAAGGTATGCGAGAATCTTCATCTCGACCCCCGGTTCTTCCGAAAGGAACGCCGCATACAACAGGTTAAGCACGTCATCGCCCGCATAATTCACGACGGCGCGACGGAGGCGCGAAGCAGATTCGTCGTTCGTCTCCACACGGAAGTTCTGCTGAAACAGGTCCCCTGTCGCTCCCGTGTCGCGGTCAGGGACAAAGCTTTCCACATCCAGATGCTGGGAATAGATTTCAAAAACGGCGCTCAAGAAGCCATCAAACGAGGAATCGTAAGAAATACAAAGAGACATGGTGTTATCCTGCTGCTAGAAGGTGTGGTTTTGGCAAGGAGATCCCCGCCTTCGCGGGGATGACATTCGTGCTGGGGAATACAGATGGCAACGAGTTTGTTGTTGCGGGCGCGGAAGGCAACAGCAGAGGCGTGCTATCGAAGAGGTCGAGCTGCTGGGTCTTCGAGGGCGCAAGCAATAAGGGCCGGATCATCTCGGGATAGAACTGTCGCACTCCCGCGGGAATGTCGGGATGGTAGATGAAATATTTCGCACGCTTCAGCACCACTCCCATTTTCTTTAGTGTTTCGAGGCGTATCTTGCAATACCTGCGGCTCGAGACAATCAGCTGGGCGGATTTCACCCCGATTCCGGGAACACGCAGGATCATTTCGTAATCCGCCGTCTGCAAGTCGACCGGAAAGAATTCCGGATGACGCAACGCCCACCCCGCCTTCGGGTCAAGATTCAAGTCCAGGTTCGGATGCTTCGCATCCAAAATTTCGTCGTAATCGAACTTGTAGAATCGCATGAGCCAATCCGCCTGATAAAGCCGATGTTCCCGCAAGAGCGGCGGCTTCGTCGTAAGCGCGGGGAGGCGCTTGTCCGCATTTACCGGCACATAGCCCGAAAAGTAGACGCGCTTGAGCCGCTGCTGCCTGTAGAACCCTGCTGACAGCGTGAGAATTTGAAAATCCGTTTCGCCGGAGGCCCCTACAATCATCTGCGTGCTTTGCCCCGCAGGCAAGAAGTTCGGTGTATACCTCCCCCGCGAACCCCCGTACTCAATCTTGCGTTCGGCAAAGTAGTTCATAGGGGCATAAACCGAAGCGTAATTCTTTTCAGGAGCAAGATAGGTAAGCGAACGCTCTGACGGGACCTCGATATTCACACTAGTGCGATCCGCATAAAGTCCCGCTTCGTGAAGCAGCTTTTCGGACGCTCCAGGAATACTCTTCAAATGAATGTAGCCGCCGAACCTGTGGACCGTCCGCAATTCCTTCACGACTTTCACAAGACGTTCCATCGTGGCATCGGGCGACCCCACCACCGCAGAACTCAGGAAGAGCCCCTCGATGTAATTGCGACGGTAAAATTCGAGAGTCAGGTCAATCACTTCCTTCGGCGTAAATGTCGCACGCGGAATATCGTTGCTGCGACGATTCGCACAGTAAGCGCAGTCGTATTTGCACGCATTCGAAAGCAGAATCTTCAAGAGCGAAATGCAGCGGCCATCGGAAGACCACGTGTGGCAAATTCCCGCCGGACAAGCATCGCCAAGCCCCCTCGGAGGCGCAGATCGCCTGGAACCACTCGATGTGCACGAAACATCGTATTTCGCTGCAGCAGAAAGAATATTCAGTTTTTCGCGGACATCCATATCATACTCATCTTTTCACTTGAACTTTTGTGCAGTATAAATATAATATCTAGTGTACAAAAAAGCAAGTACTGAATAAAATTTTAAGCATTGATGCCGCAAAGAGGCGCCTCTATAGCTTTTCTTGGAATCTAGTTATAGACAAAACCTATTAGTAAGAAAGATATAAGCAAAATTCCTGCGTCTTCCGTTATTTCCCTATTGAAAAGGTAGGAATAAAATCCTAATTTACTCCACGTCGGGCGGAAACGCCGCCCAGAAACTTTAAAACCTAGAAACAGCAAGACGAAAGATTTGCGAAGGCAGGATAGCTTATGAAATATCGAATGTGTACCCTAAGTGAGGCTCGCGGAGCTTAAATCCGCCAGGCTGGGCCCCGGCTTGAAATATAGGGGCACTATTTAACAGTCATCCTGCATGGGGATGACAAAACAGAAAAAAGGAATTTCACACATGACTACTCAGAACAAGCTCCACTTCGAAACTCTTCAGCTCCATGTTGGCCAGGAACAGGCAGACCCCGCAACCGATTCCCGCGCGGTTCCTATATACCAGACCACCTCTTACGTTTTCCATAACGCACAGCACGCATCCGACCGTTTCCATCTGAAGGATGCAGGCAACATCTACGGCCGCCTCACCAACACCACGCAGGATGTTTTCGAGAAGCGCATTGCTGCCCTCGAAGGCGGTATCGCAGGTCTCGCCGTCGCTTCTGGCGCCGCAGCCCTCACCTACGCCATCACGGCTCTCGCCCGCAAGGGTGACCATGTGGTTGCCCAGCGCACCATCTACGGCGGTACCTACAACCTCCTGGAACACACGCTCCGTCCGTTCGGCATTGACACGACCTTCGTGAACACCCGTGACCTGAAGGAAGTCGAATCTTCCATCAAGGACAACACGAAGCTCGTGCTCATCGAGACGCTCGGCAACCCGCATTCCGACATCCCGGATATCGAGGCCATTTCTGAAATTGCCCACAAGCACAAGATTCCGGTGCTCATTGACAATACCTTCGGTACTCCTTACCTGATCCGCCCGCTGGAACACGGCGCCGACATCGTGATCCATTCTGCTACGAAGTTCATCGGCGGTCACGGTACGACTCTCGGCGGTGTCATCGTTGACGGTGGCAAGTTCGACTGGGCTGCCAGCGGCAAGTTCCCGCAGTTTACCGAGACGAACCCTAGCTACGGCGTGCCTTTCACGGCCGCTGCTGGCGCCGCTGCCTACATCGTGTACATCCGCGCCATTCTCCTGCGAGACGAAGGTGCCGCGATTTCCCCGTTCAACGCTTTCCTGCTGCTCCAGGGTACGGAAACGCTTTCGCTCCGCCTCGACCGCCACGTGGAAAACACCAAGAAGGTCCTCGAGTTCCTCGTGAAGCACCCGAAGGTCGCGAAGGTCAACCACCCGAGCTTCAAGGACCATCCGGACCACAAGCTCTACGAACGCTACTTCCCGAACGGCGGCGGTTCCATCTTCACGTTCGACGTTAAGGGCGGCCAGGAAGAAGCCTTCAAGTTCATCGACAGCCTCAAGATTTTCAGCCTGCTCGCGAACGTCGCCGACGTGAAGAGCCTGGTGGTGCACCCCTACACGACGACTCACTCCGAACTCACTCCGGATGAACTCGCCGCCGCAGGCATCAGCCCCGCCACGATCCGCCTCTCCATCGGTACGGAACACTACGAGGATATCATCAACGACCTCGACCAGGCCTTGAACGCAATCTAAGGAATTATAGTATGTACGGACTTTACCTTAATTCTGTTCGATGTTGGCCCTGATAGTAGGCTTTTCATTCGGGCCGTCGACCGCGGCTTAACATCAACAAAATTTTAAACAAGATCCCCGCTCTGATGGCTACGCGCACTAGCGGGGATCACAAAAAAAAAGGAATTTCAAAATGTCTAAGATTTACACTTCTGCCGACCAGCTTGTTGGTCACACCCCCCTCCTCGAACTCACTCACGTCGAAGCTTCCAACAACCTCGAAGCCAAGATTCTCGCGAAGCTCGAGTACTTCAACCCCGCAGGTTCCGTGAAGGACCGTATCGCGAAGGCGATGCTCGACGATGCCGAGAAGAGCGGCAAGCTCAAGGCCGGCTCCGTCATCATCGAGCCGACTTCGGGTAACACCGGTATCGGTCTTGCTTCCGTCGCTGCCGCCCGCGGTTACCGCATCATCATCGTGATGCCCGAGACCATGAGCGTGGAACGTCGCCAGCTGATGAAGGCCTACGGTGCCGAACTCGTGCTGACCGAAGGCGCGAAGGGCATGAAGGGCGCTATCGCCAAGGCAGATGAACTCGCGAAGGAAATCCCGAACAGCTTCATTCCGGGCCAGTTCGTGAACCCCGCCAACCCGGCCGCCCACAGGGCCACTACCGGTCCCGAAATCTGGGAAGACACCGACGGTAAGGTCGATATCTTCGTGGCGGGCGTGGGTACTGGCGGTACCGTGACCGGCGTGGGCGAATTCCTCAAGAGCAAGAACCCGAACGTGAAGGTCGTGGCCGTGGAACCGGCCAGCTCTCCGGTGCTCAGCAAGGGCGTCGCGGGCTCCCACAAGATCCAGGGTATCGGTGCCGGGTTCGTGCCTGACACGCTCAACACCAAGGTCTACGACGAGATTATTGCTGTCGAGAACGAGGCTGCTTTCGAAGCCGGCCGCGAAATCGGCAAAAAAGAAGGCGTGCTCGTGGGTATCTCTTCCGGTGCTGCTCTCTGGGCTGCAAAGGAACTCGCGAAGCGTCCCGAAAACAAGGGCAAGACGATTGTCGCTCTCCTCCCGGATACCGGCGACCGCTACCTGTCTACGGCACTCTTCGCGGAATAAAGCTTGAAGCCATCTCAGATAAGGCGCAAGGATTTCGGTCCTTGCGTCTTTTTTTATTCGGGATTTTTCGATTGATGGCTAGCGGGCCACGGAATAATATTCCGCAATCTTCTTCACGAGGGAATCCATAGTCGTCTCGTCAGACGTCACCGTTTCAAAGCCATGCTTGCGGGCGGCATTTTCCGTCATGCGACCGATGCAGAACGAAAGGGACGGGCGTGCTTCCGCCATCTTGACAAAGTTCTCGACGGCGCTGGTGCTCGCGAATACGACGGCATCGGCGCCGGCAACGGCTTCGCGCTTCCATTCGGGAAGTTCTGTCACAGGGAGTGTCTCGTAAACGACCCAGCGGGTCGATTTCGGCAGGAGTTCCAACAGCGTATCGTCCGCGAGATTGCCTTGCAGGAGGAGAATGCGGGATTCATCGATTTCCCCCGCGGTCACCTTTGCCGCAAGCAACTTTCCAAGGCCTTCGCCGGTATGGTCTTCGGGCACGTAGTCGCAGCGGATGCCGTATTCGAGCAACTTCTTTTCGGTAATTTTGCCGACGCTCGCAATCTTCTTTCCGGCAAGGACGCGCACATCACAACCTGCGGCGAACAGCTGCCTGAAGAAACTTTCCACGCCGTTCGTGCTCGTGAAGGCGAGGATGTCGAAATTCGCGAGGGCTTTGAAATCGGCTGAGGAGATCCGCGCCTTCGCGGGGATGACATCCCTGGTTTCGATCATCGGGGTTTCGATGACTTCGGCGCCGAGAGCCGTGAGGCGTGCGGTAATCCCGCTGGCCTGCTTTGCGGCACGGGTCACCACGAGGCGCTTGCCGGCAAGAGGCAAGTTCTTTTTCCACGCGAGCGTTTGCCCGAGTTCTACGACGCCACCCATAATCGTAATCGCAGGTGCCGTCACGTTTTCGCGGGCAATCGTCTCTCCCGCAGTCTCGAGCGTCGCCATGACGGTGCGCTGGTACGGGGTCGTGCCCTTCTCGATAAAGGCGAGCGGCGTTTTCGGGTCCTTGCCGCATTCCATAAGCCGGCGGGCAATAAAATCCATGTTGGCGATGCCCATCAGGAATATGAGCGTGCCGGGGCACTTCGCGAGAGTCTCGAAGTCAAGGGAAAGGGGATCGCCCGACTCCGCCTTTTCATGGCCGGTAATGATATGGAAGCTCGTCGCAATCCCGCGATGACTTACAGGTATGCCCGCATACGCAGGCACGGAGATTGCAGACGTGATGCCCGGGACCATCTCGAATTCGACGCCAGCGGCAACCAATTCCAAGGCCTCCTCGCCGCCACGCCCGAACACGAACGGGTCGCCGCCCTTGAGGCGCGCTATCACACCGCCGGGAACTTCCCCTGCGAACTGCACCAGAAGCTTGTTGATTTCAGACTGTTTGACCTTATGGTGCGTCGGCATCTTGCCCACGTCTACCATCTTGGCCTTCGGATTGCAGAACCCGAGAATCGCAGGCGAAACGAGTCGGTCGTACACCACCACGTCGGCCTTTTCCAGAATTTCCTTGCCACGGAGCGTCAACAGCCCCGGGTCTCCGGGACCTGCACCAATCAAGTAAACTTTTCCAGCACCGCTCATTACAAACCTTCAATAAACTACAACTGTTCGCGAATCTTGCCCGCAAGCGCAACACCCGCCTCGCGAGCCTGCATCACAGCATTTTCAAACGATTCGCCCACACCGGATTCAAGCGCACCAAACTGCACGCCATGTTCCGCACGGAGCAAGCGCTGTGAAGATTCGTCCCAGTAGATGCCGCGGATTTTCAAATTGCTCGCATCGGCGACGAATTCGGCAAAACTCGCCACCGGGAACTGGCAACCCGCATTGAGCGCCTTGAGGAAGGCCATCTCGGCAACTGCGATACAATAGGTGGGAGCGTCGTTCACGCGGGAAAGAATGGTCTGGATTCTATCGGTCGCAAGGCTCCCTCCAGAATGACAATCGGCCAAAGTTTCAATCGCGAGGATTCCCTGGCCAGATGCAGGCAAAACTTTATCGGTATCGAAGTATTCCGTCACCTGGTCTGCAAGGCCCATGCGCTTGAGGCCTGCAGCCGCAAGCACGACGCCGTCGAGTTCATCAAGTTTCGAGAGGCGCGTCTGGATATTCCCACGGATGGGCACGAATTCCAAGTCCGGACGGAGCGCCTTGAGCTGCACCACCCTGCGGATGCTGCCCGTACCGACGCGGGCACTCGAAGGCAGGTCCATAAAGTGCACGCCGCCTGCACCACCGCGGGCAATAAACGCATCGCGCGGGTCCTCGCGTTTGAGGACTGCGGCCAGCCTGAATTCCGGCAAGACTTCTGCCGGCATGTCCTTGAGGCTGTGGACCGCAATATCGGCGCGATCTTCGAGCAGCGCGACTTCGAGTTCTTTGATGAACACACCCTTGCCACCGAAGCTCGCAAGGGACTTGTCGAGCCTTCGGTCGCCCTCGGTCGTCATCGTCACGAGTTCGTACGTGAGGCCCGGGTTCGCCGACACGAGGGCGTTGGCGGCAAGCGTAGTCTGCGCCACGGCAAGGGCGCTCTTGCGCGTTGCAATCCGCAGCGGGCGCACATTTCCGCCCTGCGAAAAAACGGCATTATTCATCGCTTGCCTCCAGGCACTTGAGGAACACCTTCACGTCTTCGGGCGAATTGCCCGCCTTTACCTTGTACAGGTAATCGTTCGCCATCTTCTTCGCAAAGCGTTCGTACATCATGCGGATGCGTTCGCGTTCATTTTCCGGCAAGTCGGGCATCGAGCGCAACAGCTTTTCGGATTCCTCGTTCGCGGTTGCAACCATCCTGTCGGCATGCACGCGGATATCCTTCGAAACCTCGTCCATGCGGTACCACTGCAAGAACTCGTCCAGGCCTTCCTTCAAGATCTTCTGCGCGGCCTCGAGTTCCACCATGCGCAGGCGGCGGTTCTCCGAAACAATCTTTTCGAGGTCATCGACGCACACGTACTGCACGCCGGGAATTTCGCCAATGGAGGCTACCGCATTGCGCGGGCTACCGAGGTCAATAATCAAGCGTTTCCGTCGGTCGGTCACTTCGGCTGGTTCGGCAGGCTCACCAACCAACTCAGTGACCTTCTCGAATTCATCCTTCGTGATAAGGGGTTCCTGGCAGATGCTGCACAGTACGACAACATCGCACTTGCCCAGCACCTTGTAGCGGTCCTCGAGCTTCACGGGGGTGAGCACGTCTGCAAACTTTTCGGCATTTGCGAAAGTTCTGCTGCTCGCAAAGATATTCGTGGTGTATTCCTGCACGTACTTGAGCATCAGGGAACCCATCTCGCCTAGGCCCACGATATACACGGAGCGGTTTTCGAGGTCATCGAACGTGCGCTGCACCTGCTTCATCGCCAAAAACGGGATGTTGCAACTGAGCTTGCTCAGGTTTGTCTCCGTCTTGATGCGTTTGGTGGTGTGGATTGCCCCCTGGAATAACTTGTTGAGGCTGTTCCCCGTCGCATGCAGGTTGTGCGCCGTCTCGTAGGCACGGCCAATCTGGTGCAGAATCTGGTCCTCGCCCACGGCCACGGAATCGAGCCCAGCAGACACGTTCATCACATGATGCGCAACGTCGTCACCCGTCTTAAAGTAAAAAAACTTCGCAAAATCCTCGAACCTTTGCCCCGCAAGCTTGCACACGTACTGCACGAGTTCCGCCTCGGCAATATCCCTGTCCGATGCCACGTAGACTTCGGTACGGTTGCACGTCGCAAGAATCAGGAGTTCGTCAAACGGAGAATGGCCGAGCGCTTCCGTCTTCACTTCCATCGGGATGTAAAACTTCTCGCGGACTGCGATTTCGGCCACCTTGTGGCTCATGCCTGCCATGTAGATTTTGCGCATGGCCCAAAGATAGAAAAAGAAATCCCTGCACAGAGGCAGGGACAACCAATTACTGCAGTTGCCGCAAAACTATACGGCGTCAAGCACTAGGAATTACTGGCACGAATTATAGCGGCCGACGAACTGTATGAAGAAATCTTGCGGGGAACCAACTTCATCATTAAATTCCAACGTGACGGCTGCTACCTTTTTTAATGCTTCTGCTCGATCAATTTTTTTACCCCAACCGCCCTGTTTGAAATTGTCCCATGGAATATTTACAACAGACATTTCAGACGTCTTGGGCAACTTGTAGTTGAAATTATCATAATCAACTACGACTGCCTCATTCTCGACAGGAATCTCTAAATAAAAGTCTACCGTAGACTTGTAAACAATACAGAGACCATCCCAATCTGTAACATCAGCGCCCTTTCGGGCTCCCACGATATAATACCCATCATTTAGAGACTTATTATGTCCTGTATTTACCCAACTATATGTCCAAGCCCCCTTAATCTCTTGTTTAAGCCCGCACCACATGTCGCCACAAGCGATAGACCCAGAAGAGGAAGAAGACGAACTATAGTCCACACCACGTACTTCTACAGTCGGACACGAAATCGTTCCCCCAAAAATCGGATTCGACAAACCAACTTCTACTCCCACAATTACGCTGGAATAGGGTCCACCAACCGTAATTTTTCCACTAAACTCGTGAGAAAACCGCATTGACATGTATGGAGTCTCATCTAAATAAAGCCCAGCATCCATGTTCCCCGGAAAGGACGAATCCAATCTTGGACTGATTATATAACCATCATTACAGCCGTCAACCTTCCAATAAATTTTGCTTAGGATCCATCGTTCAATTCGGCATCGATCCACTGAAAACGCCGTTCCATCCAGTCCAGCATGACCGAAATGGCCTCTGCATAGTCCTCGTAGGGCTCCTTGAGCGCCCAGTTCTCGGTATTGCTCATTATCGGCCAACGCCGGTATTCGTTCTTGACGGCCTTTTCGATGATGGCCCTATACAGGGGGACGCTGTCGGCCAGGGCGTGGATTGTCTCGCGGTGTTCCATCCAATACAGCCTCGCCTCCTCTTTCACTTCCGGGCTCCGGAACATGGAACCGAACCACCTGTATTTCCGGATGTACCAACCGTCGAAACCGCGGTTCCGCTCGTAGGATTCGTTGCCGAAAGATATATCGAAATCCCAAATCGGGCCAAAATGAATCTTGCCGCCCTTCTGCCATGTCATGAAAATGCTTCTGCCAAAATTGGCATCCTCGTTCTTCGAGAATTCCTGGACCCAGTAATAGGGCATAAAATCGTCCATATCCACCCATTCCGCGACAGCACCGCTATCTATGGTGCAGGCCCGCTGCAGGCAGCGTTCAAAGTCACACAGGTGCGTTCGCAAAAGCTCCATCGACTCCTGCGACACATTCTTGGGAGACCTCACGTGGAACGGTTCTCCCGTGCACGAACGAAAGAACGGTGAATCTATCTTCTTTTCGCCTTCCTTCTCGAAAAGGAACGAGGTGTCGTTTTCCGCGATGTTCACGCGTTCCTTCGCGACCTTGACCGATTCCATGAGGAGGTAGAGCCCCATATACCTGCGGTTCAAGTAAAGTTCCACAAAGCGGCAGCGCGGCGTGTACGGCATGCCCAACCATTCCGAAAGACGCGTTGCCATATAGTTTCGCAGGTGCGCCTTGTCGCCATAGTTGGCCACAAGCACCCAGTCACGACTTGCGGGCATTCCAAGAAAGGCGAGTTTATCCTTAAATTCCAGTTTCAGGCCGTACTTGGGCATCTTGAAACTCGAATTGCCACGACCATGGACTGTCAGCTCCAGGACTTCGCTTTCGGGGCCCGACTCCCCATAAATTTGAAGAAGCGAAGGATGGATTGTTTCCCGGTCGCGGATGCCCGAAAAATTCTCGGTTTCGATGACAATACGTGGCAAGTCTGCATAGGGATATTCGGAATCGTCGAGCGGCAAATAGTCGGGAGACGGGTCGGTCGTCTCGTTCTGGCATCCGACCACACAACAGCCAAAGCACAGAAGCACCGCAACTGCAACCGGCAATATGCACTGTCGAAAATGTTCACGCATCCTGCATCTAAAATAACAATTTTTATCTTTCTCCCCATGAAACCGGCAATCGCATGCACCTTGTTTTTGTTCGCCGTGGCGGCACACGCCACCGAGGTCCTGCATCCGATTCTGCCGCCCGCAAGCAGCCTCAGCATCCAGGGAACCGAGGAACTGGACGAAGATGTCTACAGCACAGACATGGCAGTCTCGCTGGAATACGCCCCGCTTTCGCGTATCAGCCTTTATGTCGACGGCTCCTTCCGTTTCATGAGCTACAGCTACGAGTATTCGACCGAAGGGTATCTCCACAACTACTGCAACCTGCACGTGAACGGATTCAACGAGACGTATGCGGGAATCCGCGGGATCCTGTATAAAAACATCGGGCTCGATCTGGGCTGGAGATTCCCGCCCGGCGAAGGATCGCAAAAGAACCGGTTCCACCGCCTCAACGTCGAACCGTTCACTTACCTGCAATTTTCAAGGCACCTCGTTTTAGGCACCTCCCTGCGCTACAACATGTTCCTCGAAGACAAGAACTACATGCCGGGCGATGAAATCGGCATCAAGGCGTCCTTCGTGTGGAAACTCGGCTGGAACGACTCTCTCCATACAGGTTGGAAATTTAGCGAGGTATTCCTCTACCAGGCGCGCATCACGGATTCCGAGAACAGAAACCTCGACAAGCGCTTCCGCAAGATGGACGACAAATACCGGGGTTATAAAATGAAATTCGATGCCACCCGCTTCTTCAGAATCTACGGGCTACCGGTCGGCATCGGTTTCAACTACGAAATCCACGACGGGACCCTCTTCGGATTCGAGACGGGACACCGCGTGGGAATATACCTGCAGGCCACCCCTTAGGCTATATTTCTGACAGCGCCGCTAGGCGAAAAAATCAAAGCTTGTTTTCTTGAGTTCGCGGAGGGAATGGAGCACGACATAATCGGGACTCCCGATAGATTCCGCGGCACCCTTTATGAATGTTTCGAGTTCCGCGGCAGACTGGGCATGCATCATCGCATAGAGCGTGTAAGGGAAGCCTTCGAAGGAAGGGCGCTCGTAACAATGGGATACATAGGGCTTTTGCGCGAGGACATCGCCGGCAGAGCCCGGGGCATCAAAGCACACCATCGCATTGAACGCGAAACCCGCATCCTGGTGCCGAAGGATAGCCCCGAAACGGCGCATCCTCTTTTGCGCAAGGTCGTCGCGGAGGGCCTCGATAGGAACACCCCAGTCCGCAAACGGCGTGAGCGAATGCGGGATGTCGCCACAGGCGATGCGGATGCGGGCCCTGTCGGACGACGACAACGCGGTAACGAATTGCACACCCCGATCATCATTCCCGCTGTCATTCTGGAGGGGCAAAGCCCCGATAGAATCACGGAAATCTTCATTTCTTTCGTCTGCGCCCTTCCCCATCACCGTGTTTATCTTAAACTTTTTCGTTGCGGCAAGGATATGCACGTCGTGCAAATCCGTAGTGGAGCAAAGCCCCTCGACAACCGCACGAATTTCACCTTCGGACTCCGCGATAACGGTAAACCAGACGTTGTATTCGTGGGAGCGCACATAGTTGTGCGTAATCGCAGGGATCCCGTTGACTGCAGTTGCGAATTTATCCACATCAGAAACCTTGCCCGCACAGAGCCGCGAAATAAAGCCGAGTTTTTGCGAGTCGTAGATGCCACCGATGCGACGGACAATCCCAGAATTGCGGAGGTTCTCGACCGCTTCGAAGACAGCCTGTTCGGTGACGGTTTCACCCTCTCCTCGCCCATTCAGGACATCCGTAAGCACACGATAAGGGCGCTCTTCCAGCGGGAAGGCGTCCTGAATGGTATCCAGAAGCGTTTGTTCGAGCGGGGTCAGGATATTTCCTCGTCCGTCAGGTAGCAAGCCGGATCCTGTTCCCAGAAGTCGCCCGTGACGGCTTCGGCGCGAGTGCGGAAATTGCCGTTGCAAAGGTTCAAGTAGGCGCACTTGGGGCAGCGTCCCTTCAAAATCGGCTTCCTGTTCTTGAGACCCGCCATAATCGGGTTCGATTCGTCGCTCCAGATTTCTCCGAAGTTCCTTTCGCGCACATTCCCGAGGGTAATGTACTGCGTGAATTGGTCAGGGTGAACGTTTCCGATGCTGTCGATGTTGCCAAACGCCATGCCGCTGCGGTTACCGCCATTACGCTGGATGAGTTCCAGCACCTTCTCTGCTCGGGCAGGGTCCTCGCGCTTCATGCGCAAGTAAAGGTAGACTGCATCGGCGTGGTTATCGACGGTCAGAATTTCCTTGTTTATCCCGCGCTTCTTGAAGTCGAGCGTGCGGTCAATAATCAGGTCCATCGCCTTGCGGCTCTCTTCGTGGTTCAAGTCGTTTGCGACCATCGCGGAACCGCGCCCGCTGTAAACCAGGTGATAGAAGCATACGCGGTCGATATTTTCGGCTTCGAGCAAGTCAAAAATCGCATTCAAGTCTTGCACGTTGTAGCGCGTAATAGTAAAGCGAAGGCCCACCTTCTGGCCCGTCGCCACACAATTGCGGATTCCGCGCAAAGCGAGTTTGTAAGCGCCTTCCTTGCCGCGGAATTTGTCGTGCGTCGCTTCGCAACCGTCCAGGCTAATGCCCACGTAGCCCACACCCATATCCTTGAGTTTCTGGGCGACATCGGGCGTAATGCAGGTGCCGTTCGTGCTGATGGTCGGGCGAATTCCCTTGCTTGCCGCATAGTTCGCAAGTTCAAAAAAGTCCGGGCGCAAGAGCGGTTCACCACCGCTAAAGAGGATTACCGGCACCTTGAAATCGGCAAGTTGGTCAATAAGCGCCAAGCCTTCTTCGTGGGTCAATTCGTTCTGGTACTTGATGGCTTCGGAGCGGGCGTAACAGTGCACGCAGCTCAAGTTGCACGTCTTGGTGCAGTTCCATACCACCACGGGGCCGCGTCCCGGCGCCACGCCATTCTTGCACTCATGGGCCCGCGGTTCATAGCGGAGCTGGTCCCCGAAGTTCGGAGTATCCATCAAAAGCTTGGTAATGCTTATCATAAAGATTTCCAGAAGAGGCTACTTCCTCTTCTTGTTCCTCGTGATGTCAGCGAGATTCTTCACCTTGCGGGCAGAGAGTTTCTTCGGCTTCGCAGGAGCGGGTTCCTCGTCCTTCACAGCAGCTTTCGAAGCAACCGGCTTCACGTCGATATGCTTATAGGCACCCTCGATGACCTTGTTGTCCACAAGAATCTTGTAGGTAAGCCCATCGACAAACGCCATCCAGCTCGCCTCGATGATGTTGCTCGAGACTCCGACCACATTCCAGTAGCCCTTCTCGTCGCCAAAGGTCGTCCACACGCGCACCGTCGCGTCAGAAGCCACGTTGGACCCCAGCACGCGCACCTTGTAGTCATCGAGCTTGACTTTCGCCATGTTCGGGAAGAACGGGAGCAAAGCCTTACGCAGCGCCGCGTCGAGAGCGTTCACCGGGCCGTCGCCTTCGCTCACCTGATGGCTAATCTTGTCGCCAATCTGGAGCTTGACGGTCGCCTGCGAAACGGACACACCCTGCGGAGTCTTGTCTTCGATGACGCGGTAGCCCAGCACCTTGAACGGTTCCTGAACCATTCCGAGGTGGCGGTAAACGAGCATCTTGAAACTCGCCTCGGCAGAGTCGAAATGCCAGCCCGCGTTTTCACGCTCCTTGATGAGCGTGAGCAGCTTGCCCACAACCGGATCCTTCTTGTCGATGCCCGGCTTGATGGCCCTGAGCTTTTCCACAACGAGGGAACCGCCCGCCTGGTCGCTCGTGACGAACACGCGGTCGTTACCCACCTCGTGCGGGTCGATATGCTCGAAGCTGCGGCTCACCTTCATCACGCCGTCGATATGGGCACCGCCCTTGTGCGCAAACGCCGCATCGCCCACGTACGGGGCATGCACGTCGCTCGGGAGGTTCACAATCTGGTCCACGTTGCTGCTCAGCTGGCGGAGGCGAGCCATTTTTTTGGCGGCAAAGAACTTTGCGCCCATCTTGAAATGAAGATCGGCGGCAATGGTCGTGAGGTTTGCGTTTCCGCAACGCTCGCCATAGCCATTCACAACGCCCTGCACCATAGTCGCACCGCACTTGACGGCATAAATACTGTTGCATACGGCAAGGCCCGCGTCATTATGCACGTGGATGCCGATGGGCGTCGAAATCTGTTTCTTAACGTCCTTCACAATCTGTTCAAGTTCCCACGGCATCGTCCCGCCGTTCGTATCGCAAAGCACGATGCAGTCCGCACGGCCGCGTTCCGCAGCCTTCAGCGTCTCGATAGCGTATTGCGGGTTCGCCTTGTAGCCGTCAAAGAAATGTTCCGCATCGTAAATCACCTCCTCGGAATGGTCCTTGAGGTAGTCGACGGAAGACTCGATCATGTCGAGGTTCTCTTCTAGCGTGGTGCGGATGACGTCGGTCACGTGCAGGTCCCAGCTCTTGCCGAAAATCGTCTTGACCGGGGCTTCCGACTTCACGAGCGCCTGCAGCAGCGGGTCATTCTCGGGCAACACCTTCGGACGGCGCGTAGAGCCGAACGCGGCGATCTTCGCATGTTTCAGCTTCACTTCCTTGATTTTGCGGAAGAATTCCTCGTCGGTCGGGTTGCTCGGATTGGGCCAGCCCCCTTCGATGTAGTCAAAACCGAAATGGTCAAGAATTCGCGCAATCTGCAGCTTGTCGGCGAGAGAAAGGCTTATCTTGCGGTCTTGGTTACCGTCACGGAGGGTTGTATCGTATAAAAGGACTTTCATGAGCGCAAAGATAGAAAAATATCCCCGCGACTAGAGCCTATTGTTCACCACGTCCCAATCGATGATGCTCCACAGCGCCTTGAGGTAGTCCGGGCGGCGGTTGCGGTAGTCGATGTAGTAGGCATGTTCCCACACGTCGAACGTGAGAAGCGGCTTGAGGCCCCTGGCGAGCGGGTTCTGGGCGTTGCCTTCCTGCGTAATCACGAGTTTGCCCGATGCGTCGGCGGATAGCCAGACCCAGCCGGAACCGAAGAGGGAGGCTCCCTTCGCCTGGAATTCTTCCTGGAACTTTTCGAAGGAACCAAAGTCGCGGACAATAGCCTCGGCAATTTTACCGAACGGCGTATTGCTAGCAGACGGAGACCTGAACTGCATAAAATACATGTAGTGGTTCAGGAACTGCCCCGCATTGTTGAACACGCCCCCTTCGGCGCTTTTCACGATGTCTTCGATAGACTTGCCCTCGAAGGCACTCCCCGGGAGGGCCGCATTCAGGTTGTTGAGGTAAGTCTGCAGGTGTTTCGCATAGTGAAATTCAATGGTTTCAGCACTCAGTGCCGGAGCCAAGTCCCCCGCCGCATACGGAAGGGCGGGCATTTCAAATTTTCCATTGACCGGTTGAATCATGTAAGCCTCTTTATTTGCGGTCGTGCCGCGGTTAAATGCTACTTTCGATAAATTCCTTGCGGAACGTGCCGTTGCCGAGCAGGATGTCGATGGGCAACTTCTTGAACTCATATTCGTAGGGCGGTTGCTTCCAGGCGAAATCCTTCGGGTACTCGTTGAAGATGTACTGCAACAGCTTTACCGCCATGTCGAAACTGCGGAACTTGTCACGGTCGAGCACGTGTATCTGCGCGCCTCCGCAAATCTGCCCCGCGCCCTTGTGGAACGTGGGCTGGAAGTAGTTCTCACGGAAGTACACGCCGGGAAGCTTGAGCCCGTTCATGTACTTGCAGAGCTTTACGGCATCGATAAACGGCGCACCGAAAATCTCGAACGGGCGCGTAGTGCCGCGGCCTTCGCTCACGTTGGTGGCCTCGAATAGGCACATGCCCGGGTAAACGATCGCGGTATCGAGGGTCGGCATATTGGGGCTCGGCAAAATCCACGGAAGACCCGTCTGATCATACCACATCTTTTTGTCGTAGCCTTCCATGCCGAGCACGTAGAGTTCGCACTTGGGGAAGCGTTCTTCCTTGAACTGCACCGCCAGTTCGCCGATAGTCTTTGCATGGCGCGTGCGGATGCTGTGGAGGCCCACGAAACTCGTGTAATTCAAGTCCAGCACCGGGCCTTCCTCGTCGATACAGTTGATGGGGTTCGGGCGGTCCACCACAATCACGGGGATTCCGGCCTTCTCGCAGGCTTTCATACAAAGGAACAGCGTCCAGATGAACGTGTAGTAGCGGGCGCCAACGTCCTGCAAGTCCACGAGCATCATGTCCACGTGGCTAAGCATCTCGGGCGTGGGTTCGCGGTGTTCGCCGTACAGGCTATAGACGGGTATGCCCAGTTCGGGGTCGGTGTAGCCCTCCCACTCGATCATATTGTCCTGTGTGTGGCCCTTGATGCCGTGCTGCGGGCCAAAGAGGGCCGAAAGCTTGAACAGCTTGCCGTCGTATTCCTTGAGGAGGTCAAGGGTGTAGTGCAGGTCCGGGAGGACCGATGCCGGGTGGAGGACGGCGCCGAGGCGCTTGCCGCGGAGATTTACGGGAAAAACCTTTTCAAAACGTGAAAGAGCCAAAGTAGTCATATGTCCCAAAATATAAAATAATGTAGTCAAAGTCAAAAAAAATCCCAAAAATGGCACAAAGTGTCAAAATGTTTTTTTTATTTTTGGAATAGAAACAAAAAACAACAGACAGGTAAAAATATGGCATATCTAAACAAAGTGATGCTCATTGGTAACATCGGAAAGGACCCAGAAATTCGCATGAGCCAAACCGGCGGCCGCAAGCGCGTCGCCTTCTCCCTCGCCACTAGCCGCCGTTACCGCGACAACAATGGCGAACAAAAAGAACAGACCGACTGGCACAACATCGTCGGCTGGGGCAAGATTGCCGACATCGTCGAACAGCTCGGCATCCGCAAGGGCATGAGCCTCTACGTGGAAGGCACCCTCACCAACCGCAGCTGGACCGACCAGAACGGCCAGAAGCGCTACGCAACCGAAGTGAACATGGACACCTTCCAGCTCCTCGGCCCCCGCACCCCGGGTGCCGGCCAGGGCGGCAACTACCAAAGCGCCAACCAGGGCAACAGCTATTCTTCACAGAACAGCGCCCCCGCCTTCGAAAGCGCCATGCCCGAGGGCGACGACGACCTCCCGTTCTAGCGTTCGACTATGAACCAGGACGTAGCCAATATTTCATTGATGTTCGTGCTCCCGCTCGGGATCACGTTCATCACTATTCTCCAGACGGCAGCCGCCCCCGAGCGCATGCACAAGATTATCGGCGCGGGGCTTTCGTTCCTCGTCGTCGTAATGGACTGTCTCTTCTACTTCACGAAGAACTCCTTCATCAGCTACAACGCCGACGGCGGACTGCTTCTAGCATTTGCAAGTCTTCTCTTGTTCGGAATTCTGAACGTTATCCGCAGCGAGGATGTCCCGGCGAAAGTCGCGAACATCCTTTTTTGCGTATTCATGCTTTCGGCTTTCGTGGGAATCGCCTACTGGGAGCGCCCGACCCTCCTCGTTACGGCCGACTACACGCCCGCCGAGCTAGCCGCCCAGAACGCGAAATACCAGGACTACATCGCCTCGTTCCAGAACGGTGAAGGAGGCAAGTGGCAAGAGGCCCCGAAAGGCCGCTCCGCAGCGCCGAATGCCGGGACGGCCACCCCAGGCGCGCAGCCGCGTCTGAGCGATGCCGCCAGGAGCAGACTCGACAAGTATGTCGACGAGTGCACCAAAGTCATCGACCGCATGAACTCCATCATGGCGAGCATCGAGAGCTTCGGGACCATTCCCGCAAACGCGTCCGAATCCGAACGCGAGCAAAAAAGCCAGCAGGCGCTCGCCATCAACAACAACGCGACCGCACTCAACAAGAAGACTCTCGGGCTGTTCCATCCGCACGAATCGAGCGAGGCACACTCCGAAATCATCCAGGCGAGCGAAAGCGTCCGCCTTGCCGCGTACTCGCTGTACACCTACACCCTGCAAGAAAACGCACAGGAGCAGGCCAACCAGTACAGTCAGTGCAGAAACCAGATTACGCAGGCAAGGGTATCACTGGACCGCTTCTGGAAGGACATCGAGAACTTAAAATCAAACTACCAACCTCAACAAGAAGATAATTAAAGGTTAATTATGATTCGCAACGTTGCCATCATGGGCGCAACCGGCGCCGTCGGCCAGGAAATCCTCTCCATCCTCGAGGAACGCAACTTCCCGCTGCAGAGCCTCAAGCTCCTCGCTTCCGAGCGCAGCGCGGGCAAGGAATTCAAGTTCAAGGGCGAATCGCTCAAGTGCGAAGTCCTGAACAAGGATTCCTTCAAGGGTATCGACCTGGTGCTCAGCTCCGCCGGTGCCGCGATTTCCCAGGAATTCGCCCCCATCGCCGTCGAGAACGGCGCCGTGGTCGTCGACAACACGAGCTTCTTCCGCATGGACCCGAAGGTCCCGCTGGTCGTGCCCGAAGTGAACCCCGAAGACATCAAGCTCTACAAGGCTGAAAACGGCGGCAAGGGCATTATCGCCAACCCGAACTGCACGACCATCATGATGGTTGTGGTCTTGAACCCGATCGAGAAGATTTCTCACATCAAGAAGATTCACATTTCTTCTTACCAGAGCGCAAGCGGCGCAGGTGCCATCGCCATGGAAGAACTCAAGCAGCAGTACAAGGACATCATCGAGACGGGCACCACCACGCACATCAACAAGTTCCCGTTCCAGCTCGCGTACAACGTGATTCCGCAGATCGACAAGATGACGGAAAACGACTACACGAAGGAAGAAATGAAGATGTTCAACGAAACGCGTAAGATTATGCACTCCGACGTGCGTACGAGCGCTACCTGCGTGCGCGTGAGCTCGCTGCGTTCCCACTCCGAATCCGTGTGGTTCGAGACCGAGCGTCCGGTTTCTGTCGAAGAAATCCGCAACGCTTTGAAGAACGCCCCGGGCGTGACCCTCAAGGACGACCCGCAGAACTACGTTTACCCCATGCCGCTCGAAAGCGCAGGCAAGGACAACGTGTTCGTTGGCCGTATCCGCAAGGACCTCGCCGACGACAACAGCAACACACTGTGGCTCACCGGTGACCAGATCCGCAAGGGCGCTGCCCTCAACGCCGTGCAGATTGGTGAGATGCTCTAAAGGCGAGCGCAGCGGGAATGCTTGCATTCCCATTGCCGAGCCGCCGAGCATCGGACTCCAAAGGAGTCCAAATTCTCGCTAAGGGCGTGTAATCCCGAGTGTCATCCCCGCGTGATTCGGCACAAGGTCGCTGAGCTTGTCGAAGCGCACCAACCATAACGGGGATCTTCTATTACAAGCATCAAAAAACCGTCCCGCAAAAGGACGGCTTTTTTCATAGGATGACGCCAAGCGTCACTTTCCCAGTTGGTCCGGGTTCAGGCACTTGAGTTCGTCAATCACGAACAGGCCGTCCTTGCGGATGAGCTTGTCGTCGAACCAGATTTCACCGCCACCGTATTCCGGGCGCATGATGAGCACCAGGTCCCAGTGGATGGCGGAATTGTTGCCGTTCGGAGCTTCCTCGTAGCACATGCCCGGCGTAAAGTGGATGCTGCCAGCAATCTTCTCGTCGAAGAGGATGTCGCACATCGGCGCGTTCACGAACGGGTTGAAACCGATGGCGAACTCGCCCACATAGCGTGCACCCTCGTCGGTATCGAGAATGGCGTTGAGCTGCGCATTATCGCCCGTTTCGCAGGTGGCGTCCACAATCTTCCCGTCCTTGAATTCCAGGCGGATGTTGCTGAACTGCTTGCCCTCGTAGAGCGTGGGCGTATTGTAGTGAATCACGCCGTTGATGCTGTTGCGCACGGGCGCGGTATAAACTTCGCCGTCCGGGATGTTCATGTTGCCGCAGCACGGAATCGCAGGGATATCCCTGATGCTGAACGTGATATCGGTGCCGTTTGCCACGAGGCGCACCTTGTCCGTCTTGTTCATGAGGTTCACGAGATTCTGCGCGGCGCGGCCCATGCGCGGGTAGTCCGCGAGGCACGCCTGGAAGTAGAAGTCCTCGAACGCCTCGGTACTCATCTTCGCGCCCTGCGCCATGGAGGCGTTCGGCCAGCGGAGTACGCACCAACGCGTCTTGTTCACGCGGTAGTCGAGCGTTTCCTTAGTCATCTTGCGGTACATGAGCATTTTCTCGTCGCTCACGTCGCAGTTTTCCATGAAGTTGTCGGCCCCGCGGATGGCGATGTAGGCCTGCATCTTCTTCATTTCGGCAAGGGCAAGTTCGGCCTCGACCTTCATCTGGGCTTCGCTTGCAGAAAGGAGCATCTGGCGGCGCACGCGGCTCTTGGAGTTGCGCACGAAGGCGTTGCCCCCCACCTTCTCGACAGCCTTGATGAGCTCGGTAGAAACTTCGTCGGGCGTGTCGGTCGTTTCGATAAGGATGTTCTCGCCCGCCTTCAGGGCAAGCGCGTTGTTAATCAGATTTTCTGCAAGTTTCGTAATACGCGGATCGGTCATTTCAATTTCTCCATTTTGTTCCGCGTGAGAATATAGCAAAAAGGAGAAACAAACGCAAGAACAGGGACCCGCTCAAAAAAAATTGAAAAGGGGCCGCTTCACTCGCCTCACTACTAGTCCTTGAGGCAACGAACAGAAAACCCGTAGTTCTTGATGTCGTCGTCCAGGTCCACATCGTCGCTGCTGTAGTCCAAGTACATGCTGTACGTGTTGAGGCTATTGCTCTCTGTAGAACTCCAGAAGGCCGCGTTGCTGCCCTCGTAGTAATAATACCCGTTGTAGCTCCTGTTGCCGGCAGGGAGAGCGGAGAAGGCGAAGGCATCCTCGTTGGTGATGCCGCTATACGCCGTCCAGCCAGTCGCGGACTTGAGCATCTTGCCTGCGGTTGAATGACCGCCGACTGCAGTGAACAAAGTTTTGAATTCCGCTTTTGTTGGCAGATGCCAGCCCTCAGGGCATATTCCTCGCACAGGATAAGTCGGAGAACAGGTTGTGCCATAACCGCAACCCTTGCCGTTTGTGCTCCATGTGCCCACGCTATCCATCGCTGCAGCCCACGTGTAAAGGCGACCGTACTTGGTGCAGTAGCTTGCACTGTCTTTGTAGCACCAACTGGTGGAATCAGAGGTATAGTCTAGACGTTTATAAGGAACATCAGTATAGGCGTAGTTGAGGTTCTGGGCCATCCAAGTCTGAGTGCCGATGGTAACCGTCTTGTAAGTCTGGCCGTCGCGGGAATCTGTCATAGTTCCGGTGGACACACTTGTCTCGCTATCGCTCGACAGCGGTGTGACGCCATCGCTGCAGGCAACAAGCAGCAGAACGGAAACTGCAGCAACAACAAAAGAAAGTCCATGTTTCGCTTTTAGCATAACCTAACCTCTACCAGAAAATTTTTCAGATAATCTATATATTTTTTCGGCATCCACAAATGCGGAGGCCTATTCCACAAGGCAAAAAAAGGAATTCCGGCAGCCGTGTGACCACCGGAATGGTATCATTTACAGGATTTTAGAGTCTTATTCGGTGAACGTGAAGGGGATCGTCACGGTGGTGTTTCCCGACTTGACCTTGTTGAAAGTCCAGCGACCGACTGCATTCTTGATGTCGTTGTCGAATTCGCCGTGACCCGTGGTGGAAGAGGCAATCGAGATGGCGATAACCTCGCCGCCCGGGGCAATCGTGAACTTGAGCGTCACCTTGCCTTCCAAGCCCGGAACCTTCTTCAGGTGCTTATTGTATATGTGGCGAAGCCCCGGAGTCCTCTGGCGCACTACCTTCATGATGTCGGCTGCGGAACGCGACCCGCCGCCGGAACCCATGTCGATATCGCGCACGGAAGGCGTCTTCATGTTGCCCTTCATCGCCTTGTTATTGAAGCCGCCCCCAGGTGCCCCGAAGAGGTTCCTGAGATCGCCATCAATCCCGCCGCCATTGCCCGAAGCGACACCTTCGTTGAAGCCGCCGTCCACCTTGCCGCGCCTCTCGCCTATCTGCGTCTTGCCCGAATTGCGCAACACGTTCGCATTCCGGATAATCTTGTCGATATCCTTCGCGAACTTCTGGTCGTTCATCAGGGTATACGCCGATGCCGTGGCGGTCTTCGTCATCGAAGCAAGTTCCCTGAGCACACCCCTGGATTCGGGAACGTTCGGTTTCCCGGCACCCTTGGGCTTGCCCCCGCCCGTGGATTTTGTATCGCGTTTTGTCATCCTGTCTGGCTTCTTCTCCTGTTTCTTTTCCTGCTTTTTCTCTTCTTTCTTATCTGCGATTTCGATTTTTGTTTCGATTTCCAAACTGGAGGTTTTCTCGAACATCATATCGTTGATAACAACCTCATATGTCGTGGCCCAGAAACTCAGCGCGAGAGCGACGAGCAGAGAAACTCCTGTAATGTTCCTCAGTTTCTCGTCGGAATCGGGCATGAGCGCTACCACGAGTTCATCAGTTTCTTTTTCTTTTGGTGGTTTTTTGATCGGTTTCATGATTTTATCCTCCCCCTCTTTCGAGGGAATTGATGGTTGATGTTTATGGGGGTAAAAAGTGGGCTATCGCCTTGTGGTCAAGGCTTTTTTCTTTGCAAAAAGCAATACCGGGGAAAGGGCTTGTCCGCCAAGCCTTTCGCATAAACTAACAATGTCAGGATGTTTAGACTACATACACCGAAGGAATTACTTTATCCAAAACACCATTCCCGAATCCGTTCCTTCACTCAGATTCAAGACAAACTGTTCTTCTCTGATTTTAAACTATAAAGAAAAAACGGAACGGATGTTCCCGAACGGGTAAACAAATTTTCAACATAAGAAATGTAAACTCAGCTCCCATCGCGAGAAGCCCGAAAAATAAGGCTTTCCACAGGCATCCCACAACAAAATTCTCGTTCCTGTTTTTACAAAAACATATATCAAGTGAATTTATTCCAACTTAGAGTGGCGAAGACAATTCGCGCACAAAAAAAGACGGCACCTTTGCAGGCGCCGTCTTTTAACGTTTAAGGCTTTGTAAAAACGTTAACCGATTACTTCACCTCGAAGTAGTAGGTCTGGACCGTCTTGCCGTCCTGGGAAAGCTGGATGATCTGCTTGCCCTGCGGGAGCGTGCCCGTGATGCGGAAGAGGTTTTCGGCAACGTAGGTCACCTGGAGGTCCGTGGACTTGCTCTTGTCTACGAAGATGCCCTTCTTGTCGTTTGCGTCGAAGCCCTTGCAGTCCTTGTGGGCAGAGACATTTTCTTCAACCGCAGCGAAGGTCTTCGCGACGAGCGGAGAAGAAACGGAGTTCGCGTTCACGAAGAGGACGTTGATCTGGTTTCCGACAACGAGCGGAGCCGGAAGAGCGAGCATCTTGGAAGCCGCAGCTGCAGCGGGAGCGGCAGCCTTCTTGGCCTTCTTGCCCTTCTTACCCTTCTTGTCTTCCTTCTTCGGGGCAGGTGGCATCTTGGCGCCATCGGTAGCCTGCGGCATTTCGAGGCGGTAGCCGGCGATGGATTCGGTGCACTGGGTAGAGAAGAGCACCCATTCGTTGTTGATCTTGGTCGGAGCCTTTTCACCCGTCTTGTAGAGGCCCGGGTTCACCTGGTCGCTGTAGATGTAGAGCTTGAGCTGCAGGTTGGGATTGGCTTCGGATGTTTCAACCGGGTTACGGCTCTTGATGTACTTGGAACGGCCGGCGAGAATGCGGTAGCTGCCAACAGGAACCTTCTGGAACTTGAATTCACCCTTCTGGAGGTCTTCCTTGAACGGGTACTTTTCCTTGGTCGTCGTGTAGATGGTGGAGTCCATCCACACCGTCGGCATCGGGACAGGCTGTTCGGTGAACGGATCGAGAACGACACCTTCGATTGTGCCGGTCTTTTCGCAACCAGTCATTGCCATGGCAACGAGAGCGAAGGCACATGCAGAGATAAGTTGTTTCTTCATCTTTTTTTCCTTGTGTTAAAAACCGATTTGAATTTAAAAAAAAATGCCCCCCGCAGCGTGGAGGGCATCGAGAATCGCCTAAAATTAAGCTTCTTCTTCGGCCTTGGCGGGCACAGCCTTGCGGGTCTTGCGCTTTGCGCCCGTGATGTTGCCAGCGAAACGCTTGTTGAAGCGGTCGATACGGCCAGCCGTATCCACGCGATGCTGCTTGCCCGTCCAGAACGGATGGGTATCAGCCGTAATTTCCAGAGAAATTACGCTATATTCAACACCATCGATAGTCTTCTTTTCGGCGGAAGACTTCGTGGAGCGGGTGATGTATTCTTTACCCGTATTCGCATCGACGAACACGACCGGTTGATAGTTAGGGTGGATACCTTCTTTCATTTTAAACTTCCTATTGAAGTAGTTGATTTTGAGAGCCTAAATTTAGAAGATTTTCGGCCTTTTGGCAAGGGAAATAGTATCTTTGTGGACATGAACACCCGCTACAGACTGCTTTTAGCGATTCCTGCCTCCATTATCGCCCTCTCCCTCTCCGCATGCAAAAGCGAGCCCCCCAAGGCCACCGTCATCAAGATAGACCAAAAGATGCCCCTCATCGAGTGGCCCGACAGCATCTACGTAAACTCGCTAGACTCCATCCTCGCACTTGAACCCGTCAAGAAGTCCACAAACGAGAAAAAGGACGTGAACCTCTCGCTCAATTCCAAGAGCGCGCCCGTATTTAAACTGCCGAGTTCCGTAACCGGAAAAAAAGACGGGCCAAAGCAGCCCGGCACCGCAGAAATGCTCAAGAGAATCGCCGCCGAAAAGCAGGCGCACGAATCGGGCAGGGCAGCCCCGCAGGGCCGAAGCGAAGATATTTCCGGCAAAAAGGCGGAGGCTTTCGGCGATAGGTTCGTGAAGGCGATGAACGCGCTACAGTCCGACCCCAACAACGCGAAGCTCTACAAGATTGTAGTCGCAAACGACGAGGATTTGACCACATTCCTCAAGCGGACCTACGGTGCAGGTTCGCTCACGCTCCCCCGCTTTTTTGTGCAGTCCGCGCTGCAAACAATAAACCCCGGCCTCAACCTCGAAAAGCTGAACGCCGGGGATAAAGTCAAGGTCCCTAGGATATAAGACTAGGGAGGGTTACCCCCTCCCTAAGACCCTCCCGACAATTTCAAATTCTACAGCACGCCCTTGCTGCTGGGGATTCCCTTCACGTTACGGCTCGGGGCAACGGCCATCGCAACTGCACGCGCGAAAGCCTTGAAGATGCTTTCGAGGCAGTGGTGGTTGTCGTTTCCGTAGAAGAGCTCCACGTGCAGGTTCATGCGGGCATTCTCGCACAGGCTCTTGAAGAAGTGCTCGAACATCGAGGCATCGATTCCGCCCGCCACCGCGGCCGGAAGTTTCACGTTCCACACGAATCCGATGCGGTTGCTGAAATCAATGCACACGCGGCTCAGGGCCTCGTCCATCGGAACAAAGTAAAAGCCGTAGCGTTCGATTCCCTTCTTGTCTCCAAGGCATTCCACAATCGCCTGACCGAGCACAATCGCGATGTCTTCCATGCTGTGATGCATATCGACAGCGGTATCGCCCTTGCAGGTGAGGTTGAGCGTAAAGCCGCCATGCACCTGGAACAGGTCGAGCATGTGGTCGAGAAACGCGTTGCCGGAATTGACGACCCCGCGGGAAGCCTCGTCCAGGTTCAGCGAGAGTTCGATATCGGTTTCGCCGGTCTTTCTCTTGATGTTCGCAGTACGCATTAGCGGCCTCCCTTCGTCTTAACAATTTCGCCGCCGAACACGCGGAAGCGCGCCACGCGGCCAAACTTCATTTCGGGAAGCGGAGATTCCTTCCCGTTCAAAAGCATCTTCGAAATAGCACGGGGTTCGCCCACGACAACAAACAGCGTGTCTTCCGATTCGTAAATCAGTCGCGTTCCCTTTTCCGCAAGGTTCGCTTCTTTCAGGAAAGCGTTGTCTTCCTCGTGACGCTTGAGGCCAATCCAAGAACGCATTTCGCCCGAAGCGACAAGCTCGATGCGAGTCTTGTTCGTCTTCTCGGCGGGAGCATCCTTGCCAGACGTCGAAGAGATAAAGATTGTCGCAGATGCGGGAAGGTCCGATTTCTTGACAGCCTCGTCCACGACTTCCTGCGTCACCTTCAGGCTGGAGGAATCGACGGCCGCAGAATCCACCGAGGAAGAATCCGGGGCGATAGCCTCGGCGCCTTCAGGCATTTCCGAGGGCATTTCCGACGGTGCAGGAGGTTCCACCACCATTTCCGCAGCGGATTCGTTCATCTCGGGAGGAGTCGTCCCTTCGTCCATCTTCTTCATGAAATGAGTGCCGACCACAAATGCCAGTCCGAGCAGGACCACCACCACCGGAACGGCCTTGCTGTGAGGCTTGTGCTCTTCGTCGACCGGGGCTGCGGGTTTCGCGGGCTTAGCCGGGGACGGAGAAAGGAGACTCGAAAACTTGGCGCCAGTTTCGCCGGAGTAGTAATCCAGGACCCTCTTGGAATCCAGATTCAGCTTTACGCAAATCGAATGCAGGTAGCCCCTCAGGTAGGCCTCGACCGGGAATGCCTTCCAGTCGCCGCTTTCGATGAGGGTAATGTTCTTCACTGTGAGCTTCGTCACAGTGGCGAGTTCCTCTACGGAAAGGCCCTTCGCTTCACGCGCACGCGCAAGGTAGGATCCCAGGCGTTCATCAGGGCGTTTGTCTTCTATAGGGCTCATACTCATACGTTTACCTTCTGCCTTGTAAGCATTTCCAGTGTGAGGGCGACAGGCAAGCCCACCACGTTGTAATAACATCCAGAAATCGATCTGATAAGCCGGGCGCCACGCGTTTGGATACCATAGGCCCCCGCCTTGTCCATCGGGTCTTTAGAATTTACATAATCTTTTAGCTCCTGTAAGGAGCAGTTCCTGAAAACGACCTCTGTTTCTTCTTGTTGAGTATCAAGGACTTGCGAATCTTTTGCGATTGCAACTCCCGTAATAACTTTGTGAGATTTTCCGTTCAGTTCCTGTAGCATTTCGAGTGCGTTTTCGGGGCTTTTCGGCTTCCCGAGGGGGCGTCCGTCCAGAAAAACGAGGGTGTCGAAACCGAGCACGTATTCCCCGGGCTCCTTTTTAGAGACCGAAAGCGCCTTCGCCGCCGCATTTTCGCGCGGGAAATCCAGCGGGTTGCTCGATGTCGGCTTTTCTTCCTCGTTGGAGACGACCACCCGGAAATCCACCCCTATCTGGGTCAGGATTTCGCGCCGCCTGGGAGAACCGCTTGCGAGAACAATTCTTGTCTTTTCCATTTCCATATCCTTGTCGTGAACCCCTACTTGCTCGATTCCGTGCTTCCCGCATTGAGTTTGATATCGGGCAGGTCTCTCACGTAGATGGCGAAACTCCAGCCCGCAGCAGGCCCCGTCGGAGTCCATGTGAAATCCAGCTGCCAGCAATGGAGGGCCCTGTTGAACGTGAAGCGGTGCGTCACGAACTTGCCCTCGTTGTAATCGTATTGCGTGCTGTAGGAGACTTCCCAATTTATCGTCGGCTGGAACGATGCGGTAATCGATGTCGAGTGGTTTACGTTGTCTTGAAAGAGGTCCTTGCCCACGCGCGTACTGGAGAACGAATAGCGATACGTGAGGCCCAGCGACCACTTGCGCATCTCGTACTTGCCCATCTGGGACGGGAGCCCCGCATTGAGCGTTCCGCTCCAGTTGAAGCTGCGGCTCAGCTCGTAGCCCCAGTAGGTGAGCTCCGGCACCTGCACCTTCGTCGGTTCCATGGAATACTTGTGATAGAAGCTGTGGCGCGTCGTGATGGTGAACAGGTAATCCGGCAAAATCTGGAATCCGAAGGATGAATTGATATCGGAAAAATTGAGCGAGTCTGCCGCAAAGTTGTACGAAACGCTGTGGCGCGTCGTAAGAAGCCTGCGGTTGCCATACTGGTCTTCGACAGCCTTTGCCGTATCTCCCTTCGTAGTATCCGCCTTGTGCCCCACCACCTTCAGGTACTTGAGATCAAGGTCGTTTCCAAGCGAGAACCCAATCGTCTGCTGCTCCTTCTGATAAGGCGACTGCCCCAAATCCGGATGCGGCGCAAAATACTTGACCGTATCGATTTCAGGCGCGTAGGTGTAAGAAATGCTCGGAGAAAGAATGTGGCGAAGTCCCGTAAATCGGCCAATTTCGGGGACCCAGATGCCGTAAAGTTTCGTATCGGCGGTAAGGCTGTAGTTGTGATTATAGGCGAACTCGCCGAAGGTATCGTGTTCGGGATCGAGGCTCGTGCGGCGTTTCCAGTACTTGCTCGAATCGTCCGGGTTTATCCACGACTGACCCGTCCAGTAGCCGCTCCAGGTCGCCCTCGGAGTCAAGTTGATGACATTGAAAAGCGACCCCGAATAATCGAGGGAGTACGTTCCCGAATAGCCGACATACTTGGCAGTCGTGTCCATGTCATTGACGCTGTCGAGAGCGGTCACCATCTTGTAGTTGAACCGGTTCGTAAAGTTGTAGTTCAACTTCTGAAGGTAAGAACGGAAAGAATTATCTTCGACGGCCGTCTCATCCTCATCGGTTTCAAAAGAGAACAGCGGACCGCTCATGTTGAACTGCACATCGGGAAGCTGGCGCTCCATATAGCCCGTCTGCAAGTTATGGTTCTGCCCCGCCTTCACGGTAAGGCTCTTGTTCGTCCCGAACTTGCCCGAATAGGTAAGCCAGGCGTTTGCCTGCTGGTCAAGAATCGTTTCCGCGTCGAGGGCGTTTTCCCTTCGGACCTTCGTGTTACTTACGAAAGAGCCCGTACCCGTCAGCTTGTGCTTCGCATCCGGAGTCAGGTTCTGGTTATGGGAATACCGGATATCGTAGTCACTTTTGCCAAAATCGAATTCGTCCAGGTATGCCGTATAGGAAAGGTTTCCATCGAGCAAATCGCGCTTCTTGTATCGGACTTCTCCCTTGAGCGAAGACTTCTCGAACCTAGCCTCCTCGCCTTCGATGATGTCGCCGCTGATGGTCGCATCCCAGTAGTCGTTCGGAGCATAGTAGAAACCGATGTTGCGCATGTAGTAGCCCTGCACCTGGTCGCCACCGAACTTGGGCGTGAGGAGCCCCGACTTGCGGCCGCTCTTCAAAGGTGCAACAATCATCGGGAGCACAGCGACCGGCACATCGGCAATGTTCAAGACCACTGGACGCGCCGTGATGGTTTCCTTCGGTTTCACCACCATGCGGCGACCGTAAAAGTAAAAGTGCTGGTGCGTCGAATCGTTACAGGTGCTAAAGTCGCCGCGGGCAATCTGGATTCGCTGGTCAGGAAGCCTGCGCACCTCCATGCCGTTGAGCTGCTGGTTATCCTGGAAGGTCGTCGCATAGTAGATTTCGCCAATGCGGCTGTTCATGTTGTATTTGAGACGCATCCCCGACAGCGACGGGTTCTTCGTTTCGCGGAGTATCGGTTGGCCGCCTGCCACAAGCACGCTGTTCTTCTGGTCGAACCAGATGGTATCCGCATCGAGCGTCGCCGTACGGTACTTGAGCTGCGCCGAATTGTTCAGATTAAACGTTTCCTTTTCCACGTCGTAGATGAGGTCCACGGCGCGGTATTCGATGGTATCCGTCCCCGTGGTGTCGTTCATCCAGTCCACCTCGGTAGTGTCCTCGACCGGCTGCTCGCGCTCCTCAAGTTCAAAACGCGTCATCTCCGCGCCAAACACGGCGGGAGTATCCAGGGCACCGATTGCAAACAGCAAAACGGCCCATAGAAGACTATGGGTTCTAGACAAAATCACGTTGCGGCAAATATAGGAATTAGAGATTACTGTTTGGGAACCGCAACAAAAAAAGTCCCGCGAGCGCGAGACTTTCCAGACAAAAGTTAATTTGTACTTACTTCAGGACGGCGAACTTGCCGGCAACACCGAAGGACTGCTCGATGCTTACCATGTAGCGGCCGCTCGGGACGTTCTCGGAATTCCAGGCAACGCTGTTGAAGCCGGCCGGAGCGTTATCCACGCGCACCGAAGCCACTTCTTCGCCGTTCGGACCAGAAACCTTGACAACAGCCGTTCCTGCGGTCTTGAGCGTGAAGGAAATCGCATTACGGCTAAAGCTCTTCAGCACGGCCCCGTTGGACTTCACACCCTTGTTCGGGTTGGTCTTGGGTTCAACCTTTTCGGCCTTCTTCACGAACACGCCGTTCAGGTTCCTTGCAGAAACCTTCTCGGCATCGCCCGCGACGATCGTTCCGCGGCTCAATACGGCGAGCAGCTGCTTGTCCGTTTCGCTACCGCTAGCAAACGTTTCAAGTTCCTGGGCGTTGAATTCGTCCTTGTCACCATACCAGGCCGTAACGTCGTCGGCATTGAAGTCCTTCACGAGCATGGAAGTACGACGCACGACAGCGGAAAGCGTATCGCCGTCGCTCACGTAGGTGAGTTCGACCGGCTTATCCACCTGGCCACGAATCTGATCCTTGGAAAACTCGATGTTCTGGCCCTTGAGGCTTACACCGTCAACAGCGACAATCACGTCGCCCTTCTTGATTTTTGTGTCGGCAGCGGGGCCACCGGGAATAACCTCGGCTACGTACACGCCAGCGGGCACCTGGTAAATCGTAACGCCGATACCGCCGAACTGTTCGTCGGCCATAATCGGAGCGGCAAGCATGCCAGCAACAAGAGACGCCTTGACAAACTTTTTCATTGATTCTCCTTGTAAACTATTCTGTTCTAAATATACTATAAAAAACAACGAACGGACCAATTAACGGACTTTTTTACAAGAAATACGCCATTTTACAGGCAAATTTCCGCTATTCCATCATCACGCCGTCTTCTTCGTCTTCCCCATCGTCGTAATCCTCGATGGTCTTGTCGCCGGGGACGATGATGAGACCGAGCGTCACGGGCTCGCCCTTCAGGTCGATGTAGGCTTCCAGGTAGAGTTTGGTCGAAAGGCGAATAAGGCGCAGGTCGAGCATGGAACCGCCCTTGTGGATGCTCTTTGGATTGCGGTTGAAGAACAGGAACTTCTTGTTGATGTACTCGAAACGGTCCTTCTCGTAGTTGATGCTCCATTCGGAGTTGCCGTCCTTCTCCTGGCGGTAGAGGCAACGGTCGTTGTCGATATCGCACTCGAAACTTGCACTTTCCTGGTAGCGCTTGTTCCACTCGCGGCTAAAGGCGCAGCTCTGCACGCGGCCCGCCCCGTTGCGGTTCTTGTTCAACTGGTCATTGATGACAACGTAATCCATCTTCTTGTCCTTGACCTGGTTGTACACGTTCATCAATATGATATAGGCCTCGATGTTCTTCGGGCACTTGCCGTCAAGTTCTACTTCTTCGTGCGCCTTCAAAAGCGTCTGCTGCATGTCGAGGTCGATGGCATCGGGAATCTCGCTCTCGCGGAGCTTGTCCAGCACCTTCTTCGGCGGGATAACCACAATCTTGTCGCCCTGCTTGATGGCGTACCCCAGCTGGTCACGCACGTAGTCGAGGCACTGCTGCACGTGGATATGCACCGTATTCGAACCGCCCGAAACGAAGTCCACGCCTATACGCACGTTCCATGTGGAGGCGTCGCTCTTGGAGCCCTTCACCAGTTCACAAAACGGATCCTCGCGGATACCGTCGATGAACACGATCTGCGCATTGAGTTTCGTCACAAGCGAGCCTTCCTTGTCCATAGCACTCCCGAGGCTCCAGAAGTTCGGGTTCAGGCGGAGCACCTCGGCAAAGGCCTTGTCGCCATCGAGCGCGGGCAACAGCGAGTCGTTACGGGCATTCTTCTCTTTCAAAAGTTCGGAATACTCCGTCGTCACGTTCATGTTGCTGAAGCCGTTGCGCGCCTGCGGAGCAGGGAAAGACCACGCCAGGGAAGCAAAAAGGAGAGTGAGCGTTACAAAAAGTGCAGAATAAACAGTTCGTTTCATACGGGTATAAAATACAAAAAGTTAAACAGAAACATCCAAGTCGCGCAAATCCATCAGATGCGGTATATGGAAATCCACCCAAGCCGGCGCTTCCACGTTCGGGTTCACAAGCACGGTGGTCCAGCCCCGCCTATGCGCGGGTTCCAGGTTCCGCAGGGAATCTTCCAAGAGCACAATATCGCGCTTGTCCGCGGGCATCGAGCATTCCCATCCGGGCATCGAGCCACATCTCTCCGGCAAAACACGCGCAAGCCAGCGTTCCATCTTCACGTAGGCGCTCTCGTGCGGCTTGCCTTCCCAGTCCATCATCTTCAGGTCGAACACTCCATCTATCGCAGGCGCAATTCCCATGTGCGCCATGCCCGCCTCGCTCCAGTCGTGCCGCCCGTTGGTAAACACATAGCGGGGACCCTGCAGGCCCAGCAACAGCGCGAGTTTCTCGGGAGCACGCTTCGGGTACGTCAGATATTCCAGTTCGTGAATGAAGTCGAAGAATTCGTCCGGGTCGGTACCGTTCATCGCCATGAGGCCAGCAAGCGTCGTGCCAAACCTTTCCAGGTAATCCGTCCGAATCCTGTGCGCCGATTCAAAATCGCCGCCGACAGTCTTCTGCACAAAGAGCGAAATGCGGTGGTCGAGCGAATTGATGACATAGCGCTCTTCGTCGCCATACAAAGTAAGGTCGTAATCGAAAAGCCAGACCTTCAAGGGACCCCCGCCTACACGCCCATCGCAAGGCCGCCAATCTGGCGCGCCAAGTATGTGGCGTAGTTGTCCGTCATGCCCGTCACAAAATCGAGCACCTGGTGGTAGGCCTCGGCGGCGGTCACGCTCTGTCCGATTTTCGCCTGCCCGATAAGCCGCACGATGCGGTCGGCACGATAAGAATTCCTGCCATTCTGCCTGTAATCGTAAACGCCGTTGATAAAGGCGTCGAGAACGGTTGCAAGCGTCGTGTAGCTGCCGACTTCAAGTTCCGTCTTGCGGCGATCCGGATAGATACGTTCCACGCCCAGGCGCTTCGCAATGCGGATTCCCCACATGGCATCGGATTTCGTGATATCGATCAGGTGGCTGTTGAGCTTGCCTTCCATGATTTCTTCATAGTGCTTCACGAAGGTCACGGCAACGTCGTCTATAATGTTCTGGAAGGCCTTCCCGCGGATGCTACTGAGGAAGTCGCGGAAGTTGCGTCCGTTTTCCTCGTATTCCTTGTCGATATTTATTTCGGGGCCGCAGAGGTAGCTGAACATGTCGCGCACATCGCTAAAAGCAAGGATTCCAAGTTCAATGGCATCTTCCACATCGAGGATGGAATAGCAGATGTCGTCAGCGGCTTCCATCAGGTAAACGAGCGGGTGGCGCACCCACTTGCCGTTATCTATCTGCGGGAGCCCGAGCGTTTCGGCGGTAATCCCGTAGAGGTCCGCCTCCGTCGAGAACAAACTGGTGGGGCAACCGTACTTGGCCAGTTGCGGGTACTTTATCATGGCGCCGATGGTAGCGTAGGTAAGGCGCATTCCGCCATCGAGAAAGTGGTACTCCAGCTTGCTCAATATGCGGTGCCCCTGCGCGTTGCCGTCGAAGTTCTCGAAGTCCGCCATTTCCTTGTCGCTCAAATCCTTCAGCGGGGCACTCTGGCGGTTCTTGCGGAACCACTCGCGGATAGCAGCCTCACCAGCATGCCCGAACGGCGGGTTACCGATATCGTGAGCCAAGCAGGCCGATTGCACGATGGTCCCGAACTGGTATTCGTTGATATACTTGGGCAAGTACTTCTTGATGAGGTGGAAAACCGTAATCGCAAGGCTACGCCCCACGCTCGAAACCTCGATACTGTGCGTGAGTCGGCTATGCACGTGGTCGTTCACCGAGAACGGGTGAACCTGCGTCTTGCGGCCAAGCCTGCGGAAAGCCGTCGAAAAGACAATGCGGTCGTAATCCCTGTGATAATCGGAGCGGTTCGGGTCCTGATTGGCCGGGTGCCCATAACGCGTAGCGGATAAAAGTGTTTCCCATCTGAGCATGGCGCAAATATAAAAATTCTGCAAGGCGAGAGAAGCGACAAACTTGTTTGGCATTTATTTCTATCTTTCATTACATGATTACGCGCATCATCGACCGCAACTTCGCCAACATGCGACTGGACCGTTTTTTACGCAAGGCATTCCCCGACGAATCCCTGTCGGTTTTCTTCGCCGTCATCCGCAAAAAAAAGGTGCGCGTGAACGGAGTCGTCGGCAAGGCGAACCAGATGCTTGCCGAAGGCGATACCGTCTGCATCTACGAGAACTTCAAGAGCGTGGATGAATCCGCAGCGCAAACCACCGAAACGGAACAGTCGCCGGTACCAGCCCCAAGTTCCGGTTTCGCGAAGAACAAGTCCACATGGGGCAAGGTCCTCTCCCCTGCAGAAAAGCAGGCGGGCTGGGGCGCGAATGACCTGGATATCGTCATCCAGACAGAAGACTACGTCATCGTGAACAAGCCCTCGGGACTTGCGAGCCAGCCGGGTTCCGGTACGCGCCCGGGCGAAAGCCTCGTGGAATACCTGTGGGAATGGGGCCGCCGCGAAGGCCTCGACTTCAAGCCCACCATCGCGCACCGTCTGGACCAAGAGACATCGGGCATGCTGATTGCGGCCCTCCACGGCGACACGCTGCGCGACTTTACCCGTATGATTCGCGAACACGAGGTGGAAAAGTTCTACTTCGCGCTCGTGAAGGGCAACCTGAAAAAGGAAAAGGGCACGATTTCGGAATCGCTTACCCGCACCGATGCCGCAAAGGGCAGCAAGATGAAGGTCGGCGAGAGCGGCAAGGACGCGAAAGAGGCCGTAACGCACTACCGCGTAAAGCAGCACTACGAAGGTTACGACCTCGTGAAAATCAAGCTCGAGACCGGGCGCATGCACCAGATTCGCGCGCACTTTGCAAGCATCGGACACCCGCTCCTGGGCGATACCCGCTACGGCGATTTCGCACTCAACCGCGAAGTGAAAAAGACGCTCGGGCTCCACAGGCTATTCCTGCACAGTTGCAGGCTCGAATTCGTATGGCAGGGCGAACGCAAGGTATTCGATTGCCCGCTCCCGAAGGAACTGCAAAGCGTTATAGACAACCTAAAGCCCATGCGTTTTAGGCACGATATTGCCGACCCACGCGGGGCAAGGAAATAAGATAGCTCAGGAAACAAGATGCGCGCACTTATCCTCTCCGATATTCACGGTTCCGCCATCGCCGCAAGGCAGGCGCTTGCTTTTTTCGAGAAATTCAACTGCGACAAAATTTTTTTGCTGGGCGACACGCTCTATCACGGACCGCGCAACCCGCTCCCGGCGGGTCACGGCCCCATGGGAGTCGTCGATGCGCTTGCTCCCTACAAGGAGCGCATCGTCGCGGTCCGCGGGAACTGCGATGCAGATGTCGACCTGATGATGCTCGACATGCCCATCGAGGATGAATTTGCTGTCGTGAAAGATGACCGCGCAGGCGCTACGCCCGCAGAAACGACGCTGTTTCTGAGCCACGGGCACATCTTTATGCCGGAATGCTTCCCCGCAGATGCGCTCCACACGCTCGCCCCGAACGACCTGGAACTGAACGGCAGAAGCGTCGATGCGTACGTCTACGGGCACACGCACATCTGGAAATGCGAAAAGAACTTCAAGGGAGTCCTGCTCGTGAATCCGGGTTCCACGAGCCTCCCCAAGGGCGGAAACCCGCCGACCTTCGCCCTCTACGAAAGCGCGACCGCAGCCTCCCCCGCCAAATTCAGCATCCACAGGCTCGACGACGGCAGCGAATTAAAATGTGTAATGTGTGATGTGTAATGTGAAATGGTTTTCAATTACACATTACACACTTCACATCTCACACTCCCATCCTACTTTTTTTACTAACATTTAAGCCATGGTCTTAAACATCATCTGGCTCATCTTCTTCTTTGGCGCATTTATCGCGTGCATGGTGCAGTGGATCGCCTTCGGCGACACCCAAATCTTCAACAAGACTATCATGGGCGCGTTCGACATGTCGAAAACCGCGTTCGAAATCGCCCTCGGCCTCACTGGCATACTCAGCCTCTGGCTCGGCATCATGAAGATTGGCGAAAAGGCGGGAGCCGTACAGATTCTCGCAAAAATCGTCTCCCCGCTGTTCAGCAGGCTCTTCCCCGAAGTTCCGAAAGACCACCCGGTCGTGGGCACGATGCTCATGAACATAAGCGCGAACATGCTCGGGCTCGATAACGCGGCCACCCCGATGGGCCTGCAGGCGATGAAGCAACTGCAGGAACTCAACCCCAACGAAGACAAGACTGTCGCGAGCAATTCGCAGATTATGTTCCTCGTCTTGAACGCGAGCGGCCTTACGCTCATCCCGGTGAGCATCATGACGTATCGCGCCCAGATGGGAGCGGCAAACCCGAGCGACGTATTCCTCCCTATTCTCCTCTCTACGTTCTTCAGCACCATCGCGGGCATCATCGCCATCAGCTTTTTCCAGAAAGTAAAACTCAAGGACCCGGTAACGGTTGCCTGGCTCGGCGGGCTTTCTGCCTGCGTCATCGCCATCATGGTCTACTTCAGCCACCTCACTGCCGAAGCCATCGGAACCACGAGCCTATTCATCAGCGGCATCGTATTGCTCGGCCTGATTGTTGCGTTCATGGCCCTCGCCGTCTACAAGAAGGTTCAGGCCTACGAGGCGTTTATCGAAGGCGCAAAGGAAGGATTCCACACGGCAGTCATGGTCATTCCCTACCTGGTCGCCATTCTCGTGGGAGTTGCCGTATTCCGTTCTAGCGGGGCAATGGACCTGGTCATGAACGGAATCTCGTGGGTTCTCGCCTGCTTCGGAATCGGCAACGACGTAGTTCCCGCTCTCCCCACCGCATTCATGAAGCCCCTGAGCGGAGGCGGTGCGCGCGGCATGATGATTGACGCCATGAAGACTTTCGGTGCGGACAGCTTTGCAGGGCGCCTCAGCAGCATGTTCCAAGGCGCAACCGACACCACGTTCTACATCATCGCGGTTTATTTCGGTTCCGTGGGCATCAAGAAGACGCGCCACGCCCTCACCTGTGCACTCATTTCCGATGCGGTAGGCATCATCTCGGCAATTGCAATCGCGTACCTGTTCTTCCCGCCAGTCTAATAACTAACGACATGAGGCGTCACCAGCCTCTTATTCGGGAACAGCATTATTGAAAGTTTTGCGGCAATCGAATCGCTCGCAATTTCGTGCGCGTTTCCGTTCCAGTGGGAATCAGTCTTCCAGAAAATATCCTTACCGGCCTTACGCGCCTTGAAGAACGGAACCGTCAGGTCAACGTTCTCGATGCCAGCAGAATCAAGCATATCGTAAAAGTCAAAGTAGTGCTTTGCATCAGGTGACACCGTCGGCAATCCCATAGTCAAGAACCAGTCATTCACATCATCGCGCCAAAAGAGGTTCCGGTTCGGAGCCATCACAAACAGGAGGCGCGCACCGAAGGATTTCGCCAAGGAATCCAGCCCCTTCAGGTGTTCCGCTACAGCCTCGTATTCATCGAGATTCTTGTTGTCAAGGAGCACACCGGCGGTATCTTCCGCAAAAGCAAGGAACGGTTTCGTCTCGTGATAAGTGCCAACCCCAATCCAGCCCTCGTCCGCCCCCGGATGCGTATCCTTGTAGAACGAATAGCGCCATGTATCCGTCAATTCACGCACGGCGGCCGTCGGCGGGAAGCGACGCAGTTTAAAATCGACCGTTCCCGGAGCCTCGAGGAAGGCGCGACGCCGGATGCGCTTGACTTTCGAGCCTAGGCCCTTGCCCTCGTTCCAGGGCGCCACGTCGCCATAATCGAATACCGCATTCGCACCGAAGTTCACATACACGTTGCGTTCGACACATTCCACCACGATGACTTTCGGAACGGGCTTCCCTTCCTTCGCGCGGGCAGCGGCAAGCGCAAAGAGCGATTTCGGGGAGCCCTGCAGGTCAATGTAATCCACCGCAGAAACCTTCCCGATTCCCGCCGCAGAAAGCTTATCCGAAACTTCTTCGGGCAACGGCTTGTGGCCGAACTGCACACGGCTGAAGCTATCCCCCAGCCACCACACGATTCCCGAATCAAGTGGTGCAATATGCACGCTTTCATCGGGATGGTACGGCTTGTCGACATCTTCCTTGAACTTCTTTACGGAAGTGAGCCTGAAGAGGTCTCCCCTGCCGGTAAACCACTGCGGGAACGCCCCGCTAAAGAACAGCACGAGCATCGCGATTGAAACAAGCCCGAACCCGCGAACACACCAGAGAGCGATTTTAGTCTTTGTATCCATCGTCGCTCCTAGAACTGGAAGTAAATGAATCCCTGCCCGCTAAAGCGGCCGAGGAAAATGATTGCCAACAGATAGACAAGGCACCATGTCCAGCGCCATACACCGGGCTCATCGCCCACGACGCAGCCGCGAGTTCCACCGCGAGTCACAAGCGAGCGGATACCCCATATCAAAAGGCCCGCAAGCACAGCAAGGGCTGCAGGAATATGCACAGCATCGTTATCGACACAGAAAAGCGAATGCGCACAATTTCCACCGCACAACATAAAAGGACCTTTCAGGAAAGCATCATCGTGAGGAACAATGTACGCCTGCGTCAGGCTTTCGAACGGCCCGAAATTAAATATGCCGGCAATGTAGTTGAGCCACGTGCCAAAATCCGGTGCGCGGAACAGCGTGAAGAACAGCACGACAAGCGCAAAAGTCTTGATACGACCGAGCCACGGGTGCTTTACCGGGAGCTTGCGCCACGGACGTTCCAGCACATACGCGACACCGTGACACACGCCCCACGCCACGAAAGTCCACGCAGCACCGTGCCAGAGTCCGCTCAAGAAAAATACGACAAGCACGTTCACGATAGCGCGCGGGCGTCCCTTGTGCGAACCGCCGAGGCTAAAGTACACGTATTCGCGGAACCAGCTCGTGAGCGAAATGTGCCAGCGTTTCCAGAAGTCGTAGATGCTTGTCGCAAGCAGCGGCGCATTGAAGTTTTCCATCAAGCGCACGCCAAAAATCCGCGCGATACCGATAGCGATATCCGAATAACCCGAGAAGTCGAAATAAATCTGGAAGGTAAAGAAAATGCCCGCAAGAATCAGTTCTACAGGAGACAGTTCCGACACGTGGCCCGCAGCAACACCATTGAACACGCCATCCACGAATACGCCCAGGTGGTCTGCCAGCACTGCCTTCTTGAAGAACCCCTGCAATATGCGGAACATGCCCGCCTGCAAGTCGCCCAAATCGAAGCGGTGCTCGAGCGCAAGTTGCGGCATCAAGTGCGGAGCGCGCTCGATAGGGCCAGCCACCAGCTGCGGGAAGAACGTCACGTACAGCGCGTAGTTCGCAATGCTTTTGCATGCGGGAATCTTCCCGCGATAAACGTCAATCACGTAGCTCAGGCTCTGGAACGTGTAGAACGATATCCCCATTGGGAGCAGCAACTTGGGCAAGTCCAAAGGTTTCCCCATCCACGGGGCAACAACCGCATTCCACGTTTCCTCGAAGAATCCCAGGTACTTGAACGCAAACAGAAGCCCGAGGTCAAAGCTCAGCGAAACTGCAAGCGCGATGCGCCGTTTAATATTCGCCTTAGCATCCGCGCCGGGCAAACCTTCAAAACGGCCATCCGCACTCCGGCCAAACCTTTCGATAAAGCGCGCCATCGTGTAATCCACGCCGATTGTCGCAAGGATAAGCGCAAGGTACTCGGGTCGCCACACCGCATAAAAGTAGAGGCTCGCAACAAGAATCAGTATGCGACGGAACTTGCCGCCCCAGGCATTCTCCCTGCCCACGGGAACCGCGTAGTATAGCCCTACGACAGCGACCGCAAACAGAATGAAATACCAGGAATGGAAAAGCACGCTACTTCAAGACTCCGGTCGCCTGCGCAATAAGCACGCCGATATAGCCCACGTAGGCAACGAGAAACACGGTACCTTCGAGGCGGTTGATGCGGCCAATGCGCTTGCCATCCGCACCGACCCTGCTCTTGCGCACAGGAAGCCCGAACAGCAGCAGGAGAACAGTCAGCACGGCCATGACCGGCAGGTCACGGCTCAGGATAGAAGCGCTGAAGGAATGCATCGGGGCAATCGTCGCAGCGATGCCAACCACCAGGAGCGTATTGAACAGGTTTGACCCGATAATATTGCCAATGGCGAGGTCGTTCTCGCCCTTGCGGGCTGCCGCAATGGAACTCGCAAGTTCCGGGAGCGAGGTACCCACGGCGACAATCGTAAGACCAATCAGCAAGTCGCTCACGCCGAGCGCACGAGCAATTTCAACTGCACCCCACACGAGCGCGCGAGAACTCGCCACCAACAGCGCAAGCCCGAGCACAAGCCACAGGATAGACTTTCCGAGAGAAAGCTTTTCGCTCTCGCCCAATTCCGCCGCAGCCGGTTCTTCCGCAGCGGCACCCTTTTTCTGGCGAAGCTCGCTCACGATATTGAAGGTCAACACGCCCGCAAAAACGAGCAGCACGACAATGCCGTCGAGCCTGCTGATGGAGCCGTCCAACGCCTGGAATATGGCAACAGCCGTAACGGCAATCAACACGGGCAGGTCTCGCACGAGAGCCTTCCGCACCACGATAACCGGCGAAATAATCGCTGTCACGCCGAGAATGAGGGCAATGTTTGCGATGTTGCTCCCGTAAGCGTTACCAAGGGCAAGTTCAGGAGCATCCTGCATGGCAGAAATCGCCGAGACAACCATCTCCGGAGCGGAGGTGCCGAACCCGACAATAACCATACCGATAAGGAGCGTAGACATGCCGCAAAACTTGGCGACACCTACCGCACCATCAACAAACTTGTCCGCACTCCATACCAGGACACCCAATCCCAGGACTACAGCGAAAATCGGAAGAATCATAAACAAGAATTAGACCTGCTTAAAAAGCGTAAATGGAAAGGCCAAGCATCAGGGAGGTGCGAGTCAAATCGTTGATGCGCCAGCCGGGTACACCCTCGTAATTGTTCGAGAATCCGCAATCCGTCCGTAGATCGAAGGACAAGTACTTGTTCGCGCGGATGCTAAAGCCAAAGACAAGAGCAAAATCCATAGATGCACGGTAATCCAAATCAATCATGTCGGCTTTGCGATTTACCTGGTCCCCGTTCGACTTCTCATAGGAATACTTGAACTCATCGCGCACCGGGATAGATACCTGCGCACCCATGTCGATAGTAAAGCGGGAATATGTCGGCTTCAAGACAAACAGGAGCGGAACATCGACCTTGTCCTGTTTAAACTTCACATGGGCTTCCTTGGAAAGGTCGCTCGTATAGGCATACGAGGCGCTCGTCTCGCTGCGACTGTAGAAAGCGCCGATCCTGAATCCCATGGTATATTCGTTCAGCGGAATCAGGACAAAGGCACCCGCCTTCCATTCGACACCGTCATAGGACTCGTTAAGGTCCCAATTATTGTCATACAGGTTACTCATCCCGATAAAGGCCTGGACACCGGCAGAGAACGTCATCGGGACAGGATCAGGACGACGGAATGCCGGAGCCTCGGGCGCGGGCTTCGCTTCTTCTGCATAGGGATAACCCGCAGGAGCATCTGCCGGGACGCCACGCACTGCCCTTGGTGCAGGGACTTCCCCATCCATCACAGGCTCGGCCTCGGTGGGCGCCGGTTCCGCAACCGCATCTGTAACAGGTTCGGCGGCTGGCTCAACAACCGGTTCTGCCGGCTGCGGAGCTGATTCGACAGATTCGGCCGTTCCAGGAGCGGTAACTTCGGCAGCGCCCGGTTCGGGTGCTGCCGGAGCCGGATTTTCAGCAACAGCCTCTTCCGCAGCAGGAGCCACTTCAGCAGGAACTGCCGCATCTGCAGCAAATACGGCTGCAGAAAGCGCAAAGATAGCGGTAACGCAAAATTTGAGGTTCATCTTGCACTCCATTTTTAAGTTCAACTAGTTCTAACATTCAACATTATAGCATTTTTTTCATTTCGCAGAACAGCACATTGCTATCTTTATGGACATGAAATTGAACATTGTCACCACCGAATCCGCCAAGGCCTCCGAAAGCAAGGCCTATGCGCTGTTTTTTGTCAAGCAGTCCATCCAGTTTTCCAGCGTGCTGACCGAAACCGGCAACGCCCAAGCCGAAACCGTCCTCAACGGCATGAAGGATGGTCCGTTCGAAGACCTGGAATACCTCGAAATCGACGCCAAGCCCACATTTTTCGTAGATGCCGCAAAAGAGCGCGGCCTTTCCGCCCTCGATCACCTGCGCATGGCCGCCTACCGCCTTGCCGGCCGCGCTATGAAAAAACAGATTGCCTGCGTCAGCCTTTTCCTTGCCGATGCCGCCGACGAACAGTTCAAGGCCATCCTCCACGGACTCCACTACGCCGAATACAAGTTCGACGCCTACAAGAGCAAGCAGAAGCCCAACTTCCAGGTGATCTACGAGATTGTCGCGGGTGACCGCGCGGGCGCCTTCAAGAAAATTGCCGAAGAAGTCGCCATCGAAAACAAGGCGGTCGTGCTCGCGAAGAACCTCATCAACACCTGCGCCGCCGACCTCTACCCCGCCGAGTTTGTTCAAAACGCAAAGACCATCGCGAAATACACTCCGGGCCTTACCGTGAAGGTGCGCGACATGAAGCAGCTCGAAAAGGAAGGCTTCATGGGCCACGTGACTGTCGGAAAGGGCAGCTCGCACGAGCCGTACATGATTACGCTCGATTACAAGCCCGCCAAGCGCACGTCCAAGGACCACCTCGTGATTGTCGGCAAGGGCCTCACCTTCGATACCGGCGGACTCTGCCTCAAGCCGCCCAAATCCATGCCCGAAATGATCAGTGACATGAGTGGCGCCGCTACCGCGCTCGCCGCCATCCAGGCCATCGCTACGCTCAAGCTTCCGATTCACGTAAGCGCCGTCTGCTGCCTCGCCGAAAACGCCATCGGCAACAAGTCTGTCCTCCCGGGCGACATTTTCAAGGCCAAGAACGGCAAGACCGTCATGGTCGACAATACGGACGCCGAAGGCAGGCTCGTACTCAGCGACGGACTTGCCGAAGCGGGCGAAATCGGAGCGACGCACATCGTGGACCTCGCCACACTTACCGGAGCCATGGTCCGCGCACTTGGTTATGCCGTCGCCGGATTCTTCAGCAACGACGACGATCTCGCCCTCAAGGTCATCAACTGCGGCGAAGCCTGCTGCGAAAAATTCTGGAGCATGCCGCTCGAAGAAGAATACGCCGATGCGCTCAAGGACAAGTTCGCCGACCTCAAGAATACGGGAAGCGACGCGGGAGCCATCTCCGCAGCACTTTTCCTGCAAGAATTCGTCCCCGAGAATACCGCCTGGGCGCACTGGGACATCGCAGGCACCGCATTTTCGACCAAGAAGTGGAAGTACACCGAATACGGCGCCACCGGTTTCGGCGTGCAGACTCTAATCGAGCTTGCCCGCGAAATGTCGCAGACAAACTAAGCAATCGAACTATTTACTTGCGGACCAGATTAGACTTCATGTGCGACTTCATGTCGTACATGCGTTTGTCGGCTTCCTGGTAAACCATTTCCGCCGTAGCGTTCTCACCACATTCCCTACGGTAGGCCACTCCATAGGCGGCTTCCAGCGAAATAGGCAGTTCTTCCTTGCAATCTTTCTGCAACTGCAAAAGCTTTGCGAGCGACGATTCTACTTCCGCAATATGTTCGCTACGGACAATCGCAAGGAACTCGTCGCCACCCATGCGAATTGCAGTCCCTATGCCGGCGAGCGACTGCTTGAACACGTTCGCGAACGCCTTGATCAAGGTATCGCCCGCCATGTGGCCGTACTTGTCGTTCACGAGCTTGAGGCCGTTCATGTCAATGCTCACGATTGCATAGTCGGCAGGAGACTTGTCCAGGAATCCAAAAATCTGCTGGCACTTGGCACGGTTGAAAAGTCCCGTCAAGGAATCCACATACGCCATCGTCGAAAGCACATCCTTTTCGGCCTTGGACTCTAGCAACTGGAAGAGATAAATGATGTAACTCAGCACAAGGCAAAGGACAAACAGCAGGGTCCCAAAGGGAATCCACGTCATATCAAGAATCGGGTTATCTATCAAGAAATACTTGCAGAAATGGTAGCGCATCAAGTCGAGGAGCGCGACACAACCGAACACCACAACGCCCATGGTAAGGAACTTACCCGACAAATCGATTTTGCGGTTGTAGAGCACACCAAAAAACAGGAGATACGAGAAGGCGATCGCAACAAACACATGGAAGAACGGTAGCGAGAAGGGATACCATACCACATTAAGCGCATGGAGAAACGTCGTTACCAGGAGGAACGCAACTTCAACGGCCACAAATGCAAAAGTTCCCCACCATTTCCAACTGGCGATTTTACCTTTCCGCATGTCAAGCAGCAACAAGAAAAACGGAATCGGCGCAAAATAGAGGCTGAAGTATTCCAGAGTCGTATTGAAAGCAAAGTTGTACGAGACAATCTGGAGCAGTTTCTGATAACACAATGTCCATATTCCAAGCGAACACGAAAGGAATCCAATCATGGTGACACGGAACCCCCGGATTCCATGGAAGCTGATTCCGATCCCTATCAGCACGGACAAAAAGCCAAACAGCAGAAGGAATACGCCAACCGCAAGTGCAACTACATGGCGCGACGAATAATCGCTATTGGCATATTGGGCCGGGAGCAAATCAAATTCGGAAAATGCGGAAAGATTTCCTTCGATAGCATGGACAAAACGGATTTCCAGGGGATGTTTCGAAGCCTGTTGGTTCAAGACAACATAATGGAATCCGCTTCCCACCATGCGTCCCTTCATCTGTTTTTCCTTGCCGTATGAATAGACGACACGTCCGTCCTCGACAACCTCGACCATCATATGGTAAGTCTTGAACCGAAGAACCGTTTTCGGTTTCAATTCCGAAGGGAGCGCGAACTTTAAAGTGACTGTATCACCCTTCGCCATATTTTCAGGAAGCACATAGTTCGAAATTGAAGGGACTTCGAACGTTTCCCCTTTGTACAAAATGCTCCCAGCACACTTGAGATGCGTGATAGAAGGCGAAATACCGTTATCGCGGACAATCAAGAGCACAGCAATAAAGAACAGCAACAGGGCTAGCGTCAGGAGCCTCGCCAAAATCTTCTTGATTACTCTGGAGACGTCCATTCCCTTCTGCATCTTATCGTTCCCAGACCTCGAACAAAGTTTCAAAATCATTCTTTTCGTCGGCAGCAAAAGCCTCTTCGCTCACCTTGTGCCATCCATCACCCCAATCCGGGAAGTACACGTCGCCTTCGACATCGGAAAGCACACGCGTCAGGTACAACTTTTTCACAAGCGGCATCGCCTCGCGGTATACGGCGGCGCCGCCGATGATGAAACATTCCGTTTCTCCGGCGGCAGAGGCCTTTTCCAAGGCCTCCCCGAGGCTCCGGCACACCGTGCACCCCGGAGCCTCGAACGCCGTATTCCGCGAAAGCACGTAGTTCGTGCGGTTCGGGAGCGGACGTCCGATGTCGTCGTAGTTCTTGCGGCCGAGGATAATCGAATGACCAGTTGTAATTGCCTTGAAACGCTTGAGGTCGGCAGACAGGTGCCACGGGAGGTGTCCATCGCGACCGATGACATTATTCCTAGAAACAGCAACGATAGCAGAAACAAGCATACCGAATCACCCAGCCTATACCGCGATGGGAGCCTTGATGGTTGGCCACGGGTCATAATCGACGAGTTCAAAGTCCTCGAACTTGAATTCGAAGAGATCCTTCACGTCGGGATTCACCTTCATGGTCGGAAGCTTGCGCGGCTCGCGCGACAACTGCTCGCGGGCCTGGTCAAAGTGGTTGCTGTACAGGTGAAGGTCACCGAAGGTATGGACGAACTCACCCGGCTCATAATCGCACACCTGCGCAAGCATCAACGTCAAAAGCGAGTACGAAGCAATGTTGAACGGCACCCCGAGGAACATGTCGGCGCTGCGCTGGTAAAGCTGGCAACTGAGCTTGCGCTTGCCAGATGCACCCACTCCGCCCACGTAGAACTGGAACAGGCAATGACACGGCGGAAGCGCCATCTTGTCGACCTCGGCCACGTTCCAGGCGCACACCAGGTGGCGGCGTGAATCGGGATTGTTCTTGAGGCTGTTGATCAAGTTCTGAATCTGGTCGATGTGGCCGCCATCGGGGGTCGGCCAGCTGCGCCACTGGTGGCCGTAAACCGGACCCAGGTCACCGTTCTCGTCGGCCCACTCGTCCCAGATGGTCACCTTGTTGTCGTGCAGGTACTTGATGTTCGTGTCGCCCTTCAAGAACCACAGCAGCTCATGAATAATCGAGCGCAAATGCAACTTTTTTGTCGTGAGGCACGGGAATCCCTTCGAAAGGTCGAAGCGGGTCTGGCGACCAAAAACGCTACGGGTGCCGGTGCCGGTACGGTCGGAACGGTCCACGCCGTTATCGATAATATCTTGAAGTAGGTCTAGGTACTGTCGCATATAACCAAATTATAAAAAAAGTGGAATCAGAAAACTCACGTTTCCGGCTCCGCCGGGAATATTTCCACACGTTTATATTGGCAAACCGCCTTGTCCTCGGCGACAGCCTTTTCACGCATCAGCATGTTCAGCGCCTGCAATATCAAATCCTGAGTGTGTTTCGGCACGGGTTTCTTACCCAAACGCGCCTTCTGCACCATCTTGTGGTTCAGGTTGGCCGGAAGCTTTTCCACCAGGTCGTGGTTCGACGCCCCGAGGGACTGCAGAATTTCGTCAAGTCTTGTCATGCCTCAAATATAAAAATCCCCGACCCGCAGGGGCCAGGGATTTAAATCTATTTGCCGTTCAATCTTACTGAGCGAATTCGGATTCGCACTTGGTGCCGTCGTTTTCCGGCGTAGCGAAGTGCATTTCGATACGGCGGTTCATCTCACGGCCCTCGGCTGTTTCGTTGTCATCCACCGGGCAACTTGCACCGAGACCCACGGCCTTGATGCGGTTCTTCTTCACGCCGAACTTGATGAGGGTCTTCATGACTTCCTTAGCACGCTTTTCAGAGAGCTTCTGGTTCGTCTTGTCCTTACCCTTGTTATCGGTGTGGCCCTGGATAACAATCTTCAGTTCCTTGTAGCTATCGTCTTCGTTCAGCTTCTTCGCAACAGCCTTGAGGATGTTCCTGGCGTTGGATTCGAGCGTTGCCTTGCCGGGCTTGAAGGTCACGCCGGTGAGTTTCTCGACAGCCTTCTTCGGGCAGCCGTGGCCGTCATCACCCGCAACATCCGGGCAACGGTCGAGACCAGTACAGACGCCTTCGAACTGCTTAAGGAGCTTCTTGGTAGACACCCATTCAGAGCAGACGCCATCCTTATCGGCATCCGGATCGTCTTCCATGGCACAACCCTTGTTCCATTCCGGACCAGCTTCATCCGGGCACTTGTCGATACCCTTACAGACATCCTTGAACTGATCCTGCATCTTCTTCTTGGAAACCCAAGCATCGCAGAGACCGTCGCCGTCGGAGTCCGGATTGTCGGCAGGGCAGCCCTTGCTCCATTCCGGTCCCGGTTCCTCTTCGCACTTGTCAATGCCCTTACAGATATCCTTGAACTGATCCTGCAATTTCTTCTTGGTCACCCAGGCGTCACAGATGCCATCTCCGTCGGTATCCGGATTGTCATCAGACGGACAACCCTTAGCCCATTCCGGACCAGCTTCATCCGGGCAGCGGTCAATACCCTTACAGACATCCTTGAACTGATCCTGCATCTTCTGCTTGGAGACCCAGGAATCGCAGAGGCCGTCACCGTCGGAGTCCGGATTTTCAGCCGGGCAACCCTTGTTCCATTCCGGTCCGTTTTCGGTCGGGCAGTTGTCAATGCCGTGACAGATGTCCTTGAACTGCGTCTGCATGTTCTTCTCGGCAACCCAGCCGGCACAGAGGCTGTCGCCGTCAATATCCGGGTTGTCCATCGGGCAGCCGTTGGCCCATGCTTCACCAGGTTCGGTCGGGCACTTGTCTATACCGGAGCAGATGCCGTCGTACTGGTCGAGCATGTTCTTCTGCGTCACCCATTCGTCACAGATGCCGTCCTTGTCGGTATCGGGTTCGCCAAGCGGGCAACCTTCGTTGTTGGCCGGACCGAATTCGGTCGGGCACTTGTCGATACCCTTACAGGTCTTCTCGATGAACCATTCGTTCTTGATCTTGTCGTCTTCGGCAGCCTTCTCGAAGTAGAAGCCCATCTTCTTCTGGGTCACCCACTCGTCGCAGAGGCCGTCACCGTCGCTATCCGGATCATCCCACGGGCAACCCTTGTTCGCCTTAGGACCGGCTTCACCCGGACACATATCGTATCCCTTGCAGACGCCCGCGAATTCAGCGAGTTTGCTCTTGTCGGTCACCCACGGAGAGCACATGCCATCGGAATCCGGGTCCGGATTATCTTCGGGGCAGCCCTTGTTGGCGACAGTACCCTTTTCGGCCGGGCAGCTATCGATGCCTTCGCACACATCCTTGAACTTCTTCAGCATCTTCTTCTTGGAGACCCAAGCATCGCAAACGCCGTCCTTATCCGGATCCGGTTCATCGAGCGGGCAACCATCTTCGCCTTCACCCTGTTCGTTCGGGCAGGCGTCGATACCTTCACACACATCCTGGAATTCAGCTTCAAAGCCCTTCTCGGCCACCCAGGAATCGCAAACGCCATCCTCGTCGGCATCCGGATTGCCCAACGGGCAACCCTGATTCAGACGATGACCAAAGTCATCCGGGCACTTGTCTTCGTTGTCCTTCACGCCATCGCCGTCGCGGTCCTGCGGAACGAGGAAGCCGCTCCAGGTAATGCCGCCGTAGACTTTATACTTCGGATTGATCGTCGTCTTGTATTCGAGGATACGGACATCGTTTTCCATCGCGCGGACAGTAGTGTACTTCGTGGAGTCGTCCGCATAGCCCTTGCCCAGAGAATAAGATCCGCCCAGATGGATATCGAGGCCGATTGGCAAGTGGAACACGATTGCGCCCGTAATGTCCTTGACATCGAGCTTGACGCCATCCTTGAACGCGTCCTGCATGAAAGGCAAAATCATGTAGTATTCGCCAAAGATCGAGAGGAAGGACGCAAAGTAAATTTCCAAGGCGCCCGTCGCATACGGATACGAGAGGTAGTCTTCGTTCATGGAATAGACATAACCACCGTTTCCGTGGATGAGAAGCGGAATCGCGTCGATCTTGTCAAAGTCGAGCGTCAATGCCAAGCCGCCCTTGATAACGGTTGCGCGGGTTCCGTAAGCTTCGGCAGTTCCACCCGTCTTGTGGATGAATTCAGCCTCACGAATCCAGAGACCATCCTTGGCCGGGTTCGACGTGCCGAAATCACCCTCGCCGAAAATGGCGATGTCGATGGGCTGTTCGTCCGGAAGAGGAATCCTCAACTTGACGTTTCCCTTGATATTGCCAATATAGCCGATATCGGTACTGGGAATCTGTCCCGTCTGGCAGCCATAGCTCATTCCAGAAGCGGCATCAACCCCGTAGAAGCCAGGAGTGCATCCCGTATTATTCACAGTGAACTTATCGTAATAAACGGGGATACCCACGCCCAAGTCAACGATATTCCAAAGACCGATGCCGAAGCCGATTTGGGCTCCCAAGGCAATGTAATCTTCGACCATACCCTGACGCATAAGCGTGTTATACGAAAGAGTGGGTTCTTGGCCAATGTAATATTCCGAGACGCCCGTCGGAGCAATATTCTCCACGTCCGTAGTCGCATCCATCAAGGCATAGAAAGACAGCTTGGCATGCCCGAGAGATTGAGCAGATTGAGTTTTATTTACACCGACAAAACCGGTCTTGTTAATCGTTTGTGGATGGTCAGCAAAGGCCTGTACTGCCAAGGCCAAAGCCAACCCAGTAACTACTCTCTTCATAGAGTCTCCTTAAAAAGGGTGATCCCTAAACTAAACTGCACATAATATAACTTTTAATAAAGCTTTTTTTTCACGAGTCCCCTCAAAAAGCGATAAAAAACACACTTTTACGGCTTTTTTTGCCATTGTTTATATCTTTTTACAAAAATGGTTGCACAATCAACGCAAACATCCCTCAAACAGCTCCGGCATCTCGCGACACAAGCTGGTAAAACCGCCCTTTGCAATAATGATGTGGTCTATCACGGGAATCTGAACAATCTTCCCCGCCGCACAAAGAACCCTCGTAATGGCGAAATCCTCCTCACTGGGCGCTATCGAACCTGACGGATGGTTATGCGCAAAGATGACTGCCACCGCACGGTCCTCAATCGCCTTTACAAAGGCCTCCCGCGGGTGCACCGGAGTCTGATTCACAAGCCCAGTCGTCAACTCGTGAACATTGATGACATTGTTTGCAGAATTGAGCGTCACCGCAACCAGGTGCTCCTGCTCTTCGTATTTCATGTAGGCTAGCCTCGAAAGCAAATCCTCGGGGCTCATTACCGATACGGCTTTCGCGCTCAAAATATAACGTCCGGAAAGCTCGAGACAGGCAAGGATTTGCGTTGCCTTAGCCCTCCCAAGCCCCCGGATGCGACACAGGGATTCAATCGTCGGGACCTGAGTCGCCGCAGACAGGTAATCCGAAATATGGCGCGAGAGCTCGAATACATCGCACTTTTGAGTCCCGCTCCCCAATATGAGGGCCAGGAGTTCCTCGTTCGAAAGCGCAGCAGCACCACGCGCCGCGAGTTTTTCGCGCGGTAGAAGATTCATATCCATTTGTACCTCCAAGTACTATCTACCTATAAAAACGGCCGAAACCAGAAATTGTTCCTTTTTTGCCATTTTTTTATTCAAGAGCACCTAAAGAGGGGGGGCCGCTACGCCTCACGGGTTATTTTTTCAAAAATCATCGAATTTTTCTATAATTATTTCCATTCAATTATAATATTTCATTCAAAAACAGCCAATTTTCAAAGTCACAAAATTCTAAAACCGACAAATTTCAAACTTTTTCATTCGATTTAGACGAAAGCAAAATCACAAAAAATCAAAATTTCACCATAAAAACAAAAAATTTTCATTAAATTACCAATTATCCGTTGCCATAGACAAGCCTACATTCTATATTTTCAGCACAAATTTTAAAAATCCAAACGCTTAAACAGGAAAAATTATGGCAAACAAGACTTTGAGCGGCGCCGAAGTGATTATCGAATGCCTCAAACGCGAAGGCATCGACACCATTTTCGGCTATCCCGGTGGATCCGCCATCCCGATGTTCGATGCGATTCTCGATTCCAATATTAAGGTAGTCCTCTCCCGCCACGAACAGGGCGCGACCCACATGGCCGACGGCTACGCACGCCAGACCGGCAAGGTCGGCGTCGCTCTCGTGACGAGCGGCCCGGGTGCAACCAACACGTTCACCGGTATTTATACAGCCCTCATGGATTCTAGCCCCATCGTGGTGCTCGCCGCACAGACGACGACCCCGAACCTCGGCAAGGACGCCTTCCAGGAATGCGACACCAGCGGCATGACGTTCGCTGCCGTCAAGCATTCCTACCTGGTGAAGGATACCAACGACCTCCCGCGCGTGATGAAGGAAGCCTTCCACATCGCGCGCACTGGCCGCCCGGGCCCTGTGCTCATCGACCTGCCCAAGGACGTGACCGCAGGCCCCTGCACCGCTCCGTTCACCGACCAGATGGACTTGCCCGGCTACAAGATTCCGACATACGCCTCTACCGAGAGCGTCGAGAAGGCCGCCGAATACCTCAAGAATTCCAAGAAACCGCTTTTGCTCGTGGGCCACGGCGCCATGATCAGCGGGGCCAGCCGCCAGGTGAAGGAACTCGCCGAAAAGATCGGCGCCCCGGTGTGCTGCACCATGCTCGGCCTCGGCGCCTTCCCCGTTGATCACGAGCTTTCGCTCGGCATGCTCGGCATGCACGGCACCGTGTACGCCAACAAGGCCGTACTCGACTGCGACCTGATTCTCTCTATCGGCAGCCGCTGGGACGACCGCATTACCGGCAAGCTTGAAGTGTTCTGCAAGGACGCCATCAAGATGCACATCGACATCGACCCCGCCGAAGAAGGCAAGGTTCTGCAGCCCGACGTGTTCATGTGCGGCGACGCGAAGCTCGTTTTGGAACAGCTTTTGCCGATGGTGCACAAGCTCGATACAGCCGACTGGATCAAGACTTGCCAGACCTGGAAGAAGCGCTTCCCGCTCACCTACCCCAAGCAGGGCGGACTCCGCATGCAGCACGTGATTGCGACCGCAAGCGAACTCACGCAGGGCAAGGCCATCGTCACGACCGACGTGGGCCAGCACCAGATGTGGGTGGCACAGTTCTTCCACATCAACTATCCGCGCCAGCTGCACTCCAGCGGTGGCGCAGGCACGATGGGCTTTGGCTTCCCCGCCGCTATCGGCGCCGCATTCGGCAACGAGACCGGCTGGCCAGTGCTCAGCTTCAGCGGTGACGGTGGTTTCCAGATGACCGAAGCGGAACTCGCGACCGCTGCCATCCACAAGCTCCCCATCAAGATTTTCGTGATGGATAACAAATACCTCGGCATGGTGCGCCAGTGGCAGGAACTCTTCTACGACCACCGCTACTCTAGCGTCGACATGATGGGCAACCCCGACTTCGTGAAGCTCGCCGAAGCCTACGGAATTCCGGGGCTCCGCATCAAGCGCGCCGCTGATGCCGAACGCGTAATCCAGAAGGCGCTCGAATACAAGGACGGTCCGATCCTCATCCACTGCGAATGCGAGAAGGAAGACAACGTGTTCCCGATGATTCCGGCAGGCGCACCGCTTACCGCCATGCTTACGGAAGCACCCAAGGCCAAACTTGAAAAACCCACGGGATCGACCTAACAGGAGGACATTACCATGATCGATAAAGGACATTCCATTAGTTTGTTGGTGGCGAACCGCCCGGGCGTGCTCGTGCGTATCGCCCTCGTGTTCTCCCGCCGTGGCTACAACATCGATTCACTCGTTGTCTCCCCCACGCTTGACCCGAACTTCAGCCGCATGAATATCATCGCGCACGGCAATCCCGAGATCCTGATGCAGATTATCAAGCAGCTCGAAAAGCTCGTGGACGTTGTGCAGGCAAAGGACCATACCGGCACGGACGCCGTCGAGAAAGAACTCGCACTCATCAAGGTGCGTTGCACTCCGGACCAGCGTACCGAAATCCTGCAGCTGTGCGACCATTTCCACGCCAATACCGTGGACATGACCGCCACGTCCATGATTATCCAGATTACGGGCAACAGCCAGAAGGTCGACACGCTCAAGAGCCTCTTGCAGAAGTTCGAGATTGTCGAATACATCCGCACGGGCAAGGTCATCATGCTCCGCGGCGAAGATAAAACGTAAGCGGCTCCGCCGCAGTTACTAGTCACTAGTTATTAGTTACTAGAAAATGCAAAAATTAAACCGTCTGGATGCAAGTCCAGGCGGTTTTTGCTATGTGTGAGCGTGCGAAATGCCGTTCGAAGCAAACTATATTAACGAAGCAGACTTAAAAACCGAGGACCGCCTCGGAGATTTCGTTCGCCTCGTCGGAGTAATCATCAACAAAATCGGCCGTAAATTCGCCCCAGGCTTCGCTTGCTCCGCAACCAACTCCAACTTCCATCGAGGACCACTTGAACACGCCATAGACGCGTTCATTGCGTTCCATCAACTCCGTCAGGAATTCCTCGGGAAAGTCTTCTTCCACGAAGAGGCTTCCATCCATCGCAAGAAGCTCTTCCTCAGGAAGTTCCTCGAAGCGGCATTCGTATTCGTCCACCATCACGTCATTCACGTAATACCAGTCGCCCGAATCAGCATTCGGCAAGTCAGCCTCCGGAAAACGCTCCAGAATTTCGTTCCAAACCGATTCCAAATCGGCGTGGCTGCCGATAAAACGCATCAAGATTCTACATTCCACAGCATCCCTCCCAATCATTGGTTATAGGCAACATCGCCTAGCGCATTACTTCTTTTCTTGCGGCACAAGGCGTTCCGCAATACGGAAAAGATCATTGTAGACATCAAGAAAATCTTCTATCCAGATAGGATCCCTCTCGCCCACGATCTGGAACATTTCCTCGAGCGTATGACGCGAGTTGTAAGGGCCGACCAAACTACCCGCAGGCTGGACCAGCACTCCGCCACGGTAATCAGTCGACGCAACAAGGCGCGCGCGGAACGAACGGCGCAAGCGGGCGATAAGTGTACCGCGAAGCGATACGAGTTCGCGATGCGCTTCCAGGCACTTGCCCTTCGAAATCCAATCTTCCACCATGTCGAGGCGACGTTGAATGGACGAACGCTCCGTAGGCGGAATAAGCATCTTCCTGCGGACAAGGGTATCTCTTATCTGCTGGACAGTTCCGCGCAACATGTCGGGTTTCCAGAAGACCATCGGGATCCGCGAATCCGACGTCTTGCCGCTCGCCATAGGCGTATGCGACCCCACCCAGCGAGCAAGCTTGTCCAGCATCATCTTCGCTTCGGGTTCCCTGTCAATCGCGATATAGTCGCAAGCTCGCTCGAGGAGTTTGTCGGCATAGACCAAGCGCCAGTGCGGGAGCGTCCCGGACTTGCGGATGGCATCGACGGATCGACGTATGGATTCTACCCTTTCATTCATCAGTGGAAATTCTCTCGTCTAAGTGGCGTGACACCGATTTCCACACGGCGATTCAAGCGGCGGTGTTCCTCGGTATCGTTCGGATACTTGGGCTGGAATTCGCCAAATCCCGCCGCAAAGATGCGATCGGGCGGGAACCCCTGTGCAACCAGCGCCTTCACGACGTTCACTGCACGTTCCGAAGACAAGTGCCAGTTCGTGTAATTGACCTTGGAACTGAACGGAGTATCGTCGGTAAAACCGCTCACCATCACGACATCGCCCGTGTCGAGCGCATCCAGGAGCCCCTTGCTGATTCCCTTGATGACGGAAACGCCTTCTTCGGTCAGGTTGGCACCGCTCGTCGGGAAAAGGAACGACGCCTGGATCTGAATCTTTCCGTCGTCAAGAGCAATGAGTCCCGCCTCGATGGATGTCTGCAAACTTTTCGACAGGAGCGCATTTCGTTCGCTCGCTATCTTACGCATTTCTTCCTGACAGCTGAGAACTTCTTCCTCGGTTCGCGTAAGGTCTTCGGCCTTCTGTTCCTTCAATGTCGCCATGGCGACAAACGCAAGAATGAACAGAGAAACCAAAGCTATGCCGAGGTCGGTATAGGCCATCCAGGGATTGGTATTCTCGTCGCGACGCAGACGCATAGGTTAGCCCTCGGCCTTCGGAGCGTTGTGCGCGATGGAAGCGCGTTGAGCCTGTTCCAGCACCTCGAGTAGAATTTCCTGCGTCTTGACGGCATTTTCCACGAGCACTTCGCTTGCACGTTCGTGGAAAGCTTCCAGCGACTGGTTGAGGTGTTCCACGAAGTTTTCTTCTTCCTCGTGTTCCGCCGTATCGCCACTGAGCTTCTCGAGAATCGTCTCGAGGCCCGCACGAAGCATTTCGAGATTCGCGCTAAGTTCGCTCTGGTTCACACGCATGAGTTCAGCCGTCTCGACGATGTTTCCGCCAAGCGCGTCGGTCGCTTCCTTCTCCTTCACCACGCGATTGTCGATACTTTCGGTGAGAGCCTTCTGGGCTTCGAGGAGTGTCGCCGACGTTTCAGAAAGTTTCTGGAATGCGGTAAGGATATCGTTCGAGAGCGCCGAAAGCTTTTCGGCAACGGAATTGCTGAGTTCTGCAGAACCCGCCTGCGCCTTCTCGGCCACCTGAAGGGCGACATTTTTGAGAGTCTCGAGGCCCTGCTTCTGGGATTCCGTACTCGCAGAACTTTCAGACGCAAGTTTATCCATAAAGGCTTTCCACTGTTCGTCAGACTGTTTGACTTGAGCCGAGACGCAATCCGCAATGTTCTTTACAGCGCCATCCATCGACTTTTCGGTCGATGCAGCAACACCCGAAAGACCTTCCTTCACGCAGGAGGAAATAGCATTCAAGTTGGAATTCAGACTCGAAGAGATTCCGTTCAACTTGTCGTCAAGCCTGGACGGCAATGCTTCCACCGATGTCTGCAGGTTTTTCATGTAGTCGTTTATCGGACCCAGCGCATTCGCGACATCATTGCCGACGCTGCTACCTAGATTTCCAAGAGAACCCTCCAGTTTCGAGACCATGGAGCCGAGGTCAGAATTCAACTTGGACGTTGTCGAAGAAAGTTCCTCGCCCACCTTCGAAACAACACCGTTCAGGCCCTGCTGCACAGACTCCGCCACGCGGGCAAGATTCTTTTCGACCGCATCGAAGAGGCGGCCGAGTTCATCCTTGCTCTTTTCATTTTCACCAGCAGATTCTCCCTGCAAATCCAACGTAAGCGAATCCAAGCGCGCAATAAAGGCCTCGCGGGAACCGAGGAAAAGCCCGCGCGAAATACCAAGCACGAGAGCCGCGAAGAGGCCGCAAAGGCTCGTACCGAAAATGCCCTTCATGTTGCCAAAGAGAACCTGGATCGTATCGAGAGTCCCCTGGGTCGTAGAATTGTCAATGGCAACGCCCGCGGTCGCAACAGAATACATGAGGCCAAAGAAAGTTCCCATAAGGCCAAGGAGAATCACCGTACCACCCGAACTTCTCGGAGCCGGAACAGAGGAATTGTTCGAAAGCACCTCGAAAGCAATCGCAGAATCCAGGCGCACCCCCTTGCCGAGCAATTCGCGGGCCTGACTCAGGCGGCGGGAAACAAACCCATCCTCATCCGAGCTCATGGTTTTCAGAGCCGAAAGCAACCTGAACTGGTCGATAACGAACACGGCGAAAATCGCCATCATGATAATCCAGCCGAAGAGCGGGGCTCCAAAGAAAACAGCGCCGGCAACCAAGACCGCAAGTCCGACAACCGTGAGAATGAGAATCGAGTTGAAAGCGTTCTTCATCTTATTCCTTGAGTTTAGGCCTCCATCGAGGCCGTTGTTTCAAAAAGGTTCAACTGACCGCGGGAGAATCCGCGGAGAAAAAGCAACCACTTGTCGCGGTACCATTCAATGACATGCATAGTAAGTCCGCGGGCGTAGTCGCAAAAATCATCCGTAAAAGCGAGAAAACCATTCTCGTAAGCATAATGCGGGTTCCAGAAGCGTCCCACATTTCGAGCGCAGGAGGCCGCAGAACTATAATAGCGCGGAGCCCCCTTGGTGTTGAAAGCCGCAGCAAAGCGCTTCTTGGCAAGGGCATTGAGCGAACTGCGCAAGGACACCACGATCGTATTTTCTTTTTCGCGGAGTGAGGATTCTAGGCAGGGGAGCAGTTTCGAGACCGCATCCACGGCACTCTCGGCATGCCAATACTTGCACAGCTTTTCCTGCAGCTGCATCACGCGGCCATGCATGCGGACAAACAAGGGTTCGGCATCGCTCACCAGCAAATGGATCGTCGCCGAGTAGAAAGCACTTATATCCTGCTTGTTGTTCTTGACCGTGAGCGCCCAGCCCTTTTCCTCGTCATGATGCAAGAAATCGCCCCCTTCCAGAAGCAGACGCATCACCTCTTCCGTCGAGAATCGCTGGATCCACTTGGCGCGGAATTCATCATAAAGTTTGTTCGCATCGGCCATGATCTGCGGGAATCCCGCATCACACAGTTTCCACGCGGTCTCGCTATACGAAATCTGTTCCGAACCGCCGACAGATTCTTCCAGGTTGTTCAGAAGCGCATCCATATGCTCAAAAAGAGCTATAGACCAAGTGACCATCATCGATTGAGAAAGATCCGCAACCATGGAGGAGCGGTTAGGGCTATCGTTCAAGCGAACGCTCACCCCTGTCATCTTCCTTATAGCTCGACGAAAAGACTCTTCCACGCGCGCCCCCTAGAACCCAGTCTCGATTGCATGCCAGATGCTACGGTTTACGTGTTTGCCGGAACGAGAAAGTTCGTCGGCTTCCTTGCGGACATCCGCCTCAAGATTCCCCTTGATGAGAGCAAGATCTCCATTGTAGTCGCCGCCCGCTTCAAGATAGAGGCCATATACATTGCCGGAAATCTTGGTATCGGCAGCGAGCACCTTGCCCGCCCTTACAGAAAGAGCAAAGCGATTGCGGACAAAATCACAGCGTGAAAGGAATACTTCTGTAACATCGTCAATCCACAGGCCGTAGTAATTGTTCACAAAATGCACATTTTCAAAAATACCGCGGGAACGGAACACCGTATTGCGAAAGGCGTTTTGCACCACCAGGTTCTTGACTTCGAACGGCCTATTAGACGAGACAAAATGGATTCCATTCCAGTTGCCGCTAGAATCCGCATTCTTGAACGTGACGGGTTTCGTCTCCGTCCCGAGGATGCGGACCGGCCCGCGAAGAGTAAGTTTCGCATACTCGCCCATAAGGACCGTCACTCCAGGCTCGACAACCAAGGTGTCCGAGACCGAAACGACGACACTCTGTTCTAGAATATAGGGGCTATCTTTTTCCGTCAAGCGGACAACGCCTTCGGTCGGATGCGGGAACGGCATTTCACCGGCAAAACCCGCCACCACAAGAACGGCCACGCACCAAACCACAGCATATCCTATACGCCGGACAAACATCAGATTTCACTCCTCAGCTTGATTCTCTGAATGACGCGCATGTTGGGAACCTCGTAGCCCGCGACAATATCGTTCACGTTCAAATGCCCCGAAAGTTCAAGATTTACCGAGGACACAATTCCGTGCGTGATATCGAAGAGGATAGAGCCCGTCCCGACAATAAAGTCATCGCTTTCCATCCGGACATTCGACGTAGAATCCGCGACTTCCTTGTACTGGACGTTCATCCCGATTTTTGCCATCTGGACGCCATCATGCAAAAACACTTCCTCGAGGGTAAAAGACTTATAAACGACTGTCGTCTTGCCCTTCTCCGGAATTTCCACCGGACGCTTCCAGGTTTCGCCCACCTTCACGGGACCACCCGGAAGAATCGGCTGCACCTTCATGAACAGCTTGAGCAGATTCAATTCCTCGGTTCCCGGTTGCAAGGCAACATCTTCAACGGCCGGTTCGCTCACGGCTCCATCCGAGGCCATCTTGTACTGGAAATGCTGCGTTAGGAGATATTTCTCTATATAGAGGTAATCCTCTACGGTCCGCTTATCGCTCTTATATTGAATGGAATCGATTTTCATCTCGAACCGACCGGAACCGTTATCGTACGCAACCAGTTCGGAGAGCGTCGCCTGGACGTTCAGGCGGGTCTGCATCGATTCCGGGTTCGGATTTGCGGAATCAACCGGCAACAGGGCGTCCAAAGAGGACTCTATGAAATATTTCTGGACAGGCGGATTCTGGGTATTGAACGCCAAGGAAACATCATTGCTGTCACAAGAACAAAGAAAAGCGAGTGCTACAGAGCATGAAAAAGACTTGATAAAATTCATGTTCTGAATATAGATATTAGACCGGCTTACGTGGGGCCCTTGTTGCCGGAATCGCCCTTTTCGAGCCGCATGCGCTGAAAAAACGCCTTCAGCAGGCCCAGGCACTCATCGGCAAGCGCTCCACCCACCACCTCGACCTCGCGCTTGAGAGCGTTACCCGCAATCACGTCGATAGTCGTTCCGCAGCCACCAAAACGGGTATCCGGGGAGCCGTAGACCACGCGGGAAACACGGCTATTGAGGATAGCCCCCGCGCACATCGGGCAGGGTTCGAGCGTTACATACAAAGTACAACCGTCCAGGCGCCAGTTTTCGAGTTTGCCCGCGGCAGTCCCGATGGATAAAATTTCGGCATGGGCGGTGGCGTCCCTCAGCATCTCGATCTGGTTGTGGCCCTTCCCTATCACCACGCCGTCCTTCACGATGACGCAACCGATGGGAATTTCCTTCTCGTCGAAAGCCTTTTGCGCCTCGCGAAGCGCCATGCGCATGAACTTTTCGTCGTCTGCAGAAATCACAGCCCTCTCCCGTAGGCGCAGTAGGAGTCTTCTTGCATGTAGTCGCCGTCGTGGTAGTAAGCGGCACGGGCGCGGCAACCGCCGCAGCGGTCGTTGAACTTGCACTTGCCGCAAGAACCGGAGTATGCCTTGGTGCGGAGTTTCTTGAACACATCGGCGTTCGCCCAGATTTCGTCGAATGGAGTATCGTGCACATCGCCCGCCTCTTCCATCATGTAGGCGCAGGGACGCACCTTACCGATGGGACTCACGATGCAGTAGTCAATGCCGGCGAGGCAGCCTCGGCTGTAGCGGGTCTTGATGTCCAATTGGTCCGCGATGCGCAGGAACTGCGGGGCGCAGGTCGGCTTCACGGGGATTCCGAGCGTGCGGCTCTTTTCCATAATCTTGCGGAGGAGGCCCTCGTATTCGGCGACGCGCAGGGCGTGACCTTCAATTTCCTTGCCGCGTCCCACGGGAATCAGGAAGAAAATCTGGTGGTTCACCGCGCCAATTTCCTTGACCCAGTCCATGATGTCGAAAATCTCGTTCTGGTTCCAGTCCATAATGGTCGTGTGAATCTGGAACGGGAGGCCCGCCGCCTTGCAGTTCTCGATGCCCATCATCGTGAGTTCAAATGCGTCCGGGAGGCCACGGAAGTCGTTGTGGCGCTTGGGGTCAATACTGTCGATGCTGATGCCCATGGCCATCGCGCCGGCCTTTTTGAGTTCAAAGGCAAGGTCGTGCGTGATGAGCGTGCCGTTGGTACCGAATACCGGGCGAAGTCCCTTGCTCGAGGCATGCGCGACAAGTTCCACAATGTCCGGGCGGGTCATGGGTTCGCCACCGCTAAAGATCATGATCTTGAACCCCGCCTTCGCGATTTCATCAATCAGTTTCAAAGCTTCTGCGGTCGTGAGTTCCGCAGCCTTGTTCTCGCCCGCGTCCTGATAGCAGTGCTTGCAGGTCAGGTTACACTTGTTGGTGGTCATCCAAGATACAATCATTCTAAAACCTCAGTCAATAACGATACAAAGATAGCAATCTGCGCCATCATCAAAATCCAGCCAAATGTATTCAAAAACCGCCCGAAAGTGTGATATAAAGCAGAATAACGCGAAAAATCGCCCTAATCGGCAGGTCTAATGAAGATATTTTGCAATTTCGTGACACTTTACCGCCTTTTTTTTGATATTTTACAAGCCAAACAGGAACGATAGCGTTCCTTCTACGAATTTTAGGAGTTCCTATGCGTTTTTTTGCACGAATTTTGAGCATTGCGGCAGTAGCCTCGGGCATCGCATTCGCCCAGCTCGCGCCCCAGCCCCAGCAAGCCAATATCACTCCAATGACCGATTCCACCGGTGCAACCATGAAAATGGACTTCAGCATCCCCTTAAGCGGGGTCAGCGACCCGGGAATCCTCTTTAGCCACTTTTCCAAGCGCCCGCTGCTCATCTACTACTTCAGCCCCAAGTGCCCCCACTGCCAAAAGCACTTCCCCGAAGTCCAGGGAATCATGAAGGAGTATGAAAAATCGGGAGCAACCGGTATCGCCATCGCGATTAGCGGAAGCATCAAGAAAAACGACATCCGCATGTTCATCGACCAGTTCAAGGTCGTCGTTCCTGTTTTCCAGGACACCAACCAGAAATTCGGGCCCATCTACGGCAACGGGTACGTTCCCGTGCTCTATCTGGTACTCGAGGACGGGACCATCTACCGCTATGAGACCCTCGACGAAGCGAACATAAACCACCTCCGTGCCACCCTCAACAAGGCTCTGAACAAATAAAAACTCTGGACACCATCGGCATCCAGAGTTTCATACTCACGGCGGGAGTCGAACCCACGACCCGCTGCTTAGAAGGCAGCTGCTCTATCCAACTGAGCTACGCGAGCGTTGTGGCGCAAATATAGCCAAAAACGGACTTGGCGTCAAATGCAAGGTTCTCCCAAAACCTAAATTGTATTTCGATATAGGAAAAGGACGATCCCATTGAAGAAGTCTCTCGTTATTCTACTGATTTGCCTGCTGGCCATGGCCGCATCCGCCGCGGTCAAAAAAAAACGTTTTGACATCAACGGAACAGAATCCGCACCCACTACGGAGATTATAAAAGCAGACACCGCTAGTTCAGCGCCCGTCGCAGTCACAGACAAGCAGGCTTCCGGCTCGTCGTTTCTTTCCACAATCGCTCAAGCGCAAAAAGTCCTGCGCGAAAAGATGACATCCGCCATCACGGCAATGAAGCAGGGCGATTGGAACGCCATCTGGAAATTTCTCGCCATCTGCTTTATTTATGGGATGTTGCACGCACTCGGCCCTGGACATGGGAAATCCATCGTCGTCGGTTACTTTATCGCAAGGCGCGGACGCTGGCGGCAAGGAGTTGCACTCGGAGCAGGGATTACCGTAACCCACACAATGAGCGCCGTCTTGCTTCTATTCATTTTATATGCAATATTCAAGGCAACCGTATTTACCGCATTTGAAACGGGCCGCATCGGCATCGAGAAGGCAAGCTACGCCCTTATCATGCTAACCGGGATATTGCTTGTCGTTCTCGGCATCCGCGACTTTTTCAAGCAACAAAAAAAGGAGCATGAAGAAACACCTTCAGAGGCCGCATTACCCCCCACAGCCCGCTGGCGCGAAATTATCGGAGTCGCAGCCATCACGGGCATTGTCCCTTGCCCGGCAGTCGCACTAATAGTCCTCTTCTGCCTTCTCAACTCTATGGTCGCACTTTCACTCCTGGGCGCTCTTGTCATCTGCATTGGCATGACCATCACCAACATCACTTTCGGTATCGCAGCCGTAGCCCTTCGCAAAGGAATCGACAAAGGAAGTGCGCACACCCGTCTGGCAGCCAACATTTACACCGCAGCGACTCTTGCTGGAGGACTTGTGATTTTTGTATCAGGGCTACTGTTGTTCAGCAACCAGTTTGCCGGGAGAGTGTAATCGCTCCCAGCCTTTCTAGTCGACAACTTCCATACCCTGCAGGCGGTACAGCACCGACTTGAACGAGAAAAACGCCACATGGGTATTTTCCTCGTCAACCGCAAACTTGATCTTATCGAAGGTGCAAACGCACTTGGATACGGCACCCATGTCGTAGTAGTCCACGAACAGCGTGTCGTCCTTCACCTTCTGGGAAACCTTCGCCTCGATATCGCAGTAATCCTCGACATTGTTCAGTTCCACGATGGAAAGTCCATCGGGATTGTAGAGCAAGGTCGCAGTCGGGAGATCCTTCGCGGCAGGGGCAGCCATCACCTTCGGGTTGTTCTCCGAAAAACCATTCAGGCACTGGCCCTTGTAGTAGCCGGTCATCTTCAGCTGCTTCATGTCTTCCGATTCGACAGTTTCCTTTGCGATACGCATCCTGTTGCCCAGATTCAGATTGTCGTCCATGACCAGGAGGGAGGTTTGCGTAAAGGCACCTTCGGCCCTCATAGTGAAGTAGACCTGCGCCTGGCAAGCACAGCCGTCGGAAACATCATCTTCGTGCATCAGCGGCTTCACGTAGAGCGTATCGCCGGCCGCCGTCACCTCGATGCTGTCAAGAGGAACCCGCCTGGACATGCCTACAAATCCGCCAATCTCGCTACACGCCACCATCACCCTCTCCACAAGAACATTAGCAAAGCTGGAACCGTCTTCCAAACTCATGGTGGCCATCGGAGGAAGCGCCATGTCGGCGCCGCCATCGACCATCGGATCATCGGGACCTTCCTTATCGAGGCACTTGCCGCCAACATGAGTCGCCATCTGGGTCACCCTCCCAGCAGGTTGCGCACTCGAAGAAGAGCCCGGCGCAATACTCGAGGACGACAAGCCCGGCAGCCCTGCAGACGACCCGCCCTGCGAACTGGAGGATTCGGCCGGTTCGCTAGAAGACGGATTCTCGCTGGAAGAAGAGACGACCATGCCCGAAGAAATCTTTTCCGGAACAGGGCCATCCACAACCTTGAAGACCGCATTCTCATACTTGAAATACTTGATATCGGCATCCGCATCGGAGATATCGAACGTAAAGTCCGTAGTGCAGAACCAGTTCAAAGCTTCTCTCGTCGAATCCGAATTCCAGATATGCAGGGTATCGCCGGAACGTTCGTACAGGCATTCACTGCATAATTCAACATCGTAACGCACCTTCGGGAGAAGAACCTGGAAGCCGCTACCTTTCGAGCCTACAACGAATGCCTCGCCATCCCCGTCCCAAGGCGTAAAGGCACCACACTCCCCGGCGTGGGCAATTTCAGCCCTTTCAGACGGCTTTCCAGAATCTCCGGTCTTGGCATTCGAAGACGAATCGTCCCCGCAGGCAACAATCATAAGCGGAAGCACAGCACATGCAAAATACTTTTTCATATCTATTTTCCTTCTTCAATTAAAGTCGAACATCAACCATCCAAATCGGAAGCATCCACGAGAATAGCTTTCGCCAAGGGCATCGGCTCTCCCCCATCGAACACGAGATAATTCGTATTGGAGAACGCCTCGTTCTGTTCCACCTTGAAGGACACTCGCGTCGGGCAGATGCAGTTGGTTATCGGGCTGTCCGGATTGACTTTCGGTTTGACATACAGCGTTCCATTGTCCGCATAGACATCAAAGCTTTCAAAAACAATCGCGCAAGGCATCATCACTTCAAGAATGACGATGGTATCGAAGCCATCGTCGCCCACTCTACGGCCCGCAACGGCCACTTTGGTCGACGTCGTATCAATCGGGTCCATGACAAATGAATTGCTTGCCAGCGCCGGCGCATTAGCTGTCTGCCTATCGTTCTTGCATTCCAGCTTAATATCCTTCGCCAGCTTGTGCCCCGTTATTTCTTCAACCGTAACCACGCTCATTTCGACAATTTCCATGATGTTCGGATTTGAACCGGCAACATTGTCGAAAACGAGAACTGTCGCACGCCAGTAGGCTTCATTGTTTTCCACGGCAAAGTCCACCTTGGAATTACAAATGCACCGCTGCGCATTCGTGTTGTCGAATTTAGCCTTCACGTAAACCGTATCGTCGGACACATCGACATCGAGCGTATCGACTACGACACCGCAGGTAAGCGAAAGATTTTCGATGGTAAAGCCGGTCCGTTCGGTACCGACATAGCGGTAGACAACCGGAGGTAATTTTTCATCGCCGTCGACAGATCGGCTCACACCAGTATCCGAACCGCCATCCAGCATAGGATCGTCCACCACACCCTTCGCAAGACACTGAGCATTGGCGTCCGTTACGACCTGGTGCTTGTCCGCAACTTTCGCCTCAGACGACGAACTTTTTGCCGACACAGACGAAGACGATTCAACCGGAAGCGCAACCGACGATGAAGATTCAGGCGCTCCAGTCGACGAGAGTTTTTCAGCCGAAGACGATTCGGCAACCTCGGCAGAAGACGAGCTCTCGTTACCGGCCGACGGGTCAGGTGCCGTCGAAGACGAATCGTCCCCGCAGGCAATGAGCATGAGCGACAGGGCCGCAGCTGTTGCAAGTATCTTTTTCATGTTAGCCTCCTTCTTTTAATTATCCTTTACCGGAAGAGTTTCCTTCTGGTCAAAAGCCATGTAGTTGATACCGGAATAGGCCTTGCCGAGCGTGAACGTGGCCTTCGCCGCACATTCACAACCGTAATCCCAGCCCTTGCTCCGGCTAAAAGCCACGTACAGCGTATCGCCTTCACTACTGACAACCGGGTGGCCTTCGTTTACACCTTGCAGGAACTGCTTCTGGGCATCCTCCTCGCAAGGGATAGCGAAATAGACATTCTGCAAGACAAATTTCACGGAGTCACCCTCGACATGCTTGAACGCCTTAGGGCCACTGACATCCGATGCTGCGGCGGGGGTATCCAATTTCACATAAATGACGTTTTCCACGCACTGGATGGAGAAATCGCTCGCATGCGCAATATCGCCATCGCGTAATTCAGAAGAAGACGAAACCGGAATCGGGTCGACAACTTTATTCTCGCCTTCATCCGAGCTGCTTTCTATAACAGGACGTTCGCTCGAGCTGCTCCTGAAAATCGGCTTGATATTATTCTCATTACCGGAACTGCTGCTTTCGTCCTGCACCATTTTCGAATCCGACTCACTACTCGAAGAACTCGGCTCCGACACACTCACCCCGTTCTCAGTTTCAGAGAGACTGCTGCTAAGCGCGCCTGCATCCCCCGACGAACAACTATTCAACGCAATTGTACTGGGATCGATGGTGCCTCCTGCGACATCTTCAACACCGCCATTGGAACACGCAATCACGAGCACCGCCAAAAGAGACCCTACGGCAATGAAAAATTTCTTAAGCATGGCGAGCCTCCTTGACCTTGTCGGTGACCGGAAAAAACTGGAAATTGATTCGACAAACCTGATTCTGGTCCTTGTACTCGTTTGCAATGGAAAGCACCTTCTTGCAGCAGGCATCTATTTCTGCAATAATTCTCCGGTTTGCCTCCTCGTTCACGCTAAGCGTAACTCCGGTAAAATAACGTTCGTTCGGAGAATAGCGGTCCACGGCGCGCACGGCCATGTTCGCCATCTCCTTGTGCATGGAACGAATTGCGATAGGCAGCGCCTCCTTTGAGCCTATCACGGTCTGCTCCGTCTGCGAATAGACCTTCTCCCCGTCCTTCTTCAGGAATCCGGCCTTGAGCAAGAATTCCAAAACGTCGCGGACTTCCTCCGCCGACACGTGTTCCTTGCACTCCTCGGCAATATCGCGCGGGCAGGCACCCGGCATCATCGGGATAAGCTCCCTCAATACCGGATATTTCCACGATTCATAATATTGAAAAGCGTCTCCGTCCACGATACGCACCCTGTGTTCGAGCGCGATTTTCTGCATCTCAAGCAGGGCAGTCCTCTTGACGGAATCCTTTTCCGCATTGCAGAACACCACCAACAGCCGGAAATACTCTATTTCGAATCCGACGAGTCCCATGGCTCGTGCCACCGCATCGACCTTGACCTTGCTGAGCTTGCTCTGGCCCATGCCCACGAGCTTTAGAAAATTCGGAGACGAGAAACCAGCGCTCCGACAAAATTCACGCCACGAGAACGCGCCTAGACGCTTGCGTTCGTCGTAGTAATCCTGTATATACAGGTGGTAATCCTTATATTCGAGCACCGATTTCATACTTTCCAATATATCTTTTTTCCTCAGGCAAGTCAATAGTTTTATTATACAAAAATGTTCTTTTTTAGTAAATTTTCACAATATTTTCAAGAATTAAAGAAAATTTTTCACTATATTATACACACCGTATAATACAGCACCGCAAAAAAGCATCATTAAAAAGTTTTCCCACGTCATACCCCAAGCAACCCCATATCAGGCAACATAAAAAATTCTATCTTGGCGCCCCTTTGGGGCGCATTTAGTACGGCTCGGCCATGTCAAAGCAATGAATTGCTTTGACGTCTGCGACGTCCGTGGCTACGGCTCGAAAATGCAAAAAACAAGTTTTTCGCGCTTTCTCGCCTTGCACACTTTTGCCGCGGCACTCGCCTTTTACTAAATTTGTGCCCACTATGGAAACTCGTTACAATTCTAAAGATGTGGAAGCCCGATGGCATAAGACCTGGGCTGAGAATAACAGTTTTGCACCCAGCGGAAAGGGCGAACCGTTTTCGGTCGTGATTCCGCCCCCGAACGTTACCGGCGCGCTCCATCTGGGACACGCGCTCAACGATACGCTCCAGGATATTTTGGTACGCTACCGCCGTAAGACCGGCCGCGACACACTGTGGATTCCGGGTACGGACCACGCGGGCATTGCCACGCAGGCCGTGGTCGAAAAGCGCCTTTTCCAGGACGAACACAAGACCCGCCACGACATTGGCCGCGACGCGCTGGTGGAACGCATCTGGAAATGGAAGGACGAATACGAAGCCCGCATTACGAAGCAGCTCAAGAGCCTGGGCGTCAGCTGTGACTGGAGCCGCCAGCGCTTCACGCTGGACCCGGTCTGCGCGAAGGCCGTGCGCCACGCCTTCTTCAACCTGTTCAAGAAGGGCCTCATTTACCGCGGCAAGCGCCTGGTGAACTGGGATACCAAGCTCCAGACCGCCGTTGCCGACGACGAAATCTACTACGAACACGTGAAGGGCCACTTCTGGACGTTCAAGTATCCCCTGGCCGACGGTTCGGGATTTATCCCCGTTTCGACCACCCGTCCGGAAACGATCATGGGCGATACCGCCCTCGCCGTGCACCCCAACGACGAACGCTACGCGCAGTTCATCGGCAAGATGCTGAAGGTGCCCTTCGTTGACCGCGAAATCCCGGTGATTGCCGACGCCATCCTGGTGGACAAGGACTTCGGTACGGGTTCCGTGAAGGTGACGCCCGCACACGACCCCAACGACTATGCGACGGGCCTGCGTCACAAGCTCCCGATGATTAACATCATGAACGATGACGGCAGCCTGAACGAGAACGCCGGCAAGTTCCAGGGTCTCAAGGGCCAGGCCGCCCGGGACGCCGTGGTGGCAGGTCTCGAAGAACTCGGACTTTTGATCAAGGTGGAAGACCACGAAATGGACGTGGGTCACTCTGACCGTTCCAAGACTGTGATCGAGCCGTACCTCAGCGACCAGTGGTTCGTGAAGATGGACGTGCTCGCCGAAAACGCGATGAACGCCGTGAAGTCGGGCGAAATCAAGATTATCCCCGAACGCTACGCCAACAAGTATCTGGACTGGCTCGCCGAAAAGCGCGACTGGTGCATCAGCCGTCAGCTCTGGTGGGGCCACCGCATTCCTATCTGGCACACGGACGCTAGCGAAGACGAACTGAAGGCCGCATTTGCCGGCCGCGACGACATCTACTTCTACAAGGCCGAAAACGGCGGCTACCTGGTGTGCAGCCAGGAAGAAGACCTGAAGTCTAACGCCGTGCCGGGTCACGAACTCAAGCAGGAAGAGGACGTGCTCGACACGTGGTTCTCCAGTGGACTCTGGCCGCATTCTACCATGGGCTGGCCGGAAAACACCGACACGCTCAAGCGCTACTACCCCACCAGCGTGCTCGTGACGAGCCGCGACATCATTACGCTGTGGGTCGCCCGCATGGTGCTCTTCAGCCAGGAGAACATGGGCACGGTCCCGTTCCACACGGTGTACATCCACCCGAAGATTCTGGACGGCAATGGCCAGACCATGAGCAAGTCCAAGGGCAACGGCGTGGACCCGATGGATATCGAAGAGAAGTACGGTACCGACGCTCTACGCTTTGTGATGGCAAGCCTCTGCACCGACAACCAGGACGTGCGCCTGCCGGTGAAGAAGGAAAAGCAGCCGGATGGCCGCGAAATCAACACCAGCGAAAAGTTCGAAATCGGCCGTAACTTCAGCAACAAGCTGTGGAACGCCTGCCGCTTCCTTTACCCGCAGCTCGAACAGGCCGGCGCTCTCGCCGCCGAGCTCCCGATGGACAAGAGCTTGTTCGCACTCGAAGACAAGTGGATTCTTAGCCGCCTGCAGACGACCATCAAGGACGCCACCCGAATGCTCGAAGAATACCACTTCGCTGAACTCGCCGGGTTCCTGTACCGCTTCGTGTGGGACGACGTGTGCTCCAGCTATCTTGAAATCAAGAAGGCCGTGATCAACAGCGAAACGCTCACCGCCGAAAAGAAGAACGCGATGGCCATCCTCAGCTACGTGCTGAAGAACGTGCTTGACTTGCTCCACCCGGTGATGCCGTTCATTACCGAAGAACTCAACAGCATCCTGTTCCAGGGCAGCGAAATGGTGATCAGCCGCGCATGGCCCAAGGCCGACGAATCTCTCATCGACGCAAAGATCGAAGCCGCATTCGACCAGGCATTCGCCGTGGTGGAAAGCGTGCGTGGCGTGCGTGGCCGCTACAACGTGAGCCCCGCCACCAAGCTCAGCGCCGTGGTGAGCGTGGACGACGCCGCGACGGAAGCAAGCGTGAAAGACTGCATGGCAATCATCACCGAACTTTCGGGTCTTTCTGACCTGAGTGTCGCCGTGAAGGCCGTGAAGCCGAAGTTCAGCGCCAGCGCCGTGGTTCCCGGTGGCGAACTCTACATCCCGCTGGAAGGCATCCTAGACCCGGCTGCAGAAATCGCCCGCCTCGAAAAAGAAATCGAGAAGGCCAAGGCATTCGCCGCTTCAATTGAACGCAAGCTCTCAAACGAAAAGTTCGTGAGCGGCGCTCCCGAAGCAGTCGTGAACGCCGAACGCACCAAGCTCGCAACGCAGATGGATATTATATCCAAAAATGAGGCGGCGCTGAAGGAACTGCGCTAACTCACGTCATTGCTCTGTGAGCCATGACAGCGTCGGTTATCCAATGCATGAGCAAGCTCCTGCGCTGGATAACCTAGCATGTCATTGCGAGGCTCCGCAAGGAGCCGTGGCAATCTATTTTAAAAGAGATGTTCAAAGAACATCTCTTTTTTCAAACATTCAACGCTATTGACATTCGTTTTTATTTATACAGTTGCAGGGGAAGTAGATTCCCAATAAGTTCGAAATGCCTATCCAGCGAGAACAGTGTCAATCCATTCTGCAAGACATTTTGAGCAATCATCAAATCAGGCAAGCCGACCTTATTTATACCATGCTTCAGGTTTTCCGTCTGCATGTAGATAAGGCCGTTCCAATCAATCTGTATTGGAACCTTCGGTAGGAGGTTTAGCAGATTTTCAAGCTCTGTCTCGCCCCGTTTCCTTATAGATGGGAGCAATTCGGCAAGAATGATGTCGTTAATGCAGATACTGCCGTTGTCAATCAGTTTTTTGAGAACTTCCTTGCTTTCGCCACCGCGAAAACCGTCGATCCATACGGAAGTATCAACGAGGGTCATTTCTACCTCGCAGGGCGTCGAGATCGATATCCAGGTCGGTGTTGCCAAGATACTTCTTCAAACCAGAAATGTCGTGCGCTTTCTGTGACTTTTTTTCCATGAGAAGAAGACCTATTTTCCACTGGAGTTCTTCCAGTTGGGTATAGGGCAATCCTTCCACCTGCGATTCAAGTTCTGCAAAGGCTGTTTCCGACATGTTTGGACCTCTCTTGGGTTTAATATACATTATTTGCCCCAAATTTGCCAATACCATTCCAAGTTGGAGTGCAGATTTGTCTTTACAAAATAGCATAAATCTACTTTTAAAAAAAAACGAACTAGCTGATAATCTCGATTGTTAGGCGGAAGTGGTTACAAAGGCTATTCCTCCAGCATGGAGGCAACGGCATCTGCCGCCGTTGCATAAGAGCCATGGAGATTTTTGCGAGTACGGCTATCGCTAATAGCCTTTTCTAGAGACAAGTCTTCGGGGGCATGGCGAACATCAAAAGGAATACCGTTATGTTCGATGGCAAAAGTCAAGAAAATACGGATAGCCGTAGAGGTATCCATACCGAGAGACTGGAACAAGTCGTCCGACTTCTTTTTCAGGTCATCATCAACTCTCATCTGCAACGTAGCCATAATTAGACTCCTTTCCCCCTAAATATACACTATTTTCAACTACAAGTCAATAAAACACAAAGAAAATGTATTGACAAATCACTACACATTCAGTCAAATCACGTTTTTTAGCCATTTTTCAGCCCTTACGCAGCCTTCTTTCACTTTTTTAGTTATTTTTATGATGACATAGTTTTAGAGTTCGCTCTTATTCTGGACCTGAAAAACGACCAAAATTTCAACCATCCGAGAATAAGGCAGACACTCACACCCCAATGGTGTGGGTCGTTTGTGCTTATCGGATGGACGGTTTCTTGGTCGTTACCTCAGGTCAATAAGTGCTTACGATTCCGCACTTTTTCTTTTTTGGAAATGCAAATCGTCGGCACATGAGGTAAGACGAGCTCCGAGTTTTTAACAACGGAGCAACCGATGAAAAAAAACAGTACATTTCTTTTCCTAAAGACCGTTATCGCTACAGGATTGTGCGGCATTCTCATTAGCGGTTGTTCCAAAGTTGATCAGGTAAAAGAAGGCAAATTCCATGCATATTCGACGACCACTATAGGTAAAGCATTCGACGCGTCTTTTGGCAATGTCAAATGGACGGAAAACACAACATCTAAGGGACAAGATTTTGTCGAATTTAAAGGCGATGTTGATATTGATTTCCTTGAATTGTTAGCCACCGCTATCGTTGATGATGTCGGCAATGATCTAGCAAATCCAATGGCAGCCACAAATGCGATGGATGCTTGTTTTGGGAAATCATACGCTCAACAATATAGAAAAGAGATATGGAAAGCTCTCATATCTGCGACAATTGGATCTTTTGGGCTGATAGCTCTCGACGGAGATATAGGAAACAAGATTAAGGCAGGAACTATAGCGGACTTCGTTTCTGCATTGGCAAATAAATCCAATCGACTAACGGTCCAATTTGTTTTTACGGATAGCGACAATTCCGATTTTGAATTGGGTTATTATGGATTCGAAGGCGAAGAATGGTCAAATTGCAATATTCAAGAACTCGTAGATACAGAGGACTTTCTCGATTTTGTTTATTCAAATCACACATACAAAGTCTTTGATTTCAAAAAAATAGCCAAAGAAATCGTTGATCAAGCGGAATCCGCAAATCAACTGCCGGACACTCTGCTTAAAGAAAAAATTTCAAGCTACTCAAAAACAAAAGGGGTTTTAATAGCCAATACGGTAAACAGCGACCCTAGAGTTCTAAAAAGAAAAGACGAAATTGCAAAAGCCGCTGCAGAGCAAAAACGTCTTGAGGAGGAAGAAGCAAAGTGCAAAGCCGAAGAAGAAGAAACATTGCGCTTAGCCGAGGAAGAAAAACGAAGGCAAAATGCCATGAAAGAAATCCTTCCAGCAATGAAAATATACAAACAAAAAATGGATGCGTACAAAGCAAACTGCCCCAACGGATGTGATGAATATCCTTATTGGGCGGTCATTGATTTCAAGCCTCCAAAATCTGAATACTTCGTATTCCGAGATGGCACTGAAATGGGAGGCTTTGATTGGCAACTTGGATTAGAGGCAAAAGAAGACATTCTTGGCATCACCTGCCATTGGACAATAAGATGTCTCAATACAGAAAAATGTGAATGCAACATTTCTGATGATTGCAAAAACATCACACCAAATTTAAAATCAATCTGCGACATTGAATACGATGATTTCTAACCAATCATAGGAGAAAAATATGACTGACATCGAAAATTTCTCATACAAAACAACCGAGCCATCATTCTTTTCTAAACTAAAAGGCTTGTATTGGCTCACTCCCAAATCAAGACGATTGAAAGAAATAAAATTTGAAGATGAAAAAATCTTCATTTCTGTCATGTCCGGACAGGAACTATGCGCTCCTATCAAGGAATGTTCTTTCAAATATGGAATAGACAAAGCGGACAGAATAGAAGTATACGTAACGACGCAAGATAAAAAAATCCATTTTACAGAAATTCCAGGAACTTTGGATGATGACGCTTGGGAGAACATTCGCTCATTCATCATAGAGGATTGCGACGCAAACGAGCTCACCTCAGCTAAAGTTCTTTCTGTACTCGAACATGTAAAAAATGCCATAGACGACCCATTAGGAACCGTCATTGATATAACAACAGACATTTTTTCAAAGAGTGGATCCATAAAAAAGAAGATTATCGCCGGTTTATGCGCTATTTTAATCGCTTCTGGATGCATATATTATTTTATGCGCAGCGACACGGAAGAAAACGAGCAGTTATCCTGCAAACTTGTGACAGAAATTTTGCAAGAAAATGGAGATGGAGGCAAATGCGAAAAAATAGAATTAGGGAATGCTATTCATTATGGCGACAGTACAATTTTCAACAACGCCAAAGCCTACCTAGACAACGAGAATGAAATTAATGTTATCGTGACAATTTACGAAAATACGGTTTACGTCGACATCCCTGGCAACAATAACGAAGCAGATGATGAAGAGGAAGACGATGAGGACGACGTTGAATAATTTCCTTCAATCCTCTAAGTTTTCTAATTTCATAATTATTGTAGTCCTAGTCAATTCGGCTGTTCTAGGGCTACAAACATCTCCTTCTATTACAGAACACTTTGGCTATCTTTTAAACATCCTGGACAAAGTTTGTTTATACATCTTTGTTTTAGAAGCCATACTAAAAATTTCATCATTTCGGCTAAATTATTTCAAGGATGGATGGAATTGGTTTGATTTCTTAATTGTAGTATTTTCACTCTTAGCTGATTTCCCTGCCTTATCTTCACTTCGCGTTCTAAGAATCATCCGTGTATTCAGAGCTTTTAAACTTATTAGTGGGATGAAGCCTCTTCAAACAATCGTTTCTGTTATAGGAAAGTCTATTCCCAGTATATCATGGACAATTTTGTTATTGTTAATCATTTACTATGTCTTCGCAATAATAGGAACAACTCTCTTTGGAGAAAATTTTCCCGCATGGTTTGGTTCCATTGGAAAATCAATGTATTCCTTATTCCAAATAATGACATTGGAATCATGGTCTATGGGGATCAGCCGACCCGTCATGGAAGTATATCCTTATGCTTGGGCATTTTTCATCCCATTTATACTCATAACATCATTCGTTGTTCTGAATGTTCTCGTGGGAATTGTCGTCAATTCCTTTGGGGAAACGACATCATCAGAACCGCAAAGTACAACAAAAGAAAAAGATTTTCTAAATGAAGTAGAAGCAATCAAGCAACACCTTAACAATTTGGAGACCTTGATTGAGAAAAAAGAACAACAATTGTAGTCGGGATAATCTACACGAACGAGAATCCATTTTAAAGAGGTGTTCCTAACGGAGCACCTCTTTTTTGATTTATCCACCTTTTAGAACTCGGCTACGATACCGAGACCGACAGGGAAAAACGGCTTGTCGTTATCAAGCGTTCCATACTCAGCATCGAAATGAGTATAATAGCCGCCATTGCCGGCATAGAACTCAAAGCCCATTTCAAAGTAGGCTCCAAAATGGTTCAGGAACATGTGCTGGTACCCCAAGCCAAAAACCAGTCGCCAATAATTGATGTCCCTCGTATGCTCGATGAGTTCAGAATTTTCCGAACCCACATTCGTTATCGTAAAGCCGTTCATTTCACCGGTTATCCATTCCGAAGAATGGTATACATACGGGCCCGTCAAGCCCGTAAAGCGGTAGGCAATCCCGATTCCTCCCATAAAATCGTAGTCGGAGTTGTAGGCAGCCAAATGAACGTTAGCGGAGAGATGTCCGTCCAGCATGGTGTACCCGACACCGACCATCCCCTGAGACGGCCCGAAACCGAGAGAAACACCTATCTGGGCAAAACTAGCCCCGACAAAAAGACAAAGTATTAAGAGAACCTTCTTCATGTATAACCTCCTATTTTATACTAGAACGTTTTTACAACAAAATAACTATTTATTTTCAAAAAAAGACGCCCCTAATCACCCCAAAATCACATTCCGTCAGAAAATTTCAACAATCCCTCCTTTTTTTATTATTATTAAATCATCAAGTTAGGAGAACAAATTATGAAATTCACCAAATTTCTATTTGCGGGCGTATTTTCCGCAAGCCTTTTCACCACAAGCCTACATGCGGCGGAATGCAACGTCACCCACCATCAGGGCGGGGGCGGCAGCACCGATATCTACATGGGGTATCCGGCAACAGCGCTCTACCTGTTCGAAGGCGACTACCTGAACCTCTCCAAGATGGGCCTGCGCGAACCGGCGGTCAAGAACGCCTCCGGCACCGATACGGCATGGGTCTACAGGTCCGAACTGGATTCCACCATGATCGTAATCGTCACCGAGAAGGTGGTCAAGGTCGCACGAGTCACCTACTCCGATGACGAGAATTCACGAATGGATTCACTTTTCTCCGTGAAGCACAAAGACGTGTACAAGGACGAGTTTCCGCGCCTGCAGAAGGCGGGAGTCTTCAAGGGGACGGCGGAACAGGCAGATTCCCTCGTGACACACGTATTTGAATTGTGCCAGCGATTCTACAGCAAAGATTACGGTTACGGCGGCTGTGTATTCAACCCGCCCGAGCAGAGAGGAAGAAACGGCGGGAAGGACGTCGACATGGTCGACATGCCGCTTGCACTCGCAGCCGTTGCCGGCGAGTTCACCATCCTTCTCGATACGCTGAATACGTGTCCGGATTACAAGTTCCCTGCCGAATCCCCGACAGTCAATCCGCGCACCGCCGCGGGACTACCGCAGGCGAAGGCCAGCTTCGTAAGGCTCGGCCAGATGCGCTACCGTATCACGAACGTGAAGCCCGGTTCCGCGTACAAGGCATTCAGCCTGAACGGCCAACTGATCGAAAGCGGCATCTTGAATGACGGCGTGTTTACGGCAAAAAATTTGCCCGTCATCCTGATGCTGGACAACAGCCAGAACCTTTACCTGAAGGATTAAAAACAAGTTAAGCGCGAATGCGACAGAAAACTACTCGAGTGCTTCGCGGATTTGCTGTATAAAGTTCATCTCCTCGGGCGAGACGTTGCTTTCGTTGTCATCTTCGCGGGAGGCGTTCGCCACGCGGAGCATGGATTCGAGCACCTTGCTCTTGAATTCGGGCGTAGATTCCTTCAGCGCTTCGATGCAGGCGCCCGCACGTTCCTTCGCCGACTTGAACTTCGCATAGAGGTCATTGAAGTCGTCCCACGAGACATCCGGTACAAGTTCGTCGTGAATCGCGTCGAGCGTGTCGCTCTCGGCCTCGGTCGCCGAGGCTGAACCGGGCAGAAGTTTCTCGGTTTCGGTTTCGTGATACAGGCATGCCACCTGCCAAGAAAGAATCAAGAGCGCCATATTCGAATTCATCGTGAACCTCGTAATTTTTTTCAAAATATAATCAAAAGCGACTTCCGGACTGGCCCGAATTCGACACTTTTTTGCTATATTCCAAGACATGGCATACGTAGCAATGGCCCGCAAGTGGCGCCCGCAGTCCTTTGACGACATGGTCGGGCAGGAACATATCGCGAAAACCCTCCAGAACGCAATCGAGGGGGGCAGACTCCATCACGCATTCCTCTTTACCGGCACCCGCGGTGTAGGCAAGACCACCAGTGCCAGAATCCTCGCCCGCACGCTCAACTGTTCTGGCGGCGACCCGCTGCACCCCTGCGGCAAATGCGAAAGCTGCAAGGACATTTCGGGCGGAAACCCGATGGACGTGTACGAAATAGACGCGGCCTCCAACACCGGAGTCGAGAACATTCGCGATGTCATTGACCGCGTACAGTACCCTCCCGTCATCGGCAAGTACAAGATTTTCATCATCGACGAAGTCCACATGCTTTCGACCGGGGCCTTCAACGCCCTCCTGAAGACGCTCGAAGAACCGCCTCCGCACGTGATTTTCATCTTCGCAACCACCGAGGTCAACAAGGTCCCGCAGACCATCCTCAGCCGTGTGCAGCGTTTCGACTTCAAACGCCTGACCATGGACCAGATCCGCAGCCGCCTGCGCTACATCTGCGAACAGGAAGGCATCAACGCAAGCGACGAGGCCCTGAACATCTTTGCCGAGAAGGCGGACGGCTCCATGCGCGACGGCCTCACCTACTTCGACCAGGCCTACGCCTTCACGGGAAACGAGATGACGGACGAATCTGTCCGGTCCGTTCTGGGAATCCCGCCCGTCGAGCTTTTCTTCGACCTCATCAACGCCATCGAAAGCCATAATCTCAAGGGTTGCTTCCTGATGGTCGACAAGGCTGTAAGCCGCGGCATCGAGTTCGCGCCACTCCTGGACGGATTCGGCAAGTTCCTCCGCAACCTCCTTTACGGCCGCCTCGACGCGTTTTCGCCTGACGCTTTGAACATCTCTACGGAACTCTACACGAAGCTCAAGGAAACCGCGACAGGCCTTTCCAACGGGGACCTGCTACGCATATCCAAGATGCTCATCGACCTGCAGGCGCAAATCCGCTACAGTTCCAACCCGCGGCTCCTTGTCGAGACGACATTCGCCCGCATGGCTTGGCTCGACAGGCTCACCGACCTCCGGCGAGCACTTGCCGCTATAAACGACCCGAAAAGCGCCTCAGACGAGGCGACAAAAAAAAAAGTAGCTGACGTCCAGCAGATGCTCGACACCCAGGAATCTTCCCAGGGGGCAAGCATGGATTTCGTCGGCAGCTCCGACTTTGACAGCCCGGTCGCATTCTCGCGCTACGAAATCACCGCCGCCTGGCCCTCCATCGTGGCTGGCCTCGCCGACTGCGGAGACTACAAGTTTTCCGCTGCCATCACAGGGACCATCCTGGAAGCGGGCGACATCAAGGCGAACCCCTTCCCGCTATTTCTCACCTATATCGGCGAAACGGAGAACAACACCTCCTGGGGCTACCAGCAGATTTGCGAGAACCCGGAATTCGCGAAGCGCGTACAGACTATCCTGGAAGACAAGTTGCAGACGAAGGTCTCCCTCTCGATAAAGACCCGCGCCTACACGCAAGAAGAACGAGTTTCCAGGGAAAACGCCCTCAAGAGCCCCTTCGAAAAGGACTGCGAAAGCATAGGCGGATTGAAGGAACTCGTAGAAAAATTCATGGGAGAATTGGTATATTCTAGGTCGCTAGAAAAGGTTACCGAAGCCCCGGCTGGCGAACAGCCCGAAGAAATGAACGACAACTAATAAAGAAAACCGCTAAAAGGAAAAACCGCTATGGACATGAGTAAAATGCTTAAGGACCTCCAGAAGATGCAGAGCAAGATGCTGAAGGCCCAGAACGACCTCAAAACCCAAAGTTTCGACGCCGAAGCCGGCGGCGGCATGGTCAAGGTCGCCATCAACGGTCAGGGTGTGCTGACGATGATCAAGATCAATCCGGACGCCGTGGACAAGGACGACGTTGAAGCCCTCGAAGACCTCGTCATGGCAGCCGTCAATTCAGCCATCAAGAAAAAAGACGAGGCGGCACAATCAAGCCTTTCCAACATCACCGGCGGCATGAAAATCCCCGGTCTGATGTAGCCCCGGATATGAGAATCCGACCCCTGTTTTGACACCCTTCCGCCCCCCGGCGGAAGGGTGTTTTTTGCACCCCAAAAGGAGCAACCTAAAATCCAGGATTCCTCTCATCCATAGATTCGTGCATTCCATCACTTTTTTTCACGGGGAACCTTTAACATCATATAATATATTTTTACATTTGGCGGGTCAAATTTTATGGAGAACAGATGCTCAGGCAATTTGCAATCCCTACGATTATCGCCACGCTCCTTGTAGCCCCTAGCTGGGCCGGGAAGACCTATACCCGCGAAGAAGCCGTCAATACAGCCCTCGAAAACTCCTCCGACGTGAAATCCGCCGAAGAAGACCTCAAAAGCGCTACTTCCCAGGTGACGGCAGGCTACGGCAACGCCTACCCCTCCATCGACCTGAACGCCACCGTGACCCGTATTTTCGGCCTCGACGATGTCGAAAAGAGCACCGACCTGACCGATGCCGCCACGCAGATGGCCATGGGAAAGGATGCGGAAGGCCACCCCATGGCAAACGCCTACGACCAGCAGGTCCTCGGCCCCGCGCTCGACGGGCTCATCTACGGCATGAAATCCCAGGGTTACCGCTGGCAGTCCAGCGTAGGCATCACCGCCACCCAGATTCTTTACGCCGAAGGCAAGGTTGGCGTCGGGATTGAAATCGCGAAGGCCTACAAGCGCATCAACGAAGTGAAGCTCGAAAACACGAAGGCCCAGGTCCGCTACGACGTGGAAAACGCCTTCGACCAGCTCATCTACCTCGATTCCGCCATCAAGATCATGTACGCCTCCAAGGAACTGCTCCAGGAGAACCTGAATTTCGTCGAACAGTCGCTCAAGAGCGGAATGGCCACCGAACTTGACCTTATCCGCGTGCAGCTCTCGATGGACCAGCTGAACTCCACCATTGCGAGCGCCGAAAAGATGCGCGTCCTCGCCCGCAACTCGCTCCTCAACACGATGGGCCTCGAATGGGAAACCGACGTGCAGTTCCAGGGCGAACTCCGCGACCCCGCCGCAGGCTACAGCTTCCCCGACACCTCCATGGCGAACGTGAAGAAGCGCCGCAAGGAACTCGTGATGCTCGAGGAAACCGAGAACATGAAAAACCTGAACATCGAAATCGAGCAGGGCGGCTACAAGCCGACCGTGGTGCTCCTCGGCGGCATCAAGTATGCAAACAACAAGAACGAATTTTTCGACTGGGACGCCCCCACGTGGGACAAGCTGAACAAGTACATCGCGCTGAACGTCTCGATGAACCTCTTCAACGGCATGAAGACCCGCGAAGGCGTGGCCCAGGCCAGGTCGAGCCTCCGCAGCACGCAAATCCAGAAGGAAACCGCCGAGCGCGGGTTCCGCGTGCAGATCGAGTCGTGCGTGAATACGCTCGAGGATGCGAACAGCCAGATTGAAATCGCAAAGCGCCAGATCGACCTCGCGCAAAAGAACTACGACCTCACGAACGAAGCCTACAAGCTCGGGCGCGAAACGCAATTGCACGTGCTCAGCGCCGAAAACAGCCTGCGCACCGCAAAAATAGACTACATGAAGGCCATCGTCGAATGGAACAAGGCCTACAACGCGCTCCTGCAGGCCACCGGAGAATATTAATAGGAAGAAGATATGAACCAGATTACCAAAGCAATCATCACTGCAACCGCATTCTCGCTTCTTCTCACGGGTTGCGACATGTTCAAGAAGAAAGATGAAGGCGCCGAACAGAAGGCCGCCACCATCGAACAAATCCAGGCCGAAAAGGGCAAGCCCGCCAAGGTCGTAAAGGCCACCACGGCAGAAATCACCGACGTGCGAAAGTTCAGCGGCACCATCGAAGGCATGCAGCAGACATACGCACTTTCGAAGATGAGCGATCCGCTTGCCAAGATCCACGTGCAGGTCGGTTCTAGCGTAAAGAAGGACCAGGTTCTTGCCGAGTACCTTTTCACCGGCGACAACACGCAGTACCAACAGGCGCAAGAACAAATCGCCCTCCTCGAAAAGGCGACCGAACGCATGCGCGAACTGCACGCCAAGGGCGGCATCAGCCAGCAGGACATGGACACCCAGGAAACGCAGCTCAAGGTTGCGAAGATGAACCTTGAAACCGTCCGCCGCGCATCGAAGATTCTTGCCCCGGCAGCAGGCGTTGTCACGGAACTGAACTTCAAGGAAGGACAGACTCCCGGACTCGGGGTCTTCTGCACCATCGCAAAACTCGACCAAGTCATCCTCAAGCTGAACGTCACGAGCAAGGATATCGGATTCTTCAAGAAGGGTGCGACCGCGACCATCGACGTGGGCGGAGAAAAGGTCAAGGGCAAGGTGACACTCATCCCGCTCGCCGCCAATTCCATGACGCGTTTCTTCCCTGTCGAAGTGACATTCCCGAACAAGAAGAAGCAGCTGTTGCCCGGCATGTATGTGACTGCCGAACTTGACGCCCGCAACGTGAAGGGAATCATCGTCCCCATCGAGGCAATCGTCTACCGCAACGGCGTAAACACCGTCTGGACCGTTACCGCCGAAGGCAAGGCAAAGCGCAAGGTCGTGAAACTCGGTGTGCAGACCAAGGGCGATGTCCAGATTCTCGAGGGCCTTGAAGATGGCGACCAGGTCATGGTTGAAGGTCAGTTCCGCATGAACGATGGCGACAAGGTGCTCATCATCGAATAAGGCTACGGAGATTTTTGAATGATTAAGGCGAGTATCTATAAACCGATTACCATGCTCATGGTCATCTTGACCGTGGTGGTTTTCGGTATCTACACCTACCGCATGATGGTGGTAGACCTGTTGCCGAAATTCGAAGTGCCCGTGGTAACGGCGGTCATCGTCTATTCGGGCGCAAACCCCGAAGAAATCGAGACAACCGTCATCAAGCCTGTCGAAGACGCCGTCGAACTCGTTGACGGTATCGACTACGTGCAGGCAATATGCATGGAGAACTACGGCATCCTCATTGCCATGTTCAACATGGGAACGAACGTGGACGTGGCAGCAAACGACGTGCGCGCGAAAATCGAGCAGACGGCGGCAACCTTCCCCGATGCCGTCGAAGCGCCGATTATTTCGAAACTAGACATCAACGCCCAGGCAATCATGAGCTTCTCCTTCACCGGCCCGGTCAGTTCGACCGAACTGCGTAAGAAGGCCGAAGACGAGATCGAGCCCCTGCTTACTTCTGTTTCCGGTGTTGCAAGCGTGGATATTTTCGGTGGCACAACCCGCGAAATCTCCATCGAACTCGACAAGGAAATGCTCAAGTCTCGCGGCGTAGACATATCGACCATCATGGGTGTCTTCCAGGCGTCGAACATCAACTACCCCGTCGGTGAAGTTCGCGGCAGCCGCAAGAACACCTCCGTGCGTACCGCAGGCAAATTCGAGAACCTGGACCAGATGCGCGACATGGATATCCCGACTGCAACAGGCGTCATCAAGCTCGGCGAAATCGCGAAGGTCAAGGACACCGTCAAGACAGTCACCTCCGCATCGCGCTACAACGGCATCAACTCCGTCTCGCTCGACATCAAGAAGCGTTCTGATGCTAACGTGGTCGACGTCGCCAAGGGTACACTCGCCCGCGTGGAACAGATCAACAGTACGCTTCCCGAAGGTTTCAAAATTCACCTGATTTACGACAAGTCCGAAGCAATTCAGGAATCCGTAGACAACGTTATCCAGAACATCCTCCTTGCCATCGTGCTTACGTCGGTGCTCCTGCTCCTCTTCCTGGGCAAGCTTTCCACCACGCTTATCGCAGCTCTCACGATGCCGATTTCCGTCATCGGTGCGTTCACGTTCATGTACTTCGCCGACTTCGGCATCAACATGATGTCTCTCATGGCGCTATCTTCGGCGGTGGGCTTGTTGGTCACTAACTCCATCGTGGTGCTCGAGAATATCAACTCCAAGTTGCAGGATGGCCTCGATCCCAAGGAAGCGGCCTACAAGGGCACAAGCGAAATCATGGTCGCCATCATGGCATCGACCCTCACCAACGTGTGCGTGTTCGTGCCTATCGCGTTCATGAAGTCCATCGTAGGCATTTTCTTCAAGACCTACGGTATGACCATGGTGTTTGCGACAGTCGTGTCGCTGTTGGTGACGTTCACGCTCACCCCGCTCATGGCGGCCTACCTGTTCAAGGGCAAAAAGAAAGACGAGAACGGCAACATTATCGACGAAAAGCCCGGAATAGTGGAACGCCTCACGAGCTTCTTCCCGTGGGTCCTCAACGGCATCCGCTTTGTCTACCTAAAGACTCTCGGCTTTTGCCTTTCCGTGCCAGGGTTTTTCGCGCAGCTGCTCGGCATGGGCGCACTGCTTGCATTCGTCGCCTTCATGGGATTCAACTTCCTCTCCGTCGAACTCATGCCCAAGCAGGATCAGGGTCAAATCCTCATTTCCGTCGAAATGCCTATCGGTACGAACATCGAAACTACGGATAGCGTAACGAAGATTATCGAAAGCCGCATCAAGGACATTCCCGATATGGAGCGCTACAACGCTACCGTCGGTGGTGAAAACGGCTTTACGGGCACGAACACCTCCAAAATTCGTCTGAAACTGTTCAAGCGCGGCGAAGGCCGTGACCGCAGTTCCGAAGACATTGTCGACTCGTTGCGCCCCTACCTCGCCGACATTCCCGACGCATACATCTCTATCAAGATGGCCTCTGTCACCGAAATGAGCAACGGCCAGGGTGGAGACGTCGTGCTCGAAGTGAACAGTCTCGTTGTCGATTCCGCCCTCAAGGCTGCAGAAATCCTCATGGACAAGATTCAGGACATTCCCGGCGTCGTCGACGTAAAGCTGAGCTACGAAGCCGGCAAGCCCGAAATCAAGCTTGTTCCCAACCGCCAGGCGCTCGCCGACTACGGAGTCGCCCTGCAGTCCGTGGCTGTCATGAACTACATCGCTGTAAGCGGCCTTGAAACCAGCACCTACACCGAAGACGGTGAAGAATACAAGGTGTTTGTCCGCATGGAAGAGAAAGACCGCAAGGATCACGCCGATATTGAAGACCTGCCGATGCTCACGCCCAAGGGTTTTGTCCCGGCAAGCACGCTGTTCGACATTGTCGACGGCGCAGGCCCGACCAAGATCGAGCGCAAGCGCAAACACAACCATGTAGACGTCTACATGAACCTTCTCCCCGGCCACACGACCGGCGAAATCATGGACTCGATTAAGGTTATCACTGACTCCATGAAGGATGAGGTGCCCGACGGCATCACGTTCAGTTTCGGTGGAAACGCCGACATGCAGAACGACATGGTGGAAGAATTCATCGCGGCTATCCTCATGGCCATTCTCCTCACCTACATCTTGCTGGTGGCCCTGCTCGAAAGCTTCTTGCAGCCCTTCATCATCATGTTCACTATCCCGATGGGCGCCATTGGCGTTATCCTCGCGCTCGTGTTTACGAACACCTCGCTCTCGATGGTTTCCCTCATGGCAATCGTGATGCTTATCGGTGTGGTGGTGAACAACGCCATCTTGCTACTCGACGAAGCGAACCGACTGCTCCGAAGCGGAGCCATGGGCAGGCGCAGCGCCATGCTGACGGCCGCAAAAGAAAAATTCCAGGCCATCGTACTTGCGACATTCGCATCCATAGTGGCCCAGATGCCGCTTGCTCTCGCCATCGGTGGTGACGTTGCGAAGATGAACCAGCCCATGGGTATCGCATGCGTGGGCGGCCTCGCCGTGTCCGCGTTCCTCACGATGTACCTCATTCCGACAGCATTCTGGCTCCCGAACGCCTTGTTCCACAAGGTCAAGAAGGGCGTGAAGAAGGTTAAGAACAAGATGAACAGGCACGCGAAGGCATAAGCCCGCACAAGCAATGTTTCAGGAATCCCGCCAAACCGGCGGGATTTTTTTATGGTCTGCAAACCCGCCTTTTTTGTATATTGCGGGGCATGACCGAAAATATTTACTGGGGAGAGGCACGCGAAGGCCATATCTTGCGCGTAGCCGTTCCCGACATTTACAATGAGTTCTCGCTCGAACGCATTCGGGTGGAATCAGGTTGCAGGCTAGAACCCGAGCAGCACACCGAAACAGAAATCCAGCAGATGATCCGAGCTGCCGCGGTTAAGGATGTCGGCGACACCCTTGCAGGGCTAGAAGCAGCACCTCCGCCAAGCGGCAAGGCTCATTCCTGGGAATCAGAGCCCATCATCAACCTCGCAGACTCGCTTCTGGAAGCAGCCCTTGAACGAGGCGCCACGGACATCCATCTAGAACCCTGCAAAGAAGGCATGAGAATCAGATTTCGACGCGACGGGATGCTCGAAATCTACCGCACCCTGCCCGAGTGGATTTGCGACCCGCTACTGATCCGTTTCAAGCTGCTCGCCGACGTAGACATTACCGAAAAACGCCTGCCCCACGACGGTTCGTTCCATTTTCAGGGATGCCACGAATCGAACGTGCGGTTGAGTACGCTTCCGACACACCGGGGCGAGAAATGCGTCCTGAGGCTGCTTCCTGCGCATGATGGCGGAACCGGGCTCGTCGCCCTCGGATTCCATGAAGCCACCCTGAGGCAACTGAGAAACATCTTCGCCAAGCCACAGGGACTTTTCCTCGTTACGGGGCCCACGGGCAGCGGAAAGACGACAACGCTCTATGCCGGGCTTCGCGAGATCATCAAGCGAAAGGTAAACGTGACAACCATCGAGGATCCGGTGGAATATCCGCTCGACGGAGCGAACCAGGTCCAGGTGAACGAAAAATGTGGGCTCACCTTCGCGGCTGCATTGCGTTCGATTCTACGCCAGGACCCTGACGTAATCCTCGTGGGCGAAATCCGCGACGAGGAAACCGCCCGCATAGCCGTAAGGGCGGCAGAAACGGGCCACCTCGTACTTTCCACACTCCATACGAACAGCGCAAAAGCGGCAAGGGACAGGCTTTTGGATTTGGGAATTTCGGCAAACGTTCTCGAAGACGTGCTCCTCGGTGTTGCCGCTCAAAGATTGTTGCGGAAGAAAACAGGTTCAGGCGGTTACCGGGGGCGAATCGCCGCCACCGAAATCCTGAAACCAGACGGCAGCTACGTCGAAGGAAACATCCGCGAATACGCAGAATCACTCGTTCATTCTGGAATCACGGACCTAGACGAAGTCAACCGCGTACTGGCATGATTACTGTGGTTTTTCCAGATGGAACTTGATATTGCGCCGGCGGTTACGCATAAATTCAGAATCTTCGTCCGGCATGTGGTTCCCCGGACTCGCTAGCATCGCGGCCAGGTTTATTGCCTGCTGCATGTCGAGTTCAGAGCAATGGATTCCATAATAGACTTCGCTCGCCGCCTCGCATCCAAAAATGGTCTTGCCCCACTGGGCATAGTTCAAGTATAATTCGAGGATTCGGTCTTTACCCAATTTCCATTCCATCACCACCGCATAGCCCAATTCCTTCGCCTTGCGTTCCCAAGTGCGTTCGCCCGTCAAGAAAAGGTTTTTCGCCAGCTGCTGCGTGATTGTCGAACCGCCATAAAGGATTTTACCGGCAGACACGTTCGCATCCATCGCCCACGCGATGCTTTTCACATCAAAACCTGGATGATAATAGAATCCCGGATCCTCGGCAGCAATCGCCGCCCTCTGGAGGTTGCGACTAATGGAATCCAGCGGCACGTAACGATGTTTCATCTGCACCTTCGGATTGGAATCCAGCAAGTCCTGCATAAAGCGGCTCATGGCCGGAGGTTCCTCTTTCATCGAGCCGATATCGTTAATAGGATCAAAGATAATCGAGTGTGCCTTAATGATAAAGATTGTCCCCACAATTGAGAACAGCACTGAATAAATCAGCAAGGCCACCAAGAGAATCTGGCCTACAATCGCAAATTTTTTCATAATCGTATTACTTTTTTCCTCCAAACCAATCATTGACATCTTCGCCTTCCTTGATATTTGAGGAAAGCCCCTCCAAACCATCTCCTAAAATAATGGTTCGGACGCCAGCATTACCAAAAACACCCTGAAGGTATTCCATCCCCTTGCGCCCAGCCTCGTCGTGGTCTAGGCAAAGCACGATATTCTTGTTCTTGAAAAGCGGGAGCCATTCAATCTTGAAGCTGCGAACGCCCGGGATTCCAACCGCCTCGATATTCTGTTGCAAGAATGTGAGCGTATCGACAACCCCCTCGCACAGGTAAATCCATCCCGTCTTTTGGTTCAGTGCAGATAAATTATACGGGAACGGAACCGACCCCTTCAGGTGGAGTTCCTTGGGTTCGACGGTTCTATCGATGGCTCGCGCCTGAAAATGGAACGCGCGATTCTGCGTATCGAGATACGGGAATATCAGCGGATGCTTGTAATAACGCAAGTTTCCCCGGTCATTGAAGAGTCCAACGTAGCGAAGGACGTCCATGCTGAAGGATTCCCTCAAATGCCGGTTCAGGCTATCGTAATCCGTAATGCAGCGAAGCAGCATCCGATCCCAAACAGGCTTGTAGATCCTTCGTTTTGAAAGGTAGGCTGCAGCAGGAGTTCCGTCTATGGGCGAAAGCATCTTCAAGAAAGAAAGCACGACTTTCTTTCGTTCTTCGTCAGGAATGAGCGCCTTAGGTTCTTCCGACAAAATTTCACGTTCGGGGGGAGCAACGACCTCGCGGTGTTCATCACGCGAAATCACCGGTTGAAGCGTCGACGACGAAACGGCGGGCGAAGTCGGTACGGCACGCTTGCCTCCCGCAACCAGGAACGGGAACATATCCTTGAGCAGGTTCAAGGCCTCCGGAAACGAGCATCCGCGATACTGCTGCACCAGCGAAAACACATCGCCACGGACATCGTCGCAGACCCAGCAGCGAAACATTCCGCGTTCTTCCGATATAGAGACCGACGGCGTGCGGTCGCCATGGACATGGCGCTGCGGATAGAAGCACTTGAACTTTCCACGTTCGACCTTGATTCCCAGAGCCTGGGCCACCGCGGTGATGGAAAGCGAAGCCTTGAATTGTTTCAGTTCGTCGTCGGTCATTTCGAATGAAATAATAGGAAAAATGTTTGAAGCTAAGCTATATTTTGACTATGATTGTCAATGAAAACGAGCCTATGAGCAAGCACACCTCCTTCAAGGTTGGCGGTGCAGCACGTTATTTTATAAAAGTCGAAGACAACGAAGAACTAAAGACGGCCATCGCTCAAGCCCGCGAAAAGAGGCTGCCCCACTTCATTCTCGGAAACGGGACGAACCTGCTTGTTTCTGACAAGGGCTACGACGGTGTTGTCATTACGCTTGCAGGTGTATTTTCGGCCATCGAGGATTCAGGAAATGGTTCGTTCAAAGTCGGAGCGGCTACCCCGCTCGGCAGGTTCGCGCGGACAGCAATGAAACTTGGCTTCGCGGGCATCCATAAACTCGCCGGAATCCCGGGAACTTTGGGCGGCGCGATTTACATGAATGCAGGCGCCTACGGGCAAGAAATCGGAACCTGCTGCACACAAGTGACCATCCTTGATTGCGACGGCAACATCCGCACGGTTTCATCCACCGACTGCGCCTTTGGGTACAGACAAAGTATCTTCCAGAAGGACAAGGCCACAATCCTTTCTGCAACATTCCAGCTACCCACAGCCAATGCACAAGGTAAATCCGTTGCCGACCTCGAAGCGGAACTTGCCGAATGCATGGCCAAACGCAAAGCAAGCCAGCCCTTGAGCATGCCGAACGCAGGCTCAACCTTCAAGCGTCTGGAACACGGTTCCGCCGACATGCCGCAACAAGTCGCCCCCGGCTACTACATCGAGCAGGCCGGGCTCAAGGGTCTCCGCATCGGTGGCGCCGAAGTGAGTACGTTGCATGCGAATTTCATCGTGAACGCGGGTGGCGCAACGGCCGCAGACATCATGAATTTAAGCGAACTCGTGCAAAAAAAAGTTGCCGAAAAATTCGGTATTCAACTAAAGCGCGAGATTATTTTGCTCGGAGAATTCTAGTTTTATTCTTCAGCCTTGGATTCCACCTTCTCGGGTACCGGATCAAATCGGTTCAGGATGCAGGTAATCACCGCATATACAACACCGCCAAAAAGACCTCCGGTCAAATCGGCCACAAGATCCAACACGCTACTGTCACGGCCCTCGGTAAAACTCTGGTGATATTCATCGGTACATCCGTAAGCAAGAGCAAGGCCGCCAACTACCAGCACACGCAACCACTGGCGCTTAGACCATTCGTTTCGGCTCCAGAGCATGGCATAGCAGCCAGCAAGGGTCGCGTACTCGCAAAAATGGGCAAGCTTGTCCCAAACGTGGGGCAAGCCCTCCAACTGCTCCATCGTCATCGACGACAGTTTAAAAATAATGGCCATGCAGAGAATGCAAGGAACAGACCTGAAAAACGGATACTTTTCAAAAATGCTTTCGAACATATCGACGCCAAATGTAGAAAAATGCATTCCCTTTTTCTACATTTACACCCATGAAAGCGATTACTCTGAAAGCCGGACGCGAGAAGTCCGCATTGCGTTACCACCCTTGGATTTTTAGCGGAGCCGTTGACGAAGTTATCGGCGACCCGGAACTTGGCGACACCGTTGAAGTTTACAGCTACAAGAGCGATTTTCTGGGTCTTGCGGCGTACTCGCCCAAGTCCCAGATCCGCGGGCGTTTCTGGACGTTCGGCGAGAAGGCAAACATCGACCGCGAATTCTTCAGCGATATTCTTGACCGCGCGATTGCGGCCCGCAAAAGCCGCGGTTTTGACATCGAAGACAAGGAATCCGCTTTCCGCCTGATTAACGCCGAGAACGACGGCATTCCGGGCTGCATCATCGACAAGTACGCCGACATCTATTCTGTCGAAATCCTTGCAGCCGGTGCGGAAGTCCACCGCAAAACGATTTACGAGCTGCTCGCCGAAAAGACGCACTGCAAGGGAATCTACGAACGCTGCGATTCCGAAGTGCGCCGCAAGGAAGGCCTGCAACTGCGCACGGGTGTCGTCTATGGCGAAGTGGGCGACGAGCCCGTCATCATCAACGAGAACGGAATCCTCTTCCCCATCGACGTGAAGAACGGTCACAAGACCGGCTACTATTTGGACCAGCGCGACGCCCGCCGCCGCATCGGAGAACTTTCCAAGGGCAGGAAGGTGCTAAACTGCTTCTGCTATACCGGCGGATTCGGGCTCTACGCTCTCCGCGGCGGTTGCGAAAAAGTTTATCAGGTGGATGTTTCCAAGGACGCGCTCAAGCTCGCCAAGGAAGGCATCATACGTAACAAGCTCAGCACCGCACACGCCACCCATGTAGAAGCGGACGTGTTCCAGTACTTGCGCAAGTGCCGCGACAAGGCCGAAACTTTTGACCTCATCGTGCTCGACCCGCCCAAGTTCGTGGAAAGCAAGGACAACCTGCAAAAGGGAGCCCGCGGCTACAAGGACATCAACCTGCTCGCCATGAAGCTTTTAGCCGAGGGCGGAATGCTTGCGACCTTCAGTTGCTCCGGGCTCATGGAAATGGACCTGTTCCAGAAGATTATCGCGGATGCCGCCGCCGATGCCAAGCGCCACGTTCAAATCATTGAACGCTTCGGCCAACCTGCCGACCATCCCGTGAATACAGCATTCCCCGAAGGGCAGTACCTCAAGGGATTGCTCGTTCAGGTTGTGTAAGGTGTAAGTTAGACCGAGAGAAATCCCGATTCACTAGCGGCTATTCAGGTAGTCCAGAACTTTGTTCGTGAGGTCGTTTTCTTTCTTCCAGAAGAGAACGGCACCCGTGGCACGGTCCACAACCATGTCGTAACCTTCCTGCAAGGCAATTTCGTTAATCGCCTTGCGGATGAGCTGAATAATCGGGGCACTCACTTTTTCGTTTTCGCTGATGAGTTCTCCCTTGCGCCCGTAGACACGGTCGATGAATGTCTTGAGTTCAGTATCCTTCTTGTTATATTCGGCTTCAAGCTCACGTTTCTTTTCATCGCTGAGCATCAGCACCTGCTTGTCAAGTTTTTCCTTGATAGCGGAAAGTTCCTTCTGCAACAGGTTCGCCTGCTGTTCCCACTTGGCCACCTGGCGGTCATACTCTTCCTGGGCCTTCTTCGTGCCCTTGTAACCGTCAAAGATGAGCTTGGAATCCACATGGGCAATGCGCAGGCCGTCCTCGGCAAATCCGGCACAAGCAAGAGCCATCACCACTAGAAGTATAAGTCTGCGCATCATAGAGCCTCCTGTTAGAATCCCTGGCCAATGACAAAGTTGAATTCCATGTCGCCCACTTCGCTACGCTTCAAGCCGGAGTAGGTCTCGCCCACGTCCAGCGGCCAAGCGAAGTCGAATCCGATAATACCGAGCATCGGCACCACTACGCGGAATCCGAAACCGATGTCCTTCTTGAGACTGGTCGGATCCCATTCGCTAAGCGGGTTCCTGCTCGGCTTCGCGACCTTCGTCTTGGGGTCGTAGCGTTCGCCGAACACGTTACCTGCGTCGAAGAAGAACGGAAGCAGGTAGAATGTCTGCGGCACAATACCAAGCTGGAGTTCAGCACCAATATACTGGAAACTGCGCCCCAGGCGACGGTAGCCGATGGAACCTGCGCTGTAACCGCGCATGGTGCCTTCGTAACCCATCACGCCACCCATCGTGTAGAGCGTGCGGTATTGCAGCTGGTCGCCGAAAATAACGCCGTATTCATTCGTAAGGGCAATCGCCAGACGATCGCGGAACAGCGGGAACCACCACTTGATGGTCAGTTCCGTCTTCACAAAGCTGAAGTCACTGAACAGGAGGTCGTTTGCGACCTGGACGTCAAGCACATAGCGGGAACCGTCGGTGGGGAACTGCGGAAGGTTCTTATCATCACGCAGCAAGCGGAAGTTGATTGCCGATTCCTTACCGGTATAAACCACGTAGCTGCCATCGATGTTCGGGCCCTGCTTATTCATGAGCCAGCTATAGCCCACCTGACCGTAGAAGTAGTCGTCGGGCCACTTGAGACGCTTACCCACGTAGACGGAGCCACCGTAACGGGTAATGTCCGGATCTCCGTAATCTTCCATGTTCCACCAGGTGTAGCTGAGGCTTGCACCAAGGGTAATCGGCTTGTCCAGCAGCCACGGTTCCTGGAAACTGATCGAGGCGCTCTTCTTGTCGGCACCGTACTCAACACTCAAGCTAGCCGCCTGGCCATCACCCATACAGCAGTTCGGGATAGAAATGCTAGCCGTTCCGACGAGACCGTCGCTTTCGCTATAGGAGACGCCCAGGCTGAACTGCCCCGTGCCCGCTTCCTTCTCCTGAACCGTAAAGTCGAGGTCGACTTCCTGTTCTCCGTAAACCTTGATATCCGGAAGGACCATGTCGAAGTAGTTGAGCTGCATGATATCGCGGAAGCTACGTTCCAGGGCGGACTGGCGGTAGGTATCACCCGGATACAGGCGCACCTCGCGGCGAATGACCTTCTCGTTGGTCTTCGTGTTGCCATGGATATAGACCTTGTGAATGGACGCCGGGAGGCCTTCGCGCATGCGGTACGTGAGGTTCACCACGGAATCGTTTTCGAACGTGCGTTCCTCGTCAAACTGGGCAAACAGGTAACCGTCTTCGCGGTACACTTCGATCAGGGCCTTCCGGGATGCGTCGTAGAGGTACTGGTCAAAGACCTTGCCACTGTCGAGGCGGAATGCGTAGCCCAGAATCTTATCGTTCAGGACCTCGTTGCCGGAGAAGTGGACACTACCCATGTAGTAACGACGGCCCTCGACCATGCCGATATGAATGCAAATGGCGCTAGAAGTCTTGATATTATCGTACTTGTTCAGCACGGGGAACATGTCTTCGAGCATGTAACGGACCAAGAGTTTCTCGTCGTAGGCAGAAAGTTTCGGGAGCGCCTTGAGCGAATCGATCTTAGGATTGTTGAACTTGCGACCATCCACAATCTTGAGCCATTCACGGCGAGAATTCTCGTAGCGGATGATGTCGTTCAAAAGCTTGAGCGCTTCTTCTTCGTCCATGACCTTCGGTTTAGGACGGGTCACGTAGTTATGGCTTGCCGCATTGTGGTTTTGGCGGAAATAATGGGAAACCTGCATCGTAGGCTTTCCTGCCATCTTGTAGATTGCAGTCGCAGAATCGCCCATGGCGCGGTTCAACTGGTCGTAAAGGGGCTGGAGGCTCTCCCCAACCGGCACCATACGTCCAAGGTAGAACAGGCAGCTGGAATCCGGCAAGTATTCAGCACGGTAATCCGTGAGTTCCGCATCCAGGAAGCCAAAATGGCGGATGGCATTGAGCACGGAATCGCGGTCGGCCTCAAAAACGTTTTCCTTGAACTCGCCGCCACCATACCACTGATCCACCTTCGTGAGCATATGGTCGGTAATGTCAATTGCGGGCACATTGTCGTTACCTTCGATTTCAATGCGGCGAACCTTGACTTTTTCGCCTTCTCGGATAATGAACGTCACCTGGTTCTTGTTTTCGTCGATGGCGGTCTCACGGTAGCCCACTTCGGCAAGCAGGAAACCTTCCGAATGGTAATAGTCGATTAAAGCCTGGCGGTCGCGTTCAAGCTGGCTCTTGCTGTAGACCTGACCCGGAATCAAGCGAAGCTTGAGGCGCAAGTCATCTTCGGAGATTTCGTCGCAGCCATCGATAATCGCCGTATCAAGAGCGGGCAGTTCCTTGATCTTGAAGATAAGGTCAACCTCGGTCGAGTTATCCACATAATCCACCCAGGCGGACACGTCGTCAAAAAGTCCCGACTTGTAAAGAGCAGTCACGGCCTCCTGGACCTTGTCGGAAAGGGCGGCCGGAGAATAGGTCTGGCCATCCCGAATACCAATTCGACCCAGCACGGATCGCTGGTCCATGTGAACGTTACCTTCCACAAGAACCTTGCGGACCTTATTTTCAGCCATATAATCCGTGGGCATCTGGGACATGTCCAACAACTGAGCCTGAACAAGTCCAACCAAAGCTAAAACGATAAAGAGCAAACGAGGACGCAGAATAAACCTACCTATAATTGCATTTAAAACAAAATTCATGCCCAAAAATACAAAAAAAACGGCAATTAGCCCACAAAAGAAAGTCAAAAACGCATCCAAAAGCAATTAGAAAAACAAATCAACGGTTTTACACTTTTTGTTAAACTCGCAAACGTGTTTTTTCGAAAAGAATTTTCGTCTTTTCCCTGATTTTTCATCGGAAAAAAAGATAAATTCTAGGCTGTAATTTTTTAACCGCGGTCCCAAAGACCGGCAACTGAGGATTATATGCGTTCAACCGCCTGGAATGACGAAGAAAATAGAGTCCTGCCCGAAATGGCACTCGACTTCATGCCCGAAGAAAAACTCCGCGACCTGCAGCTGCAGCGTATGCGCGCCACCGTGAAACTTGCCTACGAGAAGGTCCCGCTCTTCCGTGAACGCATGGACGAGAAGGGACTCAAGCCCGAAGACATCAAGACCCTCAAGGACGTGGCGAAACTCCCCTTCACCATGAAGAAGGACCTGCGCGACACCTACCCGTATGGCCTGTTCGCCGTAGACCTGAGCGAAGTCGTGCGCCTGCACGCAAGTTCGGGCACCACCGGCAAGCCCATCGTGGTCGGCTACACCAAGGAAGACATGGAAGTGTGGGCCCAGGTCGTGAAGCGCGGCCTCCTCGCCTGCGGGTTCAGGAGCACAGACATCGTGCAAAACTTCTTCGGCTACGGCCTGTTTACCGGCGGTCTCGGCATCCACGGCGGCTTTGAAGCCCTCGGTGCAACCGTCATCCCCATCAGTGGCGGCAATACCGAACGCCAGGTGATGCTCATGAAGGATTTCGGCGTCACCGCGGTGGGGGGAACGCCCAGTTACTTTGTCCGCATCATCGACGTTGCCGAAAAGATGGGCGTCGACCTGCGCGACCTCAAGGTCAAGCGCGGCATCTTCGGTGCTGAACCGTGGAGCGACGGCATGCGCGACTACATCGAAGAAAAGACCGGCATCAAGGCGTACGACATCTACGGCCTTTCCGAAATCGTGGGCCCGGGCGTGGGCTGCGAATGCGATTGCCGCGACGGCATCCACATCTTCGAAGACCACTTCTACCCCGAAATCGTCGACCCCGAAACGCTTGAACCGCTGCCGGACGGCGAAGAGGGCGAACTCGTGCTTTCTACGCTCAGCAAGAAGGCCATGCCCATCATCCGCTACCGCACCCGCGACATTACCGCCATCGAGAAGACCAAGTGCAAGTGCGGCCGCACCATCCGCCGCATCCGCCGCATTGGCCGCCGTAGCGACGACATGATTATCATGCGCGGCGTGAACGTGTTCCCGAGCCAAATCGAGACGGCCCTCCTCCGTGCAGAGAAGGCACTGCCGCACTACCAGATTGTGCTCGACACCAAGAACAACATGGACACGCTCGAGGTCAAGGTGGAAGTCTCCCGCGATATGGTGAGCGACTCCATGAGCGACATGGAACAGCTGAACAAGAAGTTCAAGCACTCCATCGAACAGATTCTCGGCATTTCCGTCATCGTCACGCTGTGCGAACCCGATTCGCTGCCGCGTAGCGAAGGCAAAGCCAAGAGAGTTGTCGACAACAGGAAAAAGATGTAAGGAGAATGCACTATGAAAATTCCACAGGTTTCAGTTTTCGTTTCCAATCGCCCGGGCCGCCTTCATGCAGTCTGCAAGTCCCTTGCCGATGCGGGCGTGAACCTCCTTTCGCTCACACTTGCCGACTCCGGCGAATTCGGGCTCATCCGCCTTATCGTGAGTGACCCGGAAAAGGCCGTAGACGTGCTCGCCAAGGCAGGCCTCAGCGCCACCATCACCGACGTGGTCGCCTGCCCCGTGAACGCCGCCATCGGTGGCCTCGCCGAACTGCTCTCCACTGCGGTAGGTAGCCAGCAGATTGACTACATGTACGCCTACCCCTCCACCCTGAACGGCTCTAACATCATGATTCTCCGTTTCCAGGACACGGACAAGGCCATCGAAGCCCTGAAGGCCACGAACTTCAAGGCCATCAGCAAGGAAGAACTGCTGGGGTAACCCGGATTGTCATCCCCGCGACCTTAGTTGTCATCCCCGCTATACGATACTTGGCAACTTGTTGCCATAGTAGAGTTATCCTCTTTGGGGAGAAGCGGGGATCCAAAAATTTCAAACGCCGAGCGAAAGCCCGGCGTTTTTTACGTGAAAACCAACAGCAGTCTTATTTCACCGTATAAATCGTAAGCGTCTTGCTGTATTCGTAACCGACAACAAGCAAGGCCTGGCCTTCGAGCGGGCTTTTTTCCGCCGGAATAAAGAGGACTCCTTCCGGGCCGCGATCCAGCGGGTCCAGGTAAAAACCGACCACCTTGGGGCCCTTGTACTCTCCGTGTTTCGGAGCCTTGATGTAACGGGGCGTTTCGGCTTCCGTCACGTCGATAACCATTATCCCGCTGGTACGTTCCAGGCCGACAAACGCATAACGCCTGTAGCCGACCTCGCCCACAGTCACGTTCTCGGGTTCGCAGCCCTTGTCGCTGCTGCGCTTGTCCATCTTGAGCTTGTTCTTCTTGGAATTCCAGTTAAAGTAGTCCGGTGCGCTTTTGGCGAGAATGCGTTCGAACGCATCGAAAGAATCCCACACAAGCCTTCCCGTCTCGCCGTTGAAAATGCTCATGGAACGCGTGCCGAACGTGTACATGTAGGAGCAGGCAGCCCTCTTGTCGCGTTCCCCGTCGCATGTGCGTTCGAGCCCGCTTACGGTCAAGTCCTTCAGCTCGTTCAAAAGCGAATCCGTGAACACACGACGGTCAACCCGCCCTTGTTCCGCAAGCATCATCGGGGTCGTCACGTCTGTCCACGCCTTGTAATCGTTGACCGGAGCGCCCTCGTTTGCCGTCAGCACGTAATACTTGTCGCCGATAGAAAAGGAAGCGATACCGTCGGGCTGCCGGAGCCCACGCAGCGGGTATTTCTTCATTTCAATCACGCCGTCACTCACCGCATCAATCGTGGTACCGGATTTCACGTAGTCGACGTGCCCGAGAGCGAAAACATCCTTCACCTTGCGGGCCTTTATATCTACCTTCGCGATGGCATTGTTCTCTTGCAACGAGACCCAAGCCCACCTGGAATCGGCAGACACAGTGATGTATTCCGGCTCCAGAGACTTCAAGAAGCCCTGCGTTCCCGGAGCGCGCACCCCCGTCTTCCTGAGAGCATTTGAATCAAGATGGTCGAAGCGCGCCACCGTATATTCCGCATTCTTCCACAAGTCCGCCTCGCCCGCCTGCGCTACGGACAAAATAGCAACGCCGCCTTCCGGGTCTTCCGAAAAATCCGCGCTCGGAGAACCCTCACAGGCCACCAGCAGGTTCTTGCCGTCGGGCGTAAACTTAATCATGTCGGGCTGGCTGCACACCTTGTAGAGCCCAACGACCTCAAGGCAATCCGTATAGCGCATCACCTGCACCTGGCCGTCGCGCCATTCTTCGTCTTCGAGCAGGGATACAGCCACCAAGTCGCCATATACCGAAACGCTAGACGCATTCCCGGGTACCGGCACCTCGGCAACCTTCTTGGGGAGGCCCGGATTGTTCATGTCCACCACCTCGACAATCTTTTCTCCCCCCACCACGAACAGCATGTTCTTGCCCGGCATAAAGTCCGAAATCTCGGCAGTCTTCATCGGCAAGGTCGCAAGCGGAGAGAGCACATTCCCCAGCTGGAACGGGCCCGCCAACTGGGCGTTCTGCTTTGCAAAACAAAAGCCTGTCGTCAAAAGCAGGCTAAGAGCAACGGGGGCAAAAAACTTCATACCGAATTCCTACTTCATTATCAGCCACATTATCAGCAGGCCAATTCCAATTCCACCCAAAAAAGAAGAGCCTCCCATCATGGTCATCTTCTTACGTTCTTCTTCGGCCTTATCCTTGGTTTTTTCGTTCACTTCAAGTGCGATACCCAGAGCCTGAGCGCAGACTTCGTTGTTTTGCTTCATTGTCTGGTAGCTCTGTTCCCAGTTGGCACACTTCGCCTCTTCAACGACAACAGCCTTGCGAAGCGAGTCCTTTTCCACAGCACAAAGGCTATCACGTTCCTGCATCACGCTATCGCGCATGGCAAGTTCAGCCTGGACTTCGGAAACGGCAATCTGGCCTACGGCTTCCGTACTGACGGGATCCGCAGGCTGAGCGTCCTCGGCCGCAAATGCAATCGCGACCGAACAAAAAAGAATGGCAAGAAAAGACTTTAACACTCGCATTATAAGAACAACCTACCTGGGCATGACAGCCGTTTTACGCCAAACTCCGTTCGAATACTTCATATAGTACACGCCCGGAGCAAGATTGCCGGCATTCTTAACGACAGATCCATCAAGGCTACGCACCTGCACCACATGAACTGCGGCTTCAGGAGCAGACATCGTAGCTAGACGCGTCGGGCCTTCGGACGAAGAACTTTCAACATCGGAGGAGCTGCTTTCTGCATCAGAAGAAGAACTTGCCTCCGTGCCGGAACTCGACTCGGCGGAAGCGGACGAGGATGCCTCACTCGAAGACGATATTCCGCTCGATGAAGACTCGGCTTCCTTGCTCGAAGACGACTGTTCGGCAGTGCTGCTGGATTCTACGCTAGAACAAGAAACGGGATCCGCAGAAGAACTGCTGACCTTCTGCGACGAGGAACTTGTCGCGGCGCTCGAGCTGGAACTAGCCTCTTCGGACGAGCAGGATACAGGAGAGAAGCTCGAAGAGCTATTTTCGCTTGAAGAAGACGCCTCAAACGAAGAACTCGACAGCGGCTTGCGGGAATCGCCAAGCACCACCTTGATCACCTGAAGGCGGACGCTCTTTATCGTATCGGGAACAGTCAACGCTTTAACAGCGGCATTCACTGCCTTCAGGGAATCATTGCTGGCCGCAGATCCAAACCTAATACCTATATGCGTTGCATCTTTATTGTACTGGTATTTTACGGAAGCAAACCACCACTCAAAAGCAAATTCAAAGGTCGTAGAGAACAACAGGTTCGAGGCCGTAAACGAATAGTCATCGGGAATCAACCCCGAGACATACGCCAAAATGTTATAAGTATTCGAGGAATCATGACCATTCATCTTCAAAGCGTGAATGTCGTAAATATACGTCGAGTAATCGTCTTCCGTAACATTTTGCCACGTCTGGCTTGTTGTCCACTTGGCATAACCCACAGTCGTCCCCTGCATCTCGCGGCAAGAAGCCTTGATGGACACGGGAATCTGCATGGTTTGACTCGTGGAATAATTCATGTTCAGCGTCTCGTAGGTTTCGTGCCGCGTAACGTTCGAGGAATCCTTCGCCATTGTATGCGGATTGCCGTACCAGTTAGTCTCTTCGATATAGGCAGGGACGAGTTCAATCTCGGAATGAAGCGAGTCGCATGCATTGCGAATGAATACAGAAGCCGTATCCTGAGCATAGGCAACCGAAGCCATTGCGAAAACCGCGAGAGCCATCAGGCTGTTCTTCAGAGTGGATAATTTCATAAAGCCTCCCTTTTCTCCTAAATATATATCGTTTTTGGGCGAATCGTTAGCGGGCATACTACCCGCGTGCCGCCAAAATGCGCTTCCAGCCGTCTTCGGGAATCTGCGCGCCCATCACCTGCACCACCTCGTTGCTCACTACGCTCCCGAGGTTGCCGCTGCGTTCCATGTCCCAGCCGTTCATGTAGCCATACAGGAATCCCGATGCCCACAGGTCACCGGCACCAGTCGTATCGATGGCCTTCGCGGGGCCTGCCTGCACGCGGGTCACCTTGCCGTCCTTCGCAATGAGGGCGCCACGCTTGCCAATCTTCACCACGGCAACCTTCGCCTTCTGTGCAAGAACATCAAGTGCAGCCTCTTCCTTCACGCCCGCATACGCATACGCCTCGTCCTCGTTCGCGATGATGATATCAATCATCTTTTCGGCAAAGAGTTCATCAAACAGCTTGCGGCAGGCTTCCACCACACCAAAGCTACTGAAGTCAAGCGCGGTTTCCACGCCCAGGCTACGCGCCAGCGTAAATGATTTCTTGAAGCAATCCGCATTGAACGCGCGGTAGCCTTCCGCATAGAGCAGGCCCACGCCGTCGTAGAGCGCCGGCACAAAGTCCTCACTCACAAGGAAGTCAGAAGCGCCGAGGTACGTCCACATGGAGCGCTGGGCATCGGGCGTTACCGCAGAGAACACGCAACCCGTAGCCGCATCGCTCATCCCGAGCTTCGATTCCACGCCGTTGCGTTCCAGGTGCTCGCGGAAAATCTTCCCGAGTTCGTCATCGCCGACCTTCGAGATAAACGCAGCCTTGCCGCCCAGGCGTGAGAGCCCGACCATCGTATTGCAGGTAGAGCCACCCGGCACGCGCAGCGGGTTCTTGAGCGCCGCAAGGAACTTTTCCATCTGCGGCCAGTCCACCATGTTCATGCCGCCCTTCTGCACGCCCTGAGATTCAATCCATGCGTCATCCACATTCGCGAGAATATCAACGAGGGCCGCGCCCATACCAAGAACTTTCTTCATAATGCTTCCTCTAAAAATGTCCAAAACTACAGGCCGCCCCTGCGGCGACGCAACTTGTCGCTAGCCTGCAGTAAAAATCTGCGTTCAGAATCCGTCAGCGAATCTATGCCTTCGCTATTTACCTTTTTCAGGATTTCATCTACGCGCTTTTGTTCATCTACATAGAAAACTTCGCCTTCGAGAGGGGCCTTTGCATCTTCGGCATCCCTATCCGACTCGTCGCGAGATTCCCTCTCAGAACGGCCTCCCGGATACACCTTGAATTTCGGGCCTCGCATTTTTTCAAAAGCATGGCCGAAACCACCAAAACCCCGTTCAAACAAGTGCATGTAAAGGAATCCGCCCACGACGCCACCCAAGTGAGCAAGGTGAGCTACATGGTCTCCCGATCCCGCCATAAAAACATCGATTGCCACCATGAACCACATGGCATACTTTATGCGCATCGGGAAAAACATGAACAGCAACAGCATGCGATTCGGGAAGAACTTGTAGTAGGCAACAAAAATCCCCATCAGAGCTCCCGAAGCACCGATTATCGGGGCGTTCGTCATGCCGAACCAGTACATGACCATGCTGAACACGGCAGCAAAAATACCGCAAAAGAAATACATTCCCATGAAATGCTTAGAACCCATCATGTCGGCAACGTCGCAACCGAACATCCAGAGCATAAGCATGTTAAAAAGGAAATGCCAGAAGTCGACATGCACGAACATGTACGTCACGAAACGCCATGCCTGCTCCGGGGCAAAAGGCCAAAAAGCGCCGAAGTACGAAATGTATTCGGCAAGGCTCCCATATCCAAGGCCCGGCAAGTTCAGATGCAGGCCAAGCAACCTACCGACCACGAAAGCAAGCAAAAAGACAACCGCATTCGAAATCAGCAGCACTCTTATAACTTTAGGGAGAAAGGCAAAAGGACGCATAGTTTTTCCTACTTACTTCTTCAACAGAGGGATAATTTCTTCGGGGACGTGGCGAACGATTCCGCACTTCAGGAGCTCGCGCACCACGGTACTGGAAACCATCAGGTGCTCGGGAGCGCTCGACAAGAAAACCGTCTCGCATTCAGGATAAAGCATCTTGTTATTCCAGGCAACCGTCTGCTCGTATTCAATATCGCCTGCACCGCGAATGCCGCGCACCAGAAACCTAGCGCCAACGCGTTTCGCGAAATCGACAGTCAAGCCGTCAAAACAATCCACCTTCACGTTCGGAATGTCCTTGACCGCCGTCTTGACGATTTCGACCCTAGTCGATTCCGGCAACAAGTATTTCTTGGAAACATTTACCGCCAGGAGCACCCACAATTCATCAAAGAGCGCCGAGGCGCGCTTCACAACATCTAGGTGCCCCACAGTGAAAGGATCGAAGGACCCTGCGAATACGGCGATTTTTTTCATGCCGCAAATATAGAAATTATCCCCTGTAGACCACCAAGGAGGATTCGCCGTAGCGGCGGATTTGCACAGTTCCCGCTTCTTCGGCGGCCTTGGCCCATGCCGGCAAGTCCCGGCTCGGCGCTTCGAACACAGCCGTTCCCCCCGGATTCAGCCACTGCCAAAAAGGACGCAGGTCCGGATAGTCCATGTTCTTGAACGGCGGGTCTGCATAAATTAAGTCGAACCCAGATTCAGAACAAAGTAATTCTTTTTCAAGAGTCAGCGCGTTCTTTTCTAACAAAGTAAGTTTCGATTCCAACGAGAGAGCCTTGTAGGCCTGAAACACGAGCCTCGCCTGGGAATGAGCCATTTCAACGGCGACGACGCTAGAGGCGCCACGACTAACAGCTTCGATTCCCATGATTCCCGTTCCTGCAAAGAGGTCGAGCACCCGGAAACCTTCAACGCCCTGCAATATATTGAAGAGGGCTTCCCTCGTGCGGGAGCCCGTGGGCCTTGTTTTCGATGAATCGGGAGAGGGGACATTCCTCCCCCGCAACAGACCACCAGTAATGCGGATGGGCATATTACGGAGCTACGAACATCACAAGCGTGAATGCCGCAGCAAGGGATTTCTTCGCGAACTTAAGTTCTGCCTTGGTCACGCCAATGCGCACCGGAGACGCATCCAGGGCTGCCATCAGGGACTGAAGTTCCGGGAAGTCTGCAGAAGTCGTCACCTGGTAAGTGAAGCGCTTGTAGACACCGAATTCCTCGACCACAGGCTTGTCGAGCCCGGAAAGGTTCACCTTGTTCGAAGAAGCAAGAGACTTGAACGCCTTGATTTCTTCGGACATCTCGGACACGGGCACGAACCTCGACACCGCCGCCTTGTTCACGTTGTTCACGTTGAACTGACCAAACGCGGTAATGTCGGTCGCGGGAGCGTTTTCCGGCAGAGGAGGAGTCCTGAAATCAGAACTCACGGACTTGACCCTTTCCAAGAAGCTGCGCTGCGAAGTCGGCTTGACCGAAACACCGCGGACATAGAAGTAGTTCGGGGACTGGAACACGCAGTCGGAGAAACCGACATCATCGGGAGTCGCCGTAGTAAGGAAGGTGAAGAACTGGTTGATGGCCGACCTCTGGTACGACACCTTTTCCATCGGGAGGAGCGAGGCGTAGTCATCACGCTTGTTGTTGAACAGCACCTTCGGATTGATTTCGCCCACCACCTGGCGAACCGTCAGTGATTCGCGTTTCTTGATGGCGGCATCGGCAGCGGCGGCCTGGGCCTGGAGCGAACCACCGGCGGAGGTCGTCTGCCCGGAAGCGAGCGTCAACGCGGTGCGGCTCGGGTCCTCGGCGCCTATCAGCGAGAGATACGGTCCAGGCAGAACCCCCTGCAACGGCTTGGGAACGCCAAATACGCTCAAGAAGCAGCTGAACGCCACAAACACGAATAGTGCGGCGAGCAGGCCAACCAAAGTTTTCTTCTTGGATGTCTTTACCTGGGCGGCAACGTCGGTCACGTGGACCGGAGTTACGGTTTCGTCCGCGACCGAAGCACGTTCGGCAGCTTCAATAAGGTTCAAACGAATCATACACCCTCCATCACGCTAAGCGCCGTACCGATGGCACCCGCGCAGTTGAGCACGGCAGCAGAATCGACCTCGTCCACAGGAAGCCTGAGTTTAGAGAACGAATCCATCAGAATAAGCTGGCAATCGTCGGTGAGTTTAGCACGCAGTTTCTGCACGAAAAGCGGATCCATAGCCATTTCGCCACAGATATGCACCTGCTTCATTTCGGGCATGGTGTTCTGTTCGCGAGCTTCCTTCATCTGGTCGCAGATGGCATTGGCAAGGAGCTCGTAGGCCTGTTCCGTCGAAGTATTCACGAGAGACAGAGTCGAGACGCAGCGGAGCGCCTGCAGGTTGTCCTTGTTGAGCCAGAGCATGGTGACACCGGCATAATCCGCCTTGATGACACATTCAAGGTCCTTGATTCCATCCCCCACATCCATAAGGTTCATGAGCGAAAGTACATCCACTTCCATGGACTTCGGCACGAGGCTCTTGCTACGGAAGCCCTTGCGCAGGGCATCCACCCATTCACGGCGGACCGCAATCAGCAGAACGGTCTTTCCGAGGTTCTCGTCGCCGCTCAAGATCTTGTAGTCTACGATATAGGCGCCCTTGTCGGCATTGGTAATGAGGCCGAGATACCACTGGAGGTAGTCATCCAAGTTGGGAACCGCCTCCGCCGGCACAAACACCTGCCGGACAATGGACCGGAATGCCGGGACGGTCACCGAAATCGACTCGATGCCATCGAGTTCGTTTTCTTCCATCCACCCCTGCAGGACGGTCTCGAAGGTGAAGATGTCATCAATCGGACTCGTCTCCGTCTGGAGGACCGCAGTCTTGAGCACCCGCTTTTCGGCGGAGTCCAAGAGGGCGACTTTCAAGGAAACATCGCCAACCTCAATACCTAGGTACAGTTTCGTATCACTCATATACTCAACGACTTATGAAGATTTTAATACCCTAAAACTAATCAAAAATCACCCCCTGGAGTATACCTTCCAACTTTTTCTTCCCGATTCCGGGCACTTTTTCGAGACTTGCGGGGGTTTTGAAGGGGCCGTGGGCCTCCCGGAAGGCGACAATCCGCTGTGCAAGCTTGGGCCCCACCCCTTTCAGGGCACAAAGCTCCTCCTCCGTCGCTGCGTTGATTTTTAGGGGCAAATGCACCGTTTGCTTCTTCGGGCGCCCCTTACGGGCACCTTCCGACGGCTCCTTTTTCGTTACTTTATCCAAAGTCACCGACTCTTCGGACGGACGCGGCGCCCCATATTCCACCTTGGAATATGGGACAGGAGTTTCTTCAGGGCGGACCCGCTCCGAAATCTCCACAGTCTCGATAGACGGCGGCTCCCAGGGCAAGACCCTAACAGCAACCCCAACCACGAAAAATGCCATTGCTATATACAGAATTTTCTTTTCTGCAGCGTTCATCCGGTCCCCTCACCTTGTTGAAAGCGTATTTACATATGTCTTCTTATGAGAGCCTCCACCGCAGCCGCATCGGCGGGCACATCCACCGAAACGGACGGGAAAGGACTCTGCACGATGCGGATCGGGCGTTTCCCCAATATCCGCATCTGTTCCAGCGAGCGCTCCAGCTCGACCCCGCTTTGGGGAAGCCTGGAAAACTCATCCCGCGAAGCACGGGAATACGCATATATCCCCTGGTGCTGGAACCATCGGGGCGCCTCGGAAGGCTCCACGTGGCGGGTAAAATCTACAGCGAAACCGTTTTCGACCTTGACCTTGACGACAGTCGCGACCTCGGCATCCGAAGGCGACAGCGGACACGCAACAGTCACCCAGAAATCCGGATGGGCCGCCAATTCACAGGCCACATCTTCAAGTACGGAAGGCTCTACAAGGGGTTCGTCCCCCTGGAGATTCACGACCAGGTCAAGGTCCAAGGCGCTCGCGGCCTCGGCAACGCGGTCGGAACCGGTAGCGGCCTTCCCCGTCAAGACGAACTCGAACCCCGCCCCAGACACGACCTCGGCAATCTGTTCGGAATCCGTAGCGCAGACGATACGGTCAAAACATTCCGCAAGGGCAGCCCGTTTGAGCGTCCTCACGATCATTTCCGTTCCACAGAGCTTAAAAAGCGGTTTTCCAGGAAAACGGGAAGAACCCATGCGCGCCGGCACGATGCAATGGACTGGGGTCATGGAAGTCTAATTCGGGAGTCTAGCCGCCGATAACCTTCGGAATGGCGAAATGGTCGTTCTCCACCGCCGGAGCGTTCGCAAAAGCCTGGTCCAGGGAGAATCCCTGCACAGGGACATCCTCGCGGAGAATCGTAGCGCCGTTTTCGACGGCAGTCATCGGTTCCACATTGGACAAGTCGAGCGCCTTGAGGGCTTCCATGTGGTCGAGCATTCCATCCAGATGCGCCTTCACAGAATCGATGTCGCCTTCCGCGACTTCGAGCCTCGAAAGCTTCGCCAATTTCAGAACTTCTTCACGTTCAAGCATAGGACCTCTTTATTTTCATTCCTAAAATAGCAATTTATTTTCCCGAGGAGAGCAACAATCGTTTGCAAAATACGCCCTAACCCATAATTTCGAGCGCGGCATACTTAAGAATGATGGTCCGAACCACGTTGTCGCTGTTGAAGCGGACATCCACACGGGCGCTATCTCCCGTGCCATAGCATTTGGTTATCGTGCCCACCCCGTACTTGGAATGACGCACGCGGGCTCCCGGATGATACGGATTCTCGCTATATTCATCGTAGACAACGCGCGGACCGCTCGGAGCTGCCGGTTTTGCAACAGGAGTCACCTTGATTGGATTGCGGTAAACAATACGCTGGTCGTTCTTACGGACAGAAGCAGGAACCGAGCCCGGACGACTGAACCCACCTCGGGATCCGGAACCGAAAGAGCCCGATGGCGAAGGACGCCCTCCCTTCAGGGCAAAATCGGGCGCCTTGTTGTAGCGTGGTGCGGCTGGCGAATAGCCAAATTCAGAGCCGAATGCCGGGCGCGTATCAACACACGGCGTAAACTCGACCACCGACGAATCAAGCTCCTTGAGGAACCTCGACGGCAAAAACGGCCTGACGGTTCCCTGGTAGAAGCGTCTTTCGGCGTGGTACAGATAAAGTTTCTTTTCGGCGCGGGTGCAGCCCACGTAGAACAGGCGGCGTTCCTCTTCCATCTGCTCGCGCATTTCCTTGTCCGTCGCAAACGATGAACCTCGCACCAGCGGGAAGATTTCTTCGTCACAACCGGCAATGTGAACCGTATTGAATTCAAGTCCCTTCGCCATGTGGATGGTCATGAGCGTCACGGCGCCCTTCGAATCATCCACCTTCTTGTCGGCATCCGTCAATAGCGAGATGTCCTGCAAGAACGCATCCAGGGTCGCATCGGGATGTTCCTCGTCGAATTCGCGGATGGCGTTCACCATTTCGTCGATGTTCGCAATGCGTTCGTCCGCCGTAAGCTCATCTTCCTTGCGTAAAAATTCCTTGTATCCCGTATCGGCGATGATGTGTTCCGCAAGAATCGGAAGCGGAGTCTCTCCCGCCGCAACAAGATTCTTCCAGCCCTGGACCAGATCCGTAAAGCCCTTGAGTTTCGGAGCAGAACGACCCGTTCCGTTCGCCTCGGAAACAAGCACCTGCCAGAATGTACCATCGCCATTACGGACTCGTTCCAGCACCGTTTCCACCGTGGTCTTACCAATGGCGCGTGGCGGCGTATTGATAACGCGCAAGTGGGCTGCATCGTCCTTCTCGTTTGCAAGGAGACGCAAGTAGGCCAGTATATCCTTGATTTCCTTTCTATCCCAGAAGCGCGTTCCCCCGAAAATAACCGAGGGAATACGCAAGTCATTCAAAGCCTTTTCTATCACGCGGGATTGAGCATTAGTGCGGTAGAAGATTGCCGTCTTCGAAAAGTTCGCCTCGCCCGCTACACTGATATTTTCCGCAATCTGCTGCGCTTCCGAACGGTCATCCACCAAATGCCGCACGCGGATAGGGTCGCCCGCTTCTTCTTTCGAGAACACGTTCTTCTCCATTTCGGCGGGTCGAATGTTATGTGCAATTACGGAACCCGCTCCCTTCACAATATTAGACGTGGAACGGTAGTTGCGTTCGAGTTTCACAATCGTCACCGGCGCAAAGTCGCGGTGGAAGTTGCGGATAATCTTGATATTCGCGCCACGCCAACCGTAAATGCTCTGGTCGTCATCGCCGACCACGGTCACGTTACGCTGGTCATTAATCAGCAACTTCAAGAGTTCATACTGCACATCGTTCGTATCCTGGTATTCGTCCACCACCACAAAATCAAAATGCGACTGGAGCTGTTCAGCCAGGTTCGAAACTCTCTGGAGCATGAGAACCGTATTGAACAGCAGGTCGTCGAAATCCATCGCATTCGATTCCAGGAGACGTTTCTGGTATTCGGCATAATAGCGGGCGTAGCGTTCCTCATCTGCGAATTCGGCCCGTGAGAGCGCCACATCCGGAGTTTGCAGTTCTGCACAGCCGCCCACATAGAGCACCGTATTCTTGTAGCGCGAAATCGCACCATGCACACGCTTGATTTCGGCGGCATCACATTCGTCCCCCAGGTCTTCCTTGAGAATCTGCTTCAGGATGCGCTTCTGGTCGTCGTCATCGTAGATAGAAAAATTTGCATCATACCACTTTCCACCAAAAGCCCTGAGCACCGCTTCCATGTTCAGGCAACGTTTCAGCAATCGAAGGCAAACCGAATGGAACGTCCCCATCCAAGGGAACCGCATATCGCAATCGAGCAGCTTCTGGATACGCCCGGTCATCTCGCGGGCAGCCTTGTTCGTGAACGTCACCGCAAGAACGCGACCCGGCTCAACATGGTGGCGTGACACAAGATGCGCAATCTTGTAGGTTATAGCGCGGGTCTTTCCCGAACCTGCACCAGCCAGAATAAGCATCGGGCCATCGATCTTCTTTGCGGCAGCCGCCTGCTCCGGATTCAGCTCCCTGTCCAAAACTTCTTCGTCAACAATGCGCGCCATCAAAATCTCCAGACAATTAAGGAAGCTCCGCAAAAAGCTCCGCTAAAAACACTAAAAACGCTCCGCTAATATAGTATTTAGCGAAGCAAAAAAAAGACCGGGGTCGAACAGAAAACTAGAATAGCATCATCGGAGGCCAATGGCCCGACTTGGGCCGCTCCTTGAATGTCGCGCCCGGCAAAAGTTCCCTTAGCTTGAGCGTCATGGAGGGCGTCACGTCCTGGTCCATGCGACCATAGAGGACCTGGATACCTTCACCACTTGCAACCGGACATTCAATCCGATGGGAAGCAAGGAACTTTAACCCCTCCGAGAGGCTTGCCGCGTCCATTTTCCGCGCAGCATCGGCCCATTCGTCGGGCCATTCGCTATACTCCTCGCCAAACTGTTCCTTGAAGGCATCGAGAACCACATCCGGGGTCTGGAAAATTTCGCGGGACTTGAACAGCAGGTTTTCCGAATTCCAGGGGCCATCGTCATCACAAAAGTCCGCGTAGGGCGAAAGAAAAATCCAGTTTTGTCCTTTCGGGCGCTTCGACGCACCCAGCATGAGCAGGAGGCAAGCCATTCCCCAGCCAACTACCATGTCGGCCTTCGAGAGCCCATCTATCGCATAGACGTCTTCGAGGGACTGAGACATTTTCTCGTAAGGCACAAAGGTATGGGAGGCAGATGCGCAGGCATCCGTCAAATCATCTTCCCAGAGGGACAGGTCCGAAGCCCAGTCCGGCAACCAAATCCATTTTTCCTTCATAACAATACTCCAAACACAAAATCAAAAAGCACACCTCTTTACATCTTCAAGTCTAAATGTATATATGCAAATCAAAAAAAGGAAACATTTTTAAAGAAAAAAACAAACATTTTTTCGAGATACTATATTTTGGAATAGTAATCTCTGATTTTTTTTGTAAAAATAACAGAAAAAAATCTAAATAGGCGGTTTTTATGCGATATACCTCTATCCTGCTCTCAATTCCGTTCATCCTCGTGGCCTGCGCCGGAGGAGACGCCCCCGAAACCGAGCCCCAGGTACAATCGGTCGAGATTGTCGAACAGGCGGCCCCCGAGCAAGACGCAACAGCAGAGCTGCCGCAACCGACCATCCTCGTCACTCCCGCCCACAACGGAAACGGGATTCCCGAATTCCAGGTCGTGCAGAACAACCCCTTCGCCCGTGCCTTGATGGAATCCATCAACGAATACCTCACCAAGAAGAAATACGACGTAAAATCCCTTGAAGGCCAAGCCGATCTCGACAACCTGGTCCAGATGCAAAACGACATTGCAGAAACGGACGAAGACCTGTCGTATCTCGCCAGCCTCTCCCTCGGTGCCGATGTCTACATCAAGTTCGCCGGAAATGCAAAAATGAAATCCATCACCGTGGAACTGAACGCCTACGAATCCTCCACGGCAAGGCTTCTCGGCAGCGAAACCATTCAGGATCCCGACTGCGGCGCTTCCGACCAGACGACGATCAAGACCTGTCTCCATGACGCGGCTAAACGCGGCATGCCCCTACTCGAAAAGAAGATTCTCGCCTACTGGCAGCAGGACCTCAACCAGGGAACGCAATACAAGATTGTCATGAACCTCAAAGGGGATTTCGACGAAGAACAGATCGAAGACCTCCATGACGACATCGCCTCCGGGCTCAAAAAGTCCTTCAAGCGGGTGAACGTGAACGTGATGACGGCAAAGACCATCGACATGATCGTCTACGCCGATCCTGCAGAATTCCCCGACTCGCAGAGCGTCTATAGTTTTATCCGCAATATGCTCAAGGGAAAGGCGGACACCAAGAAAGTGAACGTCACCCGGAAATTCATCCTGATGGATGTCGAATAGGTGATTCCGCACGCCAAAATACTCTCTGCGTTTTTTCTCGTTTTTTATTCCGCTACGTTCGGGCTTCCCACCCGTCCCGAAAAGAGCCACGTTTACGACGAGAACCGCCTGGTTTCCGCCCAGCAGCTTGAATTTTTTGACCGTCTCTCGGATGAAGTTGCAAAAGAAACCGGCATCAGCATCGATGCGGTCCTTCTAGACGACACCGGAGAGAGGGATGTCGCTCAATACGCTTCAGATATTGCAGACAAATGGCAAGCAGATGCAGGCGTCAAGGGCGAGGTCCTTATTTTTGTCGTCCAGAAGCAAAGACGAAAACTGGTCGTGACCAAGGGAACCGCAAGCGAAATTCTTGACAGAGTCTCCATCCGGAAGGCAGAACAGGATCTCCTTGTCCCCTCCTTTCGCATGGAACACTACGGCGACGGCATCCTTTCACTTGCCGGGTGGCTCACTTTCGCCATCAGCGACAGCACCGGAAAAAAGTTCGACATCGACATGCAGGAACAACCCTCCGAAGAAGGCTTAACCATACGCGGATGGATATTCATCGCGGCCGTTTTCGGCCTGCTTATCGCATTCGGGAGCAAGGGGCGAAGGTTCGGATTCTTCGACAACATGAAAAAACTGCTCAGCGTCCGCGAGGTCGAGAATTCACAGTGGCCAAAAATTTTCGAGGACACGTTTGGAGACAACCTCATTTCGGCCTTCATCTCCGGCAAGTGCCTTACGGAAGGCTTCGACGCGCTCGCAAAGCCCTGGACGGTGAACTTTATCCTCAAGGACAACTCTTCCGAGGAAGTTGCCAAAATTCACGTTCATGACAAACGCGCCCGCAGGGACAACATTGAGTTCGGACACTTCTACAGCCCCGCTGAAATCGTTCGCACGCTCGATACGAATGCGCTTGAATACCTGCACATCGCAAACAGGAACGCCCCCCTCTGCGGAATCAAGCCTCTCGACGGATTTGAACCCCGCAAGGATGCGCTCAAGTCTGAATGCGAACACAAGCTCCGCAACATCCTTGAACAGTTGCAAAAGGGACCTGCAAAAAAGGTTTCCCAAAAGGAAACCTTCGAAGAAATTCTCTTCATTCTCTATGGGATGTCCTTTATACAAACAGGAACTTACCCCGAAACGCATCAGCAGGTTCTCGACCTGTTCCCTAGCCTTAGCGGAAAAGACCCAGCCGATGCAATCAAGACAATCCTGAACGCATTCTAGCGACGGTTGAACGGCTTGATGCCAGAACCATGGCCAACGCTTCCTCCGCGGCGGTCGTCGTCATCGGACCTACGCGGAGGCGGATAAGAAGTTCCCGACTGAGACGGTACATCCCTTCCGAACGACGAGCGGTCATCCCGGCGTTCATCCCTGGAGCGGGGCCTGTCTTCTAGCCTGCGAGGTTCTTCTTCCTCCTGGCTCCTGTGCGGGTATACGCGAACATTGCCCGATGCGGGTTCCGCCTTTGTCCTAGAAGGTGGCGGAGGAGGCGGGTCCTTGCGCAACTGCTTCGGCTGCGAATGCCTAGGCTGCGGAGGCGGGTTGCGGTGGCCATCGCCAAGGTTCGGGCCAACATGGTGCGGCTTGCGCGGAGGAGGCGCGTAATGGCGATGGTGATGGTAATGACGCCTGGGCGCGTGCCAACGGGTATCGCGCACGTAGATGACGCGCGGCCCCCAATCGAACCAGCAAGAGCCCCATCCCCAGTAGGTAAAACCACCTATCCAGATGCCCGGTGCATACGTGATGCGCGTGTAGCCATCATAATAGCGGTAGTATACGTAATGCGGATTATACACAGGCACGTAAACATACTCCGTACGGACCGGCAGAATCGTTATGTTGTCTCCTTTCGAGACCTTTACTCGGTCATCACTCTTCAAGTGTCCGTACTTCGCGGCCGAACGACGCAAACGCTGGATAGCAGACATCACGTCGTCTTTTTGCATGAAGACCGCATCACCGAGCTGGTCGGTCCAGGCCGGATACTTCGCCATCATGGCAAGAACAGACGGGAAGGGAATCAGGGCCTGCACGCTAGCATCGTAGGGCAGTTTCGCCCACGCCATTGCGTTTGAAAGATCCTTCCCTGAAAGGTGACGATGCGATTGTGCCCACGAATTCGCAGGGGCAATCTGATCTCCGTATGTGGAAGCAGCAAGTACCTGCACCAGAAGCGGGTCCGGGTATAAAGCGATGTTTGCAACTAGCGTATCCAGCTCCGACGGCGTAAATTCCTGCGCCAGTCCCTGGGACGGCAGGAATAGCAGCGCCGATGCTAGGATCAGGATTCCACGGATCGTTTTCGGCTGTTTTCGCAAAAAACGGAACATAAAGTACCTCCTCTGTTTTTCAAATTACAACTTTTTGATGTTCGAAACCATCGTGACGTTGCAAAAAAACATGAAATTATCGTTTTTTAGCAAAAAATTAAGTTGTAAGCGAAAACAACACGTAAAACACATTTAACATTATATAAACATCTCCGACATTTATTTTATGGTGGTATGGTTAAGGAGTCACCCATGTCCAGTAAAAAAATCACATCCGCACTGTTCTTCTGCATAGCGACAGCCGCTTTCGCGCAGACCTACGATTTGCCAATCGTATTCATCGACACCAAGAACAAGTGTCTAGACCAGAACGTCACCGAGAAAATACCCGCCACGATGAGCGTGCTGGACGCGGCAACGAACAACGTAGCCGACAGCGCCAAGGGCACGCACTACAATATCGGCATCAAGGTCCGCGGGCAATCCTCGGCCAAGTTCCCCAAGCCCGGCTACAGCGTGGAAGTCCGCGACGAAAAAGGCGAAGGCATGGACGTGAGCATGTTCGGGCTGCCCCCTGCCGACGACTGGGTTTTCCACGGCCCCTACGTGGACAAAAGCCTGATGCGCAATGCGCTCGCCCACTGGCTCTTTAGGCAGGCAGGCCACTACAGCCCCCGTACCAAGCACTTTGACCTCTACATCAACGGCGTGTACCGCGGCGTGTACGTGCTCATCGAAAAAATCAAGCGCGGCAAATATCGCGTGAATGTAAGCAAGCTCAAAGAAACCGACATTAGCGGCGACGACGTGACCGGCGGCTACATCTGGGCATTCGACAAGACCGGCACCAATACCGGCGGCATGGGCAACGAAGACATCAACAAGGAAGGCTTCAAGACCGCCGACGGTCTGAACGTCATCATGCACTATCCCAAAAAGGAGAACCTCCAGCAACAGCAACAGGCCTACTTGAAAAAGTACCTGGAAGATCTCGAAAACCTGTTCAAGAACGGCAAGAACGGTAGCGGGTACGAAAACTATGTGGACATGACTTCCGCGCTCGACTACGTGCTGCACGAAGAAGTGACCAACAACTCCGACTCCTACTGGTGCAGCTTCTTCTTGCACAAACCCAAGGATAGCAAGGGCGGCAAGGTGACGCTTGGCCCGGCTTGGGACTTTAACCTCGCCATGAGCAACGGAAGCCAGCCCGAAAACGGCGGCAACAACAACGGCGGCAACAACGGCTTCAACTGGAACATGTGGGGCGGTGGCGGCATGGGCGGTGGCGGAATGGGAAGTTCCGGAACCACCGGCTGGCAAATCGAAAGTACCATGAAAACGGGCATGAGCGGGCTCAAGATCCCCAACTGGCTGCTTGGCATGTGGAAAGACAGTCATTACCAGAGCGAACTCAAGAAGCGCTGGGCGGAACTCCGCAGCGGCGTATGGCACTCCAAGACCATGGACGTGTATCTCGACTCCATGAAGACGTACCTGACCAAAGCGGCCGACAGAAACTTCAAGCGTTGGCCGAACCTCGGGCAATCCAGTGGACAGGGTGACAGTGACCCGCAGCCGATGAAATACTGCAACCAGGGCGGTGGTCAGCAAGGCATGTGGGGCATGAACATGCCCATGGGCGGCTACAATGCCGACACCTGGGACGGCGAGTTCGAGCACCTCCGCAAGAAGATGAAGGAACGCATGAAGTGGATGGACCAGCAGCTCGGATTTACCGAACCTGCACAGCCCATCGTGACCGAGCCCATAATCCACGTTCCCGACTGGCCGCAGGATACCATATCCAAAGTCGAGCCCCCTCCCGATGCCCTGGACGATTTCAGTAGGCTCTCGCCGACCAACTTCTTCAACGTGAACGGCGACAAGATTGAAATCCAGACCGATCTGGGCGGAACCTTCGCGCTCATCGACCTGAACGGCGTCACGCTGTTCAAGACCAGAATCAAGAAAGGGGTAACGACCCTGAAGGTGCCGGAAAAGGCCCAGAACCAGCACTGGATTGCAACGCTCAACGGGAAGATGCTAAGCCGCTAATGTTTTTACCGCGGCGCACGCCCCAGAAATTGTCGTGAACTTGGTGAAGTGTATTTTTACCGTTCACGACAATTTTTATTTCTAGGCGCGAGATGTAGACGCCTGTGCCGACCAGGCGGCCGCTATTGGAACGCATGTTCCATGCAAGGAAGATATTTCCCTTGTTCTTGAGGCAGCCCTCTTCGCCGTACACGCCCTTGTCGGAGCACCTTATCGTATTGGACGTTCCGCCCACGTACTCGCCGAACTGACTGTAATAGAACGTGCGGTAGTGCAGTTCCACGGCATCGTCAGATACAATCGTCCTTTCGCCGCTACGGTATTCCTCGAGATTGAATTCGGTCACCTCGCCCGCCTTTACGGCATCGACAAGTTCATGCGCAACGCCCGCTTCCGCAAGTTCCGCATCCAGCTTGCCGCTACGGATGGCGTCAAAGAGGTCGGCCTGCGTCACGGTCTGGACATTCCCTATGGTGATTACCGTATCGCGGCTCGCCTCGATATTCGCCTCCGCCATTTTCGCGAAGAGCTCCAGGTCGCCCTCGCCGACAACGGACCTGTAGTTGTCCTCGGTAATGGAACCGTCCAAAATCCCGTTAATGGCCTGCTCGCTAAAACCGTACGAGGTATCCACCAGGTTCACGCGAATGTCGTTGAACAACTGCGTCAAGGCTTCCTGCTCGCTGATGCCGACCATCGTCGTGTCGTAATCAGTTTCGCTCCCGACGCGAGACTTCACGAAGGCATCGAACTTCTCGACGGCATCCTTCGTCTGCTCTACCATAATCTTCGCGATATCAAAATCGACAAGCGAGCCCTGCACGCCGAGCGAATCCGCTATCTGCTGGACGTCCTGGCTTATGTCCGTAACAAGCTTCACCTGCGTAATCGTGTCGTTCCTGACAATGCCATAAGGGTCTTCTCCCAGCGAGACTACGCCCGGATTCTCTACACCGAGTTCCTGGTCGCCCGTAATGGCAACCCACGGATTGTCCCTATGCGGTACATTCCCGGCAAGGTCCTGCGCACCGCCCTTGGGCGCGAACCTCACCAGGTCACCATCCGTCGGCAGTACAGCCCCGTTCCCGCCCGAAGTATAGATGAGCGTCATGCGCGCTCCCGTTCCGCCCTGCTGCAGAGGCCTTTCGGGCTTCTCGTTTATCCCCGAGCGCATGCAGGTGTATTCAAAAATCTCAGTAAACAGGTGCCGGGACTCTTCAGAAATCGCCTCGCTGAAGGTAATGTCTATAAGCCTGCTCCCGTCCTTGCTTATCTTTTTCGAGGCCGAAAGCACGATGGGCCCGACTCCGTCGGCGACCTGCTCGTTCTCGATAAAGAAGTTGCTGACCTCACCCTCATTTTCGTAGGTAAACCAGTTGTTCAGGCTTCCAGAATAGATTCCCGACGCATCTCCGGTAAACTGCCTACTACCAAAACCGCAAACCTTCCCGGTACATTCCGCGCCAAGGTCTTCGGCAGTAAGCACGATGTCGGTATCGTTCACAATCTTGAATTTCGACGTCGCCACGAACGTTTCACCGAAGGTCAGCTGGATAGAATCCAGACGGCTCTTGCCATTGACTGCGCGCTCAAAGTGAACGTACAGGCTGTCGGCACGCCCGTCCCCGTTCCGGTCCATCGCAATAGCCTTCTCCACACGCGGTGCGGGAGGTTCGGCAAACTTCAGGTCGGTCCATACCGAAACGCCCGCCGCGGCGCCCTTCGCCGTGAGCACGGCTCCGGACACGGGAGCATTCGCATGTACGTAGAATGTCGCACGCCCATCCTCGTCCAGGTTCACCGCGCTGATTTTCTTTCCGCCCGGCGCATCCAGGATATCTATCGCCGCATTCGAGAACGATAGGTTTATCTTGCGGTTGTAATTGTTGACGACGGCCCATTCCTCGAAGAACGTGATATTCACCTGGTAAGTCGCATACGCCCAGGGGCCAATCTGCGCCGTATCGCCAGAGACCTGCGTACCGAGGACAGTCCAGTCTTCCTTCGCGAACGCGACGCTCGGCACGGAATAGGACGGCACGGTAATCTCCACCTTCGTCACCTGGCTCGGGTCAGCCTTCAGGGTAATTTCCAGGAAGTAGTGCCCGGGAGCAAGCGCGTAGTTCGAAACAATCGCTGCAGAATCTATCGAGAACGTGGAATCGCTCGTAATCTTGATTCCCTCGTAATGGGTACCGACCCCGAGTATCTCGGGCCCCGCGAGGTTACCGCCGGTAAGCTTGAAGGTCGACGCGCCACCGGTCGTATCGCGCTCGGCAGAATTCGCGTCGAAATTGCAGGAAAGTTTGCTCTTCTTGTTGATCTGCCATACCTCGTAACTCATTCCAGAGCCGCGCCTGTCCGAAGTCAGGAACAGCGACGCCTCGACCTGCAAGTCAATAGAAGTGCGCATGCGGAAATTAGACGAACCGGTATGGCGCTCCACGTAAAAGATATGGAAGTCGTACGTCTTTCCCGGAACAAGCATGTCGCCGGTATTCTGCCCGATGGTATCGAGATCTACAGCACCCGCCACCTGGCCATGCTGCCCGCCGATATCCACCGCAAGGCGATTGTCGATAAACACCCACACGTCGTCGTCGCCGTAAAAGTCGAAGTACTGGCCCGGGACATACTCGAACGTCGCCTGTATTTTTGCGGCATACCCGAAGTTGTGCTTGCCTATCTTCGTTCCCTTCAGTTGGTCGTAGTAAGGGTTCGGAACCTTCTCCGCATCGTCGAGAAACTCGAAATCGTCCAGCAGGAACATACCGTCCGAATTGGCCTCGTTCCCTTTCGATATCTGGTCCTTCGAAACTTCCGCAAGCCAGAAACCCTCGTCGTCCATAGATACATACAGGTCGCGGCAGGTCATGTTCGTGTATTCGTTGCCCGCACTGTCCTTGGCGACAACCTCGGGCAGGAACCAGCTGTCAAGATGCTCCGTAATCTTGCACTTTTCCGGGAAGGGGTCCGCACGCACGGGAACCCCGTTCGCACCGAGCCTGTATTCGACCATACCCGTAATAGCCTTGTCCTTGCCGGAGCACCCGCCCGAACCGAAGTCCGCGCTGACGCCGTTTGCGGGGTCACCGTTTTTTCCGCTTCCGTCGCCATCGCCATCGGTACCGTGCAGCCAGTCGTAGACGGTCACGGGAATCTTCTTGAGCGGGCAGTCGCCAAGCACGCCGGGGTAACCGGAAAACAGCGCGGGAACATCAGCCTTGTACCCCTGCACCCAAACCGTATCGGAGAGGGCGGCAACGGAATCCAGCATCATCTCGCTAGATACCGAAGGTTCCTCGGCAACCATGCCCTCCGCACCCACGTAGTTGAGGCCGACAGTCTGCTTGAAGTAGACCCCGAAGCCCTCGGCAGGCGCATCCACCGTCGCCTTGAACCAGCCGCAGTAATTTTCGAGAGGCGTCATCGTGGCTACGGAATCGCCCCCCACGAACAGTACCGCGTTTGTGTTCGACCACGGCGTAAAGAAAACGACCGTCTTTTCGGCATGAGCCGTTCCCATCGTCAAGACGGCTGCCACGGCCAGCATCCTGGCCTTTTCTACCCAATTCACCATAACATCCATCCCTGAGATCATTTACAATGTTCTCAATTTTTAGGAAAAAATATAACATCTTTACAATAAAATATATTGTTTTTAAATAAAATTTTACCATTATTTAATAAAGAATGTTCTCACTTTTTACAAAATGTTCTCATTTTTCCCTTGAGCAGTACGAAACAAAAAAAGGCGGCGCAAGGCCACCTTATTCTCCACATTCTCTCGATAGCAGACCGGCAATCAGTCCTTTATGCAGCGAACGTAACAACCGAAGAGTTTCACGTTCTTACTCATGCTCGCATAATCCTTGTTAGCATACAAATAATAGGCAAAACGCGGAGATCGCGGATTAATGGCACGGGCATCTTCAGCGCAAGGATGCCCTTTTTTATGTGATATGCCCCATACATAGCTGGTTCAAGAACGAAAACATATACACACCTGCTTTCTTTAAATGTATATTACCGTAAAACAGAATGCAGGGCCTATATGACTTCACAAAGAATCCTTGCCGCATTCGGCATAATCAGTTCGCTCGGGCTTTTCGCCTGCGGAAACGCCACCTCCGATGATCCAAATGTATATTTTCCGCCAGAGGACGAAGAACTTGAAGGTTGCTCAATGGAGTCCCTCGCCGATGAATCGGGCGTAAAGGTCCTGTGTGACGGTGATTCCGTCGCCACTCTACTGAATGGGAAAGACGGCTCCGACGGCAAGGATGGCAAGAGTTGCACGGCAGAACCCCTGCAAAACAAGACCGGATTAAAAATCCTATGTGGCGAGGATTCCGTCGGCGTCGTGTACAACGGTCGCGACGGCAAAGACGGTAAGGACGGTGCAGGCTGTTCCATCACAAAGATTGACGAAATCAACGCCCGAATTATCTGTGGTTCGGATTCCATCACGTTCTACGTAGGGCGTTCCGACAAGATTCCCGTATCTATCGATTCGCTGACAGGCTTTGCGCAGAAGGGTCCCTTCCAAAAAGGTTCTTCCGTTTACCTGTACGAACTAACCGACGGCAAGACACTAAAACAGACAAAGGGGAATTACATCACAACCATCGAATCCGATGACGGTCGTTTCAAGTTTTCAGATATCGACTTGGAATGCCAATACGCCATGCTCCTTGCCGATGGACGGTACAAGAACGAAATCACGGGAAAGGGGACTGTTTCCACGATAAAGTTAAAGAGTCTTGTAGACATTTCCAAAGATAGAACCGCAAACATAAACCTCCTGACACATTTGGAGTACGACCGTATACAATATCTTGTTACGCAGAAAAAGATGAGTGTCGATTCCGCCAAGGCAATTGCGCAATCCGAAATATTCAAGACTTTCCATATCGATGCAGAAAAATTCGACAAGTCCGAAAAACTTGACGTAACCGGCAAAACAGATGCCGATGCGGCATTGCTGGCCGTATCTGTATTGTTGCAGGGAGAACGAAACGAATCCGACTTAAGCATTCTTTTAACCGACTTTTCCACGGACTTTCGCGAAGATGGAAAATGGAACGACGCCAAAAAACTAGCCACCATAGCCGACTGGGCCCGAGATTTTGACGCAACCGACACAACCCTTATGAAATCAAACGCAACATTCGCCAAAATCATTCGCCAGTACTGGAGCATCGAAAACGGGCTCGGCGCATGCGGTAGCGACAGCATTCCCAAAGGAACCGTAAAGAGAGTTACGAACAGTGATTCCAGATTTTTCGCCAAGACATACGCCGACACAGCCAAGTCCAAGGAACGCTTTACCTGCGTGGGCGACTCCAAATGGAGACTCGCCACAAATGTCGAGAAAGATACTCTGGAATGGAAACCGAAAAATAGCAAGGATGGCGCAATACTGACGGGACCGATTTCCGGGAGCAAGTACGTATTTGACAAGGACACGCTTCGCCAGGCAACAAAGGAAGAAATCAAGTGGAACAAGGGGTGCGTGAGTTACCTGAAAAACGAAAACGTTCTACTCGAGAATCAGTATTCCTACTACAAGTGTACCGATGATGGCTGGGCATTCGATTTCGAGCACCTGAACTTCGGTACGCTTACAGACAAGAGGGACGGGAAAACCTACAAGACCGTAGGCATAAAGAGTCAGATGTGGATGGCCGAGAACTTGAATTACGACTACAAGATAGACTCCCTAAGTTACGGGAACTACTGCTTTGACAATGTTCCTGAAAACTGCGAAAAGTTCGGGCGCATTTACCTGTGGTCAGCCGCAATGGACACCGCAAAAACCGGGTGCGGTTGGATGCACAAGTGCTCCCCCAAATATCCGGCACAGGGCATATGCCCCGACGGTTGGCACCTTCCCGATAATAGCGAATTCAACACGCTAATTGAAGCCGTTGGCGGCGCAGAAAATGCCGTAACCGCCCTCAAATCCACCGAAGGTTGGGCAATCAATCACGAGGGAAACAGTTCTAATGGAACGAATTTGTACGGGTTCAATGCATCTCCTGACGGGTACCTAGAGGAAAACGGGATTTTCATCTCTGACGGGATAATCGTCAACTACTGGAGTCCCACAGAAGATGGCGTGTATTACGGGCATGTGTTGGAATTCCATCACTACACCCAGATAGCGAAAGTTGGAATCGAATTAAAGGATCGAGGAAACTACATCCGTTGTGTAAAAGACTAAGGAATTCCGCCAGTTATTTCTGATTTGACCAGATGACGTAATCCCCGAGGGCTTCTATCTGCTTTTTATCAAGGTAGTACGCCAGCGAGGGTTTATTCGGAAGAATGATTTCGTACATGATAAAGGAATTGATCTTCCCTGCCGAAAGGGCCTTGTTCAGGCGGGTAAGAGTCTTTGAATTCGCCTTGCGTTCATCAATTTTCGGCAACAGGCCGGCAAGGCATTCCTTGATCATCGCCTCGCCCATGTCCTTGTTTGCCTCGGCACGCTTCTTGTACTCGGGTTCGAACTTCCACGCGGCCTCGATAAACGCGTAATACATCCAGAGGGTATCGGCCTCCACCACCACGGAACCATCGGGTGTCTGGAGGACACGTGCCTGCGGGTTGAACGCCCAGTGGCTTGAATCGAGCCCGTTGGCCGCATAGATTTTCTGGCGCAGGGATTCGAGCCGCGGGTTATTACGGTTCAGCACCTTCGCTATAGAAATCTCCTCGAGGGCCCTTTTCCTGTCGCCCTTGTTGCGGTAAACGTCGGCAAGCAGCCAGTGCGCAAGGTAATCGATGTAGTTCGCCTCAATCGCCTTCTTGTACCAGGACTCAGCCATGTCCCAGTTCTGCTCTATACCGAAGGTCTGCGCGATGTAGGCCATCACGATGGTCGCATTCGGGTCAAGCAGCAACACGCGCTTGTAGGCATCGCGGGCCTTCGCGTATTCCTTCTTGGAAAAGAGGTCCTCCGCCTTGTCTAAAGCCTTCTTCACGTCACCCTTGAACTCGAAGGCGGTCACCTTGTAACCTCCATCCACAAACCTGCGGTAGGCGGGCATGTTCAGCAAGTTGCTGCGGTCCGGTTCCGGGAAGGGTTTCTTGAGTTCCTTCACGGAATAGGCAATCTTGGAGGCGTTCAAAGTTTCCATTGCGCGCTTCAAGGGGTTGTCGTCTTCCGCAAAGGCGACTGCGGCAGACATGCAGAAAATGAGAAGTGTCTTGAATTTCATACTGTAAGTATATATAAAAAATGATAAAGGTGACACAAAAGCCACCCTTTAATTTATTAAAAACATTGTAATCAATCAAACTGTAATTCGCCTAGAAACGAGCAAGACAAGGAACGCGAATCGAAGCTGTATTGACATACAGCGAGAGTTCGCGTGACACAGTATTGCGAAGTTTATCGGCGAATTACTTCACTTGTTTAGCGAAGGAATCCTTCAGATCCACCGTGCGGTTGAACACCAGGTGGCCCGGCTTGGAATCTTCGCTATCGAGGCAGAAGTAGCCCTGGCGCATGAACTGGAAACGGTCTTCCAGCTTCGCGTTTGCGAGGCTCGGTTCCACCTTGGCCTGCTTGATCACCATGGATTCCGGGTTCAGGTAGTCGTGCCAGTCTTCGCCCTCGGGAACCGCAGCCGGATCTTCGAGCGTGAAGAGGTTGTTAATCAGGCGCACTTCGGCGTCCACGGCATGGGCCGCAGAAACCCAGTGGATGGTGCCCTTGACCTTGCGGCCATCGGGAGTCTCGCCACCCTTGCTCTGCGGGTCGTATTCGCAGTGAATCACCGTCACCTTGCCGTTGGCGTCCTTCTCGACGCTCTTGCAGGTCACGAAGTAGGCGCCCTTCAGGCGGACTTCGCCATCCGGCTTGAGGCGGAAGTACTTCTTGGGCGGTTCTTCCATGAAGTCGTCGGCCTCGATGTAGAGTTCCTTACCGAAGGGGACTTCGCGGGTACCGGCAGCGGGATCGTTCGGGTTGTTTTCCACCTTGATCATCTCGACCTTGCCGTCTTCCCAGTTGTCAATCACGAGCTTCACCGGGTCGATAACCGCCATCACGCGGTTCGCCGTCTTGTTCAGTTCTTCGCGGATGCAGAAGTACAAGAGGTTCACGTCGACCATGGAGTCGGCCTTCGACACGCCAATGCGGTCGCAGAACTCGCGGATGGAACTGGGCGTAAAGCCACGGCGGCGGTAACCGCAAACCGTCGGCATGCGCGGGTCGTTCCAACCCATCACGGCCTTCGTTTCCACCAGTTCCAAGAGCTTGCGCTTGCTCATCATGGTGTAGGTCAGGTTCAGGCGGGCAAATTCAATCTGCTGCGGGCGGTTGTCGAGGCCAAGTTCAATCAGGAACCAGTCGTACAGCGGGCGGTGCGCCTCGAATTCCAGCGTACAGATGGAGTGCGTGATGCCTTCGATCCAGTCGCTGAGCGGGTGGGCAAAGTCGTACATCGGGTAGATGCACCACTTGTCGCCGGTGCGGTGGTGGGTGCAGTGCTTGATGCGGTAGATGACCGGGTCACGCATGTTCATGTTCGGGCTAGCGAGGTCCACCTTCGCACGGAGGCACTTCTCGCCATCGGCGTACTTGCCGTCGCGCATTTCGCGGAAGAGCTTCATGTTCTCTTCGATGCTGCGGTCGCGGTAAGGGCTCGGGCGGCTGGGCTTGCCGGCATCGTTGCCGCGGTATTCCTGCATCTCGTCGCGAGTCAGGTCTTCCACGTAGGCCTTGCCCATCTCGATAAGCTTTTCGGCAAAAGCGTAAATCTGGTCGTAGTAGTCGCTGGCAAAGTATTCGCCGCCCTTCCATTCAAAACCGAGCCACTTCACATCTTCGCGGATGGAGTCCACGTATTCCACGTCTTCCTTGGAGGGGTTCGTGTCGTCAAAGCGCAGGTTCGTGATGCCGCCGAAATCCTTGTACTTGATGGCGGTACCGAAATTCAGGCAGATGGACTTGGCGTGCCCGATGTGGATGTAGCCGTTGGGTTCGGGCGGGAAACGGGTATGCACCTTGGTGCGCTTGCCCGTCTTGAGGTCGTTGACGATGATGTCCTGTACAAAATTCGAGGATTCAGGGATTTCCATAGTTGAACCTTTGGTTTTTAACGGAACAAATATAAAAAAAAGCCCCCGAACGAATCGGGGACACATTCAAACCGGACGGGATGCCGTCGCAGTTCTAGTTCTTGGGAACCTGGGCGCCAGTGCCTTCCACGGCACCGAACAGTTCGAGCGCCTTCGCAAACGGATAGCGGTTCATGAACATCGTGGCGGAAGATTCCATCTTGCCGACCATGTTCATGCCCATCGCAGCACGGAAGGTGTTCGCCGGAGAATTCGGATCGTAATCGGTCTTTTCCTTGTAGCTTGCGTTGAGGAAGCCGTTCAGGTAGGCTTCGTCAAGCTTGCCCTTGAACACGGACGGATCCTTGAGAGTCTTGTTGCCTTCGACCTCGGCGAGCTGTTCCACATCCTCGAAGTCCTTGGCCCAGATACGCATGAACTGTCCACCGCCCGGAATCATGAGGTCGGCCTGCTTGTTCAGGAAGAAGATGTTGTTGGTCGCGGTCGTCACGCGGGCAGCTTCCTTCTTCTTGTCGCTATCGACATGGCCACGATCAAGGGCGGCCATGATGGTGCAACCGATAATGTTGTGGTCGATGTAGGCGTTGAGACCCGGCATGTAGCGGTATCCGTAGCCCATGTCGCCCTGGTCCTTGAGACGAGACCATGCAAAGAGCAGGGTGTTGTGATGGAACTTGACAACGGCATTTTCCTTGGCGCTGGAACCACGGAGTTCAAGACCTGCCATACGGAGCGCAACGAATATGTTGTTCGAAATTTCGGCCGTCCCCTTGAACATGCCGCGGATAGCGTAGTTGGGAGCGTTCACGAAGGCGCAGTTCTTGATGACCAAGTCGACGGTCGGGTTGTCGAGGTAGATTTCGGAAGTCTCGGTCGTGAGGACGCGGCCGGTCAGGTCCGGACCACCGACACCGGCAGCCCCGATCGGCTGCATCATACCGCTTTCCACGCCTTCAGGCTTGCCCGCACGGTTCGGATCCTTGTCACCGTTATAGGCGATGGAGTTGCCGCGGTTGAACAGGAGACCGTCAATGACGACCTTGCCTCCGTCCAGCTTGATCTGCATGGTGCCATTGCCCTTTGCCGTTCCGTTGGACTCGGCAGTGGGTTCGATCAGGGTCTTGTACTTGAGCACGTCGCGGGTCTTGAAATCGGTGGAATAACCGCCAACGATAGTCACCGGCTTGGTGACAAGGATATTGCCGCAGTCGAGCGTACCGAAGTAGTTACCCTCGGCAACGAGGATGGTAGAACCAGCCGGAGCGGCATCGAGCGCCTTCTGGAGGTTCTTCATCGGCTTGTCGGCAGAAAGGCCGTCCTTGCGATTGGAACCGGTTTCCTTGCTAACATAATAGGTATCGGCATAGGCGGACGTGCACAAGGCCGCAGCCAGAGCCATGACGAGAATTTTCATGTTTTTCATATTACTCCTTTAAAGTTTTGCGAAAATATAATACAAAAATCTTACCGACGGCGCTGTTCTTCGCGAATTTTTTCCATGCGGGCCTTGTACTTCGTGTTTACCGCGTTGAGCCTCTCATCCGTAAAAGCCTTCTTGAAAGACGAATCCATCATCCCGTAGATGGATTCACGCACGCCCTGGATAAAGAATCTCGCCTCGAAATCCTCACCGAAATTTTTTCTCATCCCATCAAAGAGAATATCGATTGTCACGCCCTGCGTGTAGGAATACTTGACTATCATGGACGCCGTGTCCGCAAGGACAACCTTCTTGCCCGTGATCGGCCCTGCAATAGCAATCGGCGACGCGTTTTCACCCGCCTCCCTGCGTTCCTTTGCCACCTTGTCGTAGTGCTTGTTGACCGCATTTTGTTCTTCCGCCGAAAGCTGGAGTTTCCAACTTGAATCCTTCAGAGCCCTCTCGTTGTCGGCGATTCCCTGAATCATAGCATCGAGTTCAAGCATTGCGCCGACCCGCTGGGGCGTATTCATGTACGACGGCAACCCGTAGACCGAGCCCAGGATGTAAGCAAAAACTTGCATGTCGGTTGTCGTATCCACTGCGGAATTCTGCGGCTGGGCCGTATTTTCCCGGACTGAAGCCTGAGCCTCGACCGCCTGCTTATCGGCCTTCTGCGGCTCATCCGATTCACAAGCAAGCAGCGCAAAGGCACAAACACACAAGGCAACAAAATTTTTCATAGTAAATCCTCTTTTGCCCTAAATATTATATATCTTTTGTAAGGATTATTTATAGTTCAGCCCCAGGTGGGCGGACAAAAGAGGTAAAATTGAACCGTATCGACGGAAAAACAGAGACGCTCTGTATCTTCGGGCATCCGGTGGCGCACAGCAAGTCGCCCGCGATGCACAACGCCCTTTTCGAGGCGCTAGGAATCAACGCACGCTACCTCCCCCATGCACCAGAACCGGAAAAATTCGCGGACGCCATCCGCGGGTTCAGGGCAATGAATTTCCGGGGGGCAAACGTCACCATCCCGTACAAGACCGAATTCGTAGGTTGCGACGGAACCCCCAGGCTCGTAGACGAGCTTAGCAACATCAGCAAGTTTACCGGCAGCGTGAACACGCTATACTGGAAGGACGGAATTGTCGGGGGCACCCTCCGCGGAACGACAACCGACCCGTACGGCTGCATCCGCAACCTCGAAGAGAACGGCGTGAACGTCAGCAACAAGCGCGTGGCGCTCCTCGGGAACGGCGGCGCCGCAAAGGCAATCGCGTTTACGCTCGTGGAACAGGGCAACGCGCTCACCATCGTGTGCCGCACGGCAGAAAAGGGCCAGGCGCTCGCCGACAGCCTTAATGCGGTATTTGTCGAGGTCGGGGTAAAGGTTTCGACCTTCGCCGACTTCGAAAGCATCTCCGCCGATTTCGACATCATCATCAACGCGACATCCGTGGGCATGACCCCGAACGAAGGCGAAAGCCCGCTCCCCGCGGAATGCCTCCACAAGGGGCAGGTCGTGTGCGACATCGTGTACGCGCCGCCGCGCACCAGGCTATTGCAGATGGCAGAGGCGAAGGGCTGCAAGGTCGTCACGGGCGAAGGCATGCTCGTACACCAGGGGTTGGAAAGTTTCCGCAAGTGGTTCCCGAAGGAGACGGAGGGCCGCACCAACGAAGAACTGACTGCGATTATGCGCAAAGGGATGCAGGGCTAACATGAAAGAGCATATTTTCCTCACCGGATTCATGGCCAGCGGCAAGAGCCGCACGGGCCGCACCCTTTCCGAACGCCTGGGCCGCCCGCTCGTCGATACCGACGCAGTTATCGTCGAGCGCGCAGGCAAGAGCATCAGCGAGATCTTTGAACAGGATGGCGAAGCGAAGTTCCGCGAGATGGAACGCGACGTGATTGCAGAAATCGCGGCCAACGAGACACCCCAGGTGGTATCGCTCGGCGGCGGCGCCATCAACAATCCCGAAAACGTGAAGGTCATCCGCGAATCGGGAACGCTCATCCGCCTGTGGGCCAAGCCCGAAATACTGAGTGAACGCATCGGCCGCAAGAACACGCGCCCGCTGCTCGCAAACCTCAGCGACGAGGAACGCCTCGCGAAAATCAAGGTGATGCTCAAGGAGCGCGAAAAGAACTACGCGCAGGCGGATTTCAGCGTGGAAAGCACGAACGACGTGAACGATTCCCACATCATCGAGCGAATCCTGCGCATGTTGCAGTTTTGGAAGAGCCACGCGCTCGATGTTTACCCGAGCAGCGGGGGCCGCTACCCCATCTTTATCGGGAAGGATATCGTCCCCGAGACGGCATGCCTGCTCGAAGGCCTGCAGCTCTCCCCCTCACACGAATTTCTGGTATGCACCGACACGACCATCGCGAAGGCGCAGGGCAACATGCTGAACATGCTCCGCGGCCAAGCCGGCAGGTGTCCCGTATTCAAGTTCCAGGCGGGCGAACGCAACAAGACGCTCCACAACCTGAACCAGCTTTTCACGTTCATGCTGCACCGCGGCTACACCCGCAAGAGTTGCCTTCTGCAGTTCAGCGGCGGTGTCGTTGGCGACATGGCCGGCTTCGGAGCCGCCACCTACCAGCGCGGCATCCCGTTCATCCAGTTCCCCACGACCCTCCTCAGCATGGTCGACAGTTCCGTGGGCGGCAAGGTGGCGGTGAACCACCCCGAAGGCAAGAACATGATAGGCGCGTTCTACCAGCCCCGCGCGGTGGTTTGCGACATCTCGGTACTTTCGACCCTCAACGACACCGAATACCTCGCGGGCCTTGCCGAAATCGTCAAATACGGCGTCATCTACGACGAGGAATTCTTCCGCTACCTGGAAGGCAACGTAAATGCCATCAAGAACCGTGACTTCGATGCGCTCAAGCACATGATTTTCCGCAGCTGCCAGATCAAGGCAGAGGTCGTGGGCATCGACGAGAAGGAATCGGGCCTGCGCGCCATTCTCAACTACGGGCACACCTTCGGGCATGCCATCGAAAAACTTACCGGCTACAACATGTTCAGCCACGGCATCGCGGTTTCGCTCGGGATGCGCGTTGCCGCAAGGGCCGCCGTAATGCTCGGTATGATGGATGCCGCGGCAGAGGCCCGCCAGAACGCGCTCCTCGATGCGCTCGGATTCCCGAAAACCTTTGGCGTGGATACGGAAAAGGCCTGGGATGCGATGGCGGTCGACAAGAAGGCCGAAAAGGGCACGCGCGTCTACATTCTGCCCACCAGAATCGGTGCGGTCGAAAAAGTGACGAACATCGAAAAAGAAATTGTAACGAAAGCATGGGATGCAATTAGGTGAGGAATAGCATATGAGCATATTAGTTACAGGCGGAACGGGAGGACTCGGATTCCATATCCTCTCGGCACTAAGTGGCACGAGCCGCGGACTTTACAGTTTCAGCGATGAACAGCCGCAGCCCTGGCAGAAGGTGGACGGCGTGGAGTACCTCACTGGCGACATGCTGAACTTCAAGGACGTGCTGGAGATGATGCAGAAGGTCGAGCCTACGCACATCTACCACCTCGCAAGCCAATCCTCCGTGGGGCTCAGCTACAAGAAGCCCTACGAGACCCTGAACATAAACCTGCTCGGCACGCAGACGCTCCTGGAAGCCGCAAGGCAGGTGGTTCCGAAGGCGAAAATCATGCTGCTCAGTTCAAGCGAAATTTACGGCCGCACGGAACAGCACCTCACCTACCTCCACAAGGAAACCGACCTGCCGAACCCGCTCACTCCCTACGCGACATCGAAGGCGTGCATGGAAATTCTCGGCAACCAGTTCCGCAACGCAAACGACATGCACATCGTCGCCGTGCGCCCCTTCCATTTCACGGGTCCGCACCACAGCAGGCGTTTCGCAATCCCCTCCATTACCTACCAGCTGGTAAAGATAAAGTATTACCATGCCGAACCCGTTGTCTATTCGGGCAGTCTTGATATCAGCCGCGACGTGGTGGACGTTCGCGACGTTGCCCGCGGGATGATACAGATTCTCAACACGGCCCCCTCCGGCCAAGTCTACAACATCTGCAGCGGAAAGTCCTATACCTTCCGCGAACTTGTCGACATGCTCGTCGAGATTGCTGACGTGAGCGTGGACTTCCGTTTCGACCCCGCCTACGAACGCACGAACGACATTCCGCTTCTTGTGGGAGACCCCACCAAGGTGAACGAAATCGGCTGGAAACCCATGATAAGCATCGAGGACAGCCTCACCGACCTCTTCAACGAGATGGTCGTACGCAGGCGCACAGAACTCAAGCTCGGCATGGGCAAGGACCTGCCTCTGTAACCGAAGACGACCCCTCCCCAAAAGCTCGTTCACTATGCGTCTCACGCATACTGAGCATGAAAATTAAGCATTTTGTGCATGTTCCGAAAAAATTTATATTATATGCGAAACATTTCGGAGTGGCAAAGTGAAACTCAAGTTTTTAACGCTATTTTCAATCCTTGCGCTCGCTGCGAGCGTGTTTGCGGAGAGTGCCATGAGCAACATTACGGTAAACCTGCGCTATACGGGTAAGAACGGGGCGGCAAAGAAGTTCGCCGAAGAGATGGTCTCTAGCGGGACGGTGGCGAAAATCCGTGCCGAGAAGGGCAACATCCGCTACGAATATTTCCAGTCGCTGGACGATCCCGAGACTATCTTGCTGATTGACGCGTGGGAAAGCCAGGCAGCCATCGACGTGCACCACGCTTCGCCCATGATGAAGACGATTGCGAAACTCCGCGACAAGTACGACTTGAAAATGACGGTCGAGCGCTACACGCCCGACAACACCATGCCCAAGACCGACGAAAAGTTCATCAGGAAGTAGCCCTATGAAATCGCCCGCGTTGTTTTCGACCTTGCTCCTGGCTCTGTTTTTGAGCCTCCTTGCTGCGTGTTCCGACGACAGTTCGTCTTCGCCGACAGGTGAGGTCACTCCGGCGAGTAAGTCCCGTGGCAAAACACTCGTGGCCTACTTCTCGAGAACGGGCAACACCAAGCCACTGGCCGAATACGCTGCGGAATACCTAAGCGCAACATTATTCGAAATCACCGCGAAAATCCCCTACACCGACGAAGACATCGCCTATTATACGGACTGCCGCGCCGACCGCGAACAGAAAGACGAATCCGCCCGCCCCGAAATCGCAACCGCTGTCGAGAACATGGACGAATACGATACCGTCATCATCGCGCACCCGATATGGCACGGGATTGCACCCCGCATCATAAGCACGTTCCTCGAAGGCTACGACTTTTCCGGCAAGACCCTGCTCACTTTCTGCACGTCGGCTTCAAGCCCGCTGGGCCAAAGCGCCAAGCTGCTGCAGGAACTTACGCCCAATTCCACATGGCTCGAAAGCAAGCGCTTCGCCATCGGCACCAGCCGCGAGGAAATCGAAGAATGGCTGGAAGACGTTCTGCGCCCGTAACCCATAGTCGACCATCATCGGGATTGCCATGAATTTTAAGAATTACTTAACTGCAAGCATTGTTTTGACCGCATCCCTGGCCGCGGCTGCCTTTGCCGGCGGTGCCATCGACGTCCATTCCCATGTGATTCCTGCGGATTATTTGGCCAATTTGCAAAAGCATAACGCGCAGTTGGACGAAGGTTTTCCGCTCCCCAAATGGGACGTGAGCGCCCACCTGAAATGGATGGACGAAGCTCAGGTGCAAACCTCTGTTTTGACGCTCGCTGCCCCGCAGCCCTATTTCGGCGACGCGAACGAAAGCGCCTCAATCATCCGCAAGGTGAACGAGGTCGGCTCATCCCTGAAAAAGCAACACCCCGGTCGATTCATGTACTGCGCGGCACTCCCGCTGCCCGACGTGAAAAAGTCCATCGCCGAAGCGGCTTACGCCCTCGATACGCTCAAGGCCGACTGCATCAAGCTTGCGACCAACGTAAAGGGGCAGTACCTGGGCGCGCCCGAACTGGACGCCCTGTTTGACTACCTGAATAAAAAGCACGCCGTCGTGATTTTGCACCCTCACAGGCCGGAGCCCGTCAACAAGGACGTAATGAAGCAGACCCCGCTTGCCATGCAGGAGTACCTTTCCGAAACGACCCGAGCTGTCACCAACATGATTTCTAGGAACGTGCTGGCTCGCTACCCAAACGTGAAAGTGGTGGTGCCCCATTGCGGCGCGTATCTCCCGCTCGCGTTGCCCCGCATGAAGTCGCTGATTCCCGTGATGCAGCAGAACAAGCTCATCGGGAATATCGACTGGGAAAAGAACCTGGCCTCGCTCTATTACGACCTTGCCGGAGCACACTCCGCAGAGACCATCCGCATGATGCTTACCATCACCACGCCCGACCACCTGCTTTACGGCTCCGATTACCCCTACGTGGCGCCCAAGGTGCTTACCGCGAGCATCGAACGGCTCAAGGCGTATCTGAAAAAAGAGGCTGACCTTGCGCCCTATTACGATATGATTCTTGATGGCAATGCCCGCGCACTGTTTGGCGATAAGGCGACCAGCGGGAAATAGATTCTACGCCAGCGTCACTTTGAAAAATTCCACGTTCATTTCGCGGTCGGCGAGCGGCACAATCTTGCGGCTCTTGGGAATGTCGTAATCGAACTTCTGGTCCGAAACGAACGTCAACAGCGAAGACTGTTCGATGAGCTTTGAAATGCCCTTTGTGCTGTCGTGCTTGATGAAGGTGGCGTCGGGAATCTTCTTGCGCTTGACCTGCTCCCAGAACCCTACGTTGCTGCGCTGGATGATGGTTTCGCCCTTGAGTTCCCGGAGCCGGATGGACTTGCGCTTGGCAAGCGGGTGCTTTTTCGGGAGCGCAATCGAGAGCCGCTCCTGCATATATTTTTCGGCACGGTACTTCTTTGCACGGGGGGCCTTAAGCGTGATGCCGATATCCGCCGTGCCTTCGTTCAGCGCCTTCAGCACGCCCGCCTCATTGTCGATAATCTCGTAGGTGACCTGCGCGCCGGGGTATTTCTCCTGCAGTTCCTGCACCATCCGCATGGCGGGGAGGATGGCCACCGACGCGATGGAGAACGTGCGCGTGCCCGCTCCCTGCGGGCTCACCTTTTCCATCATCTCGCCTTGCAAATCCATGATGCGCTTCGCATATTCGGCGACCGTGCGTCCCTTCTCGTTCAGCTCGATGCGGTTCTTTTTGCGCTCAAAGAGCGGAGCACCGATTTCGTCTTCCAACTTCTTGAACGCGCGGCTCACCGCCGGCTGCGAAGTGTAGAGTTTGTCCGCAACGGCCGAAAGCGTCCCGTATTCCAGGAACCCGGCCAGCAATCGCAAAATGTAGGTCTCGACAAACATAAAAAGCCCCTTTTGGGGAGAATATAATAAATCCGCTATGCGCCAAGTGAATAGTGGACGTTTAAAACTTACCCACAGGCACAACTTTGATGGTGTAGCCTTTTTTTTCGATAGTCCTTTCCTCGTTCCATGTCACAATAGTCAGGTTGTCGCAGCCTAGTTCTCCCGCACATTCGACGATGCTGTCTACTTCCCGCTTTATAGTCTTTTCTTTGGACATGTCGTAGCAAACCTGGATAAGTTCCTTGACCTTGTTGCCTTCACGAAGTACAAAGTCGGTTTCCTTGTCGTTTCGGGAATGGTAATAGAACAAAGTCTTTTCGGTGTCATACCCGCGATGGAGCAACTCCACAAAGACCTGGTTTTCCAGCAGTTTTCCGAGATTATCGCTCAAATTAAAAGCCTTCGACGCAACAAAACCATTGTCAACCACATACACCTTGCGAGGCGCTTTTTTCATCAACTTTAGTTTGTTGTTATACCTGTCCAGATAATAAAACAGAAACGGCTCGTGCAAATAATCCATGAACTTTTTTGTTGTGCTGACGCTAGAGAGCCCAAGGTCATCTGCCACGTCATTGTAGCTAAATGTTCCCGTGAAATTGGACAAAAGAAACATGGCTACATTGTTCAAGTCAGTTGCGTTTCTGATCTTATGTCTTCTGACAATATCCTTGTACAGAATGGAATCGAAAAGGATCTGTAAATAACTTTGGGTAATAGACCTTTGAGTAAAAGTCTCTGGATAACCGCCGTTTTTCAAGAAGTCGTCTTGTATTTTTTCTGCATTACCCAAGCGGTCTGCAAACTGCGATGCTTCGGCAAGGCTAAATGGCAGCATGTTGATTTCAAGGTAGCGGCCAGTTAGTACGGTTGCCATTTCTCCAGAAAGCATTTTGGCGTTACTGCCGGTTATGACCAAATTTACACCACGTCGATAAAGTTTATTAACCCAGACGTCCCAACCGTCAATGTTCTGCACTTCGTCCAGCAGCAGGTACTCGTAATTCGGATAAATTTCGCCAAGCAACATCTCGGCCTGCTGTTCGTCCCACTTGTTCAATAGTTCGTTGTCGTCAAAATTCAGGTAGGCGAAGTTTTTGCCCCGCAACATCAAAAGGGCCTGGGTGGATTTTCCGACACGCCTCGGCCCCGTCAAAAGCTTGATGTTCGGACTTTTCAGCAATTCGTCAAAGTTGTATATGGTTTGACGGGGGATATACGGCAGACCGAGAAGTCTGTCCCGCTCCTTGCGCTGGTTTTGTATGGCTATCTTCATAGGATGAACCGTCCTTTACCCATAAAAATAGCTTTTTTTATTCAATAAATGCACTGTATTGGATAAAAAATGTACTTTTTTATCCAGTTTGACTAAAATTTTGGCAATTTTCACCAGTTCTCGTAGCGGTGGCCCGTATCGAGGGCGGCGATTTGCTTCATTTCGTCGTCTGTCAACTCGAAGTCGAAAATCGAGATGTTTTCTGCGATGTGGTCAGGGTTCTTGGAACCCGGAATGGCAATGTAACCCGATTGCACGTGCCAGCGCAACACCACCTGTGCGGCAGATTTCCCGTGAGCCTTCGCTATCTTTGCGACAACCTTGTTCCCCAAAACATCTTCGGTGTGGCCGCGCCCGCCCAGCGGGTAATAAGATTCCACCACGGCGCCGTATCGCTTTGCGTATTCCTTGAATTCCGTGTTCTGGTAAAACACATGGCTCTCGTTTTGCACCACGGCAGGCTTGATTTCGAAATCGGCAAAAAAGCGCTTCGCCGTCTTTTCGGTGTAGTAATTCGATATGCCGATGGAACGGATCTTCTTCGCCTTCACAGCACGTTCCATAGCCCTGTAAACCGCCTTGTCTTCGGCGTCGCTCCCGTGCTGGTGCAACAGCATCAAATCAATATATTCGAGCCCCAGCTTTTCGAGTGAGTCGTCGATGTCTTCGTCCAGGGAACTGCTCCACGGCACCAGTTTCGATGTCACGAACAAATCTCCGCGCTTCACGAGCCCATCGTCAATTGCCCGACGAATACCCCTACCCACGGCTTCTTCGTTGTCGTAATATTTTGCCGTATCAATCAATCGATACCCGTTCTTGATGGCGACATAGACTGCGTCTTCAGCCACCTTGCCGCGCAAAGTCCAAGTGCCAAGCCCGAGAACCGGCATATCGAAACCCGAATTCAACTTGACCGTTGGGGCCGCCCCTTTGCTACTCTGCACGCTTGAACCTCCTTTGTCCGAAACCTTCGGCACCGCCTGCGACGCCGCATCGCTCGAACACGCCATGAACAGGAAAACGAACAAGAAACAGAACCACCTCATGCCCTAAAAATAACCAAATCCCGCAACAAACCCAAATACTTATTTCGCATAAAAGATATGCTTTGAAGGCATAGGCGGGGGAGGCTCCGCCCCTTAAAAACCCCGCAACCCTTCTCGTCATCCTCGCGAAACGGGCGAAGGGTCGCCGCAACCAATGGCTGCAAATCCAGGGTAAGCCTGAATACAACAGTTGGTGCGGCTACGCATTCGAAATGCTGTGCCTTCAGCATTATCCGCAAATCCTGAACGCACTCGGAATCTCTGGAATAGAAAGTGCCCCTTGTAGCTGGATATATACAGGGAAAGACGGCGCACAATTCGACCTTCTAATCGACCGCATCGACAACGTCATCAACATCTGTGAAATGAAGTTTTCGACCAGCCCCTACGAAGTCACGCAGCATTACTTGACGGAACTCCTTGAAAAAGTCAAGCTGTTCAAGGAATCCTCTAAGACCCGCAAGTGTATAATTCGCCAAATCTACCATAAAATGCCTACATTTGGCAAGTTATGACTCCTATATGTCCTAAGTTGAGTCATATAGGAAATTTTTGACGGAAAACCTTGAAAAAAGTTGTTTTTCTGCGTTATTCTGGACTTTTGTCTTGTTTCCTAAATTTTACAATGGGGGGGGTATGGACTTTGGCAGGGGCATTACCTATATTTAACAAGATAAACTATAGACGGGGATGTTTTTATGAAAAATTTCATTGCTCCAAGGTCCCTGAGCTTGCCGAAGGGCCGGCTCATAACCATCTT
>DJXN01000005.1 GCA_002449765.1 Fibrobacter sp. UBA7003
CCCCGCTGCTCCTGAATTACAAGCTCAAGGAACAGGCAGAAGCGACCCGGAACTGGGCACTCCGGATTACGCTTGACAAGTTCCTGCTGAAAGATACAGTCTACGCCCCCGGAGAATACAACGTTCTGGTGGGTTATGACAAATTGCAGCCCGGTTACAACACCATCCGCTACATCGTCACGGACACGGAAAAGCGCACGAAGCTTGCCGATGTTTCAAAATACTACTTCAACGATGCCGGGGGGACAACTCGCCTTCCGCAGTCGATACTCGTCGAGCACCGCCAGGACTGGGGCAAACTCCACTGGGGCAAGAGCATCGAGAACCACGACATGATTCTCGACGGCAAGCACTTCGCCGAAGGATTCTCGACTCACGCCGCCTCGGAAACATCGTTCAATCTCGAAGGCAAGTACCGCGCGTTCCGCACATCGTTCGGGCTCGACGACGAAAGCCTCTGCAGCGAGGGCGTTTCGGTGCAAATCATCGGTGACGGGAACGTGCTTGCCACGAGCCCCGTATTCCAGAACGGAATCATCCACACGCTATCAGCAAACACCGAGGGAGTCCAGAAACTCACCCTCAAGACTATACCCAAGGGGAGCATCGACTGCAGCCACGTGGACTTCGTCCATCCCGTCCTGATTCCTTAATTACTATTATTTAGCCATGCTTTTATCTGTCATCATTCCCGTCTTTAACGAAGAAGAAATCGTTGCCGAAACCTACCGCGTTCTCGAAGAAGAACTCAAGGATATCGAACACGAACTCATTTTCGTGAACGACGGTTCGAAGGACAAGACGCGCGAAATTGTCGAGGGACTGCTTCCGGGCAATCCGAATAACAAGATTATCAACTTCAGCCGCAATTTCGGGCACCAGGCTGCCTTCAGCGCGGGGCTCGACCATGCAATCGGCGATGCGGTGGTGATTATCGACGGCGACCTGCAGGACCCGCCAAGCCTCATCCACGAAATGCTCGCAAAGTGGCGCGAGGGCTACCAGGTCGTCTACGCGCAGAGGAACAAGCGCAAGGGCGAAACCATCTTCAAGCGTTTTACCGCGTTCTGCTTCTACCGTGTCATCGGCAAGCTCACGAGCATCGAAATTCCGCCCGATACCGGCGACTTCCGCCTCATGGACCGCTGCGTGGTGGACCAGCTCAAGAACTTGCCGGAACGTAGCCGCTTCTTGCGCGGGCTTGTCTGTTGGGTTGGCTTCAAAAAGATTGGCGTCAAGTATGACCGTGCCGAACGCACTGCGGGCAAGTCCAAGTACCCGCTCAAGAAGATGCTGCACCTCGCCTTCGACGGCATTACCGGATTCAGTTCCGCCCCGCTCAAGGTCAGTTTCTACATGGGACTTTTTGCAACCGTTGTCGGTTTCGGCGTATTCGTATGGTCCATCCTCGAAAAAATACTGAGCCCCGCGACGACAGTCCCCGGCTGGGCTTCGCTCATGACGGCCATCGTGTTCTTTGCGGGCGTGCAGCTCATGTCAATCGGGATTCTCGGAGAATACATCGGCCGCATCTACGACGAAGTCAAGCAGCGTCCGCTATACATCGAAGATAAGAAGAACTAGCAGTCATCCAAAAGCAAGTCATCCCGGAGCCATCGGCCCCGGGATTTATACGGTTATATGTAGACGTTTAAATTAGGCGCAATACTATGAAAGCTAACGGCAGCTTGGATTTCGTATTAAGCGAATTGGATGATATTCAGCTACAGGGAGTTTAACGATTGATCCAGTGAGATCTTTTTTTATACAAAATGCATCCGACTCGTAAAATGCATCCGACTCGTCATATATTGCATCCGCAAACAACCAGAAACACGCTGGATATTCAGATTCTTCCACAGTTTTGAAAACCGCACCTTTTGCATAATGGCCCGATGGAACTATATCAAATTCAGCGGCATTCGTCCCTTCCATCCCAACAGATGCGAGTTTATCTACACCTCCAACAGTTTCTATTAATGTATTTACATCTGATTCTGTCGGAAGAATCCATTTGCTATCGTATGTGCTACACTTTTCATCAATTTGTTGCGAACTATTCCAAGTAAAATAGTTGCCATATACCCTGCAAAGAGCTTTATTTCCATCATAACACTTCTCTGCGACGCCAAAGTTATAATAATAGAGTAGGTTCTCCGCCATCCAAGTCTGGTCGCCTATTGTTACAGTCACATAAGTGCTGTCATAGATTTTTTCCTTTGAAAGTTTAATCGACAGAGAAGAACTTCTCGGTTCATTAAACATATTACCACTTGGCTGGACACAACGAACAGGTAACATTACCGACTTATCTTCAAAACCTATATTTACACTGACAATTTTGCCAGCCCCACCGTTTTTCTTAAGCGAAAAGACTTCGGCATAACCACCTGTAGTGTCACTGGTCCAATACATGCCCTCTTCGCCTACTTTGTGCCATTTAGTATAAAGGAAATAACCTGCCAAAGCACCACTATCATTAAAAGATGTGCTATTTTCTAAATTACGAGACTTTCTAATTTCCTCAGATTTCGGCAAGCGCCACCCATTCGGGCAAGCTTTCTTAGCCTCTGACCATGTGAAATATTTGGGAGCACCATTCCATTCACCTGAAGAATGCCCCCAAACACTGTTTACCAAATCCTGGTCCATCCAAATATAATTGTTATGTCTCACATAGCTTGAAGTGTATGTTTTACTATTGATCACATAAGTGAAGCTTCCGCTCGACCCGAAACTGGACGACGAAGAAGAGGTCTCCGAACTACTCGATTTTACCGAACTGCTCGACTTCGCGGAGCTACTAGACTTTGCGGAGCTGCTAGATTCAGCAGAGCTACTGGACAATTTCTCAGAACTCTGGGTCGGAACCGCTTCCGAAGACTGCGGTTCGGCACCGCTCGATGTCGGAACAGAAGATGACGACGGATTATCAACATCCGAAGACGAAGGCAACGGATCATCGTCTCCCGACGACGAAGAATAATCAACATCGTCCACATACTCAAGCGCCCCGAAGTTGTTGTCGAACTCTTCCTGGTAGTTGCTGCAGGCCGCAAAGAGGAATGCGAGGATGAGCGCAAAAATCTTTTTCATAGTTTCCTCCCTAGAATGCGATGCTCAGCCCGAGGCCGATTCCACCCACAATGGCAATGCCGATGCCCGCGGTGCGATACTTCTGGTACTTCCCGATGTCGTCGTGGCGTTTATTGAATTCTTCGCGCGAAGCCGGCATTTTTTCGCTTTCGCTTTTCGCCTTGTTGTTGTAAACCACAGCAAGCGTCGTGCCCGTAATGAGCGTTGCCGCCGAAATACCGATAAGCACCCAGTGCGTGTCTCCCGACTTTTCCGCTTCGGGAATGCCGGTATCGACCTTGTCGCCCGCCTGCGGGGCCGTTTCCGCTACCGGAGCGGCATTGGACACCGTTCCCGAGGCAGTCACCACCTCGGATGCAACCGTCTTCGTATTCATCTTGGGCATCGCCTTGATGGCCGTAGAATCGCGACCCCAAATCCAGCGGCCCACCAGGTCGTCGCTCGCCTTCTCGAATTCCACGCGGCCCTTGTAAGTGGCCATTTCGCCGTCACGTCCCTTCGGGAAGTTCACGGACTTGTCCTTCATGTTCACAAGCAGGTGCGCGTTCTCCTTGCCCGAAGGAATCTGCGTCACGTTGAAGAGTTCGGCGCCGCTCAGGTAGTACGCGCCCGCCACCGGCCTGTTCAGGTCCAGGTAGAGCGAGAGGTCGCTCGTATCGAGAACCACCTTCAGGTTCGTCTTCGTATGCAAAAGCGAGTCGTTCATGTGGTCGAGCGCCTGCACAAAGAGCGGTGCAAACTCGTCGCCCGACTTGCGCAGCACAATGTCTCCGCACTTCGAGAGCCAGAGTTCGGTAAAATGCTTCTGCTGGTCCATGCGGCGTTCGTCGTAGCGCAGCTTGAAGTTGTAAGATGCATCGAAAGCGCCCGCATGCGAGAGCGGTTCCAGGTCCACGCCGCCCTCGATTTTCAGGAGGTTCTCCTTGCTCGCGATAATGCGAGAAAAGGCGTCGGTACAGGCGTCAATCTGCTGCGTGCGCTGTTCCAGGTCGTTCGCCATGGTCACCACGCCCAGGCGCAGTTCGCCGGTCACTTCCATGTAGCGCGATTCGAATTCGGGGAGTTCCACGGCATAAAAATGACCGCACTCCTCGTCTAGCACGTCATTTATAGAAACCATGCTACACCGGTCGTTCATTTTCGCGATGCGGTTCGCACGGGTAATCAGGGAATCAAGTTCGGGGTTATCGCTCCCGATGCCCGCCTTCAACTGCTGCAAGTCAGCCTGTATCGCCTGGAACTCGGAGGCGTCCTTCACAAAGATAGATACAGTCGGGTCGGCAAAGGCCATGCCTGCAAGGCACGCCAACACAACAGCAATAAAACTAGATTTCATAGAATCTCCTAATCCCTTTCGCCAAGTGAATATAAATATAACAATCGCAAAACTTTTTTTTAACAACATCGCGGAGCTCTTGCGTCATATCACATCCTCGGCTTTCATTTATTTGAGCAAAATCAAATTCGCGGAGCCCCTTTTGTCAAAAATCACACCCGCGGGCCCGATTTTACTAAATTTTACATCATGAAGAACAAACTTTTCGTGATGAGTGCCGCGAGCGGCGCAGGCAAGACCACCCTCAAGGACAAGGTCATTGGCGAATTCCCGGACATCGTGTATTCCATCTCGGCCACCACCCGCGCCCCCCGCGAGGGCGAAGTAAACGGCGTGCACTACTTCTTCAAGACGAAGGAAGAGTTCGAGCAGATGATCAAGGACGATGCGCTGGTGGAATACAACCTGGTGCACGGCAACTACTACGGCACTCCCAAGTTCTTTGTCGAGGACATGCTCCGTCAGGGCAAGCGCGTCCTGTTCGACATCGACGTGTTCGGCAAGGTGAACTTCGACAAGGTCTACCCCGACGCGACCGGCATCCTCATCCTCCCCCCGAGCGAAGAGGAACTCGAACGCAGGCTCCGCGGCCGCGGCACCGACTCGGAAGAAGTCATCCAGACCCGCCTCCACAATGCGAAAAAGGAGATGGAATTCGCGAAAACGCAGGGAAAATACGAATATACCATCGTGAACGACGACCTCGAGAAGGCCGCAAATGAGCTCCGCGCCATCCTAAAAGGTGGCAACTAGCCCCCGGGCAGGGAATCCGCAAAAGTCTTTTTTTGGCGATTTTGAAGAAATTTCGCCAAATTTTATAGTTTTGAACGTTAATTTATACGTAAATGACGGAAAAATTTACATTTCCGTCCTTTACACACAAATGGTTTATTTCTATATTGCCCCGGCAAAAACAACAACCCCGGTCTCCGGGAACCCCAAAAAGAGGTTAAAATGGCAACTGTTATCCGTCTCGCCCGCTTCGGCAAGCGTCACAACCCCATCTACCGCGCCGTCGTCATCGACAACCGCAAGGCTCGCGACGATAGCTTTATCGAACAGGTCGGCTTCTACAACCCGAACCTCAAGAAGGCCGATATCCGCTTCGACCAGGAAAAGATCCTCAAGTGGCTCTCCGTCGGCGCCCAGCCGTCCGACACCGTCCGCAACCTCCTGAAGCAGGTCGGCATCCTCGACCTCTTCCACGAGATCAAGGCCGGCCGCTCCATCGAAGGCAAGACCGCCACTCCGCGTCCGGAAAAGAAGAAGGCCGTGAAGCTCGGCCCCAAGGCCCTCGCCAAGATCGAAGCCGAGAAAGCCGCCAAGGAAGCTGCCGAGGCCGCTCCCGCCGCCGAAGCTCCGGCCGAAGCATAATCAAGCTTTGCTAAAGAGTCCTGTGCCCCACGCACGGGACTTTTTTTATCCCCCGAACACTTCAAACCACTATAAGATGTCCGATTCCGAAGCCTACATCACCGTCTGCCAGCTCATGCGCACGCATGGCGTGAAGGGTTACATCAAGGCGATGCCCCTCACCCACGACATTACGCGCCACAAGAGCCTCAAGGACGTGCGCCTCAAAAAGACGAACGGCGAGGAACTGGACCTGCGTATCGAGGATTCCAAGCAGGCGAACGACATCTGGCTTTTGAAGTTCGAAGGCTACGACACGCCCGAATCGATCGCGCACTTCGTGAACGGCGACGTGATGATTCCTGAATCGGAGAGGCTCCCCGCACCCGAGGGCGAGTACTACATCGACGACCTGGAAGGCTTCCGCGTCCATACCGAAGACGGCAAGGACATCGGCGAAGTGCTCGAGGTGCAGGAACTCCCGACGGTCAACGCTTTCAACATCAAGTTCGACGGCGCCTTCCAGTCCGAATTCAGCAGCAAGTCCATCCTCGCCCCGTGGATAGACGACTGCGTGCTCGATATCGACGAGGACGGAGGGTTCATTGTGTGCGACGCGGCCTACCTGAAGGCGCTCTGCCCCGAGGACCACTCCTCGGAAGCGCTGCCCGAGAACAGCGGGGAGGCATGATGGTCATCGACTGCATCACCATATTCCCCGAGATGTTCGCCCCGATGAAGCAATCCATCATGGGGCGCGCACAGGCGAAGGGCCTCATGGAATTCAACACGGTCTACCTCCGCGACTTCGCGATAAACGACTACGGCCAGGTGGACGACGTGCCCTACGGGGGTGAACCGGGCATGGTGCTCCGGCCCGAACCGCTCGCCGCAGCCATCCGCAGCACGGGCGTAAAGCAGGACGGCGGGAAGGTCATCTACCTCACGGCAGACGGCGTGCCCTTTACGCACAAGATTGCGGAGGAACTCTCGCACGAATCCCACCTGGTTCTCGTGTGCGGGCACTACAAGGGCATCGACGACCGCATCCGCCAGACCGAGGTCGACATGGAGATTTCCATAGGCGATTTCGTGGTCAGCGGGGGCGAACTGCCCGCAATGCTTTTGACCGACGCGGTCGTGAGACTCATCGACGGGGCGCTGGGCAACCGCGAGAGCGGCGACACCGACTCCTTCGCGCAGGGCGTACTGGGATGGCCGGTCTACACCCGCCCGGAGGAATTTGAGGGAAAAAAGGTGCCCGAAGTGCTGCTTTCGGGCCATCACAAGAACATTTCGGAGTGGCGGAGGCAGGAATCCTTGAAAAGAACGCAAGAAAGACGCCCCGACATCCTTGAAAAAATCAAATTAAATGCTAAATTTGGCGACAAATAATTAAGAGGTACACATTATGTCCCTGAACATCGAAGCAATCCACAACGAAAACGTGAAGTCCGATATTCCGGCTTTCCGCGCCGGCGACACCGTTACCGTGAACGTCAAGGTCATTGAAGGCACCAAGGAACGTATCCAGCCGTTCAAGGGTGTCGTGATCCAGCACAAGAACTCCGGCATTTCCAAGACGATCACCGTCCGCAAGATGTCCGGCTCCGTGGCCGTCGAACGCATCTTCCCGGTCAACAGCCCCCGCATCGACTCCATCGTTCTCGACCGCGCCGGCAAGGTCCGCCAGTCCCGCATCTACTACATGCGCAACCTCCGCGGTAAGGCAGCCCGTATCGAAGAACGCGAGGCCTAATTAGGCTTCAAGGGGTAGTTTCCCGATGAACGGGAATTCCCGGCAGCAAGTTATCCCGCCCACGCATTCGCGCGTGAAGGCGGGTTTTGTTGTATATTCTCCGGACTCCGGAAATCGGGAACTCATCATCCTCGACGAGGGCGAACTCGTCGCCGTGGACAAGGCTGGTGGCAACCGAACCGTCAAGTTCAAGATGCAGCCGGGCGATATCGTCGGCGTGGCATCGCTTTTCGAACGCGAGCCCCTGCGCTACACCATCGAGGCTTCCGTAGATTCCGAAATCACCGTGCTCTCGGAAGAATGTCTCGAATCCGAGCTCAAGAACATCCCCGTCTGGCTGCTCGCCATCCTGAAGAACCTCGCCGTAAAGACTCGCCTGCTAAAGGAATCCGCACGCACGACCCCGGTCGAGAATACGCTGATGAGTCTCGCGGAATACTGCGCCCACCTGGAATCGGGGCACAAGTACGCATTCGAAGATCTCGTCCGTGAATTCAACTGGATTACCCGCATCCCGGCAGCGACCATCAAGGAAGACGTGAAGGCCCTTGCCCGCCGCAACTTCATTGCCATTTCGAAAGACGGCGATTCGCTCTACCTGCAGGTCCACAACGCGATGCTCATGCAAATCTATTCGGACTACCTGTTTGCGCAGGACGAAGGCATCTCATGGGAACCGCTCCGGCTGAGCCTCCCGCAAAAACGCATCCTCGTGCACCTCACCACGCTCGACGAGACCGTCGAGATGGAAGCTCCCGAATGGATATCGCTCCTGAACGAGAGGGAACTCCCCATCGATGTCGCGCAGTGGATTACGCTCCAGGACCTGGGCTGCTTCAAGGAAGGGCTTTCGAACAAGTTCCACATCGACCTCAAGAAAATTGAATACTTCCTCACGGCGCTGCGTTACGACTCCAACCTCCGGGGGGCCGTCTGATGCTCGTCAAGGAAGGCGAATACCTGTTCCTCGAAGGCGACAAGGCATCGAGCCTCGTCATCGTCAAGTCGGGCATGCTCGTCGGCATGTCCAAGCAGCTGCGGCAGAGGCACTGGCAGAACTTCGGGCCCGGCTCGCTCATCGGCGAATTCAGCCTCCTCGAAAGCGCCCCCCGCGAATACACGGTCCGCGCCGCCGAAAATAGCGAAATAGTCTTCATCGAGCAGGCGGCACTCCAGCGTGAACTCGAACTCAAGCCTGCCTGGTTCCGCTCCACGCTTTCATTTATCGCAAACCACTGCCACATCGCCGAGAGCAACCAGAAAAAGCACAAGATCGTGCAGGCGCTCCCGGCACTGCTGTTCCTTTTCAGCAAGCACCTTTCTACCTCGGGCGCGGACAACATCCCGGTTACGACCATCCGCAAGAAGATGCTCGTCCTCAACAACACGGACGCGTCCGACACAGACAAACTATTGCAGATTCTCGAGGGCATCGGACTTTTGAAAGTCGAAGGCGAAACGGTGAGGGTCTCCAGCCTCCAGATTGTCCCCATGCTCTACGAGGCCCTCCGCTACCGCGCCATCAACAAGCAGGTATCGCCGAACATCCTTTCCATCACCGACCAGCTCGTGCTCACCGCATTCGTAAAGGCCGTCCGCGACAACGGGATTCCGCTCAAGAACGGGCATGCCACCGTTCCCATGGATACGTTCGAGTCGCAGGCAAAAAAGACCCTGTTCGGAAGCACACTTTCGATGCGCACGCTCGCGCCGCTACTGCAAAGCGGGACACTCCAATCCGAGCCTGCGTTTGGCGAGGAATCCGCCCTCGAAAACATCGAGAGCATCTCCGGCGACTTCGAGCATATCCTCGACCTGCTCGAACTCAACCGTATATTCCCGCTGCTCGACAAGAAGCTGGTATAGCGAATTTTTCTATATTTCCGCGCGAAACAAACAATCACCTTAAAACAAGGCTAAACATGAAACTTTCCGCACTCCTCGTGACCCTTTCCTCCATCGCCGCATTCGCCCAGGAAGCCGACCCTGCACAGCAGCCCGGCGGCGGCATCATGGGATTCCTTCCCATCATCCTCCTGTTCGTCGTGATGTGGCTCTTCTTCATCCGCCCGCAGAGCAAGGAAAGGAAGAAGATGGAAGAAATGCGCAAGGCCCTCAAGAAGGGTGACAAGGTCATGACGACCGCCGGCATCATCGGCACCGTCACGAACATCGAGGATTCCACGGGCTACGTGACCGTGCGTACATCCTCCACGACCCTCATCGAATTCGAAAAGGGCGCCATTCTCCGCGTGCTGAACGCCGAAGCAAAGTCCGCCGAAGAAAAGAAGGACGAAAAGAAGTAATCCGCGACAAGGAATAACCCATGGCCCTCCTCCCCATCCGCATTTACGGCGACCCGGTGCTCCGCAAAAAAAGCGAGCCGATTACCGAAATCACTCCGGAACTGCGCCAACTGGCACAGGACATGCTCGAAACCATGTACGACGCCCCGGGCTGTGGACTTGCCGCCCCGCAGATTGGCAGGAACATCCGCCTCGTGGTCATCGACACGGCCATCCCCGGCGAGGAGGACCCGCGTCCCTACATCATGTTCAACCCCGAATGGGAACCCGAAGAAGATGCGAAGCCCGTGGACTACGACGAAGGCTGTCTCTCTCTTCCGGATATCTTCTGCAATGTAGTGCGCCCGGACAAGGTGTGTGTGCGCTTTTTCGACATCAACGGCGAACCGCAAGAAATCCATAACTGCGAAGGGCTCTTTGCCCGCTGTATCCAGCACGAGACGGACCACCTGAACGGCGACCTGTTCGTGGACAAGATTTCTACCGCCGACCGCACGATGAACCAGTCCAAGCTCCGCAAGATGGCGAAAGAGACCCAGGCAAAACTGAAGAAGAAGTGACCGGCGGTTGGTGATTGGGTGTCCTAAATTTTCCGCGCTCTGCGTTTTCGCACTTTCGGCAATAGCGTTTGCCGACGATTTTGAACTGCCGGTTTTGCCCGAGACAAAACCCGTCCAGCAAGCTCTACCGCAGGACTCCGCCGGACAGAAGCAGACAAACGACGAATCCGATTACGGGGCACCCGTAAATTTCACACCGATCGAAGCGACAAGCGTCTCCGAAACGCACAACGCAAGCGCAAACTTGCCGGCAGGCGTCATCGCAAAAAAGATTCCCGAGAACCTGAACCGCCCCCTGAAAGTGGGAGTCTATGTCGGCGTCAAGGAACTCTACCTGAAGCTCGAAGGCGAGACCATACACATAACCCCAGCGGGCAACAAGGTGAAGTTCCAGGGCAAGGAAAACGCCGCCACGCTCGACAGCAAGGAAATCTACGGCGAAGGGAATTGCATCTCTATCGCGCCGACGACAAAGGAACTCGCCACCGCGTGCTACCCCGGGCACTTCTACGTAAGCGCAAGCAAGGGTTTGATAAACGCAGTAAACGTGGTCGACGTAGAGGACTACCTGCGCGGTGTCGTGCCCTACGAAATCGGCAAGCTCGACAGCAGCAGGTTCAGTGCCCTCGAATCGCAGGCCATCGCCGCGCGCACGTATGCCTACAAGCACTTCGGCAGCCGCGAATCCATGGGCTTCGACGTGTACGCCGACACCAAGGACCAGGTGTACAAGGGCCTACAAAGCGCAACCCCGCTCACCGACAGCGCCGTGAAGGCGACCGCCGGAATCGTGATGACCTACAACGGCGAATTCATCATCGCCTACTACCATTCCACCTGCGGCGGCGAAACCGAGACGCTCGCCACCTGGGAACGCCCCGACCTGCCCTACCTGAAAAGCAGCCCCGACCTGCGCCCCGACGGAACGCCCTGGTGCAGCGAATCGAGCTACAGCAAGTGGGAACGCAAGTTCGGCGACAAGGAAATGGAAACGCTCGCGAAAAAGAATGCGAAAGAGGCCAAGGCGAAAGCCCCGGACTTCAAGAAAATCAAGGACATCGCCATCAAGGATACGCTCCCTAGCGGAAGAATCCTCACGCTCGCCGTCGAAACAGACAAGGGCAAGTTCGAAGTCCGGGGCGACAAGGTGCGATGGCTGTTCAAGAAGGGCGGGACAATCCTCCCGTCGTCGTTCTTCAGGATAGAACACAAGAAAGGCGAATGGACAGTCTCCGGCAAAGGGTTCGGACACGGAGTCGGCATGTGCCAGATGGGCGTCCGCGCCCGGAGTGCCGCGGGCCAGGATTTCAAGACCATCCTCACGCACTACTATCCGGGAATCACGCTGGAGCGGTTCGAGAAATGAGTGCCGAGAATCCGGTTTTTGCCGTAATCAGCCAGGGGTGTGCCGCAAATTTCGGCGACGGGGAACGCATAGCAAGGGCGCTAGCCACCCTACACCCGGATTGCCGAATCCTGTTCAGCCTACCGGAAGCGAAGTCAACCGCACAAGGAAAGCCAAGTCAGCAGGTTACGCCTGATGCCATCTACCTGAACGTCTGCACCGTGAAGGGCAACGCGGGGGCTCTGAAGCTTTTACGGGCCGCATCCGAATCGTTTCCGGATGTGCCGCTGTTCATCACAGGGTGCGCCCCGAAGGACTTCCGCGAGGAAGCCTCCAGGTTCACAAACAAAGTAGTTTTTACGGATTTAAAGGAAATCTCCGCCACCTCTGGAATTAGCAACCTTGTCGCGGAATCCAAAATTCCGATGCAAGGCAGGATCCTTCGAGAATCGCCGTTCACAGGAATCGTGAATATCGAGGAAGGCTGTCTCGACGCCTGCGCGTTCTGCAGCACGCACCTCGTGAAAGGACGTCTCAAAAGCTACGCTCCCGAAGGAATCGTCGAGCAGGTCAAGCAACTCGTAGCTGACGGCTGCTCCGAAATCCAGCTTACCGGCCAGGACTGCGCCTGCTACGGGTTCGACATCGGGACAAACCTTGCGAAACTCACGCAGGACATTCTCGCGCATGTTCCCGGCGACTACCGGATACGCCTCGGCATGGGAAACCCGCGCCACATGCAGCAATACGCAGATTCGCTCTGGGAATGTTTCCAGGACGACCGTCTCTACAAGTTTATCCACATTCCCGTGCAGAGCGGAAGCGACAGCATTCTCAAGGCGATGAACCGGAGACACTCCGCAAGTGACTTTTTCCGGCTCGCCGACGAATTCAACACGCGCTTCCCGCTAGCGACCCTCAGCACCGACCTCATCGTCGGATTTCCCGGCGAAACGGACAGCGACTTCGAGGCGACACTCCAGCTGCTCCGTAACACCCGACCGACGGTATGCAACATCACGCGCTTTGTCGCCCGGCCGGGAACGGCCGCCGCGCGGATGGAGGCCGACACGGCACTGCGCGTGCCCGACCGAGTCAAGCACGAACGATCGGCCATCCTCGCCGAAGCCTTCCAAAAAATCGCGCAACAGAACAATTCCCGATGGATGGGTCGCGAGTGCCGCGTCACCGCCGAAAAGGCGGGCCACCGGAGTGGCACCTCCATCGCGCGGAACGAGGCCTACCGCCCGGTAGCCCTCGTCGGCGACATTCCCGCAGGCAAGTCGCTAAAGGTCCGCATCACAGGTGCAGAACCCTTCGCACTCATCGGGGAAAAACAGGACTAGGGCGGGCCTCGAGCATATATAAAAAAGGCCCGGCTTTTGCCGGGTCCTTTTCAAGCTTGTCCTTCCGAACTAGTTTCCACGGCGGAGGTAGCCGCGAGTCGTCGTGTAGGAGGCGCGCTGGTACGGGGCATCCACGAACTGCGTGGCGCCATTGCCCATGTAGGCGCAGTACTTGTAATGTTCCTTAATGATGGACACCTGGTAGATGTAGGGACCCGTGCCGAGCTTGCGGCCCTGCTGAGAAATCGGATACATCTTGATGGTCACCATCATTTCGGCAACACCGCTCGTCTGGACCGGTTCGCCCTTGTCCGGGAAGCAGTATTGACCCTGCAGACCAGCATTCACAACCGGGTCCGTCACCATCTGGCGGAACACGTTGGGATCCTTCACGCTTTCGGTGTACTGGCTGATGAAGTGGCCAAGGTGGTCAAACACGCGCACGTTCACCTGGAAAGGCTGCGACGTACGGAACGAGATGCTGGAGCAGCTTTCGGTGCCGTTCGCATCCGCATAGCAGCGGCCCATCACCGGAGTCCCGTTATCGCCCTGCACACCGTTGTTGTTTTTGATCTTGGCGTTCGGCCATGTCACAGCAGCACCGGCATGGCCATCAGCACCAACCGGAGCTCCCGTAATGGCGTCCCAGTTGTCCTTGAGCCAGCCGTTCTGGTCTCCGCCATCAATAAAGTCTGTCGGAAGCGGAGTAATCAGCAACTCGGCAGTGGCGTTATTCTTAAGCATTCCGTCATCGGACGCTTCGGCCAAAGCCGTCAACTCATCCACATAGAATTCCGGACGGACAAGCGTCGTATCCTTCATGTCGATAACCGTAGTCGGGTTCACAATCAACTTCGTCGAAGCCCATTCCGTCGGGAAGCTTTCAACCGTCTTGCCCGCCGAAGAAGTGATGTAGACCGGAACCAGCTGACCCAATTCGTTTACCACGAACATCTTTTCGCTCCAAGCGTTATGCGCTTCGCTCAGAGGATCATTGTTCGGATAGTTGAACGCAATCATATCGCCACCCTGAAGGGACTTTTCTACGTTATTCTTGTCCTTCACTTTGCCCTTGATATCGTAGACAACACCTTCGGCACCCTTGTCCATGACAAATTCCACGCTGGTCACATACATGCCAAGCGTATCATAAGCGGCACAGGCACCGGCGGCAGCATCGTAGTTGGTGCAGTGCGCCACGACGAGGGTCGGAATCTGTTCCGAGTTGCCGCCTGCAATCATCATGGCAATCGTCTCGTCAGAAAGCGGCGTATTCAAAATAAGGCTTGTCGTCGCCACACCGTCGGTCACGGTAACAGCGGCATCCTTGACTGTCGGCTGACCATACTTGGTCGGAGCAAGTTCAGCAAGGGAAGTCTTCATGTACATGTTGGAACCGTCGGACTGGCGGTCCGCATAGAAGAAGTGCAGGTGATGCCAGGTGTTGTCTGCCCAATGGACAGAGCCATCGCCCTTCGGCTGGCAGTTTTCACCCGTTCCCGTCTTGTTCGCAAGAGGAGGTGCCCCCAGAACGGCAAGGGCAGGGTCCGTCACGCAGCCATGACCATTCGCAGCAAGCGTCTCGATATCGACACGGCCCGGAGCGGCAAGGTGTGTACCGCCAAGGTCCACGGCAAGCACGCCGTCCACGAAAATCCACATATCGTCGTCACCCGTGAACTCGAAGATTTCGTGGTTCGGGGACTGGTTCTTGGAATGATACTTGAACTTGGCGTAACCCATCATCGTAAAGCCGTAGTTGCGGAGGTGTTGCTTACCGAGCGTACCCGCACCGTCAGCAGCAGCCTGGGCGGCCGTCGGAGTACGGGGGCCACCGTTAGTAAGCCAGGAATTGCAGAGGGCATTGGTCTTCGAGCCCATCATGTCCGTCTGGTCACCCGCATACTGGTAATCATACGGCGGGCAGAAGATGGAGAGCGTCTGCGGACCCCACTGGTCACACTGGTCCGTCGAGCAGCCGCCGTTCGCCTTGGTCGCCATATCAATACGCATCTGCGTGTTCGTATCAACGATATCGAGCGGGAAGTATCCGCCGTTACTGTAGTTATAGTCAATGGAATAGACACCCGTAGATACAGACGGGAGGACCAGAACCGTGTTGCTACGCTTGCTCCAGCCGTTTCCGTCGGCATACCACTGGTCGAAGAACTGGTTGTCGCACAACGGAGCCCCGGTTCCCAGGATTTTCACGCCGTCAAGCATGTCGAGTTCTCCCGTAGCGGGATCGGGGATAAACTGCAGGTAGGACTGGACCATGCCGGGAGTATAATACACCGTATTAGCCCAGAAGTTTCCGGACGCACATTTAGCTCCACTAATTGCACCCGCCTGGTAAGCTTCATAACCACGACGGGTCCATCCCCTGGCCGTCTTGTCGTTACATTCGCCGTACTTGAGTTCCTGGGCCGTCGTAACCCCCTGCAGGTACGTTGGCAAATACGGGTTCAAAACATTAGGCTTGCCATCCTGTCCAATCCATGCACCGGCCTTGGAACGGCCGTTACCGCAAGAATTGTGATAAGGAGCGAGTCCATACCACGCCTGGTCGTAACCGGGATAGTTCTTGGCCAAAATCTTATTGCCGCATTGGCCACCACAGTAGTTTCCGTCACCCGTGCTGATGTATTCTTCGGAAAAGTTCTCGAAGTCCGGATGATTCACGGGGAAATCGCGAACGATGATATCCAGGTTCGCCGCGCCAGCGACATCGGCGTGAACCGGAGTTAATCCAAACAATCCGACAAAAGCGACGGAGAGTCCTGCTACCAATTTTGTCTTCATATAATCCAATCTCCACCTACTCAACATAGGTTCTATTCGTATATATACATACTAAATATAAACCAAAATCGACGATTTATTCTCTTTTTTTTTCAAAAAGCACCGCAAAAAAGCTGTTTTACGGTTTTGCGTGACAAAAAACATGAAGTTTGGACCTCCAGTCGGGGTCCAAACTTCCCTTTTCGTCAAATTTGTGTGACCCAGTTCTATATTTGGGACATGAACTGGTCCATTATTTTCGCCATCGCCATCGCGCTCATCCTGCTAAGGGTCCTCTACCTGCGCATCAAGGCCAACAGCCTGGAATCGGATTCCTTCAAGAACATGCTCCCCAAAGACAAGCTCGCCGTGCTCAAGGAATGCCTGCTCAACAACCCCACGCGCACCACCCTCGCAAACCTCGACACCTTCCTCAAGGAACAGGGAATCGAGACGGACACCGAAAGCTACCGTCCCTACATGGAGCGCCAGTTGCAGCTGTTGCGCAAGAAAAACGCCATCGCCGAAGACAACGAGCTATACGCCGAAGAAACCGCCTGGGTCGACAGGATCCGCCCCCTGGAGTTCACCGAAGCCGAGAAGGCTTTTGCCGAAGGAAACGAGGACTCGTTCGTCGACCACACGCTCGAAGGCATCTCGCGCCTCTATTCCGACGATGCCATCCTTGACGAACTTTCGAAGCTCGAACCACGCTATGCCAAGGCAACTTCCCTTATCGACGGCTACAAGAAACTCATCGCGCTCCGAGACGAAAGCGGCGCCGACGACAAGTCGCTCGAAGCGCTGCGCAAGCACCGCGATGCCTGGATGAACGATTTGCTCACCCGCGCCTAGCAGTTAAAAAAATTAGTTTGTACAAAAAAATTCCCCGGCTAGGCCGGGGATAAAATTTTTTCCGTTCGCGAGTCGATTAGAACCAGCGCCAGGTGAGGCCGAAGAGTACCATCGTCTTGTACTGGGCGTCGCGGTCCAAGTCCTTGTCGTAGGCCATATCGTAGCCGACCTGGAGTTCCACGTAAGGAACGAGCGTCACGGCGAGGAGGTTTTCCCACTTGCCGTCGATTTCGTCAATGCCCTTGAAGTTCACGAAAGCCCACAGACGGCTCTTGAAGCTAGCAATGTTGGAGAACGCATACTTGAATTCCGTGATGGATTCAAGGCCCGGTTCATCCTTGAACTTTTCGAACTTTTCCGTATCCTTGTCATCGGCAAAGCCATAGCCGTTGGAAATCGTCATGCGGTTAGCAAAACCGAGACGCTGGCTGAACATGTCGTTCGGGATGAAGGCCACACCGGCGACCTGCGTTTCATATGCAGGATCCATGAAGCTAGATACGGCCTTCTTCACTTCGTTGCCCTCGTCGTCCGTGCTGTAAGTATAGCCGGCGAGGAACTGGGTCTCGAAGCGGTTACCCGCGTAAAGCTTGAACTTCTCGGTGATGTTGAAGTCGACCATGGATTCCCAGAAGATCTTGTCAGCGGACTTGCGCTGACCAAGGCCATCTGTCCAGGTCTTGCCCACGGCGAGGTTCACGAGGTTGCGCCAGTTGGCCACCTTCCACTTGCCCGTCACGTCGGCATCGAAGGACACAAGCCAGGTGTAGTTGGAAGTTCCATCCTGCTGCCAGTTGGAGAAGTTGTAGTAGTTCCACTTGACAGCGGCGACCACATCGGCAGTCCAGTTCTCGGGAAGCGAGCCCTCGAACATGCCGCCTTCCGCCATGGCGGGAGCAGCAAATGTGCAAGCGGTAGCGCATGCCAAAAGAAGCGATTTTATTTTCATGTTGTTTTCCTCGTTTTGGCCCGGGCGTAACCCACAGGGCCGGATGTTCGTTTTAAAGATAGCACTTTTTTCGGCAAAATGGGCAGGCGTTTTCTATTATTGCACACATGACCCGCGTAGCCGCGACACTGATCCTGCTCCTGAGCATGCTCGCACATGCCCAAAACGCCTCTCCCTGGAGGTTCGAAGCCGGCGTATCGGCAGGGCAGCCAACCCCGGTCATGATAGAAGCGGGAATCGGCTACAAGGCGCTGACCCTGCACCTAGAAGGGCTCGGCATCCACAAGGGCGAAAACGACTTCTGGTGCGGATTCCGCGGCGGGTTCGACTGGACTTTCTTCCGCGAACTCCCGTTTAGAGTAGACCTGGGCGTCGGTGGCGGCTACGAATTCGCAGAAGCCCCCAACAAGATGCACCAGGCATTGAACAAGGCGAACGGGGCCATGTACCTCTACCCCTACAACTACAAGGAATCCCTGGACGTTTCCGCCGAAATACGGATCCACCTCTTCGGGTTCTTCACCCAGATCGCCTACCCCATCTACTACTTCATGAAGCACGACGAGCCCGCAATCCTCTGGCGGGCCGGGTACCTGGCAGAATTCTAATGCAAAAATCCCCCGGTTTTGAACCGAGGGATTTTTCATGCGGACAGGGCTGCCGAATTACTTCTTCGGGAGCTTGACTTCCTTGCCGAAGTCCACGTTCGTCTTGTTGCCGAGCAACAGGGCGCGCGTCTTGAGCGGAAGGCCGAAGCAGCGGATGAAGCCCGTCGCGTCCTTCTGGTCGTACATGTCGACGTCGGTGAATCCACCGAGGCCCATATCGTAGAGGCTGTAGGGGCTCTTGATGCCGGCCGGGATGATGTTGCCCTTGTAGAGCTTGAGGGTCACGTCACCGGTAACAACCTTGTTCACTTCGGTGAAGAAGGCGTCCATAGCCTGGCGGAGCGGAGTGAACCACTGGCCATTGTACACGAGGTTCGCGTACGTCATGGACATCTTCTGGGCTTCGAACAAAGTTTCCTTGTCGAGCACGAGCTGCTGCAGGCATTCGTGAGCCTTGTACAGGAGCGTGCCACCCGGAGTTTCGTACACGCCGCGGCTCTTGAGGCCAACGAGGCGGTTTTCGACGATGTCCAAGAGACCGCAAGCGTTCTTGCCGCCAATCTTGTTCAGGTATTCGAGGAGTTCGACAGCGCCCATCTTCTTGCCGTCGATAGCCACCGGATTACCCTTATCGAAGGTAATCGTCACGTGGTCGGCCTTGTTCGGGGCCTTTTCGTACGTGGCGGTGTGCTTGAGGAATTCGTACTTGTGTTCCTGTTCCGGGAATTCCAGAACGCCACCTTCGTGAGAGAGGTGCCACAGGTTGCCGTCTTCGGAGTAAATCTTCTTCTTGCTGATGCCGTTCAGCGGAATCTTGTGTGCGGCAGCGTAGTCGATAGCGTCTTCGCGGCTGTGGAACGTCCACTTCGGGTCCTTCCACGGAGCGATGATCTGGAGCTTCGGGTTGAGAGCGGCGTAGGTCAGTTCGAAACGGACCTGGTCGTTACCCTTACCGGTAGCGCCGTGAGCAACAGCGTAAGCGCCTTCCTTCTCGGCAATCTTCACCTGGTACTTGGCGATGAGCGGACGGGCGAAAGAGGTACCAAGGAGGTACGTGCCTTCGTACTTTGCACCGGCGCGAACGGTCGGCCAAACGTAGTCTTCAAGGAATTCCTTCTTGAGGTCGAGAACGTAGCACTTGCTAGCGCCGGTCTTGAGGGCCTTGTCTTCGAGGGCCTTAGCGTCCGGGAAGTCGTTCTGACCGAGGTCGGCAGCGAAAGCGATCACTTCGCAGTCGTAGTTTTCCTTGAGCCAGGGGATGATGATACTCGTATCGAGTCCACCGCTATAGGCGAGGACCACTTTTTTCTTGGATTCTTTCTTAGCCATTGTTTTTCCTTTGAGAAAATTTTAGACGAATCAAATATAGAATTAAAAACCGATCATGGCACCCAGGTAGGCAGACATCGCCCACGAATCCACGGACCTGTTGAAGAAGCGCTGGAAACCCATTTCGAACGAGACCCACATCGTCGACAGCCGCTTCTTCGCCCACGACCAAACCTCCTGCATGTCGAACGCCACGCCCGGAGCTAGCGTCAGGAGCTGGGCCCCGCCAAAATTGTATTCGTAAAGGATGCTTCCCGTCGCTCCAAAATACGTAAGGAACGCGACTCCCGCCCCGGCTTCGACTCCAATAGAGAATCCATCCAACGAGAACATCTTTTCGCAGTCCTCTATTTCCTGTTTTTCGTTTTTCGTCCCCCCCGGTATCGGAAGCCACCATTCATCGTCTCGCTGGTGCCATTCTTCGCGGATGTCCTCAAGGTCCGTATTTTCCAGTTCCACAATCGGGCCTACGAACCAATCCCAAAAGCCCTGCGGGAAATGGAACCGCGTATTGACCCGGTACCTCTGGTAGCGAAGCATCACGTCCGTATCAAGGTCTCCCCCGAAAAACCGCACGTCCCCCCCCGCACTAATCCAGTCGCTATAGAAGTATTCAAACTGGCCCTGCCAAACGCCGAGGCAATCGCATTCCTTGGTCGGATTGAAGATTCCTGCCGCAAGCCCCACCAAAAGTCCATAACCCGTATAGGCAGACTGACGCGGGAGCGGGACACTCTTCTTGGCAGTTCGTTCCGTAGAATCCGCGACAGAGGGTTCTATAGCCAACGAGTCCTTCACCGCAGGTTCAGCGGCCAGGGACGCAAAGGCCAAAAGGAATGTCAAGACAAGGACTCGCATTACCCATAATCTATAAAAACCCAGTAGCCGATGCAACTGGGTCAAATGGGATTCTGGCAATCTTGTTTATCTTGATTAGTATGTGCCCAACAGGGAACGCACCTTCTCCATCATCGCCTTCGACTTCACGCGGGCCTTCTCCTTGCCGTATGCGAGAATCTTGTCTATTTCTTCGGTGTGGTTAAGCAGGTAGAAGTACTTTTCGCGGGCAGCACCCAAGTGTTCTTCGAGAACGTTCTGGAGTTCCTGCTTCGCGTGTCCCCAGCCCATGCCACCGGCGCGGTAGCGGGCGGCGAGCGCCTCGGTCTGTTCCGGCGTGGCGAAGAGTTTGTACAACTTAAACACGTTGCAGGTATCCGGATCCTTGGGTTCTTCGATACCCTGAGAGTTCGTGACAATCTTGCCGATTTTCTTCTTCAAGGCCTTGCTTTCAAGGAAGATGTCGATGACGTTGTCGTAAGACTTGCTCATCTTGCGACCGTCGAGACCCGGGATAATACCGGTCGTTTCCTGGAACACGGGTTCGGGAATGGTGAAAACGTCCTGCCCAAAATGTTTGTTGAACTTGATGGCGATATCGCGGGCAAATTCCACGTGCTGTTTCTGGTCCTTGCCCACGGGCACGATGTCGGCGCTGAACATCAAAATGTCGGCGTCCATGAGGCACGGGTAGCAATAGAGGCCCATGTTCACGTTCGCATCAGGATCTTCACCGGCGGCGTTGTTCGCCTCGACCTTCGCCTTGTAGGCGTGGGCACGGTTCATGAAACCCTTCGGCGTAAAGCAGCTGAGCGCCCAGCTGAGTTCAAAAATTTCAGGAATGTCACTCTGCTTGTAGAACAGGCCTTCTTCCGGGTTCAGGCCAAGGGCAAGCCAGGTCGCCGCAATCTTGTAGATATTCGCACGCATTTCGGCACCGTTCTGCACGGTAGTGAGAGCGTGGTAGTCCGCAATGAAGTAGACCGTATCGTAGGTCTTCGAAAGTTCAAGAGCGGGGCGGATTGCACCGAGATAGTTACCCAGGTGAGGTGTGCCGGTGGGCTTGATGCCCGTAAGGGATATCTTTTTCATGGGCGCAAATATAGCAAGATTTACGGGGCGGTCTAAAACGGCAAGCGTTATTTATTTAAATTTAAAGAAAATGATGCAGAACGAAAAATACATCCTGGTCGACAGCGAAGAAGGCCTCGCGAACCTTATCGCGGACCTCGAACTCTACGATATGGCTGCCGTGGATACCGAGGCCGATTCCATGCACCATTATCTTGCAAGGCTCTGCCTCATCCAGATTACGATTGGCGAACACCACTATATCGTCGACCCGCTCTGTGCCGTCGATATTTCACCGATTTTTTCGACACGGGCCATGCAAACGGTCATCTTCCACGGGGCCGACTACGACCTGCGGCTCCTGTGGCAGACCTACAAGTTTTCACCCAAAAGCATTTTCGATACCATGCTTGCGGCCAAGTTCCTGGGCGAAGAACACCTGGGGCTTGCAGACCTCGTCCGGAAATTTTTCGGTGACGAACTCAAAAAGGAAAACCAGCGCGCCGACTGGACCATTCGCCCACTCCCGCTCGAAATGTGCGAATACGCCATCCACGACACCTTCTACCTGCACGAACTGTGCGCCATCCTTTCCGAAAAGCTCATCGCCGCAGGGCGCTACGGCTGGCTCATGGAACAGGGACGCGTTCTCATCGAGCACGCGAAGAACCCGGGAGAAAAGACGAACGACCCCTGGCGCATTTCCGGTTCCAACATTTTTCCACCCTGCGGGCTCAACATTCTCAAGTTTCTTTGGGAATGGCGCGAAAAGCAAGCCGAAGCCATGGACCGCCCACCCTACAAGGTGATGCCCGCCGAACTCATGCTCGCCATAGTGCGCGCGGCCCAAGCGCATTTCCCGAACGTGAAGGTAGAACAGCTTCCAAAGCTTCCGCGAAACTTCAGGGACGAGCGTCTCGATTCCTTCAAGGAAATGCTGCAACAGGCCGTTTCCACCCCCGAAAGCGAATGGCCCGAACGCAAGCCCAAGGCTCCGCCTCCACCAGTAATCCCCCACTCGGAACTCCTAGCCGCCCTCAAGATATGGCGCGACGAGGAAGCCGAAATCCTACACCTCGACCCCTCGCTCCTGGCAAACAAAGGGCAGCTCATCTGGCTTGCCGCGCCCGGCAACATGGCCTGGGAAGAACGGTATAGCGAAGCCCACCTCATGTCGTGGCAAAAGGACCTCTGGAACGGGATTCTCCGGAAGAAACTCCCGACAGCAAAACGCATAGGCGAGGATTAGGCCATGTCCCTTCTACCGGCAATCGCACTCGCCATCCTCGTGATGCTCGTATTCGGCAGTAGCCCCATCGTCGACCTCGTCCTCAAGAAACGGCGCGAAAAGAACGGCGACGACGTCATCAAGGAACCCTGGGTGCAGATTCACGAGATTCCGGGCTACAGGGACTCGCACCACATTGCCGCGTTCTACCCGCTCAAGGGAGAGCCCAACCTCTTGCCCATTATCGAGGAACTCGCACGCGAAGGCAGGCTCCTGCTCCCGCGCTGCGAAGGCGAGGGCATCATGAATTTCTACAAGGTCGCGAACCTGAAAAAGGATCTCGTTCCCGGGCACTTCGGCATCATGGAACCGCGGGAAGGTCTCGAAAAGTTCGAAGGCGAAATCCGCGTCTTCCTCGTACCGGGAGTAAAGTTCAACTGGAACGGCAACCGCATCGGCCACGGCAAGGGCTACTACGACCGTTTCCTCGCAAAATACCCGGGCGCCTACAAGGCGGGAATCGCGACCCCGGCACAGATTTCCAAGGAACCGCTGGAACAAAAGGCGACCGACATCAAGATGGATACCGTCATCGCCTGCAAGCCAAGGTACTAGACAATACTCAATAGTTTTTCAACGGAGCAACAGAATGCAATTTGACAATGACGACAATCGTCGCGGTCCCGGCAGCGACCGCAAACCCGGTTTCGGACGCCGCTTCGACAACCGCAAGTTCGGCAACCGCGATTTTGAAAGCCGCAGTTTCGGCAGCCGCGATTTCAAAGGCAATGATTTCAGGAGCCGTGACTTCGACCGCAGGCCCCGTCCCGAAAACATCGTCACCGCCATGGGGGACGCCGAATCGCAGCCGCAGGTCGCCGTCGGCGGGATCAGGGAAGTCTCCGAGCTTCTCGCCAAGGAGCCCTTGCGCATTCACCGCATCCTCTTCATGCACCAGTCCGGGAACCCCAAGCTCTACGAACTCCAGAAGGCCGCAAAACGCGCTCACGTCCACGTGCAGCAGGTAGACTCGAAAATTCTCGACAGCTACGCAAGGCCGAACCAGGGCGTCGTCGCGCTCATGAACGAAAAGGAACTGCTGAACTGGATGGATGTCCGCGAGGAATTTTTCAATGCGGTAGACAAGGGCGAAAAGAAACTCATCGCCGTCGCGACCAACATCGAAGACCCGCGAAACCTCGGCGCCTGCATCCGTAGCTGCCTCGCCCTGGGAGTCGACCTTTTCATGATTCCGGCAAAAGGCATGTGCGGAATCACCCCGAGTGTCGCGAGGGCATCGGCGGGAGCACTCGACAAAATGCGCGTCTGCCGCCCCGACAACCTGGAAGGCGCCATCGAAGAACTGAAAATGGCCGGCTATCAGATTCTCGGTCTCGACGCCGACACCGAAACAAACCTCGCCGGGTTCGAATTCAAGGACCAGGCGGTCATCGCCGTAGGCGGTGAAGACGTCGGACTTCCGCCTTTCATCAAGAAGAAATGCGACGCCGTCCTCCGCATCCCGATGATGCCCGAAGCCCACTCCTACAACGCATCCGTAGCTCTCTCCCTCGGACTCTACGAATGTGCGAGACTCCGCATCAAGGCCTAAATAAATTTATCTTGGAATAAAAACGGAAGAGAGGTCCGTATGGAAAGCGCAAGAAAAGTCATCAACCAGTTCCTCAAGACAAAATACAGTCCCGCCGAACTGAAAAGCGAACTCTTCAAGGTTGGCGAAGCCGCCAAGGAAGAAGGCTGGACCTTCATGGACGCAAGCTTCCAGCTCGGAGGCAAGGCCCGTGACGACGGCATGGAACCCGACGAGGTTGAGCAGATCCTCCGCAGGGCATTCTCTACCGAAAAGCGCTCCACCGACCGTAGCGAGGAAAAGGCCGCCGCTGCGGCTGCTGCTCCCGCAGCACCGGGCGAAGCCCCGGCGACAACAGTCGCCCCGCAGCGCGCAACAATCATATCGCCAATGCCTGCCGGCATGATCTCGATGGAGCAGATGCTTGCGCTCGGCCTCGACACGCAGTCCATGGAACTGCTGCAGAACTTCAAGATCGACCCCGAGGCTCTTTCCATCCCCTGGCCCGCCGCCGACTGGCGCAAGGACCTCGCGAAGCTCCTCGAAGTCACCTTCGAAAACGACGAGACCATCGACTTCAAGATTTCCGACACGCCGACCGCCACTTCCGAACTCGTCTCGAACATCGTTGACCGCGACGACACTATCAAGAAAATCATGAAGAGCCTGGACAGCCAGGAAGGCGCGCTCATCTGCGTGAACGCGACCAAGGGCGGGGCCGACGCAAGCGACGAAAGCTGGCGCTACCGCTACGCCGTCGTCGACAACCCGAAGATGTCCCTTGCAAAGCAGCTCGCCTACTACAAGGCATTGAACCTCCCCTGCGCCGCCCTCGTGAACACGGGTGCGAACTCCGTACAGGCCTGGATCAAGATTGGCGCGAACGACCGCGAAGAATACGACGAGCGCATCGAGTTCCTTTTCAAGACGCTCGACTCCCAAGGCTTCAAGGTAGATTCCGCGAACAAGAGCCCCACCATGATGGCCCGCATGCCGGGCGTGCTGCGCGGTGGCAAGCAGCAGTATCTCATCGGCCTCGAACAGGGGGCGAAAAACTTCAAGGAATGGCAGGAATGGGTCGAGTACTCCCTCGACGGAAAACCTCTCATCGAACTTGCGAGCGACAGCGAAGAGGCGCCCAAGAAAGATGCGAGCATCATCGAGAACATGCTGCGCGCAGGCGAATTCTTCCTCTTCCAGGCACCGCCCAAGAGCGGGAAGTCGCTTGCCCTGATGGACATGGGGCTTTCAATTTGTTACGGAGAAGACTGGTTCGGAAGTTCCACTTCTTCGAACGACGTGCTCTTTATCAACTTCGAGCTCACCAAGTCCGTATTCCTGAACCGCCTCCACATGCTCGGCAACAAGCGCGGGCTCAGCGCCAACACGCCCAAGTTCGGCTTCCTCAACCTCCGCGGCGTAGCGCTTTCACCCATCGAGACGGCCCAGCTTATCGCGAAGCGCATTCAGGGAGCAAAGAAACTCGAGAACCACGACTACCGCGTCGTCGTCATCGACCCCATATCGGCAGTCCTCCACAATCCGAAATCCATGAGGCTGACCGGGTCTCCGCACCAGATTCTCATGCAGATGGTCGACACGATTATCGCCCTTACCGGATGTGCCGTGGTCACCGCCTGCAACAACGGAGAATACCCCTACCTGGAATCCCGCGCCGACAGCGTCATCTCGCTCACGCCGGTCGAAGGCGGCCTCAACCTGTTCCAGATTAACGGTTCGTTCCGCGAGTTCCCGAAGATGCTCGCACGCGAATGTTCCTGGATCTATCCGCGATTCCTCGTGTAGCATACAACAATTCCGAATAATTCGAAGATTCTAAAGCATCAAGAGCCCTAACCGATGTTCGAAAAAAACGAAAGAAAATTTTCCACAGGACGCGCCCCGAAAAAGCTTGTAGCAGGCAAGTTCCATACAGGTTCTTCCAAGCAGTCCCGTACAAAGGAACAGCCCGTAGCACAGGCAAGGCCTATCCGCCGTGCGCTGACACTCGACGAGAAGAAGCAACAGCTTACGGCTTGGGCCGAGAACGAAAAAATCCCCGGCAAGATTCAGGCCTGGTTCACCAAGGATGCGCAAAGCGACCATTCGGACTGGAGGATCCTGAACAAGCTTGTGGACGGGCACGAATCCATTTCTCTGGAGTCTCCCGCGAAGGACATGCCCGCACCCGAGTGTGTCCAGAAAATTCTGGAGCAGCTCCACAAGGAACACCTTCGCCCCTTCAAGAGAGCCCTCCGTCAAATCTGGTTCCGGGCGACCGGGGACGGCCGTTTCGCCATGCTGATCCAGGCCAACCTCCACGGCAGCACCACCGCCCACGCGAGCAAGACCTTCCTCGAGTTCGTCGAAAGATTCCATCCCGAAATCATCAGCTGCCACCAGCTCCGCTGCACACCGAATTACCTATTCGACCCGACCAAGCCGCTCAACATGCGCGTCGAGGCGAAGGCCGTCTTCGGAAGCGACTTCATGCCCCTTTCCAGCACGGGACTTTCAATGCACGTCCTCGACTGGGCCCCGAAAATCAAGGATGCCTGGCTGGAATTCCCGCAGAGAATCCGCGACGCCATCCACCCCGCTCCCGGAGACAAGTTCTTCGAGTTCTTCAGCGGTTCCAGTTTCGTTTCGGCAAGCCTCTCTAACGATTTCGAACGCATCGACGCCCTTGACTGTCGCGAAACAGCCATGCTTTCTACAAAGCACAACGCGCGCACCCTCCTCGAAGACAACCTGAGATTCCACAGGGCGCACCTGGAACCGGCTTTCCTAGAAAAATTCTTCTCCAAGGACGAGAACGAAGGCCGCTGGACGTTCTACCTGAATACCGGGAGCGACACGACCTTCAACGCCGAGCTCGCCCAGGCCATCGCCTCGTCCCGCCCCGAACGAATCCTCCTGCAGACATCCGACCTCGAAAACGCGGCGAAAGAAATCAAGCGGTTCCGTGACAAGGGCTACATGCTGCGCAAGACAATTCCCCTGGATCTCGAACCCGGGACCGCCGGATTCGAGCTCCTGATGCTGTTCGTCCCCGACCGGGCAGGCCTTTTGGGCGGTTTCGGGGCCAAAAAGGCCGGAAAACGCCCCGTCCAGCGCCCCGTCGAACGCGTTACGCCCCAAAATAGGGGCGATATTCCCCATTTTGTCCAAAAAAGTTCTCCCCGCAGGCAAAGAAAAGATTAAATTATTATTAGTTAACTCGTTTTCATTCAAAGGGTTACAAGGTTCTATATGAATTTTTTCAAGTGTGCGACAATCTCCCTCGGCCTTTCGGCCCTGATCGCCTCCGCCTACGTTGTAAAGGAGGGCGACACCCTTTGGGACCTGAGCGACGAATACCTACACGACCCGTTCGCCTGGCCCGACCTCTGGGAAAACAACCGCCACATCCAGGACCCGCACTGGATCTACCCCGGTGACTCCATCTACCTGGGAGACAGCATCCGCGAAGAAGGCGTCATGCAGATTCCTTCCGACAAGAAGAAGTATCCCTGCAGCGCGGCACTTCCCGATTCCGCCCTCCCCAAGGGCAAGGGCTATTCTGTCGAGAGCGCCGGTTGCGACGAAAAGGACGAACGCACCGGCGAATTCGAGAACATGCTCGGGAACCTCCGCGACAAGGACAAGAAGCAGAAAAAGAAAAAGCAGGAAGCCGACACCTATTTCTACAAGCAGCGTTCGGCTCCCAAGATTTTCAACGGCTACTACCAGATACTCGCCCCCGAAGTCTACACCATCGACTCCCTGAGGAACGACAGCAGCTTCTTCTCCATCCGCTCCGGCGAAAAGAAGGAACCCATCCTCCACATTCCCGAGATGGAAGTCGTTGTCGGCATCGGCAAGAAGAACATGCCGGGCCTCAAGAAGGGTGACCTCGTCGAAATTCTCGAAGCAAAGCCCATCGAAGTAGCAAGCAAGCAGTCGCACAGCTTCGACAAGTTCGCACTGCTCCGGCTTTCGGGCATCGCAAAGATTACCGCCATCGGCGACACCCTTTCGCGCGCCATGATCATGCAGAGCTTCCGCGAGATCAAGATCAACATTTCCAAGGCCCGCCTCAAGAAGCCGCTCAACACCATCAACGTCAGCGGCTACTCCGACGAAAAGCAGGTCACCATCGATTCCATGGCCCAGATCCGCTATGCGATGGACCCGATGCTCATCATCGGCAGCTACTCCTACGTGCTCATCGACAAGGGCATCGAACAGGGCTACAACACCGGCGATGCCGTGGCCATCTGGGAAGAAGACAACTCCGACGACTCCATTCCGCCGCGTCTGCTCGGACGCGGGCTCATCGCCAGGGCCGCACCGAACGAAGCCGCCGTCCTCATCCGCGAGGTCTATTCCAACAATCGTCGCATCGAGATGGGGCACAGGGTTTCCATCACCCATAGGGCAAACATAGTCAAGTGACAAAGGCGCTATTCATCACGGCCGCTCTGGCCCTCACCTTGATGATGCTGCTCATGGCGAGCAGCGTGCTCGTCCTGCTGTGTCCGGGCATCTCCGCCAGCCTCCCCCTGTAGGAAGGGGGAATGGCGATGCACTTTTCCAAAGGCAACCTGGTCCTCATCCTCCTGTTCGTGGGCGGAATCATCCTGCCTACGGCAATACTTACGTTCCTCGGGTTCAGGAACATCCAGAACGAGATGTTCCTTGCGCAAAAGAACTTCGACGAGAACCAGGCCGCGCTCCAGAAGGAAATAGAAGACGCCGTCGAGAAAGAACAAGAAAAGATATATCAGGAAACAAAGGCCGCCTCCATCTTCCTCTACGAGCAACCGCGAAGCCTGCTCGAATTCGGTAACGCGGCATCCTTCAAGGATGTGCAAGGCATCGAGGCCATCTTCCTCTACAACAACGGGAAGCTCGTCTATCCCGACATCTCGTCGAAGCACTTCTACAAGACTCACGATTTTTCTTCCATAGTCGCAAGCATAAACGAGCAGCGGCTCTTCGAAGCCGAACAGGACACCACCAGCCGGGAAGTTCTCCTCCATAGGCTCATCAAGGCGAATTCACCTTTCGCCACCAAGAACGAGCAGGTACTGAACATCCTCGGAATCGTGCGCCTCTGCTACAAGGAAAAGAACTACGATGAAGCGCTCAAGTGGCTAAGGTTACTCGAAAACAATCCGCACCTGCAGGGCTACCTGCACGCGGACCTCACCCGCTCGGTGAACCTGCTGCACTTCGAAATCCTCGTCAAGCAAAAGAAACACGCCGAGGCCGAGGAATACAGCCTCTCCGTACTGAATCAGTTCTTACAGAGCGAAAGCATCGAGGACATTCCTTCTGCCAAATTCTTCTTCGAGACCGCATTCTCGCAAATTCTTTCCTTTGAAGACCTTCCGCAAGAAAAACGCGAGGCGTTCTGGAACCTCCGGTCAAACTTCAACCGGCAGCTGGGGTACATGGAAATTCTTTCCAAGTACAGGAACCTCTTCCAGGAACTTCTGGACAACGAGTACGCTTCCAGCGAAGGCATTCTCTACCGCAACGATTCCGAAATCACCTTATTTAAAATGAACTACCCCTTCCTGTCCGGGAACCAGGTCGTCATCGCCAAAATCGACCGAGACGCCTTCAGGGCGAGACTTATAGACAAAGTAAAGAACATTTCCCAGCGCTGGAAAAACGTTCCCTTCTCCATCATCGACGAAAACGATTCCCTACTCGCAGGCGCTATTCCGGACAGTTCTAACATACTCTCGCAATCCCGCATTTCCGAAGCTTTCCCATGGGAATTCTCGCTCTACGAGAAGGACGTCTCGGAAATACGCAAGGAATCACGCCAGAGGATGTTCCTCATGTACGGGCTCCTCCTGTTCTCGCTCATTACCGTCATCTTCGGCTCGTTCTTCATGCTGCGTTTTATTATCCAAGAACACAAGCTCCTTGCCATGAAGACGAACTTCCTCTCCAGCGTCTCGCACGAACTCAAGACCCCGCTCACTTCCATCAAGATGTTTGCAGAAATGATGGCGCGAGGGCGCGTCGTGAAAGTCGAAAAGGTCCAGGAATATTCCGGGCTCATCGGCAAGGAAGCCTCCAGACTCGAGAACCTAATCGGAGCCATTCTCAACTACACGCGCATGGAACATGGCACGGGAGCGTTCAAGTGGGAGCGGCTCGACTTTTCCGTGTGCGCGAAAAAGGTATTCGATGCCGTCGAAGACATCGGGGTCGAAAAGGGGCTCGAATTCCACACAAAGTTCGAGCCGGGCACCTACGTCATGGGCGACTACACGGCACTCTACAGCCTAGCCCAGAACCTCATCGAAAACGCAATCAAGTACACGAACGCACCCGGCGAGGTGACCATCAGCGTCTACAACGAAGAGGACCGCACCGTATTCTCGGTTGCCGATACGGGTGTCGGCATTGCCTCCTCGGAACAAAAAAACATCTTCAACGACTTCTACCGCGTGGGAGACGAAATGACCCGCAGCACCAAGGGTTCCGGACTCGGGCTTGCCATCGTGAAGAGAGTCGTCAAAACACACAAAGCGACCATCTCGCTTTCGAGCAAACCCGGCAAGGGTTCTACATTTACCGTTAGATTCAAGAGGGTTGACTGATATGCAACACAAAATACTCATCGTCGAAGACGAAGAAATCATCCGCCTCGGGCTCCAGGACAACTTTGAACTGGAAAACTACATCGTCGAGACCGCGGCCGACGGCGAAGAAGCCATCGCGAAGGCAGATTCCTTCCTCCCGCACCTGGTCATCCTCGACCTCATGATTCCGAAGAAAAGCGGCTTCGAAGTCTGCCGAGTCATCCGCAAGAAGCATCCGGAATGCTTCATCATCATGCTCACGGCAAAGACTGAAGAAACAAGCAAGGTCGCCGGTCTCGAAATGGGAGCCGACGACTACGTCACCAAGCCGTTCTCCATCCTCGAACTGCTCGCCCGCGTAAAGGCGTTTCTCCGCCGCACCGAGACGGTCTCCCAGCCCGAACCCGCGCCGCAGACAAGCGATGCCATCGATTTCGCAGACATCCACCTCGACTTCAAGAAATACGAGGCAACCAAGGCGGGAATCCCGCTCGAAATGTCGGCGCGCGAATTCCAGATTCTAAAATACTTCTGGCAGCACCGTGGAGAAGTCGTACTCCGCGAAGACCTGCTCACCGACATCTGGGGATACACTCCCGACAACATGCCCTCGACGCGCACCATCGACAACCACATCGTGAACCTGCGCAAGAAACTCGAGGACGACCAGACCAATCCCAAGATCATCGTTTCCATCCGTGGAGCCGGCTACAAGTTCGACGCCTAACAGCAATGCATAGCACGATTCTACATACGACGGCCCGCACGGCCCTGAAGCAAGGACTCCTGAAAGTCCTCGCTTTCCTCTGCGTATGCAGCGTCTGCGCCCATGCCGAAAAGATGAACGCCTCCATCCAGGAGGCCATCTACCGCTTCGAGATGAAGGGCGAAACGGCAGAAGCCATCCGCATCCTCGAAAAAGTCACAAGCCAAGGCGACCGCGAAGACCGAGAAACGGCCTACTTCTACCTAGGGAAAATCCGGGAACTCTTCGACAACCAGAATTCGGCAAACTTCTACTACCAGCAAAGCCTTGCCAATACGAAAGAGACCAGCAAGGCCTACTGGCTTTCCGAGCGAGAGGCAAGTACCAGCAGCACCCCCGAAGCGCTCCTGAAAAAGTCCTGGACCCTCCACAGCCCTATCGCGAAGGCCTTCCGCGGAACATCCACCTACCTGCTCCTGCAAAACGGATCCGTCAAGAAGGTCGTGAACGACACGATTATCGATGTCCGCGTGGGGTCAATCGCAAGAACCAGGATTCTCCATATTGACGATTCCGGGATATGGTACCAGAACGAAAGCGGGGACAGCCTTCTCTACAGGCCGCTAAGCAACAAGCTCCCGTCGAGGGCCTATCCCATCGCCGGCAATATCGAATTCTATTCGAACGGAGACGAAGCGATTGTCCAAAACGAAAACGCAGTCACCCTGCTCAACAAGAAGGGCATCTCGTTACAGATTAACGACAAGTACAGAGGCTGCCATATCGAGGGGCGCTACTCCCCCACGAGCCACTACATCTTGAACTGTCCCGACAACGCCCTCCACTTCATTTCCGATATCGACGGCGCCGAGACCTACACCATATCCCTCTACGACGCCATCCAGAAAGTCCTAGTCCAAGGCAACGACATCGTCCTTTTCTCCGGCGGGATTCTCTATTGCTTCGAGCCCAAGGCGGGCCCAATCCCCCGATGGAAGCTCCCCTTCAACAACATTGAACAGATCCTCCCCTTCGAAAACAACTTCGCAGTACTCGAAGCCTCCGGAAGGATTTCCCTGATAGAGCATTCCAGCGGCATCCTGAAAAACGTCATCCGCAGCGACGCCGCAAGCATCTACCCCCTCGCCCAGGGAACCATCGGGCTATTTACCAACGAAGGTTCGCTCACGGCCGTCGACACGCTTCTAATCCCGCTGTGGCATTTCAACTTTGCAAGGCCCATCTCGGCCCCGCCCATCCACACCGACGAATCCATATTCCTTGTTTTCAAGGATACGCAGCTGCAAGGCATCGCCCCACACTACTACGGCAAGCGCCCCCTGCAATCGGACCTGCTTACCCTGAAGGTCGCCGCCATGGCCGAAGCCCGAGCCTGGAAGGAACTCACGCCGTTGCTCGATTCCCTGCTCAAGCTGGAACCCGGCAATGCCGAAGCCTGGCTCTACAGGGCGCTTCTGCTCGAATCCAGCAAGGGAAGCGAAAAGGAGCGCCAGAAAGCCTGGTCCGAAGCCGTCCGCCTTTCCATCAGTTCTTCGCGCACGAGTTCCCTCGTGCTGGACCGCTACAGCAAGACCATCAACGCGAAGTTCGTGAGCCTTCTCGCCATTTCGCCAAAGACAATCTACCCGCAGTTCTTCGGAAACAAGAAAAACCTCTACACGGTCGATCCTGCCGCCGAGAAGCTCATCTGCATCAACGCCGAAACCGGTGAACAGCGCTGGTCCAGGACCCTCGAGAAGATGACGAACAGCCCCGTCATGGCCAATGACGACGTTTCGCTTGCGCTTTCTTCCGGATACAACCTGAGTCTCTACGACCTCGAAAAGGATGTGCCCCCGCAATCGTTCCAGCTACCCGGGAAGGCTTTCAGCATCCAGCTATCGCCCTCCTCCATCTACGTTTCCACTTGGAACGGGTTCCTTCTCAAAATCAACCGCTCCGAATATCGCCTCGCCTGGTCCAGAAAGATCTTCACGTCGCCGTTCCTGTTCGCCCTGCACGACGCATCCATCTACACGGCAAGTCTCGATGGCGACATCCGCTACGTCGTCGAAAATTCGGGGCAGCCTCTCGAAATCGCCCCCAAGCGCGCCGGCAGCATCTCGTTCCTAGTCCAGGCAGATTCAGCCGTCGCGGTCGCCACCGACAACAACAGGATATTCCTCTACAGCGCATCCGATCCTGCGCGCGAGCCTGCACAGATCCTTCTGGAAGCGTCCATCGTCTCGCTCCAGTCTACAGGCGGCCACGACAACAACATCCTCGTGGGGCTTGCGGACCAGAGCATCCTCCTCTATTCGCCCTCCGGCAGCCCGCTCTGGAAATACCAGGGTAGGAGCTCCGTATTCACCAAGCCATTCATATCCGGATCGCTTGCCTGGATAGACCAGGGCAGCGAAGTCATCGCGCTCTCCCTCAAGGACGGGACGGTCGCCCATCGCTTCAACACCCCTGGCGGCGCAGGGACTCCGTTCGTCATGAACAGGACACTCTACAGCGCCTCACCCAAGCGACTTCTCTACAGCTTTTCCCTGTGACGGGCGTCACATTTTGAAAAATAAAGGCAACATTTCGATTTTTGCCCATTTTATTCCATTTTAGAAGACCTGTAAATAAAATTTAATGGCAAAAAAACAAAAATCTCACTACATTTATATGTATGAGCGCAATAGGCAAATTTTTCAAATTCGTAGCGTCTGGGTCCCTCACCCTCGTCGCGTTTGGTCTTATGGCCTGCGAAGACGAGCCCAAGGAAAAGGCAACAGCCGATAATTCCGAATATCCTCGTTCGGAAACCTTATATATCGGCGGATTCGACTGGGCCCCACCCACGACCTTCAATCCCCTCGACTACGACCCCAACTTCCCTATCGACGGGAACGTCCGTCTCATGTACGAAACTCTGGTCACCTATAACCAGATTAGCGACAACCTGGAACCCATGCTCGCTGACAGCTTCGTGAAAACGGATTCCAGCATCACGGTCCACCTCGATCCGAAAGCCAAATGGAACAACGGCACCCCGGTGACGGTAGAAGACGTCCTCTACACCTTCCATATCGACTCCATCCTCCCGACCCCGCGTCACGGGAACTGGGAATATATAGAGTCCATCTCGGCCGACAAGTCTAATAACATCGTCATCAATTTCGCGAAGGGCAACAAGAATCCGCTCATTATCTTGAACGCCATCGCCGAAACCTCTATCCTCCCGAAAGCGGTCTTCGAGCCTATCATCGAAGGCGCCAAGGAAGGCAAGACCTACAACTTCGCCAAGATTACCGAATTCAAGAACGACGCGAACCCGATCGTCTCGGGTCCCTACAACCTGAAGACGTTCTCTCCCGACAAGATTGTCCTCGAAAGGAACGACAGCTACTGGGGCAACGCGAACCACGGGGGGAAGCTCCCCGCCCCCAAGTACATCGTCCATTCGCTCTACAACGGCAACAACCATTTCAACAGCGCCATGACCAAGGGGCACCTCGACGTGTCTTCCATCTTCCTGCCCCGCATTTGGGATAAGGCCAAGGACAGCATCCGCGCCTGGAGCCGCCAGGAGCCCTACCACCAGCCGGGATCCATCACGACGCTCATCATCAACCACCAGGTGGAACCGTTCAACGACTCCGCCTTCCGCCAGGCTCTCGCCCGTTCCGTAAACTTCGAAAAGATCAAGAGCCGTGCCATCTCGAACTACACACCCGCCATCCAGCCGGGATTCATCCTGCCCTTTGGCCCCGAGAGCCGTTTCTTCAACAAGGACGATGCAGCCAAGTTCGGCTACTCCTTCAACGTCGACCAGGCAAAGGAAATCCTTACCGCCGCGGGCTATACCTGGAACACCGAAGGCAAGCTCGTTAACCCGAAGGGCCAGACCGTCCGGACCATCAGCATCGAATGCCCGCAGGGCTGGACCGACTGGGAAGACGCCATCAAGGTCATCGTGGAATCCTTCCAGGAAGTGGGAATCTCCGCCGAAGAAAAGTTCGTGGACTACAGCGTGTGGGACAAGGACCTGCGCCAGTGCACCTTCGACCTCGCCATGAAGACGCAGACCGCAGAACTTTCCGCGGCAACCCCCTGGACTCGCTTCGACCAGGTGATGGGACATGTCGGACTCAAGCCCGTCGGCGAGGACGCCTTCTCGAACCAGGGCCGCTTCAAGAACGACGAAGCGAACAAGGTCATGGCGAAGATCCCGACCATCACCTCGCAGGAAGAACTTACGCAGGCCTACCGCGAACTCAACAAAATCTTCATGCAGACGATACCTGTGCTGCCAGTCATGTACCGTCCTACGCAGTACTACCAGTTCTCCACCAAGCACTGGACGAACTTCCCCACCGAAGAAAACCCCTACGCTCCGCCCCAGCATTTAATTGTGGCCGCAGGCGTCAAGGCTCTGTGGGAAATCAAGCCGGTCAAGTGACATTCAAACGCGCCTCCACGGCGCGTTTTTTTATATTTTCAACGCAACGTCAAAGGAGATTACCGTGGACAAGATTCGCTTTGTTTTCCCGAACGCTTTTACTAGCATGAACTTTTTGCTGGGTGTTTTCTCCATCTGCTGGGTGACCGGGACATTCTCTGCCAACGACCCGATTCTCATGGGCGCCTATTTCATCATCCTTTGCGTGCTGCTCGACAAGCTTGACGGTTTTGCGGCCCGCCTCGTGAACGCAAGTTCCGAATTCGGAGCCCAGTTCGACAGCCTCGCCGACCTCATCGCGTTCGGCCTTGCCCCCGCATTCTGCATTCTCTTTGCCTACAAGACGCTCGCGACCCCGTTCTTCGATGCGAACATACCCCTGATGGCGGTCGCCTTCTCCATCTACGTGCTGTGCGCCGCCATGCGACTCGCGAAATACAACGCCTGCGACAGCGACTCCTACCATCACCACTTTTCCGGGCTCCCCTCCACGTTCGCAGGCGCAATCAACGCCATCCTGATCGTATTCCTCAAGAATATCGGACTTTTCAGCGACACCGGCAGTTCACTCATCTATCTCCCCATCGCGGTTCTCCTCGTGACGGGAGTCCTCATGGTGAGCCCGCTATTCCTTCCCAAGCTGCAACCCCGCAAGAACAAGGCCTTCAATATCTTCCAGGCCGTCCTTATCGTCATTACCTACGTGTCGGGGTTCATGTTCATCACCGAGAAGATGATCATCCTCGAATACCTGCTTGTCCTCGTGGCCTGCTACCTCATCATCGGGTTCACGGTCGGACTTGTCCAGCGCGGCAGGATTATCGAAGAAGCGAAGGCGGCAAAGGCCGGAAACTAATCTTGCGCCGCGAGGAAGCGCGCGAAGGATTCACCATAACGTTCAAACAGGAGCTCCGGCGCAAGGCGCGGGAGCTCTAGCGTTATGCATTCGAGAGAGCGTTCCTTGCACCATGTCCCGAAACTTCCCGGAGTCGGGTATCCGATATCGGGTTTCCACGGCAGGTCGAACGCTCTCTGCAGACGTTCCACGACAGGCGTGAACCGTGGGGCATCGATGCAGCCGATTGGGGAATGCACGGAGATTACCGATTCCGGTTGCAGCCGTTCGACAAGGGAAACTAGAGCGCGGGTTTCCGGCTCGCATCCCGGCGATTTCCCCGGCGAAAGGGAGGTATCGCGTTCGGCTTCCAGAATGGAGCGCGAAAGCACGGGAGCGGCCACCCAGTTCGTAGTCGCGAAGTTGCGGTTCAGGTCGACCCCGTCCGCGTTTCCGCGGGTGCCAAGGGCGACGCCGTCGGGATTGGCGCACAGCACGACGGCGATATGTTCGAAGTTCCTTTCGAAGGCGCGTACGGCCCGGGAAAGCAGGAACGTCGTTTCGGGCTCTTCGCCATGGATTCCCGCAAGCACAAGGAGCCTGCACTTTTCGCGGCTCGGGTAGCAGAGGAGTGGCGCGCCCAGCACGGAGCGGCCGTATTCAAAACTTTCCTGGCGAAGGATGCCGCGTGTTTCCGGTTCGAATTTCATCGCGCCCCCATCGTTCTAGATAAAGTAGGGATAGATGAAGTTTTTGGCAAGAGTATCGAGGTTTGCAAGGATTGCCTCCTTACAAGCGATGTCAATCTCGCGGTAGATGTCGCGGAGGGCTTCGAGCGAGAAGTTCTCCAGCAAACGGCGCGATGTGGGCAGGTGCGCGATATGCCAAAGCTCCGGCTTGATCTTGCCGCGGCCGGGAACGAACACGCGGTTGAAACCGAACGCATCTCCTGCGGCAAAGCGGGAATCCAGGAACTCGTGAAACTTGCCGAACATTCCCGTAGATTCCTCGGGAGTGAGTTCGACCTCGTAGCCTTCGGGGCAAGCGTTCGCATCGACCACGTCGAGGTCGGTCCCCAAATGGTGGCGGCTTGCGCCGGGGAGTGCCGACCACGTGAGGATGGCGAACATCAGTTTTTCCTCATCCTGCGGGCGTTCCATGGGCCTGCCGAATTCGTCGAGCAGGGCAAGTTCCCCGCGGGCTTTCCGGTTCCAGATGGAAAGCTGACGTTCGAACGGACGGTAGGCCGATTCGAGGCGCAAGGAAAAGCCGCAGTCGCGGGCCAAGGAGCAAAGGCATTCCAGGTCCGCCACAACATCCTTGTGGACAAAATAACCTTTCTGGAATTCGACAAGATCGGGCGTCCCGAGACCATAGGGCAAAAGGCTGTTTCCGTTCACGGCAGGGTTCCTCCCATCTTTTCGACAAGGGCACGCCATTCGGCGGCACTCGCCTTCTTCCGAGCGGAAGCCCTTTTTGCACGGGAGCCCAGAACCGCAGAGAGTGGCGAGGGGTTCGCATGCGTCCAGGCGATAGCGAGGGCGTCAGAGGCATCGAGAGGCAAGTCCGAGGGCTCGATTCCGAGACGCGCGAAGACCAGGTTCGCGACCTGCTCCTTCGATGCGCTGCCATCGCCCGTGACGGCCTGCTTCACCGCCTTCGGCGGATACTCGCTGAACGTCATGCCCCGCTTGCGGCATGCGACAAGGACCGCCCCGCGCACGTGCCCGAGCACGAGCGCACTCTTCGCGTTCTTCGCGAAGAACACGCCCTCCATCGCGAGGGCGTCGGGGCGGTAGCGTTCGAGCAGCGCTTCCAGATCCGTCACGATATGCAGCAGGCGGTCTTCCACGGCATGCGATGCCGGAGCATGCAGCACCCCGTATTCGAGGACGCGGACTTTCCCATCCGACTTTTCGATAAAGGCATAGCCTGTCGTGATAGAACCCGGGTCGATTCCAAGAATAATCATGCCTCCAAATTAGATAAATATCATTTGCCCGATGCCTTCGCGGCAAATTCTTATTAGATTTTGACAGAGAGGTTTTTATGGTCATCGATCAAGAACATGCCGGAATCATGCGCAAGAAAACACACCCCAGACAGCTCGGTGTTCCCCTGAGCCGCTGGGGCCGCAACCTTATCGCAAGCTGCCCGTTCCATTCGCCCGAAGAGACGTCGCTATTCTTCTACGATGCGCTCGGCTACTGGCGCTACCGCTGTCTGCAATGCGGAAGCGAAGGCGACCTGGTCGAATTCGTGATGAGGAGCCGCTTCAACGGCCTCGATGAACCTGCCGCACGCGCCGAAGCGATGGAGTTCCTGGGAGCCCAGGAAACAGAACAGGATTCCGAACCCGACGAACATCCCTGGATCAAGGAAATCGGCGGCGAAAAATCCCGCGTGCTCGAAAACTTCGTGCGCTACTGCCACTGGGCCGCCTGCAAGAGCCCCTCTTCCGCCGACTTCTTCGCCCAGCGCGGCTGGAGCATCGGACAGGCCCAGCTCTATGGTCTCGGTTACTACAGCGGCGACCCCGAACCCTTCTACAGCTACTGCATGCTTTCGGGCATCGAACGCCACCAGGTCGCGTTCTTCCTCGACAACCTGGAAGCCTACCACGAGCCCCGCATCACCATCCCCGCACGCAACTCCAAGGGACTCATCCACTCCGTCTACGGACGCTCCATGGAAGACGACGGGATGCACAACCCCTACATCTCGTATGCGTCCGGCCCGACCGACATCCCCTTCAACATCCAGCCCGATAACGAAAGCCCCATCATCGTCGAAGGCATGTTCGATGCGCTGACAGCCGACCTCGCCGGCATCCCCGGAGTGGTCTCGACCATGTACCAGGACCTCACGATGAGCCACCTGTACAAGCTCAAGGCCTGCGGGGCAAACTCCGTCACGCTGATCCTGCGTCGCGAAGCGAACCGCAGGGAGCAGGAATTCCGCATCCAGAACTACCTGAAGATGGCGGAAACGCAGGGACTCCGCTTCAAGTCCATCGTGCTCCCCGAAAACGTGACCGTCGACCAGCTTGTCCGTAACGACGGCGCCGACCAGCTTCTGAACCTTATCGACTCGACCGAAGAGGACACCGTCCACACGCACCGCCGCTCCATGCTGCTGCAGGACATCAAGGAAAACCTCGACACGGCGATGGGATGCCCGCCCGACGAATGCGTCGGGTTCCCGCTGGACTCCTTCCCGAGATTCACCAAGGAAATCGACGGCATCCAGTCCGGAATCTTCTACGTGTCCTCGAATCCGTTCAACCTCAAGACGTCGCTCCTTTCGAGCATGGCACTCGACCTCATCGAGACAAACAAGGACCTCAAGCTTATCTACATCGCGCTCGAGACTCCGCGCCGCCAGATCTTCGACAGGATGGTCGCCATGCTGACCGGGCTCTCCGTGCTCGATGTGCGCAAGCGCAACAGCGACGAGGGCATCAACGCAAAGATTCTCGAAGCGACCCGCAAGCTCATGGGCTATGTCCGAGACAACCGCATGGAAATCTGGGAAGACCAGCCCGCATTCGACAACAAGGAACTCCTCGCCACCCTCAAGGAAGAACAGCGCGAGCACCACGACCTCGTCGTCATCATCGATGGTGTCGACCATTTCAAGGTAACCGACCGTCCCGACCTCGCGGATATCTACGAGCGCCGTTCGTCGGTCATGCTAGACATCTACAAGACGCTCGACATCCCGCTGTTCATCGGCGGAGAGCTTGTCGATGACGACGGCCAACTGATAGCGCCCCGCGCCTACCTGCGCGACTCCGACGCCATCTACTGGCTGGAAGCCAAGGACAACGAGCTCTTCCTGACGGTCAATTCCAAGCGGCTCGGCAACAACAACCTCTACAAGGGCAAGCTCTCCATCGACGAGAATTCCAACCGCATCTGGGAAGCCTGATGTTCACCATCGTAGACTTCAACAACTTCTGGAGTCCGTCGGGCGGTGGCGTGCGCCGCTACCATCTGCAAAAGATGGCTTTTTACGAGAAACTCGCTTCGGCAAGTCCCGATGCAGGTGTCCGTTCCGTTTTCGTGATGCCCGATTCAAAGACATTCACCGAAGTCAAGAGCAATAGCCTTATCATCGAGCATGTGCAGGCGTTCAAGTTCCCCGGCAACTGGGAATACCGCTTTATCTGGAAACTCTCGCAGGTGGAACCCGTACTCGCGAAATACAGGCCCGATATCATCGAGGTGGGGTCGCCCTATATCCTCCCGACCGTCGTGCGCAGGGCGGCAAGGCGCGTGAGTCCCGAATCTAAACTTGTCGGGTTCTGGCATGCGGATTTCCCCGTGACCTACGTGGGCCGCCCCGTCGCAAAAAAACTCGGCGTAGGCATCGGCACGTTCGCCCGCAAGGAAGCGTTCTGGTATGCCCGCAAGGAATTCAAGGGCTTCGACTGCATCCAGGCATCCTCGAAAGAAGCGATGGCGCGACTCCGCAAGAACGGGCTCCCCGACCCGCGCTGGATTCCGCTGGGTTGCGACATCCAGATGTTCTCGCCTACAAAGCGAGACGAAGCCCTCGTCCAAGAACTCAAGGCGGGATGTCCCGAACGCCTCACCATTTTCTTCCCCCACAGGCACTGCAACGAGAAGGGAATCGACCTTCTGCTCGGCGCCTATGACATCCTGACGCAGAAACTTCGGCACGAGCCCGCCATCGTATTCGCGGGCACGGGGCCGAGCCTCCCGCTGGTCGAGGAAGCGGCACGGAAGTACGAACACGTGCGCTACATCGGGTTCGTCAATTCCATCGACGAGATGGCGCGCTACTATGCAAGCGTGGACCTGGGGCTCGCCCTATCGAGCTGGGAAACCTTCGGGCTTTCCATCCTCGAGAGCATGGCAAGCGGGAACGCCCAGGTGGGAGCCGCCGCGGGAGCCGCCTTCGAGCACGTGACGGAATCGGGAGCAGGGACCATCCTCAAGGAACGCACCCCCACAGCGCTCGCCGACGCCATCGTGGAACTCTACCATTCCGACATGGCCGCCATGAAGCAGAAAGCCCGTGCCTACGCCGAAAAATTCAGCTGGAACGACTGCTTTACGCGCCAGCTGGAACTCTATAGACAAATTCGCAAGTAATCTTTTTCGCCAGTTCTAAAGCGAGAACGAAGCTGGCCGAAGTTTATTTCAAAACCGATGCTAGAAGCGAGCAGAACGACGCCGCAGGACCGAAGCTGTACATAAGTACAGCGAGAGTCCGAGAAGGAAGTTATGCGAAGCTTATAGCGAGGCTCACTTTTTCTTGAGCCAGGTTCCGCAAAGGAACATCGTGAACACGATACTCGTGATGAGGAACATAGCGATACTGATGCAGGCGAGGTCGCCGATGCCCTTGAGACCGCGATGCGTCGTAAACAGGAACCCGACAAAGCCCGCGATAGTCGTCGTGGAACTTGCCATCACGTTTCTGCCCGTGGTGTCCATCAGCTGGCGAAGGGTCATGTTCTTGTCGCTCATCCAGGATGTTATCATGTGGATGGTGGAATCGATACCGATACCAAGCGCCATCGGAATCACGATAACGTTGTATATACTGATTTTCCCGAACTCGAACAGGTCGGTAAGGACACCCAAAAGTCCAAGCGTCAGGAGCGTTCCCATTCCAAAGGAGATGCAGCCCGCCGCAAACAGCTTGGGTTTCCGGAACGAAACCACGAGCGTACCGAAAATAACCAGGATTATCACGAGAGCAAGCCTGAAGCTATCCTGCTTCACGGACTCGATGACATCGGAAAGGATGAACTGCGAAGAGAACGTGCGCAGGTCCTCGCCGTCGAAATTCCAGTGGCTGTAGCGATCCTGGAAGTTATGAAGCGCCTTCGCATCCCAACTCGGGAAATTGCCGTAGATAAAGCCAATCTTTCCGTAGCTGCCGTCCTTTTCACGGAGCAGGTCGAGCGCCCATTCGGGAATATCCTCGGCCGTAAAAGGCTTCTCGACGGAGGCCAGGTTCCGGAGGTTCGCGATATTTGCGGAATCCTCCCCTTCGGCACGGTCAAACACGCGAGCTTCGACCAGGTCTCGGATTTCCTCGATAATTTCGAGGCGCCGTTCCTGGGAATCCAGCGACGGCACGAACGACTTCAGGGTGAGGAAACTCCGGAGCGTAGGATCCTTTTCCACATGCAGACGCACCATCAGGGTATCGTAAAGCATGTCGAGCTGTTCGGCCTTGCTTCCCATGACGGCCGCAGGAGTAGAAGTGGCCCGGTTGTTCGTACGCGTCACGCTCGTGTTGATGCCGTTTTCCTGTTTCTTTTCCGTCGAGACACGACGCAGGTTGCGCAGGTTGTGTTCAAAGTCCACATCCTGGGCAAACCAGAGCGAAACGGCACCGAGCGCAAAGCCTGCAAGAGCCGCGTACTTGAAAAAGCGACGGATTTTATCCTCGTCCCAGGACTTGGGCAACAGCGTGTTATCGGGCGCCTTCGGGATCCCCCCCATGCACTTGATAAAGACCGGAAGCACGAGCACCGAGGTAAGCATACTGAACAATACGCCCATCGACGCCACCACGCCGAACTCGTAGAAGCCGCGGAAGTGTGCCGCAAGCAAAGTGAGGAACGCGGCGATAGTCGTGAAACTTGCAAGGAAGAACGGCTTGAGCATCTTCCTCTGGGCCGCTTCCAGGACTTCTTCCAAAGTCGCATGCTTGTGCAGCAACTTCTGCGAAGTGCCCAAAATGTGAATCGAGTAGTCGATGCCGATGCCCAGAATGATGGAAGCGACAAATACCGTGAACGGATTCAGCTTCCCGTAGAAGAGGGCAGTAAACGCAAGCGTCGGGAGGCAAGCGTACAGCACCGAAGCAGTCACCAGAATCGGGCCCTTCACGCTCCTGAAGAAGAAAATCGTGAGGAAGATGATGAGCACCAGGCTGATGCCGAACGAGAAGATGGAATCGTTCGCCACGTCATCCACTTCCTTGAGGCCTTCGTAAGTCCCTTCCACCGTAAAGCGCGTCGGCACGGGATATGTCTTGGAGTTGAAATAAGCAAGCAGGGAATCGGTCCGCGCGAGAATGCGCGTCACGAACTCGTAATCGGTCGAGGGCCTGAGAAGTTTCGCGTTCACCACGCCGTTGAAGAGAATCTTTCCGGTACTGTCCGGACGCGGGCAACCGATAAGGCGCGTCTTCAGGTGTGCCGGGACAGGCTTTTTCTTGTCCCATTCCTCGGCTTCGGGAGACTTGTCGTCCTTCTTTGCGGATTCTTCCTCGCCCTTCTTGAAAAACGTATCGAACGCGCTCACCGCCTCGTCGGGAAGTCCCAGTTCCTGCGGCAGGTTCGCATCGAACCACACGCGTTCCTTCTTGGTGGGCGCCGCAGATGCCGTTCCGCCTGCAGAATCGGAAGCGGGAGCATCGCCCAGCAAATCGACGACCAGGGGGCCGTTCTTGCGCCCTATTTCGAGTTGCAGGTCTTCGAGGTTGTCGCGGATGTGTTCGAGATGCTTGACCGGCAAGTAGAGGAGCGCATTGTCCTTGAAAAACTTGTTGTCGTTGTCCACCTGCGTCGAGACGTAGTCGCCCTGCCAGTTCTTGCGGATGTAATCGCTGATGGAATCCTGCAGAGCGGCGACCAGTTCCACGTCCTCGCTCTGGATGGCAATCATGAAGCGGTCGGTAGATCCGAAACGCTGGTAAGATTCTTCAAGAGCCTTCACGCTCGGCGTATTTTCGGGAAGCAGGTGCGAGAGGTCCGCATCGAGTTTGAGCCCCGGCTTTACGAGAATCGGGAACGCACAGAGGACGGCGAGCAGCAGGTAGAAGGCCAGCGCCTTGTACTTGTGGGCACAAATCAGGGGTATGTACCAGTTCGAAAATCTTTCAATCAGGGATTTCTTTTCGTTCATTTTTTTACCTACGCCACAGTTTCGTTCTAGGAGAAAATCTTTCCGAGCAATTCCAGGGGTTTCACGAGTATAGGGATATTCTTGTATAGCCACGCAAGCGATTTTGCGAAGGCGTAGCTACGGATAATGTAGGCACCGGCTGCACCCACCTTCTTCGTCTGGAATTCGAAGGCTTCCTTCGCATGCGCAATCACGTCGTCGTAATACCCGTCGATATGCACCGACCTGTCGGCATTGACCGTGACAGGCAAATTTTTCAGGTTCGTATAGAAATCGCGACGTAGGATTTTCGGCAAGAAAAGGTTCATACTCTCGGGAACCTTGCGACCGCGCGTATCGATAATGCGGGACCCGAAAAAGTGGAGAACCTTCGCCGTAGGCAAGAACCGGTTACCGTAAGCGAGCTGGCAGTTCCATCCACCAGGCATCTCCTTGATGGCATAACCCGACCTGAAATCCGTCTCGGCGAGGCTCGCCATATCGTAGGGGAATCCCTTCGTCACGCACTCCTCCCAGAGCGTATGCCAGGTCTCGAAGAACTTGTGCATTTCGGGAGTGTCCGGCACGTACATTACACCGCTGTTGAAAAGCTGGTCGTTCAGAATCGGCGAAAATCCCATGCGTTTCGCGTTGTTCAGAACCTTCTTGCGGTTGATTGCCTTCGAGAGGTTCGTGTGGAAGTCGAGCACCGCGTAGATGCCGCCTTTCCATTCCTCTGGAATTGAGAGGTCACCCACGACAGCGATATCGGAATCGAGGAACAAGAAATCGCCATCAATCACGTTCCTTATCGAGGTCTTCAGGAAACGCGAACGAAGCATCGGGGTGAGTTTTTCGTCAAGCGTGAGCGCCTTGATCTCGTCGACCGCATCCTTGAGGGCGGCACGGTTACCGGTGAGAGTCGCAAGCGTCCTGTCGTCGGTCAAGAGCGTCACAAATGCACCCGGATTGTGGACCCGGAGAGATGCAACCGCCACGAGCGTCTGCTCGCAATAAAAATCCTTCGGGGAACTTGTCAGGACAAAAACATACTTGGTCATGGAATCAAACCTCTCAAATGGAAAAATAGATTTATTTGCGCACGAACGGACCTCCAGCCCGGTCATTATCCGATGAATTAACTATATTGCAGGACGAAATAAAGCGGGGAAGAACCTTTCCTTCCGCAACTCCAGGAGTCAAAAAATGTTCAAGACCATCGCTATCGGCTGCGACCACGCCGCGTTCGAATACAAGGAAAAGCTCGTCAAGTTTCTGGAAGGCAAGGGCTACAAAGTCCTTGACATGGGAACGGACTCCACGGAATCGTGCGACTACCCGATTTTTGCGGACAAGGTCTGCAACAAGGTGACTAGCAAGGAAGCCGACTGCGGAATCCTCATCTGCGGCACGGGCATCGGCATGAGCATGGCCGCGAACAAGCACAAGGGCATCCGTGCGGCAGTCGTAGGCGACCTCACCTCCTGCGAATTCACGCGTCTCCACAATGACGCGAACGTGCTCTGCATGGGAGCCCGCATCATCGCCTACGCCCAGTGCGAAGTTTTCGCCACCAAGTTCCTCGAAACGGAATTCATGGGCGGCAAGCACAAGAAGCGCATCGACATGTTCGAGCCGGCATAATCACAACTTTTTGCTCCTTTTTCGCATTTTTTTTGCTAAATTACTTGATGTATGGTACAGTTTAGTCAAACTTCATGGCAAGAGTTCTCGCTTCCCAATGTCCTGGAAACGCTTCGATACGCTCCCATGAACTTGACTATCGGGAAAACCCCGCTCCTTCACTACGTATTCCCCCAAGAACTCGTTCCCGGTGCGACCATCCGCTACCACCTCCAGTGCGGGTTCAAGGCCATCAAGTGGACCGGCATCATCAGTTCGGTCAAGGAAAACCAGGTCACCGTCCGCCTGGGGCAGGGTCCGTTCCGCGGATTCACGGGCAGCCATAAGTTCGCCCCCGAAGGCCACATGACCGCCTGCTACGACGAGTTCTCCTTCCAGGGCTTCATCGGCATATCCGAGGAGGTCTTTGCGGGGCTCATGGCGAACGCGAACCTCGTTTACGGCATTTTTGCCCGCAAGGATACCCGCGACGTGATGCTTTCCATCGAATCCCAGAAAAAGACGCAGGCGTTCGAATCCCTCGACCTGGGTGCCACGGCGGGTTAAGCCCGCACCGGGGGTTCCGCCATGTATTCCTCACTGGAACAAGCACTGCTTGACCTGGAAAAGGCAGACATGCTCAGACGTATCCACGAAGAGGTGGACCCGTACCTGGAAATGGCAGAAATCGCCCGGCAGGCATTCGACAGCAAGGGGCCGGCACTGCTTTTCGAGAAGGTAAAAGGGAGCAGGTTCCGCGCCGCATGCAACATCTTCGGCACGCGCGAACGCATGGACTTTTTGTTCCGCGACACGCTCGAAAGCACAAGGACCGCGGTCCTGTTCAAGTCGAACCCCGCAGAATTTTTCAGGCATGCGGGCCCCGCCACGTTGTTACGCGCGGCAAAAGCGGGCATACGCTCGCTCCCCAGGTGTTCGGGCAGTATCCGCGATTTCGATGAATGCAAGCTGGCCGACCTCCCGCAGGTCGTCGGCTGGCCCGAAGACGGCGGTCCGTTCCTCACGCTTCCGCAAGTAGCTACCCTCCCGAGCGAAACCGCGAAGATTCTCACCGCAAACCTCGGCATGTACCGCGTGCAGATTGCGGGGAACGACTTTGCACCCGACGAATGCGGCATCCACTACCAGATAAATCGCGACATCGCACGGCACCACCGGAAGGCCATCGAAGAAGGCCGCGCGCTCAAGGTGAGCGTGTTCTTGGGCGGGCCGCCCGCGCATACCATTGCCGCGGTGATGCCCATGCCCGAGGACCTTTCGGAACTGACCTTCGCCGGAATGCTCGGCGGGCGGCGCTTCCGCTACTTTATGCACGAGGGCTACATCGTCTCGAGCGATGCGGACTTCTGCATCCTGGGAGAGGTCGCTCCCGAACTCAAGCCCGAGGGGCCATTCGGCGACCACGTGGGCTACTACTCCGGCAAGCACCTGTTCCCCTACCTGAAAGTGAAGAAGGTGCTCTGCAAGAGGAACGCGATTTACCCGTTCACCTCCATAGGCAGGCCTCCGAAGGAAGACACGATTTTCGGCGAGTTCATCCACGACATTACAAGGCCGATGGTACCCTCGTCGCTCCCAGGCGTAGAGACGGTCCACGCGGTCGACGCGTCGGGAGTGCACCCGCTGTGCCTCGCCATTGCGAAGGAAAACTTTATACCCTACATAAGGCCCGAGGAACGCGAACCGCTCGAACTCCTGAAGACGGCCAACGCGTTGCTCGGTTTTAACCAGGTGTCGCTCGCGAAGTACCTGATGGTGGCCGCGAAAGAAGACGCCGCAGGTCTCGATGTCCGAGACATCCCTGCATTCTTCGCGCATGCGCTTGAGCGCATAGACTTCGCACGTGACCTGCATTTTCAGACATCTACCTTCATCGACACGCTCGACTACACGGGAACGCGTCTCAATCACGGCTCCAAGCTCGTGATTGCCGCAGCAGGCGTCAAGTGCCGCGAACTACGCAAGTGCACGGGCGACCTCGATACGCTCAAGCTGCCCGAGGGATTCAGCAATGCACGAATCGCCATGAAGGGCGTACTCGCCATACAATGGGATGGCGGCAATAACGGCGGCGTATTAAACGGCGGCGCCCCCGCTCCCGAAAACATCGCGCAACTCCGCAACGTCCTCGCAAGCTGGGAATACCACGAAAACTACCCGTGGGTGAGCATCGTGGACGACACCTCCACCATCGGTGGCAACTCGCAAAAGAGCCTGGACGATTTCCTGTGGCTAACGTTCACGCGTTCCGACCCCGCGCAGGATATCTACGGACTGAACGAACGCTTTGTTCAGAAGCATTGGGCTATAGAGGCCCCGCTCATCATAGACGCGACCATCAAGCCGCGCCACCAGAAGGCGCTCGAAGTTCCGGACAACGTTGTTTCAAGAGCGAAGGAGGTTCTAGAAAATGCACGCTAGAGCCACCCCCGCCATATCCAGGGCTCTACTTTTAACGGCGACAATCCTCGCCGCAGCGATTGTCCCCGCACAGGCGCACAAGTGCGGGACCATATTTTCCATCGACAATTTTCAAAAAAAGGGAAAGGCGCCCATCTCCGCGAGAACCTCGCCAAACTACTGCGAAGCCGAAGCCTACTACGACAGCGTCTACAGCGAAGAAACGGAACACTTCCAGATTTTCTATACTCTCTCGGGACTCCACGCCACGACGCTTCCGTTCATCGACAGCCTCAAGGCATCCCTTGAAAACGCATTCGAATTCGAAGTCGACAAGCTCGGCATGCGAAAGCCACAGGGCCGCGATACGACGCACCATTACAGGCAAGCCGTCAAGGCAGGGCTCTACCCCATCGAAGTTGCCGAAATCGATTTTTTGCGCGACCCCTACGACGTCCTAAAAGCCGCAAGCTGCAACGGATGCTTTGGTGTCACCCATCCCGACTATAAAAAGGACTACCGCAAGTCGCAAATCATCATCGACAACGACTTCTATTACGTCCCCGAATCCGGAGTGACGACAGATACGGTAGATGTCGGAGGCAAGTCCTGCCCGTACACAGTTTCTACCGAACCCCTTACCAACGCCGCATACGGATACTCCTATGCGGAGGAATGGGCGAAGGGCATCCGCGTCACCGCATTCCACGAATTCTACCACGCAATCCAGTTGCAGTACATGGACCTATTCAAGTACAGCACGTTCTGGACAGAAGCTTCCGCGGTCGGAATCGAGGAAGCCGGCGCTCCCGACATCGACGACTACTTTTTCCACATTTCCACCTTCATGCAGGAAACGGGGTCATCCATCGACAGGATGAGCGACTATGGCGTGAGCCTCCTGTTCATCGACCTCTACAACCACATCGACAAGTTCTTCGACAGAAACATCTGGGAACAATACGCGAAGCATCCCGGCACACCATTCGAAGAGGTTCTGAAGGCCGTTCTTGGCCAAAAAGGACTCGACATCGGAAACGTGTTCCACGACTTTGCAACCAGGCTCTCCTTCTCCGGGATCCGGGCCGCCGCCATCGATTCCAGCGAATGGATTTCGCCCGATCAGCCGCGCTGGAACAATCCGCTGATTCGTACGAGGGAATCGTTCGAGCCCGACACCACCAACTTCGCCTACTCGTTCTTCAGGGGCGGAATCCCGAACATCAAGGACTTCAAGGGAAAGATAACGGCGGCTCTCTTCCAGTTCGGCAAGGCCGAACTTCGCAAGGTGCACACGACGGCGACTCTTGATTCCATCGTGAACGACAGTTTTGCCGCCGATTCCCTCACATGGATTTTCAGCCGCATCGATACCGCAAAATACATTCCCATCCTCGTTCGCGATTCCACGCTGCGAGCCTACCCCGTGCCCTGGCGCGGATCCGGGCAGCTCTGCTTTACCCCGCTGCCCGAGTCAAAAAACTTTATCGAGATAAGGAACGGGCGCGGGGAACTCGTCATGCGCGAGCCCTACACGAGAGCGGCGCACTGCATCGACGGCGACGTCATCAAATCGAAAATGAAGCCGGGCGTATATCGCTTCCGCGCCGGTTCCAGCGGGAAGACGGAAAAGTTTATCGTCGTTTATTAGAAGTCAAAATGCCCGTATCGGCAAAAAATAGGACTAAATCGAAGAAAAAACCGTTTTAGTCCTATCTTTGAAGCGCAAAATCACTAAATCATAGGATTAAACACTCCAAAAAAAGTGATTTAGTCCTATCTCAGCAAGAAGTTTTGGCGAGTTGAGTTAAAACGCTTAGCAAAAACGGGTCTTTGATAGGACCAAACGCTCCAAAAAAGGCAGGTTAGTCCTATTTTAGAGTAAATCCCCGATCCACGGGAAGAGATTGTCCTGTCTTTCGAGTTTGACAAGGAGCGACGTATCGGGTTTCTTGCGGCCCATCGCAAGGCCAGTCATAGCTGCGGCATAAAGGGCGCAAACATTCTTGTAATGGCCGTTTTCACGAGCCTTCGCATATTCGGCGGCAGACCTGTTGTGAATCATGAACGCCCAGTCCGAAGCCTGGAACAGCAGGAGTTCGCGCGCCATCTGCTCGTAGAACCGTCGGAAGAGTTTTGTCTGCGCGTTCTTGCCGCTCTTTTCGCGGGCGACAAGAGCCTTCTTGAACGAATCCATCATCCCGCGCATACGGAAAAACAGCGGATAGGCAAAACAGACCTCGTCGTTCATCCAGACTTCGCCGAAGCCGCCCTCGCCCCATGACGAGAATATGGGACTGTGGACATCCGAATCGCAAGAAGAATGCATCGTGGATTCGAGCGAGGCCATTTCCACGACATTCGAACTTGCGGCACGTTCAAACATTTTCTCGATAAAGAGCGGTCCTTCGAACCACCAGTGCCCAAAGAGTTCCGCATCGTAGGGACAAAGTATCGAAACCTTATTGCCGTCCATCTTCGGGAGAAGCTCGGTGACGGTCGCCTCGCGGTTCGCAATAAAGAGTCGTGCGTGGTCTTCGGCAAGGCGCATCGCATTCCACGGGCGGTAAATCTGTTTTTCCTCGCTGCCAGTAATCCGGTAATACTTGAGGCCCGTTTCGATAGGGGTATCGCCCGCCATGAAATAGTCGCCGAGATAACCAGGGGTGCGTTCGGTCGCGATATCCTTGAAGAACTCGCGATACTCGGGATGCCCGGGATAGCCCGTTTTTCGGCTCCAGACTTCCATCGAGCTGCTCTGCTCGCGGCCCATGCAATAAAGCCCCGCAGGGGTCTTTATTGGCGCAAATACGCCGTATTTGGGCGCGGGCTTTGCCAAAAGCACGCCATGGGTCTCGAGGAAGAAATATTCAAAACCGAATTCGGCAAGCAAAAAGTCGAGTCCTTCGAAGTATCCGCATTCCGGAAGCCAGAGTCCACGCGGCTTGCGCTCGAACGCTTCCTCGAACGCACGGACCGTAACGCCCAGCTGCAAGCGGATGGACTGCACATCGGACTGGTACGCAGGCAAGAAGGGATGCGTCCCCACGCAGGTCAAAAGCGTAAGTTTGCCGCAATCCTCCAGGCGCTTCAGCACGGGAACAATTTCGCAAACGCAATCGTTCTCCCAACAATCTATCAGCGCAATCTGGCGACGGTAATAGAAATCCACCACCGTAGCGAGATCCTCGTTTCCGTAGGTGCGGTCCCGCTCTCTCTCGATGAGATCCAGCTGTCGACGCAGATGCTCCGTAAACTTTTCAAGGAGCAAGGGATCGGTCATCATCGCAAGCAGCGACGACGACACGCTCAGGTTGAGAATCCCCGGCACGCCCTTCTCCTGCAGGCGCCAGAGCATCTGCACCAGCGGCAGGTAGGTTTCCGCCATAGCCTCGAAGAACCAGTTCTCTTCCAAGAACCGGTCATAGTCGGGTTCGCGCACAAAAGGCAGGTGCGCATGCAGCAGCAGATGTATTTTGCCGGGTGCGGTCAATCAACCCTCCCTGTCCAATCGAGCAGGCTCGCCTACTCGGTGCGCTTGACCACGATGGGGACAATCGTTGTCGGGAAGTCGCCATCCTTGTCGGTCGCGAACACCGGGATGATCTTCGTGGAATCGGGCAGATCCTCTTCGAAACTGAAAGTGCCGTCCGGGTTCAGCGGGAAGGGTTCTCCGCGCACCTGCAAATGGGCATCGGGACGCGTTCCGCCGTAAACGATAAGGCGAGTTTTCACCCACAGGAAAAAGTCCTTGCCATAATTCACGGAATCCTTCGGGAGTTCGAGCTTGTTGCTCTTGAGCGCCGCACTCGAAAGCGCACCCGAGGAAATGGAGCCCGAGGAACTCGAAAGGCCGCCCGCCATCTGTTCGAGCCAGGTTTTCGCGGACATGCTCGAAAGCCCCGAGCTGCCGAAGCCGCCCATGGCGGCACCGCCGAGGGACGCCTTTACGAACACGTCATCCACATTCACTTCGGAGCCTTCCGGAGAATAGGCCTGTACGGGTACGGATTCCACGAGCGGCATGAAGTTCTTGCCGTCGGCGAAACCGAGTACGGCGACCGTGGATGCGGAAGCCTTGTTTTCCACATACCAGCTGCGGGCGTCGGCGGGGACTTCCACGTCGCGGAACTTGCGCTTCTTGGCGCGCTTCACGGTGAGGTCGCCGGCAACATCGAACAGGCGGAGCACAAGCTTGCCCTTGCCCTTCTTCGCGCGCTTGATACGGTCTTCGGAGACTTCCCAGAAGGCCTGCATCCAGTTCGGATCCTTCTGCATGAGCACGAGGTATTCCGGATCAAAATTCTGGGCCATGCTCGCCGTCTTGGTGACAGGCTTCGCGGCAGCCTTCGCAGCAGGAATCTTCACGGCAGGCTTTGCGGCAACCTTGGCCGGCTTCTTGGCGGTCGACTTCAGTACGACATCGGTCTGCTCGGACGCCTTCGGGGCGGACTTGGCAGAAGCCTTCGCAACAGGCTTCACCACTGCGCTTGCAATGGTCTTTGCGGCAGTCTTCACAATGGACTTTGCCGTCTTTTTCGGAGCCGTAGCCTTCGCGGCCTTATCGGCTGTCTTTGCCGCCGGCTTCTTAGCCGAGACCGTTTCGGCAGCCTTGCTTGCCACCTTCTTCACAGCCGACTTGATTGTCGCGGTCGTCTTCTTCACGGCCTTCTCGACCGTCGTCTTCGACGCTTTAGCCTTAACTGTAGCACTTGTCTTTTTCGTAGCCATTACAGCCTCCTTCAATAAAACTTACCTGCGCGTCTGTCCCCAGGACCCGATTCCCATCAAGCCGAGGCGAATCGCCATGAACGTCTCTTCCCAGTTGGCCTTGGAATCAGAGAAGCGCTTGCCGCCCTGCAAAGCAAGGTCGATGGTCGTCCCCTTCTTTCCGAGAGGGAATGCAGCGCCAATAGAACCGCCCATCTCGAACACGTCCTTGATGTACCAGTTCTTGTACCAGGCGCCCGCACGATAAGAAATCCTGTCCCAGTAGGGGTCGTAGTAAAGTCCGCTTCCGTCGCGCTGGTAACCGACGGACACGACAAAATCGCTCTGCGTTTCCGTATAGGAGGGCATGTCGTAGCTGTGTCCGATATTTTCAATGTCGGCATCCCACGAGCGCCACTGCAAGTCCGCCATCACGTTATGCCGCCTGGCCAGGCGGTAATTGATACCCGTCGCAAACATTGCAGGGACATCGATGGTACGGTCGATCCTGTTCGGCACTAGCGTGTCAAGTTCCGAGAAGCGGAAATCAAAGTCGAGCTTGTTCAGGAGCGTATGCCCCGTAGTATAGGAGAAGTAGAATGACGCCACGCGGCCCCTGTACATCACGGAACCCGTGTAGTAGGCAGGATGGTTCTCTATTTCCCAAGAACCTTCCACGTAGTCCGTGAGCAAGGAGTTATTGGTCGCCCATGCGTCATCCTCGGAAACATCGCTGTTGTCGGGGCCAAGCGTAAGGCTCCTCATGTTGCTGCCCAGGACGATGTGGACCGAGAAGCCCAGCGAAACACCACGGAAGAACGGGAGCCTCACCGCATAGCTCGGGATAATCTCGTAGACGCTACCCTGGTATTCAATCTTGGCATCGGCATTGCTTACGGAATCCTTCACGTCCTCGAGAAGCGACGTCGAATAGCTCTGCCAGAGCGAGAGTCCCAAAGCACCGAAGTCCCCCATCGGGAAGGAGAGGTTGAACGAGGGAAGAGAAAGCGTCTCGGTGAAATAGCTCTTGCCGTGGCTCTCGGCAGAATACAGATCCATCAAGAAGTTCAGGTTGAACACGACCTTCGTATCGAAGGCGATTCGTGCAGGGTTCGTCACGACAAAGCCTTCGGCCTCGCCCGTCTTGGCACCGCCCGCAAAGCCACGACCCGCGGCCCCCGCAGACCCGCTAGCAATCTGCTCCTCGCCCAGAGCATCGACGCCAATCATCGAGGCAGAGGCAAAAGCCGCAAAAAAGAGGATCAATCCAAAAAGCTTTTTCATTCTTCACCCCGCTTGGTTGCAAGCCAGAGCTTCAGGGTCGCCGGCTGGTTCATCATCGATGTAAAGTCGTAACGGTTGTAATCGAAAACGCCGAGGAACACGAAGCTCGTATCCCCTTCCGCCGTCTCGTAGTTCATGTAGGTCGAATCCTTCGCCTGCAACACGGGGAAGCCAAGGCGGAGCATCATCTTGAAATTGTCCCCGTTTCGCGCCTGATTGATGAAGCTGCGCATGCCCAGGGTGACCTGCAACGAAAGGGAATCCCCATCAAAGAAAACCATGTTCGGATGTCCGGATTCGACAACCTGCGGGCGGTTCAGCTTGTAGTTTTCCATTTTGCGCAATTCGGTGCCCATACTGTCGATGAACGAGCCAACAACAACCTGCACGGGCAGTCCCAGTTCGCTCTCGCTCCCGGAATCGTCCCGGGCAAAGGTGAGCTGAGCAAGGACCACGGCCTGGCGCACGTCGAAGCCATCGCCTTCCGCAAACGGGAAGTCGTCGCCATAAAATTCTGCCAGGGCTTCCATAATCTCCTTGGACGGGAACTCCACGACCAGGGAATCGAAGGCACCGCCATGAAGCACCAGGCAATCGCCACAATCTTCGTTATAGGTAAGCACGTTCGCCATTCTAAAGGGCGAAGCAGCCTTATCCTTATATTCTTCATCCAAGAAAGTCCTCATGCGGAATATGGTCGCAAAGGAAGCATTGCTCGATCCGTAAAAACGGTACATGTGTTTCGCGTTCGGTGCAGAGAGACGTATCTGCAAACGGCAGGCAGGGCCCGCCTTCTTGATATCTTCCATGATGGCGAGGGGCAAAACGAACGTCACCACAGAATCCTTTGCCCCCACGGAAATTTCATAAGTCGTGTCGGCAGAATTGTCCGCCTCCCATTCCTCAAGTTCCGCGTGCCATGTAGAATCGGCAATCTTCGCAATGCTGTCGTTGAAATCCTTGGATTTTCCGCGTTCCACCTTCCAACTGACGTTCATCTCGAGCGTTTCCTCATAAGGCAAGGAATCGCTGGGGAACTCGTCCGCGGTATAGAATGGGTTGAACACGTAAAGGGCAACGAAGGAGATTGCAGAATCAGCATTGTCAAGCTCGGCAAAGAAGGCAGAATCGCGGAAAGCGATATCGAGCACCAAGTCGCGCGAAATTCCGGCCTGCGCCCCCAAGAGGGCGCGATCCGAAGCAGAAAACACCTTGCGCCCTTCATACGTCTTTGCAGACACGGGCAAAAGTCCGTCTACCGTAAGCGTCTGGACCCTGTAGCTATCCGGCAGGCCCTGGTCTTTAAGCCAGCCGCTGAGGGCGTTGTTGTCGGAATCAAACAGGCACGCCGACAGCGTTAACGCCAAAATCGTCAAAAAAGACAATAAAACAACTTTTTTCTTCTTCACTCGGTACTCCGTATCGAATTGAACACTTTTTTCGGGCATAAATATAGAAAAAGAGCCCTGTTTTCGCCCAATTTTCCCATCCAAAAGACCGTCATATCGCAATAAGCCGTCCATAGACATAAAGTCAACGGGAAAAACCAGCACTACGTGTACGCCGTTCAAAAAAAAACATATATTTTGAATAAAGTAGGAGGATTTTCATGAAGTTCAGATTACGACTAGGCAAGTTTTTACTATCCGTAACGGCCGTTTTTTGGGCAAGTTGCTCCGACAACGCCCAGCCCCTTTACGGCACTATTGGCACCGACGATTCCGCCCCGGAATCGAGCGAGTCCCTCAAACCGCCTTCTTCGGCCTCTATTGAAGAGACATCCAGCAGTTCCGAAGCGACATCGAGCGAATCTCCCGAATCGTCTTCCTCGACTCCGGCAGAAAACCTCTCCAGCAGCAGCGCCGAGCAATACAGGCTCGCCAGCGATTCGAGCGTCACCTGCACCTCAGAGCAAATCATCTACAGTGAATGTGTGTACTTAAGCACAAAAAGTGATAGGTCCAGAACCTGTCCTTCTCTACAAGCTGATCTAGAGAACAATACGACACGTTCTATCGAGGAATTGGCCGAAATAGAAGACGACCTGGAAAATTGCTCCGACTTCTATGCGGAACCTGTTTACGGGGTTCCTGCATGCATGAACCAAATGAGAGTCCGCTTTGAATACAAGTGTTCCGACGGCAAGACCTATACAAATTTAAGGGCGAAGGATGGGCTAATTTATACAGAAGCCGCATATGACAGTTTGTTCAACAGCAGTTCCAGTTTCACTAGCAGCTCCAGCGAGGCTTCCAGCAGTTCCGCGGCCCCGTCCCCGCTTTGCCAAAAAACGGATTTCGCAGAAAAAAACGAAGTTTCCAACAACTGTATAAATGAAAAACTGGACAGTCTCGCTGCAGCCGGCGAAAACGTCACCGACAGCGTACGCACATGCGTCAATCGTTCGTTCCCGTATGACGAGGGCGAATACGCAAGGACCCAGATTTGTGACGGCGACACGACCGTAAACCCGCGCTACCAGGCAAAACTGGACTCCATCCGCGAAGAAGTCGGCAAGGCAATCAAGGACTGTAAAACGCCCGATGTTCCGGCCGATAGCACAAAAGCACCCGCAGACAGTCTTCTCTAGCAACAAACAACTGGCAACTAGTTGCCACAATTGCTATATTTGCGCTCGTAAAATCAAGAGGACATTATGGCCCAATTCAACGCGCATTTCAGGAACATCAACGGGGACGATACTTACCCGCTGACCGACGTCATTTACAGGAGCAAGGTGGACGGAAGCCTGCTCGAAGTCGAACATGACCGTGCAGCACTTGCCGAGAAGAGCCCCGACGAATGGAAGAAGCTCTTTGCCGAACGCCGCATGAGCTTTGAACCGGCCGACATGAGCGGCATCTGGAGCAAGCGCGAAATGGTGCTCCCCGACATGCCCCTCGAAGACATCGTCACGATGCGCGAAGGCTGGAGCCCGCTCTTTGACGCGGCCCCGCTGGCCAAGGAAATGGGCATCAAGAGCCTGAAGGTGAAGCTCTGTGGCAACTCCCACACGGGCAGCTTCAAGGACCTCGGCATGACGGTCCTCGTGAGCCAGGTGAACCACATTATCAAGAAGAAGATTCACGAAATAGACGCCGTGGCCTGCGCCTCTACCGGCGACACCTCCGCAGCCTTGAGCGCCTACTGCGCGAAGGCCGGCATTCCGAGCATCGTGTTCCTCCCCGCCGGGAAGACCAGCGTCGCCCAGCTGATTCAGCCGATTTCTAACGGCAGCATCGTGCTCGCCCTTGACACCGACTTTGACGGTTGCATGAAGATTGTGCAGCAGGTCACCGCCGACAACCGCATCTACCTCGCAAACTCCATGAACAGCCTCCGCGTGGAAGGCCAGAAGACCATTTCTCCGGAAATCTGCCAGGAAATGGGCTGGAAGGTTCCCGACACCGTAATTATCCCGGGCGGAAACCTCGGCAACGTGAGCGCCCTCGCGAAGGGTTTCGAAGACTGCAAGGCTATGGGCCTTATCGACCGCATTCCTCGCATTATCGTCGCCCAGGCCGAGAACGCCAACCCGTTCTACCAGGCCTACGAACGCGGCTTCGACAAGCTCGTCCCGATGCAGGCGAAGAAGACGCTCGCATCTGCCATCCAGATCGGTAACCCGGTCAGCTACCCGAAGGCCGTACGCGCCATCCAGAAGACGAACGGCATGGTGGTGAGCGTTACCGAAGAAGAACTCGCGAACGCCGCCCACCGCGGCGACCGCATCGGTCTCTACTGCTGCCCGCATACGGGTGTCGCCCTCGGTGCCCTCGAAAAGCTCGTGGCCGCGGGCAAGATTGACAAGGAAGAGAACGTGGTCGTCATCAGCACGGCACACGGACTCAAGTTCACCGAATTCAAGGTGGGCTACCACGAAAAGAAGCTCGAGAATATCTGCTCCAAGTTCGCGAACCCCGTGTTCAAGGCTCCGGCAGACCTCGGCGCCGTCATGGACATCCTCAAAAAAGAGATGGCTGAACGCCGCCGCTAGCGATTGTCATCCCCGCGCAGGCGGGGATCTTTTTTTAATGAAAGGAAAAGGCCCCGCTTTTGCGGAGCCTTTCTCATATCCATTCTAGGCTATTTCTTTTTCTTGCGGCGCACGCCCCACTTGTCCTTGATTTCTTCTTCGATCCTCTTCTTCTCGTAGCGCACGACCATCTTGAACTGAACGGTGTAAACACCCGTTCCTACGAAGCGTCCGCGGTGATCCTTGAAGTTCCAGTTCACGAAGATCTTCTGGTCAGACTCAAGGCAGTTTCCGCCGAACTTCGGGCTGTTGCACGGCACTATGATAGTCGTGTCGTTCACGTACTGTCCCAGATGATCGTAGTAGTTCACGACGAAGGTAATGAACACCTTTTCCGGGTCGAGAGAATCGAGGACGGACGGGTCCACAGTACCGTCGGCAGATATCTGCGCGCGGTCAAGCAACTGCGGCACAAACCTCTCGCCTAGCTGCACCAGCTGGCCCAGCGCACCCTCCTTCTCCATGTCCTCCTTGGTCGTGGAGCCCGGCATGTAGCGCAGGGTAACGGAACTGAGCGTCTGCAACACTTCGTCTTCGCCATCGAAGGTTCCCATGTTGGTCGCTTCCACGAGGTGGTTCAGGAGGCCTGCAATCACGACCGGGCTCGGATCCTCACCCGCGACGTTGCCGAAGTTGTCCTGGATGACGCTCTTTGCGCCCTTCACGACCATGAGCGAATCGCCCGGGAGAATCGTCGAGACGCTACCGTCGATGATGACCTTCGCGCTCAGGCCGTCCGGAGACCAGTCGATACCCTTCGGCATGATGTCGATTGTATCCTTGCCGTGGATGTAGCTGAAGAAGTCGTTGCCCTTCAAATCCTTGTACTTGATAACCTCGGAGAAGTAGACAATCAGCGTGTCCGCCTTCTTGCCGTAGCTGAGCGTCACGGCAGAAACTACCGGCGACATCTTGTCGACAATAGGTGCGGCCTCTTCGCTAACGAAAGTCTGGCCCAGCACGTCGTAATAGCTATACACCGTCGCCGGCGGGAGCGACTCACTAATGTCCGTCACGCCCTTCGCAATCTGGGTCGTCGAATGGACCTTCCAGACCACGCGGCTAGAATCCTTTCCGTCGAAGCTCAAGTCGGCAGGCTGGGCCTGCAGCTGGATCATCATTCCACGCTGGCTGTACCACGGGAATGTCATGTAGAGCATGGAGAGTTCCTTCGCGGTCAGAGGCTCATCAAAATTCGTGACAATCTGGTCGAGGACACCATCGCCATCCGTATCCCAGTATTCCGCATTGGCCACAGAAGGCAGGCGGTCCACAACAGATACCGGCACCTCGCGGTCAAACTCGTCGGAAGTAATATATTTCAGGTTCGAGAGTTGAACATTGGGATGCAGGGACACGCTGTCGCGCATGTCGCCCTTGAGGCCCATCTTTTCGCCCACGAGAATCACCATGTTCCTGGTCGGCATGTAGATGTTGGTAATCTGGTCCAGGTTGAAACCGTAGCGCTCGGCTTCCTGCTTGAGCATCAACAACTGTTCCGGAGACGAGACATCCTTCGGGATGAGGTCGATGTTGAATTCCACGAACAGAGAATCGCGGCCTCTCTCGTTCCTGATGGCAAACGCATTCTTGATGACCTGGCTACCGACCTCGACAAGGTTGGCATCGCGGACGTAGGTCGTCCCGTCGTTTTCATCGGCATACGTGATAATTGCACGCGCGTTATCCGGGAACTTTTCGGGGAAGACGTCTTCCAGGTCGGACACATCCAGCAAAATGCGGTCTCGGCCTGCATTCAGCTGCGGCAAATTCTTGGTCTTGAGCGTATCGCCGTTCACATAGAGCATCACCGAGGCCACCTTCAAATCGGAGCGCACGGAATCCTTCAGGACAATTTCCACATAGTCAAGTGCCTTGTTTCCGTCGGAGTCCTTGATATAGCCAAGTTCCGAATCAGGGATCGGGTCGTAGAAGTTGATGTTGTCTATAATCACCGTCGTATTCTTCACGGGATCGTAGACGATGATGGAACCGCCATCGACAACCTTGTCCGCAGTCACCCAAATCGTAACGGAACCGTCGGCATTGACGTGGATGGTATCGCTCGCGTTCGGATTTTTGGGGTCAATCAAGGTCAGGCCCGAATTGGTCGCGAACACGAGACTATCCAGATCCGTTCCAAAATACTCCGCGATCTTTGCGGAATCGAGCGTAAGGGCAACCACCTGGCCTACGCGAGCGGAATCGAGATTCGAATTCACATGGAGGTCGAGAGAAATGCTCGAGGGGTTATTCTCTTCCATGTAGTAGTTTTCGCCTATCTTAATCAGGCCCGTTCCGCTTGCAGAATCCACAGGAATGAGGACGACCACTTCCGAAACGATGGAGTCACCCTTCTCGAATTTGTCATCGGACGGATAGAAGTCGATACCTCCGCTGCTGGAGAGGTCGAAATCCTCGAAGCCAACATATACCCTAGAGGAACTGGAGCCGAAATCGATATCCTCGGAACCGGCCTTGTTGCTCGAAGAGCTGACCGTCGAAGAACCGTCCGAACTTCCCGGATTCTCACCGGCAGACGAGCCGGGGTTGTTGCCGCTGCTGCTGCCCGGATTTTCGCCCGTAGAGGAACCGGGGTTGTTGCCGCTAGAACTGCCCGGATTCTCGCCAGTAGAGGAGCCGGGGTTGTTGCCGCTGCTGCTGCCCGGATTCTCGCCGGTAGACGAGCCGGGGTTGTTGCCGCTGCTGCTGCCCGGATTTTCGCCCGTAGAGGAACCAGGGTTATTGCCGCTGCTGCTACCCGGATTCTCGCCGGTAGAGGAACCGGGATTGTTGCCCGAAGAACTGGACTTCGCGCTGCTGCTCGACTTGCCAGAACTGGAGCTCTTGCCGGAGCTGCTCGATTTCGCGCTGCTGGAAGACTCCTCGTAAGTAATACGCGAAGAACTGAAACCGACGCTGCTGCTCGAGAGATCCTCGTCCTCGCCCGTATTCGCACCGGTACGCACGACACCTGCACCCGAAAGCGGAGCCAGGTCATCGAGGAAGTTGTCTATCCACTGCAAGTGAACGAGCACGTTGTCGTTGATGTACTTGTTCGGGTTCGCCGCATAGTCCACGAACACGAGGTGACCCGTATTGCTAGCGACAAACAGGTGACCCATGCCATCGACCGTACCCTGGTCCAGACGCCAGCCAACATACGTTCCGTTGTCCTTGGTTCTCGGCAAGGTAAGGTGCGTAGAATCTTCTTCGAAGAAATAATCGCGCAAATCAATAAAAGCGACAACTTTTGCCGTCATTTTGTTGTTCTTTACTTCGGGCTTAATCTGTACAATGCGGGCACCACCGAACACGAAAATTGTCTCGGAATACGGGTCGTACGTACCGCCGTGCGCCCCTTCCAGGGAGTCTATCAAGATTTTCGTTTTTAGCTTCGTAATGACGGAATCGTCCACCTCGCCACCGATAGAATCCTTGTTCGAACTGGTCACCTTGGTCCAAATCGTATCGGTAACGTAGCCGAAATAGGCGCCAGCCCTCTTTTTCGCCTTGGATTCAGGAGAGCAAGGCGTTCCCGTGACGCTAGTTTCACAGCCTCCCCCAAAGTAGTCGGAATACGTGAAGAACGCATTGCCGTCCTTGTCCCATATAAGTGTCGCCAGTTTATCTTTTTTCAGGCGGTCCGAGGGGTCGGGCTCCAGCACCACCTTGTAGCCCTTGTCCGCAAAATTTTTCTTTTCGGGGTGATCCTTGTCTATCTTGGTCGAGAACCTGAAGAGGTAGCCGGGGATACCTGCCGCCCAGAGCCAATCCTGGTTCGGGTCCATCATCAAATGCCAGAAACCGTCCGTGCTGCCAAACGGGGTCGCAGTCTTCACAACGCACTTACCGCCTTCCTTCTTTGCAGTCTTGCTCACCTTGTGAATGTTTCTGCCCTGTGCCGCAACGAGGAGGTCTCCGTCCGGGTGATGCACGATACCATCAGCACCGACCATGCCGTCAGACGCATTCGAGGTACAGAGAGTCTCCTTATTGAGAAGCTGCAGGTAACCCGCGCCATCGTAATAGTAGCTCAGGTTCTTCACACGGTCGCTCTGGCTATACTTCGTATAATACAGGGTCGCCTTAGTGGAGGCGTGAGGAACAATATCGCCGACCTGCTGAATCCAGATACCGGTCGCCGGGTTTTCCGGCGCCGCAATGGTCCCTCCCGCAGCAAGGGCAGTCCCCGCAGCAGCGACACACATCAAGAACAATTTTGCCAACGTTTTCATAGCGTCAACCTCCGAAAAATTCTACTACCTGGAACGAATCTTGCGAGACCCGGTGATGCCCCAGTTGTAGAACCTTTCCACCTTGAAATTTTCCTTGGCACCGTAGACGCGAACCTTGAAGTGCGCGACATAGGCACCGACCGCCACACGCCTACCGTTGTCGGCAAGCATGTTCCAGCGCAAATACAGCTGATGGGGATTCTCGAAGCAGTTGCCATCGAACAAATCCTTGTCGTCGCAGCGAATCTTCTGCGATGCACCTGCGACATACGTCCCCAAATTCGTGTAGACGCGGAGTTCCCATTCGAGCCCGACCTTCGAGAGGTCCATCTCGCGGGAATCCTTTTCCATAATCGTAGAGAAGCTCACATCCATCAGCACGCCCAGGTTCTTCTTCGCCTCCTCGGAGGAAAGGTTGTCGGCGACATCGAAAGTAATGGCGTCCTGCGCCGACTCGTCAATATCTTCCCTCGAAGCAAAGGCGTAGTTCTGCATGATAACGCGCGGGTCGCCCTCGACCATTTCGGCAGGAGCAAGTCCCGAAGCGCCGTTTCCATCCTTGTCGACAAAGCTCGCGCACTGCGTATCGAGTTTCACGGAATCGGCCGGATTCATGCGTTCCACGAGCCGTGTGCCGCTTTCCATGCGGATTTCGGCAGACTTGCCGTCGGCAGTCCATTCGACCGCAGAGAACGGAATCGACTTCCACTCGCCATCCACGTAGAACTGGAAGGCGTTCTCGAATTCGAGCGTGCTCACGTTCTTGTAGTCAATTGCTTCGGAGAACTCTATCTTGAACACGTCGGAGGCCATCTTCTGGTAGGACTCCGGCATGAGGAACGTTCCCGATATGACCGGCGCCATGCGGTCATTCATCGCGACTTCCTTCGTCACCTCCGAATCCTTCCCGTCCTTGGTCTCGGTGTAAGTGTAGGTGACGTAGCCATAGCGTTCGCCCTGCGCTGCGTAGCTCCTGTCGTCGACAGCGGTGAGCTTCTCCTTGATGGGATACTCGTCCTTCTTCAGGTTCAGGGCAAAGCCGACAACAGTGCCGTCGGCAGAAAGGGTCAGCATGTCGGGATCGGGTTCAATTTCCAGGACATTACCGTTGGTATCGAGCCAGTAGTAGCGGAAGGTCATTTCTTCGAGTTCCTTGCGAGTCAGCGCGTCATCGAACACGACCGAAGCGCTGTCCATACGTCCGTCGCCATCGCGGTCGAAGAAGGCGTTCTTCTCGTTGTCCGCATACCTGCGCCCGGATTTGCCGACGATTGCCGGATTGTTCTTGCCCGTCTCGTTGCCGTCCGCCGCCTTCACGAGGCCGTCGGGGCAGTCCTTCTTGCAGATAGTCGCAATCTGGATGGAATCGCCATACCGCACCAAGCCCTTATCGATGACGAACACCCAGCTCCTGCCGTCCTTCTCTATCGCCTCGAGGTAGACCGGAGCATCGTTCAAGAGGTAGCCCTTCCCTTTCGTCCAGTTCGTATCGACAGCCTTGTTGTAGAAGAGTTCGAGCGTGTCGGTCGAAGCATCCTTGTCGCCCGGAATAAGGTTCGCTGTCAGAATAACCGGGCCAATACGATCGACGAGCGCCTTCTGCGCATCGCCCTTCGCGCCCGTATTCACCGAAGATATCTCGACCTTGAGCGAGCCCTCGCCCACATCCGCCGGGATACCCGTACTCACGTTGGTCAACTGCAGGACGCCGTTCTTCTTGGACCAATCCGACTCGCCCGTATGCTCCTTGAACTTGCCGCCGTCGGGCCAGTTATGGAAGAACGCCTCCATCTTCACGGAATCGAGGCGACCGGTGAAATACGCACCGATGCTGTCGCCCTTTCCGTCACCGTTCGTGTCGTAGATGAACGCGCTGTCGAGGATGGGCATGTCGGGATTCACGAACTGCAGGTCTCCCGGGAAAGTCTCGGTGACGATGAAGCCCGTGTCTCCTTCCGCTATCTCGTACTTGAAAGAACCGATGGTGAACGTGGGGCCATCGGTCACCGCCTTCGTCGCGCGGATGATGAACTCGGCGCGCCCCTTGTAGAAGTCGATCTGGTAGCCGAAAACCGTCTTCTGGAGTTCTATGCCGCTCACGCTGTAGTAGCGCAGGTTCTCACCCGCCGCAAGCGACTGGATGTAAAAAGATTTTTCGTTCACGGCAGTATCGGTCTTTGCGGAATCGGGGCCTATCGGGATATAGGCGCGCACGTAAATTTTGACCTCGTCACCCACCTCGAGCTGAATCTTGGTTTCACTGTCCACAGGATGGTCGCATTCCTCGTCTAGGCAATACTGAATGCCCGGCACGTAGAAGTTGTAGACTCGGGCAACATTGAAATCCGCATCCGGCCTGAGCGCCGTTCCGACAGCCACGTTGTAGACAGGGAATTTCGCTTCGGCCACTACACGTACAATCCCGCTTGCACCGGAATTGACTTTTTCCATGTGGGTCACCTGCGGCATCCCTTCCGAAACGAGCTTTACGGCTACGGAATCGGAAGACGCCTTCGGGGCATAGATGTAGAAATCCGTATTCGGGAGCGCGTTTGCCGAAACGGGATCCTCTTTTTCGGGCACGACAAACAGGCCGAGAGCCTTCGTGATTTTCGTCTGCAACAGCTGGTAGGCGCAGCGCGGGTCCGGTTTGTCGCCCTCGTAGTCGATGCAGTCGATCGATTCCTGCGCCAAAAGCCCTGCAGGGAGCAACAGCAACCACAGGAAAAGGAGCGGAAAATGTCGATTCAGGAACTGCATAAAAACCTCAAAAACACGGCCTATACACCAAGTACGACCATTACATTATAAAATGTATCTTTTTTTTTAGAAAATAGAGGCTCGTTTCTATTCCACTTTGGAATAAAAAACGGCCAAAATCAGTGATTTTGCATACATTTTGAATACAAGTCGAGAACTATCGTATCCATAAACAGCCAACCCCTCCCGACCAGGCGGAAAATGCCATCCGACATCTCGGCAAACCCCTCCGAAATCCACCTCGAAAAAACGCTTCCCGGGACACTAAAGCCGAGCCTTTCCAGACCCTCCAGACTCATGCCGAACTTTGTCCGTAACGACAGCTGGATGAATTCCGCGGCTCCGTCCTCGGGCGTGAGCGTATCGAGCGAAAGTCCCGACTCGGGACACCCCGCCTTCACATAGTCCCGCCACTTCGCATAGCGTTCCGGGGCATAAAAGCGGACCCCGTCCAAAAAGCCGTGCGCGCTGGGGCCGAAGGCCAGGTATTCTCCCCGTTTCCAGTAGTTCAGATTATGCAGGCTTTCCTCGCCTTCGCGGGCAAAATTCGATGTCTCGTAGCGTCCGAAGCCCCGTGTTTCAAGGCATTCCACGCCCCGCAGGTACATGTCCGCATACAGGTCCTCGTCCACCGATTCAAGCCCCTTCGCGATACGCAACCCGAGCCGGCGCGAAGGGTCAATCTTCAGCCCGTAGAGGCTTATGTGCCCGACACCGCTTTCCGCAAGCCAGGCGGCATCTTCCACGACATCTTCCACGGTCTGCCCCGGCAAATCGAACATGAGGTCAGCATTGACCCTCAGCCGCGACTCCCCCACGAGCCGTTCGAGGGCGCGGATGCCCGTTTCCACGTCGTGATGCCGCCCCACGCGGTCGAGCAGGCGCTGATGCAGGCTCTGGAGCCCGAGACTCGCCCGCGTAATTCCCGATTCCAAGGCCACCGCCACGCGCTCAGCGTCGCAGGACTCAGGATTGAACTCCATCGTCGCCTCGCGGAGCGCCCCCATCGGGACTCCGGCCCCCGCAATCACCCCGAAAAAACGCTCCAGGAGCTCGGGAGGTATCAGCGAGGGCGTTCCCCCGCCTATGTAAAGCGTCTCGACCCGTTCAAGGAGCCCCGGACGCCTCCCGGCAAAGGTGCTCATTTCGGCCTCTATCAAGTTCAAATATTCCAACTGCAACCATTCCGGTGCCGGAAACGCATGAAAATCGCAATAATCGCAGATTTTCTTACAAAAAGGGACATGTATATATAGGCCGAGCATCAAAATTCCAATTTTTTGATAATTTTAGACATCCGTTTTGTAAAAATTTAATTTATAATCGTAAACATGGAAGAGCAGAAAAAAGACAATTTCGCGCAAAGGATGAAAAAGAGGCTTCCCCTCTTTGTTTTTCTTGCTATCGCGACCACCTGTTTCTTCCTCGCGTCGTCGCTTCTCCTGGACGATTCCTACAAGGACATCATCCTCATTTCCATGGTCTGGGCGCTCCCCCTCTTCATCCACTGACTCCAATGGCTATATCGCGACAGACAGAAAGAAAGTTCAGGGCCGTCTGCTATTACGTCTTTTGCTGGATCCTTGCGGCCGTAGGCACAGACGTGCTCATCATGTATGCGCAACATGCCCAGATCGACGGCGTGCACCTGCTCCAGATGCTCCAGTTCGCCCTTTTCATGGGACTCTCGCACGGCGTCTACGACATCCTCATCCTGAAAGACGAGATGGACTGCCGGGCCGTCTGGAAATCGCTGCTCCTGCGTTCCGCCTACTTCATCTGCGCCATATCCTCGAGCATCATCCTCTGCATCCTGCTTTCGAGGGTCAAGGCAGGCGAAGGCATCGTGAACGAGGACGGGTTCTCCGGCGTCATCGCGGGCTTCCACAATCCGGCAGTACAGGTACGGATGCTCCTGTTCTTCGCGCTCGCGAACCTCATCACCTTTATCCGCAGCGTCCACAAGAAGTTCGGCACGCGAGTTTTCTGGAACACGTTGCTCGGCAAGTCGCAGGAACCACTCGAAGAGAACCTCATCTTCATGTTCATCGACCTGAAACATTCGACCGAACTCGCCGAAGAACTGGGGCATGTCACCTACAGCAACTTCATGAAGGACTACTACAAGCTGCTCTCGAACTGTTGCGAGGAAAACCAGGGCGAAATCTACCAGATTGCAGGTGACGGGGCATTCCTCACCTGGCCCATGTCCGCATGCAGGACCAAGGCGCGGCCCGTGGACTGCTTCTACGACTTCAACGAATGCCTCGAGAAGATCGCGCCCAAGTTCATCAAGAAGTACGGCGTCGCCCCGAGTTTCAAGGCCGGAGCACACTGCGGTACCGTCATTTCTACCGAGGTCGGTAATTTCGGCAGCGAGATGGCCTATCACGGCGACGTGCTGAACACCACCAGCCGCATCCAGTCGCTCTGCGCCAAGCTCGGGCAGGAATTCCTGATTTCCGAGGACCTCTACGCCATGCTCCCGCGCCCCCTCCCCCACGGCTACATGAGCAAGAAGGAAGGTTTTTTCGAATTGAGAGGAAAAAAGCATGAAATTTTGATTTTTTCTCTGCAAAGACCCTTGACAAGCCTAAAATAATATTCTATAATTGGTCTCACCTCGCGGGAATAGCTCAGTTGGTAGAGCACGACCTTGCCAAGGTCGGGGTCGAGGGTCCGAGTCCCTTTTCCCGCTCTAAAAAAGAAAACCACCTTTCAAGGTGGTTTTTCTTTTTTATGTGCCGGGATAAAAAGGAACTCGGAGCCGAGAAGAGGGGCCGACTGAAATTTTTCACATGCGAACATCGTGAGCATAACTGAAAAATTTCAGCACTTGAGGCGCAAGCCTCAAGCCCGTAGGGCGAGGCTTCGGCTCGCGTAGCGAGAGACCGAAGCCGAGTATTCCCTTTTCCCGCTCACCCATAAACAATCCCCTTCAAACTGCTGTAATAGCCGTAACGCTTGATACAGCACAAGATCACATTCTCCCAGAAACAGATTTCCTTCCCTTCCGGGCAACAAGACAGCGCATAACCATAGCAACATTTCCCATTGAAATTTATTTCCGTGTATCCGGCATCCAAGGCATCGCCAAACAATTCCCCAGGAAACTGCGAAATAACTTTTTCTTTTTCATGAATCAGGTTCAAGACTTCTTCCGCCATCTGCGGAGCAAAACCAACCGGCGTGATAGTTTCCCTGGCATCATCTTCTTCAGGAAACTGATCCCTTTCGTATGTGCACAGGACTCCGTCGGAATAAAGGATTATGCCTTTAGGGTTGGCGCCCCAACACCCGTAGTGTACGGTCGCAAACGCAATCGGCGCGCTGTCAAGATGTTTCATTCTTTCAAAACAAGTCATGGGAACCTCCTCGTTTTTCTACGAAGATATATTCTTTGACGCTCCCGAGGGTCGCCTGCCAGGCGACATTTTTTGCACTAGACCCGTTGTTGTATAGCCCTTCTCACCCTTTTGACAGAGTTTCTATCTGTTCCGCAGGGATACCCATGAATTCGACAATTTCTTCGACAGGTCTATTTTTCGCCTTCGTCCTTGAGGCAACGAACAGAGAGACCGTAATGCTTATAATGATCTCCTAGATACACATACGCTTCCCAGTATCTCAAGCGCGCATAAGACGCACTTTCTCTATTAAATTCATCGGCCATCCAAAAACTGGCTTCATCGCCGCTATTATTAAAATAGCCTTGATCATAGTTGCCAGCAGGGAGCGCCGAGAATCCAAAAACATCCGAGCCATTGCCATTACCATACCAACCGGATGTAGCCCTGAGAACCGGACCTGCAGTCGATGCGCCCCCGACCACAGTGAACAGGGTATTCCACTCATCATTGCTAGGCAAATGCCATCCGTTCGGGCAAGCGGACATCGCCACAGACCACGTATAAAGCCGCCCGTACGTGACACAATTGGCTTCATCGTTGCTGTAACAAAAGCTTGAGTCCGTTTTGAAGTTGAGATTTTCCGCCATCCAAGTTTGCGTGCCGATTTTCACAATCTTGTAAGTTTGGCCGTCGCGGGAGTCCGTAAAAGTCCCTTCAGCAAGCTCAGGGACCTTGCTTGATGAGCTAGAACTCAACTTCGGTGTAATACTGGAACTACTTACATCCTTTTTGCTAGAAGATGATTCGGCAGTAATGCTTTCGTCCTTGAGGCAACGAACTGAATATGCAAGAGACAAATCAGAATTATCTATTTCTGGATTATCGCTATTGTCATCCATATAAATGTAATTAGCTCCATAACTAGAATTCTCCGTTGAACTCCAAAAATATGCGGCATATCCATTTAAATAATAACGGCCATCATCAGGATATCTCCGGCCGACGGGCAATGCTGAGAAAGCGTAATTATCCAACCCATTACCATCTTGCCAACCGCTCGAAGACTTGAGCATTTTTGCTGCAACAGATTGTCCTCCGACAGCAGCAAAGAGTGTATTAAATTCATCTTCCGAAGGCAGATGCCAACCATCAGGGCAAGCCTTCATTGCAGCATCCCAGGTATAAAGATGTCCATACTTAGCACAGTATTTAGTAGAGTCTTTGTAGCAAAAACTATTACTCTTATAATTCACCTCGTAATTCAGATTCTCTGCCATCCACGTCTGATTACCAATGGTGACAGTCTTGTAAGTTTTTCCATCACGAAGATCAGTCATTCTAGAAAGAACAAAACGATTCCATTCACCATCGCGATCATCGATTTGTTGAACATAATCGGTACAGGCGGCAAGAAGGGCGGTAAGGATGACACTAATCAAAAACTTTTTCATTATCGTTCCCTTCCTAGAATGCGAAACTTATGCCGATGCCGGCAGCTCCGACGACAGCAAGGCCAAATCCTACACCGCGGAGCACCTGACCGGCCTGGGCCTTGTCTTTAGCGTCATTGAATTCACTCTTATTCGCAAAGTATTCTGTCTCTGCGGCATCCTTCGCTTTGCTGTCCCCGACAACCGCAAGTACGACGCCCGTCACAGCGGTTACAGCACCAATACCGAATACAATCCAGCGGGCCGAACCACTTCCTTTACCATTTTCCACATTCGCGGGCACGCTCTCACCCGCATAAGGCGAACCATCCTTGCCGTCGAGTTCATCGTATGCGGCATTCGCCCTCGCGCGTGTCGCATCTTCTGCCATGTCAACGCCATCAGGGGCATGTACCAGCTGGTGCGTCACCTGCACCACCTCGTGCCACTCGGCTTGCACATCCACCTTCTCTCTCCACCCGTCACCCCTGAGCATGACTTCCGCACACAACGGGATCTCGCCCGCATAGGGCGTACTGCCCGCTTCCTCACCATCGATAAATACGGCAACCGCTTGCGGTTCGCCGTTGTACTCAGCATCAAGTTTAAGACCGCCCTTGCCACGCGACATTTTCTTATTAAATACCACGGTCCTGTTTCTCGCTATTTTCACCTTGAATTCCACAGGATTGTAGCACGGGTGTTCCAAACGTACACTATGCTCCCCAGGAGCAAGTTCCACCTTACCTTCACGCATCCGGTCTCCGTCTACAAAAGTTTTTAACACTCCACGGTCCGCAGCACCATCCGTCAGCACAGGATTCAATATCAAATAACCAAACTTCGGTTCAAGAGTCAATTCAACCTTTTGGTTATTCGCATTAATCTCGACATCAACATCGGCATCGATATAACGATCCATAGAAGCGACAATATGGTGAACACCCTCCTCGATTTGCACTTTGCAAGGAGTACTTAGGCACTTTGTCGAAGCCTTTCCGTCTATGGTTGGCACCGCTCCAGCGGGTTCCGTTATAATTTCAACGACATACTGGTTGGAACCAGAGAAAGAGAACGAATCATCGCTAGAGACGTCGCTGATGCCGCCCACATCCGAAAAACCGGTAGAATTGCCCATAATCTTTCTGAAGAACGCCGGAGCCTTCAACTTGATGATTTTCTCAAGTTCATCAACACTCGCTCCGCGCTCGTTGATGGTCGCAACTAGATTGTTTTTTGCAGTCTCGTAGAGTTCTACAGAAAGCGAGAGCGCGTCGCCAAAGCTACTCACATGAGCTTGGCAAACATAATCTGCAGCAATGTTTCTTCCAGTCTCAACAAGGCAAGAGCCTTCACAATCCTCGATAGTTTTGCCCGGAGGGAGCATCGCTTCGATATTCTCTCGCGTCATGATAGTGTAATACTTGGCGGGAAGTTGTCTTATAGCCTCTCCGCGCAACACGTTAGTCAAGAACTGTCTCTCGGAACGTTTAACCCTCTCATTCACACTAGGGTCTGCAACCGTTTCAAGCACGGCGACATACGCCGCCGAGGCCCACGCCGCAAGGCAAAGAAAAAGGGTAAAAGCTGATTTCAAATATCTCATATTTTCCGCCGGGGAGCACCCATCAAGTATTAAAAAAAATATACATTAATTACATCAAAAAAGGATGCCATTTTCTGCCGTAAACCGAATCAGAGAAAAAAAATGCCAAAAAAGGAACACTTCCGCATTTCAATCGTTTTTACGTATAGATAGGGTTTTCCCTGTCCGCCTTTGCGGGGGCGTTCCCGCAATAAAAGAGAAAATGCTCCGAGAGCTCGGGAAACTATAGTCCCTGGGACAATCCGTTCGTTTAACAGATATTAGCGAAAAAGCCCCGGCATCAGCCAGGGTTTTTCAAATTACGAGGAAAGCACTACACCATGGGAGCGAATTCCGGATGTTCTTCCATTTCCTGTAGCTGGAGCTGGTGCAACACAGCACGGCCCTCGACAAGGCTCTTCTGCACGTCGATGATACGCTGGTTGCTTGAGCCGCGGAACTTGAGTTCGAGCGACTTCTTCGCCATGACGAACGGACCGTCGATAAGGATATCGGCAAACGAAAGAAGTTCCAGTAAATCCGGTTTTTCTTCCCAGTGCTGCTGCAGATACTCGAACGTGTAACCCGTAAAGATGACAAGGTTGAGTCCGCGTTCCTTGATTTCGCGGGCAAGCGGGATAAGCGCCGCCGCCTGGTCCATCGGGTCTCCGCCACTGAAGGTGATTCCGTCCAGGAGCGGGTTTTCGTCGATCATCGAGAGGATTTCTTCGATATCAATAAAATGACCCCCGTTGAAATCGTGGGTCTGGGGATTCTGGCACCCGGGGCAGTTGTGATGGCACCCCTGGGTAAAGATGGTCATGCGGATCCCGGGACCGTCCACGAAGGATTCGGGCTCGATTCCGGCAATCCGCAAGCGCGGGTATTCGTCCATATTATACGCTGTGCTTTACGCGGTCGTTGACTTCGGCGCGCTTCGCGTTATTGAAGCGGTCGACTGTTCCCACGAGGTAGCCCGTGATGCGGCGGATGCGTTCGAAGCAAACGCCTTCTCCATACAGATTCATTTCTCTTTCTGACATTTTTCACTCCTTGATAGTTTGTTTTAATTCCTGTGATTAGCGGATGCCCTTGAACGCCGGCATTCCCGGGTAGAGCCTGCGCAATTCCTTCAGTTTCTCTTCCGAGATGGCATGGCCATCGCTACGTCCGCAACGGGGGCAGCTGTCGCCGATAACGCCCACGAAGCCGCAGACGGGGTCGCGGTCAACCGGGTGGTTGATGGAGCCGTAGCCGATGCCCGACTTCGCCATGTGATGCACAATCTTTTCGAAGGCATCGAGGTTCTGCGTCGGGTCGCCGTCGAGTTCCACGTAGCTGATGTGGCCCGCGTTGGTGAGCGCGTGGTAGGGGGCTTCGAGCGAAATCTTCTTGAACGCCGAAATCTTGTAGTACACCGGCACGTGGAACGAGTTGGTGTAGTAGTCACGGTCAGTGACGCCCTTGATTTCGCCGAACTTCTTCTTGTCCATGCGCACGAAGCGGCCAGAAAGGCCTTCGGCAGGCGTTGCGAGCAAGCTGAAGTTGAGGCCGAGGCGCTTGGATTCCTTGTCGCAGAAGTCACGCATGTGGCCCACAATCTTGAGGCCAAGCTGCTGGGATTCCTCGGATTCGCCATGGTGCTTGCCCGTGAGCATCACGAGTGTTTCGGCAAGGCCGATAAAGCCGATGGAGAGCGTGCCGTGCTTGATGACTTCGCCCACCGTATCTTCCCAGCCGAGCTTCTCGGAATCGATCCACACGCCCTGGCCCATGAGGAACGGGAAGTTCTTTACCTTGCGGCGGCTCTGGACGGCGAAACGTTCCATAAGCTGGTCGCTCACAAGCTGCATCATGCGGTCGAGTTCCTTGAAGAACAGGTCCACGGACTTCATCTTGATGGCGATACGCGGAAGGTTGATGGAGGTAAAGCTCAGGTTGCCACGGCCATACGAAATCTCGCGGGTCGGGTCGTAGTTGTTGCCGATGACGCGCGTGCGGCAGCCCATGTAGGCGATTTCGGTTTCCGGGTGGCCTTCCTTATAATACTGGAGGTTGTAGGGCGCATCCTGGAAGCTGAAGTTCGGGAACAGGCGCTTCGCGCTCACGCGACAGGCGAGCTTGAACAGGTCATAGTTCGGGTCGCCCGGATTGAGGCTGATGCCTTCCTTCACGCGGAAAATCTGGATCGGGAAAATAGCCGTCTCGCCACCGCCCAAGCCTTCTTCGGTGGTGAGAAGCAGGTTACGCATAGCCATGCGAGCTTCGGGCTCGGTACACATACCGTAGTTGATGCTGGAGAACGGAGTCTGGGCACCGGCACGGCTGTGCATGGAGTTCAGGTTATGAACGAAAGCTTCCATAGCCTGGAAGGTTGCCTTGTCGGTTTCTTCGTAAGCCATCTTCTCGGCAAACTTCTGGGCCTTCATCACGATTTCGGTATCGAAGGTCTTGGAAAGTTCGCGGGCTTCCGCTTCCACGAACTTCTCGTTCGGCACGAGCGTCGCGACCATGCCCATCTCCGCCATTTCGGCGTGGAGCTTCTTCACCACCGGCTGGATTTCTTCTTCGGTCTTGCCGGTAAGGAGGATGAGAGCCTTCACCATGTTCGAGAGGTAGGCCTTGCGATAGGTAATGCGCACGCCGTCGGCCATGGCATAGTCGAAGTTCGGAATGGACTGACCGCCGTGCTGGTCGTTCTGGTTACTTTGTATGGCAATCGCCGCGAGGGCCGCATAGCTGCGGATGTCCTTCGGTTCGCGGAGATGACCGTGCCCCGTATTGAAGCCGTTCTTGAAGAGCTTCTTCAGGTCGATCTGGCAGCACGTCATGGTAAGGGAATAGAAATCCAGATCGTGGATATGGATATCGCCTTCCATGTGGGCGCGGCTATGCTCGGGCTTGAGCATCATCATCGTGTAGAAGTGCTTGGCGGATTCGCTACCGTACTTGAGCATGGTGCCCATGGCGGTATCGCCGTCAATGTTCGCGTTTTCGCGCTTGAGGTCGGATTCCTTCGCGGAGCTGAACGTGATGTCACGGAGCGTGTGCATGAGGCGCGTGTTGACTTCGCGGATGCGGGTGCGTTCGGCACGGTAAAGGATGTAGCTCTTGGCCGTATCGGCATAGTTGTTGTCGGTAAGGGCCTTTTCGACGGCGTCCTGGATTTCTTCGATATCCGGCTTGGTCTTGCCTTCGGCCTCGAGGCGGCCCACCGCATAGGCGGCTACCTTCAGGGCAGTACTGCTCAAAATGTCTTCTTGGCCAAGGAGGTCCATCTGCTCCTGGGAGGCCTTGATTTGGTCCTTGAGTTCACCCGATGCGCGGAAAGCCTTAACAATGGCGTCTGCAATCTTCTCGATGTTGAACGGCATTTCGCGGCCGTCGCGCTTCTTGACTGTAAAAATCATCACCTATCCTTCAAATCCCTTAACTAAGCCCTAGTCAAAAGACGTTTGTTCAAAATAAGCCTGTTTTCCTTTTTTCTACTATATCTTGTGTTCAACACCAAACCAATAACACAAGATATAGACATAAGATAATAAAAAGATTTTGGAAATGGGAACTTTTTTTCATAAATTCCCGTAATTTTTTTGTAATATAGAGGCAAACTATCAACACGGCCCCAAAACCGGAATCCGGACCACCACCGCAGGTCGGGTTTCGAGTGGTCCAAGTCCCTATTGCACAAACATTTAGCTGTTTCCGGAGCGTAAAAAATCTATTCACACCCCAAAAAGGGGCTTTTTTCACAAAACCGAGTTGACAAGCTGCCGCAGCCGAGCGGTATTCTTGGAGGCTATTTTATCTCGGCCATGATGGCCAAATACGCCGAGACGGAGACGGAATCGGCGATATTCATCTTGGATTCCGAAGAACCTGCCATCAGTATGTCATACGCCGGCAAGGACTTTCCCCTGGCCTTGCGCAAAGAAAGGTCGTTGTAGCGAGCACCGAGAACGGTCCCGCCAAACTCGTCTAAGGGCTTGTTGCTCACCGCAACGACCTTGCCCAAGGAACCGCCAAAGCCCTCGACAATCGCCTTGGCGCGCGCCATCGCCTTTTTCCCAGCAATGTTTACGACCTGCACCCTGAGCGAATCCTCGTTCTTCAGAACAGGCTCGGCTTTAAACACGTTAACGTTTTCTAGACCGACAATTCCATCCAGGAACGCACCGGCGGCGTCCTTGGATGTAAAGTTGACCGTAACCCTCTGGGTCGCCAAAAAGACATTCTTGGACGATTCGTTGCCGTAAAACTCGTACTTCTGCTTTTTGCGCAGCGTCATGGACTGCGCCTCTATCTCCGATTCGGCAACGCCAAGGCCTTTCGCCATCTGCACCACATCGCCACGACGCACATTCATCTGCTTAAAAAGCTGTTCCTTGTCAGTTCCATCGAACATGATATTCGCGATTACGACAAACTTGTCTGCAAGAAACTTCTTGTGCTCGACCTGGACAACGCGAACATACGACTTCCCGCTACTTTCCATACCATCCAGGGAAAGCGTCGCCATAAGCGATGCCGACACCTCCACGGAATCCGAGGAACTCAACTTTTCCACTTCCGAAGAGCCTTCCACGGAAATCACCTTCCCGATATTCGCGCCAACACTCTGCGCGTTCACTTCGGCCTGGCGGGACGCCTTTTTGCAGGCGCTCTTGATAACGTCAACCTCTAGCGTTTCGGCATTCTTGAGCCGCGACTGCGTGGACACGTTATCGACAAACGCAAAACTGGCCAAGTCGAATTCCAGGGAATCGGATTCCTGCTTGCTATGCGAAATAACCTTTACCATCTGCGATGCCGTATACCCCAGAAAAAACCTCTTGCCCTTTGCATAATCCCATTCCTTCTCGAGCGACGTGCTGAGAAGTTCGTACCCCTGCGGGCCTACGGAATGCTTCTGCAGCAGGGCGAGAATCTTTTCACGGCTCTCGTTCAAGCGCTTGTAAGCGACATCCTTGTTCTTGTCCTTCAGAACCATCTTGAAACTGGTGACATACTCGTCGGCGAGAAAGTTCTTCGTCTCCTCGCTCGAGACGGTCACGCCACCTAAAGACTGTCCCTCCTGTTCCGGAGCCGGTTCCAGGGACGATACCTTCGTTTGTGCAGAAATGTCGGAGGCGCGCCCGATACTGAGTGAAAGTACGAGGCACACGAACGCAAGCACGATGATGACGACGTATGATACTTTGTTCTGCATAGGGCACTCCTTTTTGAGATTTCCTTTTCAATCTACACAAAAAAGAATCCCAAAAACAACGGCTCTCGGGCAAAAAGAATTTTACCGGTTCTTATAGTCTAAACTAGAATATGGCTTTTATTTCTTTGCAAGCAGCATCGCAGAGAACTTCAGCACGACCGCGACGAGCACGGTGGTCGTCATGCTGATGAACGGCATCCACGGCCAGCTGAAGATTCCACCAAGAACCGCAGGCACACCAAAGGCGGGAATGCCTTGAATAAGCACGAGACTCCCCATGCCGCAAACGACGGCAACAATCACCTGCCAGCTCTTGAGGCCCTTCACGAAGAACGCGAGCAGGAACATGCCGAGGAGCGGGCCTGTAAAGAGTCCGGTAAAGAAGAGCGCATTCTTGAGGAGGCTCCCCTGCTGCGTCGCGGCAAACAGAGCGAAAAACACGCCGAGCACGCCCCACACGACCGTCCAGATTTTAGCACGTTTGAGCCCGCCCATTCCGGTAGATTCGTCCCAGCCGAGAAAATCCCGTTCGGATGTATTGCTGAGCGAATTGATGGAACTGGAAAGGCTGCTCATGGCGGCGGCACAGATGGCGGCGACAATCAAGCCGGTCACGCCTACCGGAAGCCCGTTTACGATAAAATAAGGGAATACATCGTTCTGGCCGACGCTCTCGGGAAGGGCGGCAACATGCGAAACCTTGTAATACACATAGAGTGCAGCACCTACCCAGTAGAAAAGAATCGAGACGAAGCAACCAAGCACCATCGAGAGGATACTGGAACGGTTTGCCGCCTTCACGTCCTTGCAGCTCAGATAACGTTGTACAAACTGCTGGTCGCATCCGCGGATAGCAATTTCGAGAATGGCATAAGCAAAGCCCGCCGAGACAAGCGTGCGCGCATTGGAAACATCAAGACTTGCGTCCCACCACTTTGTCTTGCCCGCCGCGCTCGCAAGGGCAGCCATTTCGCCGAAACCGCCAACCGCATTCGAGATAAGCACGAGCACCAGGACGCCGCCGCCGAAAAACACACAGAACTGCATCACGTCGGTCCAAATGACCGCCTTGATTCCGCCAAACCACGTGTAGAAAATCGCGACCGCAGCGCTTACCACGATAGCCAGTTTAAGGTCGATGTGGAGGATTTGCGCAAGCACAAGCGACGGCGCATAGAGCAAAATTCCCGTGCGCAGCAGCAAGTGCAGGCTGTAGAAAACAGCCGCAAGACGACGCACCGTCTTCGAGCCAAACCGCACCTCGAAAAGTTCGTATGCACTGGAAATGCCCGACGTGCGGAAACGCGGGATAAACACGAAACCCACGACGACGATACTCAGGAGAGCTCCTATCTGGAACATGAGGAACGTCATGTTGTCGCCGTACACGTCGGCGGGCGCACCGAGGAAAGTCGTCGCGCTTACGGAAGTAGCGATGAGGCTAATGCCCACGGCGACCCACGGAATGGATCCGCCACCGAACATATATTCCTTGAGGTTCTTGTTGCCACGGGAAACCCAGAGACCAATAAGCAGAGAAAGCAGCAGGTATGCCGCAAGAACAAGCCAGTCAACAGCGGTAAACATAAATCGGGGTTACGCCTTGAGCGATGAAGTTAGGACCGGGATGTCGTCGTCCGTTTCGGGAGCAGGCTCAAGCGGCAATTCCGTATACTGGATAACCTGATTTCGACCACCTTCTTTCGCCTTGTAGAGCGCCTGGTCCGCATAGGTTACCGCCTTCTTCATGTCGTGGAATTCCGGAGTCACGAGGAAGGCGCCAATACTCACCGTCACGCGGAGCGGGTCCTGCTGATGTACATCGAATTCGAGCTTCATCACCGCATGGCGGATTCGTTCGGCGGTTTCGATCATGCCCTCGGGAGTCGTGTCGATGAGGCCCACAACAAATTCCTCGCCGCCGTAGCGAGCAACGACATCGATTTCCTTGCGGATTTCTCCACTGATAGCACCAGCGATTCCCTTGATGACCACGTCACCAATCGGATGGCCGTAAGTGTCGTTCACGCTCTTGAAGTGGTCGATGTCCATCATCAAGACGCCAATGTTATACTTCTGGCGGTCAGCGCGAATCTTTTCGGTACGCAAATTCTCGTGCAACGTGCGGTGGTTGATAAGGCCCGTAAGGCCGTCGCGGGTTGCCAGATCCTTGCCGCGTTCGAACTGGCAGGCACGCGCATAGGCAAACCCGGCGACCCCCGCAAACGCCTTGAGCAAGTTCATCTCGTGCTCAGTATAGCGGTCGCTCTTGCGACTTTCGAGGCAAATAGCGAGCTCCGCCTGTTCCGTGTTCGCATCCGAAGGCACCGGCATTACGAACAGCTGGCGGATTTCCATGTTCTTCTTTTCCTGGTTGTCGATACGCGGGATATAGGCGTTGAACGAGGACTGGTTGAAGGTGCGTTCTACAGGGCGGTTGTGGTAGAGCGCGAGAATCGCGAGCCCCTTGTCCGAAAGCGAGAACTTCTTGCCAAAGAACTGGTCGGCATCGATTCCGTCGCAGCAGACCACATGGCCGACACGTTCCTGGTGAAGGTTGTTGTCGTCCTGCTTGTCGAGGGCAAGGAGCATCATGCGGTCAAACGGGATATTCCCCTTGACATACTCGAAAATCTGGTGGTAAATATCCTTGACCGTCATGTTCTTGAAGAACTGATGCTGATAGTGGTAAAGGACGCTGAACTGCTGCTGCTCGATGTAGTTCTTGGCGGAAGCGAAACTCTTGAAGTAGAGGGCGTAGAGCGTACTTGCGATATAGGTAAGCGCCTGCGCCGTCTGCTGGCCGAACGCATTGGGATAGAGCGAGTCCATCACGAGCGCCCCCACACGATTTTTGCTCCTGTCGAGCATGGGAACCGCCACCAGGGACTTGATCATCGGATTGTCGATGTAGTAGAGCAGGCTCTTGCCGCCAGAAAGGTCTCCTTCGAGAAGGCGGTTCACGTCAAGGCGGAACAGCTGGCTGATAAGTCCGGAATTCTCGGTAATCTTCACATCGGTCGCCACCTGCGCGTTCGGGTCGGTGCTTGCGTAGGCACGGATTCCCCATTCCTTCATGGAATTGAGCGGAGAGAAAACCACAACCGTATGGACATTGGGGACAACCCGCTTGAGCCCTTCGAGCATATCGCCAAACGCCTTTTTCACGTCGGCATCGGCCCGCGCCCACACCTGGTTCACGCGGAGGGTGGAACCAGGCTCGTTGTAGTCGGCGGCAGAGTCATCGAAGGAATTTTTTAGTTCGGGGGTTACAGCGGGGGCTATCCCCGTCGCGCGCATGGCGCGGGTCACCACCGGAAGCGAGGCCGTCTTACCGCCCGGAACCCGGGGCAAGTTCATATAGCCGAGCGCGGCGGCGACACCGGCAAACGGAATCAGGAACAGGAGAAGCCCGCCCTGGAACGAAAGTCCCAGCAGCAATCCTGCAACGACAAACAAAATTATGGACATCAGCATCCGACCCTCTACAGCCTAAACGAACGGGAAAGCATCAGACAAGCTACGCCGCCATAAATAATATGGCTTATCCAGGCCGCCAGAAACGGCGTCAAGGCACCATTTTCGCCCATCTTCAGCCCAATCCGTTCAAGGATATAATAGCTAAAAACGAGCAAAAGGCCAACACCGAACTTCTGGGAAAGCCCCCCAGAGCGGCTATAACGATGGCAGAGCGCCGCCCCGATCAAAAGGACAATCAGGTTCATCCAGTGCGCAGAGAGCTTGAAATGGAGCGCAGTCTCCATGACCCGGGTGTCTTCGCCCGAGCGCTTGAGCACCTCGATGCGCTGCTTGACCATTTTCGAATCCATCTCGTCGGAAACCTGGCGTTCGTTAATCAAGTCCTCAGGCCGAGTAAACACCTTTCCCCGCATCTTCTCGCGCACAAGGGGCATGACCGTCACAGTGCCGTCCTTGTTGAAGATGCGCTTCATGCCGCGTTCGAACATCCAGTACGACTCGTCCGAAAAAGTCTTCATCACGCTGTCGCGGGCGGCACTGTCGAGGGATGCCGTATCCGGCTCCACCCAGCGGACCGTCTTGGCGTCGTAACGTTCCACTAGCCTTCCCTGCTCGCGCAAGAGCAGCACCACGTCGCGCCCCGTCCTGGATTTCCCCGAATAGAACTTGAAAAACCAGCTCGCACGCTCACTGTCGATAAAGGTAAAATCGTTCTTTTCCTTGATGCGCGGGTTCTTCTTTTTCTGCGCATTCGTCTCCATGATTTCCAGGCGTTTGTGGTTTGCATCGGGAAGCCAGAGTTCGCTCATCTCGTAGGAACCGACCGAAGCGAGAACGCCCAGAAAGAAAATGGGGAATAGGGTCTTGAGAGGGCTCTGCCCGGAGCTCTGCATAGCACTCATCTCGAGGTGCCGAGCCATGTTGCCCACCGAAGCGAGCACCGCAATAAAAAGCGACACCGGGGTAATGAGATAGAGCATGTACGGAATGTAGCTCACATAGTAATCGACAGCATCCTTCGTATCGCGCGCAAGCCACGTCTTGATGTTTCCGACAAAGTCGATGACCGCGAACATGAAGATGGCCCCGATCGTCACGATAAGGAACATCTTTAAAAAATTCCAGACAAGGTAACGAGAGAATTTCACGCATGCCCCCTGCCGATAGAACGGAACCAGCGACCGATGGCACGCATCGCCCTGAAAAATTTCGAATCCCCCGTAAAGCGGTCCCGGACCATCGCGATGGTAATGAACACGCCGAACGCCCCAATAATCATGTTGGAAGACCACATGGCAAGTTCCGGCGAGATGATGAGTCGGTCAGCCAGGTTCTCCCCGCCGATAAGGCAAATCCAGTAGATGACGAAAAAGGCAAGGCTGTAGATGATTCCCGTGCCAATGCCACCCTTGCGCGCCATAATCCCGAGCGGCGCCCCGATCAGAATAAAGATAAAGCAGGCAAAGGAAGTGCTGAACTTCTTGTGGATTTCGACAAGGTATTGCGCCTCGCGCTTTTTTTCGGATTCCATGCGCCCCCAGAGGCGTTCTGTCGTGCGGAGTGCGCTGATTTCCTGAAGACGCATCTTCTGTAGCGACCGCCGGGCTTGGACCGAATCAAGTTCGGCAATTCCTTCCGCATCCGCCGGGAGAATACTATCACCCAACACGGAAGCCTTCGCATCTGCAAGAGTGGATAGTCTGACTTTCATGGCCTGTTGCGAGACCGTATCATACTTCGCGCGAGCCTCGTTCACCACGTCCATCATCATTTCGACAGGCATCTCGCGGTCGCTCCTATAGCTGCGGCTACGGCGTTCCAGACGCTCATCTACATTCTGCATGGCGAGGTCCTGCGAAAAGAACCGGATGCGGAAGTAGTTTTCGGGCTTATCAGGGTCCACGATATGCGTCTCGCCACTGCGCAAACGGAACATGAGCGTCGCCCCGTTATCCACGTAGTCCAGCGTCGCACTGTCGGCATAGACCACGCGCGGAGGGCCCTTGCGTTCCATCTCGTACACCTGGATTCCGTAAAGCACACCCGAAACCGGGTCGATGCGGTTCACCCAGAGCTGCACGTCGGGAAACTGCGTAATCAGGCGCCCGGCATCGACAAACACGTGCGGTTTCTTGCGCGAAATGGCATTCATCAGTTCCACCGAACGGTGATTCGCCTCGGGCAGCACCCAGTTGTTGAACAGCACCATCAGAACCGAAAGGAGCATCGCGACAAGCATCACCGGACGCATCAGGGACAAGGGCGAGACTCCCGCCGCCTTTACCGCCGTAATCTCGTGGTCGCCAGAAAGGCGCCCGAAGGCCATAAGACACGCAACAAGCACGGCCATCGGGATCGAGAGCGAAAGCATCCAGGCGAGGTTCAACGCAAAAATTTCAAGGACAGTCGATGCGGGCAGTCCCTTGGACAGGACGTTGTCCAGAATTTTCACGAGAAAATCGACGACAAACAAAAACGTTATGCCGAAAAGCGCCGCCATAAAGGGGCCAATGAGTTCTTTCAACACATAACGGACTAGAATCATTTTTCTTTTCGGTAATATTTTTCTACTTTGATAAGCGAAAGTTAGAATTAACCAAAGAAAAAGAATGAACCACATCGCAAAGACAGCCCTGTTCTCAAGCATTTTTTTCGCATTGACCCTCTTTAGCGGCTGCGCATCGTCCGATGGCGCAAAGAAAACACACACGCAATTCTGCAAGGAAAAGTTCGACAAGGCCGAGGAGCTCTTCAAGAAAGAGAAATACGGACGCGTCATAGACAAACTTGAAGAAATCATGAGCTATTGCGCAGGGACTGGCTACCTGGAACAGACGTCCTTCCTTCTCGCCGAAAGCTACTTCAATCTGGAAGAATGGATCGACGCCCGCGGAGAGTACGGAAGCTTCATCACGAACTTCCCCGGATCCCCCTTCGTGGAGACAGCCGAATTCAAGAAGGCGATTGCTTCGTTCAACATGGAATTCCGCGTGAGCCGCGACGAGGCGAACACCACCATCGCAATGAAGGATTTCGAGCGCTACCTGTCGAACCACCCGGATACGCCGCTCCGCGACTCCATCAACTACTACTACGGGCTCCTCATCGAACGCCTTGCCGAAAAAGAATTCCAGACTGCGCGCCTCTACCTGCGCATGGACAAGCCTCAGGCAGCCGTCATCTACTTCAAGGAATTCCTCGAGACATACCAACAGTCCAAGAGGCGCAAGGAAGCGCTCTTCCTCACCTCGCAGGCCTATACCGACCTCGACCAGTTCGAGACCGCCCGCGAATACCTCGCTCTTGCCAAGGAAGAACTCAAAGAAGACGACAAGGACGGGCAAAAACTCCTCGCGAAGACCGAGAAGAAAATCGCAAAGGCCGAGAAGAATTTTGAAAAGCGCATGAAGAAGGATTCCGAGAAGAAACGCATCCAGAAAGAAGAGAAGACCCTTTTCTACTAGCGATTCGCCAGGCGCCCGGTGGTTGGCATGAAGAACTTCCTGAAGATACTGTTCGCACTCCTCATCGTCTCGACGGCCTATGCCGACGAGGAAGTGAGGGTCGAGCACGACAACTCGCGCCTTTCCATATTCATGCAGCCAGCGATTTCGTTCCTGAGTTTCGACGAACGTGAATACTTCCAAAAGGCCATCGACACCATCTACGCCGACTTCAGGGCGCAGGCCGTCGACAAGGAAGAATCGCTCAGCGTCGCAAAGCAAAACTTCCAGAAGGTCAACTTCTGCTTCCCCGTCATGGGTGGCATCCAGTTCCAGGTGCACAAGGACCACTTCCTGAGTGCCGGAATCGGATTCATCTACGACAAGGAATCCGTCGTGCTTACCGACCGCAAGAACAAGGCGCACAACTATAGCTACACAATCCAGGGCGTGCCCATGTTCCTCGAATACAGGCTCGCCATTCCCACAAGCCTCATCACGCTTTCGAACGGTTCGCTCTTCAGCATCGGAGTCCGGTGGTACTGGACACTTCCCGGCACCGAGATCTACACCACCTGGGGCAAGCTCGAAGCAGAAAACAGCCCGTTGGGTGCCGGGTTCGGAGTAAGTCTCGGCTACCTGGTCACCAGTTGGAACGGATTCAACATCTACGGAGACATCGGGTTCAGTTCCATCTCCGTCGAATCCAAGGAGCGCTTTGCCGACATCGTCCCCGACGGCCCCGAAGAAAAGGCCAAGTGGAACATCGGCGGGCTGCAGCTGCAGATACGCGTGAGCTTCGGGCTGTGGAACTACCCCAAGGAAGCACTCATGCCGAAGAGCGGAACCGAAAGCGAAACGGCACCGGCAATTCCTGCCGAAAGCACTCCCGCACAAGGGAACGCGGCCGCGGCCGACCCGACTGGCGAAGGGACGGGCACCTCCGAATCAACGACGGCCAAGGAGCCTGCGGCCGAAGCCCCCAGCGCTCAGGAACCAGAACAACCCGCAAGCGAAAAAGCAAAGGCGGAATAAATGAGTTTCTGGCCGGGGGAAAAACTGCGTTACGCCGAAACGCACTTCAAGTTCAGGCTTCCGTGGTCACTTCTATACAGGCCGTGGCCCGAAATCATCGTAGACGCGCCGTTCCAGTTTATACCCGGCGAAGAGCCAACCCTATGGATTGTCGTGCGTGATGCGCACCGGTTCCCGACGCTTATCGAGAAAGCGGAAATCAATGGCAAGAACTTTGATTTAAACATTCAGGCGGAAGAACAATTCGGCTTTTACCCTATCAAGCTTGGGCACCTGGAAGCGGGCGTTCATGAACTGAACTGCAGGATTTATGCAAAAAGAACCAGCGAAGATGGGAAAAGTTGCGCGACCAAGATTTTCAACCGCTGGAACTACCCCGGATTAAAGCCCAAGCCGCTCAAAATTCACGTACTCGCGGAACAGCCCCCGAAGGCACCCGGATTTGTCGCCGGCGAGATGCACTGCCACACGCGATTCTCCTGCGACCACGTGGAACACGGAGCATCCCCTGCCGTATTGCAACAGGCGGCAAAGGCAGTCGGGCTTGATTTCGTAAGCTGCACCGACCACGCCTACGATTTCGCATTCACTGAAGAAGACTACACGAAGGAAGCGCCATCGCCCGCGCCCAGGTTCCAGGCACTGCGCGACGAGATTGCGTCGCTTCCTGCCGGCGAAGGCATGCCCCTCCTGCTCGCGGGCGAAGAAGTTTCCGCAGGCAACAGCAAGGGTGAAAACGTCCACATGCTCGCCTTCGCGCCCGACAGCTACCTGCCCGGCCTCGGCGACTGCGGCCGCAACTGGCTCGAGAACAAGCCCACGTTCAAAATTCCGAAACTCCTGGAAATGACCGAAGCGCACTGCTTCGCGGCGCACCCAATGCAGCCCATGGGACTGCTCGAAAAGTTCATCTTCCGGCGCGGTTACTGGAGTCACAAGGACCTGAACCTCGAAGCTCGCCACAAGATTCGCGGAATCCAGTTCTGGAACGGCATCCGCGACGAAGGATTCAAACTCGGACGCCAATGGTGGATCGAGGAACTCGGCAAGGGAAACTACCTACTCCCTATCGGCGGCAACGACGCGCACGGCGACCTGAATGACACCACCTCCGTCGCGACCCCGCTATTCACATTGCGCCACACCCGCGACCATATCTTCGGCAAGGTGCGGACAGTCGTGAAAGAAGATCCCCGGTCGGAGCCGGGGATGACAAAAACGCAACTCACGCGCGAGGCGCTGACCGCAGCCTTCGCAGGCGACAACTGCTACATCACCGACGGGCCCGCGCTCTGGTGGGAACGCGCCGAAATCCACGGGAGCAAGGGAATCATCTTCCACGCCCGCAATACGGCCGACTTCGGCGGCGGATTCCGCTACATCCGCATTTTCGGACGCCGCAACCTGAGCAACGGCAAGCTCTCCCCGAACGAGGAAATCTGCAAGGAAAGCCTCGTCGCCGCCCGTGCGAACAGCGACATCGAAGTCTACTTCGACAACTTCGCCTATCTCCGCGCCGAATGTGAAACAGCCACCGGCAAGTTCGCACTCACGTCGGCGGCAAGGGCCGAAGGATAAGGGGATCGCATCATGCCTCGCTTGATGTCGCCACTGCGTCCGCGCTACATGCGTTATCCCACGGACATCCCGCGGGAAGGCCTCCAGGTGCATCCGCTCCCCCGCGAAAACGATGCCGCACACGGCGATACCGCGACCCCGCAAGACGCATTAAAAAACGCTTCCGGCAACCAGGCGCCAGACACGACAGCAGATACTTTCGAGGAGCCGCAGTACCCCGAAACGATTCGCATATCCGAAGGGACATTCCGCCAAATCCGCGACTACAGCCTCGTGCTCCTTTCGCAGGGCATCACCCACCGCATCATGCGCTCCGAAGAGGGCCCGTTCCAGATTTTCATCCTACCCGAAAACGAGGACCGCGCACGCCTGCAGCTCGCGCTCTACCGCAAGGAGAACCCTCCCCGAGAAGAGAACCCGCCGCTCCCCCTCACGCTGAGCCTGCAACCCATCTGGGTTCTTCTTGTTCCTGTCGTCTGCACGCTTCTCGACTTTTCGGGCAAGGTCGCCCGCATGCATAGTCTCGGGCTTTCCGATGCCGACAAGGTGATGCACGGGCAGTGGTGGCGCACCATCACCGCGCTCACGCTGCACGCCGACGCGCGCCACATCGCATCGAACCTCGTGAGCGGCTACATCGTGCTCACCCTCATGTCGTACCGCACGCCGCTCGCACGCATGGCCCCGTTCCTCGCCATCGCAAGCGCCGTCGCGAACTTCTTCGTCGCGTTCACCGTGCAGACGGACTACCGCGCCCTCGGGTTCTCCACGTTCGTGTTCGCCGCCATCGGCGCGCTTTCCGTCATCGAATTCAGGCTCATGCCCAGGGAGACCCACGGCATGCTCCGGCGGTTCGCCCCCCTCTGCGGCGCCGCCTCGCTCGCCGTATTCCTCGGCATCGGCGAGAACGCCGACGTGCTGGGCCACGCCTACGGGTTTGTCGCGGGCGCGCTCTGCGGGTTCATCCCAAAGAAGAAGGCGCTCCACTGGGGAACGCCTGCCAAACTGGTCGACCTCGTGTGGGTCACTATCTATTTCGCGATTTTCGCTATCGGCTGGAAGTTCGCTCTAAGCTAAAGGCTTGCGAGGAACTTCTTCGCCTTGTCGGCATACATCGCATTGTCGCCGTAGACCTCGACGATGCGTTCGGCGGTATTCTTCGCCTTGTCGTTTGCACCCTGCTGCTGGTATACAAGCACGAGCTTCCACATGGCGTCGGCAACCATCGGGACCTGGTCAACCGGTTCTTCCTTCTGGAAGCGGTCTTCCTTGTCGCCAGTGCGCTTGCCGAACTCGGACACGTACTGTTCGAGCAGACCGGCAGCGGCAGTGTAGTCCGCCTTTTCAATCTTCACGGAAGCGAGACCGTGCAGGGCAGCCGAGCGGACCAAATCTACGGAACCCGCGTTATCGAGCGACTTCTGGAAAAGCGAGGCGGCGCCATCGAAATCACCCTTCTCATACTTGATATTTCCAGCGAAGAGGGCTGCCTTCGCAAGAGCGAGGCCGTCAATCTTGCCGGAATTAATCTGCGCCTCGAATTCGGCGAGGGCGGCATCCTTGTCGTTCGTGTAGAGGAGCGCCATTCCCTTGCCGAGAATTTCGGCCTGTTCGGCAGCAGCGGCCTTCTGGCTGTCCCTAAACTGGACAACGCCGGCCACAACGGCAAGGACAATCACCAGGGCCACGAGGACCTTGGTTCCGTGTTGGACAAAAAATTCCTTGATTTCAGAATTGCTCTGGTTAGATTCGTTAGCCATTTTCGACTTCCATTTTAAATTTAGTGACCCAAACATAGAAAAAATGGAAGACTTTGCCAACTCACACCAAACGCATCTTGACAAAAAAGGGGCCTATTGCTATTTTTGACCCCGCTATGCCACTCTAGCTCAGCTGGTAGAGCAGCTGATTCGTAATCAGCAGGTCGGCAGTTCAAATCTGCTGGGTGGCTCGAAAGCCCCGGTTTCTACAGGAAATCGGGGTTTTTCTTTTGCTCCGCCGGAAAAACCATTCATCGCCTCCCCTCTAACCAAAAAACGCTTTTTTTACTATCTTTGGCGCCCTATGAATCCGAATGGCGCAATCATTGTTCAGAGCAACCTCGAAATCATGGTCGAGGTCGATTCCCCCTCCTACGAAGCGGCACGCGACGCAATCGCCCCCTTTACCGAACTGGTCAAGAGCCCCGAGCACCTGCACACCTACAAGATATCGCACCTGAGCCTCTGGAACGCCGCCTCTACCGGGCTCCGTGCCAAGGATGTCATAGAACGACTCGAAAGCCAGAGCCGCTTCCCGATCCCGGAGACCGTCATCACCGAGATCGAGGACTACATGGCCCGCTACGGGCTTTTGCGTCTCAAGAAAGACGGCGACCGCCTGATTGTCGAATCCGACGACAACTACATGTTCGCCGAAATCTGTCGCCTCAAGGAAGTCGAGCCATTCGTGCTGAACTTCATCGACGACCTGCATGCCGAGGTGGACCCGGAACGCCGCGGCCACCTCAAAATGGCGCTTACCAACGCCGGGTTCCCAGTCGAGGACCTCGCGGGCTACACCGTGGGCGACCCCTTGCCCATCCACCTGCGCGAAACAACTCTCAGCGGCAAGAAGTTCGAACTCCGCGACTACCAGAAAGAAGCGGCACAGATTTTCTATGCGAGTGGTTCCGAGAAGGGCGGTTCGGGCGTCATCGTGCTCCCCTGCGGCTCGGGCAAGACGGTGATTGGCCTTGCCACCATGGCATTGGTGCAGACCAAGACACTCATCCTCACCCCGAATATTTCGGCATCGCGCCAGTGGATCCGCGAAATCTGCGACAAGACCGACTTAACCCTCGACCAGGTGAAGGAATACTCCGGCGAAGTCAAGGAAATCGGCCCGGTGACCGTCGCGACCTACCAGATATTGACCCAGCGCAAGCGCGCGAAAAAAGACGAGAACGCCCCCGACACCGCAGACCTCGAAATGAGCGACGAGGAAGTCAAGAAGGAACTTGCGAACTTCCCGCTGTTCAGCCAGCAGAAATGGGGACTCATGATTTACGACGAGGTGCACTTGCTGCCCGCCCCGGTGTTCCGCCTGAGTACCGAAATGCAGGCGACCCGCCGCCTTGGCCTTACAGCGACACTCGTGCGCGAAGACCACAAGGAAACGGAAGTCTTCAGCCTTATCGGCCCCAAGAAGTACGATATCCCGTGGCGCATCCTGGAAGCGCAGGGCTGGATCGCGACCGCCGACTGTAACGAGATTCGCATCCCGATGGAAGCGGAACTCAAGATGAAGTACGCCCTCGCGCCCATCCGCGAGAAGATTACACTCGCCTCGACGAACCCCGAAAAGACGGACATCGTGGAGCGCCTGCTCAAGCATTTCGACAAGCCCGACGACCGCGTGCTGATTATCGGCCAGTACATCGACCAGCTCGAGGCCCTCTCCGAAGACCTGCAGATTCCGCTCATCACGGGCAAGACCCCGAACAAGGAACGCGAACGCCTGTACGCCGCCTTCCGCGACGGCAGCCAGAAGAACCTCATGGTTTCGAAGGTGGGCAACTTCGCCATCGACCTTCCCGACGCGAACGTGCTTATCCAGGTTTCGGGAACGTTCGGAAGCCGCCAGGAAGAAGCCCAGCGACTGGGCCGCGTGCTGCGCCCCAAGAGCGATGGCGGTGCCGCGCACTTCTACAGCATCGTGACGCAGGATTCCAAGGAACAGGAATTCGCCATGAACCGCCAGCTGTTCCTCACGGAACAGGGTTATGCCTACAAGATAATCAAGCGCGGCGACTGGGATATACTTGTGCGCACGCCCGAAGAACTGGCTGCGCGGGTCTCGCAATAAACTTCGCATAGTTTCGTTCTCGGACTCTCGCTGTACTATTTGTACAGCTTCGGTCCTGCGGCCTCACTCTGCTCGTTTCTTGTTTCGACCTAATTTATTTAAAAAAAAGAGCTAGGAATCTAAATCCTAGTTCTTAATTTTTTTTAGTTACGTCAAGCGATGGCGTCGGCTACTTTTCCATGACGATAAGTTCAGGTTCGCCACGGCCGGGGAGCGGCTTGAATATTTTCACCATCGTCTCGGTCGAAGGGCGGTTGAACCCGCTGGTCGTGCACACGAACAGATAGTTCATACCGGCGACGACCTGCGTGGCCACGCTCAACGGAGCAAGTTTCAAGTAGGCGTAATCCTTCGTCGCGGTCGCAAACACCGCAGAATCTTCTGCAGTAAGCGCTCTCTGGTCCGAAAAGCCACCCATGAGCATTTCGTCCGTCTTGCCGGCGGCAAGGTCCGCGAAAAATCCCTCGACTTCCTTAGCAGCGACTTCCGCACCGTTCTCGGCCGTAATGCGCTTGTTCGAAATCCCGTAGGCAAGCGTCACGTTCGCGTTCGGTTCAAGCGTCTTGAGTTCCGCGGCGGAAGCCTTGCGGCCGCCGCTACCGTAAGTGCAGAACGGCACCACCACCTTGCCCGAAAGGTCGTTCGAAGCGAGGAAGGTATAGATCGGCGGCGCGAAACTCCCGAACATGATCGGGTAGCCGAGGTAGACCGTATCGTATTTCGCGAGGTCGGCCTTCGTGTTCACGAGCGCGGGCCACAGCTTGGTCTGGCGCTGGGCGGCCACCGCATCAATCGTGCTGTCGTATGTCGAGGGGTACGGCGTCACCATCGCAAGTTCGAACACGTCGGCGTTCTTCGCTTTCTGGAAAATCTCCGCAAGCTTCTTGGTCGCGCCCGTCTGCGAGTAATAGACAACGAGCGACTTCGACACGGCCGGCTTTGCCGCCTCCGCGGCAGGTTCCGCCTTGGACTGTTCCTGGTTTCCGCAGGCACACAGCGCAAGCGCCGCGGCAACAACCACAATACCAAATTTGCAATTCATAAACGACCTCCGTTTTCCCTAATTATAATTTTTTCGCGCGGCTAGATTTCGACAGATTCCTCGTCGCCCCGTATAAATGCAGCAAGGCGCTCCACCGTGCGGGCAAAGTCGTTCTTGACGGAACATTCCCAGACCGTCGCCACGCGGAACCCCATGAGCGAGAGCTTCCAGGCTGTCTTCACATCGCGCACCACGTTGTTCGTGAATTTATCGTTCCAGAACTCCGGATTGCTCTTGGGACGGCTCGTAAACTTGCAGCCGTGCTGATGCCAGAAACATCCGTTCACGAAAACGACCACGTTGTACCTGAGGATGAACAGGTCGGGCGAACCCGGCAGGTCATGACGGTGGAGCCTGTAGCGGAACCCCGCACGGAACAGCGCGCGACGCACGAGCACCTCAGGCTTCGTATCCTCGGAGCGTACAGCCCGCATCATTTGCGAACGTGTCATGGGGGGACGAGATTTCCGCTTGCGCTTTTTCACGGTAAAAAATATAGCCATTTTGGGCATGTCGTGCCTTTTTCTGTTTCGGTTAATTTACACCCGTCCCCGCTTTTTTTGATTATTTTACATGTGGGTGTTTACGTATTAGGGAAAAACAAGGAGTAACAATGAGAAACCTTTTTCCCGTTTCTGGGTTTATGCTCAGCGTAGCCCTGATTGGCGCAGGCATCGCAAGCACCTTCGCCGCAGATGAAACCCTCCGATCGTACGCAGAAAAGAACGACATCTATATCGGTGCCATTCTGAACTCGCAGTGGTTTGGCGGCGGACTTCCCGCGCAGTACGAGCAAATTCACAAGACGCAGTTCAACATCGTCGTCGCCGAAAACGAGATGAAGTTCGACGCGACCGAACCTAGCGAAAACAGGTTCAACTACAACAACGGCGACAAGATGGTCAAGTACGCGAAGCAGAACGGCATGCGCGTCCGCGGCCACGCCCTCGCCTGGCACAGCCAGGTTCCGAACTGGGTGAACAACTACAAGAACGACAAGAAGAAGCTGCTCTCCGTTCTCAAGAACCACATCAACAACGTTGTCGGACACTGGAAAGGGCAAGTGGACGAATGGGACGTGGTGAACGAGGCCATCAGCAACAACGAACCCATGTGGCGTTCCTATTCCGTATGGTACCAGGGAATCGGCCCTGAATTTATCGACTCTGCTTTCGTGTGGGCGCACGCCGCCGACCCCGACGCGGAACTCTGCTACAACGACTACAACCTCGAGCAGGGTGTCAACCCGAAAGCCAAGGCAGGGTTCTTGCTGGAACAGGTGAAACGCTGGGTTGCAAACGGCATTCCTATCACCTGCGTGGGCTCGCAGACGCACGTGGAAGACACCACTACCGACAAGCACTTTATCGGTTCGCCGGACAGCCTCCGCTCGCTTGCCAGGGAACTTGCAAAGCTCAACATCAAGCTGAAAATCACCGAGCTCGATATCGGTTTCAAGAGCGGCATCAACGTGAGCAAGAGCGACCTCGAGCGTCAGGGCCAGACATTCCGCCAGTACCTGGACATTATCCTTGAAGAACCGAATGCAGATACCTACCTGATCTGGGGCGTTTCTGACAAGTGGAGTTGGCTTGGCGGGCTCAACAGGCAGAAGGGACTTATTTACGACGACAACCTGAAACCGAAGCCGGCTTTCGACAGCCTGCTGGTGAGGCTCCAGAACTTCGAACCGCCCCAAGATACAATTGTCACGGACACGACAAGCTCCGACACAACTGCCCAAGACTCCTCCATCGCGATTGCACAGTCTGCCGGTCCGGGAAGCGTCACCATGCACGTTGCAGGCCGCACGCTGTTTATTGCCGGCACGCAGTCTGCGAAGGTCGACGTGTTCGACATGCGGGGCCGCCCGGTGTTCAGCGCAAGGAGCGAAAACGGCTCCGTCGAACTGAAGGGAATCCCGGAAGGGCTTTACGTGGTTCGCGTGCGCAACGGGTCAGCAAGTTTGACGAAGCGCTTCGCCATCAAGTAGAAAAAAACTATATTGGCGCACCTTCGGAGTGCATTTTTCTATATTGGCGCCCCTTCGGTGCGCATATAGCTCGGCTCGGTCATGCCAAATGGCACAAGCGCCTTTGTCGTGACTCTCGCCTTTTTTCTATATTTGCCCCCGCTTGGCGCAGGTTGCGCCGCATTTAACGGAGGCTAAAATGGCTCTACAGTTCTACAACACCGCATCGCGCAAGAAAGAAGTATTCACTCTCCCGGAAGGCGTTCCCGCCGTGCGCATGTACTGTTGTGGCCCGACGGTGTACCATTTCGCCCACATCGGCAACCTCCGCACCTACATTTTCGAAGACTTTTTGGTCCGTACGCTCAAGTACTACGGCTACAAGGTGAATCACATCGTGAACATTACCGACGTGGGCCACCTCACCAGTGACGCAGACTCTGGCGACGACAAGATGGAAAAGGGCGCCGCCCGCGAAGGCAAGTCCGTCTGGGACATCGCGAAGTTCTACACCGACGCGTTTATGGCCGACTGGCACCGTCTGAACATCCAGGAACCGACCCGCTGGACGCCTGCCACGCAGCACATCCAGGAACAGATTGAACTGGTGAAGACGCTTGAGGAAAAGGGCTACACCTACCGCACCAGCGACGGCATCTACTTCGATAGCCTCAAGTTCCCGCGCTATGCCGACTTCGCGCGCCTTGACGTGGAAAACCTGCGCAAGGGTAGCCGCATCGACATGGGCGAAAAGCACAACGCTACCGACTTTGCCCTGTGGAAGTTCAGCCCGAAGGACAAGAAGCGCGCCATGGAATGGGACAGCCCGTGGGGCGTCGGTTTCCCCGGCTGGCACATCGAATGCTCCGCCATGGCCATGAAGTACAACGGCCCGACGCTCGACATCCACTGCGGCGGTACCGACCACATCCGCGTGCACCACACGAACGAAATCGCCCAGAGCGAATGCGCCAACGGCGTGCAGTTCGCCCGCTTCTGGATGCACGGCGAATTCCTCCGCACCGCTAGCGAAGAAAAGCTGGAAGACGGCACCACCGAGCAGAAGTTCGGCAAGATGAGCAAGTCCAGCGGCGAATTCCTGACGGTTTCCCTCCTGATGGACCGCGGCTTCAACCCGCTGGACTACCGCTTCTTCGCCATTGGCAGCCACTACCGCAACTACCTGAACTTCACTTGGGAAGCCCTGGAAGGCGCGAAGGAAGGCCTCAAGAGCTTGCACAAGAAGACGGACCCGCTGATTGGCAAGGCCACCGCGATTACAAGCGAAGCCGCCAAGGCTTTCCAAAACGAATTCAAGGACGCCATCGGTGACGACCTGAACATGCCGCGTGCACTCGGCATCATGAACACGATGCTCAAGAGCGATATCGATGACGGCGAGAAGGCCGCCCTGGTGGCCGACTTCGACCAGATTTTCGGCCTGAAGCTCGACGAGCCCCGCGAAGAATATGCCAAGAAGGGTGCCAACGACGGCGTGGATGTCGCAAAGATTGAAGCGCTGATTGCTGCCCGTAAGGAAGCCCGTGCCGCCAAGAACTGGGCCGAAAGTGACCGCATCCGCGACGAACTCGCCGCGATGAATGTTGTCATCAAGGACAGCAAGGAAGGCACGACCTGGGAATTGAAATAACCCGGAAGCCCCTTGAATAAACTAATATTTTCCGACCGTTATGCGCGGTCGGATTTTTTTATCCCTTGGCCTTCGCCTTGGGAATGCGCGGCATTTTCGCCGTATGGTGTCGCACGACGGCACCCGAATGATGAATCGGCAAGGGCTTTTCGTCACGAATAACCTCGCCCGTGCGGGCAAGGCCGTCTGACTTTAACTGACCGGTCAAAAGATTAGGATTGATCGCCATAGGTCCTCTCCAAAAACGTGAGTCTAATCAAGATAATTAAATTTTTTCAGTTGTCAAGTGTCCTGTCCGATTTTACATTTTATCTTATGCGTATCAAGCAATTTGTATTCAATCCCTTCGGCGTAAACGGCTTTGTACTCAGCAATGACGCGGGCGATGCCATCCTGATAGACCCTAGCGTGTCGAACGAACGTGAAGAGGACGCCCTAGCAAGCTACATCGAGCAGAGCAAACTCACGGTAAAGCACCTTTTCAACACGCACCTGCACCTGGACCACGTGCTGGGCAATGCGTTTGTCGCCCGCAAGTACGGCGTGCAGCCCGAGGCTCACGAAGAAGACGCATTCATGCTGGATTTGCAAGAAGAACAGAGCGAGATGTTCGGACTCCCGCTGCGTGAACCTTCGCCCGGGCTCGGCAACTACCTTGCCGAGGGCGATGCCGTCGGGGTGCCGGAAATAGAATTGCAGGTCATCCACGTGGCTGGCCACTCCCCCGGCGGCATCGCGTTTTTTTGCGAAAAACCGGGCGAAGTGAACGGTCAGAAGGCACCACCGCTCCTGTTCCCCGGAGACATCATCTTCGCAGGAAGCCGCGGCCGCAGCGACCTATTCGGCGGCGACGACGATGCACTTGTAAGCGGGATTAAGAACAAACTTCTTTCACTCCCGAAAGAGACGGTGGTGTTCCCCGGACACGGGCCCATGACGACGATCGGGGATGAGAGAAGGTGGTATTAAAGCAGATCCCCGCCTTCTCCTCAAAGAGGATAACTCTACTATGGCAACAAGTTGCCAAGTATCGTATAGCGGGGATGACAAATGCGGGGATGGTGAGCACGAAGCATGAGTGACAAGGCGACGGCAAGAATTGGGTGGATTGACGAATTCAAGGGATTCGTGTTGCTGCTCGTGTGCCTTTATCACGTGGAACAGTCGTTTCCGCAGGCGCAAATGGGAATGCTGCACCTGAGCGCACTCCGCATGTCGGCCTTCTTCTTTATTTCGGGAATGCTGTTCAGCACGCGGCGCTTCGGCAATTTCAAGGCTTACTTTATCCACAAGACGCACGTCCTGCTCGTCCCCTACATTTTGCTTTCGCTCCTGTTCCTCGCGCTAGACCCGGTACTCTACAATTTCGACCTTTTCCCGAAGGCGCCGCGCATGACGGTGATGAACATCCGGCCCGAAATCGCGACTGTGTGGAACTACATCTACTGGAACCTCGCGAAAATCTTCGTAGCAGGCAAATCTTCCATCGGGTCGGGGCCGCTCTGGTTCGTGTTCACGCTGTACTCGGTAAGTTTACTGTTTTATGGGGTGCAAAAAATTGTACCGAGAAGATTCATCTTCTTTGTTTCGCTGGCAAGTCTTGCGGGTGGCTGGCTCCTGTATGTCAACCACATCCGCCTGCCGCTCGGAATAGAGCGCGACCTGACAGTACTGTTCTTCTTTGCAAACGGCTGGCTATGTAAGGGAATGTTGAAAGAAAACACAAAAAAAATCTTGGCTCTCGTTGCAGCCACTATCGTCTCTTTCGCCGCCTACGCATACCTCGAAGTTCCCGACCCAGATTTCAGCATCATGAACAACGACCTCGGGAAAGACTTCCGCATTTTTGTTGCGAGTTCCTTCTTCGGCATCGCGGGCCTCATAGGCACTTTCGTTCTCGCCGACAAATTGCCGAACATCATCCCCGTCCGCATTGCCAAGGGAATTCTCCGCAACATCTCGCGTAACGCGCTCGTGATTCTCGCCGTCCACTGGTACACCCTGCTCGTGATGCGCCTGCTTTTCCGCGAAGCTTTCAACAAGCCAGGTGTCGCCTACCTTGCCATCCCCGTGGTCGCAACCGTGGTTATCGCAGCCATACCGCTATTCCGCTGCAAGCTCTACCGCCTGCTCGGCAAAGAGAAAATCGGCGTCCGCGAAAGTCTAAGCATCAAGGATTAGGGCCGCGCCGTCCGCACAGAGATAGCTCTTGTTCATGCGCGGGACCTCGGCCTCTTCCCGCTTCTTCGGAACAAACACCTTGATTGCATAGACATTCTGCTCCGTCTCCGCGACGATATCGCCTTCCTGCAGGTCTTCGTAGAGTTCCATTTCGATTTCAACACCATCGCGGGCAATGCAGCGCACCGACCGCGCCGTGAGTTCCTCTCGCAAGAGAGGAACATCTACAACCTTCTTGTAGGTGCCATGATGTGTCGTCCCGAGGATTCTGTTGCAAAACATGAGCCAAATATAAAATATATGCGAACGCAAGCGTTCGCGCTTCACTCGCCTTACGATTTTTTTCAGTTGCGAGCAGAGCAAAAAAAAAGAATCTCGACTTTCATCGAGATTCACAAAATCCAATTTTTTCTTAGAGGCGAGTGAGACAAGGCGGAGGGACCGAAGCTGTATAAGACATACAGCGAGGGTCCCGACAACGCAGTATCGCGAAGCCTATAAGGGAAAATTACTTATCCGTGAGGAATGCGACGCCCGGAAGAACCTTGCCTTCCAGCAGTTCGAGGGAAGCGCCACCACCCGTAGAGGTGTGGGTCACCTTCTTGTCTGCGCCGTACTTCTTGGCAGCCGTAGCGGTATCGCCACCACCGATCACGGTGATTGCGCCGGCAGCGGTAGCTTCGACGATAGCGTCGGCCATAGCCTTGGTAGCCTTTTCGAAAGCTTCGAATTCGAACACGCCTGCAGGGCCGTTCCAGACGATGGTCTTGGCGGACTTGATAGCGTTCACGAAGAGCTTGGTGGATTCAGCGCCCACATCGAGGCCCATCCAGCCAGCCGGAATGCCTTCGGCGTCAGAAACAGCCTTCGTGGCAGCGTCGGCAGCGAACTTGTCAGCAGCGATGTAGTCGACCGGGAGGATGATTTCCTTGCCAGCAGCCTTGGCCTTGGCCATCAGATCCGGAACGAGCTTGGCACCTTCTTCGTCAAACAAAGAAGAACCGATTTCGATGTTGTTCAAAACCTTCTTGAAGGTGAAAGCCATGCCACCGCCGATGATGATCTTGTCGGCCTTGTCGAGGAGGTTGTTGATGAGCTGGATCTTGTCAGCGACCTTTGCACCGCCGAGGATGGCGAGGAACGGACGCGGAGGATTGTTGAGCACCTGGTCGAATGCCTTGAGTTCCTTGTTCATGAGGAACCCGGCAGCGCGCTGCGGAAGTTCAACACCAGTCATGGAGGAGTGGTCGCGGTGAGCGGTACCGAAAGCGTCGTTCACGTAGACGTCAGCGAGCTTGGTAAGGCTTGCGCGGAAGGCCTTCACGGCTTCCTTGTCGGCCTTTTCCTTGGTTTCGGTGCCATCGGCGTTCTTGATCTTGCGCTTGCCTTCTTCTTCGATGTGGAAGCGGAGGTTTTCGAGGAGGATGATTTCACCCGGCTTGATAGCGGCGCAGGCGGCTTCGACTTCCGGACCCACGCAGTCGGAGAGGAACTTCACCGGCTTCTTGATGAGTTCTTCGAGCTTCTTGGCAACCGGGGCGAGCGTGTACTTCATGTTCTTTTCGCCATTCGGACGACCCAGGTGGGAAGCGAGCACGACGGCTGCACCGTGATCGAGAGCGTACTGGATGGTCGGGAGAGCGGCTTCGATACGCTTGGTGTTGGTGATTTCGCCAGTCACCTTGTCCTGCGGAACGTTGAAGTCAACACGGATGAACACGCGCTTGCCGGCGAGTTCGAGATCTTCGATAGAGAGCTTTGCCATTATGGATTCCTCTTTTAGGGTTAAAATTTACGGGCTAAAAAGTAGAATTTTTCGTGCCGAAATACCATATAAATGGCAAGAAAGATTGTTCTACGTCATAAAATGGGGTTAAAAGCCTCAAAAAAACTTATTTTTTTTAACATCTTCCCTTTTTTTTATATATTTCTCCAAAAAGAGTCTGAATCGGAGATTAAGATGAAGATGAAGCGTCTGTTTTTTGTGGCACTCTGCCTTTCCGTTGCATCGGCTTTCGCCGGGCCCTATGACATTGAAGAATTTACAGCGACCGATGCCGGAAGCCCCGACAACTATATTACAGCCGAATTCGGCGGCCAGCTCAAGACCGCTCCGGCAGACGAGGTCAGCTCCCTCCAGGAAGGCCGTCTCGTCGTCCGTCAGAAGTTTACAGACCCGTTTGGCGAGCAGCCCACCGCCTACCAGCTCTACCAGGGAGGCAAAGGCAACCTTTCCTCGATAGCCGCCCTGAAGGCCGACGGCGTTGACTACTCCAAGCTCGTCACGGCCAAGTTCTACGCCCGCCGCGGCATGCCTGCCGAAGAAGATGTCGAGACCGTCTACTTCGATGGCAAGTCCGTCTTTATCCCGGGCTACTCCACCGCTTTCGCCTTCATCGACGGCGCCTCCGTGCAACTGACCGGCTCCGCTCCCGCCGAAGAACCTCCTTCCGCAAAGCCCGCCGTGGCCTCCAGCGAAGAAGAGGAATGCGACGAATACGATCCGGACTGCGAAGAAGAAGACGAAGATGAGGATGTCGATGTCACCGGCGATCTCGACGAATCCAACGCCAAGGCCGACGCCCGCGACTATGCCATCAGCGACGCTTCCGAAAACGCCACCGACCGTTTCGGTATCGCCGACGAAGTCCGCTTCTGGACTGCCATCGGTCTTTCCGCATTGGCAGCCACCGGCGCCGTTATCGGCGTGCTGCAGCACATGGAAGCGAACAAGGCCGGCAGCGCCTACGACGACCTCAGCGGCCTTCATGACAAGATTATGAACGGCGACGGCGAAGGTTTCCAGGGCATCAACAACGCCTGCCAGACAAACGACAATCCGGAAGCTTGCGTCATCGCGATGAAGCAGTATGCCGATTTCGGTATTCCCTACACGGTTAACGAACTCGAAAAGCGCATAGAAACCAACAAGAACACCCGCGATTCCTACGCATTCGCCCGTAACCTCTGGTTTGGCTTCACCGCAGTCTCCCTGACGGCAGCCATCGTGCTCTTCGTATGGTAATCGAAACCGGGAAAATTTCACTAAAAGACATTAAGTTCTGCTGTATCCTCGGCACCCTCCCAAGCGAGAGGGTAAGGGAACAGCCTGTTGTCCTGAACGTATCCGTATGGCTGGATTTTTCGCTGGCCGCCCAAAATGACGACCTGGTCCATTCCATAGACTACGCCCGACTTTCGGACGATTTAAAGAAATTCATCCAGGACTCCCAGTTCCAGCTCGAAGAGACGCTAGTCCTCGAAACGGCGAAGCATATCCTGGAAAACTACCCCAAGGCCCAGATGGCCGAAGTTTCCATCTGCAAGCCGCAGGCTATCCCGGACTGTGCAGGGGCAGAATCGACCATCCGCATCCGCCGATAAGGCTATCCCATAGTCCTATAGCGCAGGGCCTCGGCGAGGTCCGCGATCTCCACGTCGGGTGCCTGCCTCAAATCGGCAATCGTGCGCGCCACCTTCAGGAGCCTGAAGAATCCTCTCGCGCTCAGGTTCATCTTGTCCGACGAAGCGACAGCGAAACGCTCGGTCTCGCTCGACATGTTCGCAAACTTGCGGGCGCACTCCGATGTCATTTCGGAATTCGACTTGAACGGCAATCCCTCGAACCTGCGGCGTTGCACAGCTCGCGCGGCACAGACCCTGCGACGGATGTCGGCAGAACTTTCGCGGCCGCCGCCATCCACAAGCGATCGCGAATCCATGGGAGGCACGCTCACCTGGATATCGATACGGTCCAACAGCGGTCCCGATATCTTTTCGCGGTAGCGCTTGCGGGCATCGGGCAGGCACGTGCAGGCGCGTCGCGGATCCATGGCGAATCCGCAGGGGCAGGGGTTCATCGCGGCTCCCATCATGAACCGAGCAGGCCAAACGACCGTGCCGCTTGCCCGGCTCACCGAGATAAAGCCGTCTTCCATCGGCTCACGCAGAGCTTCCAGCACGCAGCGGTTGAACTCCGGGAGTTCGTCCAAAAAGAGAACCCCGTTATGCGCAAGGCTAGCCTCCCCGGGCAACAGCCTCGAACCGCCGCCCACGAGCGACACCATCGACGCGCTATGGTGCGGGGTCCTGAAAGGCCGCGACCGCACCGGGCGAAACGAGAACGCATCCCCCGCGCGACTCGCACAGGAATGGATGCGGGTCGTCTCCAGAACTTCCTCGTCCGTCATGTCCGGCAGTATTCCCGGCAAGCACCGGGCGCAGAGCGTCTTGCCCGCGCCCGGCGAACCGACCAGCAAAAAATTGTGGGCGCCCGCCGCGGCAACTTCCAGGGCACGCTTCACCCCCTCCATCCCAACCACATTGGCAAAATCGGGGACGCACCCCTGTACCGAGACATCCCGTTTCAACCCCTCGGCAATCTGGACTTTCCCCGATTTTCCCTCCAGAAAATCAACACACTCCTTCAGCGTCGAGACGCTCACATAGCGAAGACCTTCCACCAGCGCGGCCTCTTCCGCATTTGCATGCGGAACGACCAAGACGCTTGAACCGTCCTTGGGCAAACTCATCGCGATGGACAGAACTCCCCTCACTGGCTTCAACAACCCATCTAAAGAAAGTTCACCCACAAAGACAAAGCGTTCCAGGTTCCGGATTTCGATCTCTCCAGTCGAATCCAGCATCCCTATCGCCAGTGGAAGGTCGAGTGCACTCCCCTCCTTCCGCAGATCCGCCGGTGACAAGTTCACGGTCGTCCTAAACCCGGTCACGACCTTCCCGATAGACCTCACCGCCGACACGACGCGCTCCCGCGACTCGCGCACGGCATTGTCGGGAAGCCCGACAAGGGTGAACCCCGGTAAACCCTGGGAAGAATCTACTTCGACACTAACGGGAACAGCCTTTATCCCGAACAGGCAATACGAACGAATTCTGCGGAACAAGATACACCCACTAAGCCACTGCCGCCTGGAATTTTTCGAGCACGCAATTTTCGATATGCTCGCGGAGCTGGCGCGAAATCGGCGTGCAGACAGTCTTGTATTCCTCACCCTTGAAGAACGGGTCGATCGGGTAGGACACGAACAGACCGTTCACGCCATCCATCACGCGAAGCCCGCGAATTTCAATCTGGTCGTTGAGGACAATGGTCGCAATCGCCTTCATGTGCCCGAGGCTCACGCCATCGCGGAACGGATAGACAAGGACCTGCGTCACGGCAAGACAATCGAATGCCGTCGACACGTTCACCACTTTTTCTTTTTTTTCTTCTGCCATAAGGCCTCCTGTAATTTGTATGAAACCCGCACCGGAAAACTCACTTTGCTCCGGACCTTCACGGGCGCCCTATAAGTGCAAAAAGCATGCCAATTCCAGAAACAGCGTTTTTGAGCAAAAAACGGCATTTCCCCATTTTTTTAGTCAGTGACTAAAGTGATTAATCAGTGATTTAATTATCTTGGAGGCATGCTGCTTCAACCGAACATGAACTGGGAAAAGAACCAGGGGATCGCCCTCCCCACCGTACTTGCCGAACTGACCGTCTCCCCCGACGCCATCCGAGTCGACTTTACCGTCGAGGAACCGCTCGACTGCTTCAGGGCAGACGTCATGGTGAACGGCGGACCCTGCTGGGAAGACTCCTGTGTCGAGATTTTTCTGCAGAATCCACGCAACTCTAGCGAATACTTCAACTTCGAGACGACCAGCCGCGGATTCATCCTCGCCGCACGTGGACTGGGACGCGAAAACAGGACCAAGCTCGACGATTCTGAAATCGGGACCATCAAGCGCACGAAGCAACTCGCGAGCGTCGTCGGGGACTTCATCAGCTGGGGTATGAGCGTCACCCTCCCCGCGGCCCTGTTCGGGATTGAATCGTTCGAAGGGATGCGCCTTCGTGGCAACCTCTACAAGTGCGCCGACAAGGCAAAGACCCCCCATTACCTCAGCGCCTTCCCAATCGACACTGAGAGGCCGGATTTCCACCGTCCCGAGTTTTTCAGGGATTTAAATTAGACCTCCATTTTACTATCTTTGGCCTCGGAATTTTTAACAGGACCAAGGTCATGAGCTACAATCCTCTCGCCGAACAGGCAAATGCGGAACTCTCCGCAAACGGCTGCAACGTTCTCTCCATGCTTTCCGAAAGGGGCAAGGCGATCTTCTTCCCGCGCAAGGGCATTCTGGGCCAGGGCGCCGAAGCCAAGGGCTCCGAAATCAACGCGACTATCGGCACCGCCCTCGAAGACGACGGGAGCCCGCTCGTGCTCGACTGCGTGCTCAAGAGCCTGAACCTCCCCAAGCAGGCGTTCCTGTACGCCCCGAGTTTCGGCAACCCCGACCTCCGCAAGGCCTGGAAGGAACAAATTGTCCGCAAGAACCCGAGCCTAGAGGGCAAGCAGTTCAGCAACCCGGTCGTGACCTGTGCTTTGACCCACGCCATCAGCTGCGCGGGCTACCTCTTTTTGGACCCGGGTGACGAAGTCATCATCCCCGACCTCTACTGGGACAACTACGAGCTCGTGTTCGTGAACAGCTGCGGCGCGAAGATCAAGACGTTCAACACCTTCAAGGACGGCGGGTTCGATACCGAAGCCCTCAAGGCCGCCCTCGCCGAAAGCAAGAGCCAGAAGAAGGTCGTGCTCCTGAACTTCCCGAACAACCCGACCGGCTACACCGCAACAGAGAAGGAAGCCGTCGAAATCGCGAAGATCCTCACCGACTGCGCCGCCGCGGGCAACAAGGTCGTGGCCCTGCTCGACGACGCCTACTTCGGACTCGTGTACGAGGAAGGCGTGACCAAGGAATCCCTGTTCGTGAAGCTGCTCGAAGCCAACGAGAACCTGCTCGCCGTCAAGCTCGACGGCCCCACCAAGGAAGACTACGTGTGGGGCTTCCGCGTCGGGTTCATGACCTTCGGTTTCAAGGGCGCCACCGAAGCCCAGCTCAAGGCCCTCGAGGACAAGGCCGCCGGTACGGTCCGCGGCAACATCTCTAACGCCCCGAGCATCAGCCAGAAGATCCTGCTCGCCGCCTTCCAGAGCCCGGAATACCTGCAGCAGAAACAGGAAAAGTACAACACGCTCAAGAAGCGCTTCGACATCATCAAGAACGAACTCGCCGCGCACCCGGAATACAAGGAGGCCTTCGAGGCCATGCCCTGCAACAGCGGTTACTTTATGTGCATCAAGCCGAAGGGCGTCGATGCCGAGGAACTCCGCCAGAAGCTCATCAAGGACTACAGCACGGGAACCATCATGCTTTCGGGCCTTATCCGCATCGCATTCAGCGCCGTCCCGACCGAAAAACTCGGCAAGCTGTTCGAAAATATTTATAATTGCATTTTGAAGATGAAATAATTGGCGGTTGAAACCCGCCCCTCCGGAGGATAAATGTCCGAAAAGGCAACACTGAACTATAATGGCAAGAGCTACGAACTAAGCGTGGTGGAAGGTTCCGAGGGCGAACACGGCCTCGACATCAGCACGCTGCGCAAGGATTCCGGGCTTGTCACGCTGGATTACGGCTACCTGAACACGGGCAGCACCAAGAGCGCCATTACGTTTGTTGACGGCGAAAAGGGCGTCCTCCGCTACCGAGGCTACTCCATCGAAGATCTTGCCGAGAAGGCCACCTTCCCCGAGACCGCGTGGCTCCTGATTTACGGAGAACTCCCCACGCAGGAACAGCTCGGGCACTTCCGCACGCTCCTTACCGAGAATGCGCTTTTGCACGAGAACCTGCTGCACTTCTTCCGCGAAATGCCGCCGAGCGCGCACCCGATGGGCATCCTCAGTTCCATCGTGAACGCCGTGGGCCTCTTTACCCCGCGCTTCTACGACGACGAAAACATCGCGAGCGCCTTCGAGCTCACTACCGCGGGCCTTATTTCCAAGATCCGCACCATCGCCGCCTTCGCCTACAAGGCAAGCATCGGCGAACCGTTCGTGTACCCCGAAGCGGAACGCAGCTACTGCAGCAACTTCCTCAACATGATGTTCAGCAGCAAGGCCCGCCCCTACCACCCGGACCCGATCATGGAACGCGCGCTCAACACGCTCCTGATTGTGCATGCCGACCACGAGCAGAACTGCTCCACCTCGACCGTGCGCATGGTGGGCAGTTCGCAGGCGAACCTCTACGCGAGTATCTGTGCTGGCATCTGCGCCCTGTGGGGCCCGCTCCACGGCGGTGCAAACCAGGCCGTGCTCGAGACACTGCTCCGCATCCAGCAGAGCGGCATGACCATCGAGCAGGTGATGGACAAGGCCAAGGACAAGAAGGACCCGTTCCGTCTTTCCGGATTCGGCCACCGCGTGTACAAGAGCTACGACCCGCGCGCCAAGGTGCTCAAGAAACTCATGTACCAAGTGTTCGAGCGCGAACACGTGCACGACCCGCTCCTGGATATCGCCATCAAGCTCGAAGAAGCCGCCCTGAAGGACGACTACTTCATCGCGCGCAAGCTCTACCCGAACGTGGACTTCTACTCGGGCATCCTCTATCGCGCCATGGGCATCCCGACGAACATGCTTACCGTGATGTTCGCCATCGGACGCCTCCCCGGCTGGATTGCCCACTGGAAGGAAATGCACGACGACCCGAATTCCAAGATCAACCGTCCGCGCCAGATTTACACCGGCTACACGGAACGGCCCTGGATTGATAGGGACAAGCGATAAACAATAGGCTCGCCAGCCCTGCAGACCACTTTAAAGCAAAACGAGCGGACGACAATTATTGTCGTTCGCTTTTTGTATAAGATTTCTTACTTCACCACCAACGCCACAATCGCGGCAATCAAGCCGCCAAGCAACAGCGCAGCGATTACGACGGCGATGACCATGAACCACTTGGCGTATTTCAGGATTTTCACCATGGCTGAATTCTGGTCCTTTGTGAACTGCTGAACCGCATTCATGGTCGCAGTCACGAGGAATCCGATGTCGTCAATCCAGCCCACTACGGGGATGGCATCGGGCGCCAAGTCGATGGGCGATGCCGTGTACAAAAGCGACATGATGACGAGGAAAACGGCAAGCCCCTTCTGCATAGGCGAGGCACCGTTCAATTCCTTCACATCGAAAACTTCGGGTTCTTTATCCATATCTTACCTCAGTCTCCTCAGCCCACGCGGCATCGGGATTTCCTCGCCGTCTTCGCCGAGCAGGTAGATGTTGTCAAGGCTGATGTAGCCCATGCCGCTATGGCGTGCGCGGAAGGCGAAGTTCTTGATTTTTTTCGGGTCGAGCTGCGGGATAGTCTTGCCCCAGCCTTCCTGTTTCATGTTCTCCCAGATGAGCGTGTCGCGCACCCAAGAACCGCGGGTGTTCTTGAGGCGGACCATGAACTCATCGTAGTCTTCCACCTGGCTGCTCGCAATCTGCACTTCAAAGTAGCCGTCGGGATTGTTGTGGTTCGTCGCGTAGTCGAACACGATGCCCACGGAGTTCTTGACTTCTTCGGGTATCACGTAGTAGGCGCCCGCAAAGTTCGGCCAGCCCTGTGCAGGCGGCTGCTCGATCTGGAAGTCATGGCGGATAAAGCCTCCGTGCGGGGGAGCGCCGTTGAACACCTTCGCGCCGATAGTTGTCGCGTTGTCGCCGTTTGCGACCGGGTACCAGTCTACCGCATCGAGCCCGTTGTCAAAGTTCTGCATGGCCATCGTAGTGCGGTAGGCGCCACGCACGCGGAACGGGATGTTGAGGGCAGTCACCTTGCCCCCGAGCCCCTGTACAACAACGCGGAGTTCCCGCGGGGCGGAATACATTTCGGGCGGAATCGGGATTTTCACGTGGAAGCTCTCGATGGACGCATTCCACTTGCCGTCATCGGGAACGGCGGACACCTCGATCATGCCGCGCTTGCCCCAGTTGCCCACGCTCACAGAGCCGTTCGTAAGCTGGCCGTTTTCCTGCACCGCCGTCACAAACAGGTCTATCGTATCGCCCGCAAGGAGCACCTTCTTCTCGAGGGATGCGGAAATGATTTGCGGGATTGCGGCATCCGCCTTCGTGGCCTTGTCAAGCCCGACAACCTTCGGGTTGATGCGCACCACGGCAAGCCCGAACGCGGGAATCGTGATGTCCTTCGACTTGCTCGGGTTTATGCGGCGCCCGCTCGGGCCCATTTTCGGGTACGGGAAGGCATCCTGCCGGGTTCCTACCCACTTGAATTGCTCGGCGCCAAAGATATCCACCTCGGTACGCACCAAGTCGCCCTTGCCCACTTCGGTACTCCCGGTAGCGGCAACGCTTGCGCGGTCCACCTGCACCACCTGCGGGACTTCGGACAAGTTCACAAGCATCACACGCACGGAATCGCCCTTGCCAATCGCATACGCCTCCACGTCGGGGCTCATGCTCGAAACCGGCAACACGGCAAAGCCGTCTTCCAGGAACTGTTTGTACGTCATATACATGCCGTAATATTCCGCAGTCGGTTCCAGCGACTTCCAGTAGTTCCAGGAACCTTCCTTCAACAGCGCCGTCATGCTGATGGTACCCCAGGTATCGTCCGGGCCCTTGAACAGGTTGCCGAACGCATCCCACGGGAGCACCTGCAGGCGGTTACCGAAACGCATCGCGTGCTGGGCAAAGATGCTCGCCACCGCGGTCGCCTGCGGGTAATCCATGAGCAGGCTGAATCCCTGCACGCACGTGCTGAATTCCGAGAGGAACACGCGGCGTTCACCTTCGAGGTGGCGCTTCATCCACACGTCGAGCGTATCCATGTTCGGGCCCACGTCAAGCATCGCCTTGAGCATCTCGGCAGGCTTCGGCTCATTGGGAGTCCAGTACGGGTAATTGTGCAGGTCCACCACATCGAGGTAGCGCTTGCCATCCTTCTTTTCGGCCTCACCCACAATGCGCAGGAATTCTTCCATCCAGTACTTGCCATCGAGCAGGCCCGCGCCCTTCTGCTGCATCTTGTGCGTGCTGAACAGCGGACCATGCAAGATAATCGTAGAATCCACGGCCTTCATCGCGCGGGCGTATTCCAGGTAACGTGCCGCATAATGCCTTGCCGAAATCGGGCCGGATTCTTCCCACTCGCCGTCAAGTTCGTTACCGATTTGCCACTGCCTGATGTTGTAGCCTTTTACTTTGTTTGCATATCGCACCCAGGCGGCAGCTTCCTTCGAAGTTCCCGTGCCCGCGTTCACGCAAATCACGGCCTGTGCGTTCGGGAGCGTCTTGATATACTTCATGAACTCCTCGAAATCCCACTTGATGTCGGTCCAGTCCGTGCGGGCCTTGTCGCCATTGCGCGTAGACATCGCGTAGAACTTGTAGTTGTTGCCCTCGAGCAAGTCACTCTCGCCGCTGAACAGCTTCATCTCGCGAATCTGCACGCCCTTGCTCGGCAGGTCGGGAGTCTTGAAGCGGATGGCCACATAGCGGGTCCTGATCTGCGCGAACTTGTACTTGGTCGTCTCGGAGTTCACGCGCACCACGGATTCCGTCTTCAGCTTGTTTTCCAGCGCCTGGTGCACGCCCGGATATTCGGCATAGTCCTCGGTCCAGTACGCAAACTCGAACGCCTTCGGGCGCAATTCACCCCAGTCAATCTGCAGCGAGTCAAGATTCATCTTCTCCGGAAATTCCACCACTATCCACGGCGGGTCCACCGGGTCGAGGATTTCGCCCCACCACATCGTTTCCTTCTTGCCATCGGCGAGGTGGCTCCTGCGAACAAAGCCGTAGTTGTCCTTCGTGGTACCGCGGTAAATCGTCTCGCCCAAGAATCCGCGCGCCCACTTCGTAGTATCCGCTGTCCAGAGCCCGGTGCTATCGTAGCTGCCGATTCCGTTCCAGTGATAATCGTTCGAGAGGCTCCCGTTCGGGAAGCGGAACAGCGTGTAGCCGCCGTCCACAAGCGCACTGGTCATATCGTAGTAACGGCTGGGCGGGTTCCAAATCGCAAGGTCCGCCGCCATCATGTTCTGCTTGTCGATAACGACGCCCGGATGCAGGTCATCGACAATCACCGCGTTCTGCGCGGCAAGGGCAGTTCCAACACCAGCGAGTACAGAAAGCGCACCCGCGAACAAAGGGGAAATATTCATAGAAACCTCACCTTGTAAATATAATATAGGCGGCTAACGGCCCTTGAACTGGTCGCCGAACTTGAGTTCAGTTTCCTTGGCGCCGTTCAGGTTCACGAGGCGGCCGGGGTCGAACACCAAGTCCTTCGCAACGCCTTCCTTGAGGGACTGCGCACGGTCCAGGAGTTCGGCTGCGCAACTGCTCGAAAGGAGCGCCTGGCGCACCTGCATCGCGACATCCGAACCCGAAGTTGCATCGTCTAAGCAAAAACCCTTACAGAGCCTTGCGGCGAGCTGCTTGAGCCTGCCTTCGGCCCCCTTGTCGGTACTGCCATCCTCAATCTTGAAACCGTAGTAAAGCTTGAACACGTCGAGCGCCTCGCCCGCGGTTATCACGCGCTTCGGCTTGCCTTCCCAGGCGTCGGCAATCTGCCCGAAAATCCACGGGTTGTGCATGGCGCCGCGCCCGATGGCCACGCCGGACACGCCATAATTTTCAATTCGCTCGCGGGCGACTTCCACGCTGTTCACGTCGCCGTTCCCGATTACAGGAATCCTTGCGGCAGCGGCGACCTTCCCTATCCAGTCCCAATCGGCGAGGCCGTTATAGCCCTGCAGGCGGGTGCGGCCGTGCACCGTAAGCATTTCAACGCCCTCGCCCTCGGCTATCCGGAGCGTCTCCAGCACGTTGATGCTCTCAGAGTCCCAGCCGATACGGCACTTGAGCGTGAGGGGCATATCCACCCCGCAGCCGTCCAGCGCGGCACACACGTCGTGCAATATCTCCTGCAGGCGGGGCAGGTCACGCAACAGGCCCGAGCCGCTGCCCTTGCCCGCCACCTTCGGCGCCGGACACCCCGCATTCACCTCGATGTAGTCGGGCTTGAGCGCCACCGCAATCTTCCGTGCGGCATCCGCCATCTTGTCGGGGAAACGCCCGAAAATCTGCACCCCGAAGGGCCTCTCCTCCGGGAAAAACCTGAGCTGCTTGTGGCCTTCCAGGTTGAACACCGCATCGCCGTCCGTGGGCACGAACTCCGACACCAGGAGCCCCATGCGGTCACCCGAAAGCACGCGGCACAGCCTGCGGAAGGGCGCGTCCGTCACCCCGTCCATCGGTGAGAGTATCGTGTTCGGGAACACTTCCAGATTCCGCAACCGGAAAGTTGTCCGCGACGGCTTTTCGACCTTTTCCAAATTTTCAACATCTTTCAACATTTTAGCAACAATTATCCACACATTGTCCGCAACGAGAGCCCGAAAAAATTATTTAATTTTCAGCCAAGGTATACGCTAACTCTTTGTTAAACTTATATTTATGACGTAAAAAATCTATTAACCCCACACTGAACCGTGCCAAACGTTACAAAACAATCGCTAATTCAAGAAATCGCCAAGTCCACTGGATTTGTGCGCAACGACATCAAGACCGTCATCGAACAGTTCCTTGACCTTGTCGGCGAGAAACTTATCGAGGGCAACACCATCGAAATCCGCGGATTCGGCACGTTTGCGTGCAAGCCGCGCAAGGCCCGCCCCGCAAGGAACCCGCGCACCGGCGAGACCGTCCAGATCGAAGAACGCATGGTCCCCACGTTCAAGTTCAGTAACGACATCAAGGACAAGATTAACTCGCTCGAAGGCATCCTTGGAGAATCGGCAACCGAACCCGAAGAAGCCGAGGCCAAGATCGAAATTTAATTCTCGCTCAAGACTATACGCAAAGCCGACGCACAAGCGCCGGCTTTACTTTTACATTAATGAGGCTATCTCGGCGTCACTTAAAAAGCGCCACCCACCCTTGCCGAGCGTCGCATCCAGCTGCAGGGGGCCGATTGAGATGCGTTCCAGCGTCTCCACGTGGTTCCCTACGGCTGCGAACATGCGGCGGACCTGGTGGTAGAGTCCCTCGCCAATGGCTATCACCACGGAGCCCTCCTCGCGAACGATTTCACGGGCAAGCACGGGTCTACGTTCGTCCTTGAGCATCACGCCCGCAAGGAGCTCCTTCTCCTGCGCATCCGTAAATTCACGAGCAAGCGTCACGCGGTAACGCTTGAGACAGCCCTTCTTGGGGCTCTCGACGCGGTGGATGAAGTCGCCCTGGTTGCTCAGGAGCAAAAGGCCTTCCGAATCCGCATCAAGCCTTCCCACCGTCTGGATTCCCATGGCAGAGAACCTATCCGGCAACAGAGAATATACTGACTGGTGGTCGCGCGGATTGTGGCTGCATTCCACATCCACGGGCTTGTGGAGCATCACGTACAACTTTTCTACGGTCGGGACATCCTCGCCATTCACCATGATACTCTCGGGACGTGAGGCAAACTCCATAAACGGGTCGTCGAGCACCTCGCCATCCAGTTCGACAAGTCCCATACGCACAAGCGCACGGGCCTCCTTGCGGCTTCCGAAGCCGATGCTAGCAAGCAGGCGGTCCAAGGTCAAAGCGGGCATCAATCCTCCACCATAAAAGCGACTATCTTGTTGCGGATATATCCGAGTTCCGGCAGTTCCCCCGTCTTAAGCACACGGGCGCGACGGCGCCAGAACGAAACAAAGAGAATTCCGCCGTAGACGGCCACAAGGAACAGCCAAAAGAAAATGCGGCAGAAGTTGGTCGAAGCGCAAATTTTCCCCGCCGCACGCAGTTCACGGTTACGTTCCCAGTCCATCCGAAAATCCCAGGCTTCCAGGTAAGGAAAACCCTTCGCAACCGCATTTGCGGCGGCTCCATAACCCATCGAAGTATAGTCCCCGCGAATTCCTTCGACATAGCAGTCCACGAACTTGATGTCGAGTAGTCGGAGGCTTTCCGCAATAATATTTTTGAGGTAACGGAAGGCACGACCGTCCAGATCCGGCGTAAGCAGAATCGTCCAGAACTCCTTGTCCGTAAGCTTGCGCTTTTCCTCTTTCTCCGCGGCAGGCTCTTCATCGGGCTTCCCGGATTCCCTGGCCTCAGGTTCTGCTGGATTCGCCTTGATTTTTTCCTCGGTTTGTTGTTTAGGCTCCGCTTCTACAGGCCCTGGCACGGCTGGTTCAGCCGGTTCTATCTTGAGGGGCTTTGCCTCTGACGGCTCGGGTCCAGAAGTTTTTTCTTCGGCAGGTTTCGATTCTACCGGAGCCGGTTTCTTCTCGACGACCGGCGCAGGGGCAGTATCTACAAACTCCGGCACGGCGGCGTCGGAATCACCCGAAGCGTCGACATCGAAAGCCTCTTCGCCATCCTTGTGCTTTCGCTTCTTCTCGCCGCTCCACAGCCGCTTTCCCAGAAAGAAAAACTCGGCACGTCCGCCGCGTTCGTTCGCATCGAAGTCAACCCTGAACTTGAGAGGGAAAAACAGGACAACCAGCGCGATGACGCAGACGACAACCAGCAGCCAGAAGAAGAATCCGCCCATTACTTTTCGGCTTCGTCAGCCTTCTTGCTAATGATGTCGATGAGTTCGGCAAAGCTCTTGGTCTTCAAGATCTGGCCGAACTGTTCCTTGTAGTTGCGTGCGGTCGAAAGGTCGTCGATGACCAGGTCCCAAGCCTTCCAGTTGCCGTTCACGAGGCTCATCTTGTACTCAAGCACGGATTCCTTGCCCTTGTTCCAGAGGTGGGCCGTCACGCGGGCCTCGTCCGTTCCCTTCATCTTCGCAGGTTCATAGACGGTGGAATCGGCACGGTAGAGTTCAAGACGCTTTGCGCTGGAATTGCGTACCATGCGCTGGAACTCCGCGACAAACTTTTCCTGCGAGGCGGCATCCTGCTTGTCCCAGTCGCCCTTCGCAAGCGACTTCTTAGCAAGGAGCGCAAAGTCGAACGAATCGTTCAGCAACGACTTCACGCGTTCCATTTCCTTCGCGTTCCTGCTAGACTTTTTAAGGAGCGTCTGAAGTTCGGCGTCCTTTTTCTTGATTGCAGCCACGGGATCATCGGCAGCGAAAGCAAGAACCGATGCGAGCGAGAGCAACACAAACATCTTCCTAATCATACACATCTCCTATTTTTCCATGAATTCTTTATGAAAATCCGCAAGCGACATCCCCATCTTGGATATCAGGGACGCAAACTCGATATTATACTTGCACACGGCGAAGTAATAATCCTTCTGCAAAGATACATTCTGCGTGTAGGCAGAGACAAGGTCACCCGTCTTGGACTTGTCCAAATCATACTGCATGGCGGCCCCTTTCAGGATTGCTTCCGACGCCCGCAGGCTCTCCTTGATGGCATCAAGCTTGTCCTTCGCAGCAACCACCTGGTAATACTGCTCCACAGCCTTCGCGACAAGGCCATCGGCCGCATAGTGCTCCTTCATCTGCAATCCGCGGTATTCCGTGCGCGCCTCGCGGAAATTGGACCAGTCTTTCCAGAAGTTCAGGCGGTAGCGCAAACCGACCCCAATAAGCCCCGAAAGCTTGTTGACGGCATCTTCGGCAAAGGCGTTCTTCACCATGACCTTGCGGTTGCCCGCCCAGCTCTTCACGTATTCAAACTGGCCCATGATAAAGAACTCCGGAGCAAGCCTAGCCTCGGCCAAGTCCATCTGCAGCCTCCGCGCCGAAAGTCCCGCCGCAAGCTGCTTGAGTTCCGGATGGAACAGCACCGTATAATTCTGCACCTCTTCCAGCGTCGGAAGCGGTTCCGGGCGCGGCGCAAGGCATGTATCTTCGGCAACAAAGACGTCTCCCTCGGAAAGCCCCAGCGAGAACCTTATCGCGAGCTGCACGCGTTTCATTCCCAGATCCGCATCCGTAACGCCCTCCTTCACCGAATGGAGCTGCGCTTTCAGCTTCAGGAGGTCCATCTGCGAAACGTTCGGGTCATCGTCATCCAGCGCCTCCTCGAGCTGTTCGTAGGCCTTGTCCACCTGCTTCTGAGCATCGGACGCAATCCGCTGCATTTCCTTTGCAAGGAGGTAGTTGTAGTAATACGACTGAAGTTCGACGTCCTTCTTGTTGACCTGGCTTTCAATGGAGTACTGCTTTTGCTGGACATCCGCCTCCAGAGCCTTTTTCCCAGAGCGATACTGTCCAAAGTTCAGCGGTTGAATAAACTTGCCCTCGACACCCCAGAACGGGCCCATCTTCGAAAAGTCATAGACATCGATAGTATCGCCCCAGTTGTCTATGGCTTCCTTCAAGCCAGGTGCGGGCCCAACCATCATCGCGATATTGAATGTCGGGAGGATTACCTCGGAAGTGAGCGCGGAAAGCTTTTCCTTCTTGGCCTGCACACCGAATCTGGTTTCGGCAAGCTGGGGATCATTGGCAAGCCCCTTTTCCACAAAGCGCATACAGTCATAGCGGACCTCTCCCGAAAAGGCAAAGGTCGCCACCAAAAGGACTGCCACGATGCGGAACATAATATAAATCTAGCAAAAACATGACAGGAAAGCCCGTCAGCGGTCGCCAAATTACCTCCGTTGGTCAGGAGATTCTACTTGCCGCCATCTGCAAGAAAATCGATGCGCGAAAGATTCCAGTATTTCGCCATCACGTTCTCGTAATAGCCCGTGGGAAGCGGACGGTTCTGTTCCTGCATCCTGTCAACTGCCGAATGCCCGATATTGTAGGCAACGAGCGCATCTTTCCAGTTTCCGTACTTCGCGATAAGGCGAATGAGATAGGCGGTTCCCACAATCACGTTCACTTCGGGTTTCATCAGGTCTTCGGTCGTCTCGATATTGAGACCAAAGCGACGCCCCATCTTCTGTGCCGTTTCCAGCTTGATCTGCATAAGTCCAAGCGCCCCCGAAAAGGCCCCCGACTGCATGCGTCCGCGGGCGTTCGGGTTGCCGTGGCTTTCTTGCGCAACGACCGCCAGAATGAGCAGAGGATCCGTCGAATACGAATGCGCATTTTTCCAGATGAGTTCCGTGAGTTCCGCGCGGGTTTCCGGGGAAATGCGTCCCTTCGAAAGGTATGCGAGCGCCTTGTCGATTTTTACATACTCGATGGTCCAGCGACCCCATGTTTCAAGCTGTTCCAAATCCCCGCGGAGTTCCATTTCCTCGGTGACAAGTTCTGTCATCTGGTTTCGCCGGACGAGCCAAAAATTCGTAAACACGAGAATCGTCACGAACGCGACGGCAAACAGGACAAGCACCATCGGGCCAGAAACCCGGACACTATTTTTCACGGCGCGAGTTCTCCAGGTATTCCAGATACGTCACCCAGTCCTGGATAATGCCAAAGGAACTGAGCATAGTCGTATCCTGTACCACGCCAAGCTTGCGGAGCGGACCTATAGAAGATTCCAGCCTGTCAATTTCGCGGACATAGCGTTCCTTCTGCGCCTGAAGCGCTATAATCTGCGCCTGCTTATCGGCAATCTCACGACCCTGCGCCGCTACGATTAAGAACAGCGTAATCGCCCAGCCCACAATTAAAAGAGCACCCGCAATGGCGACACTCGGGCTCAACCTGATTCCCGTCTTGACCGCATAATGGATTCCAATCTGCTGCAGTTGCTTCGACATGCCCGAATCCTTGTAGGCACTCCTGCTCGGGAATATCTCGAAGATGTTGCGATACTTCGCAAAGTATTCATCCAGTTCCTCGCTGTCGAAGATCAGGACCAGCTTGGAGTTCTGAGCCTGGAGCTTATTCAAAAGTTCAAGGAACAGGTCAAGATAATCGTTCACCTTGAAATGCGCATGCGAAAGGTTCAGGAAGAAAAAGCAACCGGGGCCATCCGCAAGCATGTCAATCTTCTCGCGGACTGCCGGAAGCTGAAAAGCGCCCAACGAACCGGACAGCGTAATTTCCACGTCTTCTCCGTAATCTTCGACCTGTATGTCAATCAAGTCAGAGCGCACCGTCTACCTCCCCGATACCGACACGGAAATGCCGAACTTCTTTTCGTCCATAACGGTAAGCGCCGTCCGCCAGAACGGATATATACGCAAGCCCTGATAAACCTCGGGGGCCGCTGACGACGAGGCCCCGAATACAGGACCGACAAAAACGGATGCGGGCGAATCGAACTTCATCGTCACGACGCAACCCTGAGCGAAATCCTGAATCTTCATTTCCTTCGCTTCCGGATAGACCAACGGATTCTCGCCATCCCACTTCAAGTCAAAGCCATCGATAACAATCCTTCCGCCGGATTTTCCAAGCAAACCGAGTTCGAAAATGGTACCGAAAAAGCACTTTGAATCCATGTACGTGGAATTTGACAGCGTGTACTTTACGGAAATACTCGATGCACCAGGAGCAAGCACATAGTCCTTCTCGACACGGAATACGCCCTTCTTGCCGCCAACCGTAAATCCCTGCTCTTCCAGGAGCTGCACTTCGGCCCCCGACTCGCTGCGGCTAATCGTATAGTCGTAGGGATCCTTGAGCAGGTATTCGCGGAGGGAAAGCGCAAGCCCAATCTGAACTGGAGTCATGTCCACGTTCGGCAAGAGACAGTCGAGGAAGCCCAGGGAGGGTTCGCCGTCATCGCGCCACGCATTCAGCAGGTTCACTGCCGACGACTTGTGGCACAGCAGGCGCAGGACGCCACCGGCGCGATAGTCGAGCAGCGAAGACATGTTCGAATTTTCCATCCAAATCTGCTTTTCGCCGCGCAGCAAGAAATCGCATACTTCCACGCGGAGCCCCGAAAAAGACATCATCGAGTCTAGAGCCGAAGAAGCCGTAAGAAGATAACGGAAGCCCCATTTGCGGACATTCAAGCACCGCATCCCCTCCTCGTTTGCCAAGTCGCGGAAGAAAATCGGGGACATCGCGGGAATAAGCCTGTCGCAAAAGACTTCGAACTTTTCGTCAGAAAGCGAATCACGCCCCCGACGGAAAAGCGAAAGGAAAAACTTCTGCAGCACGTTGACTTCGGGCCTGCGGATCAGCATCTCGCGACAGGTCTTCGCCGAGGCGGGAAGCCCGAGCTTGCGGCCCGCCGACATGAGGTAGCTGAGCGAACCTTCAGGTTCAAGCTGGTTCACCGTATAGCCCACAGGCCACGTCTGCACGTCGTTTGTTTCTACAAAATCAACAAGACGCTCGAAGAAAGCGACAATTTCGCTAGGTTCCGGGGGCAAATCCAAAAGAACGACAGCCGACTTTCCTTCTCGGCAGTAAGGCTCCGCAATTTTACGCCAGTTGAGATCGTCGTTCTCGATGGCACGCGAAAGCTCACCGGAAACAGGAACGATGCGCATCAGCGCTCCCTTGTCCTCAATAGTGAACCAACCGGATGTCGGAGTCGAACGTCCGAGAGCATCCTGGATTGCAGCCTCGCTCACCAGTGCATAGTCGAAACCCGATTTCGCGAGCACCGCCGTCATATCCATTTCCCAGACAAGCGAAGAATTGAAGTATCCCTGCGGCTCCATGTCGAAAAACTTCCTGAGAAGCGTGCAGTGCTGTTCCAACTGCAATCGTTGCACTTCTTCTGGGAATAGCGGAAGCATCGGATCGTAGAAGCCACCGCCCAGGAATTCGAGAAGACCTTCGCGGATACCATTCTTTATCTTGCCAAATGCAAGCGGTTTGGCCACCTTGCGAAGCATGCGAAGCGTCGGGCCATCCATGTAGACCGAACACTTCACCAATCCAGACGTAAGCAACACGTCAAGGCCGTCGAGCAAATTACGCGCAACGGCTTCAAGATCCTTGTAGGCTGTGGCGGGCGATAGCTGGAGAACAAAGGAAATTGTCGGCTTCATGTAGTGAAGAATAGAAATTTTAGTTGCCAGTTATTGGTCATTAGTCATTGGATACTAGCAACTGAGGGACTCGGGATGTTTATTGAGGGGCCTGGCATGATTGCTGCGGTTAAAAACCGAGTTGCACAAGCAGGCCGCCACCAGGTTCGCGCAGGTTTATCGCCGGCGCAACGCTGATTTTGTACCGATCTTTGTACTGTTCAGCCTTTTCCTTATAGCGTTTGCCTTGCTCCTTTTGCGCCGACGAGCCAGAAATATCTGAAGCACCCAACGAGAAAGTAACGGGAACTAAAGTTAGCAGCGTTGCTATGCCAAAAGTTCGCCCCGCTATAGCCGTTCCCAGGTGGTCATAGTCGACAATGAAAGTCAAGGTCACCCCTACAGCAACAGAGACCACCCCCAGGGCAATGGATTTCCAGCCACTTTCAAATCTTTCTGATGCGTATTTCTGACAGTTGTCGCTCCAGCCGCGATAAATATCTGCACTATCCGGGCTAGGGACGTTTCCGTACACTAGGGACAGGAGCGAATCCTGCGGAAGGTTCTTGTCTATCACGGAATCCTGTTTGAAAAATTCGGAACGGCAGCCCCGATCGACGACTATGAGTGAATGCGGATGCTCGGAACCCATGTTTATCACTCTGACAGTGTCCGTGGTCGCCATTCCATAAAAAACGGGGACGGCGAAGGACATTGCAGAAAAAGACAATAAAAACAAAAGAATGTGTTTTAAGCTAGTCATTACGAAGAAAATAAACAATGCAAGCAGCTTACGCAAGAATGCCTGTCGGCCAATTTTACCCTTCATCTAGAAAGGTTAGTAGCGCATGCAGGCGGCTAGCGGGCACAAAAAAAGCCCGCGGGAATGTGGCG
>DJXN01000003.1 GCA_002449765.1 Fibrobacter sp. UBA7003
GCCTTGGCCTTCTTCACTGCGGCGATGCTATCCTGCTGGGCTTTCTTAGCGGCAGCGGCAGCCTTCTTTTCTTCGGCAGCTTTCTTCTTGGCTTCAGCGGCTTCAGCCTTCTTCTTTTCTGCTTCTGCCTTCTTGGCTTCGGCAGCAGCCTTCTTGGCAGCAGCGACGCTATCGGCCTTGGCCTTCTTCACTGCGGCGATGCTATCCTGCTGGGCTTTCTTCGCGGCAGCGGCAGCCTTCTTTTCTTCTTCAGCTTTCTTCTTAGCTTCAGCAGCTTCTGCCTTCTTCTTTTCTGCTTCTGCCTTCTTGGCTTCGGCAGCAGCCTTCTTGGCGGCGGCGACGCTGTCGGCCTTGGCCTTCTTCACGGCGGCGATGCTATCCTGCTGGGCTTTCTTCGCAGCAGCAGCGGCCTTCTTCTCTTCAGCGGCCTTCTTCTTGGCTTCAGCGGCTTCTGCCTTCTTCTTGGCCTCTTCTGCCTTCTTGGCTTCGGCAGCAGCCTTCTTGGCGGCGGCGACGCTGTCGGCCTTGGCCTTCTTCACGGCGGCGATGCTATCCTGCTGAGCCTTCTTTGCGGCAGCGGCAGCCTTCTTCTCTTCGGCAGCTTTCTTCTTGGCTTCAGCGGCTTCTGCCTTCTTCTTTTCTGCTTCTGCCTTCTTGGCTTCGGCAGCAGCCTTCTTGGCGGCGGCGACGCTGTCGGCCTTGGCCTTCTTCACGGCGGCGATGCTATCCTGCTGGGCTTTCTTAGCGGCAGCAGCGGCAACGAGAGCAGCGGCTTCGGCAGCCTTCACCTTCTCGATGGAGTCGGCCTTGGCTTGAGCAGCGGCAATACTATCGGCAGTAGCCTGGGCGGCAGCGGCACTATCAGCAGCGGCCTTCGCAGCAGCACTATCGGCAGTAGCCTGAGCGGCAGCGGCGCTATCCACGACAGCAGCGTTGCTATCAACAACTGCGGAATCAGCAACAGCGGCAGAATCGACAGCCGCGCTATCAACAGCAGTAGTATCAACAACAGAAGAATCTGCGACTACGGCAGCAGGGGCTTCCGGAGCAGGCTGTTCCACGACCTTAGTCACTGCGGCAGGCTCTGCGACCTTATCAGCAGCCTTCGGCGCCGGCGTACCAAAGAAGTTCACATGGGCGAGGAAAATCATCATTCCCCAAGAGAGAACCAGACCGACCAGTCCCATGACAACACCCGTAATCGCCATACCGCGCGTATCCGTATAGCCCGTCGCATGCGCAAGGGCGTTAGGCGGAGTCGAAATCGGGAGGCTCATGCCGAGAGAGCTAGCAAACGCAACGGAAACGAGGAGAGCGGTCACGCCACCGAGGCCAACGAGGTTGTCTTGGCAAGCGATGCCCACAGCACAAAGAATCGGGACCAAAAGCGTAGCCGTAGAGGTATGGCTCATGAAGTTCGCCATGAACAAGCAAATGATACCGCAGCCGACCATGAGAGCAAGCGGAGACCAGCTTGCAAACGGGATCGTCTTGATAAGGTGAGCGGCAAGGCCAGTCGCATTGAGGCCAACCCCCAGGGCAAAACCACCAGCCACGAGCCAGAGCACGTCCCAGCTCATCGCATTCAAATCCTTCTTGGTAATCACGCCGGTAAGGGCAAACACGGCCATCGGGATCATCGCAATCGCGTTATCGTTAATACCGTGAACGTTCTTGCCCGTCACCCACAAAAGCACACACACGACAAAGGTAATGTAAACAATGATAGCCTTGGGGCTCGTATCGAACTTGCCGGCACCTTCAATATTCAGGACCATCTGCTTCATCTTGATCGGGTAAATCTTCACGAGCAGGAGCCAAGCAACCACCATCAAAATAATCACGTACGGAATACCGAAAGCCATCCACTGGCCGAAGGTCACCGGGTTCGCGACAAGGTCACCACGGGCAACGGCATCGTTCAGGGCACCAAGGGCGATGGCGTTAGGAGGCGTGCCGATCGGGGTACCCATACCACCGATGTTGGCACCGAGCGGAATAGCAAGGGCAAAAGCAGCCTTACCGCGATCGTCTTCGTCAAAGAGCTTGAGCACCGGGGCGAGGATGGCAAGCATCATGGCTGCGGTAGCGGTATTGCTCATGAACATCGAGAACACAGCCGTAATGAGCATGAGGCCGAGGAGCACGAACTTCGGGTTCTTGCCGAAGGGCTTCAGGAGCACGCGGGCCAGGTTCAAGTCCATCTTGTACTTGGTGGCGGCGGCAGCAAGGAAGAACCCACCCAGGAAGAGCATGATGATGGGGTTTGCAAAGGTCGCCATGATGGACTTGTGGCTAATCATCGTCACACCGTCCACGCGGAACGGGGCGAGCGACGAATCGGACATCGTGACAATCATGAGCACGATGACAAGCATCGAGGTGGACCAGATCGGGAACGGTTGCAGGATCCAGAAAAGAGCGGCCATGACGAAAACGCCGATGACGCGGATTTCGAGCGGGTTCAGGGGTCCCATGGGGCTTGCTGCATCGAATCCGAGGGATTCGTAGGGCAAGAAGAGAGCGGCGATAGCAAGTATCGACGCAATGATGAATTTGATGAATTTAGCCTTTGTCATAGTGCGCCCAAATTTAGAAAAATAGGGCAATGGTGGCAAATACGGAGGCCAACGGAAAAGCCCGCCTAGGCAGGCGGGCCTTAATGCTGTTTTTTTTGCGCTTTGGGCCTATTTCACCATGATTCGGCCGGCCTTCATCTGGCTACCCGCACGCACGCGGAGCATGTAGAGGCCCGGTTTCGGAGCATCGAGGACCAGCTGGTTCACACCGGCAAGCGTCGTCGCGCTGCGGCTAGAAACCACCTTGCCGCCCATATCGAGGATATCGACAACCGTACGGCTACCCGCGAGGCCATCGCTAGCCTCGAAGGTGACTCCCACATTCGCGCCCGACTTCACGTAGCGGAGCCCATCGATGTTGAAGCTTGCGACCACCTTCGCAGCCGGAGCCACGCGGACCGTCGCCTTCTTCGCAAAGGCCCCCAGCTCCACGCGCAGGGTTTCACCCCCGTGCATTTCCGTCGTCTTGCCGTCGACCGTCACGAATACCTTGAGGCCGACCTCGCGCAGGGATTCGACACCCTTGAACGAGAGCTCGCCCACGCGGTCGGAGGTCGCGCTGAGTTCCACGGACCATTCCAGTTCGTCGGCCGGAGCCCTCACGGATGTCGCGAGCATACGTTCGCCATCCACAATGGAGAGGTTCACGTGGTCGCCCATGCCTGCAGGCGGCTCCTTCGCGACAAACGGCCTTGTCGATGCACCGAGGATGTTCCAGGAATCCACTTTTCCCTTCTTGTCGGAGAGTATAGCCTGGAGTCTCCAGTCCCTGTTGCTTGTGGCCTTCGCAAGGAAGCGCTTGCTGAGCGGGGATTCGAGAGAATCCAGCCCGGAAGTATCCCTGGAGGTAAAATCAGGTTTCACAGGCAGCACCCATTCCATGGAATGGTGGACTTCGGCCCAGACAGCTTCGTAAGGCTTGATAACGACCGCCGGTTCATACCGTCCGGCATCGGGATTCCAGCGCCAGAAGTTCACCTCGGACTTCTCTGCAGCATCGAGGGTCTCGTTTGGCCTGTCGCCATAGACGTTCAGGTTAAAGCCGTAGGGGTTCGCAACCAGGTTCCAGCCGCTGTTGATGCTGTCGAGGTTCCAGACAACGTTGTCCATCACACTCTCATCGGTTGCAGGCTTGAGCACAAGCGGGCGGCCTTCGAGAGAGCTATACCAATAACCACGGGTCGGTTCGATTTCGTCTTCCGGAGAGTATTCCCTATACTGCCAGAAATCGCCCATGGCCGAGGATTCGTCCCACCAGTAGAACTTGGCATCGTCATCGTCCCACTTCATGGCCTCCTTGTCGAGGTTCACGAGCGAAATCATCTGCCAGCCATCTTCGGCGACGGCGGCAATCTCAGCCTTCACCTCGAAGCGCTCCGACGTTTCGACCGTGTCCTTCGAATCGTAGAGCAACGCCGTCAGCACATACTTGTCGGCGGAGAGCGGGAACATCTGCCAGACTCCGCTGTAGGGCGGAACGATGGAATCGACAATGACCGTATCGGCCACGGATTCGCCAGCCTCCGTTTCAAGAATGACGCGCGCCGACACCTTGCGGGTCACCTCGAACTCGCTGGTCGCAAAGGCGAACTGGACCGCGTTACCCGCCTGCGTAACCACGGGCTTCACGAATTCGATATCCGTGCGGTTCGCCTTGCCAAAGTAAGCCACCAGCGAAGCTTCGGCAAGATTGAACGGCAGGACACCACCTTCAAACGTCGCAAGGCGTTCGTCACCACCGAGACGCACCATCACAAGGGAATCCAGCACAAAGCTCGAATCCGGTACGGACTCTACGCGGAGCATGTTGCCGTTCACGGTCTTCGGCAGGATAATCGTATTGTCCTTCGCGAATTCATGTTCGATTTCGCGCTGTTCCGCAATTTCTACAAGCTTGACCGTTCCGTTTGCGCTCTGGAGAGCCACGCGGTTATACATGTCGTCACAGGCTTCTCCGGAACCCCATACGGCATAGAGGTCGTAGGCATCCGTCTTTTCGAGGGAGAGCAGGGCATCGGCAAGTTCGCTAGAGAATTCCGTATAGGCCTCCCCTTCGCCCTTGCTGTCAAGGCTCCAGCCCACCATGCAGGCACTTGCCGTGTAGAGGTAGGCAGGCAGCGGAATCGAGACCGTGCTGTCGTCAAGCTTATACGAGGCAGAGTTCTTCCAGTCGCTGCCGTAGAAGAGGACATCCTTGTCGCGGTTCGCATGGAAGACGACGTCGAAGGTTTCCCCTTCCGTCGGAATCGCAAGCGTCACGTCCTCGGCCACGGTGAGTTCACCATCGGCAAGAGAAGTCAGGAGACCGCTGATGTCATCCACCACATAGAGCGAATCGGTAGAGCCCGAGAAACCCGCCTTGAGCGTGTAGGCCGCCTTGAACTTCAGGCCTCCCTGCACGACCGGCACCACGAGGCCCGAATCGGCCACGGTGAACGACACCGTAGTATCCTCGACATCCTGGGTGAGCACGAGGCTTCCCACGTTCGTATTCGCAAACGACACCGTGTAGGTTTCGACTTCGGCCGGTTCCCACACCGCATAGAGCGTGCGCACCTCGTTGGAGGCGCTTACGTCGCGTACCAGGTCGGAGGTAAGGTCGAACGAGCCTTCCGAAGCATCGGAGTCGAAGGACCATCCCACGAGTTTCGCATCGGCACGGTAGATGTTGTTCGGGAGCGCCACCGATTCATCGTCAAGAGTCTTCTCGTCCGAACTGAACCAGCCATCACCATAGAACACGTTCGCATCGCCACCGTTCACATCGTAAGTGAACCTGTACGGGATGGCAGCGACAGACGCACCAAGCGAAAGGCTCTGTTCCTGGCCCATGACCAGGGAGCCGCCGTTCGCCGTAGAGCCAAGGACCTCGCCCGTAGCGTCGGACTTCGTAATGGCAGATTCGGAATCGACGCGGTAACCCGGTATCACCTCGTAGGTCACGTTGAAAGTGATGCCCTTCTCGCTGCGCGGGATTTCGATACCGGCCGCCGTCACTTCGATCGGGTCCATCGTCATGTCGTTCACCGTCTGGCTGATAAAGAACGAACCAGTCCTGTCGCCCTCGCTCTTCACAAGTTCCTTGTCAACCGTCGCATACTCGTCCCACACCGCATAGAGTGTGTCTACCGGCAAGCCAAGCACACGGGCGTTGCGGAGATCAACCACGAAATCTTCGTCGTAGCGTTCATAATACTTGGAACCGTTGCGCGAGAAAGCCCAACCAAGGAGTTCGGCATCCGTGCGGAGCAGGCCCCTCGGGAAATCCGTCTCGCCATCGAGCGCAAAGAATCCCTTGTTGTTCCAGCCGTTCTCGTAGAACACGCGGGCCCTAGTATTTTCGACAAACACGAACTGGGCGCCGTCGCTTTCGACCGGGATTTCAAGAATCTTGTCGGCATTCACGTTCAGCACGCCGTTCACGAGCGATTCCAAACGGGTCCCTTCGGCATCGACCACGTAGAGGCTGCTGCCGTTCGCGAAGTAGCCCGAATTGAGCGTCACACCCGTATTGAACAGGAGGCCTTCGCTCACAGCAGGAACCACAAGCCCGTCATTTCCGATTTCGAAGTTCGTCTGTATGCCATCCGCGGACTGCGAAACGCTGACCTTGCCGGCATTGGCATTATACAGGGACACCGTGTAAGTTTCCTGATTATCGTCCGTGACCCACACGCCATAGAGTGTAGTGCGCTGCGTCGCAGAGAGATCCTTGGCGAGTTCCTCGTCGAACGCCGTATAGACGTCCGCATCGTCCGTCTTTTCGATAGACCAGCCGACCAGTTTGTAGCCCACGCGATAGACCTGCATCGGGAAGGCGCGAGCGTCCTCGCCCTGCGTCACATCAAATTCGCCGGAAGAACGCCAGGAGCTGCCGAAGAACTTTTCCGGGGATTCGACATTCACGTCGAACGCGATTTCGTAGGAAGACAGTTTGGCAGGCGCCTTCACGACCGTGTTGTCCGCCAGTGTCAGCCGATTATTCACAAGGGCAGCAAGGCTGTTGCCGTTTGCATCCACCGTGTAGAAGTAGCTGTTCGCGACCATCGAGTAGCCCGGATTCGCGACAAACTCGACCGTAAAGGCGACATCGCCCTTGCCGAGCGGAAGCGTGACCGCCTCGTCCGTGATTTCTGTGCTATTGACGATTTCGCCGTCCGCATCGCGCTGCACGAGAGAGAGCGAGCCCATCTCGGGAGCGTACTGGGCGACCGTCACGTTGTTCGTCGTAGCGCAGGTTCCCCAAACGGCATAGAGCGTTCCCGTGTAGCTCGGGATTTCGGCAACCGCCTCGACAAACGCAGCGTCAAACTCATGGAACAGCGTTTCGCCTTCGACAGGAGCCTCCGTCGCGCGCCAGCCCGTAAGACATGCATCCGTGCGGTAGAAGTCCGTCGGGAAAGCCTTCGGTTCGGCCACCTTGTAGGTGTATGCCGGAGCCGCGCCATCGGCGGGAGTCCCGTAGTAGACCGGAGCACCGCCCGCATTCACGTTGAACGTAATCGTGTATTCGCTTTCGGCAAGCCCGAGCGCCTTGATAGAGACCGTCTGGTTAACCATCAAAGCGCCATCTTCAAGTTCACCGAGCGAAACGCCATTGGCATCGAGAACCGCGAGGTTCGCATCCGCGTCATAGGCATAACCCGTAGCAGGAGCAAACGAGGCCACGAATTCGAGCCCGTCACCAACCGCCGGGACCGAGAGACCGTCGCCCACCTCAAACGCGCGCGTTCCCTGTGCAAGCGTCAGCACGCCCTTGCCCTTGTCGGCAGAAGTGACCGTATAGACCGTCTGCTGGCAGTTTGCATCCCAAACCGCATAGAGCGTGGACGTTCCGGCATCCTCGTAAGCCAAGGCGACATCGGCATCGAACATCGTGAAGCCCGTCGTCGCCGTCTCGTTGAAGCTCCAGCCCACGAAGCAGGCATCGGCACGGTAGAGGTTTGCAGGCAAGGTCCTTGCCGCCTCGTCGTCCGACACCTTGACGGAAACGCTGGCCAAGGGTTCTCCCATATAGAACACATTCGCGCCATTCGCATTTTCGTCCAGGGCTAGTTCGTAGCTCACGGCATTGACTGCAGCCGAGACGACAGCGTCTTCGGTCATGTACCAGGGCTGCGGTTCAGCAGTCATTTCCACCTCGGCTTCGTCTCCCACCTTATAAGAAGGATTGACCGTATTGTCGAGGGCATAGCCGGTCGCGGGGACCACGCGGAGTCCGGAGAAGTAAACGAACTCGCCCAGATATTCGGTATTGCCATTTATGTCAACAGCGCGGGTCGTCACCTTCGGAATCGAGACTCCCTCGTCTCCGACAACCGCCGCCACCCTGGTTTCGCCTTCCACATCCTGCAAGAGTTCGACCGTGGCCTTGCCCTGCAATTCGTCGGAGAGCGTTACCGTGACATTCTGGATCGGGGATTCGCAAGCGGCATCGTCGTCACTCCACACTGCATAGAGGTCGATGTCGCCATCGATTTCGCGCATCTCGAGTTCACCGATGAAGTCCGCATCCAGCGTCCTATACACAAGTCCGTCGGCAGAATTCACATCGAACGTCCAGCCCGCAAGGCACTTGTCGGTGCGATACACGCTTTCGCTCAGCGTATCGCCCACGCCGTATGTAGCGCTTGCAGCCCAGTGTTCGCCATAGAACACGGGAGCATCGCCAGCATTTTCGTGGTAGGCGACAGTGTAATCATTGCGAGAAAGTCCAGTCACGGAAATGATGATATTATCGTCGAACAAGGTTTCTGCGCCACCCGCAACGGTCGGCATAGAATGCACGGTCTGGTCAGCATCAGATTCATTCACATAAGAAATCGTGTAGTCCCCGTCAAGGGTTACACCCGGCTTCACCTTGACTTCGGCACGGGTGAAGTAGATGTTGTCTCCAACATACGAGGTGTGGCCGCCGTCATACCCCATCGGTCCCTGAGGAATCTGTACACCTGTCGCACCAATTGTAATGGATTCTACTTCTACCCCATCCACTTCCTGGTAAAGCGTAATGGAGGCAATATCAGAAATTTCCGGATCCAGCGTGAGATTCAGCATACCCATACGGCAGTCAGGATCACTTTCATTCCATGGCAGGTAAAGGACATCGGCTTCAAGCCCTGCCGCAATACGCTGCGCACGCGCAGTCAAGAAGGCTTCGTCAACCCAGAAATAAGCACCATTATTTGGAGAGTTTTCCCAATCCGGGTCAAAACTCCATCCAGTCATTTCGCTCAAGCAGGCATCGGAGCGGAAGGCAAAACGTGCCGGGAGGGAATCGCCGAAGACATACGTTCCGCCGGCATCCCAGTGTTCACCATACAGGACCGTAGCCTCACCGCCATTAGCAGCAGTGGTAAAGTGGTACTGGATCTTGGTTGTCTTGACACCGACATTGTAATTTCTGCTTCCAAGTGCCTCACCTATTCTAAACACGCCGTCAGTCGCAGCGATATACGTCATCTGCTCGCCATTCTCGTCTTCGACCACCTTGACATCGGGAGCTTCGGCATCAACTTCAAAACCAATGCACGGCAAAACGGAAAGTTCTACATCATAGCCGCTCGGGTTGAAGGCGATTTTCCAATCATCACTAAAATGGCCACTATACTCGTTCTTTATACTATTTCCGACTTCCTTATGTGTAAACACGGCATTGCCCAAGCGTTGTGTTACGACAAGGGTATCGAGCCAACGAACAGCGTCTTCTTCAGATGTGGACAAATCTCCGTAGTAGGCAACCGTAAACGTATTGACCAAGTTCGGCACCCTACAAGCGCCATCATATTCCACCCAGCTCGCATAGAGTTTAGTCGGGGTGGCGGCATCATGGCTAAAGAGGTCGAGATTCGACACGGACACTTCTTTAAAGAGCACATTCACATCGGGCTGGGCTCCATTCGGGTCATTCGTGGACCAACCGGCGAAGCACTTGTCGGTGCGGAAGGGAATCCACATCGGGGCATCGGAACCGTCGGCACCAATCTGGAGAGAACCGCTGGCCACGGCATCGGCAGGGATCCACACGTTCGAGGAATCCTCTTCACCGAGAGAGAGATCATAAGTTACGTACACCGGCTTGTACTGTTCAAACTTCACGTGCCAAGCCTGCGGTTCCATGATATTCAGTTCTGTACTATCCTGTGCAAGGACCGTCACAGAATTCCCATTGAACATGACATCATAGCTAAGCGTATTCAGCACGTAACCTTCAGCGGGAACTGCAACCACGGTAAGTTTCACACCGGCCTCGGTTCCGTTCTTATCAAAAACCTTCGGAATAGAGAGTGTCATCGGAGCTTCATCTCCCGCCCTGACGAAGACATGCTTTACTATCGTCTGTTCCGGATCGCTATCTTCGACCGGCTCTGCGCCGATTTTCTGGATAAAGTAAACGTCACCCTCGCCCTCGACATCAAGCATCAACTGGTATGATCCGGAACATTCGTTTGCGACAACATGTTCGGCATCCAGTTCAAGCGTGTTCACGACAGGGTTTCCGGCATCATTGCCGATAACCGCCATAAACGGAAGTTCGTTCACGACATCCGTATTTGTGCGGGATTCGACTTCTCTACCAGCAACCTTCCATGCAATGCGACAACCATTCCCATCGTACACGGCAGGAGCATGAACCGTTTCCGCAGTCACACCATCGGCACTTTCGAGCCAATCCATCTGGTAATTACCATCCGCGGACTTGTTTCCCACAAACAGACCCAAATCCGGGTCCGGACGCAAGAAGGCCACATTGTAGGCTAGCTGGGTATAGCGCACCTTGAAAATCATAGAACCCATCGCATGGGGCTGGATATTCAAAGTACCCGATGTCGCATCCGCTGCGACATAGTTCCAGTTTACCGGTTCCGCATTCGTTTGAGGAATGCCATTAAAATTCCGACTGAATGTAAAGTCAGATATCGCCATCGTGTAACCCGGATCCGGGCGAACCGAGACATCGAATGTAAGCGTGTCATCTTGGGATGGTACGTAAATAATGTGCCTTACAAAGTTTTCTTCCGTTTCGTAATCTTCGGCACGCTGAACGACCGGTTCGGAAGCGTGTTCAAAACTCCAGTGAACATTTTCAGCGTCGTTATCGTACGACTGTGAGAGAACGACGCTTCCATGGTATTCCGAACCGTCACCATATATACAGGCATTTTCTTCGTCAAGAGCACATACATGAATTTCATCAGCAACTTCCGTGTAGTTGCTACTTCCCGACATAGGCATGGGTTCCACATAATTTGCATAGAGGGTAATCGAGGCGTTTTCGTCTTCATTTGCGGCTGGCACATAATGCTCATTTCCTTCGAACAAGCCAACAAGCTTGGAATCGAAATCGCGCGAACCACCTTCATAAGCATCGCCATTCTTCACGCTCCAGTTGTGCTTGCCGTAAAAGACATTAGTCCGGTAATAATCATTCATTTCAAAGTCATCCCCGTAAGTGGGGCGACTATACACAGGCGGGAACATATACTTGCCGTCTTCATAGGACATCACACCTGAAGAGCGCACTCCACGGCCAAGATAGACGTCATTTCCAATTGCGTCGAGATTAAACTTGACATTGTAACTCAACACGGAGAAATCAACCAGGACCGCAGGGTTATCTGACCCAGTGATTTCGAGTTTACTCGTCTCTTCATTGTACATGGGGGGCGTCACGCTGGTGACCTTGAATCCCGGAGTAACCTCGTATGTAAAATCAAACGGATAGACATTATTTGCATAGTTATAATACCTGACACCCCTTCCATATTTAGTGGGGTTAGCCTCGACCACAACTTCACCGGAAGGCACCTGAATGCGAACAGGATTCCCGTTCAAAGAAAAGTCCTGCGAAAGGGTGAAATTTATCGGATACTCATAGCATTTCGCACCATGCTGCTCACAGCTACCAATCACAACGGCGTTTGCCATCCACGTATTACGCTGCTTTTCCCATACAGGGTAAAGTTGCATAGTCTGCGGATTACCCGGATTTTCAGGATTGGTAACAAGCAAGCCGGCATCTGCCGCTGCAGTAATCAGGTTTGCAGTTAGACTTGTAAAAGCGACACTACCATTATTTATCTGACTTGAAGTAAAGCAACCTTCTTCGTCCATTACACAATTAGCCTTGCTTTCATCTAGCGTCCACCCAGCAATATTTATATAGTCGAAGCCATCATCAACACCATAGAACAAAGGAAAGGCAGAATTTTCTTCAAGATCCAGCGTGTTCTCAGGATTGTTATACCCCGTCTTAAACAACGTATAAATATCATCATCCAATTCGAAATGATTATCGGTCAAATTGAAATGGAACACAATATTGTAGGGCTTTGCGACATAATTGGGCACAATCGAGAAAGATTCCTTCCAGAAACTTTCACTTTCGTTCCGAGCCTTCGCAATCTTCACATTAGTAAGGTCAACTTCGTCTTCGCCCGGCGTAAGGCCAGCAACAGTCCAAGTCTTGGATTTGCAAGGACTCTGTTCAACAACCAATTCCTCCCACGGAGCGACACTTTTGCTTTCGGACTCGACAACAGGCAAAGGTTCAATGACGTCGCAGCGATCCTCACCCGGGTTTGTCACGGTGAAGGACACTGTGTAGGACTCTATCGCATAACCCACCTTGTCCCCGAATCTCGGGACAAAAGAAGATCCGTAGGGTGCCACCGCGTTCTGTTCCGGTACCGCCACCGAAGTTATCAGCGTCTTTTCCCCAGAAGCATTGAGACCATAAACATCCACATTCAAATCCGACATCGTGGGATTTTCAATGTCAAAGGAGGGGATTGCTCCGCCAGACTGGTAACTTAAGACAATCTTTTCCACATCCGCATTGTCGAATACGTTCGCAATGACATCATAGAACGAAACAAACTTGGAGAAGTCGCCGTTGAATCCGGAAACTTCCACATTTCCCCCACTGGCATCCTGGAACGAAACACTCATGGAGAGCGGTCCAACATCGGCAAGAGCAAACACATGGGGCAACAGCGCCGTATAGGATTCCTCGCTATTGTCCACCTGATTTATCTTAGGTGAGACAAACACGAAAGAGATATCCGGAACATCGTCTAAATCGTTGCACACAGTGGTCTCGCCCACCACGCAGTACTGGTAAACCACATCGAATGTTCTGGACTGCCTTGTCTGGAGCAGGATGGTTTCCACTGCATCCGTAAATATTGTATTTGCGGTGAGTTGGAATGGACTCGCCAGCCCTTCTCCTTCTAGATAAGGAACATATCCATTTTCTGACAAGGCATCCAAAACGGCAGAAACGCTATCCACGAAAGCCCTGTTTGCACGCCCATCGACATCCGTATAGCCCGTAAGGCCTTCAAGCTGAGTCGACACTACAGGTGGATTCTCCCCTACATTTACGTCCGTTAGAATCGACTTTAGACCCATTACATTTTTCTGTTCCTGGCTGAGGGACGCCCCCGCGGCCGCATCCATAATGGCAAAGGGCAACAGGTAGTTCGGCTTTTCGAGAGGAGTCGCTATTGCGGGAAGGTTTCCACTCGACTGTGTCCAGGTGGGCACGCCACTACTCTTGTCCTGCATATAGTTCATGGCAGCAGCAAGCATCGGGGACTTCATATCCGCATCACTTGCGATACCATTTGCAACCCGCCCGAAGGTACCGCTACTCAAATCAGCGGCAAAGATGTCCATGTAAGAAGCATCGACAGGGCCGCCCGACACGTCGTAATAGTAGAAGCCAACAGAGCCGTCGTCCGTGAGCCCCTCCGAGGCGTTGCGGACGTTCGCCTGGAACACATCGCTACCCGTTTTCCAGTCCGCAGCAGAAATATTGCCAAGACCCGAAGCAACGGCATCCGTTCCGTAGTGGTAGTTGCCCACGACCGAAGCCGCCTGACTCATCACATCGATATAGCCACCGATGTAACCGACACTCGCGTTAGCCGCATCAATCCCCGTATAAGAAATTCCGCCGTTGGAGTAGTTGCCATAGACGGTAAAGTTTTCTACGGAATTGTAGCCGAAAATGGGACCCATGTACAGCGTTCCCTGCGAAGAGGCTCCCATGTTAGTAAACGTGAAGTCGCTCTCAATGGCGTTGCCGCTTATCGTAAGCGAATTTCCGCCTTCCACATGGCCGAACAAGCCGCCAATTTCGACATTGCCGTTCATGATGTCCATAGTTGCCCCTATGTAGCCAGACATCGTCACATTGGTTGCCGACATGGCCACATAGCTGTTGTTCGAAATGCTACCGGCGATACCGCCGACCTGTTTTCCACCCGCAACATTTGCAGAAACATTGATATACTCAAAGCTATTGAGCAGGACCCGTTGAGTATTTCCCGCAACGAAATTCCCCACACCAAGTATGCCGCCCGCAGCCGATGCGCCCGTAATGGCATTAGCCCCCGCAAGGGTATCGTTTGTGGCAGAAAGCGTTCCATAGGCACCATCCCGCATATAGCCAATGGCACCGCCCGCGATATTACCCGTAACCGTTATGTTTTCCAATTTGGTATTGGACACGCCCGCACCAGGAAGTCCACCGGCAATGCCGCCGACACTCGATTCACCAGCGCCCGAAACCACTATTCCGGAAACCAAGGATTGATTGACTCCTGCATTGGGGCAGTTTTCCGCCCACACGTCATAAGCAAAATAAACGTAGCCCACAAAGCCGCCACGATAAGAAACGCCCGTTCCCGTATAGGAGGCATCATCGGCAATGACCGTTGCCCCCGCCGAAGTCGCACGAACGGTATCATTGGAGAAGAGCATATTTATCCCGTTACCATTCGTATAGCCCAGGAATCCACCCGCAGCAGAAACGCCCACACCCTGCATTGCCGCGACATTCAAACCATAGACCTTGGTATCGACGACGCTCGAATTGGAAATAGACAACGTTCCATTATAGGGAGTATATGTTCCCGCAAAGGCACCCACCTGGGTACCTGCCACATAGGAATTGGTTACATGGACATTGGTAAACGAGGCATCAGACTGGGAAACCTCGCCCGTCACAATACCGGCAACGCTACCCTGTTCCACATTATTCACCACAACACGGGCATTGTCAAAGGTAACATTGCTGACTGTCTTTACGTTTTGCAGGAATCCGAAAGCAGACTCCAGTCCCCCCGCATTTTCATAACAAAGACCGCTAATGGTATTATTCTGACCGTCGAAAACGCCTTCCGACTCGGCAAATGCAATCGGATGGAAATTCGGCATCACGCACTTGCTATTGGCAGCATCGTAGCCGCCAAAATTGAGGGGACCGCCAAGTTTCAGCGTAAAGCCCGCGGCCCCGCCGTTTTCTTCAAGAATATCCACCACTCCCTTTTCCGGTTCCACCATTTCGCAAACTTCCGTTTCCTCTTCTTCGTCCCATTCACAAACTTCTTCACCATCATCCCAAGCGGTGCCGAGATACCAGCATCTGAAGTCCGCCTCACCCTCATTCGGATTTTCTTGCACCCCCTGCGAAATCTCACAAATATTTCCATTGCATTCCAAATGGAAATAAGTTCCATTACTGAGACAGCCGTTTTCATCGAAGGTAATGACGTTTGGGTTTGCAAACTTGGGAGTTATCGTTACCGGCTGATTGGGCATGACAAATGTAGCCGTATTGCCGTTTACATTTGTCGTTATAGCCAGCCCATCATCATCGCCCACGACAGTCACGCCCCTAAAAAGTGCGCCTTCCTCCGGAATTGCCGTCAAGGTAACCGTCGTACCGAGAATCGCTTCCGTCACGTCACTTTCCATAGATCCCATCGTCACCGTTGCTATCGATACTGGATGCGAGGTACCGAAGGTTGGAGATATCGACACATCCTTTGCCGGCATCACAAACGTCACCGTAGTTTCATTTTCCACAATTCCGTCGATAGACTCAATGACATTACCATCGGCATCTTCTATCAGAGCCCCGATCAAAAAATAGTCTGCATCCGGAGTCAGAGTTAACGTGACGGTAGTCCCAACAATGGCCGTATTCACATCGCTAACGACATTTCCGCCAGGTCCCTGGACAACCTGCACCGCATAAGGCGTGTTTTTGCTAACTAGATTCATGGTCAAATTTAGGCCATCCCTAGTAACGCCCCCATCCGAGCTAAGACCTAGCGTAATCGAACTACGGGAACCCATAATGTCAATATTTTCACTTTCGCCACTGTTGTTCCAAAGCTCCACACCATCGGCATCCCCGTCCCACACATGGAAGTAATCCCAACCATTTTCCGTATTCACGCTACCCGTCACCTGCAACACATAACCGACAGGAGCCGTTATCTGGAGATTACCCGAAGCATTATCGCTATAGGAACCCGCAGTTCCGCCATCGTCATAAACGTTGAACGAGGTCAGGCCGTTCGTTATGTCGGCATCGGTGATGGTCAGCTGGTTTGTCCCCGTCACGGGCAGGTTTACGTAGAAGCCGCCGTTACCGTCGCTGGTAAGCGAGACCTCATCAGCCCAAGAAGCGGCAACTGCAAACAGCACCGTCAAGGCGCAAAGGAAAAAAGCATGAATCTTTGTCTTCATAGATTCCTCTCTAAAATCTTACATTCGCAATACAACGAACCGAGGGCCTTGGACGGTCCTCAAGAATTTGTGCAAAATTTAGTTAATCCGTAAATTTATTACAAGATTCTTACACAAGATATTCCGCAAAGCGCTCTCATACAAACGAATCTCTTTTGCTTGTATTGGCAAGGAAGAGTGAGTTACACGACAATTTCTTATTCTACGCATGTTTTGCGTAGAATAAATCGTATTCGCCACTCGTCAACACAAATATGATTATCAAAATATAACGGTTACAGGCGCCGTAATCATCAGTTTCACAAGCAAAAAAAAGCTCAACTTTCCAATTCTTTCCGCCCATTGCTTACTCCCCACCACCCACTAATTAACTATCTTTTGCCCCGTATTTTATTGTACAGTAAAACAAGGGATTTATCCCACAAGGAAACACTATGAAAAAGATCAAGTTCCAGGATACCTCGTTCCGCGATGGTTTCCAGTCTATTTTCGGTGCCCGTGTCTTCGCGAAGGACTTCATGCCCGCCGTCGAAGCTGCCTGCAAGGCCGGCATCACCCACTTTGAAGCTGGTGGTGGCGCCCGTTTCCAGGCCCTTTACCAGAACTGCGGCGAAGACGCCTTCGACATGATGGACGAATTCCGTCGCGTCGTGGGCCCGAACGTCCGCCTGCAGACCCTCGCCCGCGGTATCAACGTGGTGGCCCTCGCCCCGCAGCCGCGCGACATGATCAAGCTCCATGCCGACATGTTCAAGAAGCACGGCATGACCCGCATCCGTAACTTTGACGCCCTCAACGACGTGAACAACCTCATCTACTCCGGCAAGTGCATCACCGACGCCGGTCTGGAACACGAAGTCGTCGTGACCATGATGGAACTGCCTCCGGGATGCGACCTCAACGCCGCCCACAACCCGGAATTCTACGAACGCATCCTCCGCAACATCCTGGACGCGGGCGTTCCGTTCGCATCTGTGTGCTTCAAGGACGCTTCCGGTACCACGAACCCGACCAAGGTTTACGAGACCTTCAAGCGCGCCCGTAAGCTCCTCGGCGACAAGGTCGAACTCCGCATCCACAGCCATGACACCTGCGGTACCGGTGTGGCCCAGTACAAGGCCGCTATCGAAGGTGGCGCCGATGGCGTCGACCTCGGCCGCAAGCCGCTCTCCGGCGGTACGGCTCAGCCCGACCTGTTCTCCATGTTCCACGCCCTCAAGGGCACGGAATACAAGCTCGCCCTCGGTGAAGACAGCATCGTCGACGACCACATTCCGGAACTCATGGAAGCAAACAACGTCGCCGTTGAATGCCTCAAGGACTACAACTTCCCGCCCGAAGCACGCCAGATTACGACCGACGTGATCTTCAGCCCCATGCCGGGTGGCGCTCTTACCGCCAACACCCTCATGATGCGCGAAACCAAGACCTTCCACCTGTTCCCGAAGGTTATCGAGAACATGAGTGAATGCGTCCGCCGCGGTGGCTTTGCCTCTTCTGTGACGCCTGTTTCCCAGTTCTACTTCCAGCAGGCCTACATGAACACCCTGAACCAGGCCGCAGGCCGCGGTACGTGGTTCAAGATGACGGAAGGCTACGGCAAGATGCTCCTCGGTTACCAGGGCAAGACCCCGTGCGAACCGGATCCGGAGCTCGTGAAGATTGCCGCCGACCAGTTCAACATGAAGCCGTTCAAGGAAGCCTATCCGGGCATCCAGTGCGCCGAAGAAATCCTCGAACCGGGCATCCCGGCTGCGAAGAAACTCCTCGAAGAAAATGGCCTGCCGGTTACCGACGAGACCATCTTCATCACGGGCTGCCTCCAGACGAAGGCCGGCAACAAGGGTATCGAGTTCCTCAAGGGCAACCGCCACATTGGCGTGCCGAAGAAGGACCCGAACGCCGCTCCGGCAGTGGACACCAAGAACATGAAGGCCGGTGCCGCAAGCACCTACCGCATTGCCCTTGGCAACCAGAGCTGGGACGTGCAGGTCAGCACGCTCAAGTAAGTCTTATAGACAAATTAAAGGAAGCTCCGTTGCGCGGGGCTTCTTTTTGTTATAGCGAAGAATTATGGTTACGCCCTATTAGAAAGGCTCGCACAAAGGAATCCTTGCATTGCATTTTTTGCCCTCCGCATAATCATAGTGAACTTGATTGTATTCACCTTTCACTTTCAGGCAACTATTGCTGTCAACAACCTGTATATTTAAAGTTCCATTGGGTGTAAGTTCAAAAAAGCTACTATCTTGGAAAGATACTCTAATAGCTGATGAGGAAATACTTTTTTGTGGATTTGGAAGCCTCCCGATGATATTATCGTCGTTACAGTCTTCGAATATATCTAAAGCCATGTGATAGTGAATTACTCTTTTGAATGTTCGTCTAGATAACGATAATTCATAAATACCATCATCATCAACAATAAATAATTCCCCTGCAAAGCGATTCATTATAGGATGTAAAATCATTCCATAATCAATCATTTTTCTAAGCCGGTCTCCGCCGTCCATTTTTTTCAATACATCACGTCTGTTTTTTATCAAATCCGCTTCTGATTGATATACAGTAAAGTCATAATAGAAATCTACAATGCTATCCACTTCATATAAAGATGAATCTGGTAATTTGATAAAAAAAAGCACATCAGGATAGTTGGAACGATACAGGAGAGCGTGATACCCATCGTCGAAAAGTTCTGCGTAGGTGACGGTCGTGTCCCTGCTTTTGAATGCTTCGGTAATTTTACCACACCATGTATTAACGTTCAATTTATCGAAGCCCCTACATATTTGAGCGGCACCATTCGAAAAAGTAATATACGGCAATGAGTCGTGGCCGATATAGTAATAGTAGTTTTTATTGTCTTGACCATATATCCACCAGTCACCGGAGCCCTCGTTCATCTGGTTCACATCAAATTGGAAGATATTCGATTCTTTTGGAATGATGTAATTAGGCTCAATCAAGAGCATCCAACAGTTTAAAAGAGCATTCGAGAAGGCCATCAACAACACGACAAGACACAACGGCACAAGCAGAAGAAGGATTTTGGGGAATTTAGTCATTTGGAATCTGGTCCTATGCGTGATTCAATCTACTCTACTATAATTCCATATTTCTTTTTCAATTTTAAACGTGCTTCTTTTGAAATCTTATAGGATGGCAACTTTGTAACAGCAAATTCAAAAGCCTGTTTTGCATTTGTCACCGCGCAAGATAATGGAACGAAAAAGGGTTTTGAATTTACGATAGTATAAAATGTAAGTCCGAATTTTACTACAGTAAAAGGCAAATCTACATCCATTACATCATTCCAAGATATATGAATTTTATTTTCATATAAAGCAAAAGAAAAAAAACAAATCTTTCTTAAAACCGTTATTCCTGAACCATCAAAAATTAGACGATAATTCGGATAATAACCAAAAAGAAACACACAAAATATAAGAATACATAAAATAACCATTCCTATCTGTTGCATTGAAAAAATAGGTAACGGAGGAACAATCATTAAATAAAGGAATGGAAAGAGAACTAAACCTAATAAAGTTCCTATTGTTATATATATTACCACACTTGACTTACACACAACCTGCATTTATTCTATCCCATTTATATTAAAGAAAGCCATAATCAAACGTTATTTAATATCCAATATAATATTTTATGATTCTTTTTTAACTTGCGGTATTTGTCTGCAAGTCGTCTAAAACTTTCTCTAGCGTCAGGATCCATTTTTTCACACGAAACATTTTCGTCTATGAATATTATAAGATTCAAAAAGTTTGCATACGCAAAAAATGGTATTCCCGAAGGATTTTTTGGATAAACATATATTCGATAAAAAGGAAGTATACCATCAACTTGAATTCCTTCATAGCGCCAAGGCTCAAAAAAATGCTTTTGAGAACAGACTATTCGATGTCCAAACTTTAAACCTCTGTGAACGCCCTCTTTCGTAAAAGAAAAACAAATAAATTGGGAAAAAAGAGAAAAAAATGTTAGTAAGTAAAAAGCAAAATTGGGCAACCAGTTAATATAGGGAAACCAAAATTCGGTTTGCATTTGTTCAAAATCACCCTTATATCCCAATTTATGAATCAGCGATACAATAAATTCTGTTTGCACTTCTTCCCCCAAACCGCCGTTAGAAAAAATTTCATGTATACACAATATGCCGAGGCAACCAAAAAAAATTTTCCATATAATGCGCAGTTTTATTGCAATACTATTATTCATAAAATCCCTTACTTCACCTAAAGTATTCATCATATTTAGAACCTGCCATACTAGATGCTGCACAACCAAAGAGTACAAACAACGGAATAGATATAAACCAGGGTAATGCAAAGGCCCCAATAATCAAACCTACTGCAGTTCCAACCCCGACGGTTAAGAGGTCTCTACCCCATGGATTATTTTGAGTTACCCTGTTGACCGTCAGTTCTATTGCAGCCGATGTAATGGGAATGGCTTGTTTTCTCTGTAAAGAAACGTTGGACATAAAGTTAATATAAGATTATTTTTTCGGTATCGGCATCGTGAGAATGGTGACCTTTCCTTTTTTTTCATTATAAGAATAGTTTACCCCAAGAACAATAATATTATTTTTTATAACGGCCAAACGTTCTTTATCAAAAGATGGAATTTTTTCATTTTGCCAATTTTTTCCGCCATCAACACTATAGTACAAATAATGAAACCAACGACCGGCTCCCACCCTAAATTTAAATATTCCGGCCATTAGAGAATCTTTAACATAAAAATCAGATGGATTTAAAGCATCAGAAAGCCATATATGTCTCTTGTAAGGAATAGTACTAAAAATATGAAATCCGTCTCTGTTTCTATGCAAAATACGAACTTCATATGTAGATGAGGCGTATTCGTCATATCCACAAACAATCCAATTTTTTTCTTTTTGCGCATATACCGCGTCGGTACTGCAAAGGTTGTTCAGATAGTATTTTTTTCTCTTTTCCAGCAAAAAATTCGGACTCTTCAAAAAAGAATCAAGTTTGTTTACATAAATTTCTCCAATTTTTCCTTCTATCATTCCCATTCCCCAATAGTTCCATTTATCAGAATCATCGCTGAAGAGAATATTTTCATTCAAACTTGTATTTGTCATTTTCCAAGTTTTACCGTCATCTAAAGACAGCAACAAGATTGGCTTTTTTTCTTTAAACCCATATATTGTAATTGTTTTTTCATTGTATCTTATTGTATCTTGAATAAACTCCTGTAATTCGTCAAATGTACGAGTTTCTTTTTGAAAAAGGCTTGAAAATTCTTCCTTTCGCCATCTATCGTCTAATTCAAACAACTTTGTTAAACCCAAAAGAAATAAAGGACAAAGAAGAACTACTCCTATAGGAATTGTGGCTATCACAAGTATTTTTTTTCTTAATTTATTCATGTAGACTACTTTAAATTTCTAGATTATCCATTGTATAAATTATTCACTTCCCAAATGTTGTAAATTTATTATAAAAAAACACAATTATTCTCCATTTCAAAATAGCAATAAAAAGTTTTAACGTTTTAGTTGTTGTAAAATAGAGTTTTGCAGAAAAACATCATTCTCGAAAACATGTTCCGTCTAATTTCAAAGAATTCCATCATATCATCTACACCTTGGCCTAAACAGCCGCCACTTATAAATATAACCTATTCTGCCCGGAAAATTTTTTCAAGTACGCATTATGACTACTTCGCTTCTTGTCTGCAATAAAAGACACGCAATATAACGACTTTCTGCATGTCATGATTGACATGATAAAGCAGACGATAATTCCCGACGGGCATTGCGCGCACTTCACGCAAAATCCAAGGTTCATCTTGGCATAAGGCAAAGGCGTCGGGAAAATCGGATAACGTGTTTACCGATTCCTGAAATTTTGCCATTAGATTCTTGGCAGCGACAGGCGAACAAAGCGCTATGCTGATATAGTCAAAGATTTGATCGATGTCTGCCTGCGCAGCGGAAGAAAAATGGACTTCAAAATTCATACCTTATATTTCTTCTTGACGTCGGAAAGAACCATCGCGGCAGGGCGGGTGCGGCCTTTCAGCATATCGTTGTAACCCTTCTCGAGTTCCGCATCGAAACGTTCCTTTGACCATTTGGCGGAGTTTTCGGGAGCCTTGGGCAGTTTTACGTCGAAGGGAATCCCCTGTTGCAGAATAATCTGCTTATAGAACATGTTGATGGCACTGGAAACGGATATGCCGAGGGTTTCCAGAACACTTTCAGCCTGTTCCTTGACATCAGGCTCAATGCGAGCATATAAATTTGCAGTCTTGTTCATATTTTTAATATACATATTTGTCCGCACAAATGCAATACATTTTTAAACTTCCCATAAATCGAGCCAAAAGCGCAAGATTATTCACGACATAACCCATCTCTTGACTATGAAACAACATGAAAATAGATTTGAAGCGTGATGATAAAACCAACATCGACCATTGATAGGATTACGGCAGACTCGAAGCAGAAAAGAGCCGTCTTGAAACTCCAGGAGGCTCTCGCCGATGGAGAACGTTCCGCCGAACAGGGCGGTTGGCTTTCTGCAGCCAATGTGCGGAAGAAAATACACTCCGCATTTTGAACCGTTGAAAGGACTACTTGAAAGCTCTGGAATTGTAGACAAGGTTTCGTCTTTCAGCGAGAACTTTGTTGAACTTCTTTAACTAAGCGCAACCAAAAAAGAAAGAAACCAATCTTTCGATTGGTTTCTTTCGTACCCCCAAGCGGTTTCGAACCGCTGTTGCGGGAATGAAAATCCCGAGTCCTGGGCCACTAGACGATAGGGGCGTCTTATGTAGGGCCAAATATAGTTAATCGGGCGATTTTGTAAAGGGGGCCGAACGACATTTTTTGTATTTTTTTTCGGTGAACATCAAAAAAAGGCTAAAAAAGTCCCTTTTGCGCGGGATTTTGCAGTATTTGCCGCTCGCTTTCATGGCAAGCCTCGCCGACGCGGGGCTCCTGTGGGGCATCCGCTCGTTCATGGGGCTGCTCGAGGGCAGTTCGCCGTTTACCCTCTGGGAATGGGCAGGCCTGATGGCCCTTCTCGCCGCACTCCGCCTGGTGTTCATGTTCGCGAAGGCCCGCAATTCCGAGACATTCCTGTTCAATACCGGGAAAAACGTCACCGAGTGGTTCCTCGGGCGCATCCGCATGCTTTCGCCCCGGCTTTTCCACGACGGTTCGGGCGACGCGAAGGTAGAGGCCGCCTACGAGGCGACGCTCTCGCTCCAGAGCAACGCCGGGGCGTATTTCCAGCTGGTGCAAGCGCTTTTGCAGCTTGCCATCTTCTTGCCGGTGCTCCTGTACATCTCGTGGCCGCTCACGCTATTCCTGTTTGCGGCGGTGGTGCCGTTTGTCGCCTGGATGCAGCGCAGGCTCCACGCGCTCGGCCCGCAAGAAGAATCGCTCCTGTACGCGCGGTCGAACTTTAGGCTTTCGCTGAATACCGCCCGCAGGCTATACCGCAACTGGAGCGGCAATGCCGAAATCGAGCACCTCGCCCGCGAGGTTTCGGAAGAGGCAGGGTCGCTCAACCGCAAGGGGCTCGACGCGAGCATCCGCAAGAACGCGCTTTCAATCGCGATGGAGACGCTCTCGGTGGTGGCGATGGTCGCGGTTCTCGCATTCTGTGCGATGCTTATCGCCCGCGGGTGGATGGACGGCACGGGGCTCGTGCTGTTCTGCTCGGCGCTGTTGCTCTGCTACAAGCCGGTGAAGGAATGCGCCCGCGCCGTGCCGCAGTTCCGGGCCGCGGCGAGCGCCTGCGACGTGCTGGAGGAATTCGAGGGGTTGCCGATGCGGACGGCGTGTGAACAGGATGCGCGCGGTCTGGAGACGGGTTCGAGATTGCCACGCCTCTCCGAGGCTCGCAATGACGACAGCATTGTAATCGCGCACGGGAACTTCACTTACGAGGGGTGCGACACGCCGGTCTATCGCGACTTCGGGATTACTTTGTCCAGAGAGAAGCCCGTACTCTTGCGCGGGCAGAACGGCATCGGGAAATCGACCCTATTGCGCCTGCTCGCAGGCCTCGAGGAGTGGGACGCCGCGGCACCCGAAAACGTATTCTTTATCCCGCAGGACCTGGAACTCCCGCCCCGCCGCCTGCTTGTTGACCTGCTCGCCAGCCGCGAGGGCGAACCCGCACGCCTTATCGGGGAATTTGCCAAAGTGGCAGGTACCGACCGCCTGCTCGAAAAGCAGGGCCTTTCAGGCGGGGAACGTTCCCGCATCGCCCTCCTGTGGGCACTCGCAAGCGACTCGCCCACCGTCCTCCTCGACGAACCGATGGCCGCCATCGCGCTCGACGACCGCGAACGCATTCTCCTCGCATTCCTCGATACCGCAGCCGCCCTCGGCAAGTGGGTCATCATGGCGAGCCACGACCCGTTCAGCGCTACGGCGCAGTCCCGCTTCAACGTAGTGGAGATGGAACGTGCGAAAGGCTAGCGAAATTCTCTACCGCTTCCGCGGCTATATCCTCGCGCTGGGCGCCGTGGCGCTCCTCGCCTGCCCCGCAGCGTCCTTCCCGCAAGTATCTTTGGATGCCCTTGCCCTAAATGGCGGCGGCACGACATGCATACCCTACATCGGCGCGCTTATCTTTTACGTCCTGGGCATCGCGCTCCGCATCAGGGCCCGCCAGTTTATAGGCCAGCACACGCGCGGCTCCACGCACGAGGCCACCACTCTAGTTACCACAGGGCCCTACGCCCACATGCGCCACCCGCTGTACACGTCGAACACCTACATCGCGCTGGGTGCAATCTTTTTCCAACTTGGCGTGAGCGGATTCTTCTACGTTTTCATTATAGCGATAGCCCTCTTCGAATACGCGCTCGCCCGCGCCGAAGACCGCTTCCTCGAAGAAAAGTTCGGCGACACCTGGCGCGCCTGGGCCCAAAGAACACCGATGACCACCGCGAATATCGAGGCGCTTTTCTGCCGCAACTCCGGCGACAGCCCCGCGCGCACCGTTTTACAGGCATTCCGCGCCGATACCTCCACATGGTTCTGGTTCGTATTTTTTAATTTGATAATGGTTCTACTCAAAATCTACACGGCCTGAGATAAACATGTTTAACGCGATTGATTTTGCACGATTCGCCATTGGCACTGCCGCCAAGGCAGTCGCTAAGGTCCCTGCCGTAAATACACGGTTCCATATCGGCGACCGCCTGAACGGACCCTGGCCCGAAGGCCCATTCCTGTGGATGCACGGGGCAAGCCTCGGGGAATGCAAGATGCTCCTGAATCTTGCGAAGTTCCTGCAAGAGGACATTGCGAACCTGCCCAGGATTCTCATCACCACGCAGAAGGTGGAGGTGGTCGAGTTCCTCCGCGACGCATGCAAGACTCCTAGTGCCAAGTCCGTAGACACACTTGTCGCTTCGCGACTGCGGTGTGACGATGAAGGGTCCGCAACACGATGTGACGAAGATGGATCTGCAGCAGGGTGTAACGAAAGTACAATCGAGGCGGCCATCGCCCCCGCCGACACGCAGACGACCATGAGTCTTTTTGCCAAGAAGGTAAAGCCTATCGCGCTTATCCTCGGCGAGAACGAGCTCTGGCCGGGCTACCTTTCTACCATGCGACGTCTGAACATCAAGCCATCCGTTGCCATCGTCTCGGGCCGCTACCGGGCGTCCGTGCCGGGGATCGACTTTTCTCCCGTTGCATTTGCAAGCATGCAGACCGGCGACGACCTCTCGCGATTCCTGAACGCGGCCTCGAAATTCCGCATCCCGAAAACGGCCATCGGCGGCGACTGGAAACTCCTCCCCTGGGTCCGCAAGAACGAGCCGCTCAAGCCAGTCGAAAACCCGACTGTCGACGTTGCGTTCCTCTCCATGCACTTTTCCGAATGGACCAGCCTCGAACGCATGGTGGAATCCTCCATCAAACGTCAGGAATCTGTCGTCCTGGTTCCGAGGCGTCCCGAAGAAGCCGAAACATTCCGCAAGGCGCTCATCGAGGAAGAATACACAGTTGTCGACTGGCCACTCGTGCAGAAGGGAGCCATCTCCATCGTAAGCCAGTTCGGCATCACGAGCGACGTCCTTTCCATCTCGAAAACGGCAGTCGTCGGAGGTTCGTTCGCACGGGGACTCGGAGTCCATAACTTCTGGGAACCGCTACAAGCAGGTGTAGCCACCAGCATCGGGCCTTTCACCGCAGGGCAAAAGGAAAATGCGGCGGCACTCGTCCGCGAAGGTGTCATCGCACAGTTGCACACCACCGCCGACTACCCGAGACGCATGCTCCCCGATTCAAAACTCGTCGGAACCTTCCTCGCCCACGAACGCAACAAGATTCAAGATTCCTACCGGCAGCTCCTCGAATTCCTGCGGGGCCTGCCGGAATTCCAAGACGGAAACACGTAATGAAAAAGATTGTCCTTGCCACACCGCGCGGATTCTGCGCCGGAGTCGACCGCGCCATCCATATCGTCGAGAAGGCCCTCGAAAAATTCGGCACCCCCATCTACGTTCGTCACGAGATCGTTCATAACAAATTCGTAGTCGACACCCTCAGGGAAAAGGGCGTCATCTTCGTCGACGAGGTGAGCGAGGTCCCAGAAGGCTCGGTTGTCATCTTCTCCGCGCACGGGGTCGCGGAACACATCTACGCCGATGCCGAGGCGCGCCACCTCAAGGTGCTCGATGCAAGTTGCCCGCTGGTGCTCAAGGTCCACTACAGTGCGAAGCGCCACTTCAATGCGGGGCGCCACATCATCCTCATCGGGCATGCGGGGCACGCCGAAGTCGAAGGCACGCTCGGGCAGCTCCCCGAAGGCGCCATCACCCTCATCCGGAACGAAGAGGACGTCTCCACAGTCAACGTTCCCGAAGGCAAGGAACTCGCCTACATCACCCAGACGACGCTCTCCGTTGCCGAGACCCACAAGATTATCGAGGCCCTGAAGAAGCGTTTCCCGAACATCATCGGCCCGAACGCGGGCGACCTCTGCTACGCGACCGGCAACCGCCAGGCGGCCGTCCTCGACCTCTGCAAGCAGGTCGACATGCTCCTCGTGGTCGGCGCCAAGAATTCCTCGAATTCGAGCCGACTCATGGAACTCGGCCTCGAACAGGGAATCAAGAGCCATCTCATCGCCGACGTGAACGACCTCGACCTCTCGTGGTTCGAGGGGATCGAATCCGTCGGGGTATCCAGCGGGGCATCCGCACCCGAAGTGCTGGTCCAGGAGGTCGTGGAATGGCTAAAGTCCCATTTTGAGCCGATTTCCATCGAAAATTTCATAAAATTGGTGGAATCGACCAAATTTAACCTCCCCAAAGAGCTCCAAGACTAACTTTAGCCTTGACAGTTCGACCATTTTTATCTAAAATTGGTGTCCGAAAAACAACGGAGTTTCATTATGAGCCGCATTTGTGAAGTTACCGGCAAGGCCGGCCTCGTGGGCAACATGGTTTCCCACTCCAACCGCAAGAAGTTGATGAAGCAGCTTCCCAACCTCCAGAAGAAGCGCTTCTACATTCCCGAAGAAGACCGCTGGGTCACGCTCCGCGTGAGCGCCGCCGGCCTCCGCACGATCAACAAGTGCGGTATCCAGGCTGTCGCCCGCGAACTCGGCATCTAATTCTCGAATAAAGAGACTAAAAAAACCGTCAAAGGACACTTTGGCGGTATTTTGTGTTTCCGGGCCGCACTTGGCGGCCCCTTCTTTTTACCCGGAAACGGGAAAGGCGGGCGCCTACTTGTTGATGAACTGCGGCACGCCCTTGTACTTGGCCATGCTCGCCATGATGTTGCCCATTTCCCAGTCCTTCTCCTTTAACCGGCGGCGGAGGAGCGCGACAAACACTTCCATGAGCATCTCGCAGTCGTAGACGGCGCGGTGCATCTTCGCGGGGTCGATCTTCATCGTGAATTCCCCGCGCTTCATGAAGAGGCCCGCCATGTAGCCCAGCTTGTGGTTCTCGAGTTCCGGCAAAATCGTACGGGCGACGACCAGGCTGTCGATGACGGGATTTCCCGGGATAAACTGCGGGTTCTTGGAGTAGGCCACGCGCAAGAAGCTCGCGTCAAAGTTCGCGTTATGCGCAAGCAAGATGGATCCCTGTCCGCAGAAGGCCGTAAACTTCTTGAGGCATTCACCTACCGGCGGGGCGTCCTTTACCATGGCGTCGGTAATATGGTTCACGCGCGATGCCTCCTCGGGAATCATCATGTTTGGGTTCACCAGCGTGTTGAACTCCGAAATAAGCTTGGGGACGACCCTGCCTTTCGGGTCCGTCTCGACGGTGAACTTCACGGCTCCTATTTCGACAATTTCATCCTTCGTATTGACAAGGCCTGTCGTTTCGAGGTCAAACGCAACAAATTTCGGCGGCAATGCGATCATGTCTACTCCTTTTCCCGACTGGTGTCGGACCTTTTTTCTTTGCAAAAATACTTAATTTCGATGTCAATAGATGTCATCGGGAACGGAACAACAAAGTTATCCCAGCTTTTGAGGCGCACGTGGCGGCCATAGCGGGCTTCGACAAGCCACAACGGCCTTTCGGCCTTTTCGGCAAGCCACAGGGAACCAGGCTTGACCTGCAGTGCCGGACCGCGAGGCCCGTCCAGCGCCATTCCCACGAATCCTCCTTCCCGCAAAGTCCGCACCAGGTGACGCACGTTCAATGCGCCGTGGCTATCGGAACCGCGAGTCACCACGTATCCCAGGCGCCGCGCCACGCGGGCAAAAAGGTCCCCGTCCGAAGATTCCGAGACAAGGATATGCATTCCCGACCCGCGGAAAGCGGCACAACTGGCAAGCAGGTCCTGATGCCAGCTTCCGACCACGCCGGGGGCATACCCCTCGGGCAACCTGAGTTTTACCCTCAGGCTTTTGACCCACAACATGCAAGCGAAAGCTAGGAGCCAGCCCTTGAATCGACCGAACATGGGCAAAAATTAGTTTTTTTAGCCATTCCCCCTTGGCAAAAGCAGTTTATTTACCTATATTGCCGCTCACATTGGCGACGTACCCAAGTTGGTAAGGGGCGGCTCTGCAAAAGCCTTATTCATCAGTTCGAGTCTGATCGTTGCCTCTCAAAAAAACCGCTTTCGAAAGAAGGCGGTTTTTTTATACGGTTTTCTACAGTAGCGGGTTCTTGCGCGGGCGGCCACGCGGACGCTTCACGGGCAGTCCGTCGGGACCGACAGCCGGGGCCGCGGCCTTGTTTTTCGCAGCCAGCGCCGCACGAATCTTCTTCGCACGCTCTTCCATGCGCTGGCGTTCGAGTTCTGCCGCCGAATAGACCTTGGCCTTGGCCGCGTCGCTCGGCTTTGCTCCGAAAGAGCCCTTGAGCACACGCCCCGAAGAGGGTACCGGCGGAGGAGCCGTCACAACCTTAGCCGTTTCCGGAACAACGGGTTTCTCCACTGCCGGACGCGGCGCGGAAAACAGCGAGTCCAACTTCCGGCGGGCACCCGACATCGGCCTTTCCGCATCCAGAACCGGGGCCGGTTCGACCTTTGCCGAAAAGCCGGGCCTTGCAACGGGGGCACGCGCGAAAGATTCCGAAACCGAGCGCGCCACCCTGAGCATGTCCGCCCTCCCCTTTTCCTGTTTCATCCTCAGGCGTTCGCGCTTGGATGGCCTAGTAGCCGAACGGCGACGCTTGGCCGTGTCCTCCCTAGCCTCCCTCTGCAATATTTCCTCATTGGACGGGCCTCGGAGTTCCGGGGGAACCTCGATTACCGCACGCTCATAAACGGCTTCATTCACGCTCATAATCCCAAAAAACTTAAAAAAAACGATTTGTCAAGAGTATTTTTTGTCTTTTTTTTGCAAAAAATTTCAAAAAACTGAAAAAAATTTAAAAAAAATGCTTGTCAAGGTCTAGAAAATAAATTCTTTCTGGACTATTTTTGTGTCGTCATGTTAAGGTTCACTCAAGATATCCTACTTGCGCTCCGCGCTATCGCTAACGAAGAAGAATCCCACGAGATGTCCAAGAAGGCACGCGAACAGTTTGACTTCCTGGGAATCCGTCTTGTCCCAAGGCGCGAAGTTACCTACCCCATATTCGACAAGAACCCGCCGAAAGACGACGCCGAGTTGGTAGCCCGGGTCGAGGACATGTGGTCGCAGCCCTACCGCGAAATCCAGTACGCCGCATGCGACTACCTTTTCCGCCACAAGGAAATGCTCGGGGGGCAGCATCTCAATTTCTTGAAGAAACTTATCAAGACCCGTGCCTGGCGCGATACGGTCGACACGCTCGCCGCCTGCATTTTAGGAGACCTCGCGCTCCGCCTCCCCGCGCTCCGCAGCAAGATTGCCTCCTGGATCCGCGATCCGAACATCTGGGTCCGCCGCAGCGCCATCATCTTCCAGATCCAGTACAAGGACCGTACCGACTGGCCGCTGCTGCGCCAGTTCTGCCTCACCTGCGCCAAGGAAGACGACTATTATATACGTAACGGCATCGGCCGCGCACTGTCCGAGTACGCGCGCATCAACCCGACCGAGGTCCGCCGTCTAGTACAAGATAACGTCTTCGCCGAGCAGACCACGCAAGAGATTCTGCGTTTAATATAAAGTTCGGGCAAAACAAGTTTGCGAACCTCGTCCAGATTTCATTTGGACGAGGTTTTTTTCACTTTTTCCTTGTTTTCTCGAAGGGGGAACGCGAACCGGCCTTCCAGCACGCACCCCTTTGCACCCGGGCAGCATTCCTGCTTCCGCTTGTCACAGAAAGTCTCTCTCAAATACCTACATTCCCAACTCATGCAAGGAATAATAGCATATTCTTTCCCGATTTATCTATATTTCGGGCATGCGTTACGGTGATATTTCCTCCTTCCAGACGGGCGTAGCCGTGCCCCTCTTCAGCCTCCGCAGCAAGGCTGACATCGGTATCGGCGAATTCCTCGACCTCATTCCCTTCGCAGGCTGGTGCAAGCTCTGCGACTTCAACATCATCCAGCTTTTGCCGGTCAACGACACCGGAGCCGAGGCGAGCCCCTACAGCGCCCGGAGCGCATTCGCCCTGAACCCGGTGTTCATCAACATCCAGTCAGTCCGCGGCTCCAGCGAATTCGAGGAAGAAATCGAGGATGCCAAGGAAGGATTCGAAAGCGAAGAACGCATCGACTATTATAAGATATCCACGTGGAAGCGCGGCATTCTCCGCAAGATTTTCGACAACCGCTACGACGAGCTCAAGAAGGACAAGGACCTTTCGAACTGGATCGACAAGAACGGATGGGCCAAAGCCTATTGCGCCTACGCGACACTCAAGGCCCAGAATTCCGAGTCGAGCTGGAAGGACTGGAAAAAGTTCAAGGATCCCACGGCAGATGATATCGAGAAGCTCTGGACCAAGTACCACAAGGACATACTTTTCCAGGCCTGGATGCAGTACGTCGCCGAGATGCAGTTCACGGCCGCCGTGAGCGAGGTTTCGAAACTCGGCATCCACATCAAGGGAGACATTCCCATCCTCATCAACGAGGACAGCGCCGACGTGTGGGCGAACCGCAAGTACTTCTCGCTTTCCGACCGCGCGGGCGCACCTCCCGACATGTTCAGCTACAGCGGCCAGAACTGGGGATTCCCCACCTACCGCTGGGATGTCATCGAGGCGGACGGATTCCGTTGGTGGAAAGACCGCCTCGCTCAGGCGAGCAAGTTCTACCACGCCTACCGCATCGACCACGTGCTCGGATTCTTCCGCATCTGGTCCATCCCCGAAAACGAAGTGACGGGCATCCTCGGACGCTTCAATCCCTGCGTCCCGCTTACCTGGGACCGTCTGCATGCCGCCGGGTTCATCCGCGAGACGCTCGAGTACCTGCGCCGCCCGAACTACTCCGTGGACCAGCTTCGCGAATTCCTGGGCGACGAGACCGAGAACATGGTTTCCGTCTACTTCGAAAGCCTGCCCAACGAGCCTTCGCGATTCGTCCTCAAGCCGCAATTCTATAGCGAACGCGCCATCACGACTCTCGACGAACCGCAGAACGTGAAGGATGCCCTCCTGAAGGTCTACTGGAATCGCATTTTCATCCCGGCAGGCGACGAAAACAACTACTACCCGTTCTGGTACTGGTACAACCAGCCCGTTCTCAGGACACTCCCCGAAAACGAGCAGGAAAAGCTCAAGGAAATCATCCACGAAAACGAAGCCTCGCAGGAAGGGCTCTGGGAACAGAACGCGACGAAGCTTCTCTCTATCCTCGCGAAAGAGACCGACATGCTGGTATGTGCCGAAGACCTCGGAGCCGTCCCGCACTGCGTCCCCACCGTGCTCAAGAAACTCAATATCCTTTCGCTGCGCATCGAGCGCTGGGCCCGCAACTGGGATGCCCCGTACAGCCCCTACTACGACATGGCCGAATACCCGAGACTCTCCGTGTGCACCACGAGTTGCCACGACACCTCGAGCCTCCGCGGGCTCTGGGAAGAACCCGATTTCGACCGCGACCTCTACTGGACACACGCCCAGCTATCCGGTGCCGCGCCGCAGACGCTTACCCCGCCCGCCGTGCGCAACATCCTTGAACACGTATTCTCGTCGAACAGTCTCTTCTGCATCTTGCCTGTGCAAGATTTCTTCGCGCTTTCCTCAACCCTTTCCGAAATCCCGGCCGAAGAAGAACGCGTGAACATTCCCGGCACGGTCGGCGGCAAGAACTGGACCTACAGGATTCCCGTGACCATCAAGGAACTCACGGCAAACGCATCGCTCCATTCCGAAATCCGCAAGCTCGTGGACGTGCGCAAGCGCCGCCCGATGTGGAACATCTAGAGGCACCATGGTCCGGTCTTCAACGAAACTCGCGCCAGACTGGGTCAAGGACGCCATCTTCTATCAGATTTTCCCTGATAGGTTTTGCCGCAGCCCCAAATACAGTGCCGTAGGCAAGTTCGTGCAATGGGACAGCAAGCCCACCCGCACGAACATGTTCGGCGGGAACCTCGCGGGCATTACCGACAAACTAAAGTACATCGTAGATCTCGGCGCGACGGCGATTTACCTGTGCCCGATTTTCAAGAGCAATTCCAACCACCGCTACCATACGGTGGACTACTTCGAGATTGACCCGGTGCTCGGCACGCTCAAGGATTTCGACAACCTTGTAAAGAAGGCGCACGCCCTCGGGCTCCGCGTCATTCTGGACGGCGTCTTTAACCACTGCTCGCGCGGATTCTTCCAGTTCAACAGCCTCATGGAACTCGGGGAAGATTCCCCCTACGTCGACTGGTTCCACGTGCACAGCTGGCCCATACACGCCTACTCGGGCAAGCCGAATTACGAATGCTGGTGGAACTACCCCGCGCTACCGAAGTTCAATACGGACTGCGCGGACGTTCGCGAATACCTGTTCAGCGTCGCCGAATACTGGACCAGGCGCGGCATAGACGGCTGGCGGCTCGACGTGCCGAACGAAATAAACGACGATAGTTTTTGGCAGGAATTCCGCAGGCGCGTGAAGGCGATAAACCCCGAAGCCTACATCGTGGGCGAAATCTGGGACAATCCCGAGCGCTGGCTCAAAGGCGACCAGTTCGACGGAGTCATGAACTACCCGTTCCGCAAGGCGGTAATGCAGTACCTCTTCGACGAGAACCCCGTTTCTACAGGCGAATTCTGCAAAAAGGTGCGCAGCGCGTTCCCCGAGAACCGCTTCGGCACCCCGATGAACCTGCTCGGGAGCCACGACACCACCCGCATCGCGTCGCAACCCCGCACGAGCCCCGAACGCATAAGGCTCGCGCTCGCCCTGCTGTTCTTTATGCCCGGAGCCCCCTGCATCTACTACGGCGACGAAATCGGCATGGAAGGTGGCAAGGACCCCGACTGCAGGCGAACATTCCCGTGGGACCAGCTGAAGGCCCGCAAGGCGCTGCCCATCTACAAGTTTATCCGCGAACTCACCCGCATGCGCCACGAAAACCCCGTACTCCGCGACGGGAGCCTGAAAATTCATTTTACGGGGACCGGCTTTTCTGTGGTTCGCGCATCGGGCCATGACTGTTTGACCCTTTCGGTGTCGCTGGATGCGCCCGAACCATCTTTTGAAATTAAATAAAAACGTAAACAACAAGGAGCTGCTTTATGCCTTTTTGTCCAAAATGCGGAAATGAAGTTGCCAACACAGACACATTTTGCAACAAATGCGGAACCAGCATTCAAGAGATCCCGGCAGAAGGAGCTGGCACCAAAGTGAATCAGGTCGCCTATGCAGTCCTGGCCATCCTTTTGGGGGGCTTGGGCATACATAAATTCTATGCCGGCAAGATAGGCATGGGGATTCTGTACATTCTGTTCTGCTGGACAACCATTCCCGGCATAATAGGCCTTATTGAAGGAATCATCGCCGTAACGAAAAATGCCGACGCAAACGGCAACATTTACATCTAGTTTCCTTACGCGGCGCCCGCCTTTTTCTATCTTTGCACCCGCAACTAAATGCGTATTAATGCCTTATTAAGGGATTACAAATGAACAAATATAAATTCGGCATAAGAGAATTCATCATTCTCGCTGTTATTGCTCTCTCGGCCTACACCGTATGGCCCTCCATCCAGGTTCACTCCAAGAAGGGCGAAGAACAAAAGGCGTTCCTCAAGGAAAACCCGAAGATGGCAACGAAGTCCATCAACTTCGGTCTGGACCTCGCGGGTGGTACGAGCATCACCCTCCAGATTGACCAGTCCGGACTCAAGGAAGGCGACGACATCAAGGACATCCAGGCCCAGTCCCTGGAAATCATCCGTAACCGCGTCGACCAGTACGGTCTTTCCGAACCCCAGATTTCTCCTTCCGGCGACGACCGCATCCTGGTCGAACTTGCCGGCGTGGACGACTCTACCGCAAAGGCCCTCGTGGGTTCCACCGCAAAGCTCGAATTCAAGATTCTTGCCGAAGCAGACAGGTTCCCCCAGGTCGTCGGTCTCATCGACCAGTACCTGACGCGCCAGACTTCCGACGTGACTGCAGATTCCGCCGCGACGGATAGCACTGCCGCCAAGGACAGCACGGTCGCAGCGAAGGATTCCGCAAAGGATACGGCCCAGCTTTCCGACGAAGAACTCCTCGGCGGCAAGGTCGCCGCAGCTGAAGCCCCGAAGGCCGAAGATTCCTCCAAGGCAGCCACCGAAGAAGCCGCACCGGCTACGGAGGTCGGAAAGGCCCTCAGCTCCTACTACATGTCTTTTGCCAACGGTGGGTTCATTGCCGAAGAAGACATCGAAAAGGTCAAGAAGCTCCTCGAGCTCGACGGTGTCAAGAAGCTCATCCCGCGCGACCTGAACTTCGCGTTCGGAAGCGGCCTCGAAAAGATCAGCAACGATTCCCCGGTCAAGGCCAAGCGCCTCTACCTCCTCAAGCGCCGCGCCGAAATGGGCGGTGACGATATCGTGAACGCCCAGCCCCACCGTCTCGCTGACGGCGTGAGCGCAGGCGAAGTCGCCGTGACCCTCAAGTTCGGCGGCATCGGTCCCAAGAAGTTCTCCGCCGTGACCGCCGCGAACGTCGGCAAGCAGATGGCCATCGTTCTCGACAACCAGGTGATTTCCGCTCCGCGCATCAACGAACGCATCCCGAACGGCGACGCCCAGATTACCGGTCTCGATGACATGGCCGAAGCAAACCGCCTCGCCGTCGTGCTCCGCGCCGGCGCCCTCAAAGCCCCGATGAAGATTATCGAAAGCCGCACCGTGGGTGCCACCCTCGGTGAAGAAAACATCGTCCAGGGCTTCGGTTCCGGCGCTGTCGGCCTCATCCTCTGCCTTGTGTTCATGGTGGCTTACTACCGTCTGGGCGGCCTTATCGCGAGCCTCGGCATGGTCATCAACACCCTCGTTACCGCCGCCGTGATGTCCGTGTTCAACGCGACCCTCACTCTCCCCGGTATCGCGGGCTTCATCCTCGTCGTGGGTATGTCCCTCGACGCGAACGTGATTATCTACGAACGTATCCGTGAAGAACTCAAGGCCGGCCTCACCGCCCGCGCGGCAGTCGCCAAGGGTTACGAACGAGCCTTCAGTGCCATCTTGGACTCCAACTTGACGACCGTGCTTACCGGCCTTATCCTCTACAAGATCGGTACCGGTTCCGTGAAGGGTTTCGGTCTTACGCTTACTATCGGTATCCTCACCTCGCTCTTCTGCGCCATCACGCTTACCCGCGCCATCCTCGACTGGAAGCTTGCCAAGCGCGACACGACGACGCTCTCCATCGGTAACGGCATCAAGGCCATCAACGAGGCGAACCTCCAGATTATCCCGCACCGCAAGCGTTTCGGTCTCATTTCGACCATTCTCATCATCGCTTCCATCGCATGCATTGTGGTCAAGGGATTCGACTTCAGCATCGACTTCACCGGTGGCCAGGTCTACACGGTTCAGTATCAGGATAACGCGAAGCACGAAAGCGACCTCAACAAGGCACTCTCCGCTGCAGGCATCAATGGCACGCGCGTCCGCTCCCTCGGCGGAACGTCCGCCAACTCCTACCAGATTAGCATGCGCGCTTCCGAAGACGCACAGTTCGAACTCAAGATGAACGAAGCCTTCAAGAAGGCCGGTCAGGAATGCGTCATTGTCGCGAAGGACAACGTCGGCCCGACAATCGGCAAGGAACTCCGCTTCAACGCTATCTTGTCCGTAATCCTCGCCTGGATCGGCATCCTCCTCTACGTGTGGTTCCGGTTCGGCAAGTTCGGTCTCGGTTTCGGTGTCGCCGCCGTGCTCGGCCTCGTGCACGACACCATCATCACGCTCGGCTTCATCTCGGCATTCAGCCTCTCCTTCGACGGCGCCCTGATTGCCTCGCTCCTCACGATGATCGGTTACTCCGTGAACGACACGATCGTGAACTTCGACCGCATCCGCGAAAACACGGCCATCTACGGTTCCGCGAACTTCGGCGAAACAATCAACAAGTCCATCAACCAGTGCTTCAGCCGTACCATGGTGACCTCCCTCACGACCTTGTTCGTGTGCGTGATTCTCGCCGTGATGGGCGGTTCCTCCATCCGCGACTTCGGCCTCGTGCAGTGCTTTGGTATCCTCATCGGTACCTACTCCTCCGTGTGCATCTGCTCTCCGATTGTTCTGTGGTGGTCCAACCGCTTCAAGAAGGGCGTGTAATCAAATTAAAATGTTGAAAAGAGCCCCGGCAATGCCGGGGCTTTTCTATATTTGAACCCGTTCGATCAAAGGGGGCTCCATGCTCAAGTATTACAAAATCGAATCGGGCCGCATTGCAGTCGCCCCGAACGAAGACGCAGCTGACATCGTCATCATGGGCTCCCTCAGCCAGGAACAGCGAAGCGTCCTAGTCAAGGAATACGAAATAACCGAGCATACCATCGCCTCCGCATTCGACTCCGACGAGCTTTCCCGTATCGAATACGACGACGACTTCACCACGATAGTGTTCAAGAAGCCCAAGAACTATTCTGCCGCGGACAACTTCCAGTTCCGCGTAGAATCCTTCGGCATCTTCATCTTCAAGGACTGGATCCTGCTCCTCACCGACAGCGACATTCCCGTGATGGACGAACGCCGCTTCTCGAAAATCGACAGCCTGAACACGTTCGTGCTCCGCGTGTTGAGCTATGCGATATCGCACTTCAACGAACACCTGCGCATTATCAACCGCATCAACGACGACCTCGAACTGCGCCTAAACACCTCGATGGAAAACAAGTACCTGCTTTCCATGTTCAGCCTCAACAAGGGCTTGATCTACTACGTGAGCGCACTCAACAGCAACGACACCTTGCTCCGCAAGTTGCAGCTGGGCAGGAGCCTCAACTGGACCGAGGCCGAACGCGAACTCTTGGAAGACATCCAGATCGAAAACGGGCAGAGCCTGCAACAGGCAAACATCTACGCGAACATCTTGACGTCGATGATGGACGCCCGCGCAAGCGTCATCAACAACAACGTGAACCAGCTGATGAAGAACTTGACCATCGTGACGATTTCGATATCGCTCCCGACGTTCTTCGCAAGCTTGTTCGGCATGAACGTGCAGTTGCCCTTCGCCATGAACGGCGACGCCGCTACAGGATCGCCCATAGCCTTCTGGGGCATCATCGCGGTCTGTATCCTGTCAGTGGTCGTCTTCCTCGCCTTCTGGATGCGGCGGAAGTAGCGCGAGGAATATATCTTCAATTCCCCGATGCGAAGCATCGCCCCGAGCACATCAATGTGCGGAGGAGTAGTCTTTAATTCCCGCGGTCGCTCATGCTCGAAAACATGGCGACAATCTCGTCGGTAAAGTTGTTCTTCGGGAACTTGTCCGCAATCTGTAGCGCCTGTTCCAGATGTTCCTGCGCTTCGGCCTTCGCCTTGTCGAAACTCTTCTTCGCATTCAGTCGCGCAAGGATCTCGCCGGCGACATCGTCGGTCGCGACCCTCTTGATAAGCGATTCCATTTCGGAACGTTCATCCGCGTTGCAATCTTCGAAGTAATACAGAAGCGGGAGCGTAATGAGCCCGTTCGAGAGGTCGGTGAACTTCGCCTTGTCCAGATTCTTCGAGCCGTAGCCGTAATCGAGCAGGTCATCGATAATCTGGAACGCGAGCCCGAAGTGCGCCCCCATCTTGGCACATTCGTCAATCAGGGGTTTGTCGAATCCGGCCATGATACCGCCGATGCGGGACGCAGCCTCGATAAGCGCGGCCGTCTTCGCATCGATAATCTCGTTGTAGGTTTCCCTGGAAAGCCCGAGTTCACCGCAGTGGTCGAGTTCCATGATTTCGCCCACGATGAGCTTGTCCGCAGCGTCCGAGATAATCACCGGCACTTCACGATCCCGTTCGTCAATCACGCAACGCATCGACTGCGAAAGCACGTAGTCGCCCACGAGAACGGCCACCTGCGTTCCCCATTTCTTGTGGGCGGTAGCCTTGCCGCGCCGGAGTTCCGTGCCGTCGATGATATCGTCGTGCACGAGACTCGCAAGGTGCAACAGTTCCACGCTTGCGCAGGCATGCGCGACACGGGACGCATCGGGCGCCACATTCCCGCAGTTGGATATGAGGCAAAGAAGAGTCGAACGGATGCGCTTGCCCTTCGTCTCGAAAAGAGTCTGAAGCCTATCTGCAATCCCGGCAGGAGCAGTCTCTGCCACACGCAGGATTGTCTTTTCGGTCAAATCCAGCTGATTACGGACTAGGTCACGAGCCTGTCCGAGAACTGCCTGGAAATCGGCTTTCGAAGGAGTCATAGACTAGACATCCAGGTCGTTCAGGACCTTGTAGGCGTTCGTTTCGATAAACTTGCGGCGCGGTTCCACGTCTTCGCCCATGAGCATGCTGAAAATCTGGTCGGCGAGCACGGCGTCTTCCACGTAGCACTGCTTGAGCAGGCGCGTCTTCGGATCCATGGTCGTGTCGTTCAGCTGTTCGGCGGACATTTCGCCAAGGCCCTTGAATCGCGTGATGGTGACATTCTTCTTGTCTTCCATCTCGGCCATTACCTTGTCCTTCTCGTTTTCGTCGAACAGGTAGCGGTCCTTCGTGCCCACCTTGAGCTTGTAGAGGGGCGGCATAGCAAGGAAGATGTGTCCGGCATCGATAAGCGGGCGCATGTAGCGGAAGAAGAACGTGAGCAAAAGCGTCTGGATGTGAGAGCCGTCCACATCGGCATCGGTCATGATGATGATCTTGTCGTAACGGAGCTTCTCCATCTTGAATTCGGTGCCGATACCCGTACCGATGGCATTCACCAGGTTCTGGATTTCTTCGGTGTCGAGCACGCGATGAAGGCTTGCCTTTTCCACGTTCAGGATCTTACCGCGCAACGGGAGGATGGCCTGGAATTCGCGGTTACGTCCGCTCTTCGCGGAACCGCCTGCGGAGTCACCCTCGACAATAAACATTTCGCACTGCTTCGGATCGCGGCTACTGCAGTCAGCGAGCTTGCCGGGGAGTCCGCCGCTTTCGAGCACGTTCTTGCGGCGAGCGAGGTTACGGGCACGGTGAGCCGCCTCGCGGGCGAGTGCCGCGTTGTAAACCTTGTCGAGAATCACCTTGATGGCGGCCGGGTTCTCCTGGAAGAACTCCTCGAGCTTTGCGCCGAACGCGCTATTCACGTAGCTTGCAATTTCGGAGTTGCCGAGCTTGCGCTTGGTCTGGCCTTCGAACTGCGGCTGCGAAACCTTGATGGCGATAACCGCAGTAAGGCCTTCGCGAATGTCGTCGCTCGTGATCTGCGCATCCTTCTTGCCCTTGGGCATTTCGGCAGCGAACTTGTTGATGACGCGGGTAAGCGCCGTCTTGAAGCCCGTAACATGCGTACCGCCGTCGTAGGTGTTCACGTTGTTCACGAAGCTGAAGAAGTTTTCCTGGTAGCCATCGTTGTACCACATGGCGACTTCGAGCGGGTACTGGCCATCAGGGAGCACCAGGTGGATGGGCTCGCTAAAGAGCGGAGTGCGATGTTCATCCACGTAGCGCACGAACTCGGAAACGCCACCCGGGTAGCAGAACGTCTCGGAGCGTTGGTTCTCGGAGTCGCGCTCATCGGTAAGCGTCAGGCGAAGACCGCTCATGAGGAACGCGAGTTCGCGGAAGCGTGTCGCCAGCGTGTCGTACACGTAGACGGTCTCGGTAAAAATCGTGTCGTCCGGGTAGAACTCGACACTCGTGCCGGTCGTGCCGTCGCTCTCGCCGATATCCACCTGCGGGCCGCAGGGAATGCCCTTCGAGAATTCCTGGCGCACCACGCGGCCGTTGCGACGCACCGTCACGATAAGCTTGTTCGAAAGCGCGTTCACGCAGCTCACGCCCACGCCGTGCAGACCGGCAGAAACCTTGTACGAATTGCTGTCGAACTTGCCGCCCGCATGGAGCTTGGTCATCACCACCTCGATGGTGCCCACGTGTTCCTTCGGGTGAATGTCGGTCGGGATGCCGCGCCCGTTATCGGTCACGCGGATGCCGTTGCCCGGCAGGATGGAAATTTCGATGTGGTTGCAGAATCCGGCCAGAGCCTCGTCCACGGAGTTATCGACGACTTCCCATACCAGATGGTGAAGCCCGCGGATGTCGGTCGAGCCGATGTACATGGCGGGGCGGACACGCACCGCCTCCAAGCCCTCAAGAACGGTAATGCTCGAACCGCTGTAATCTTCCTCGGCCTTCTTCAATTCTTCAGATTCTTCTGCCATATTTCCTCTAAAAACATTTCACAGGAGCGAGCCTCGGGAGCCGGTTCAAACGAAGCGAATCGCCTTAACCACAGGCTTTCCGAGCAGCGCATTGCACCTGTCAATAATAGCATTTTTTTGCATGAAAAGTTCGCTTTTCCAGGCCGCAGAAGCCGCTTTCAGCACAAGCGTATGCTTGTCCAATTTCACGGGTCGCACGTGCGCGCAAACAGCCTTCCCGACCACTTCCTCGAAGCGGTCCGAAAGGGTCTTGAAGTCCATACTTTCGGAGACATGCGCCTTGTCGAGAACCTTCGCAATGAGCACGCTGATATCGACAGCGCCCTCTCCCGTCACACCCTTTTTTCTACGGACAAACATATTTTTACTCCACATCAAACATCTTCATCGGCAGCACACGCCTCTGTTTCGCCTTCAGCACTTCAAGAACAACCGTACTTTCTCCACCCTGCGGTGCAGTCGTCTTTATCGTCACTGGATTTCAAACTTTTTCAACAGATGTTTCATGCTCTGTTCTCCTTAAAACTTTTTCTGCGTATTTCACTACAAAATAATAGCAAACCAACTTGCATGTTCAGTGCACCCGTGCCCTCGTGTGGAGAATCTAGAGTGATAATCTTATCTACATCACCATAATAATAGTTGCTATTCTGCGTGTACTCACGAGCAACCACTCCGCCCATCGAATGACCGATTAGGATATAGCGAGAGGCTAATTGACGGTATAGATCAGGATTTTGGCGAATTATTTGGAGAGCCTTCTGCCCCTCCACCATTTGTCCAAGAGAATCAGGAACTTTCCATGTTTTAACTTCCTGAGCTTCTTCCACAAGTGCTCGGCGACCACCAAACTTTCCATCCGCATTCCATGTTCTGTTCCCCAATTCAATCGCATTTTCAATCGAACTATTTGGGGGAAGCGAAAATGCTCGCCAGTGATATACGCAGGAATTATGTACAGCCTCATAGGCACTGTCGTATACAGGTTCCTCGAATATTCGTGTTCTTAGCCATTGATTCAAACGAGGTTTTTTCTCATTCACTTTTTCAACATAACGGCCAATATTCGCATTGCCAAGATAATTCATCGCATCGTAAGCTTGCGGAAGATTTGAATTTTCCTCAAAACCCTGCAATTCTCCATCATCATTCTTATGGCCATAGGCTCCATGCAAAAGCATCACATTGTAGTTTGTAATACTCTCCATAGGTCTCGGAACAGCCCAAGACACAACGACAAAGGTCATCAAAAGTAAGCTTAACAAAAAAATTTTCTTCATATTTTCCCTATTTATAACTTACAATTTCACCACTTTCATTTTGGAATTCCGGTCTGCTAACCGACAGCAAATAAGTTTCGTACTGACGAATAATTTTTCTCTTTTCAAAATCAACAGAATGTATGTTTCCATTAATTCTGAGCATTTTTCCGTACAAAATAAAATTTCTATTTCCCATATAACTTTTGGGCCATTCTGGATGTTCAATCATGTCTGATTCATCATTATCCACCCATAGACTAATTCCCAAAGAGTCTCTTTTCAAAGCAATACAAAAAATTTCATTATTATACGCACTCACGTCATCACATTTTTCAATCCACTTCAAGTTTTCGTCTAGTTTCTTATACGTAATCGTCTGCGCCACCGTATCCAAAACGGCGTACTGGCAAGCATCACCAGTAGCATTTAGAGATTTCTCATCCAACGCAAGAATGGTTCCGTCAAGCCATTTGCGTAATCTACTAATGCGAAAATCAACTTTACAACCATCCAAAACCTTTTCTATTTCCACTTCATTCGGTTTTTCGCCTATTTTCCAAAAAGTCATCACAGGCCCTTCCCATACTTCAGTATAAAGAGAAGTTTGCCCCCCCCATATAACAGAATCACTCAACTGGCCTAGGGCATAATTACATTCATCATTAAAATTATCCAACGTATCCGTCCACCTAGGACCAGCCTCTTGTACCCTATAATTGAAGATGCGAAGGCGTTGGTGACCACGCCCTTCAATAGCATACCCATCGCTAGTTTCTTGGGTCCATTCCTTGTCATCGGCAACAATTACCAAAGAATCGTCAATAAACCCAACAATATGGGGACGACTATAATAGCCAAAGAACTCTCTTTCCCCATCTTCAGGAAACCAATCCCCACATCCCCACATGATTACGCACGAAAATGCGAGCGCCAAAACAGCTAGCAACCTTTTAATTTCAACCATCATAAAGGAGACCTCCTTTGCCACCTATCACAGCCAGACACCGCCTAGAATCATGTGACAAAAATTACACATAAATATACTCTATATTTTGTACAAAATCAAGTACGACCTCGGATGATTTTATTAATCTAGACACCCCCGCTATCAAATAACTTGAAATCACAGAGTTATGCCAACTCAAAGACCTCGGCAGAAATGCCGAGGTCTCTTTCTCAAACACATCCAATACTATATCACCGCACTACCGGTTCGAGTACAGAATAAATGATTCAGGATTTAAGACGACATTAGTCTTCGCTCTTGGAAGTATTCTAACCGAATTCATTCCATCACGCAACCCAAATAATTCCATATTATCGAATGAGAAGTAGCCATCTGCATCTATGGAAGCCATAACATGGGTCATATTCTGCAAGTGAGTCAATTGAACTGTATTTTCAAAATAGGTCGTGTCATAGCCATTCAGATGGACCTTAGAAGAGCCTGAACGAGAAATCAGTCCATTCACATGGGTATCCACATTTACAGAATCAACTTTTCCTCCACCAAATGTTCCGCTCAAAGACCAGTTTACAGTCACCGGTTCTTGGACGGGCCCAGTGGACGAGCCTTCATCGCTGTTGCAAGCCAGCAATCCAAACAATGCTATTCCGAAAAGAAATCGTTTCATATAATCTCCTTTGTTTTATCAATCATAGGAAAGCCCACCCCCTGTTCACCAATCTAAAACTAGAAATAAACTTAAAAACGTTAAATACCGCTTACACGAGCAGGAGTTTAGAAAGCGTAAATCCGCCGATGAGGATGCTTGTCATGCCGGCAACTACGGTGGCCTTGGTGCTCTTGCCCACGCCCTCGGCACCGCTATGGGTAAAGAACCCGAAGAAGCAGGCGTAGCTTGCGATAAAGTAGCCGTAGAGTGTAGCCTTGATAAGGCCCACCACCAAATCCCAGTTGTGGTAGAACATGCGCACGCCGTAGAAGAACACCGACCACGAGACTTCCTTGTAGAGGTGGGCCACCTCGTAGCCGCCCGCGATGCCGATGAAGATGCTTATCACGGTAAGCGTCGGGAGCATGATGACTGTCGCGATAAGGCGCGGTGCAAGCAGAAACTTGTAGGGGCTTAACCCCAGAACCTTGTAGGCATCGAGCTGTTCTGTAACCGCCATGGTGCCAAGTTCCGAACACATGGAGGCACCAATGCGGCCAGCAAGTACCATCGCGGTCAAGATGGGGCAAAGTTCCACCATCACGGACTTGCCCACGGCCATGCCCACGAACATCATCGGGATCATGTCACCGAACTGATAGGCAAGCTGCCACGACATGATGGCGCCGGTAGCAAGCGACGCCGCAAACACCACGGGAATGCTGGTCACCCCAACGCGGTGCATCTGTTCCACCGTCGTGTGTAAATTAGAGAATGCCCCGGGAATATTCTTGAAGAGTTCCCACACGAACTTGAAGTAGCTCAGCACGGTCCGCAGGAACCTGCGAACAAACCGCCCGAGCGCCTCCGCAATGCCGTTCATCAACTTCACGCGCGAAGCCTACTTCTTTTTCTTGGATTTCTTAGAGTCGGCCTTCGCAGGGCGCTTGCCCGGGCCCGAAATCGTCTTCTTGTAGAGGGCGTCGTCGGAGAGATACTTGATAGCTTCCTTGAGCTGCTCGTCGCGCTTGAGCGAGAAGGCCGTGCTCACGGAATCATTCACCATCGCAGTCAGGAGTTCGCGCTTAATGCCGTCCTTGATGTAGTCCTTGTTCTCGTCAAACTGGGCATCTCGCTTTGCCTCGAGGGCCTTGCGCATATCCGAAAGACGCGCGGCGAGAGTCGTATCGGAAACCGTCTTCGCGCTGTCGCCCATGTAGTTCTGTTCGCGCACGATGCTCTTCTCGAGCTGGTCCACGCCCACGAGGGCATTGCTCTTTACCTTCATGAAAGTCGTATCCTTCATGCAGAATTCCTTGAACTGTGCATAGAGGGAATCCGGCACCACCCAGTCGGCATCGACCTTAACTCCGGCCTTGTCAAGCTGCGGGCGCACCTTCACGGCAAACTTGAAGTACATGGCCATGCGTTCCTGCACCTGCACCACCCACGGCATCGGAGAGAGTTCGATATCCACGTCGGGAGTGATGCCGCCACCGCCGAACATCATGCGTCCGTTGTTCGTGTAGAACGTATCGCGTGCGACGGTGTCCTTCTTTGCGGAATCCGCAGCGGCCTTGTCGCCATCGTCCTCGGATTCCTCTTCCATGAGCTTGAGCCCCTTGATGCCGTTTTCAGGCTTGTTGATGCAGCGGCCGAAGGGCAGGTAGTAGAATGCCGTCGTAAGCTTAAGCGCGTTCCCCTGGTTGTCGAGCGGGAAAATCGTCTGCACCGAGCCCTTGCCGAACGAGGTCTTGCCGATGACAAGCGCGCGGTCCCAGTCCTGGAGCGCACCGGAGACGATTTCTGCAGCGCTCGCGGAGCCCTGGTTCACAAGCACCACCATCGGGACATCGGGGGCAAGCATGCCGTCGCGGCGGGCGCGGCTCTCGGTCCGCTGCGTGCGGCCGAGCGTAGAGACAATCACGTTGCCCTGCTTGAGGAATAGTTCGCTAATCTCGATAGCCTGGTTCAAAAGGCCACCCGGATTGTAGCGCATGTCGAGCACGAGCTTCTTCATGCCCTGCTTCCTGAGGCCGCGGATGGCGTTTTCCACATCGCTCGTCGTCTTGTCGCTGAAGGTCGCGAGCTTGATGTAGCCGATATCCTTCGAAACCATTCCATAATAGGGAACGGCATGCACCACGATTTCGGCACGGGTAATCGTAAATTCCATCAAGTCGGCGACACCTTCGCGTTCGATGGAAACCGTCACGTCGGTCCCGATCTTGCCACGGAGCTTGCTCACGGCGTCGTCGAGCGAGAGGCCCTTGGTGTCCTTGCCGTCAATCTTTCGGATGCGGTCGCCGGCGCGGATGCCGAGCCTGAATGCCGGAGTCCCGGAAAGAGGGGAAATCACGGTCAAGATGTTGTCGCGCAGGCTGATGGTGATGCCCACGCCGCCGAACTTGCCTTCCATCGAGACCTTGAGGCCCTCGTAGTCCTTCGGGGTAAACACCGTCGTATGCGGGTCGAGGATGTCGCGGATGCCGTTCAGGGCGGCATCGGTCAGTTCCGTGGGGTTCACGTCCTCCACGTACTTGCGGTTCACCTCGGAAAGCACCTTGTTGAGGCGGGATACTTCATCGTAAAAGTCGCCGGGAGGCGTCTTCGTATCGCCCGCGGCAAAGGAGAACGTCATTGCCGAAAGGGCAAGCACAAATGGGATTCGGGAAAAATTGAAATTCATGACTGAAAAATACAATTTCTAGGCTAAAGAAACATGCCAAAAACGGGAAAAACCGGCCCAAAAGGACCGGTTTTTGAAAAAAAAGGAGAGAGAGTAGAAAAATCAGGCGGCTTCGTTCAAGATCCGATGAATTTGTTCAGTCTTGAGCTTGGCCAGTGCGGATTCCTTGAGCTGGCGAACCCTTTCCTTGGAAAGCCCGACCATCGGGGCGATTTCCTTGAGGTTCAAGTCGGAATCCACAGAAAAACCGTAGTAGAGCTTGAGGATGTCGCGTTCCTGCTTGGTGAGGTTCTCGCGCATCACCCTTTCGTAGATGTCGCCGCAGTTCTTGCGTTCGGCAAGGGCGTCGGTGCCGGCATCCACGGAAGCAAGCGTCTCGCCGAGGGTAACATCGCCATCTTCTCCGACGGGAGTATCGAGAGAGGTGGTCTTGGAACCCATCATGAGAATCTTCTCGATGGCGTCGCCCTTGTACTTGGACACTCCGGCGAGGCTTTCCGGGTCAAGCACGTAGCTGCCGCCCACGACCTGGCGGAGCTTGCCACCCTTCTTGTTGAAACGGCGGAGCACAAGTTCCTTTTCGGCGCTGATGCGGACCATGCGGCCCTTCTCGGCGATTGCGCGGGTGATGTTCTGGCGGACCCACCACACGGCGTAACTGATAAACTTGATTTTCTGGTCCGGGTCGAAACGGCGCGCGGCTTCCATAAGGCCGAGGTTCCCTTCGCTGATGAGTTCGCCCACTTCGATGCCCTGTCCCTTATAGAGATTCGCAATATTCACCACGAAGCGCAGGTTGGATTTAACCAGCATATCCATCGCCTCGCGGCTCCCCTGGCGGATCTTCTTGAGCAGCAGCGTTTCCTGCGCCCTGGTCAGCAGGGGATATTTCGAAATCTCGTTCAGGTACTGAAAGTAGCTATCCCTTTCTTCCCTATTGCGTGTATTCGTAATCATGATAAACCTCTGCTGTTGCGTGTTGTCATTTGCTTTACGTATACAAATTTACCTCCGATTTCCCTTTACTGTGTCATTATCGGGAAAGCCGTTCGCAAAAGTTAAATTGGTTTTTTGTCGCTTTTTTCCGCATTTTCGTCATGAAAATGTCACATACACCCTTCCAAAACGCATTTTTTGACTTAATTTTGGACGTATGACCATAAAAAGAACCGCAAAAGCCGTTACAAACTTCATCGAGACCAAGCGCGGGACGTTCGAAGGCATGCAGGAAGCAAGTTTCCGGCGTAGCGAGAAGATCATCAACGACCTCCTCCGCGAAGAAAAGAAGTCCTTCAACTACCCCATCCCCCCCTTCGTGCCGCTTCTCCTGATCTGGCTTTTCATTCTCCTGTTCCCGCTCGCCACCTACCTCGACCCCTCCAACATCACTTCGCCCAAGATCAACGCGAGGGGCGTCGTCGGATTCTACGTTCCCCTGATTACCACGACACTCATTTTCTTCATCAACCAGAAATTCCTGGTTCCCAGCTGCATTTTCAAAAAACACTACATCCCGTTCTTTATACACAACTCCCTGCTCGTCATCGGAGCCCTGTTTGTCCGCGAAGTCGCGTTCTTCCTCCTGGAACGGAGTCCCGACGAAGGCATAACCTACTTCTTTACCTCGTTCTGCTTTTCGAATATGAAGGGCGGCCACTTTACCTTCCTGACCGTCGTCCTGTTTTCTATCCTTGTGGGATTCGTCTGCATCATCAGCGTTCTATATAACGTTGTTCTAAGGCATACTTTGCGAAGCTTTTTGCAACGCGAACAAAAAAGCATGGCCCTGCAGTATGAACTGGATTTTCTCAAGAACCAGCTCAGCCCGCATTTCCTATTCAACACCCTGAACAACATCTCGGCACTCATCTCGATAGACCCGAAACGCGCCGAAGAAGCCATGTCAAAGCTTTCGAAACTGCTCCGCATCACACTCTACCAGACATCCGACAAGACCATCGCCATCCAGGAAGATATCGACATCCTGCAAAAATACGCGGACCTGGAAAAACTCAGGCTCAACAGCGATTACGACCTGAAATTCGACATCCAGCTCGAAGACAGCAATTTCCAGATTGCACCGCTCATCGCCATGCCCCTTGTGGAAAACGCCATCAAGCACAGCGTCAACCCCAGCGGCAAAAGCTTCGCGCACATTTTCATCCGGCAAGAGGGCACAATCGTCACCATCCAAACCGAGAACTCGAATTTCCCGCGCAAGTCCAAGTCCAATTCGAGCGGGCTCGGAATCGCTACGTTCCAGAAGCGCCTGGAACTTCTCTACAGGTCAGCTTACGAATACAAGACTTCCGTCGAGGGCGACGTCTACAAGGCGACACTAAAAATAAACACCCTGAATTCGCCTTTGAGCAGTAATTAATCACCCCTTAAGCAGCTTACAGATAAACTTTTTTTAAAGCATCCCTTTACACGGGTTGCTTTTTTATATAGCTTTCCCTGAACACGTCCGGGATTATCCTGGGCCTAGGCGATGCCCTCGAGGGCTATTCTTTAGATAAAATCACAACGGGGAATTCCTATGAATCATAGGAGTCTAAGGGGAATTGTAGCCGCGGGGCTTTTCTTGGCCATCGCGGGCAATGCCCAAATTTGCAACAGCACCGTCATCTTTGACGGTTCCAAGAACAACGGAAAAATGGAGGATTCCGGGCGCACGTTCCCGGAAGCTCCGGAATGGAGGGCGAACTGGGGAAATTTCGAAAAGATGGAATCACCCTACATGCGCCTTTCGGGAATAAAGAACTCGCGCGGGGACTGGACAGGGACACTCGTCTTTGAGGGACTTCCCGCAGACGTTCGCGGAGGAACGCTCAAAATAGACGTCCGTGCGACGCAGGCCGCAAAATTCGGCGTGTGGCTCGTAGAATCGGCAGGAGCCGGGAACATCTCTTTCCACAACATCGATGCAAACCGGACTCACGAACTAGCCGTCCCTATCGAGAACCTGCTCGGCAAAAGGGATGCCCGCGTGCATAAAATCGGCATCGGGCTTTTCGATGTTCCCGCAAACCAGTACACTACGCTGTTCGTAGACAATATCGAGTTCACCTGCGCCGGAGACGGTTCTGTATCCTCAAATTCCCAGGAAACAACCAACGGCACGCAGGCAAGCGCCACATACTACTTCAGGGACGTGGATCCGTTTACTGCATTCCGCCCCCACATCAACAACGAGATTCCCGTGCGCACGGCGCGCATGGCCATGGATGCCGCGACCCGCTCCGAATACAGAAAGCGGACAAACAAGCCGTTCATACTGGGCGAACAGGATTACCGCCAGATCGAGGCGTACAGGAACGCACGCGACCTTTCGCCCGAAAAATCCCGCGACGGCTGGTACAAGAGTCTCTTCCTCGTCGACAGGAACCGGCTCAGGGACAGCGTCATCGCGAATCCCAAGGCGTTGTTCGTCGAAGCGCAGAATATCGCCGCGGCAAACGGGAACAGGACCATTCCCCTGCTTGTTGCCGACATCGACTGTGCCGTCAGATACTACAGCGACACCAGTTTTTCCACGACCTCCCTCGAAGACCACCATCTGCTGCTTGCCGGGTTCCCGACCAGCTACGTGAAGGGTTCCAAGGTAAAAATTGCCTACGACCCCTATTTCGTCGCGACAACGCGCAGGGCGCTCCCGTCCATTGAAATCTGCATTGGCGGCAAATGCCAATCCATCGAGCGGAGTTCCGTCGCCGAATTCGAATTCGACTCGGCAGGGCCACAGCCTGTCACCGTAAACCTCCGTTCCGGAGACACAACCACGCAACAGATTCTCACGCTGGAGGTCAAGTAACATGAATCGACTGCTGAAATTCACCTCGGCCCTTGCGCTCTCGCTTTTCGCAAGTGCAAGCGCATCGCACCTGGACGCTTTCTTCATCAACACCGGCAACGAAAAGACGGATTGCATCTCGACCATGCCGACGGGCGGCTTCGGCTTCTGCATCGAAGCACAGGGCAAACTCAGCTTTACCGCACGTGATGCCGATGTCCGCATCCGCATTATCGGTGGCATCGACGACGACGCGGCGATTTTGAAGAAAGCGCTCAGCCGCCCATTCCTCATCATCGACGGAATCCACCTGAGCGTCGACGAGGAACGCACCCTGGACCAGCTCCAGCAAGAGACGGAACAGTTCGGCATCCCTAAAATCCTTACCGAACTGGGTTACACCCCTATCCTCGTACAGTTCTCACAGACCGTCCATACCTCGTTGCAGAAAAATTCGCAGACCTTTGCCGCCCTGCTCAAGTTCCTTGGAAATAACAAGGCCATCTCCTTCCCGAACAAGAAAGAAGACGGCTTCATCGTCCTCGGCATAAGCCAGGGAGGTATTATCGGGCGCTACGGATCCTACCTCTACGACACCTCGCGCAAGGCGGGCGATACACCCATCCGCCTCTACGCATCGCTCGATTCGCCCCACCAGGGAGCAGTGATGCCGCGCGGGCTCATCTCGACCATCGACTTCTGGGCGAACAAGGCGGGAGTCGCATCGGCAGAAGCGTTCAACGACCTCATCACCTCGCCGGGAGCACGGGACTTGCTGCTCTACGACACCGAGGCAGGGAACGGCACGTACGAAGCCAAGACGGACGCAGGGCGCTTCCTCTTCGGCGAATACCGCAAGGCCGCAAACTACAAGGGATTCCCGGCCATTCTCATCGCGCAGGGGCAACTGAAGGGAAAATCGCCTAAGCACGCGACAACCTATTTCGCCCTGAACCGTTCGGCAAAACGCGGCAGCGAGCCGTGGGGTCGCGCCTCCAGCCGCATGATGGCCTCCGAAAGCAAGGATTCCGCATTCTCGCACAACCACGTCTACGAATTCCTGTCGCAGGACGAGACCTCGACACCGAAAGGAAACGCAAAATTCGATTTCGTTCAGGGAAGCACATATCCCTTCGCAAGGACAATGTACACGTCGCTTCGCGAAGGCATGGAAGACGCCATCCCCGACGACATGAAATACGACATAAAGCTGTTCGGGGCTACACTCTACACCCTGAACTTCACGAACTCCTGGGAAGCGGACACTCTCTACCAAGGGAGCAGCACGTTCATCCCGACAGCGAGCGCCATGGATTTGCAGTGCAACGGGGACCTCGCCATGCGTTCCGACTGCGCATTCAGCAAGTCGTATTCGGGATTCCCCTTCGAGAATCCGGGAAAGAACTCTACGGCGAAAGCTGTCTATGCCGTGGATGCGACGCATCCACGGTTCGAGGAGGCGACCAGCGGCCGCCACATCGAACCCGCCGTCCGTTCGGACGGCAGCATAGACAGAGCCGTGCTGGAGGGAATGCAGGCAGATGTATGGCGTTTGCTTTGCGAAGTCGCCAAGGCAGACTACGACAGTGCAAACCACGAGTTCAGAAACATGAAACTCACCGGGATGTTCCAACCCCATACAAGCTGCATGGACGCTTCGAAAATGCCGGAAATCATCAAGAACGCGGGCGCATTACAGACAAAGAAGTTCGGGTTCATCCGCTACGACTACAACGACAAGGCAACCGAAAGCGACGATGAAGTCAAATTCACGCTTCCCTCCGGTTGGCAAAAAGTCGCAACCGTCGATAACGCCAACGACGTTCCCGAGGGCTCCGTATTTGAAATAGGCATCAAGGCGGAAAATTCCAAGGGCAACTGGATGAAGGCGGAAATCCTGCTGACCAAGCGCAAGGACGGCGGCGCACAGGTCCAGCTCGAAGAAGTGAATGTCCCGCAGGACGGTCAGTTCCACACTCTCCGCTGGCAGATGCCGAGCGTTCCCGGCGCCATGTCCAATTACCGCTGGTTCCGGCTCGTACTCAACTCCAACGGAGCGACGATGACCCTCACCAAGCCGAGGCTCATCACCTCGACCGTCGCAAATCTCGAAAAGCCATCCCCCATCGCGACAAGGACGCTTTTCCCCTCCAATTACGGAATCGTAAAATGGAGCCCGACGACCTCCATCACCTACAACGACAAGGCCGCCGCGTTCAGTTTCGCGGAACGCTATTCCGGAATCCACCTCGACTTCGGCGGGACATATTCCCTCGATGCCTACAGCGAACTGAAAGTAGAATACCGCGCCGGCACCTGCCTGCACAGCGAAATCTACTTCGGGACCGCCTCGAAGGGGAAAGTAAACCTCGGAAGCAACAATAGTTTGCAAAATGAATTTGTAAGCAAAATTTTACCCTTATCACAAATAGTCAATACGTCCGTAACCGCAAGCAACGGCTATTCCGCGTCACGCTTGACCTTGCAAGCGATGCGCGCAAACGAGACCTGCGAAATACGTTCAATTACGCTCCAGTAACGGCTATTGACACACATCCTCAATTAACATAACTTTTAGCAAACACATATGTACTACGCCGGGGGCGACCCCGGCCAAGGGATGTTACAATGAGAACAAACAAGACATTTAAGAAGTCGATTATCAGCGCGACCGGCAAACTCGCAGCAGGCATCGCCGCGGCCTTCGCACTGACCGGCTGCCTTCCGCCCCAGATGCAATCGATGGGTTCGGCGCCGCTTCCCGCTTACCACCAGCCGAAATCCACTCCGGATGGCGAAAAGCAGATTACCCTTTCTGCCGACGCCTACGGGACCTTCGCGGCTTCCGGATTCAACGTGGAGCAGGTGAACGCGGGCGGCGGAGCGCTCAGCCTCGAATTCCACCCCACAGGGACAATTTCCCCGCTGTTCGTAAACGCAAGTGTCGCGGGCATCGCGGGTACGCTCCAGTTCGGGTGCAACGACCTCCCCTGCAGCGATGACGGTTACAACGTCTGGCTCGCTTCCAAGGATGGCGACAAGGACTACACATTCTGGAACCTGCAGGAACGCATTGTCAGCGGCGTCGAGTTCAACATCGGGTCTCACCTGTTCCTCGGAACCGCGGGCGGCTTCCAGTTCTACCAGGGCGGCGGCGATTACGAAAGCAAGCGCGAATTCCTAGAAAAGCGGAACCTCGTCGAAAACATGGACGAACGATTCGGCTGGAGGCCCACCGCCTCCCTGTGGGTCGGGCCGCGTCTCGGCGAAAGCGCAGGCTCGCTCGCCATCGAATACGGGATCAACTTCGCGAAAAAGGTGAAGGAATGGAACTCGACGCTCGGAATCTCGTATTTCCACCCGAGCGGATTCCACGGCACCGTCTACACGAACACCAACACCTCCTTCGCGGTATCGCTCGGGAAGTCGTTTTCGCTCTAGAGTCGCTCCTACAAAACAAAAAAACTGCATGGTTTGTGCCGTGCAGTTTTTTCATATCTTCAAGTCAATTACTTCATCTTGATTTTCATCTCGAAGACCTGGCGGCCTTCGTCGTCCTCGATCTTCATGTAGGTCGCGCCCATCTTGTCGGCGCGGAAAATCTTGACTTCCTGACCCTCGTGCGTCTCGCCCATAAAGTGCACCTCGAGCATCGAAGGAATGCAGAGTTCCAGATCTTCCGAAGAGAACACGTTCAATGCAAGTTTCACGTACTCGATGTTGTTCATGTGGTGCGACATGTCGATATGCTGGGGCAGCACCTTCTGGCGGTAAACCTCCACATATTCTGCGGGTTCCACCGGGAACTTCGTGAACTTGTTGTCCATGAACGGCTCCGGGGCGCCTTCCGTCGGGAAATCGACCGCAGAAAGTTTCACGGGGCGGTGGCGCTGCAAATCCAGGCAGCAGGCCTCCTGCACGGCAAGGATAATCGGTTCGCCTTCCAGCGTGGTAATGGCCGTATTCTCGTATGTGCGGATAGGCGCGTTATCGGCGGGGAACGACGTGGTAACCACCTTGTCGCGCCAGAACGGGCGCTGGAAAAACTTGAATTTTGCCTTATAGATAACCCAGTAAGCGCCCTTCTCGTGAACGCAGAAGTTGTCCTGCTTGATGGAGCCGAAATTCTCGGTGAAGTTGTCCTGCACCATGAGCACCGTCTGCGCGATACCCATCTTGCCCGAGACGTCGATGTATGCCGAGGTAATGGTGCGCTGTTTCTGGAAAACCAGCGGATTCTTTGCAAGTGCGTAAATGTCAATCATGCTTTCAATATAATAAAAAAGGGACCGCCGGGGCAGTCCTAATAAATTAGTTTCCGAAAATCCAGCTAGATTTTCTTGAGCACGAGCAGGTGGCCGGGGGCCTTCGCGGGGTCAAGACGCACGAAGTTCCTGTTGCCGCGCCATACGAAGCTCTCGTCGGTAATCAGGTCCTTCAAGAAGAAGAACGAATCCTGCGAAAGCCCGAGTTTTGCCATGTCGAGTTCCACCATGCCTTCCTGCGCGTTGTCCATGTCCATGTTGCATACGCACAAGATAACGTCATCGCCGGTCTTCTTGGAATAAACCATCAGCTGGTCGTTGGCGCAGTAGTGGAAGTCGAGGTTGTCGTATTCCTGCAGGGCAACGTGTTCCTGGCGGGCGGTATTCACGCGGCGCACAAAGTCCTGGATGCCGGGGCCCTTCCAGTTGTGGACCTTGTACTGGTACTTTTCGCTGTCGGCAAGTTCTTCCTTGACCGGCGAGGGAATGTTTTCGCACAGCTCGTAGCCGTTGTACATGCCGGTGAGGCTAGAAAGCGTGCCCGCGAGGAAGTAGCGCTGCTTGAACGCGTTCGGGCCCTTGTACGCAAGGTACTTCGGGAAAATATCCGGAGTCGTCGGGAAGAAGATTCCGCGCATGTATTCCTTCGCATCGCTCTGCGTGAGTTCCTTGAGGTACTGCTCGAATTCCCACTTGGCAGAGCGCCAGGCGAAATACGTGTAGCTCATGTCGAAGCCCGACTTTGCAAGGCGGTGCATCATCTTCGGGCGGGTGAAGGCTTCGGCAAGGAATACGAGTTCCGGGCGCTTTTCCTTCACGTCGGCGATGAGCCATTCCCAGAACGGGAACGGCTTGGTGTGCGGGTTGTCGATACGGAAAATCTCGACGCCCTTGTCGGCCCAGAACAAGATAATGTTCTCGATTTCTTGCCAGAGCGCCTTGTAGTTGTCGTTGTAGTAGTCGAACGGGTAGATGTCCTCGTACTTCTTGGGCGGGTTTTCCGCAAACTTGATGCTGCCATCGGGTTCGTGGTAGAACCATTCCGGGTGGCTCTTCACGTACGGGTGGTCGGGGCTGCAGTTGAGCGCGATGTCGAGAGCGAGGCGCAGCCCCTTGCTGCGGGCGGCCTTCGCAAAATGCTCGAAGTCCTTCATGCTGCCGAGTTCCGGGTCCACGTCGTAGTGGCCGCCGTTCTTGTTACCCACGGCATACGGGCATCCCGGCTCGAGCGGCTTGCCCTTCTTGTCGGTCTTCGCGTGCAGCGCGTTGTTCGCACCCTTGCGGTTCGTGACGCCAATCGGGTGAATAGGAACTAGATAAACGGTATCGAACCCGAGGTCGGCGATGTAGTCAAGTTGCTTTTCGCAATCCTTCCAGGTGGCGCTCTTCTTGGGGTCGGTGCCCTGGCTCTTGGGCCACATCTCGTACCACGTACCGATGCGGCTGTAGGTCGGGTCAACGCGGAGCATCATCACCGGGCTTTCGGTCGGCACGTCCTTCGGGGCGATTGTCCACGCGCAAATCTTGTATTCGTAGTAGCCGATGTTGTTGACCGTGAAGGAGCCTTCCCACTGGTCGTTGTCCACGAAGTGCATGGGAGCCTTCTCCCACTTCTTCTTGCTCACGTGGCGGTAGAAAATCGCGGCGTCGTACTTTTCGTGACTGTGGCGGAAAATGTCCGCGGTGAGCGTGACGGTATCGCCCGGTTCACGCTTGAGCATAAAACGCCCACCTTCGATCTGGGGGCGGATGTTTTCAATGACGAGATTGTCTTTACGTGTAGGGATTGTAGCCATAGTGAGTAGAAAGTTAGCAATAAAAAAGGGCCGCGAATGCAGGCCCTTCGAAATAATCAAAATCAAGTCGCAATTACTTGGAGCGGTTGCGTTCCTTCTCGCGCTGACGGCGGCGCTTTTCGGTATCGTCCGGGAAGAATTCCGGGAGGGCGTAGCCGATGGCAATACCGAACACGATTCCAGTCTTGCTCATGCCGTCCGGGTTAACCACGGAAGAAATGACGTTCGAGCTGAACTCGGACTGGTAACGAAGGCTCGGGTTCTCTTCCGGAGTCGTCGTGCCGAGAGCCGGCGCGTAATACATACCCACGGAGAACTGCAGGTAGTACCACTCATTTGTCATGTACGAGATGAGAAGGTCGAACTGATAACCGTTGACCGTGATAAGCGGACGAACGTTCTCTTCGTTCGGTTCCACGTTGTGGTCGAAGTAAACCGTGCCATAGGACACAGACACGCCCAAGTGGAGCGGGTTCTTCGGGAACAGGTAGTAGTTGATACCCACCTTGTAACCGTAGCCGCCTTCCAGCTGGATGCCTTCGAAGTCATTGTCATCGCCCTTGGGGAGCATACCGCCAGAGGCATAAAGGCCGACACCCCAACGCGTAATGTATTCGGCACCGATACCGAAGCCCATGCCCATACCGGTTTCACCCATGATCGGATAGCGGGAACCCATACCAATCTGGAAAATCAGACGGTCCTTGAGCCAGTTACGACGGCGTTCGGAGTTTGCATATTCATCGAGGCGCTGTTCTTCTTCGAACTTCTTGCGGGCTTCAAGGTCCTTCTGTTGAGAAGACGAAATGGAACTTCCGCCATCGGCCTCTTCAAACTCGCTATCGTCATCAGACGTCGCAGCACGGGCAGCCGGAGCCTCGGAAGCGGATTCGAAGTCACTATCGTCAAATTCGTCATCATCCTGCGCAGCCCACGCAAGGAAGCTGGACAGACACAGCGTCAAAAGCACTTTTTTAAACATTCAAAGCCTCTGGATATAAAATCCCTTTATATATCTCTTTCGGAATATAACTTATTATCCGGTTTTTATTCACGCCAAACCTTGTAAAAGTTGCTTAAACTTGCAGAAAATCGACCAAAAACGCCCCTATTCCGCCTTGATGAGCTTCGCCTTGATGCTCCCGAGGGCGATTTCGCACTCCATGAGCACCGGAATCCGGCGGTCGTCGTCCGTGAGCCAGATGAAGATGCGGCCATTGGAATTGAAGATGCCGTCACCGTCGAGCACCGGTTCCACCTTGACCGTGTTCACCGTGCCGATGGATGTCTTGAGCGACTCGCGCCCGTGGACCAGCACCTTCAGTTCGTAACGCTTCTTGCCGCTCACGGCAGAGAAACGCGTCGTGTCGCCGGCGGCAAGCGGGATCGTCCGCACGTAGTAGAACGCCGACATGATGCTGTGTTCCATACCCTGGATAGCGACCGCGGTATCGGCGGAGCGCTTGACCTTGCGAGTCTTCATGTCGGTAAACACCGTATCCGAGAGCCACGCCTTCTCGCCCTTGCGGTCAAAGCGAATGACGGAAGTGTTGTGGAACTTGCCCTCGTGGAGGTTCTTGCGGAAGACCTCCGTCATGAGTCCCTTGTTGCGCACGCGGGTATAGACCGTATCGTACACAGGGTAGATACGCGTGATGGTGCTGTTGCCCTGCGCGAACGAGAGAAACTCCGTCTTGCCTCCGGGGAGCGGCTTGACCTCGAGGGTCGCCGTGCCCGCGGTAATCGGGCCCCAACCGAGACTGAAGGTCAAACGTTCGCCCTTCATCCACGGGGCCTGGACCTCCGGCAGGTTCGGTTCGCCGGCGAAACAGAATACGACAAGGAACATCGCAAGCGCGACAATCCTTGCACAGGGCATGACGTTCCTCCTAAACATCACGCAGACTAACCTTCGATATCCCCGAGGCTCTTGCGGTAGGCGACGAGCTTTTCGCGAACTGCAGGGTCTGCGATGGCGACGATGTGGGCGGCGAGGTAACCGGCATTCTTGCCGTTGCCGATGCCGACCGTGGCCACCGGGATTCCCGGGGGCATCTGCACGATAGAGTGCAGGGCATCGACGCCGTTCAGCGGGCCGCCGGCGCAGGGCAGTCCAATTACCGGAAGAATCGTGTGCCCTGCGAGCACGCCCGGGAGGGCTGCAGCGAGGCCAGCGACACCGATGAGGACCTGGAGGCCTCGCCCGGCGGCTTCGCGAGCATACTTCGCGGTGGCGTTCGGGGTGCGGTGCGCGGAGAGAATGTTGAATTCCCACACGATGCCGAAGCTGTCGAGCACGGCGGTGATTTTATCTACAGTTTCCTGGTCGGACTTGCTACCCGCAACGATACCGACCTTTGCATTTTCTTTCAAATCCATTTTGTTACCTCTTATTTTGCCATCTTTGCGAGACGGGCCAAGCCCTTCTTGCCGATGTCCTTGCGGTAGAACTTGCCTTCGAACTGAACCTTTTCGGCGGCTTCGTAAGCGATGTCGAGAGCAGCCTGGAGCGTTTCGCCATGGCCCACCACGCCGAACACGCGGCCACCGTTAGTGACCAGCTTGCCGTCCACCATCTTGGTACCGGCATGGAGCACCTGGGCGCCGTTCTTTTCGGCTTCTTCGATACCCGTCACCACCTTGCCCTTTTCGTAAGAGCCCGGATAACCGGCGCTGGCAAGCACGACGATAGCGGAGCTGCCCTTCGGAGCCTTCGGGGCACCGAGCTTGGCGAGTTCGCCCTTTTCGGCAGCGTCGAACAAGGCGAGCACGTCGCCGTCATAGAGCGGGAGCACAATCTGGCATTCGGGGTCACCGAGGCGGCAGTTGTATTCCACGACCTTCGGGCCCTTCGCAGTCACCATGATGCCCACGTAGAGCACGCCCGTGTAGGGCTTGCCTTCGGCGGCCATGCCCTTGAGGGTCGGTTCGATAATCGTCTTCTTCACTTCGTCGAGGAGGGCATCCGTGACTACCGGAGCCGGGCTGTAAGCGCCCATGCCACCCGTGTTCGGTCCCTTGTCGTCGTCAAAGACGCGCTTGTGGTCCTGTGCAGAAGAGAGAATCACGTAGTCCTTGCCGTCGCAAACCACGAAGATGGAGGCTTCTTCGCCGTCCATGAATTCTTCAATCACGACCGTCTTGCCGGATTCACCGAAGACCGCCTTGTCGCCGAGCATTTCTTCGACAGCATCGTTCGCTTCCTTGTCCGTCATGCAGACGATAGCGCCTTTGCCCGCAGCGAGGCCCGACGCCTTCACCACAATCGGAGCCGGGTGCTCGGCGAGGAACTTCTTGGCGGAGGCGAGATCGGTGAAGGTCTCGAAGGCTGCCGTCGGCACGCCATACTTCTTCATGATATCCTTGCTGAAGGCCTTGGAGCCTTCGAGCGCGGCAGCAGCCGCAGTCGGGCCGAAAGCGCGCAGCCCGCGAGCGCGGAATTCATCCACCACGCCCGCGACCAGCGGAATTTCGGGGCCGATAATCGCGAGGTCAATACGCTCTGCTACGGCGAGGTCGGCGATTGCCTTGGGATCGGCCACATCGACCGGCACGCACTTGCCGAGGTTTGCCATGCCCGGGTTGCCCGGAGCGCACACGAGAGTGTCGCACAGCGGCGACTTCTTGACTGCAAGAGCGATGGCATGTTCGCGACCACCGCTACCAACGACGAGAATATTCATAAGCGAATCCTTATACTTGTACGGGGGATAATGTAGAAAAATGCGGGGAGCGAGAAAAAAGCTCTCATGCGACAAGCACGCAATTTGAGCTGTTCGGAATTTCCGAACAGTTGACGAGACTAAATTTTTTCCAGTTCGTCTCTCATGGCGGGGCGATTCTTGAACCGCGACAGCCAAGATATTTTCAGCCGGTTGACTTCCGGGAGGCCACCTTCGTACTTGAGCAGTTCGCCCGCGTCGCGGTAAGCGATAAGCCCACCGTCGCGATACCTGCGGACGATGCTGTCGAACTGGGCGGTAAGATCTTCAAGTTTTAGCGGTTGCATTTTTCACTTTCCAGTATCCGTTTTTTCTTGCTCCGATTCTTTCTATCAGCTTTCTCTCCTTCAAATGAGCGAATATACGTTCAGCTTGTCTTAAACTAATCGAGATTTTTTCGGATACCTCTACTGCGGATATATGGGAATTCTCGACAATCAGCCCAATTACCTTTTGCTCATTTATACCGACATTTATACCGACATTTATACCGACATCCCCCCCCTCAGTCGCCTCATTTTCGCTAATCAGGGCACTTTTCAAAGCACTAAAATGAATTCGCAACCCATTTCCAACGATCTCGTACTTGGGCAAGTCTGCACCAAGTTCCCTGCACGCATCGCAAATTTTTTCGATGCCACGACCCCAGTTTTCAATATACCCCGCACGGTAGAACACGTTGGCGATATCGGGATTGTAGGGAATGGAATCATGCGGGTTCATCAACGTTTCCGCAGTCCACCCATCCGGTAAAACGCATCGGTTGCTTACGATGATGGATTCGTTTTCCACCCGTATCTGAACGGGGCTACCGAACATATAGCAGTTATGAACAATTGCGTTATACACAGCCTCGCGAATCGCGTTGCGTGCATAAGGATATGTTTCCACACGACGGTCGTGTTCGTAGGTAATTTTCGCCTTCCATAAGATGGAGCTTTTTCAACAAGTCCTCATTGGGAATATCCAAGTCTTCTTGCCTCATGCGATTACTTCTAAGAGCCTCGCGTCTAAAAATCTTGAAACTTTCATCATCCAAGTCTTCAACGCGAATATCTTCGACAACAGCGTCTTCCCAACGGACTCCAGTTTTCTTCGCAATGAATTCCGTAAGAGCAATGCCCGTCAGTTGCTGTTTGGTGGCTCCGCTTCTGTAATGAAATTCCCCGCGATAACTTACAGGGAAAGAACTCGGAACAACGATTATTTCAATATATTCCAAGCCATCTTTTTCTTTCTTGTTTACTTCGGTGACAATACCGAGACTTGTTTGAATTTTGTTGGGAATATCTTCCAAGAGTCTTTTTATGTTCGAGACCCCGCAGACATAGCCGTTGTCATCCACGCCAATATACAGCTTGCCGCCCTGGGCATTGGCAAACCCACAAATCCACTTGAGGTATTCGTCTCTCCATGACGACTTGTATTCTATGCTCTGGCTCTCTGACATAAACGACCTCAATATTCTTATCATGTCAAATATAACTCCATCCACTTGACACAAAGTGACAAAATGAGATTTTTCTCAACAGCGTAACAGCCACTTACGCAAGCGTATAATAATCAAGAATCAGGTCAACCGCACTTGCGTCCTTGAGGATTCGGTTTTCGAAGTGTATTCGTCTGCTTCTTATTTGATCCTTCGCCCAATTTTCTTTCTGTTTATATTCCTGTTGACGCATAATACTATTCTTAAAAGGCTGGTATTGAACTTCTATCTCGGGCATTGGCTCGGGTTCGTTTCTTTTTTCAAAATCCTTGAGATCCAGATACGACGAAATCCATAGACGGTTCTGAGAAGATAAGCCCATGGCCGTTGCATAGACTTTTGCGTTTCGAATAATCTCAGCACCACGAGGAATCCCTATAGATTCCAGATTATCCAGAATATAAGAGAATCCCATAAAATAGACTCGCTCCGCATTTTTCAGGAATCCTTGATACTTTTCTTTTTCGGATTCATCGCGATTCTGGCGCTTTTAACAGTTCTGCGACATTGGTCACATCGTCTAAAAAACGCCATTTTTCGTCTAAACCTCGTCTAAATTTCATCGGTTTAGACATCATTTTTTCAACGAGTACGTCCTATTCTTGTTTGCCCCGTTGGAGACAATTTTGCCTTCTTCAACAAGTTCTGTTATGTAGTCCTTAGTTCGAGAAATCTTCAAGCCTATAACATCAGCAATTTCTCGTGAGCGGGCTTCTTCGTGTTCAGCAAGGTATTCGACAATCTTTTCCTTGAAATTTATCGCCGATTTATCGCCGATTTTTGAATTTATCGCCGATTTATCGCCGATTTTCGAATTTATCGCCGATTTATCGCCGATTTTCGAATTCATCGCCACTTTTTCGTCGTTATTGTGGCGATAAAAGTTCACTCGGAACATGTCCCCGATTTCGGTGAATTCGGGGCGAGCCACGCCATATTCCTGGCACATCGTATTAATCCGCTGGAAACCGGAGCCCCATCCTTCTAGAACGTGAACCTTTTCCAAAGTGCGGGCAAGAGTCTTGTTACGGATAGACGAGCGACCGCTCAAGGCCTCTTCAAGAGTTAGCGTTCCATAAAGAGTACCCGGCGAAGATATTTCCACGCGGTCATCATATACAGCCACCTGCACGCTGGAATTCATTTGATAATTCCGGTGAATTGCGGCATTGATTATTAGCTCTCGAATAGCTTTCGGCGGGAGTTCGTACTTTTCATCATGAACCACTCCGTTTATTTCGATAGCCATATTCAGGTGGTTGAGAACGAACTTGTAAGCATCGTCAATTTGCTTGCAGAGCGGGCCATTATAATCCTTTTTATCTAGAAAGTCAGCTCGCATAGTTCCACGGAACCGGGCACACTGAATTCGCGAAGTATATTCATGCTTGCCCAAGAGAATAGCCAGAGCATTCGTCGCCTTGTCGTGCGAGCGACCTGTCAGAAGATGTAAGTTTTCTAAATCCGCTTTTGTAATTTTACGCTTGGCCCTTTTTGAAAAGTCCTTGCAAAGAAATGCTATATCGGCATCGGTCACCTTGAGCGAACGATACGGGAGTCCATCGTAAGAAACATTTCTCCCGCGATTTTCAAGTTCCGAAAGTGCCGCCAAATCAGCGTTACGAGTAGTGGCACCAAGGCGGATATACGTTCCGTTTTCTTTCCCCTGTGATTTTATATAATATGGCGTTGCCATTCCAGGGAAAACCTGCACAATCAGGAGCTGCGCCCCCTCGACAATTTCCGCCGTAATGTCGAACATTATTTGCGGTTCGCACATCTTTCATCAAAACTTTTTACACACAAAAAAAACATATATTTAAAACATTGCAAACATGAATCATTAATATAGTTTCAGCTAGTATAAAAATTCAAACTTTTCTAAAGAAAACTAATATGAATAAAATTTTATACAAATATCGTTCTGACAATGAAAATACTGAAAAAATTTTTAAAAATAAAAAGGTTTGGTTGCCTTCAGCACAGACTTTGAATGATGTATTTGAATGTGAAATGCAACCGATTAGAGAATCTTTCTACAAAAAAGTTTTGGAATTTAATCAGCAAAGCAAAATTGTCCCAATAATAATAGGCATACAAAGAGCCACACGATCTGGTCAAAAACACTTTATGGGATGTCCAATTAAAGAAGCTAATCGTTTTCTAGATAAACTTATTTTAGCAGGGAATTTAGACAATGCCGAAAAGATGGTCCGCGATTTCGTTTTCAAAACGACTGGAACAAAATTAACTGATATTAGAAATTTGCTAGACAATTTGCAATCAAAAATAAAAAGAACCGGAATTTTTAGTTTGACTGAAGATTGTGATAATGAGTTGATGTGGGCTCATTATGGAGATTCTTCAAAAGGTCTTGCTTTGGGATTCGAATCTGCCGATGGATCAAAATTACTCAATTCTAAGAGATGTATTAAAGTTGAATACTCTAATGAAATGCCTGATTTTTCTGATATGAATTTTATGGTAGAAATGGATATGAATTTTGGAGGCATAAATAAGACGAAATTGTCGTTTGATGATCCTACTTTTAGGAGAATTATTTCAAATAAAACTCTTAATTGGGATTACGAAAAGGAATGGCGATATGTTGAGGAAGAATCTGGCGAATACGATTTCCCGGGTCCTTTGGTTGAAATAGTTTTTGGATGCCGTTGTCAACCTGAAGTTCGCCAAAAGTATATAAATTACGTTAGAGAAATCGGTTGGAACAATGTAAAATTTTTTGAAATAAAACTTGCAGCAAATGTAAAAAAAATGGAAAAGATACCATTAAACGAATCACTGTAAATATTATCATCTTTTATGAAAAAACGCCAAAGAAATCTTTGGCGTTTTTCTTTTATAAACAGAAGATATTCCAATCAAAATTCCAATGGATAAAACCATTGGTTCATCTTAGCCAATCATCCTTTTATATAAGTTTTCAAAATAAGTTGGATACTGACTTAAAATATTTAAAATTTCCATTTCGTTTGCAATTAAAGCCACTTTTGCCG
>DJXN01000016.1:0-28386 GCA_002449765.1 Fibrobacter sp. UBA7003
GGGCCTTGAGGGCGGAACCGCGGATAATCGGCGTGTTGTCGCCGTCGAAGTCATACTTGGAGAGAAGTTCGCGGACTTCCATCTCGACGAGGTCGAGGATCTCGGCGTCGTCGACCATGTCGACCTTGTTCATGAACACGACAATCTTCGGCACGCCCACCTGGTGGGCGAGGAGGATGTGTTCACGGGTCTGGGGCATCGGGCCGTCAGTGGCGGCCACGACGAGGATGGCGCCGTCCATCTGGGCAGCACCGGTCACCATGTTCTTAACGTAGTCGGCGTGCCCCGGGCAGTCGACGTGGGCGTAGTGGCGGTTGGCAGTGGTGTATTCCACGTGCGAAGTGTTGATCGTGATGCCGCGGGCCTTTTCTTCGGGAGCGTTGTCGATTTCGTCGAAACGCTTGGCGGCGGCGAGGCCGCGGGCTGCGAGAGTCGTGCAGATTGCGGCGGTCAGAGTGGTCTTGCCGTGGTCAACGTGGCCGATGGTGCCGATGTTGCAGTGCGGCTTGCTTCTGTCAAAATGTTCTTTTGCCATGATTCTATCTCCATTTAGTGAGAGCCCAGATCGGGAGTCGGACCCGAGACCTCTTCCTTACCAAGGAAGTGCTCTACCACTGAGCTACCTGGGCATAAGCCCTATGGCACCATTCAGTACCATAGGGCGGTTTGTTGCGTGGGCCGTCGTGGTTTCGAACCACGGTAGGCGTAAGCCAACGGATTTACAGTCCGTCCCCTTTAACCACTCGGGCAACGACCCATATTTTCAAGCCAAAGATAGGAATCGAACCTACGACCGGCTGATTACAAATCAGCTGCTCTACCAGCTGAGCTACTTTGGCAAGTGAGCCAAATTTAATAAGTTTAGGTGCATCTTGTCAACGAAAAAAGGCGCTTTTTGAAATTTTTTTTGTTTTTTTTCGTCAAAAATGTAAACAGACCCCGCAAGAGATTGTGAATAGATTGTGAATAAGTAAAAATGTTCTCTTTTTCACCCCGGCCATACCCGCCCAAGACGCGAAATCCGCTTTCAATTCGTTGATTATCATTGACATAGCGCACACTCCCTTGTAAAAAAGCGGCCTTTACCCTAGCGATGCCAAATATCCGTAACTATATTTCCTCGCAACACAATCGTGAAACCAATCCCAAGGAGATTGAAATGAACAAGATCAAACTTTCCGCAATCGTGCTCGGCTTTGCCGCCGCTGGCGCGTTTGCCCAGGCTCCTGCCGCCGCTCCGGCTGCGGCTCCCGCAGAACAGGCTGCCGCCCCGGCTGACTCCGTGAAGGCCGCCGAAGAGGCTAAGAAGGCCGAAGAAGCCAAGGCCGCCGAAGAAGCCAAGAAGGCCGAAGAGGCCAAGGCCGCCGAAGAAGCCAAGAAGGCTGAAGAGGCCAAGGCCGCCGAAGAAGCCAAGAAGGCTGAAGAGGCCAAGGCTGCCGAAGAAGCCAAGAAGGCTGAAGAGGCCAAGGCTGCCGAAGAAGCTAAGGCCGCCGAAGAAGCCAAGGCCGAAGACTCCAAGCCGGCCGAAAATACCAACCCGGGTGAAGTCGCGAACGCTGCCGGCAATGCTTTCAGCATGCTCAAGGCCAGCATGAGCGAAGGAACTTCCGCCGCCAACATGGAAGTGAAGTTCTCCGGCGAAGTCGAATTTGACGCCTACACGGGCGACCTCATCAACGAAGACGACGTCAATCACAACTACTGGACCACCTTCGACTTCAATATCGACGTGAAGTTCAACGAGAAGTGGTCCGCACACGTGGGTGTCGAAGCTGACGGTCCCGTCGAAGCTCCGGGCATCGGCTACAACGGCGCTTTCGTGCAGTACAAGCCTGCCGACTTCTTTGCCGTGAAATTCGGTGACCTCACCTTCACGGAAGGCGCGTTCAAGGCCTACTACGGCTACGACGACCCGACCTACAACGCCGCCGGCATGGTGGAACACGATATCCGCGGTCTCCAGATCGAACTCGCCGGACTCGAACTCGGCATCGGCTTTGGCCGTAACGCAAACGACGTGTCTTGCGATGTCCTCGGCGCCTGCGCAAACGGCAAGGTCTACAACGCCCATTTGGCTTACGAATTCGACTACGCCGGTCAGCACCTGCGTCCGTTCTTCGACTACAAGAGCTACCAGACCGAAGAACACAACGAACTGCATGCCGGTATCGATGCCGGTATCAACATCGGCGGCTTCGGCTTCCGCGCTGTGTACGGCTTCCACGCCGACTTCCTGGGCGATGACGAAGATGTCGTACCGAATACCGACCTGACCTCTGTCGCCCACACCATCTTGGCTGAACCCACCTTCGACGTGGCCATGTTCCAGATCAAGACGAGCTTCTTCTTCGCCTTCATCGGCGAAAACGACGCAAACGAAATCGAAGGCCAGAACATTTCTACTTTCAACCGTCTCGCTGGTAACGACTTCGAAATCCCGGAATACATGTTCATCTATGCTGAACCCGCCCTCAAGGTCGGTGGCTTCATGAAGTTCGGCATCCCGGTCGAATTCCACACCAATACGCTTGACACCGATGTGGATGACACCAAGACGATCGACGTTGGCGGCCGCCTCTACCTCACCCCGGTCGAACATCTCGATATCACCCTCCTGGGCATGGTTGACATTCCGGTCGGCGACAACGACAACGATGTCGGCCTGCGCTTCGGTGCAGAAACCGTGTTCAGCTTCTAATCTAGAATTAGACTCTTGACAGAAAAAGTTCCCGGCTGATGCCGGGAACTTTTTTTCTGTAGATCTATAGACTCTTAATGGGCCACGCCTAACGGGCACGCACAAGCCTATCGCACGGAAACACGCCGGGTTGCGCGGCCAATGCGGACAAGGTAATTGCCTGCGCGGCTGACCGGAATGGAGAAATTCGACTCCCCTACCCTGCCGGAACTAAGCACGCGGCCCTGCATGTCGAACAGGGCGAAGGCCGCACCAGGACGGGCTCCGGAAACCTGGAGTTCGCGGTTCATCGCCGTCACACGGAACGAGGGTGCCATGGCGATTGCCGGGATGGCGTCCTTGCAATCCTTGCCCTTGCATTCGGAGCTACTGGATTCCGGTTCCTTGCTGGAGCTGGAACTAGATTTCTCGCTGCTCGAGGAGACGGCAGAAGAGCTGCTTTCTGCGCTGGAACTGGAACTTTCGGGATTGACCGGCGCGAAGTTCGCCGTGACCGTAGTATCGGAAACGACCGTGAGGCGGTACTGCGTGCTCACGAGGCGCACGTCGTCTTGCCAGTTGCTCAGCACGTAGCCGTTATCCGCGACGGCGACAAGTTCAGCCTCTTCGCCATACTTGTAGATTCCATTTTCCTTGAGGCCCCTCACTACGCCCCAGTTCCCGTTGTTCACCTTCACGGTCACCTTGTATTCCTTCGGTTCCCACTTGGCGTAGAAAATCTTGTCGCCCGCATCCTTACCAGAAATTTCGGTGACGACGCTGCCCTGGAAGTTGGCCGACCTGAACCAGCCCTTGAAATCGTAGCCCGTGCGCGTGGGTTCGGGGAACACAAGGCCCTCGCCGTACGTGTACGTCGTGGGAGCGTTCTCGAGCTTGCCACCGTTCAGGTTGAGCACGAGGGCAAATTCGGACTTCGTCACGAGAACCGGGTATTCGTCGCCCTGCGTCCAGGCCGTACCGGTAATTCCGTTTTCGACAACGACACCTTCACCGCCCTTCTGTACATAGTTGTGGAGCGAATCCGCGACCGTGCCGTCCCTAAACTTTTCCATCGGGAGAATAATTCCGAGCGACGTGGTATCGAGACCTTCGACAGTCGGCGCAACGAAGTTGTTCTCGAAGACAAGATTCGTGCTGTAGGACACCGCCATCACGTAATCGATGGCGCCATACCTCTCGTTTGTCCTGGAGATTTCGCCAATGCTGTAGTTGTTAGCGACAATACCGAAAACATCGCTATAGTAGACACGCGAAATAAGGCCCGCGACATACGTGTTATTCGGGCTCGTACTGCGCACTGCACCCGTATTGTAGTTGTTCGCGATTGCAACTTCCCCACTGCCAGATATATCCGAAATGAGACCCGCCATATAGGCGGAAGGCCCGCTGATTTCACCGGCGTTGTGGTTCTGGACGAACGTGAGCTTGCCATAGGACTGACCCAGGATTCCTGCGACCAGGCCCGCATTGTTGTTGAAGATTCGGGCGACCACCTCGCCGTTGTTTTCACAATTCATGATGGTCGTTGTTCCCGAAACACCGCCTACAAAGCCTCCCGTCGAAGAATAGCCGCCTACAATTTTCGCACTGTTGACGCTATTGGTGATGCTGATTGTCCCGTACAGGTAGCCACCAAAGCCACCCGCATTGGAGTATCCCTGTATCACACCGTCCGACGTGGAATTGGTAATGGAGAGCGTACCGCTACTGTTGGCAACAAAACCGCCAACGACGTTCGAATCGGATTTCAGGAAGCCCTTGAAATGGCAGCTGTCCATCTCAAGCTTCGCTCCCGGATAGCTGACCCCTCTTGCAGTTCGCGCACCCTTGATAGATGCCACAAAGCCGGCCACTCCATTCTTCACACCGCTAAAGTAGGTATCCTCGAGGGTAACTTTCTTGATGACGACGGGCCCTTCGGCCTGCAGGGCCGGGTCGTAGTTCCCTTCGTAGATTTCATTGAAGAAGGCCATAGGCTTCTTGGGTGCGGCAACGCCGTAAAGGCCGGATATCTTGTGGCCCTGGCCGTCGAACTTGCCCGAGAACGACTCTATAATTTCCCAAGGCAGGAACTTCGCCACGTTCGCACTGTCGAGCGTGCCGTCTTCCTTGAGCACGTTCTCGTTCACCACGATATCTGCAGTAAGCTTGCCGCATATTTCGGGATGGTTCCAATACGACATGCCGTGCGACCCGTTCACGTATGCCGCAAAGCCGTAGAGTTCTGCCGCATCCGAAATCGCGTAGCAGTTGTCCGTTTCGTCAAGTTCCGGCATCTTGAGCTTGAACCAGGCCGCATAATACGTCTTGTCGCCGGAATCGTCCCGGGTAATGGCCGTCACGGGTGTGCCCTCGAGTTCTGCGTTGTCGTACCAGCCCGCAAACAGGTTGCTGTCGAGCCGCACGTCGTTTGGGAGTTCAAGGCCGACAGCTTCCGTATAGATAACCGCCCCGCCGGAATAGATGGTACCGCCGTTCGTCTCGTAGGTTACGCCGAAGGTCCTCTGCAGTTTTGCCCAGTATTCCTTGTCGCCCGAATCCATGTTGGTAATGGCATAAACTCTTTCGCCCTCGAATTCGGGATTGTCGTACCAGCCCATGAACGAGGCGTTTTCCATGTAGACATCCTCGGGAAGCGCCTTCGAGAAACCCGCGACGTAGCTGTCGAAATACGTGGCGTTATTGCCCTCGAAGGTATGGAACGTCACCTTGTATTCTGCCGCCTGCGAGTTCTCGAGCTTGCCCGAAAGGTTCGGGTAGGCATCTGTACCCACGTTCTGGCCCCAGACGGAGCCGTTCTCGCCCTTCCGCAGGACAAGCGTCACCGTGCCGTTTTTGAACAGGCTATCGGCAGCCGGGGTGCCGGCAATTTCCCTGTAGGCCTGCGTGTTCAGGTAGTAACAGTTGTCAATGCTCACCGTCGATGCGCCTAGATTCCCGGCAATAAACGCCTTGCTTTCCTTGTACATGAGGGACTTCGACTTCCATACGCTATAGCAGTTGGCCATATACAGCGTGGTATTCGAAGACAGGTGAGCCAGGATACCGGCGATATTGTAACTGCGCCCCAGGATAAGGCCGCGGTTGTAGGTGTTCTCGAAATGGGCGGTACTCCTGTAGTTGATACTCCCCAGGATGCCCGCGGCGCCCTGCGCATCCGCGTAAGGCAGGAGCGTCGATTCGTTATATACGCCCGAAAACTTGGCACAGTAACCCGAGCCGTAATTTACACTGAACGGGACACCGACTACCCTGCCGGCAATCGCGCCAAAATAGTCGGCCTTGACCGCAAAGTACGAATCCACGAGCCCGAAATTCTTGAGCTCGGCGAACTTGTCCGCAGTGCCGCCGATGCCCGCGAAGAACCCGAAGCTTGCGTAATACGCGGAATCGGCATAGAACAGGCCCGAAACCACGTGCCCGTTGCCATCGAACACACCGGCGAAACTATCGATCGGGTTCCACGGGATATAATTCAGCGCGGCTTCAGCATCCTTGAGCGTGCCATCCTCTTTCAGCACGTCGCTATTCACCACGATGTCGTTCGCGAGACCCGCACAGGCCGACCTTTCCCGAGTATAGCCGGCGGTTCCGTTCACGATGGCGGCAAAACCATAGAGTTCCGGAGCGGTCTTGATGACGTAGCAGCCCGCATCGTCCTTCGCAGGAGTTTTCATCTTGTACCAGCGGGCATAGAATACCTGCGCGCCCGTCGCATCCGGGTCCACAGCCTGCACCCTGTTCCCGCTAAAGTCCTCCTCGGCGTACCAGCCCACGAAAACGTAGCCATCGCGGGAAACCTTCTTCGGGAGTTTCGCGCCCAAGCCTTCCGTATATTTTTCGACCATGCCGGAATCCACAGTGCCGCCGTTCGTATTGAGCGTAATGGAAGCGACCGCCATGAACTTGCCCCAGACCGTAGCGTCGGTATCTGCTGCGGCGACATGCGAGAGCGTATCGCCCTTGAACTCGGGATTGCCGAACCAGCCGAGGTTCTCGTAACCCGCGCGCTCGATATCGGGAATCCTGACCGCGAAGCCCTTCGGGGCCGCAATTTCAATATTCTCGCCACCGTGCGTATCGAAAGTAACCGTCCTTGCCTCGAAGGTCGCATTCTTCACCTCGCCCGTAAGCACGGGATGGGAATCCGTACCCACGTCCTGGCCCCAGACGGAGCCCTCGAAACCCGCATAGTCATAAGCATGCATGAGGCTTGCAACAGAGCCGTCCGCGAGTTGTGCCGCCGTGACTGCCGTACCGTAATGCTCGTTGCGGCCGGGAGCGACATAGAATACGTTGTCTATCATTTCCAGGGCGTAGCCCTTCTCGCCGACAATGGACTTGACATCGATGGAAGTTTCCTGTTTGTCGAGCTTGACCTCGCCCAAGTTCATCACGTTAACAAGCGCGCCTCCATAGCTCCAGTGTTCGCCCACGATACCGCCGGACGAAGAATCCGACGTGACAGTCCCCAGGTTGTAGGAGTTGACAATCCACGCCCTGTTCATGTAGTAGACGCCACCGACAATGCCGCCTGCACCGCTCCCCGCAAAGACGGAGCCCTCGTTGAAGCTGTTCCTGACAACGTAACCGCCATCACCGCCCGTAGAGCCACCAATCAGGCCCCCCGCAAAGCGCCCACTCACGACCACGCCATCAAAAGAGACGTTGTTGAGAACCGTGGCCACATTCGAATACGCATGGCCGACAATGCCGCCCACTTCGAATTTTCCGCGGAAATAGGAGCCCTGCACACGTAGATTCTTGACGGTCACTTCGGGATAATTGAACCCTTCCCTGTTAGCGGAATTGTACGGGGCATTCGTCGAACCGATAAGGCCGACCGGAGACTGCAAGGAATCGTTAAAATAGAGGCCCGTGATGGAATGCCCCTGCCCGTCGATACTCCCGGTAAACGCGATAAGCGGCGTCCAGGTCGCAAAATTTGCCGTATCCGCCACGTTGAGTTTCCCTTCCGCGTCGAGGACGTTCTCGTTCACCACGATATCCTTCGCGAGTTTTCCGCAGGCGAGCGAATCCTTCACAAAGCCGTCGGTTCCGTTCGCGATAGCGGCAAAACCGTAGAGTTCTGCAGTGCTCGAAATCTGGTAGCAACCATCCTTCAGTTCGGGCGTCTTGGGGGTGACTGTCACCGCCCCCGCAAAGACGCTAGAAAGCGCAAACGATGCGCAAAAAAGAAATCCCTGGATCCTGGACATCTTTGTAACTCCTGATTATAGTTTCCTAACATACAAACTGCTTTTTTATTGCTGTTTTGTGAAGACGCAAGCGTGCTTTCGCGTTGTCAAGCGTTACAATGCGAATTTGGGCGAAAAACGGGAAAAAAGGACTAAATAGGGTTTCGAGATATGCGGCAGCCATGTAAAAATTGGTTGACAGGTGTAGCGGTGCGTCCAATAACTATATTTTGCCCATGCTAGTAAAAGGTTTGAGTTATACGAGCCATATCGAGGTCCGCTACGCCGAAACCGACGCCATGGGGGTCGTGCACCACGGATCCTACCCCATCTGGTTCGAACAGGCGCGCATCGATTTTTTCAAGTCCATCGGAGCCCCCTACACGGCCATCGAAAAAGAGGGATTCCAGAGTCCGGTACTCGAATTGGTTGTCCGCTACAGGCAACCCTGCAAGTTCGGCGACACCGTAGACATCGAAACAACCATTTACAAGGTAAACACGCTGAAATGGAAATTCCAGTACAGGCTGTTCGTTGGCGAGACTCTCTGCGCCACGGCATCCACCCTGCATGCCTTCACCAAAGGCGGAGTCCCGACCATGGAAAAGCCCGAATGCTTCAAGAAGGTAGAAGGCAAGCTTTTCCCGGATAAATAGGCCGGACTTCGCAAAAATTTGTTTGTATATTTAGTTTATGGAAACTTGCACATTCAAGCATACCGCCCGCGTCGAAGTGCGCTATGCGGAAACCGACCAGATGGGAATCGTCCACCACTCCGTTTACGCCGTGTGGTTCGAGCAGGCACGTACCGAATACTTCCGCGAGGCGGGCGCGAGCTACGCCGACATGGAGGCCGAGGGGTTCTCGAGCCCGGTGCTCGAACTGAACGTGCAGTTCAAGGCGCCCACGCACTACGGCGAATTCGTGGATATCGAGACCACCATGATTCGCGTAGACAAGCTGCGCATCCGATTCGAGTACAGGGCGAGCGTGAACGGCAAACTTTGCACCACGGGCTCCACGCTCCACTGCATGCTCAAGAACGGGCGCCCCACACGCGAACTGCCCGCAAGTTTTGCCAAGTTTGAATTCGTTAGCGAGGAGAAATAGATACATGGAAAACCAGGAAGAGACCGTCCAGATTCACATCAAGTCACTGGACAAGACCGTAGACTTCCCTGTAAGGAGTTCCAGCCCGTGCAAGAAATGCAAGGGCACCGGAATAAAGGACAAGAAGCAGTGCCCGATATGTTGCGGTTCCGGCAGCATCAAGATGCTCGACTGCATCCGCTGTAACGGCACGAAGCAGATTGAAAATGGCCTCAAGTGCAATATCTGCAAGGGCGAAGGGGTTATCTCCGAGGCAAAGACAATCGAGTTTCTCCAAGCCCGCCAGTTCTGCGAAGAATTCCAGAAGAAACCGGCAAAGACAATCCTGATTTGCCTCGCATGCCTCATCGTGCTTGGCGCGTGCTCCTACTTTATTTCGAGTTACCTGTTCGTAGACCTCCGCATGATTCAGTCATGGAATGTCTACATCCCGCTTTTGCTCGGGCTCGGCGCCGGATTCTACGTGCTGGTAACCCTCCACAAGATGCACGTGGGTTCGTACCTGCCCGCACCCAAGAAGTTCATGATTTCTGCCGCAGTCATCGCCCTCGGTATCGCGGCCATCGCCATTCCGGGCCCCGTTGCCGGTCGCTACCACTGGATGGAAAGCGAAGCGAAGGAAATCATCAGCGAAGCCCTTGCAGAAGACAACCTTTCTTGCCAGAGCGTCAAGGTATCCAGCCACGACGGCAACGACTATCACGGAATCGCGACGATTTCTGATGGCGATAAAATCAAGATAATCATCCACTACAAGAAAGTCGAAGAAACGAGCCGCGAAATCGGCTACTCCATCGAAGTGGAACCCGTGGAATAAGATATGGACCAGCCGCTCGCCGAAAGACTACGTCCGCAGAACCTGGACGAATTCCTTGGCCAGAACAAGATTCTGGGCGAGCAGAGCCTTTTGCGAAAAAGTCTCGAGAACGACAATGTGCCGAGCATGATTTTCTGGGGCCCGCCCGGCTGCGGAAAGACGAGCCTCGCCCACGTGATTCGGCAACATACCAAAAAGCGCTTCATCGCCCTTTCGGCAGTCGCGAGCGGCGTGAAGGAAGTGAAGGAAGTCCTCGCCGACGCGCGCACGATGAAGAACGCGTTCATGGACACGATTCTCTTCATCGACGAAATCCACCGCTTTAACAAGGGCCAGCAAGATGCGCTGTTGGGTGCCGTCGAGGACGGCACGGTGACGCTTATCGGCGCCACCACCGAGAACCCGGGGTTCGAGGTCAACAGCGCCTTGCTTAGCCGCTGCCAGCTGATTCTCTTTGCGCCCTTAAGCAAAGAAGATTTGCGCACGCTGATTTTCAGCGCACTGCGCGACCACCCGCGGGGCCTGCAGCTCAAGGACGTGGAAGTCGAAGAGGCGGTTGTAGACAAACTAATCGCACAGTCCGACGGCGACGCACGCTTTTTGCTGAACCAGATTGAATGGATTGGCAAGAACCTCGGCGACCGCAAAATCATCGACGAGAAACTGCTGGAAGAATTCCAGTACAAGAAGCCCCTACGCTACGACAAGAGCGGCGAGGAACACTACAACCTGATTTCGGCGCTGCACAAGTCGGTGCGCGGATCTGACCCGGACGCAGCCCTCTACTGGATGCACCGCATGCTGCAGGGTGGTGAAGACCCGCGGTTCATACTGCGCAGGCTGATGCGCATGAGCATGGAAGACATCGGGCTTGCAGACCCGAACGCACTCTTGCTCGCGACCGCCGCCCGAGAGGCATACGACTTCATGGGCATACCCGAGGGCCTCATCGCGCTCGACGAACTTGCGGTTTACCTGTCGCTTGCGCCCAAGAGCAACAGCCTGGAACTCGCCGGAATGAAGGCAGACTCCATCGTGAAGCAAACCGGGACACTGCCCGTACCGCGCGCATTCCGCAATTCGGTAACGAAGGTCGGCGAAAAGCTGGGCTACGGCGTTGACTACCAGTACGACCACGACAGCCCGGGCGCATATTCCGCGCAGGAGCATTTGCCCAAGCAACTCGAAGGCACCGAGATTTACCAGCCCAAGCCCTACGGCAAGGAAAAGGCTCTGGGCGAGCGGCTCGCGCAGCTGAAGCAGATAAAAAGAGAAAAGAAACAGGCCGAGAAATAAATAATTTTTACACAAAAATACGCTAAAATACAACATTTAAACATATTTTAGTGCATTCATAGAATTACTTTTACACACTTTCAACACGGAAACAGCACGCCGGGAGGGGCAAAACCTAGGATTTCCGGGCGCAAAAACCTATTTCTAGCATAGCATCAAAACTGGAGTGTGTTATGCAGAAAAAGTGTATGGGATGGATAGCCGCGGCAGCGCTCGCGGCAGGGATGGGGGCAACGGCCTCCGCAGCGGAAGGGGACGCCTACACATGGCCCGCCTACCGCTCTGACCTCGATTACGACACCAAGTCGAACCTGGGCGAAATCAAACCGCCCACCAAGTTCAACAACAACTGCTCGGGCGTGACCGGCAAGAAGGCCGGCAAGTGGTGGGCCTTCTACTGGGGCAAGGACCGCGACAGCCGCATTACCGACGTGACTATCGACAGCATCCTCAAGAAATACGATACCGACTTCGAGTACCTCTATAACGAGATGGGCTGGGCCCCTGACGCACAGGCACAGGACGGCCAGTACAGCGCCGTGTACTACTACGGCTCGGGCACGTGCGCGGGCGGCGCAAAGACCGACACCACCGGCGGATGGCAGACATGGGTCGCGGGCTACACGGCCGTCGCGGCATCGTTCTACCCGCTGTACAGTTTCAACACGAGCTGCCCCTACCGCGATCGCGTGGCACAGATGGACGCGATGATCCACGAGGGCATCCACTCGATGACGAACGGCTACCCCGGCGCCAAGGAGGCGCACTGGTTCCAGGAAGCGGGCAACACGTGGATCCAGCAGGACATGTTCAGCCACCGCGAAGGCGTCTATAGCGGCATGGGATTCCTGAACGCGGCGACGGTGATCGCGCCCTTCATGCCCATCGAATGCTACTCGGGCTGGCTCATCGACGGCACCTTCGGCGGCCCCGGCGCCCAGGGCGTCACCGGCAAGAACCAGCGCTACCTTCTGGGCGGCGCGCAGTACAGCAACATATTCCCCACGTTCATGGGCACATGGCTCGGCACGGGGTCCGTGCGCTGGGTGTACGGGCACGCCTACGGTAAGACTACCTACCTGCTCGAAACCTACGGGCTCGACATCGGCATCGGCGACGAGGGCGTGCGCAGGCTCATCACGGAATTCCGCGCAAGGCTCGCCATGCTCGACATGAAAAAATGGTCGAACGAAATCAAGAACCTGCTGAACCAGAATTTCGGGAGCGATACCTACTGGGAACAGGACATGTGGGACAACAACAGGAAAAGCTACACCTGGAAAATGACTCCGTACCAGAGCGTCACCACGAGCAACGGCGACTGGGTGCCGAACCAGGACTTGACTCCGGGATGGTCGGGCTCGAACGTAATCCCGCTCAAGCTCAAGGACGGCGCGACGCAGATCAGCATGACGCTCTACCCGAACGGCTCGCATTCCACGAACGACAACATGCGACTGGTGCTCGCCTACCGCGCCACGGACGGCACGCCGGTGTACAGCGAACCCGTGAAGGGCAACGAAACCGCAATCCTCAAGATAGCGAAGACCCCGAGCACCACAGGCGGAAGCAAGATGGCATTTGCCATCGTGGTAAATACCGACTACAACTACTCGAAGAACCCCGACATGCGCACCTACCACTACGATTACCGCCTCAAGCCCGAGGAAGGAATCAGCGGCGCAGGCGACGCGAATACGAAATACTACAACGACTTCAAGCTCGACTACAAGTGGCCCGAAATCGGCGACGCGCCCGTTGCATCGAGCAGTTCCGTTACTCCGACGTCCTCCAGTAGCTCCGTTACGCCGACATCGAGCAGTTCGAGCAGCATCGCGCCGGCGACGGTCGCAGCGACATACGAAATCAAGGTAACCCTCCCCATCGACGACAACTACGCTCCGGTCACCGCCACCTTCGACGTCGCCGAAGTCGCAGACAAGCTCGGGCTCACCGCGGCAAGCCTCTCGAAGGCGACCTTCTTCGCGCAGGAACCCAGCGGGAACAAGGCAACCGAATCTACCGCGAACGCTCCCGGCCACTGGTTCGGCATGGCGGGCAACGTGGTGGAATGGGGCGAAAACGCCTATGTATTCAGCGAAGCGGATATTGCGAAGGGAACCCTCTCCATCGGGCACTACCCGAACCGCGTGAATAACGGCGATACATACAAGTTCACGCAGGGACTCGAGTACAACGGGAAAACGGTCCTCTTCAAGGTGACAGTCACCCTCACGAACGAGCAGGGCAGCGGAGCCGGCGAATCGACCACAGCACTGATGTACGGCCTCAAGGGAATCGCGACGCACATGGAACTCTCCCTTGCCCGCAGGAACCTCAGCGTGCGCTACTCGCTCCCGAACCGCGACAACGTGAAGATAAGCCTGTTTACCGGATTCGGCGCGCTAATCGACCAGAAGGTGACGGGAATCCAGAACGCAGGCGGGCACGTGCATACCTTCGACATGAGCGAGATGCCCGCGGGCACCTACATCGTGAAGGTATCGACCGGCAGCTACCACGAGGCGCGTCCGATAAACATTACCAAATAACCGGCTTTTCATTCCGATCCAACATGGATAAGGGAAGGCAACCGCCCTCCCTTATCTTTTTATACCCAGCGTTCCAAAAAATCCTTCGCGTCGCGGCTCACGACCAGGCTACCCAGCAGGCGTTGCAAGCGTCCAAGCACTGGGGAATTTTCCGGCTCGAAAACCACCACCTTCTTGAAGCGTTCGCGATGCCGCAGCAAAAATTCCAGGTTGTTCATGTCCGTCTTCGGGAAACCGTAACCCAGGAAGTATATCTCCTGCGCATTCTTGAGGTAATAATCCGCCTTGCTCCAGAGCAGGTTGAAGAGACTCCCGCGCAAAAAGGATTCCTTCGCATGTGCCATCGGGATGTAGATGGGCGTGTCTTCGCGGTAGATGGGGAAACTGCGGTCGCAGGGTTCCACCTGGCACACGTTCTTGAGGTCAAGCGGGTCGGAGGCTCCCTTTACCGGGTACCAGTTGAGCGAACCGTGTAGCTTGATGAGGTCGACCGTGAGCGTCCGCGGGGCACGAACCGCACTCCGGTCCGCAGGGTCAATGCGCACGCCGTAATCCACCGCCACGCGCGAACTCATCTCCGGGTCGGCAGCAATCACGTCCTCGACAAGCGTATCGTAGTTGAACGTGAGCAACAGCGTATCGCGCACGCCCTCGCCCGGGCAGTTCTCGCACCCCCCAAGGAACTTGCGGAGCACCGCGGCCGATTCCGCATCCACACCCTTGTCGTGCCGGATTTCGCTCGCAATAAACCGCAAAAGCTCGAACCGCAGGCTAGAATGGTACAGGCTCTCCCGCACCCCCGGGAAAATCTGCGCCGAAAGAATCGAAGTCGAAAGCCGCTCGATGTCCAGGTAATCCGGCTGGCCGTTACACAGTTCTAAAAAGCGCGTGCAGTATTCGCGCAGATGCGGAAACTCGTCCGGAATGCCGAAGGGAATGCGCTCGTTCAGGTCGCGGAGCGTGGGCATCTGCGGGCAGAAAGACTTGCTGAAGCCGGAGCCCAGCACAAAAATACGGCGGTATGTACCCGATGTAGTATCCATGGTCTAGCGCTCCTTTAATCATTCTTAATGCAACGAACAGGATCCAAGGCTTTTTTATCCATATAATCACCAAAATTGAGTGCAGAAGACTTGTTAAATATAACAGGATAGGCGGAAGTTTTTCTAGAGCTGCGTTCAGTCGACTGCCAAAACGCCGCAAGTTTGGTTCTGTCAGAAACGCTACTTATGGTGTCATAGGGAAGTTCCGGATCGCATGGATTTTGTATATTACGCTTTAGATTTATGCATGTATTCACATTTATGCATAAATTGTAGCAAAAACGCCAACTATAGAACAAACACAACGCCATTGACAGGAGCTCAATTATGGCAACAATTCACATCGACGACTCGAAACCCTTCCCGTACATCCCGGCGGAGCCGAACAACAAGCGCGAAACTTTCGCGGATTTCTGCAAACGGCAGGCGTCTGGGCTAAAACTAATCAGCGACGAAATTGAACAAGAAAACAGGGAGCAGGAGGAATTGCACAAATTCCAGGAAAGGAGTGTTGAGCGCAAGAAGAAACTGCTGTTCGACAACCTCGACATCATCATGTGCCACAAGGACGAAATACTCGCAACACCGCGCTACGCCAACATAGACGTCCACTACGCCATCAAGGGCGGTGGGCTCTACGTAGGCCCCCTGCAAACCTCAAGGGCATTCAACATCGCAGGCAGCATCGTCAGGGTCGGCCTCAGGCTCGCGACACTCCTGCGTATCTGGGAAACCGACCAGTTCATGGTGGAATGCAGGTGCGGCGGCACAGCAGTCATCCGCTCGTTTACGGGCTCGCCCCTTTCGGGAGGTTCGCAGGCGACGGCGATTTGCCCCAGTTGCAAAAAGGAAATCCGCGTCGCGAACCGCAGTTTCGGGCAGTATTTCTGGTTCTTGCAGACCAGCCTTTCCGAAGACGTCGAGGCCGTCGCGAGGGATTTTATCGCCAAATGGACGCTCGCCGAAACGGAACACGAAAAGAAGGTCGCCGAAGGGAAATACAGAGACCCCAGACCAGGCGACGATCTCCACGGCGACGGCAAACCGAGCTCTCTCGAAACCATGATCAACGAACTGAAAATGAAGGAATTTGACGAATCTGTGTATTCACGAACATAAATGACAGTATTTGTCACAAATATTGATTAGATTTAGTCAGCAGAAAAGGAGTAAACCATGACACTCGAAGAAAAGGTAAAAGAACTCTACAACGAACTGAAGCCCAAGTGCGAAGCGGAAGGCCTGAATCACTTTTGGGAAGTCCACAAGGCATTAAGGCGATTCCGCAAAGAACATCCCGATCTGGACGAGCAGTGGTCCAGAGAAGCCGAAGGGCTGTAACTTATAACTATATTCTTGCCATGCTGCACTTGAAATTCGCACTGAACCTGGAAAATCTGGCCGACGAGATGATCGACGCCCTTGGCAAGTGTTGGACGGACCCTTTCGATTCGCCCATCGTGATTTTCCCGGACCCGAAAATCGAGCAGTGGTTCAGGCTGCGCTACATTGCGAAATGCGGCGTCCTTGCGAATTTGGAAATTGTCACCCTCGACAAATTCCTGTTCAGGTATTTGACGCAAGGGGACACGTCCAAGCAGAAGTTGACTGCAGATATCCTGTGCAACGTGCTAATCGCCTACTTGAACGAGACCTATTCCGCAAAGCCGAAATCGATTCCGAAAGAAATCAAGAAGTACCTCTATAAAAAGTCCGGCGAAATCGACGAATCCAAGTTGTTTGATTTTGCACGCACGCTGGCAGGGCTCTTCTTGGAATACGAAACGAGCCGCCCGGGCGGTTTTATTTCGCCCTTGCAGAACAAGCATCACGAAGGCCTGCTTGCCTACTGGAAAGAGGGCGAGTTGCGGGACTTTTTCTCGGACAAGGGCCGTGTATTGCCCAAGGAAAAATGGCAGCGCGACGTGTATGCACAGCTGTTCCACAATGCGGGCGGTAAGTCCCTGCTGACTCGCGTGTTCGAGGCGACGCACAAGCGCACGGGCAGCGATACGGAATACCTCACGATTCCCTACCTGTTTTCGCAGCAGACGGATTCGTCGCAATGGAAAAAACCGGTCTTCATTTTCAGTCTTTCGGGCATGGGACAGTTCTACCGCGTAATCTTGCAGAGGTTTGCGCAGGAACACGACATTTTCGCCTTCATCCAGAATCCGTGTATGGAATTCTGGGAAGATGTGGGCAACCGCGCCGTGACGCGCTGGAGCAAGAAAGACGAGCCGTCGCGAATTGCGCTCCCGGCCATCCAGGATTCCACTACCGAAGAGGGGCTTGCCCAAAACGAGAACTTGCTCCTTAAAAACTGGGGCCGCACCGGCCGCGAAAACATTCGCCTGTGGTGCTTGGCGTCGGACTATACTTTTGATTTTGTCGGTTACGAATACGCTCCGGATTCGCTGTTGCACCAGGTGCAGTATCTGGTTTCGCATCGCTTGAATCGCTTTGACGAATCCGAGGCGACGCCTGAATCCATTTCGCCTAAGGCCGACCGTTCGCTGACTCTTACCGCAGCACCGTCATCGCTGCGCGAAGTCGAGAATTTGCATACGCAGGTTTGCCTGCTTTTAAAGCAGGGCGTGCGCCTGGACGAGATGGTAGTGATTGCGCCCGAGCTGGATGCGTACCGCACTCCGATTGAGCAGGTGTTCAATGCGGCCCCGCGCGACAGCGAGTTTTACATTCCCTACGCGATTACGGACTACCCGGAAAAGGATTCCCTGATTGGCAAGGCCATCGCGAATCTTCTGGATATCCACCAGCAGCGTTCGATTTCGAGGCCGGCATTCTTTGACCTTGTCAAGAATCCGGTGGTCCAGTCTACGCTGCAGATTACCGACAGCGACGTGGCCGCCTGGGAAAAGTGGGTGGTAAACATGAACGTTTACCGCCATACCGTCGAGAGCGCCGAAGATGACTGGAGCCGTTGCATAAACCAGATGCTTTTTTCGCAGGTGACCGACGCGCCGTTCGCCTCGGCCCACGAGCGTTACTTGCCCTACGAAGATATCGAATCTTCAGACGACGGGCTCACCATGAAGTTTATCGCCTGCATCGACGAACTGAACCGCTGGATCCGTTTTGCGCCGGAGGGCATCGAGCCCCACCAGCCGAATTCCCTTGCGGTATTGAAATCGCATTTGGCGCATTGGGTGGCGTTGAACGCCAAGGAAGACCGCTTCGCCGTCGAAAAGAAGATTTGGCAGAGGGTGCAAGATGCAATCGACCTGATGGAATTCCAGTTCGATGCGGGCGCATCTTGGATTTCGTGGAAAATCGCAGGGCAGATGCTTTCGAGCGCCTGTCAGGATTCCCATACCGGAAACACGCGGCTTTTCAGCGGTGGCCTCACCTTTATGCGCTTCGCTGTCAACAGGGTTGTTCCGGCAAGGCATATCTTTTTCCTCGGCGCAAACGCAAGCGTATTCCCGGGACAAAAGAAAGCGAACACCATGGATTTGCGCACCCAGACAACGCGCTGGCCGGGTGACGACACTCCGGTCGACAAGAACTGCTATACCTTCCTGTGTCAACTGATGAGTGCTGCCGACGGGTTCCACATCAGTTACATCAACAGGAACCTGAAAAAAGACGAAGAACTTTTCCCGTCTTCGGTGATTCGGGATTTGCAATTCTTTATTGCCGAAAGCGCTTGCCCGAACAGTGCTGTTTTTAGGGAACGCAAGATTCCGCTGGACGAAACCCGACCGGACGAAGAACTGTTTACGCTCCGCTCCATTCGCAACAAGTTGAACCGCATTCTGGATGCCCGCGCCGAAGATGCCGAAGGAAACGAGCCGGAAGAAGTTCAAATAGCCCTGCCCGACACGGTGAACAATCGCGACTTCAAGCGGTTCTTCGATGACCCGTTCCAGTTCCAGCTGGCGCGAAAGGTGACGTTGCCGTCGGTAGAAAACGACCCCGAAAAGGAACTTTTCGAACCAGTCTCCTTGAACAATCTCGACCGCTCTATTTTGCTCAAGGATTTTGTGCAGTCCGTCATGGATGCCGAACGCATCAAGGATTCCAAGACAGAAGAGGAATGGATTTTAAAGAAGAGAATTCCGCGTGGAGTTTTTGGCGACGTCGCCCTTGACGACATCAACAAGGAATCGGAAGTTATTTACAACCTGGTTTCTGAAAGCGTTGGCTGCAGGAACGCGAAATACCAGGAACAGCTGGAAGTTTCTTTGTCGGAAGGCGTACACAGCTGGACATTGCGCAGCAAGCTTGACTGGCACAATGAACTTGCAAATGGAACGCATGTGCTATTCAGCGTCAAGTCCGGCGATATTTCCAATACAGATTTTACCAAGCTGTTTTTGGACGCCCTGCTGATTGCAGCAGCAAACTCGAACGATGCTGACGGAATCCCTTTTGAATTGAGGGTGTTCTCGAGCAAGAACAAAGTTGCCGAAAAGAAATTCTCGATAGACCGTCGCGGCGCCATGCAGCGCCTGAAAATCATATACCACCGCTGCTATGTCGAAAATTACCGCAAGTGCGTGCCCGCGAAAATGTACACCGAAGGCGACATGCAGACATTCTCCAATTACCGCCTGAAACTGGCGGGCAAATATGGCCCGTGGTCATATTTTGACGGAAAGAATCTATTCGACCCCGAAAAGTTCTCCGGATTTTCGCACGAGGATTTTTCGAAGGACTGGGAAATCGCCGTGATGGAACAAACCCGCTTGCTGGACCCGATTTGGAGGGATGACGATGAATAATGTTTTCGACATAGAATCGTTTACCGGCAACGAGAACCTTTTTATCGCGGCCTCCGCAGGCACGGGCAAGACTTACACGATTCAGCAAGTGGTGGGCAAGCTGGTGACTCAGGGAATGAACCTGAACCAGATTCTGATTGTGACCTATACCGAGAAGGCTGCCGGCGAACTCAAGGACCGCATCCGCAAAAAAATCGAAGAAGAATTCAAGAAGGATAGCGGAAACATTTACCTGCAGCAGGCCCTGCACGATGTCCAGGGCGCACCCATCGGCACCATCCACTCGTTCTGCCAGAAGGTGACGCAGGAATTCGCCTACGAAGCTGATGTGCCCTTGAAGCAGGAACTGATTGACGAAAGCGCCGTAGAAGAACTGATTCAAAAATCGATACGCGACGTGTGGGCGCACGAAGAACTTTTCAAGTGCTTTGTGAAATACAACGGCGACTTGGATAGTTTTACGGAATTGCTGAAGGGCGCCATCGCAAGCTATATTCCCGAAACGGTCCGCTTTGCAGGAAACATGGAACTTCGCCTCGGCACAAAAGACATTGACTTCGACGATGTCGGCTGCATGGCCGAAGCGGAAGACTTTACGCACTTGAGGGAAATCCCCTGTGTAGATGCCGCCTGCGATATCCTCAAGATTCACCAGGACGAACTCATTTCAAAATCCAAGACGGCAGGCGACTTGCTTAAGGCAGTGTCGTCGTGGACAAAGGGCTTCGCCCTATATAACGGCGCGTCGTTCAAGTTCAATGTCGTGGGCGATGGCTCGGAACTGGATTCGGCCCTCGGCGTCATCAAGGATTTGAAGGCTTTGCTCGACGAAAAATCGGGCGGTATCGAAACGCTGCTTTTGCACAAGTGCCTTTACGAATACACGCCCAAGCTTTTTGATGCTTGGCAACTCCACAAGAATACAAGCAAGATTCAGTCCTTCAACGACATGATTCGAAACGTCTACAAGGCAGTCCTTGATGACGATTCTCCGCTGGTAGATTCGTTGCGGCAAAAATACCTGTTCGCCATCATCGACGAATTCCAGGACACGAACCTGTTGCAATGGGAAATTTTCAAGCGCGTGTTCTTTGATGCCGACGATGGACTCCACCATATTCTGGTGGTAGGCGATCCGAAGCAATCTATCTATAGTTTCCAGGGCGCAAACGTCAAGGTTTACGAAAATGCCGTTGACCAGATTGCAAACGGCAAGGTGCTTTCGACAAACTGGCGCTCTTCCAAGGCAATGATTGAAGCCTGCAACGAACTTTTCCCGCCATTCGGTTTTGAATTCGAATCGTCGAAGAGCCCCACCGATGCTAAAAAAGATGCGACCTACAAGGGAAAAACCATCAAGCCATTCTTGGTGAGCGAGCCGAATATAGACCCGAAAGATTATGCCGAAATCGTGGTCAACAACATTGTGGACATGTGCACTTTCAAGGGCGGCAAGACAAACCTCCAGATTCCGGACAAGGGAACGGGTGAACTTCGCAACGTCAAGTTTTCGGATTTTGCCGTCTTGGCGAGAACACGTTCCGAACTTGACAATATCGAATACGGCATGAAAAAGGCCGGCATCCCGTTCTTGCGGTACATGGATGCGAACCTGTTCCGAAGTCGTGAATGCGCCGAATGGACTGCGCTTTTCAGGGCCATCGATGCCGAAGATTATTCCGACAGGAACCGCAGCCTGCTTTACGCGGCGCTCATGACGGACTTTTTCGGCAAGGACATGGACTACATCAACGCGTTCAAACCCGACGAAGACGGCGCGCAGTTTATTACCATCTTTTCGCGGTGGCATGCATTGGCAGAACAGCGCCGCTGGGCCGAACTGCAGGAATGTATTTACAGCGATGCGAGCAATCTTGTGTCGCTCAACGCTCCGGACCAACTCCAAAGCCTGAACAAGATTCGCCAAGTGGGCGATTACGCCATCGAATACCTCTATACCGCCAACGCCTCGCTCGAAGAATTGATCCGACATTTGGACGGCCTCGCTATCGGTAGCGAAGACGCTCTCGAAAATTCAAACATCGTGGCGAAGGGCACCGACCTCGACGTGGTGCAGACCATGACCATTCACGCCTCCAAGGGCTTGGAATTCCCGGTGGTGATTTCGGTCGCGAGCGAGCGCGGGCATGTAGGATCTTCGGGGCCATACGTTTTCAACAATCCATCGGGCGACCTTTCCCGCGTAATGACTTTTGAAAAAGGCGGAAAAGAAATTTGCCAGCATGAAACCGAAGAAGAATGGCGCAGGCTTTTCTATGTCGCATTCACCAGGGCCTCGTACTTGATGATTTTGCCCTGGTTCCCGAAATTCAAGCCTGACAAGAGCGGGAAAATGCGCGCCCGCTGCAAGGCGATGGACTGGTACGTAGACATTCTTGAGGGCTTTTGCAAAAAAGCCGAGAACGCCAAGTTCTTCGATTTTGTCGAAGACAAAAAGTTTAAGGACCGAAAGGAATCCGTACGCACAATTTTGAAGCTGATGCAGAAAGATTCCGAAACGGTTTCGGCGGCAAGTGTCGAATCGGCCGCACAAACGCTCAAGTCGCTTGATGTGTGGCGCAAGTTCCCGCATTCTACCTCGTACTCGCAAATTGCCCACGGTACGCAGGAGCAAGAAACGGACGAAGGCCGCCTGCAAAAAGACGAAGTCGACAGCACGAAGGCAAAAACGGAAACCGAAGCGCCAACGGCCGAAGACAAATACCCTCGCGGCGCCGAACTCGGTAACGCCATCCACAAGATTTTCGAGCTGGTCGATTTTGAAGAAGTCGGCAAGCTCGCGCTCGCAGAGGCCCTCGAATTCAAGCCGTTGCAGGAACTGGTTCGCAAGTCCTTCATTGACGAGAACCTGGATATCGAACACCACCCGCAGTGGCTCGCAAGAACAGTCGAGATGGTTTGGCATACCCTGAACGGCAAACTGGAAACAATCGAGGGCGCGCAAAAGACGGGCGAATCGTTTACCCTGAACGAAGTCTCGTTTGCAAACCGCCGCAGCGAACTTCCGTTCCACATGGCGCTGGATGGCGTAAAGGGGACGGAACTTCTGGACCGTTACTGCAAGGGCTTTATAGACCTTCTGTTTGTCCGCGATGGCCGCTACTGCATTCTCGACTGGAAATCCGACGTGCTGGGCGATTACGGGAACGAATCGATGAAAGAGCACATGGTGTTCAGGCACTACGACGTGCAGCAGATTCTCTATTCTTACGTGCTTATTCGCTGGCTCAAAGGATTCTACCGGAATTTGACGGAACAGCAGATTTTCGAGAAGTATTTTGGCGGCATCTATTACGTATTCTTCAGGGGCTGTAGCGAAGGCGAAACCTCCGGCATCATGTCGAGCACCTTCACCTCTTACGAAGAACTGAATAAACTTTACAGCGGGATTATCTAGCCATGGACAAGAGCAACGAAAACTTGATGAATGCGTTAGTCGACTGTGGCGCCGTCACCCCGTTGCAAAGGCGTCTAATGGATGCGCTTCCTGCCTTCTGCACCGATGCGGGCCCCGAACTGTTTGATCTGCTCGCTCTTTTGCTCTGCAGGCAGAATTTTGGCGACACGCGCATTCCGCTAGATTCTAGCAAACTGGAAGCGAGGCTTTCGAAGACGCTCGAAAATTTCGGCATTCCTTGCAAGCCCTGCTATAAGGAATCCCTGCAGAAAGCGGCAAGAAAAATCAACGACGGCGGTTACGAAGGAATTGTCGGTACAAGTGCGCACGAACATTCCTTTTTCAAGAAGCCCTTTACGCTGAAGGACAATTACCTTTACCCGACCAAGTATTTCTATTCCAAGCTTAACGTCGAACAGAAAGTCCGCGAACTCTTTGTGGCGCACGCCCCGGTAAAAGGGGCCGCGGAAAAATGCATCGAAAATGTCGCCTCGTTCACAAAAGACGCAAACGGAAATCCGGTACGGCTCGAAGCGGAACAGGCCGAAGCGATTGTGCGCGGCGTCAATGAAAATTTGATTGTCACGGGTGGCCCGGGCACGGGCAAGACGACCGTCATATTCTTCTTGCTTCGGGAACTTTACTGCGAGCATCCGGAAAGGCTTGCCTACCCGCTGTATCTGGCAGCCCCGAGCGGCAAGGCCGCCGACCGCATGAAGGAAAGTATCGTGAATTCCGTGAACCTGGTCGGCTCCAAGGAATTCGAGAACCATCTTGAGATTTACAACAAGATAACGAATGCGGAAACGTACACCCTCCACCGCCTGCTGGGTTACAAACCGAACGAAAACAAGTTCTTTCACGACGAACAGAATCCGTTCCCCGAAAATGCGGTTATTGTCATCGACGAAACGAGCATGGTGGATATCTCGCTTTTCGGGGCTTTCCTGAAAGCGGTTCCCAAAAGCGTGCGACTGTTCTTGCTGGGCGATGCGGACCAGTTGCCGCCTGTAGATGCGGGCGCCGTGCTTGGCGACTTGCTCGGCGTAAAAACGAATTCCACCGTCAAATTGACTGTTTCGAGACGCTTCGACAAGAATTCCCAAATCGGGAAACTCGCCTCGCTCGAAAACGCAGACACCCTTTTTGGCTTCAAGGATTTGAACTCGTGGGTTCTAGGAAGCGCTGTACAGATGCTGGGATTGACTGCCGAAAATTACTGTAACGAAGTCGAAGCCTTGCTTACCCGCTGGTTCGAAAATTACCTCTCGGACTTTGTAGATGCGGCAAGTCAAATCAATCCGCAAAAGCAGTGTTCGCCGCAAGATGCGGAGTACGCAAATTGCCAGAAGGTGTGGGAATTTTGCACGCAGTCAAAAATTCTTTCTGCCGAAAGGCAGGGCGGCATCGGCACGGACTTCATCAACCAATTCATGGAACATCTCGTCCTTGAAAAATGCCATGGCAAAAGAACATGCAAGATGCTCATGCTCGTCAAGAACCAGAAAACCTTCCGACTCTACAACGGCGACATGTGCATTCTCTGTTACGATAAATCGGGCGAAGGCTATCTGATGTTCAAGAAGGGGAACGACTTTGTCTTTTACCCCACATACCTTTTCCCGAAAGACGTATTCGAACTCGCCTACGCCTCGACCGTCCACAAGGCCCAAGGGTCCGAATACAATCATGTGCTGATGTTCCTGCCGACCCGACTGGGGCACCCCCTGCTAAATCGCCAGATTCTTTACACGGGCATCACCCGCGCCAAGAAAACCGTGACCATCGTCGCGACTCCCGAAACGTTCAAGGCCGCCTGCGAAACAGTCATCGAACGCGATACGGGAATCGAACTATAAAAAAGAGCGCCGAACGAGCACTCTTTTTTTCAAAAACAGTCCGCAGCATAGCGACGGTTAGATGAGTTTTTCCACCTTCGCGCAGAGTTCTTCCGCTTCTGCGGCAGTCGGCGCCTCCGCAATCACACGAATCACCGGCTCCGTATTGCTCGCACGCACATGCACCCAGGACTTTTCGCTCCCGAGCCACAGGCCATCGCGCTCGTCGCTCTTCCAGCCGGCAAATTCCGCCTTCACCTTCGGGAGGATATCCGCCACCTTCTTGTCGCCGAGTTCGAACTTCTTCTTCGGCATCACGTAGGCGGGGTTTTCAGCCACAAACTTCTCGGGGCCGCCGTCATGGTGCGCCATCCAGCTGAGCACCAGCGCCGCCGCCACCAGGGAATCGCGCCCGTAGTGGAGCGCCGGCAGAATCACGCCGCCGTTGCCCTCGCCGCCGATGATGCAGCCGTTCTCGATCATCTGCAGGCTCACGTTGATCTCGCCCACCTTCGCGCGGCTGAAACCGCAACCGTACTTCGTGGCAACATCTTCGTTCATGCGGCTCGTAGAAAGGTTCACGCAAACGCTTCCCTTCTTCTGGCTCAGCACTTCTTCAGTCGCAATCGCGAGCGTGTATTCCTCGCCGATACTTTGTCCTAAACCGTCCACGAGGGCGCAGCGGTCGGCATCCGGGTCCACTGCAAATCCGAGCGCGCAACCGTTCTTCTTTACGGCATCGCGCAGGTCACCCAGGTTCTCCGGAATCGGTTCCGCACCGCGCGGGAACGTGCCGTCGGGTTCACAATGCACGCGCACCACCTCGCAGCCGAGTTGTTCCAGCAGGCGCGGCACAATGTAGCTGCCCGCACCGTTCACGGCATCTACGGCCACCTTGAACTTCTTCGCGCGAATCGCCTCCACATCCACGAACGGAATCTTGAGCGTCCCGTCGATGTGGATGCCGTCGGCATCGGGCGCCACCTCGTACTTGCCCATCGTGCGATAATCCGGATAACTGAAGTTGTCCGCATCGGCGAGTTCGAAAAGCTTCTTCACGTCATCGGGCCCGAGGAAGAGCCCCTTGCTGTTGAGGAACTTGAGCGCGTTCCATTCGAGCGGGTTGTGGCTTGCGGTAATGATGATGCCCGCATCCGCCTTGAAATGCACCGTCAAGAGTTCCACCGAGGGCGTCGTCGAAAGGCCAACATCCACCACGTCCACGCCGGAGAGGCGGCATATGCCCGCGACAAACTGCACGATGGCATCGCCGGTGGGGCGGCTATCACGCCCGATGACCACACGCCTGGCCTTCGTAATCTCGAGGAAGGCGCGCACATGGCTCTTCAAGACTTGCGGGGTGAGGGTATCGCCCACGATACCGCGGATACCCGAAATAGAACGCATCAGTTTAGACATCTTGTATACTCCGTTTTTTTATCCCAGTTCCGGAACGCACGCGTAGAACACGAGCGGCTCCTCGTTCTCGTTAATCAGGCTGTGGCTGTGACCCTTCGGGCAAAAATGGCACTGGCCCGCTTCCACGTATTCCACGCCGTCGTCAAAGAGCACCTTGCCCTTGCCCGAAACGAAGAACATGATTTCGCTGTTGGTCTCGTGCTTGTGATAGCCGATAGATGCGCCCTGTTCGAGCGTCCCGTGCATAATGCGAGTCGTCCCGTCAAAGTACATCTTCGCCTTGTATTCCTTCTCGCCACCCTTGAAGTTCGGCAGCACCGTCGTTTCCATGCCTTTCAAATCGATAATCATTTTTACACCCTTAAAGACTTATTGCGCCATGAAAAATAGCATTTTAGAACGGCATCTATCCCATCGCTTCCATAACACCGACAGTCATAGCGAGCGCCGAATAAACCAGGCCCACGATAATGGCAATCTTTTCCTTGCGCCGGAATTCTTCCGCATCGTACTCGGGCGCATCAATCTTCATCTTCCACGCTCCACATGAAGTTGCCCACCGGATGCTTGTCGGCAGCCTTCTGGCCTTCAACTTTTTTAATATCGCGTTCATTCTCTGCTATAGTACAGGAAAAATACAAAAAAGACGGGCCGGGGTTAACCGGTCCGCCTTGAAATTAGATCTGCCTTCAGATCAGGGAACTAGTTCCTGACGCAACGGACATACAGCGGGCTGCCCTTACCAAACGATTCATTCAGAGTAACACCGTTAGTCGCATTAATCATCAAAGATGCGGCTCTTGCTGCAGCATTTTCCGTAGACCCCCACATGGTATATCCGGAACCTGTAGACGGAATAACCGCATTGAATCCCAGATTGTTGGAAACACCGCTCCAGGATTCATCCATCAAGGCTTCCTGTGCGGAGACACCAGTGATACTTGCAAAGTAGTTCGCATGTTCATTGAGGGCGCTCAATTCATCATAGCTAGGCAGATGCCAACCGTCAGGGCAGATTCCTTGACGGGGTTCCGTCGGATTATTAAGGGTCGACTGATATGTACCATCGATATCCATCGCTGCCGACCACTTGTAAAGCATTCCGTATTCCTCGCAATTCTGCAAATTTTCCGCTCCGGCAGAACCTGGGCAACTCCAAAGCCCCTTCAGGTTCGGCGTAGCAACAGAATCAGCATACGCAAGGTTCTGCGTCATCCAAATCTGTGTTCCTATTTTCTTGAAACTGTAAAGTTTGTTTTCCCTATAGTCGCAGAAGTGAGTCGTTGTGTTGAATTCCTCGCCATTGCACTTTTCAACGATTGTACCATAGAGGCGATTGGAACCTTCAGGAATATCGCAGAAATGCGTTTCAGGATTGTAGAAATGACCAGATGCGTTGCTAAAGGTAAAAAGACTATCCGCATCATTGATAAACGAATATATTACCATAGATGAGTTCGAAGCATAAGTCGAGCTTAAGCCATGATAGCCAGGAGCACCCGGAACATATTTAGCAGAGCCACAGTAAGCGCGCTTCTGGACTTCAGTCGAGGACACGTAAACATACAGCATCGAATCAACATCCGACTGCCTTTCAAAGCCATCGCCAACGGGAATATGGTCAAACACCAAATCCCTATCACCAAGCGTCTTGCTGTGCAGGCACTGGGCCTTGGTTGAATCGTAATACCAATGCCACTTCGGGTCATCCTTATCGCCGCAGAGGGTAAGGATTACGCCTTCTTCGCACTTCTGATCGTCGTAGTATGGCTTGCCGCCGCAGAGGGGCACAACAATGTCGTTCTCACCGCAAGCATGGGTTGTGGGGTCATAATCCTTGGTTTTTCCTTCGCACAAGGCGTAGGTCTTTCCGCCGACGCAGAACTGTTCCGCAGGGTCGTATGCCATAGTACCGCACACAGCCTTGAAAAGCGTCGTAGAGCTTGCGCCGCAGGTCACCGTCACGGTACCGTCGTTGTTGTCCGTCAACACGCAAGACACGCCGTCATCACCGGCATCGCCCTTGGCGCCCTTCAGGGCCGCGAGCCATTCGGCTTCAGTCCCTTCGAACCCGGCCGCCACTGCAAGTTCATACGCGCTCTTGCCGTTCGTGCCGTCCGTTCCGTTGGTGCCGTTCGTACCGTTCGTGCCGTCAGCACCCTTCAGCGAGGCGAGCCACTGCGCCTCAGTACCCTCGAACCCAGCCGCCACAGCCAGTTCGTAAGCGCTCTTGCCGTTTGTACCGTTGG
>DJXN01000016.1:28464-28614 GCA_002449765.1 Fibrobacter sp. UBA7003
TTGTACCGTTGGTGCCGTCCGTTCCGTTGGTGCCATTCGTACCGTTCGTGCCGTCAGCACCCTTCAGCGAGGCGAGCCATTCCGCTTCGGTCCCTTCGAACCCAGCCGCCACAGCCAGTTCGTAGGCGCTCTTGCCGTTTGTACCGTTGG
>DJXN01000016.1:28736-65115 GCA_002449765.1 Fibrobacter sp. UBA7003
TTGTACCGTTGGTGCCGTCCGTTCCATTGGTACCATCCTTACCATTAGTGCCATCAACGCCATTCACGAGCACGCCTACGGAGTCGCCGGCGCAAAGCACCTTGAAACCGCCATCGAAAGGCTTCACAACACAAGAAGTTCCATCCTTACCGTCGGTGCCGTTCGTACCATTGGTGCCATTTTTACCATCGGCTCCGTTCTTGCCGTTGGTACCATCTTTACCGTTAGCACCGTCTTCGCCGTTCTTCACGGTACCGACACTCTTGCCTCCGCAAATCATGTCGAAGCCGGAACCATCCTCGAGCGCCTCGGCAACGCAGCTCGTGCCATCGGCCCCGTCTGCACCCGGAGCACCGTCCGTACCGTTTTCACCTGAACAGGCCACAAGCGCCAATCCCGCCGTGAAGCCAACTGCGTATGTCCATTTTTTGATAGTCATGCTATCTCCTTTTTTAGGGGTTAGAATCTTCTTACTTTTTAATGTAAGAAAAAAAAAACATTCGTCAACACTTTTCGTAAGTTTCGTAATTTTGTGCGGAATTTGGCACGGCAGGCGGTTTTTTCTAAATTTGCTCCCGTGATCCAGATTCAGAACGTCTCCAAATCATTCGGCGTGCAAGTTTTGCTCGATGGCGCAAGCCTGCTCGTGGGCGACCATGAGCGCGTAGGGCTCGTAGGCCGTAACGGTTGCGGCAAGTCCACGCTGTTCAAGATGATTCTCGGGCAGGAATGCCTTGACGGCGGTTCCATCGACATTCCCAAGAAATACACGCTGGGCTACCTGCAGCAGCACCTGAACTTCACGCACGCGACCGTGCACGAGGAGGCCTGCAGTGTCTTGAAGCCCAATGAAGACGGCTGGCTGGAAGAACACAAGGTAGAAGCGATTTTGTTCGGTCTCGGATTCGACGAAGAATCCATGCACAAGAGCCCCTCGCTCCTCTCGGGCGGTTTCCAGATTCGCCTGAACCTCGCGAAGGTCTTGGCGAGCGAGCCCGACATGCTATTGCTCGACGAACCGACAAACTACCTCGACATCGTGTCGATGCGCTGGCTCAGCCGTTTTCTGCGTAGCTGGAAGGGCGAAGTGCTCCTGATTACGCACGACCACCACTTTATGGACGAGGTCTGCACGCACACCGCCGGGATTTTCCGCCATAAGATTCGCAAGGTGAAGGGCACCGTAGAAAAGCTCCGCGAGACGGTGGCCGAAGAAGAGGAAGTCGCGCAACGCACGCAAGAAAACGAGGCGAAAAAGAAGGAACAGCTCGAGAAGGTTATCGAGCGTTTCCGCTACAAGGCCGCGAAAGCCGCGATGGTGCAGTCCAAGATCAAGGCCGCCGCAAAGCTTGCCACGGGCGAGCGCCTCACGCACGAACGCAATCTGGAATTCAGCTTTACCGAGGCAGGTTTCCCCGGCAAGAGGATGCTGCAGATTAAGGGACTCTCGTTCGCGTACCCGAACAAGGGCGAAGACGGCACCGTGCAGGGAATGGGTCCCGAGCTCATCACCGACTTGACGATGGAAGTATTCAAGGGCGACCGCATCGCAGTCATCGGCCCGAACGGCCGCGGTAAAACGACGCTTTTAAATCTGATAGCAAAGGAACTGCAGCCAACCGCAGGCGAAATCAGCTACAACCCGAACCTACAGATAAACTATTTCGGACAGACGAATATCAACCGTCTGAACCTCGACAACACCGTCGAAGAAGAAATTGCATCGGCGATTGAAGAAGTATCGCAGAAGAGCCGCGCCCGCGGGCTTGCAGGCCTCATGATGTTCAGTGGCGACAACGCGCTCAAGAAGGTGAAGGTGCTCTCCGGTGGCGAAAGGAGCCGCGTGCTCCTCGGGAAGATTCTCGCAAGCCCCTGCAACATGCTACTGCTCGACGAACCCACGAACCACCTCGACATGGAAAGCATCGAGAGCCTCATCGACGCGCTCGAAGACTACGAAGGCACAGCGCTGGTGGTGACCCACGACGAGGAACTCCTGCACGCGTTCGCCACAAGGCTCGTGGTGTTCGACGGCGGAACCTGCCGCATATTCGAAGGCACGTACGCCGACTTCCTCGAGAAGGTGGGCTGGGCATCCGAAAAGAAGCCCGGCGGTGCAAACTCCGCGAACATCAAGGTATCGAACATCGACGTGATGGGCGACTCGGAGAATGCCGCACCCCGCGCCAAGGAAGACCGCAAGGCCCGCGCCGACTACATCGCCGAACGCAGCAAGGTCATCAAGCCGCTCGAAAAGAAACTTGCAAAAATCGAGGAAGATATCGCGAAAGCCGAAGCCCTCGGCGGCGAACTCGAGGCAAAGCTCGTGACCGCCTCGGAAAGCGGCGACGGGAACGCCATCACCGCCATCGCCAAAGACATGGACGACAACAAGAACCTTGTCGACAGCCTCTACGCGGAATGGGAACGGACTAGCGCCGAACTCGAAGCCGCGAAGGACAAGTACCCGATATAAGCAATTAACTCAAGAAACGCTTATTTACCCAGCCTCGTTTCCATAACCAGACGGATCGCTAGCTTCCTGCAAAATGGGGCGTTTCTGTTTTAGTTCTACAACGTTCATTTCCGGAGCGGTGTATTCTTTTTTCTGTTCCATTGCGTTATCCATAGTTATAACCTCTACTTCCTTATGTACATTCCCTTCGCCTTGGGCGTCCCATTCACATTACGGCCCTTAAGGTCGAATGTGCGCGCCGGGCGATTCAATATAAACTCTCCCGTGCGGGTATTGAAATGCCCAATAACGGTAGTCTCTTCACTGCCATCCTCCCTTTCGTAGATGATTTCGACTTCAATCTTTTCGGGAAGGTCCTCGTCTGCAACACTAACCTTGGCATTCTTGTTAAGTCCTCTTGCGAAGCTCCGATCAAGCGGCTCATTGATGAGGTAGGCACGCATCGGGCGGATCCATGCACCATTGGTAAACTTTACGAAGTCTCCTGCAGAAACGCCGGTAGCATTACCCGCAGCATACCCATATACCTTGCCAACCTCGCCGTCACCGTCATACCACTCACGCCTTTCGAGCGCGCCACGGAATACCCAGTCACCCACGCGGGTTTCCGGAGTTTCCGTCGGCAAGAGTTTTTGCTTACCATGGAATGTGAGTGTATTGTCAGCAAGCTGAATTATGTACGGTGTGTACGCCGTCAGGTTTCCGGAAAGCGACGAACAAACCTCATTGACGTCATTCTGGCACCAGACCGCCCTCATCTGAACCTTCTTCTTGCCATTTCCATCGACGCCCATGCCGTCAAATTTCAATACCTGCCTCAAACCATCAATACTCGACCCATTGATGTCAACGGGCAACACGATAGTGGAATAGCCGCTAGTGGTAAATTCTCGATTGAAGATAAGCGTATCAACAGATATTTCCTCAGGAACATATACACCATCATAGCCATTATACATTCCATTAACAGTAGCTACCGTATCTCCATCTTCGTTTACTTCAACAGAAATTGCAGCATAGTGGACAGACTTCACAAGCGTCACAGTCAAGTCGAGACCGGAGTATGTCGAGGCGCTATAATAGCACTCCTTGTCATTATCGCATCCCCGGAACCTTATTTCCATGTTATCGCCCATAATGGCACCAACATCAGTTGCGAGGCCTTCTCCCGTACTCGTTATCTCATGATTAGTATAATCTCCATTATTTTCAACATCAATTAAAAGACGACCCGTCGCTGTTGCGGTCATAGAGCCAGTCAATTTAAAGACGTATCCACCGGGAGCATGCATAGAAATCCTTCCATTAGCAGACGTAGTATAATTGCCATCACTACCACCATCATCGTATATCTTGAACGACTTGACATTACCAGGAATTGATGCATACAAGTCATTCCATTCGTTGCTTGGCATATTGATAAACAAGCCATCCTCTGCAGTAAGCTTATCCGTAAATGCCGGGATAACCGTAATATTGGTCGAAGGCATGGTAAACGACGGATTACCGTAATTGTACCATGTCGCTCCAAGCTCTACAACGGAATTGCCATCAGTATCCTCAACTCGGATGCCTTCCAAAATGTGGGTTGCATCGTGACGTATTTCGAGATTAACGGTTTGTCCAGCGAGGGCTTCGTCCTTGCTACTAGAAACAGTCCCGCCAACAGCTTCTGCAACAGCTACCGTATACTTTGTAGCAACACCACCAACCGTCACTGTCAAATCAAGACCTTCACAGCGGTTGTAGGATATCGTTACCGTGTCGCCGGTACTCTGATACTGCCCTATATCTGTTGACTGATAGCCCCAATAGTATCTATCCTGCGGAGGATATTCCGTCCATTCTATCTGTCCGTCATGGATATTCAAGTGCGAATCCGAAGAAATACTTCCCGCAATCAAGAATCCACTTCCGTCAGTAGAAGCAAGTTCAATGATATTATCACTATAATCGCTTGTGCAATGATATTCATCCACATCGGCTGCATAGAGTTTGAACGATGTCACCCCTTCGGGCACAGTAAACTGCATCGCATTTCCACCAGACGGCATCCTGATATAAAGCCCACCTTCGGCAGTCAAGTTATTCGTAAACTGGGGCATCACCGTAACAGCATTGTTCGGCATGACAAATGTTACGGTGTTATCCGCATCCCACGTTGGCTCGCTCGTCTTTACAGGACTATTTTCCGAGTCCACGACATTGACTCCGGTAAGGATGTAGCCCGTCGCCGAATGAGCCGTCAATGTCACCGTTTCACCAGGATAAGCTGTCGCCTTGTCGATAGAAGCCGTTCCGCCTGTATACTCACCCAAAGCAACTTCGTGCGCCTCAGCCGCAACAAGCGTCACCACCAGCTGCATATCGGCCGGATTTCCAAAATCCTTCCCCATCATAGGGTTACATGAAAAATCTAGAGTCATCACATTTCCAGAACTCGTCACAGTCGCGACATTCTTCGTTCCGCCCATATATTCAGAATTAACCTCACTAATTACAGATGCAGAAGCATCGCCATCGTGAATAGACAATCTCGCTATTGCCATATAACGACCAGTTATTGAACCCAAAGCCTGCAATCTATACCCAATGGGCGCCCTCAATACAAGATGTCCATCCGCACCCAAGACACTGCTCGCATTCAATCCACCATCATCATAGACCTTGAACGAGGATACACCTTCAGGTATATCTACGGTCATATCCCCCGACGCAGGCATATTGACAAACAGCACAGACGAGGTCCAGTTATCTGTAAAGATAGCCTCCGCACTAACATCCGAATAAGGCATCGTAAATGTTGCCGTATTCGATGTCGCCCATGTACCGCCGGTCACCTTCTTAGAATTTCCATTTGCATCCGTAACGCGGATTTCCTTTAGCAAATAGTCGCTCCTTGGAACCGCAGTCAATGTAACAGTTTCACCCGTAGCCGCAGTTGACTTATCCGAAGAAACGGTTCCCCTTAGGTTATTATAGGTAAGCGCTATTGCATGCTCTATAGAGGCATCCACAAGTTCTACAGTCAAGTCTAAGCCATCAAACGCAGTCCCACTATTGCCGGTATTGAACATCAATGTCATCACTTGACCCGAACTATAATAAGTTCCAACATCTTTATCGTATCCGCTCAAGCTACTCAAAAGAATGTCTCCAGAACGCTCTCCGTCAATAATACGCAGATAATCATTGTCCGACCCCGTAGACACGGTACCCGTCACGCGGAAAACAAATCCCTCAGGCGCATGCATCACTAGGCTATTGATTCCGCTGGACTTCGTATATTCGCCACTCGCACCGCCATCATCATAGACCTTGAACGAGGTAACATTGGCCGGAATATATGCCGCTATTTCCTGATCTTCGATAGGCATGTTTATAGATAGGTCATTAAAGTTGCCCGTAAATGTCGGAGAAACGGTAACGTACATGGCCGGCATTTCGAACGATGCCTGATTGCCAGAATACCATAAGCCACCATCAACTTCTACAGAATTGCCTATAGAGTCAATTACATCCATAGACAACAGAATCTTGCCTTCTTCAGGGGTCGTCTGCAGGTAGACGTATTCCTGAACAACAGCAGAAGCCTTATCACTTTGAACTGTTCCTCCAGTAATGTCTTCCGCAATTTTCACTTCGTGCGGCGTACTAGCATCTATGAGAGTCACTGTCAAATCAAGGTTGTAACTGGCATCGTCAGAATCATATTCCAATTCAATACTAGAGGTCTGACTGACTACGACATCCTTATCTGTACCGCAATAACCCCACAGGCATTTACCGCCATATTCATTTTTCCCTTCAATCCTAAAAACATTAGCAAGTTCGTCCGACAACCCACTCACCTGCATAACATACCCATCTGGGGCTTGCAATTCTAATGTCCCACGACCATAATAATCGTTAAAATTATCACGATAAATTTTGAACGATGTGACTTTACTCGGGATATTTACATCAATTCTACTTCCATCCGTCGGCATAACAACATAGAGTCCTCCTTCCACAGAGAAGTTATTTGTAAACACCGGACTAACTGTTACATCCTTGTTCGGCATAACAAAGCTGGCCTGATTATTCGAATACCAGAGCCCGCCACTGACCGCAACGGAATTATGGCCTTCTGTCTCATAAACATCTACCCGACTCAAAAGATAACCTTGTTCCGGAGTCGCACTCATCTGTACGGTTTCTCGATACTGAGCAGAGGTCTGAACATCCAGTGTACCACCCACTGACGGGGAGTACGTTATCGTAAGCGCAGGAGGTTCGTCGAGGACAGAAACTGTCAAGTCAAGGCCTTCAGCGACACCGTCATTACTCGTTCCAAACTTTAACGTCAAAACATTTCCTATGCTGGAAACAGGCTCAATCTCGGCCCCTTCCGAATTGCCCCAATATTCCAAGTAGGCAGAACCATCTTCATCGCCCTCGTAAATGGAAAGAGAGCCGCTCCAATCCTTTCCATCGCTATATGACCGTTCATAACCCGTTACTTGAAGGATTTTCCCTTCTGGTGCAGTCAGTTCAAGGATTCCCTCTATTCCTTTACTGAAATTGCCATCCTTGCCTCCATCGTCATACACCTTGAACGATGTTACTCCATCCGGAATCGTTATATACTGCTTGCCGTTCTTAGGCATGTTGACATAAAGCCCCCCCTCGGCAGAGCGCGCCGTCGCATAATCGGGAGTAACCGTAACGTCAGCATAAGGCATTGTAAATGTAGCCGAATTGTTCGTGTACCAGGTACCGCCTTCAACAACAACATCATTGCCATTTTCGTCTACAACATTAAGTCGATTCAACCAAGAATCTTCAGACAAATCAACGTTCAAAGAAACTGTTTCTCCGATTGTTGCGGAGGCCTTATCCGAGGTAACCGTTCCTCCCGATACATTAGCAACAACAATATTATGCTCTGTGGTGTAGTTCACCAAGGACACCTTCAAATCAATACCAGAACGTGTGCTACCATCATCCGAATAGAATGTAAGCGTTATCGTGCGTGCCGCGCTGGCAAAAGAAACGTCAATATTTTCACCGCTATAATCCTCTAAAGATTCATAATTATTCGGAACACCTTCATAAATCTTTATTCCGTCGTAACCACCTTCCGTATTCACCGTCCCCGTAATCAAGAACGAAAAACCATCCGGCACAGTCAGGATAATAGAACCATTGGCACCATCGCTATAATCCCCATTTTTACCACCATCGTCATAGACATTGAACGAAGCAACGCCTGCGGGAATAGTTATTTCCCTTGTCTCATCATAAGACATATTGATATACGCTCCACCCTCCGCTGTAATGTTATTAACAAACGTTGGCGTTACCGTAACACCGCTTCCAGGCATCGTAAATTTTACAGTCCTATCATCAGAATACCATTTGATTTCGGAAACGCTAACAGGGGATCCATTCTCGTCAACAACAGAAACGCCACCAATAAATTTGTTTTCGTCGGGTGTCAAAGTCAATGTTACTTCATCGCCAAACATTGCTTCAGTTTTGTCGCTAGCAACGGTACCTCCACCCGCCTGATTCAGCACCACCGCATGCGATGCCGAGAAGTCAACAACGGACACAGTTAATTCGAGGCCAGAATATGTTTCACTTCCATCCGAATTAAAATAAAGCACCATTGATCGTCCCGTACTACTAGTAGAGACATCAACATTTACACCATCCAGAGATGCCACAAACTCATTATCATCCAAGTCACCATTATAGATGCTGAAGTAATCACATTTCGGTTCCGTATTTAATTTTCCCGAGATTTGCAATATATGTCCCTCTGGTGCCGTCAATACAAGATATCCATCCGCATCATTACTATAATCTCCATTCTTGCCACCGTCATCATAAATCTTAAACGATGAAACTCCTGCCGGAATAATGATATTTTTCGTTCCCGAAACAGGCATATTGACAAAGGCTCCGTCAGCGGCAGAAATACGCCCCACAAACTGAGGCGTTACCGTTACTTTACTACCAGGCATAATAAACTTTGCCGTATTAGTACCAGAGTACCAGTTGATTTCGGAGGTCTTCACAATGTTTCCACTGGCATCAACAACCGATACGCCCTTTATCAAGTTACTACCGCTCGGGGCCAGAGTCAGAGTCACTTCTTCGCCAAAGGTCGCAGTTTCCTTGTCGCTAGTAACAATCCCTCCTTCCGCGGTATTCAACTCCACTGCATGTGATGTCGAGGCATTACCTACAGAAACATTCAACTCAAGACCAGAACGTACTTGACTCCCATCCGAATGAAAATAAAGTATCATGGTACGTTCCGCACTAGTAATCGAAACGTCTATACCCTCTCCCGACATTTTACCCAAAAGGTATTCACCTTCCTCCCCGCTCTCCGACACCTCGTTTTTATATATCTTTAAATAATCATAACCTTCTTCCGTATTCACAGTTCCGGATACAACAAACGACAGGCCTTCCGGCACGATCAAGACTAGATATCCATCCTCATCATTGTTATAGCTTCCATACTCTCCACCGTCGTCATATACGGTGAATGATGTTGCACCCTGAAGGATCAGGGTGTCATAATCGGATTCTGGCATATTGATATACTTTCCGCCAGTCTCCGGACTAGTCTGCAAATTCACCTGCCCGGCATTTGCCACCGAGGCAAAGAAAGCTATCAGAGTAAATAGGAAAAACACATGAAGTTCCTTTTTCATGCCAGACCTTCCTTTTTTAATAATTATATAACATTATTATAAACTTATACTGAAAAGGGGCTAAAGTCAAGAACCCCAATTCTTGCAATAAGCAGAATCACGTAAAAATGATACTTTTTGTTATCTCGTAAACAAAAAGTTACAACTAACGCTATTTAGAACGCTTCACGCCCAGCGTAAACGTGTCATCGCGACTGCCCACCTTCTCGGGGCCAGCCATCACCTTCCATTCGAGTTTCGAGATGTACGCTCCCGTACCCACGAGCCTTCCCTTGTCGCTACGTGCATTCCACGCGAGGAACACCTTGCCCGGATTTTTCCGACAGTCCCCGCCAAAGATATCCTCATCGGAACACGCCACGGAGCCCTTCGCCCGGTTCACGAACTGCCCGAGGCTCGAGAAGTAACTCACCTCCCACACAATACGTATGGAATCGATTGACACGGAATCACCCGCTGTGAGCGCCAGTTCCTGCATGTCGTAATTCAGCAGCTGGCCCGGGAGCCCGTGCTGCTCGATGGCATCCTTCAGCGACATCTCCGGGTCAACAACTACGGGCTTCACGCCTTCCTGCCAGGCAAGTGTTTCGAGCGCACGTTCTTCCGTGAGGGTCACCAGACCCGCATCTTCCACCAGCAGGCGCTGCCCGCCAACAATTCTCACCCACGGGTTTTCAAAATGCGGCACGTTGCCGTTCAGATCGCGCAACACGCCCGACATAAGCCGCACGGAATCGCCCACCGCAGGAACCACCGCATCTTCACCTCCATAAAAATGGAGATCGTAACGTACGCCATTCTGCACCCTGGAAATACTGGATGAAATCAGTTGCGTAGATGCCTCCGCACCCATACGCCATATCTTGAAACTGAACATGTCGGCCGCAGCGAGATTCGTGTCGAGCGTCCCTTCGCTCAGCAACAGCGTAAGCGTCGTGAGCTTGTCCGTACCCGGAGTCACGATGGCGCTCATGAGTATCGGGCCCACCCTATCCTCAATCACGCCGTTCATCGAAAGCGAAATCGAGTCGCCCTTGTCCTCGTCCCAGTAGGTGTAGTGGTAATGCAGGCCTCCCTGGTAGATTTCCTTGTTCCCGCCGGTGAATCCGCGAACATCAAGGTTTCGAACATCGACGTGAAAACGGACGCACCCTCGGCAGCCCCGCGCGCCAAGGAAGACCGCAAGGCGCGTGCCGACTATATCGCCGAGCGCAGCAAGGTCATAAAGCCCCTCGAAAAGAAACTCGCGAAAATCGAAGAAGATATCGCGAAGGCCGAAGCCCTCGGCGGCGAACTCGAAGCGAAACTCGTGACCGCCTCGGAAAGCGGCGACGGGAACGCCATCACCGCCATCGCCAAGGACATGGACGACAACAAGAAGAAAGTCGACCAGCTTTACGAAGACTGGGAAAAGACCAGCGCCGAACTCGAAGCTGCCAAAGACAAATATCCGATATAATCCGAAGTCTACGCCGGGTCGTTCACCGGTTTGGAGTAATCGCGCTCGCCGAAGAGGGCCGTGCCCACGCGAATCATCGTGGAGCCTTCTTCAATCGCGACTTCCAGGTCGCCAGTCATGCCCATCGAAAGCTGATCGAAGTGGGCAAACGCACCGCCACGTGCCAGGAATTTCTGTTGAAGGCTGCGGAGGAACGCGAAACATTCGCGGCTGTCTTCGGCGACACCCGTGTTCTTCCCGATGGTCATGAGCCCGCGGAAACGCAGGTGCGGGAAGTTTTCGCTCTTGCCGTCGGAAGCGGCGCCCGCCTTTGCGGCAAGGTCGTTCAAGAATGCCTCGGCCTCGTGCACGTCGAGCCCGCTCTTCGTCTCTTCTTCACCGGCGTTCACCTGGAAGAGTATATCAAGGATTTTGCCCTGAGATGCGCCGGCGCCGTTGCCGGGGAGTGCCGCGCAGACGCGTTCCAGCTTTTCCACCGCCTCGATGCTCGCGATGGAATGGATGCAATCGGCGACGATGGCCGCCTTCTTGAGCTTGTTGCTCTGCACGGGGCCAATCACGTGGCAACGCACACGTTCGCCATTGAGTGCCATGCGCGGCGCAGAGAACTTGAGTTCGGCCTCCTGCACGCGGTTCTCGCCGAAGTCGGTCGCACCCAAACTAATTGCATTTTCCACGGCTTCTGCCGGGTGGAACTTGCTCACCCAAACAAGCTTGACCGATTCACGGCTACGGCCCGCAATCTTGCAGGCTTCACCAATCCTTGCTTCGAGAGCTGCAAGGTGCCCACGCATTTCTTCGAGAGTGAATTCCATGTTACGCCTCTATTTTCAACGCACAAATATATAAAACGAGTTACCGTCTAGCAAGAAAAAGGCCCAGTAAAACAATGAGATAGCAAGCCAAGAAAATAAAGGACGGTAAACCAAGAATCCCCACCATTTCCCATTCCCACTTGATAGACAACCAAATAGCGCAGCCCAATATATACAGCCATCCTGGAATAAACGGAACAAACGAAATCTTGGCAATGGTAAAGAAATCATGCGGCGTGCGCCAAAGTTTTCTATAGACGCACACAAAAGGGGCGCACAAAGCGAATGGAATAAAAGGCCAAAACACTGCAGAAAGAATCCACGCCCGTTTATCCGGACCCGTACCATAATCTACATAAAAACCCAAAGCAATCGCTGCCACAGTTAAAATTGTCGGCAAAAGAAAAAGAACAGTTTCTGCAATCACAAAAAAGAGAACATCTCTTTTTTCAAGCGTATATAGTGGCTTATTTTTCGACATATAATTTGTCCGTCAAATTCTTTATTCAAAATACAAAAAAATCCCCGGAGCGCACCGGGGACAATAAATGTACCTATCGCGCTTCGCGCTCCAGGGTGACATTACAGTTTTTTACTTCTTCGCCTTCTTCTGCACGAAAAGAATCTTCACGATTTCGTCGATGTGCTTGTGCGTATAGATCTTCAGGCCCTTCTTCGCGGGTGCCGGGAGTTCGTCCACGTCCTTCTTGTTCTGGGCAGGCAGGCGAAGCGTCTTCACGCCGGCCTGGAGAGCCGCAAGCGCCTTCTCGTTAAGCCCGCCAATCGCAAGGCATGCGCCCGTAAGGCTCACCTCGCCGGTAAACGCGACGTCAGGCGGTACGGGAATCCTGGTGAACGCAGAGAGCAGGCACAGCGTAAGGGCGATACCCGCGGAGGGCCCGTCCTTCGGCACGGCGCCTTCGGGCACGTGAATGTGGATGTCCGTCTTCTTGACAATCGCGGGGTCGATGCCAAAGCGGTGCAGGCGTTCGCGCACCAAGCTCACCGCAATCTGGGCGGATTCCTTCATCACGTCGCCGAGCTTTCCGGTCATGATAATCTGGCCCTTGCCGCTCAGGAGCATGCACTCGATGGGGAGAATCTCGCCGCCCACACTCGTCCACGCAAGGCCCGTCACCACGCCGGGGCGGCCCGGTTCGGGCAGCTGGCTGTCGAGGAATCTCGGGGCGCCGAGATATTCCTGCAACTGCTTCTCGGTAACGGCGGGCTTGATCTTCTTGCCCATCACGATTTCTTTCGCACGGTGGCGCACCGCACTCTCGAGGGTGCGTTCCAGTTCGCGCACGCCCGCCTCGCGGGTCCAGCCGCGCATCACCTGGTTGATAATCGCATCGTCAAACGAAACCTGCTCGCCGAGTTTTACGCCGGTGCGTTCGCAAATGCGCGGCACCAGGTACTTGCTTGCAATCTGCAACTTCTCGTGCGGGTAGTATCCGGGCAGGCGCACGATTTCAAGACGGTCGCGCAGCGCCTCGGGGATTTCGCCTTCGCTGTTCGCCGTCGCGATAAACAGCACGCGGCTCAGATCGAGGCCCACTTCCATAAAGTGGTCGGTAAAGTCGTGGTTCTGTTCCGGGTCCAGCACCTCGAGCATCGCGCTCGCGGGGTCACCGCGGAAGTCGCTCGCCATCTTGTCAATTTCGTCGAGCAGAATAATCGGGTTCATGCACTTGGCACGGCGCAGCGCCTGGATAAAGCGGCCGGGCATCGCCCCGATGTAGGTGCGGCGGTGGCCGCGGATTTCGGCCTCGTCACGCACGCCGCCAAGCGTAATGCGGACAAAGTTACGCTGCATGGCGTTCGCAATCGATTCCACGAGCGTCGTCTTGCCCACGCCCGGAGGGCCGACGAGGCAGAGAATCGGGGATCGGCGTTCGGTGCCGGTAAGCTTCAGCACCGCGACGTATTCCATGATGCGTTCCTTCACCTTGTCGAGCCCGAAGTGCTTGGAATCGAGTTCGCCCTTCACCTTTTTCATGTTGAGGACGGTGTCGGTGTACACGCCGTAAGGCAGGTTCAAAAACCAGTCGAGGTAGTTGCGGCTCACCGCATATTCCGGCGAGGTCGGCTGCATGAGCTTCATGCGAGAAATCTCGTCCTCGAGCTTTTCCACGATTGCCGGGGTAAAGTTCTTCGCCCTGATTTTCTTCAAGAGCTGTTCGGGTTCCGAGGCCCCTTCGCCATCACCGTCCAGTTCATCCTGCAGCTGGCGGATCTGTTCGGAGATAAACCATTCCTTCTGCTGTTGCGCCATCTTCTGGCGCACGCTCTGCTGCACGCGCACGAGCACGTTCTCGTTGTCCTCGGAAACGTCCATCAGCGCAAGCAGCTTCGCCGACATCTCGTCGAGCGTCGCTATCTCCAGAAAGCTCTGCTTCTCGGCAAGCGACACCTGCAAGAACGGAATCATACCGTAATAGGCGTCCAGCTGGTTTTCCATGCCGAAGAACGCATCGACCATGCCCTCGGCGATATTCCTCTTTGTCGCGTAATCGCGGAAGCGCGTGAGCACCTCGTCGAAGGATTCCGTCTTCGCGTTTTCCTTCAAGGGCTGCCGACGCGGAGAAACCGTCGCATGCAAGAATCCGTCCTGCACCATGATGGAACGCAGGTCGATAATCTGCACGCCTTCGAGCACCGCCTTCACGCAACCGTTCGGGAAAGGCGTCACGCCGTTCACGTTCGCAATCACGCCCACCGAATAGAGGTCGAGCATCGGATTCTGGATTTCTTCAGCCGTCACATCCTTCTGGGCAACGAGGATAATCACATTGTTGTGGTTCTCCGCGAATTCCAAGGCACGGAGCGACATTTCGCGACCCACCAGAATACGGCGGGTCGTATGCGGAAACACCACGGCATCCCGAAGCGGGAGCAACGGATACGTTTTCGAAAAATCAAAATTCATAGCGCTAAGACGCCTTCTTGCGGGTTTTCTTAGCTGCACCGGAAACCGCAACACCAACGGAGCTCAGGCCGCTCTTCACCATCTCGGCAGTCAGCACGAGCTTCTTCACGTCGGAACCGGGCATCGTAAACATAGCCTTCTGCAGCGTCCGCTCCATCACGGAACGGAGCCCGCGGGCCCCCGTCTTGCGCGTCATGGTTTCGTGCACGATTTCCTTGAGCGCCTCGTCGGTAAATTCGAGTTCAATCCCGTCCATGGCGAACAGGCTCTTGAACTGCTTCACAAGCGCGTTCTTCGGCTGCGTGAGAATATTCAGGAGGGCAGCCTCGTCGAGTTCCTCGAGCGCCACAGCAATCGGCAAGCGGCCCACGATTTCGGGAATGAGGCCGAACTTGATAAGGTCATCGGGTTCGAGCTGCTTGAACAGCTCGCTGAGCGTATTGTCCTTCTCGCTACGGATGTCCGCACCGAAACCCATGCCGCCCTTGTTCACGCGCTGGGCGATAATCTTGTCGAGCGTCTCGAAGGCGCCACCGCAAATGAACAGGATGTTTCTCGTGTTCACCTGCACCAGGGCCTGTTCCGGGTGCTTGCGACCGCCCTTCGGCGGCACAGCCGCCACGGTACCTTCCAAAATCTTCAGGAGGCCCTGCTGCACGCCTTCACCGCTCACGTCGCGGGTGATGGAGGGGTTCGCCGTCTTGCGCGCAATCTTGTCGATTTCGTCGATGAAGATAATGCCGCGTTCGGCCTTCGCCACATCGTAATCAGCGGCCTGCAAAAGGCGCACGATGATGTTTTCGACATCCTCGCCCACGTAGCCCGCCTCGGTGAGTACCGTCGCGTCTGCAATGGTAAAGGGGACATCGAGGAAGCGCGCCATCGTCTGCGCCAAAAGCGTCTTGCCCGAACCGGTAGGCCCCACCAGGAGCAGGTTCGACTTTTCGACTTCCACATCATCCTTGGAATCCGCATGGGCCTGCCTGTAGCGCAGGCGCTTGTAATGGTTGTAGACCGCAACGGAAAGGGCCATCTTCGCCTGGTCCTGTCCAATGACGAACTCGTCCAGGTGCGCCTTGATTTCGGTCGGGAGCGGAAGCGGCTTTTGCACGGCAGCCTCGGTAGCCGCCTTCTCCTGCATCGCGCGGGAGCGGTCTTCCTCGATAATCCTGTAGCACATCGTCACGCAGTCGCTGCAGATATGCACGCCCGCGCCCGTAATCATCTTCTCGACGCGTTCTGCGGGCTTGCCACAAAAGCTACACGTCACAGTAGGATGGTTTTTCCCGCTACGATACATTAAATTCCCTCTTTACGCGGAACAAAGATTTCATCGATGACGCCAAAGGCCTTCGCTTCATCGGGGCCCATGTAGAAATCGCGGTCGGTCTTCGCGCGGACCTCGTCTATCGACTTGCCCGTGTGCTTCGCGACGATTTCGGTAAGCGTATCCTTTGTGCGCACGATTTCCTTCGCAGTAATCTGGATGTCAGTCGACTGGCCGGTAGCGGCACCCGACGGCTGGTGCAGCATGATGCGCGAATGCGGGAGCGCATAGCGCTTGCCCTTCGTACCCGCAGCGAGAAGCACGGCAGCCATGGAGGCGCAGCTTCCGATGCAGATGGTAGCGATATTCGGGCGCACGTGCTGCATGGTATCGTAAATGGCAAGCCCTGCCGACACGTAACCACCGGGGCTGTTGATATACAGCGTGATATCCTTCTCCGGGTTCTCGTATTCAAGGAAAATCAACTGGGCCATGACGTTGTTCGCCACTTCGTCGTTGATGGGCGTGCCCAAGAAGATGATGCGTTCCTTGAGGAGGCGCGAGTAGATATCGTAGGCGCGTTCACCGCGTCCGGTGGTCTCGATGACGGTAGGGATGATCATTAACTAACCTCTTTTACTTGGATTCTTCGGCGGCAGGGCGGATACCCACGATGAAGTCCGCTGCCATCTGGACACGGAGTTCGTCACGCAGCTGGTTGATTCTGCCGCTCTGGCGGAAATGGTTCTTCAGATCTTCGAAGCCGATGTGGTAGGCATTCGCCATCTGCTGCAGGCGTTCGTCCACCTTGGCCTGGCTTGCCTTGAGCTTTTCCTTCGTGGCGACGAAGTCGAGGATGCGGTGCTTCTTGATTTCGCGGATGGCCTCGGGGCCGAGTTCCTTGAGCTGTTCCTCGGTGGGTTCCACGGCGTCCTTCTCGTCCTGCACGTTGCGGTTGAGGCTCCACTTGATGAGGTCGCGTACGCGTGCATTCGGCACCTCGAACGGGTTCGCCTCGATAATCTTGTCGATGGCCTCGTTCACGGCCTTCGTCTTCGCGGCATCCTGCTTCTGGTTGCTGAGGCTTTCGGCGAGGTTGCTCTTGAGCTCTTCCACGTCCTTCACGCCCACCTGCTTGCAGAATTCCTCGTCGAAGGTCGGCGGCACGATTTCGCGCACGTCGGTAATCTCGACGTTGAACTGGGCAGTCTTGCCGCGGTAGCGTTCGTCCTTGTGGTCATCCGGGTACTTGAAGTTGATTTCCTTCTTGTCGCCGGCCTTCACGCCAACGAGGCCCGCATCGAATCCCGGGGAAGCGGATTCGCCGAGGAGGCTGCGGAATTCCTTGTTCTCCGGAAGTTCCTGCTTCTCGCCGTCGATAACGACTTCGATGTAGTTGCCCACCACGACGTCGCCGTTCTTCGCCTCGCGGTCCACGTGTTCGTCCTTGCTCCACATCTGGACAAGGCGGTCGAACTCGGCCTGGACTTCTTCTTCATGCACGGCGGTAGCCGGAACGGTGATACCGGTATCGGCATAGCCCTTGATGTCGATTTCCGGGTCAATTTCGACTTCGACGGTCATCTTGATGCCGGATTCCTTGTCTTCCTTGAACTCGGTCACCTTGAGCTGGCCCACGGGAATGATGTTAGCCTTCTTGAGTTCTTCGCCAATGACCTTGTCGACCGTCTCGTTCACGACTTCGTGACGGATGGCGTCACCGAACTGCTTCAGGACCATGGCCTTCGGAACCATGCCCTGGCGGAAACCCTTGAGGGCGACCTGCTTCTTGTACTGCGCGAGCTTCTTCTCGAAGGGGGCAGCGAGGTCGGATTCGGGAATGGTGACATCGAGGGTGCGCACGGTAGCGCTTGTTTCTTTGATTTCAACGGGCATACAAAACTCCGATATGCTTGTTTTGGTTTGTAAAATTCTGCGAGGGGTGGGAGTCGAACCCACACACCGAAGTACCAGATCCTAAGTCTGGCGCGTCTGCCAATTCCGCCACTCTCGCGTTTCAGCACCCAAAGTTAGAAAAAAAAAGCCAACTAAATTCTCCATTCACTCTATATATCGCCACCAGGGGCGATTTTGTCAACCGGAATCAACCGATTTCTATCACGCCGTAAAAACGCGAAGGAATGGCCTTGGGAACCAGGCCAAGCCTGTTCGCGACCCGCAAGGGGAAACGTACCGCGTAACCCAACGGGCCCTTCAGGTACCGACCGAGCAGGGACAGCGCGAGCGAAGGGAACAAAGGGTCGCCCAGTTCCAGCCGGTAGGGCTTTCCAAAAGAATCCAGCATGGATTTCATTTCTTCGTTGGAAAAATGCCAAAGGTGGTCCGAGACCGCGACATGCGCATACGAAAGCCCAAGACCGAACAGCAGCTCAAAATCATCCGTACACGGGAGCGTAAAAACGACCCGTTTGCGGGCGGCCGCAATCGCAGACCCGAGGAACGCCTTCGGGTCGGGAACATGTTCGAGGACCTCGATCAGCATGACCGTATCCGCGACGCCTTCGCCAACGCTCTCGCCCGGCTGCAAAAGCCGCGTCGAGAGTCCGTTCGCCTCGGCAACCTTCAGGGACTCGGAATTGATGTCGGCAACGACGGTATCGTAGCCCGCCTTGGAGAGTTCCAGGGAATAGGCCCCGCGACCGCCGCCGATGTCGAGGACGGACTTTCCGCGGGTTTCACGGAGCAAAAAATCTACAATCGGCCTGTGAGCTTCACCGGGCAATGCCGGCGGCCCCGGAACGAAAAAAGCGCTCTGACCTTGCAGTTTTCCCATAGGTCAAATATATAAAAAAAGCCTGCCGCAGGCCTACTCCGACAAGTATTTCTTTTTTTATCTTTATCGTGTGCCTCTCGTTCTAAAAAGCATCAAGATTGGCGTGTTCATCGCGTGCGCCAACTTCCTGATTCAGGGAATCTCGTTCCTTGTCCAGAACTTCATCGCACGGAACCTCGGGACATCCGGCTACGGCTTTTTCGGAGTCCTGCAGACGGACTATTCCATCTTCTGCACGATTGCGGATTTCGGCATGGGCACCCTGGTGCTCGCCTTCTTCGGGAACCGGGCCACGAAGGGGAGGCTATTCCAGAGTATCTTCCAGCTCAGGATCGCCTGTTCCGTCGCGGCTGCGATCGCCATGGTCATTTTCGCCATTACGGTCAGGCGCCACCACCCCATCTTCTACGGCGAACTCATTCTGACCCTCGGGCTTGTTTTCCAGCATGCCTTCTTCGACTGGTATTTCATCTGCGGCAAGTTCTGGAAAAAGCTGTTCATCTCCAAGCTGCTGCATTCGATTTCGTATTCCGCCGTCATGGGAGTTGCGCTCCTCTACTTCAAGGTTTCACAGATCGAACTCGTCGCGCTTGCCATGGTGCTTGCAGCACTGCCCGCGTTCACCTTCGGCGTCACGCAGGCCCTGAGCAGCAAGCTGCTCAGGCTGACAAGGCGGACCTTCCTCTTCTTCAAGCTGATGTTCAAAGCCGCAGCCCCCTACGCGATCTCGAGTTTCGCCACATGCGCCTACCTGCCCGTCGGCCTCTATGTTGCAGACAAATTCGCATCTGCAGAATTTCTGAGTTCATACAACTTCGGCCACAAGATACTCGTCCTCTGTTCGGGAATCATGGTCCACTTCATTTCGTCGAACCTGGTCGCCCAGCACATGTCCAACGACAAGTTCGTCCATGTCAAGGAAATCGCCATATTCACGGCATTCATCGCCGCCTGTTCCTCGCCGCTGTGGCTGTTCCCCCGCCAGTTCCTGCAGTTCCTCTTCTTCGCCGTCCACTGGACTCCCGATTCACTCGAATGCAGCGCGTCGATCCTGAAAATACTTTCCTTCTCACTCCTTTTCCAGGCAGCGAGACTCTCCATGATATCCACCCTGCTCAAGAATAAGGCGACATGGACCTACGCCATCATCGTGAGTGCGGCAGGGGCAACAAACGTCGTCGCATGCTCGCTCGCGGGAGCGTTCCTCGCGAACCGTTACATCCCGCTATTCGCGCTGACCGGCGACGTCGTCATCACCGTCATTCTCCTGTGCTACTACATCCGCAAGGGAACTCTTCGCTGGTAGCACGCCACGCCCCCTGCTAAGCAGGCACACCAGCGCAAAGAAGAATCCCCAGACCCAGTACATGCTTTGCTTGTATCCCGTCGTGAAGTTCCAGAGGATAATCCACATCATAAACATGCACATGAACAGGACAGGCATGGGAGTCTTGGCCGTAGCCATGTAGCGGTAGTTCCACGAGAAAAAGATTCCGAAGAAGAACGGCAAAAAGAACAGCCCGACCAGGCCGAAATCCTTGTAGGCATCCCACAGGTAGGGAATCGTGTTCAGGCTCTTGATCTTGACCACGCTCTCGTTGAAGGGTGTATCCCAGCCGAAACTCTGCTGCAGGCCGTCCCCTATCTGCAACAGGTGCGTCATGCCGTAGAAGGCGTCGATGCCGTAGGTCCACTCATGTTCCGCGGCATCGACCGGCTTGTTGAACGCATAGTCGAGATTCCAATAGTTGTTCGCCACGTACATGTACGGGAGCAACGCCACCGTCTTGACCATCCCGTTATTCATGAGGTCGTCCGTCGACGAGCCACCATATTGCCCCTTCAGGGACGCCACGGCCACAAAGAAGACCAGGACGAAGGCGACCGCGAGCATGATTAGCTTCCACGAAAACCGCCTGTGCAGATAGTTATACAGCAAGAAGATGAAGCCGATACAGAGCATGTTGATGCCGCGGCTCGGGAATGTCAAGAAACTAAGCACAATCGTGAAAGCCACCATTCCCCTGGACGCATAGCGGACCCACCGCACCGGGTTTATCGACTTGAACGAAGCAACACCGAAAAGCCCGACCACCATGGCGCCCGATGTAAAATAGTCCGCGTACTTGAGCGCCGGGCTATCCCCGGAAAGCCAGAACGAAGGGTTGCCCGTCAGGAGCACGAGGTTTCCCGCGACAGAGACAACGCCGGCCACGCCTATGAAGAAATAGGCAAAGGCAAGGAAGCTTAAACAGAAATGCGTGGGCCAGCTATACTTCCCCTGCAGCGACAGCGTCTCGGGCATGCGCGCGCCGCCTTTCGACACCCATGCCATCTCCGCAAGGACGGCGCCCCCGATAAAGGCAGCCATGCCGCCACCCCACACGAGCCATGTCGTATACCTGAAATCGGTCATGGCCGGGACAAGCTTGAGGTAGGCAACCCCAAGCATCACCATCTGGACCAGAAAATAGAGAACCGCCGGGCGGAAGTAGTCGCTCCTGCGCGTGGAAAGCACAAGCAGGACAATAGCGGCCAGCGAGAACATCACGCAGGATTCCGGACACACCGCCAAGTTGATATCCATGATGGACCGCCTAGGATGCTACTTGCGCCAGAAGCAGATTCCATGCACGAAGTTGGCCCATTCCGCGGAAGTGCCCGTGTTCTTCTCCTTCTCGGAACGCATGAACTCCAGGAAATTGCACAGGAGCGTCGCCAGCAAAAAGGACATGAACGCCGTGAACATGAGGATAATGCCGCGCCTCGGGAACACTTTCTTGTCGTTTTCCCAGGGCGGTTCGAGCACATGCAGGTTCGTAAGCATCTTGGCCTCCTCGAGCCGCATCTGCTCGCTCTGCTGCCGCAACAGCTTATACATGGCTTCCTGCACACGGATTTCGTTTTCGCGGCGCATGTATTCGGCGCCAAGCTCGGAGGACTTCTGCAAGGCGACCATGCCCACCTTCTCGTGCTTGCCCTTCAGCGTCCCGTTCAGCGCCGCGTTAATTCCCTGGTAGCGCTTGGAAAGTTCCTCGTAACGCTTGCTCTTGCCACGGTCAGCCTTCTCGAAGGCCATCTCGATGGACACCTCCTCGCGCTTCGCCTGCAAGGCGCTCAGGTACTTGATCGTCGATTCCAGCTGCACCTCGGGATCATAGAAGTTGTTCTCGACCTGGAACTTCACGAATTCCTTCATCAGCGAATCGAGCGCATGTTCGCAAGAATCCAGCCTGCTCTGGAAATAAATCCTGGACTGCCGCGCCTGGGACGTCTTGAACACGTTGAACGCGGAATCCGCCTTCGTGAGGATAAACGAGACCATCTTCGCCGCGAGCCTGTAATCCTCGTCCTCGACCGAAATCGCGAACATGTCTTCCTTGTTCATCTCGATCCCGAAATTCTTCCGGAACTTTTTCAACAGGTCCGCATGGAACTTGCCGTCGAACTCGTAATGTTCCGCCAGGTTGAACTCGTCGATGACCTGGTTGTGCAGCTCCCACGAATTCAGGATAGTCCACACCGCGTTCGCGTCATCGTTGTTCGAAGACAGCCCCAGAATCGAGGAGACCCCGGACATGCCGCCGATCATGGAACTCAGTCCATCCAGCGAGCCCTGTGTCGACTTGGGCGGAGTCACGACCGCCTGCGCGACATACGTCGGCTTGATGACCCACATCACCAGGACAAAGGCCGTAAGCGTCGGCAAGAGCACAATAAAGGCGAACAGCTTGAAATGCTTCAAGTCGCCGTTCAGCAAACGAAGGCAAATCTCGACAAATCCTACCGAATCCTGTTTTTCCATACGAAGCTACTTGTAATTGACGTAAATGATGAATGCGGACGATACCACCGTGAGGAGCGAAGCGAGGAAAAGGGTAAAATCCTTGAAGGACTCGTAACGGCTCTTCGGCACCTCGATGTAGTCGCCGGGATTGATCGGATCCTCCGTGACGCTCAGGCTGAGCGCTTCCGGGGATTTCCCACGCCACACCTTGACCTGGTTCCAGGAACCCGAAATCGTATTCAGGCCCGCCGCAGCGATATAGTCGATGGCATGCCAGGAAGGATTGTAGTCCACCTTCCCGATATGGTTGAGCGCGCCGCCGACATAGACGGCCATCTCTTCTGCAGAAAACTCCACTTCCGTATTCGGCGAGACAACCGTGCTCTTCATTTCTTCAAGCGGAATCCAGCGCGGCGTCTTGCCCTGTTCCTTCACGCAGGCGGCCTTGTACCCGAAATTGTGCAGGCGTTCCCCGCCGGCAAGTTCAAAGTACTCCTGCAGGGTGCGGCCCTCCTTGTAGGTGACGCTCGTCCTGAATCCCGGAAAAACCATGACGACGTTCTCGCCCATCGGAACGAACGGGACATAGATCTGGTCTCCCTGAATCAGCATCACGTCCTTTGCAAAGTCACCCTTCACCGAGACGTCGTTGTAGTTCACGTGCAGGGTGTCGCCGTGGCGGATAATCATCACGTCCTCAAGATTCGCACGCGAAACGAAACCGCCCACCTGGCGGAGGAAATAGCTCAGGCGCGTCTGGGGCTCCAGGAGGTGCTGTCCGACATTCATCAGTGCACCCATCGCATTCACCTTGTATTTTTTCAGTGCGGCAAGCTGGACGAAGCATTCCTCGCGCTTGAAGCGCTTGGCTGCAAGATCCAGAATCAGTTCACGGGCCTCGGCAAAAGTCTTTCCGCCGACATTCACGGAACCGCATTCCTCTATGGCGACAGAACCGTCGGGATAAACCTGGACCGACAAGTAGGCATTTTCCAGCATCAGGTCCAAAAAATCACCGGGGCCAAGGATATAGCTGGAATCGACCGTAGCTTCCGCATAGGCCGGGGTCAACGCGACGGAACTGCGCGAAGACGGCCCGTGGTTCCCACCAATCGCCGAGCCGGAAAAAAGATCCATCTCACCTGCAGAAAACGCAAGCGAGATTGTCAGAAGTATAAGAGCAATAAGACGTTGCATGTTTCCATAAGATACAAAAATAGACACCACCAAAAAAGGAAAAATCAAAAAAAACGGGGCCGACAAACGTCGGGCCCCGTTTTTCTCACAGCAAAGACTAGTTGGCAGACTTGCTCTCGCCTTCGACCATGCTCACGGCATCGGACTTGGCAGGTTCGGCAGCCTTCTTGGCCTTGGCAACGATCTCGTCTTCGACGAGGCCGATGAGGGCCATTTCGGCAGCGTCACCAGCGCGGTTCGGGCCGAGCTTGATGATGCGAGTGTAGCCACCGTTGCGGCCAGCGTAGCGCGGTCCGATGGTAGCGAACAGGTCCTGGAGAACCTTCGGGCTCGTGACGAAGCGTGCAGCTTCGCGACGTGCAGAAAGGTCACCCTTCTTTGCGTAGGTAATCATGCGGTCCACGTTGGAGCGGACAATCTTCGCCTTGTGAAGCGTCGTGCGCACGTAGCGGGCGGACTGCTCCGCTTCCATACCCTTCTCGATGATGGAGGTGGTAAGGGCGCGGAGGATGGCACGCTTGTGTTGGGCGTTAACACCCAGTTTCTTGTTTTTTACACCGTGTCTCATTGTTAATCCTTCAAGTAGTCATCGACGTCCATGCCAAAGGAAAGGCCCATGGAGGTCAACACCTCGTTAAGTTCCACCAAGGACTTCCGACCGAAGTTCTTGTATTTGAGCATATCGTTTTCCTTGTTGCGCACAAGTTCGCCAACGGTATGGATATTCGCCATACGGAGGCAGTTGCTGGAACGAACAGAGAGTTCGAGTTCGTCCACGCGAGTGCGCAGGAGGGTGGCAATACGCTGACGTTCTTCGTCCATCTCCAGCTCTTCGGGGCTCTCGAGGTCGCCTTCGAAGTTGATGAAGATTTCCAGGTGATCGACGAGGAGCTTCGCAGCGTAGGCGAGAGCGTCTTCGGGATCGATGGAACCGTCAGTCGTGATTTCCAGCTCCAGACGGTTGTAGTCCGTCTTCTGGCCAACGCGGGTATCGCTGATGTGCATAGCCACCTGCTGCACCGGGTTGAAGTTCGCGTCCGTGGCGATAACGCCGATCGGAGCGTCCTTGTCCTTCAATTCGTCGGCACGGACGAATCCGCGGCCACAGGAGACCTTCACGTCCATGGAAAGCGATGCGTTCCCGTTCAGGGTCGCGATATGGACGTCCGGGGTCAGGATGACCACGTTCGGATTGTCCATGAAATCCTTGGCCGTGACTTCGCCATCACCGGACATATCCAGGTGCAAAGTTTCGTCATGGTCGGAAAGGAGCTTCACGCGGATGCTCTTCAGGTTCAGGATGATGTCGGTGACATCTTCCTTCACACCCGGGACCGTAGACATTTCCTTTTCAACGCCTTCGATTTTCACGGAGACGATAGCCGCACCCTGCAGGGAGGAAAGGAGCACACGGCGGAGCGCATTGCCAAGCGTGATGCCCCAGCCTCTTTCCAAGGCCTCGACAACGAACTTAGCTTTACGACCGTCTTCGCTAGTTTCCACTTTCTGGAAGCTACGCGGCATCTGAAGTGATTTCCACATCATTGGCGATACCTCTTTGGATTAGACTCTTCTCTTCTTTTTAGGACGGCAACCGTTGTGCGGAATGCCCGTCACGTCTCGAATGGAGAGAACTTCGAGGCCCGCATTCTTGAGAGCGCGGACGGCGGACTCACGGCCACCACCGGCACCCTTCACGCGGACGTCCACCTTGCGCATGCCGAGGTCGAAAGCCTTGTGGGCGGCAGTTTCGGCAGCGAGCTGAGCGGCGAACGGAGTGCTCTTGCGGGAACCCTTGAAACCGGAGTTACCGGGGGAGCCCCAAGCCACGACGTTACCGCGGGCATCGGTGATAGAGACGATTGTGTTGTTGAAGGTAGCGTTGACGCAGGCGATACCCTGGATGTCGATACGCTTCTTGCCCTTCTTGACCTTAACTTCTTCAGTAGCGGCTGCGGCCGGAGCTTCGGCAGCGGCAGCGGTTTCCTTGATTTCTTCTTCAGCCACGACGAATCTCCTTACTTCTTCTTGTTAGCCACAGTCTTCTTGGGGCCCTTGCGGGTACGGGCGTTGGTACGGGAACGCTGACCGCGGACCGGCAGGCCCTTGCGGTGGCGGATACCACGGTAGCAACCGATATCCAAGAGACGCTTGATGTTCAGGGTAACTTCCGCGCGGAGCTGACCTTCCACGGAATATTCGTCTTCGAGGAGATGACGAATCTTACCTTGTTCTTCTTCGGTGAGGTCATCGCACTTCTTGTTCTTGTCGATGCCCAGCTGAGCACAGACCTTGTTTGCGGTGAACAGACCGACACCATAGATTGCCGTGAGACCGTACTCGACAGTCTTGTTCTTCGGCAAATCGACACCAGCTATACGTGCCATACGATCTCCTTATCCCTGCTTCTGCTTGTGACGGGGGTTCTTCGAACAGATGATACGCAATACACCCTTGCGACGGATGATCTTGCAGTTTTCACACCTGGGTTTGATGGAGGCTTTGAGTTTCATAGGTTAGACCTTCTTTTGATACCTATTACTTGTAACGGTAAGTGATTCTCCCACGATTGAGGTCGTAGGGAGAAATTTCTACCAACACTTTGTCGTCCGGCAAAATTCGGATGAAATGCCGACGCATCTTTCCTGAAACGTGAGCGAGAATCTCGTGGTCATTTCCAAGTTTCACACGGAAGAACGCGTTGGGAAGAGCTTCCAACACAACACCTTCTACCTGTATTCCTTCTTCTTTAGCCACTAGGACGCCATCCTGCCGCGAATGCGGCCATGTTTCAAGAAACCTTCATAATTCTTGGTATGCAGTTGGGCTTCGAGTTGACGAAGCGTGTCCAACGCCACACCGACCACGATGAGTACCGAGGTGCCCCCAATATAGAAACTCATATTGAGCGCGTCTTTCAGGTGAAGCGGTCCGACGCTGATTAGAGCGAGGAACAGCGAGCCCGGAAGAGAAATTCGGGTCAACACATGGTCAATGTACTCTGCCGTCTGCTTACCGGGACGCACACCAGGGATAAACCCACCAGACCTCTTCAGGTTTTCGGCAATGTCGTTAGGGTTGTACTGGATTGCCGTGTAGAAGTAGGTGAAGAATATGATGAGGAGAGCGTCAATCACACTGTAAGAAATGTGACCCGGGATGAACATGGCAGCAAAGGACTGCATCGCGGAGACGTTCGGGAACCACGACGCGATCATGGCCGGAATGAACATGATGCACGAAGCGAAGATAACGGGGATCACGCCAGCGGTGTTCACCTTGAAGGGCAAATAGCTGGACTGACCGCCCATGACCTTGTTTCCGACAGTCCTGCGAGGACTTTGGAGTGGAATGCGACGGTTCGCCTGCTCGACGAAAACGATAAAGCCGATAATCACGACCACGATCGCCAGGATGAAAATCTCGATGGCGAGCGGCTGGATCTCTTCTCTAAACATTTCCAGTTCGGCAAAGAAAGCCCGCGGAAGGCCTCCGACGATACCGGCGAAAATGATAAGCGAAATACCGTTGCCCACACCGTGCGAAGTAATCTGTTCGCCCAGGTACATCACGAGCACCGTACCTGCGGTGAAGGTCAGGGTAGCAAGTAAACGGAAGCCGATGTTCCCCGCACCGGTAGCGAAGTCGTCCGCGAGGACGGAAATGCCTGTACCGGCAGCGGCGGAACCCACTTTAAGGGAGGAAAGCCATACGGAAATGCCCCATCCCTGCAAAGCGGCAAGAACCACCGTAAAGTAACGGGTGTACTGGTTCAGCTTGGCGCGCCCTTCCTGGCCTTCCTTCTGTAGCATCTGGATGGCCGGGATAACAGAGCCCATCAACTGGATGATGATGGATGCGCTGATGTAGGGCATGATACCCAGGGCGAAAATCGTCGCTTTCGCAAACGCACCGCCCGTGAAGGAGTCGTACATGCCGAACAAGTTGTTCGAGTTCTTGAAGTACTCCGCGAGGACCGCGGCGTTTACTCCGGGGATAGTGATGTGCGCACCGATGCGGTAGACGATGAGGATGCCGAGCGTGAAGAGCAACTTCTTGCGCAGGTCCTCAATCTTGAACGCATTGATGAACGCATCTATGGCTTTCTTGAGAGCTTCCATTAGACGATCTCGACTTTGCCGCCAGCAGCTTCGATGAGGGCCTTGGCCTTCTCGCTGATGGCGTTAACCTTTACGTTGATAGCCTTGTCGATAGCACCGAACGCGAGAACCTTGACCGGCTTCTCGATGTTGCGGATGAATCCGAGGTCGAAGAGGACCTTGGCGTCGAATTCGGTAGCGGAGACCGCTGCGAGACGCTTCAGGTTCACGATCTGGAATTCGATACCGGCGTGCTTGAAGCCACGCTTCGGGATGCGACGGTGGATCGGCATCTGGCCGCCTTCGAAAGCGACACGGCCGGCCTTGGCACTCTTACGAGCGCCGGCACCCTTCTGGCCACGACCAGCGGTGGTGCCCCAACCGGAACCCGGGCCACGGCCAATGCGCTTGCGCTTGACGACCTTGGCTTTGCCAGGATTGAGAGTATTGAGTTCCATTATTAGATCTCCTCGACCTTCACCATGTCACGCACGGCATTGATCATGCCCTGGATGCTGGGGGTCAAAACGTGTTCAACAGATTGTCCGATCTTGCGGAGACCGAGGGCCTTCACGTTGGCGCGATGCACCGGAAGGCGACGGACGGTACCCTTGATCAAAGTAATACGAACTTTCTTCATGGTGTATTACTCCTTAGGCTTCAAAACCGCGCAGCTTGGCGCAGTCCTGCTTGTTCATCTGGGACATCAGGCCTTCGAGGCAAGCGCTGACAACAGTGCTCGGGTTGGAAGAACCGTGAATCTTGGTGAGGATGTTGCGCACACCGGCGAGTTCGAGAACGGCACGGGCAGCAGCACCGGCGATAACGCCAGTACCCGGAGCAGCCGGCATCAGGAGGATGCGGGTGGAGCCGTTCTTGACTTCGATGTCGTGCGGGATGGTGCCGTCGAGCAGCTGGACTTCGACAATGTTCCTGTGGGCAGCTTCAGTGCCCTTGCGGATGGCTTCGGAAACTTCCTTGGCCTTGCCGAGACCCACGCCCACCTTGCCGTTCTTGTTGCCAACGACAACGAGAGCGGAGAAAGACATACGGCGACCGCCCTTGACGGTCTTAGCGCAACGGTTGATGTGTACAACCTTGTCTTCAAATTCAGAAACTTGAGCTTCGCGTTCCAAAGTGTACCTCACTAGAATTTGAGTCCGCCTTCACGAGCTCCCTCAGCGAGAGCCTGAACGCGACCGTGATAGATGTAACCGCCGCGGTCGAAGACCACGGATTCAATGCCCTTGGACTTAGCGACTTCAGCGACCTGGAGACCGAGCTGCTTAGCCTGCTCCGACTTCGTCATGCTGCCGAACTTGCTCTGGAATTCCTTCGCAGTCGTTGCAACCTGCACGAGAGACTTGTTGTTCGCGTCATCGATAATCTGGGCGACCATGTGAGACAAGGAACGGCGAACGGCCAAACGAGGGCACTCTGCAGTTCCGACAACAGACTTGCGCACACGTTCGTGGCGTGCGATTCTGGACTGGATTCTTTTTTTAGCGATTGCAGTCATAGTTTACCCTTATTTACCTGTCTTCTTACCCTGCTTGCGGCGGATGATTTCGCCTTCGTACTTGATGCCCTTGCCCTTGTACGGTTCAGGCTTACGGTACTTGCGGATTTCAGCTGCAGCCTGGCCGACCTTCTGCTTGTCGATGCCGGAGATGGAAATCTTCAGCGGGTCGACAGCCTTGAGTTCGACGCCTTCCGGAGCCTTGAAAATGACCGGGTGCGAGAAACCGAGCACGAGGTTCAGGTCCTTGCCCTTCTGTTCCACACGGTAACCAACGCCCACGATTTCGAGGGTCTTCTGGAAGCCCTTCGTGACGCCTTCGACCATGTTGTTGACGAGAGCGCGGGTGGTGCCATGGATAGCGCGGGTGAACTTCTGATCATCAGGACGGGAGAACGAAAGCTGGTTGCCTTCGAGCTTGATGGAAATGAGTTCGTGGACGTTCGTCTCGAGCTTGCCCTTCGGGCCTTCCACCTTGATGTTCTGACCATTGACGGCGACTTTCACGCCAGCCGGGATATTGATAATAGCTTTTCCGATACGGGACATCGTTACCTCACCAGACCTTCGCGACGACTTCGCCACCCACCTTCTGTTCGCGGGCTTCGTGGTCGGTCATCACGCCTTTAGATGTGGAGATGATAGCAAAGCCGAGGCCATTGCGGACGCGCGGAAGCTTGGCCACGTCAACGTAGTGACGGAGACCAGGCGACGAAATGCGCTGGATGCCTTGGATTGCGGGAACGCCGTTGGTGTAGCGGAGCAGGATCTTGAGCATGCCCTGCTTGCCGTCTTCAACGACGACGAACTTCTTGATGAAACCTTTTTCCTGCAGAACGCGAGCGATTTCACGCTTCAGGTTGCTGGCAGGGATGTCCACCACGGGGAGCTTTGCCTTGCAGGCATTGCGCACGCGGGTGAGCATATCGGCGATAGGATCTGTCATTGCCATTTTATACTCTCCTTACCAGGACGACTTTGTGATACCGGGGATTTCGCCGGCGAGTGCCATTTCGCGGAAGCAAATACGGCAAAGGCCAAAGCGGCGCATAAAGGCGTGCGGCCTACCGCAACGCTTGCAACGGTTATACCCGCGAACGGTATACTTCGGGGTACGCTTGCATTTTTCAATCATTCTTCTGCTTGCCATGGTATTACCTTACTTCCTGAAGGGGAGTCCAAGTTCTTCGAGAAGGGCACGGCCTTCGTCGTCCGTCTTGGCGGAGGTGACGAAAGAGATGTCCATACCGAAAGTACGGGAAACCTTATCGATATCGATTTCGACGAAGATCGTCTGTTCCTTGATACCGAGGGTGAAGTTGCCCATTCCATCGAAACCACGACGGGCGAGGCCACGGAAGTCGCGGACGCGCGGGAGGTCGATGTTGATGAAACGGAAGAGGAAGTCCCACATGTTGTCGCCATGGAGGGTGACCTTGGCGCCGATTCCCAGACCTTCGCGGAGGTGGAAGTTGGCGATAGCCTTCTTGGCGGTGGTGACGACGGCCTTCTGACCGGTAATGGCAGTGAGAGTGTCGGCAGCTTCGTCCAGAATCTTACGGTTCTGGGCAGCGGCGCCCACGCCCATGTTCACCACGATCTTTTCGAGACGCGGGATTTCCATTACGTTCTTGTAGGCAAACTTTGCTTGCAAGGCCGGAACGACTTTTTCGAGATAGAATTGCTTCATCTGGTTCATGGTTACACAGCCTTTCCAGTCTTGACACTGGTACGAACGCCCTTCTTACCCTTCTCGCGGACGATGCGGGTACGGACAGGCGTGTTGCCTTCGAGGAGCATCACGTTGGAAATGGCGATAGGCATTTCCTTCTCGATGATGCCGCCAGTTTGATTGGTCTGGGACGGCTTCTCGTGACGCTTGCAGACGTTGACGCCCGAAACGGTCACCTTGCCATCCTTGACACTGATCACGGTGCCGGTCTTGCCCTTGTGGGCGCCGGAAATCACCTTGACGTTATCATTCTTCTTGATGTTAGCCATTAGAGAACCTCAGGTGCGAGGGAGATGATCTTCATGTAATTTTTTTCGCGGAGCTCACGAGCCACCGGTCCAAAAATACGGGTTCCGCGCGGTTCACCATCCTTGGTGATGAGAACCACAGCGTTGTCCGAGAAACGAATGAACGTTCCGTCCGGACGAGCGATTTCTTTGCGTGTGCGCACGACGACGGCGTCGGCCACGGAACCCTTCTTCACCTTGCTCTGGGGGATAGCGTCTTTAACGGCTACCTTGATGACATCACCGATGCTAGCATAGCGACGGTTGGTGCCACCCAAAACACGGATGCAGGCGACTTCCTTGGCTCCACTGTTGTCAGCCACGACGAGTCTGGTTTCTTCTTGAATCATAATTCGCCTTACTCCAGAATTTTACTTCTTCTTTTCCACGATACGGACGAGGCGCCAGCGCTTCGTCGCGGACAGCGGACGGGTTTCCATGATTTCCACCAGGTCGCCCTCACCCGCTTCGTTGTTTTCGTCGTGGGCCTTGAGCTTCTTGGTGGTGGTCATGATCTTGTTGTACATCGGGTGACGCTTGCGGTTTTCGACCACAACCGTGATAGTCTTGTCCATCTTGTCAGATGAAACAACACCCTGCTTGACTTTACGAAGGTTTCTATCCATTTCCTGCTCCTGCCGGCTTATGCCTTGGCCTTTTCGCTGAGGATGGTCTTGATACGGGCGATGTCCTTGCGGGTCGCACGGATCACAGAGGGTTTTTCCAAATTACCGAGCTTCGCAGTCATGCGGTAATTGAACAAATCGAGATTCAACTGAGCCAGTTTTTCCTTGAGCTGGTCAACGCCCAGTTCCTTCAATTCACGTGCTTTCATTAGATCTCCGATTCTTCGATGATTTTGCATTTGAGGGGGAGCTTCTGCGAGGCGACATGGAGGGCTTCCATGGCGAGTTCGCGTTCGACACCGCCCATTTCGAAAATGATACGGCCCGGGAGGATCACGGCGACCCAGAATTCCACGGCGCCCTTACCCTTACCCATACGGGCTTCGGCAGGGTGACGGGTGATGGGCTTGTCGGGGAACACGCGGATCCACACGCGACCGCCGCGCTTGATCTTACGGGTCATGGCGATACGAGCCGCTTCGATCTGGCGAGCCGTCAGCCAGCACTTTTCAAGAGCCTGAATGCCGAATTCGCCGAAGGCCATGGTATTGCCGCGGGAAGCGACACCCTTCATGCGGCCTTTCATCTGCTTACGATGTAATGTTCTTTTAGGACTCAGCATATTACTTCTCTCTCTTGTTGTCGTTCATGACATCCTTGCCGATCTTTTCGCCGTGCATGATCCACACCTTGATACCGATGGCACCATAGACGGTCTTAGCAATGGAAGTCGCGTAGTCGATGTCGGCACGGAGAGTGTGCAGAGGCACGCGGCCTTCGGCATACTTCTCGACGCGGGCGATTTCGGCACCGCCGAGGCGGCCACCGCACTGCACCTTGATGCCTTCCACACCCATGCGCATGGCGCTCTGGATGGCGCGCTTCATGGCGCGGCGGAAGGAAATACGCTTTTCGAGCTGACGGGCGATGTTTTCGGCGACGAGCTTAGCATCCGTTTCCGGGCGCTTGATCTCGTGGACGCTGATAAAGATTTCCTTACCGGTGAGGAACTGGAGTTCGCCCTTGACGCGTTCCAGCTCTTCGCCCTTCTTACCGATGACGATACCCGGGCGGGCGGTAAAGAGGTTCACGTTCACCTTCTTGACGGTGCGTTCGATGCCGACCTTGGAGAGGGAGGCATGTTCGAAACGCTTCATCAGGTAGCGACGGAGCACGATGTCTTCATAGAGAAGATCGGCAAAGTTGTCTTCGGCATACCACTTGGATTCCCAACCGCGGATAACGCCAAGACGAAGACCATTGGGATGAGTTTTGTGACCCATTGTTATTTCTCCTTGTCTGCGACGACGACGGTGATGTGGGAGAGCGGCTTCTCGATGCGGAAGGCGCGACCCTGGGAACGCGGGTGGATACGCTTCATGATGGTGCCACCATCGGCAGTGATAGTCTTGACCACGAGTTCCTCGGCGGAAACCGGGGCGGCAGACTTCTGCTTGAAGTTGGCGACAGCGGACTTGAGGGCGTTCTCGACGAGCGGGGCACCCTTGGTCTGCGTGTGCAGGATGGAGAGCATCGCGAAGGCTTCGTCGACGGACTTGCCACGGACGAGGTCGACAACGCGACGGAGCTTGCGAACGCCGTAGCGGACGTTTTTCACTTTAGCAACAGCTTGCATTATTTCTTGCCTCCAGCAGTTTCGGTCTTGCGATGGCCACGGAACGTACGAGTCATAGCGAATTCGCCGAGCTTATGGCCAACCATGTTTTCGGAGACATAGACCGGCAGGAACTGCTTGCCGTTGTACACGGAGAACGTAAGTCCGACCATGTCCGGAACGATTGTGGAACGACGGGACCAGGTCTTGATCGGCTGCTTCTTGTCGGAGCCAGCCATAGCCTGGGCTTTGCTGAGAACGTGGGAATCCACGAACGCACCTTTCTTAAGGGATCTCGACATGAATTAGGCCCTCTTCTGACGACGGCGCACGATGTACTTATCGGTACGCTTATTGTTACGAGTTTTGGCACCCTTGGAGTTCTTGCCCCAGGGAGAGCACGGATGACGACCACCAGAGGTACGTCCTTCACCACCACCGAGCGGGTGGTCGACCGGGTTCATCACGACACCGCGGACGGAGGGACGCTTGCCGAGCCAGCGGGAACGACCGGCAGAGCCCGAGGATTCATTCATGTGGTCGATGTTGGAAACCTGGCCCACGACAGCGAGGCAGTCTTCGGAGATGAAGCGAACTTCACCGCTCGGAAGCTTGACCTGGCAGAGCTTGCCATCCTTAGCAACGAGTTCGGCAGCGGCACCGGCGGAGCGGACCAGCTGTGCACCCTTGCCGGGCTTGAGCTCAATGTTATGGATCATGGTGTTCAGCGGAATATCGCGGATCGGGAGAGCGTTACCGATGCGGAACTCGGCACCTTCGCCGGAGTTCAGCACGTCGCCGACCTTGATGTCGGCCGGGGCGACGATGTAGCAGCGCTTGCCGTTCTGGTACTTGACCAGGGCGATACGTGCGGAACGGTTCGGATCGTACTCGATCGTCTCGACAGTGCAGGGGATACCCGCAAACTTGCGCTTGAAGTCGATGATACGGTACAGCTTCTTGTGACCACCACCGCGACGGCGGGAAGTGATTTCACCGACGTTGTTACGGCCGGAGCTGCTCTTGATGCCCTCAGTGAGGGGCTTGTACGGCTTTTCCGCAGTGATTTCCTTGCGGTCACCAATCTGCTTGTAACGCAGAGTCGGGGTAAGCGGGCGATAAGATTTCAGACCCATGATTATACTCCTTCGAACTCGGCAATCTTTTGCCCGGCCTTCAGTGTGATGTAGGCCTTCTTCCAGTTGGGTTTCTTGCCAGCAGCCATGCGCCTGCGAACAATCTTGCCGCGGTTGATCAACGTGTTGACCGAAGCGACCTTCACATCAAAACGCTTTTCGATAGCGGCCTTGATGTCGTCCTTGCTAGCGTCCAAGGCAACCTTGAAAACATACTTGTGCACATCGTTACGCGGATTCACCATGTTCTTCATGGTTTCTTCGGTCACGTGCGGAGCAATGAGGATTTCGTGAATTTCCTTCATTAGCGGCCTCCTTCAAGTTCCGCGAGAGCGGCCTGAGAGATGACAACGTTGTTTGCACGGACGATGTCGTAGGTGTTGACATCTTCGACGCGGGCGCAACGGCACCAAGGAATGTTGTTAGAGGAGAGGTAAAGGTTCTGATCCTTCACGCTCACGACAAAGAGAACGTTGCGCTGTTCGATACCGGACTTGGTAAGAACGGCGAGCAGGTCCTTGGTCTTCGGGGCATCGAAGCTGAGGGCTTCGAACACCTGGACCTTTCCTTCCTTGGCCTTGTCGGCGAGGGCGGAACGGAACGCGATCTTCTTGACCTTCTTGTTCACCTTTTCGAAGTAGTCGTGGGACTTCGGACCGTGGGCCTTGGCACCACGCACCCACACGGCGGAGGTGTTCTGACCGGCACGGGCGCGACCAGTACCCTTCTGCTTCCACGGCTTCTGGCCACCGCCGCTAACTTCACCCTTGGTCTTGGTCTTGGCGGTGCCCTGGCGGTTGTTGTTCAGGATAGCCTTGATGTGAAGGTACATGCAGACCTTGTTGACTTCCTGGTCGAACATAGCCGGGAGCTGGATATCATTCTTAAAATCGCCTGTTGCGGCGAAAAGCTTTGCACTAGCCATTAGTCTTTCCTCACCACGATAATGCTGTTCTTCGGGCCCGGGACAGCGCCGCGGACGAAGATCAGGTTGCGGTCGCCATCAACTTTGACGACCTGGAGGTGCTTGACGGTCACTTTCTTGTTGCCGTATTGACCAGGCATACGCTTGCCCGGGAACACGCGGCCCGGATAGGAGTGAGCGGAGGTACCGCCCGGTTCACGCATGTTGTGCGTGCCATGGGAGCGGGGACCGCTGTGGAAACCGTGGCGCTTGATGGCACCAGAGAAACCGTGACCCTTGGAAATGCCGGAAACGTTCACCATCTTTGCATCGGCGAAGTCAGCGGCACCGAATTCCTTGCCAACCGGCCAGGATTCGAGATCAGCTACGTCAAATTCGGCGAGGTGTTCACGAACAGCAACGTCAGCCTTCTTGAAGTGGCCGATTTCAGCCTTGTTGGCACGCTGTTCCTTCTTGAGACCAAAGCCGATCTGGACGGCAGTGTAACCGTCCTTTTCTTCTGTCTTGTGGCAAACGACCACGCACGGACCGGCTTCGAGAACCGTTACAGGGACGCATTCGCCCTGTTCCGTGAACACTTGGGTCATTCCCAACTTCTTTGCGAGAATACCGTTCATTGTATTAGACCTTAATTTCGACTTCGACACCAGCCGGCAAGTCAAGTTTCATGAGGGAATCAACAGTTTGCGGCGTAGCATCGAGGATGTCGATCAGACGCTTGTGCGTACGGGATTCAAACTGTTCACGAGAAGTCTTGTCGATATGCGGAGAGCGGAGCACCGTATACTTCTGGACTTTCGTCGGGAGGGGGATGGGTCCCGCAATGCGGGCACCCGTTTGCTTAGCTGTATTCACGATGTCTTGAGCGGAGCGGTCGATCATACGATGGTCGAAGCTCTTCAAGCGAATACGGATGCGTTCACCAGCCATGATTATTCCTTACTTGATGATTTCGGTGACGGAGCCAGCACCAACAGTACGGCCACCTTCGCGGATAGCGAA
>DJXN01000009.1 GCA_002449765.1 Fibrobacter sp. UBA7003
ACAGCAGCCGTTTCGTCGGCATGACCGTGTTCAACGAGTTTGTCGGCAATCTCGAAAAGGGAACGCCTGTAGAGAGCAACCTGGACCTCTTCTACAAGGAATAAAAAAATTGCGTCGGCAGCTTCAAACCTGTTGACGCGGGTGTAGATTTTTTCTATACTTGTGCCGCTTGGCACACTTGCCCCTATCGTCTAGTGGCCCAGGACTCGGGATTCTCATTCCCGCAACAGCGGTTCGAGTCCGCTTGGGGGTACTAAAGAACTCATTTCGGTGAGTTCTTTATTTTTTTTTGTGAAAATGGTGCTTTATTAAGTTATTTTATTTGCATGAAGAAGAAAGTGATAATTTTTGTGCTCTTGATGTCGACTGTGCTTTTTGCGGTTGAACCGATGCCGGACCTGGTGGACTCGCGAGACAAGCAGGTCTACAAGACGGTGCAGATAGGCGAACAGCGCTGGATGGCCGAGAATTTGCGCTTCAAGCTCAAGGGAACCGAATGCTACAACAAGCAGGAAGTGAATTGTGAGGAATATGGCCGCCTTTATACATGGGCGGCGGCGATGAGGCTTGTCGATTATTACAATTCCACATCCATTACCAAGCTTAAAAAGCGCGTGCACGACGTTTGCCCCGCGGGTTGGCATGTCCCGACCAACAAGGAATGGAAGAAGATGAAGTATTTTGTGGGCAAGACGGGAAAGAGCGACGGTGTGGGCATCAGCCTCAAGTCCAAGGATGGCTGGGACCGGGAATTGCGCCTGCCTTTCGGAAGCGACGAGTTTGGCTTCAATGCCCTGCCTGCCGGCGAAAAGTATTTCATCGGCGAGTTCATGGACAAGGGGGCGTCGGCCCAGTTCTGGGCGGCAACCGAGTACGATGCGGGCGGAGCTTATTTTTGGCGCTTGACATACGACTCCAAGTCATTCGACAAGGTTCTCGATACCAAGGACAACGCTGTTTCCGTCCGCTGCGTCGAAGATAAACTCTACAAGATCAAGGAGCCGCCTCCGCCTCCGGTTGTCGTGCAACCCGAGGTCATGAAGGTGCAGAACAGGGAGATCTATGCGATACATATCGGTGACCAGGTGTGGATGGCCAAGAATCTGGATGTGGATGTTCCGGGAAGTTTCTGCTATGGAGGCGATTCGGCGAACTGTGCGAAGTACGGCAGGCTCTACACCTGGGCTGCGGCGATGAAACTTTCGAACGACTACTCGGAATTGACTGCTCGCGATTCTGTCAAGCGCGTCCATCGAGGCGTGTGCCCTGTCGGCTGGCATGTGCCGAGCATCTATGATTTTGAGCGCCTGAATGCGTATATTCAGGACATAGATGACGCGGTGGCCGTGGGAACAAACCTCAAGGCGCGCGGTGTGTGGCCGGAAACGGAAAATTCGATGCCCGGTGAAAACGGGTTCGGTTTCAACGCGTTGCCGTCCGGTTTCTTGCCCGCTGTCTCTGCGTTTACCGGAAGGGATTCTGCAACCGGATTCTGGAGTACGGCCGAGAAGGATTCCGTGTCGGCCTTCTTCTGGTCGCTACGCTATGATGGCGACGACCTGTTGCGCGACAGTTCAGGAAAGGCAGCTGCCTTCCCGGTGCGCTGCGTGATGGATCCGCCCGGTATCGATGAAATTTACGACAGCACGGCGATTTACGATTCCCGCGACGAAAACCACTACAAGACGGTTCTCATCGGGAACAAGAGGTGGATGGCCGAGAACCTGCGCTTTGCCGCTCCCGGAAGCTTCTGCTACGAGGACAAGGATATTCGGTGCCGTAGCTACGGTAGGCTTTATCCGTGGCATGTGGCGATGAGACTTCCTGCCGACTTTATTGTTAATCCGGTCGAGGGTGCAATTCTGGAAGAACATCAGGGAATTTGCCCGGTTGGCTGGCATGTGCCTTCGCAGAAGGAATGGGACGAACTTGTCTCCAGTATCGCTCAGATTGGGAAGGGGAGTGTCGCTTCCGCGATGAAGATGCGCGAAGGCTGGGTCCGTGGCGGTGCGCCCATTACAGAAGTTTCTGGCTTTAACGCGATTCCTGCGGGGGCGCGCTACAGCGACGGCGAATTCATGGAACTCGGCTCCAGCGCCTATTTCTGGGAAGCGTCCGGCGGTGGGGACGTAGGCGCTGCCTACTGGAATCTCATCAACAGCAAGGATGAGCTGATGCGTGCGGAAGATTTCGAAGGCACGTCGTTTTCCCTGCGCTGCGTCCAGGATACGCCTAGGGAAGCCGCGAATGATTCGCTATTGCAGATGATGTCGCCGGAGCCTAACAAGCCTTGATGAAATAGCGAAACGGGCTTAGAATAAACTTAATTGACCGTTGGCGTCGGCGGCGGTCTTTTTGCTACCATTTTTTTCGACATTGGCGGAATCGGGGGTTTCGCCGCTATCGCCGCTATCGCCGCTATCGCTGTTCGCGATTTGTGCGAGGAGCCACGCCTCGTCGTGTACGGGAATCCCGAGTTCGTTTGCCTTGGTGAGCTTAGATCCGGCGGCTTCGCCCGCGAGGACCCAGCTCGTTTTCTTGCTTACGGAACCCGATACCTTGCCGCCGTTTTCTTCGATGAGCTTGCGGGCTTCGTCGCGGTCCATGCTTGGGAGCGTTCCGGTGATGACTGCGGTTTGCCCCTGGAAAAGCGTCTTCACGACGCCCTTGAATTCGGTGGGGCAGCCGAGCGCAATGAGTTCTTCGACCTCGTTGCGGTAGCGTTCGGTGTGGAAGAAGTCGTAGACGGATTTCCCGATGCGTTCGCCCACGTCCGTTACGTTTTGCAGGTCTTCGACGGTTGCGGCGCGGATTTTATCGAGCGTGCGGAAATGCTTGGCGAGATTCCTGGCGCTGGTGCGGCCCACGAAGCGGATGCCGAGGCCGTGCAACAGGTTTTCGAGGCTACGCTCCTTGGAGGCTGCGATGGCGTCGTAGACGTTCTTCGCACTCTTCTTGGCCATGCGTTCCTGCGATTCAAGGTCTTCGATGGTGAGGCGGTACAGGTCCGGAATGCGCTTGATTTTGCCCGTGGCAATCAGGCTTGCGATGAGGGCGGGGCCGAGGTTTTCGATGTTCATGGCCTCGCGGCTCACGAAATGTTCGAACAGGCATTGCACCTGCGCTGCACAGTGCATGTTTTCGCAGCGCAAAATCACTTCGTCGTCGATGTGGGTGAGCGGTTCTCCGCAAACGGGGCATTTTTCGGGTGCCTTTACGGGTTCGGCTCCGATAGGGCGGAGTTCCTTCTTGACGTCGGTGATTTTTGGGATGATTTCGCCGCCCTTCTCGACGCCGACGGTGTCGCCGTAATGCAGGTCCAGACGCGAGACCTCGTCGAAGTTGTGGAGGGTGGCGCGCTTGACGGTAGTGCCCGCGAGGCGCACGGGTGCAAGGTTCGCGACCGGCGTCACGGCCCCGGTGCGGCCCACCTGGAATTCCACGGAAAGGAGCGGTGTGTAAGCGCGCTCGGCCTTGAACTTGTAGGCGATGGCCCAGCGCGGGCTCTTGCTTGTGGTACCGAGGGCACGCTGCATGGCAAGGTCGTTCAGCTTTACGACCATGCCGTCAATTTCGAAAGGAAGGCTGTCGCGGCTCGCTCCAATCTGCTCCGAAATCTTCATGATTTCATCGGTGGTGTCGGCAGTCCAGTAGTCGTTGGTGTGGAATCCGAGGCGCTTGAGCTGCAGCAGGTTTTCTTCGTGGGTCTTGTTGTTGCTCTGCGGAATGTGGTAGGCAAAGAAGCGCATCGGGCGCGTCTTGCATTCGGCGACACTCTTGAGCTTGAGCGAACCCGAAACTGTGTTGCGCGGGTTCTGGAAAATTTTCTTGCCTTCCAAGATAAACTGCTCGTTCAGGCGTTCGAAAGCTTTGCGCTCCATGTAGACTTCGCCGCGTACCTCGAATGTGCCCTGCGGGATTTCGCTCGGGTCAATCTTCAGCTTCTTCGCGTCAAAGTATTCGGGAATGTCCGCAATCGTAAGCGCATTTAAAGTCACGTCGTCGCCCTGGGCGCCGTCGCCGCGGGTAGCCGCCTGTTTCAAGCGTCCGTTCTCGTACACGATGGAGAGCGAAACGCCGTCGATTTTCCGCTCGCAAATCCATTTAGCGCGCTTCTTGCCCCCCGCGTCATCCTGAGGAGCTGAATCCAGACTTGCGATTCCATCCTCTGCTGCCCTGACGAATTCCGCCATCTCTTCGGCGCTGTAAACGTTTGCGATGCTCAGCATCGGCACGGCGTGCGCGACCTTCGCGAAGTCGTTGGTGAGGTCGCTGCCCACGCGCTGGGTGAGTGAATCCTTTCCGCGCAGTTCCGGGTATTTCGCCTCGAGCGCTTCCATCTCCTTGAGCCCGAAGTCGAAATCCTGGTCGCTCATGGGGGAGTAGCCGTCCTTGTAGTAAAGTCGGCTTGCTTCTTCTAGCTGTTTTTTCAGCTCGAAATACCGGGTGAGGTCAATCTCTTTCTGGTCCATTTTTATTGTCTCTTTTCGTTTTAAATATAAAAAAGATGGGGGAAAATTATATTTTTTAAACAAACTATGCGAAAGATTTGCCTGCTGATTGTATTTCTTTGCGCTTTTGCCGCATGGGCGGACGATTACGTCGTCCTCTCGCCCAGTTTTGTACCGCAGGCGCTTTTGGCAAGGCAAATTGCTCCAGGAAGTTCGCGCATCTTTTCGTTCTCGACTTCTATTGGATCTTGTGATTACTGTAATATAACGGGGAATATCGTTAGCACTAGCGAGGATTTGCAAAGTCATTACTCGCGTGACAAGGTTGATGGGTCGAGCTTCCGCTTCGAAATGAACCTGGTCGATTTCAAATGGCCCAGAACAAAAAATACCGCGGGTGCGGAACATTGGGCCGGCCATCGTCTTGGTGGCGGATTGTTTTTGAATGCCTATTATTCTGCCCTTTTGAAAGTGGGTCTTTATCCCATGGTGGTTCAGTGGTTGGGCCCCCTTTATCTGGCGGCGACGTACGATCTGTCATACGGATGTTATTTTGGTTATGACGAAGATAATGCCATGACGACCGATGTCCATGAGAGTTTGCTTACGGGTAGCCTTAATGTCGGCGGCGGAACCATGGTGTTCATGAACAACCACGGCCTGGGCGTTGGACTCCATGGAGGACTCCGTCAGATGCACATTATCAATCCCGGTTCCCGCGTCTATACCGGTACCGACTACCGTACGGGGAGTCGTATAGATCCGGCCCTTCAGGATGGCTACCACGTCGAGGACTGGATTTATTACTATGGCATCGATTTTGTTGGCTATACAAACATCCCGTTGTTAAAAGAGTCTAACACCAAAAATCATCAGGGGTATATATTCTCTTTCGAAATGGGAACGCGTCCGGACGATAACCCGCTTATTTATTGGGCTTTTTCAATGAGTCTGCTCTTATGACGGTCGGATTGAAAAATAAGGCGGCCCTGTTGTTGCTCCTTTTGGTTGCTGCATGTCTTGCTGGTTGCAGTTCCGTGATGCGTCCGCCTCCCGCGGCGGCCTATATGGATAGCTATGCGAAAGATGGTGCGGTCGGAAGTTTCGGATTGTCATATTATGCGGGCGACCTGGAAAATGGCAGACACGAGAACAATTCCTACAGCCATTACAGCTATGCCGAGTGGTGGGGCGACGTGAACCTTGCCAGCTATATTAGCGGGGGCTATTTTACATTTGGGCTGGGTTACCAGACATTTTCTCCGTTCATGCAGATGGGTTTTGTCTCTCCCTATTTGGGGCTTACGGCTTGGAGCAACATGAACGCGATTGTCATACCCGCAATAAAATCCGATGAGCGCGGTGCGCTGTGGCGTTATTCCGGCGGCGGAATGGCGATAGAACAGATTCCGTTGAACGACAACTGGAAAATCGGTTTTACGGAACACCTTTCCAGGAACGGCCGCGAAGTCTATTATGTCGATGATGATTGCTTGTCGATTGATTGCAAAATTCCGGTTCCGCGGCCCCGCTTTTACACGGAAGTTGGCGGCGGATTCTATGTGTCAAAGAAAATTGGGAACGACAGCAGGGTTTCGTTGGAATTCCGCTACGGTCGCGACTTGGATGAAGACCGGAACCGCTTTGCTCTGACTTTGGATATCTGGTCATCCACCACGGCGACACTCGGCGGAAACGACGTGATGCGTTCGATGGCGAAAAAGAATGCCAAGAAAATGAGGGAAATTGATGCAGTATATGCCGACAGCTTGCGGGATGAAAATGGGAAAATCGATTCGCTGCATACCATCAAGCGTCAGTGGTTCCGGATTCCGGATTCCTCGAAAACCATGTCGCTTGCGGAACATCCGAGCGATTCCGTGACTGCGGTTACGTCCAAGGGAATCTGCTATGATGAAGGTTCCAGGAGTGTATGGCTCAAGCAGGATTACGGGAATACGGCCTACAGGGTGCCCGTCGATTCTTTCGATTATTGTCAACAGATGGAACGCAAGGTTCTTTTCTGGCCATCTTTGTTGGTCGGGACGTTGTCCTTCTTGCCTGGGGCTCTGGCTACCAATAGTGGTGTAGGGGGACTTATGATTGGCCTTGGAGTTTCTGTGGCTTATTGGGCCGTTTCGAATTTTGCACTTGATTCCGAAGACCTCGTGCCGAAGGTTTATCCGGAATTGTGTTCCGAAAAACATTCTAGGGAAAATGTTCTCGCTTGGCTGAAACAGTACCCTTGCCGAAGCGAAATGCAATCGCAGGAGGCGGGGAAATGAGAGTGAATGCGAAATTCCTCTTGCTGGCCTTGTGCGTCTTGATGCTTGCCGCATGTCTCGACGAAGGTGTTGCGCCCAGGGATATCCGCGGGGATAAAAAATACGATATACCGGTCTCCAGTTCGAGCGTTGCCTCGAGTTCTTTTGTGCCCCAGTCGTCGAGTTCCAAAGAATCCTTGTCGAGTTCCGAAGGAACTTCATCGAGTTCCCTTGAATCGTCTAGTTCTCAGCAATATACCGTCGGATATATTGCCCATGACGGTGATGCGGATTACAAGTTCACGTCCTTTATGGGGTTCACCTGGATTGCGAAAAACGAGGTCTCGGATTGCTACGATTTCTGGAGGTCCGACTGCGCGGATTCTCTGGGGGTCTGCTACGACATGGATGAGGAGAATTGCGCAGAGTACGGAAGGCTTTACACCTGGGCCGAGGCAATGCACCTGCCGGATTCGTGCAATTACACGCAGTGCGAATATTCGGAGAAGCAACGGAGCGTATGCTCCTCTGGCTACCATGTTGCGACCTACCAGGATTGGCAGAATTTGGACTTTGCGCTGGAAGAATCCTGGGATTTTGAGAGATTGTCCTATTATCTGAAATCTTCTGACGAGTGGAACGGCGTAAATCAGTTCGAACTTAATATATTGCCCGGCGGCTACCTGCAAGACGATGATCAGTTTGTGGGGCTAGGGGAGAAAACCCGGTTCTGGGCTCCGCATGATGGTGGTTTGTCGGGCTTTATGTTATTTGACAATTCGGATAGCGCGACTTTCGTAACCAAAACACCGCCGGGACTTGTTCGTGCCTATATCCGCTGCGTGCATGACTAGGAAAACGAGGGGGTATTCTCTCTTTTTCTTGTTTATTACGGAAATTGTAATAAACGCTATTTCTTTTACGTTTTTTGAAATTGAAAATTTGACTGAATTTTAGAATTTGGTTTCTATTTTACATTTTATTTCCGCTTTTTCAATAATTGGCGGGTTGTGCCGCAATTTGGCACGGTTTTTGCAAAGCCTTTTCGCAAAAATAGGAATAATGCGCGGATTTGAGAATGATTCGCAAATTTAGGAAAGGACGAGTATGAACGCTCAAGCACTTTACGATCCGGCCAACGAACACGACGCCTGCGGTGTCGGCCTGGTCGCCAATATTAATAATGTTGCCTCGCACCAGATTGTGCTACAGGGCATTACTGTTTTGAAGAGGCTCATGCACCGTGGTGCAGCTGGTGGAGACCCGGAAACCGGCGACGGTGCGGGTCTCTTGCTTTCGATGCCCCACAAGTTTTTCCGCAAGGTGAACCCGGAATTACCTGCCCGCTATGGTGTGGCGATGTTCTTTGTGGAGAATACGCTTGCGGCGGATGCCTTTGACGCGAAGATCAAGGAGATTGCCGCTGCCGAGGGTATGCCGGTGCTGAACTTCCGCGAGGTTCCGGTGAATCCCGAAAAGATCGGCCGCACTGCCCGCGAGACGTTGCCGCATATCCGCCAGGTGTTCTTTGACGGTTTCGCTTTTGAATCCGACGGCGCGTTCGATATTAAGTTGTATGTGGTTCGCCGCCTGATGGAAAAGGCCTGCAAGGGTCTTTACGTTTGCAGTTGCAGCCGCCGTAGCATTGTCTATAAGGGCCTGCTTCTGGCGAGCCAGATTGAGGGCTTCTACAAGGATTTGAACGATCTCGATTTCGAGAGCCCGATTGCCCTTGTTCACCAGCGTTATTCTACGAATACTTTCCCGACTTGGCCGCTGGCGCATCCGTTCCGCTACCTCGCTCATAACGGCGAAATCAATACCCTGCGCGGTAACCTCAACAGCCTGCGCGCCCGCGAGCCGCACCTGAAGAGCGAGATTATCGGCGACGATTTGCAGAAGCTTTTGCCGCTCGTTCCGGCGGGGCAGAGTGACTCGGCCAGCCTTGACAACATGTTTGAGCTCCTCGTCGCTGCGGGTCGTAGCCTTCCGCATGCGATGATGATGCTCATGCCTCAGGCCTGGGGTAAAAAACATTACCTGGGCCGCGATGTGCGTGGGTTCTTCGAATATGAATCTATGCTCATGGAACCGTGGGATGGCCCTGCCGCCGTGGCGTTCAGCGATGGCGTGAATGCGGGTGCGATTCTCGACCGCAACGGCCTTCGTCCGGCACGTTACACTCTGTGTAAGGACGGTCTTTTCGTGATGGCGTCCGAGACGGGCGTGCTTGATTTGCGCGATGACGAGGTGGAAGAAAAGGGCCGCCTCAAGCCCGGCGAAATCATTTATCTGGATTTGGAAAATCACCGCATCTTGAAAAATGCGGAGATGAAGGCGCAGGTGGCGAGAGCCAAGCCTTACCGCCGCTGGGTTGCCGAAAACAAGATGAGCGTTCGCGGGCTCTTTAGCGAAATCAATCCGTCCGATGTTCCCGAAGATATTCTGGTACAGCAGAAGCGCTTCGGCTATTCTGCCGAAGACCTCTCCATCATCTTGCAGCCCATGGCGAAGAACGGTGCAGAGCCGATTGGCTCCATGGGTAACGATGCCGCGCTGGCCGTGCTTTCGGACAAGCCGCAGCCGTTGTTCAACTACTTCAAGCAACTGTTCGCCCAGGTGACGAACCCGCCTATCGACCCGATTCGCGAAGAGCTGGTGATGAGCCTTACGACCTACATCGGGAACCACGGCAACATTCTGGAAGAGACTCCAGAGCAGGCACACCTTATCAAGATTCCGCGTCCGATTGTGACCGAAGACGAAATTCGCCGCTTTGAAAACATCGGCGACAAGGCGTTCAAGGCGAAGGTGCTCAAGATGCAGTTCCCGCTGGGCGGTGACGGTTCCGTGCTGGAAGCGGCACTCCGGAACCTCGCCGGCGATGCCGTGCGCGCTGTGCAGGACAACTACGACATCATCGTGCTTTCGGACAAGAATATTGACTGGGGCTACGTGCCTATACCTTCGCTCCTTGCGACGGCTTGCGTGAACCGAGCCTTGGTGGAAGCGGGTGTTCGCCCCGAAATCGGCCTGATCGTGCAGAGCGGCGAAGTGCGTGAGGTGATGCACTTTGCGTTGCTGCTCGGTTACGGTGCCACGGTCATCAACCCGTATCTCGCGTTTGAAAGTATTACCAACATGTGCCACAACGGCGACCTGGATGTGGACCCGGTGACGGCTGCTGCAAATTATGTAAAGGCTGTGGATAAGGGCCTGCTGAAGATTATGTCGAAGATGGGTATCTCCACGCTCCGCAGCTACCGCAGCGCCCAGATTTTCGAAGCCGTGGGCTTGAATCACGAGCTCATCGAGAAGTTTTTGCCGGGTACCGCGAGCCGAATCGAAGGTATCGGCCTCGAAGAGATTGCCCGTGAAGTGGGCGAGCGTCAGAAGATTGCGTTTGCCGATGCAAGTAAGGTTTTGCAGTCTGGCGGCCAGTATGCATTCCGCAAGGAAGGCGAGAAGCACCTGTGGACTCCGCAGTCCCTTGCTGCGTTCCGCCAGGCGGTGCAGGGAGGTGATTACGAGAAGTTCAAGGTCTATAGCAAGCTGATTAACGACCAGTCCGAACGTCAGGCGACTTTGCGCGGGCTCTTCAAGTTCAAGGCTGCAACGCCGATTGATATTGGCGAAGTCGAATCTCGCGAATCTATCGTGAGACATTTTGTGGCTGGTGCCATGAGCCTGGGTTCCTTGAGCCCCGAAGCCCACGAGACTATTGCCATTGCCATGAACCGCATCGGTGCCATGAGCAACTGCGGTGAAGGTGGTGAAGACCCCGACCGCGATACTCCGGCTGCAAACGGCGATATCCGCAGTTCTGCGATTCGCCAGGTTGCCTCGGGCCGCTTTGGCGTGACCATTGACTACCTGCGCCATGCGAAGGATTTGCAAATCAAGATGGCCCAGGGCGCAAAGCCCGGTGAAGGTGGCCAGTTGCCGGCTCACAAGGTGAACGAGTTCGTGGCGCGTATCCGTCACAGCATCCCGAACGTGTCGCTGATTTCTCCGCCGCCGCATCACGACATTTACTCCATCGAAGACTTGGCGCAGTTGATTTACGACCTGCGCAATGCCAACCCGAAGGCCCGCGTTTCCGTGAAGCTCGTATCCGAAGTGGGCGTGGGTACGATTGCTGCGGGTGTGGCGAAGGCCCATGCCGACGTGGTGCTGATTTCCGGTCACGATGGCGGTACGGGCGCATCTCCGCTTACTTCCATCAAGCATGCGGGCCTCCCGTGGGAACTCGGTATTGCCGAAGCGGAACAGACGCTGGTGCTCAACGATCTGCGCGGGCGCATCAAGCTCCAGGTGGATGGCCAGCTCAAGACGGGCCGTGACGTTGTTGTTGCCGCTTTCCTCGGAGCCGAAGAATTCGGTTTTGCGACAAATCTGCTGGTAAGTCTCGGTTGCGTGATGGATCGCAAGTGCCATACGAACCAGTGCCCGATGGGTATCGCCACGCAGGATCCAGAATACCGCAAGCGCTTTGCGGGCAAGCCCGAATACGTGGAAAACTTCCTCTTCTTCATTGCCGACGAAGTCCGCGAAATCCTTGCAAGCCTTGGCCTGCGCTCGTTGGCAGAAGCCTGTGGCCGTAGCGACCTCCTGGAGCGCGACGAGGCGATTGCCTTCTACAAGGCTCACAACCTTGACTTCTCCAAGATTTTCGAGACCGTCAATGGCGGCATCAAGTCCTTCGACAAGAACTTCGTGAAGGAACCGCTTGAAAACTTTGACCGCCGTGAACTCCTGCCGTTCGTAGCCGACACTCTCAAGAGTGGCGCTTCGGTGGAACTTTGCACGGTGGTGCACAACGTTGACCGTACGGTGGGTACGGAACTTTCCGGCGAGGTGGATGAACACTTCGGTGTGAAGGGCCTCCCCGAAGATACCATCAAGATTCACCTGCAGGGTGTCGCGGGCCAGAGCTTCGGTGCATTCCTCGCTCCGGGTATTACGCTCGACCTCGAAGGCGAAGCCAACGACTTTATGGGCAAGGGCCTTTCGGGCGGTAAGATTATCGTGCGCCCGCCTAGCAATGCAAGTTTCAAGGCCGAAGACAACGTGATTGCGGGTAACGTCATCGGTTACGGCGGAACCTCGGGCAAGATCTTCATCAACGGTCTCGCTGGCGAACGCTTCGGTATCCGTAACTCGGGTATGCTCCTGGTGAGCGAAGGCGTGGGTGACCACGGCTGTGAATACATGACTGGCGGTAGGGTAGTGGTGCTCGGCCGCGTGGGCGTGAACTTCGCCGCAGGTATGACGGGTGGCTTTGCCTACGTGTACGACGAGACGGGTCACTTTGACCTAAGCTGCAACGTGGATTCTGCCGACCTCGAAAGCGTGCTCCCCGGTACCGAGAGCGAAAGCGAATTGCTCGATATCATCAACCAGCACGTTCAGGCGACGGATAGCGAGAAGGGCAAGCGCATTCTTGAGAACTGGAATAGCGAACGTCCGAAGTTCGTGAAGATATTCCCGGTGGATTACAGGAACGCTCTGCAAGCGAGGAATAAATAAGCCGTACGTCATTCCGGGCTTGACCTGGAATCTAGATGGCGGATCAAGTCCGCCATGACGTGTGAAGGATTTAAATACGGAAGTCTATTATGCAGCAAACTAACCGAATCGCAGACATCTACCGCCCTGTCGAAGAGCGTGTTAAGGATAACAACGAAGTCGAACGTAAGCTCACTTCGATAGAAATCATCGGCCAGGCGGGCCGCTGCCACACCTGTGGAATTCCGTTCTGCCATGGTGCGGGATGCCCCCTCGGTAACCTCGTTCCCGAATTCAATGCGGCCATTGCTGCAGGGAATGCGGAACGCGCTTACGATATCATCAGCAAGACGGCGTTCTTCCCGGAGTTTACGGGCCGTGTTTGCCCCGCGCTCTGCGAATCCGCCTGTACCGGCAATGTGCATAATGACCCGGTGATGGTGCGCCAGATTGAGAAGTTCATCATCGAGACTGCCTTCGAGGAAGGTCGCGTGGTGCTTCCGACGGCTGAACCCAACGGGAAGACTGCTGCCGTAATCGGTTCCGGTCCTTCGGGACTCTTTGCTGCCGAGGCTTTGCGCCGTAAGGGCTATGCGGTTACGGTTTACGAGAAGCACGAGAAGGCGGGCGGCTTGCTGCGCTACGGCATTCCGAACTGGAAACTGGACAAGTCCATTATCGACCGCCGCATCGCCTTGCTCGAAGCTGCCGGAATCACGTTTGTCTACAATACCGAAATCGGTAAGGACATCGCCGCAGAATATATTCACAAGAAATTTGACGAAGTATTCCTTGCGATTGGAACACCCAATGCCCGCGACTTGAAAATCCCGGGCCGTGAAGCCGAAGGAATTTTCCTTGCCCTCGATTTTCTGCACGGTGCCGAAATGCCGGACGAAAGCAATCCCGAAAAATTCAGTGCGAAGGACCGCAAGGTTTTGGTGATTGGCGGTGGCGATACGGGTAACGACTGCGTGGGCAAGGCCATTCGTGAAGGCTGCGAAAGCGTGCTGCAGGTGGAATTCATGCCCAAGCCGCCCGAGGAACGTTCCCCGTCTACGCCGTGGCCCGATTGGCCGTATATGCTGCGCACGAGCTATGCCCAGCACGAAGGCGGCGAACGCCGTTGGAATGTGTCTTCCAAGCAGTTCATTGTGAAGGACGGTCGCGTGGCAGGCGTAGAAGCGGTTCGCGTGGAATGGGAAATGTCCCCGCAGGGTCGCCCCCTCAAGCCTGCTGAAGTCCCGAATTCTACCGAGGTCATCGATACCGACCTGGTGGTGCTCGCCATGGGATTCACCGGTGTGTCTGCCGAGGGAATCGTGAACGACCTGGGCCTGCAACTCACCCCGCGAACAGCGATTATCGCTGACCCTGCCCGACATATTTATGCGGTGGGCGACTGCGCGAACGGCGCCTCCCTCGTGGTGCGTGCTATGGCCGACGCGAAGGCGAAAGTCGCGGCGCTGAAGTAATGGTTTACAGCTTGTCGTAATATAAACTGCGCGCAAAATTATGTTTGGATTTTACCGGTTCGCATGTGTTTCTCCGGTGTTGAAGGTGGCCGATACCGCCTGCAATACCGAAGAAATTATCAGGAGCGCGAAAATTGCTGCCTTTAACGGGGCGGCTTTTGTCGTTTTCCCGGAACTTTGCATTACGGGCTATACTTGCGGCGACTTGTTCCACCAGGAACTGCTTTTGCAGAACAGCACCCGCGCGTTGGTGCGGATTGCGGACGCCTTAAAAGAAAGCGGCGCCGTGATAGCGGTTGGCCTGCCTTTGCGCTTATTCGGAAGGCTGTATAACTGCGCCGCCTTTGTACAGCACGGGCGCGTTGTGGCGATTACGCCCAAGATTCACTTGCCGAACCAGCGCGAGTTCTACGAGAAACGGCATTTTTCGAGCGGGCGCGATTTGTTGCGCGGGGCATGTGGCGCTTCGGCAGGGAGTGCCGCGGGCGCTGTGACGTGCTTTATAGAAGGCGCAGGCGAAGTACCTATCACGAATTTCATCACCGTGAGCGGCCGCGCATCTGGCGGTCTGAATTGTACATCTAATAATCCGAATTGCGCATCTTGTAGCGATGGTTCCGAGGTCCGCGTGGGCGTGGAACTTTGCGAAGACTTGTGGACGCCGGCGCCACCCAGCGGGGAACTTGCTCTTGCGGGCGCGAACGTTATCGTGAATCTCTCTGCAAGCGATGCGCTGGTAGGCAAGCGCGACTACCGCAGGAACTTGGTGATGAACCAGTCGGCGCGTTGCATGGCGGCCTACGTGTACGCCTCCGCCGGAGTGCACGAATCTACGACGGACATGGTCTTCAGTGGCCATCTGATGATTGCAGAAAATGGGAGCATGCTCGCCGAAAGCAAGCCGTTCTCGCGGGAAACCGAAATCGTGTATGCCGAAGTGGACGTGGAACGACTGAATATGCAGCGCCTGAGCGAAGGCTCGTTCCAGGATTTTGACAGCCGTGCCATTATTGCGCGGGCGGCGACACTTGACTGCCTGCGTGGTTGCGATACGCTCCAGTACCGCTATGTTTCGCCGACGCCTTTTGTTCCCGGCTCACCTGAAACCCGCGATACATCTTGCACCGAGATTTTCAACATACAGTGTGCGGGGCTTGCCAAGCGCCTGGAGGCGACCCGAAGCAAGCGTGCGGTAATTGGCCTGAGTGGCGGCCTCGATTCTACGCTGGCGCTTCTTGTGGTTGCGGAAACGTTCATGCTGTTGAACCGTCCTGCCTGCGAGATTCTTGCGTTCACGATGCCCGGATTCGGGACAACGAATCGCACCAGGAACAATGCAGTTGAACTTGCGAAACTCCTGGGCGTGGAACTCCGCAGCGTCGATATCCGGAAGGCATGCCTCCAGCATTTTGCCGACATCGGGCACGACCCGCAAAAGCTCGACGTGACTTACGAGAACGTGCAGGCCCGCGAACGCACGCAGATTCTGATGGATATCGCGAACAGCGAAGGCGGAATTGTTATCGGCACGGGAGACCTCTCCGAAATTGCGCTCGGGTGGAGTACCTACAACGCCGATCACATGTCCATGTATGCGGTGAACTGCGATATTCCCAAGACGCTGGTGCGCCACATTGTGCGCTGGTATGCCGACCGCGCAATTCACAACCCGAGCGAAACCGGTGTGCATCTTGAAACCCGCGAAAAAGGCGCAGAACTTGCCGCAGTCCTCCGCGACATCCTCGATACGCCCGTCTCTCCGGAACTCTTGCCCGCCGATTCAAACGGCCAGATTGCTCAAAAGACGGAGAGCATTCTCGGTGCGTACGAACTGCACGACTTTTTCCTTTACCACTTTGCGAAATACGGAGCCTCTCCCGAAAAGCTCCGCTACCTCGCGAAATACGCATTTGCAAACAAGCATACTGACGAAGAAATCGGCAAGGCGCTTGCCGTCTTTATCAGGCGCTTCTTTACGCAGCAATTCAAGCGCAGTTGCATTCCCGACGGCCCGAAGGTCGGAACCATCTCGCTGTCGCCCCGTGCCGACTGGCGCATGCCCAGCGACGCGAGCGCTTCTGACTGGCTTTAATACGGTGCTTCTTGCTTAAAAAGCATAGAAAATCCCGGAGGCCGTAGCCTCCGGGACTTCTCTCTCTTTGGTGTAAACAATGTCTTAGCGGACCTGGAAACGGACCTGCTTCATGTTTGCGCCCTGGCGTACACGCACCAGGTAGGTTCCTGCCGGGAGCGTCTCGAGGGCAATCCCGTTGATACCCGATGCGAGCAGCATCTTCTTCTGCAGGCGGGAATTGCCGAGGATGTCGAATACGTCGATGCTCGTCTCGCCGCTGGCGGTCGACTGAAGCATGAGCGTGCGGTTTACGACGGACACGTTGAAGCGGTCGCTGTTCATGTCGAACGAGATGGCCGAAACGGAGGAAGAGCTTTCGGGAACATTGGCCTTGCAGGCGGTGTAGCTTGTGGGGTTGGAGGCAAGGTAGCCCTTGACCATATTGCCGGAAGTGGTGTACTGGAGCGAGTTTTTGGAGGAAGAACCTTCAAAGGCGGCGGTTCCTTCGCTTACTTTTGAAGCACTCCAGTTTGCCCACGAAAGCTGGTTCCCGTCCATCCAGTTTTGCCAGCTTGTATTGCGGCTCTGGTCCGGGTTGCCACCGCCGTCGGCATTGGCGGTACCCCATTCCGAAACGAATACGGAAAGACCGGCATCGATTGCCTGCTGTGCGTTGGCGCCTTCGCAAGGAGTGTTCCAGGACGTCTGCCCGCTCCAGCAGTGGGAATTGGCGTAATAGTGGAAGGTGTAGGCGATGTTTTCGCCGGAGACGGTATTGCCGATGGCCTCCTGCGGATTCTGGTCGTACTGCCTGTTGCCCACGAGAATCAGGTTGTCGGAATACTGACGGATAACGGGCACAATCTTTTCGGCGTAAGACTTAATCGTGCTCCAGGAAATGTCCTTGGGCTCGTTGAAAAGTTCAAAGATGACGTGGTCGTACTTGCCCCACTTCTGGGCCATTTCGGTAAAGAACTTGGTGGCGTTGCTCACCTCTTCGTTGGCCTGGTGCGAATGCCAGTCGATAATGACGTAGATGTCGTTTTCGATAGCGGCTTGCACGACGGTGTTCATGATGTTCGTCTGGAATTCGGGGTTGCTTGCGTAGCCGGTGATGTGCTTCGACTTGTCATCGCCGCAGCTTTCCGTGCCGTCGAGACAGCCCCACCAGTCGTCGCTGGTCGTTCCCATGGCGGCGCGCACAATCTGGATGTTCATGTCGCGAACCATGGTGGATATGCCTTCGGGAGTCCAAAATTCGGTCGCCTTGGGAACCATGCTCCAGTAAAGGCTCATGCCGCGTACCTGCACTTCCGCTCCGTCCTTCACGCCATCACAGCTGCCGTAGATACGGCCCTTGCCCTGCGCGTTCTTGCCGGTGACGAGCTGACCGTACTGGCTTACAGGCCCCACGCGGGTAGGGGTGATTGTTTGCGCGAAGGCCGCTGCGCTAAGGGCAGAGACCAGGGCGAGGGATGTGAAAATAGAATGCGACATGCAAACCTCCATACATTGTCTATAATATATCTGCATTTGCAGAATTTGGGCCAAAAAAACCAAAAAAAGGTGTTTACGCAAGAAAACGAGTGATTTTCCGCATATTTCTCAAAAAAAGATGTTTTTTTTAATAAAAACTTTTTATTATTAAAATGTTATTTGGGTCTGTGATGACTTTTTACGTGACGATAAATGTCCTCTGCTCCATCATAATCGTAATCATGATTGTTATGATGAAGTTTGGGGTTATGCATGAGACTGAGCAGAAGATATTCTTCAATCTCTGCGTCCAATGCCTTTTGTTCTTTTTCCTGGATGTTTTCTGGGTCCTGCTGGACGGTGCTGGTTTTGCTGGGGCTAGAACGTTAAACCTGTGCGTGAATGCGGCCTATTTTTCACAGCTAGGAATATTGTGTTTCTTTTGGAGTCGGTATTCCTTCTTCCTTGCCGAGTATAGGATTCGTTCGACCGATCTGCGCATCCTTTATTGTTCTCCACTGTTTATCAATGTCGCGATGTCTGTCGCCTCTATTTGGACGGGCTGGTTTTTCAATGTCGATGCGGATGGGCGCTACCATCGCGGCGACATCCTCTTTATCAATGTCCTGCTGGTATTCCTCTACCTCCTGACATCGTTCTTTGTGGCCTTTTTCATGGTTAAGCGCAAGAAGAACGTGGTAAAGAAAAACCGCCTTTATGCAGTGTCTGCGCTCGGCGTCATCCCTTTTTTGACCGAAATCCTTCAAATACAGCTTCCTGGTCTCTCCATCATTTGTGCGGGAACGACGATTGGCCTTATTGTGGTCTTTGTCGAAATCCAGAAGGAGATGATTTCCATCGATCCTCTTACGAAGCTTAATAACCGTAACCAGGCGAGCCTCTATTTGGATGCCCGTTTCAAACAGACGGTGCCCGGCAAGCGGCTTTACCAGTTCGTGATGGACCTTGACAAGTTTAAGCAGATCAACGACCATTATGGCCACATAGAAGGTGACCGGGCCCTTTTGGCGGTTGCCAATGTCCTTAAAGAAGTTTGCGGCCCGAGGGGGCATTTTATATCGAGATTTGGCGGTGACGAATTTGTCGTTTTCGCGAATCTTTCTACGGACACGGCGGCGAAGGCACTTTGCGAAACTATTTCGGCAAGGCTTGCCGAGGAGTCTAGTGGATTCCCCTTTAAGTTGTCGATGAGTTTTGGTTTTGCTTTCCGGAATGCGGGCGAAAGCGAGCAGGAACTGTTTGCCAGGGCGGATTCTGCCCTCTACGAAGCCAAGACGGCGAGGGAGGCCGGCTAGTATGTACCTGATGGGTTATGCCGAAATCATCCTCTTCTGCATCGCGGTTGTGCTGGTGATGCTCCTGGCGCTTCGATCCAGCATGAGCCGATTGGCAAACCGGAATATTCTCTCGCGCCTTTTTTTGCTGGTAATCTTTTCTCTCGTCCTGAATCTTGTAACGAAATGCCTTGCCGGAACCGATTTCCGGTGGAGCAATGCTTTGAATTCGATACTCAGCTGCGTCTACCTGGTATCCTGCCTCTGGGTGATTTTCATGAGCTGGAGGTTCGTTGGATACACGATGGAACTGGACTTTTGGAACAATCGTCGAAAGCTTCTTCTGTATGCAATTCCGAGTTTTGTTGGGTCCGCCTTCTCGATTGTTAGCATCTGGACAGGATGGGTATTCTACATCGGGAATGGGACTATCTATACGCGCGGCCCGCTGTTCGTTGTTTATGTCATTTGTTGTTACCTGTACTTGGTGTGGATGAGCCTCGTTGCGGGGCGTCGCATCTTCATGAAACGCTATTACGCAGACAGGTTGCTCTATTTGTCCCTTTCGTCCTTTGGGGCGTTCCCGATAATCGGGGTGCTGGTGCAGGTCCTCTATCCCGACATTCCGGGGGCGGCATCAGCCATGGTGCTTTCCATGCTTCTTGCGTTCCTTACGACGCAGTCGCGCATGATTTCTACGGATCCGCTAACAAAGCTCAACAACAGGAGCCAGCTGAATGCGTTCCTGGATACTAAGCTCAGACAGCCAACTTCGGACAAGGGACTCTACTTCTTTGTGCTGGACATTGACAATTTCAAGTCGATCAACGACAATTTTGGTCACATGGAAGGTGACCGAGCTCTTAATTTAGTTGCAAAAATTTTGAAAAAGACGTGCGGCCCGAAGGGGTGCTTCATCTCCCGTTTTGGTGGCGATGAGTTTAACCTCGTGGCTACGCTCGGTGGTCGCGAAACTCCGGCAGATATCTATGCCCCGATTCGAGAGGCGCTTGCCTTGGAATCTGAATCTCTGCCCTACAATCTTTCGATGAGCATCGGTTATGCCGAATGCCTCGGCAATGGCGAGATGCTTCCCGACCTTTTCGCCCGAGCCGACGAGATGCTTTACGCCGAGAAGAAGGCGAAGAAGCAAAAGAAGGAAGAGTAGGCTTTCTTGCGAATAAATAAAACCCTTTGACGGATGTCTAAGGGTTTTGGGTAAAAGGGTGAAGTGTCCCGGGTGTCTAAACGTCGCCCACTTCGCCGGTCTTGACGAAATTCCGCACAGCTCTTGTGATGCGCATGCTGCAGAAATTAGGCCCGCACATGCTGCAGAAGTGGCTTGCCTTCGCCTGGCTGCCGGGGAGCGTCTTGTCGTGGAATTCCATCGCCTTCTCGGGGTCGAGCGATAGCGCGAACTGGTCGTTCCAGCGGAAGTCGAAGCGGGCGCGCGAAAGGGCGTCGTCGCGGAACTGCGCTGCGAAATGGCCCTTTGCAAGGTCGGCCGCATGGGCGGCGAGCTTGTAGGTGACCACACCTGCGCGCACGTCGTCGCGGTCGGGGAGCCCGAGGTGTTCCTTGGGCGTCACGTAGCAGAGCATGGCGGTGCCGTACCAGCCGATTTGTGCCGCGCCGATGGCTGACGTAATGTGGTCGTAGCCGGGTGCGATATCGGTGGTGAGGGGGCCGAGCGTGTAGAACGGGGCGCCGTGGCACTTTTCGAGCTGGCGGGCCATGTTGTCCTGAATCTTGTGCATGGGTACGTGACCCGGGCCTTCGATAATCACCTGCACGCCGTATTCCCAGGCAATCTTCGTGAGTTCGCCGAGCGTGTCCAGTTCACCGAACTGGGCCGCGTCGTTGGCATCGGCTAGGCTTCCCGGACGCAGACCATCGCCCAAAGAAACGGCAACGTCGTAAGCGGCGAGAATCTCGCAGATTTCGCGGAAATGCGTGTACAAGAAGTTCTGCTGGTGGTGGCGCATCTGCCAGAGGGCAAGAATAGAACCGCCGCGGCTCACGATACCCGTGGTGCGCTTGGCGGTAAGCGGAATGTGTTCCAGCAAGAGGCCCGCGTGGATAGTGAAGTAGTCCACGCCCTGTTCCGCCTGCTCGATGAGCGTGTCGCGGTACAGTTCCCACGTGAGTTCTTCGGCCTTGCCGTTCACCTTCTCGAGCGCCTGGTAGATAGGCACCGTGCCGATAGGGACGGGACTGTTGCGGATAATCCATTCGCGCGTCTCGTGGATGTGCTTTCCGGTGGAAAGATCCATCACGGTGTCGGCGCCCCAGCGCACGGACCAGGCCATCTTTTCGACTTCTTCTTCGATAGAAGAGGTGATGGCGGAGTTGCCGATGTTGCTGTTGATTTTCGTGAGGAAGCGGTTGCCGATAATCATCGGTTCGCATTCCGGGTGGTTGATGTTCCCCGGCAGAATTGCACGGCCCGCGGCGATTTCGTCGCGCACGAATTCCGGTGTAATGGGAGAGCCTTCAATCTTGATTTTGCCCTGGGCCATGAGTTCGTCAAGGCGCTGGTTTTCGCGGATGGCCACGTATTCCATTTCCTTGGTGACGATTCCCTTGCGGGCATAGTCGAGCTGCGTCAGGTGGTGCCCGGCCTTCGCGCGGAGCGGGTGGTGTTCCGCATTAAAGCGCAGGTGGTCGAGTTCGTGGTTTGCGCGGCGGGCGCGGCCATAAGCGGACGTCATGTCGTCCAGCTGTTCGGCGTCGCCACGTTCCATAATCCACGATTCACGGAAACGCTCGATGCCCTTCGTCACGTCGAGCTTGGCGTCTACATCGCTGTAAGGGCCGCTCGTGTCGTACACGGGAACCACCGGCGTTTCGGGGTCCTCGGTCAAAATTTCGCGCATTCCCACGCGGATGTCCGGGTACATTTTTCCCGGAACATACACCTTGCGGGAATTCATAAAAGGTTTAAGGAGAGAATCCATTACTTTCCTTTTCTTACTTCACGCCAATCAGAGACAAATCGCGCACGGCACCCTTGTCGGCAGACGATGCCATGGCGGCGTATGCCTGCAGAGCCTTGGACACGACGCGGTCTCTATTCTCAGGCTGCCATGCCTTGGCACCGCGGGCTTCCATTTCCTTGCGGCGGGCGGCCAGCTCTTCGTCGGTGAGCTGCACGTTGATGCTGCGGTTCGGAATGTCGATTTCGATGACGTCGCCCGTGTGCACGAGGCCGATGTTACCCTTGTTGGCGGCTTCCGGAGAAGCGTGGCCGATGGAGAGACCGCTCGTACCGCCGGAGAAGCGTCCGTCGGTAAGGAGGGCGCAGGACTTGCCGAGGTGACGGCTCTTGAGGTAGCTGGTCGGGTAGAGCATTTCCTGCATGCCGGGGCCACCCTTCGGGCCTTCGTAGCGGATAACGACCACGTCGCCAGCCTTCACCACGTTCGGGTCGAGAATGCCCTTCACGGCATCTTCCTGGCTTTCGAACACCACGGCGGGGCCGGTGAACTTGAAGATGGATTCGTCGACGCCGGCGGTCTTCACGATGCAACCATCAACAGCGAGGTTACCGTACAGAACGGCGAGGCCGCCGTCCTTGGTGTAGGCGTGTTCGCCATCGCGGATAGCACCCGTGGCGCGGTCGAGGTCGTGATCCGGGTACATGAAGTTCTGCGAGAAGGCGACCAGGTTGTACTTGCGGCCCGGGCCTGCGAGGTAGCGCTGCTTGGCTTCTTCGCTGGGGTTACGCTTCAGGTCGTTCACTTCGAGAGCTTCGCCCATGGTCTTTGCGTGGACGGTCTTTGCGTCCTTGTGGAGGAGTCCCATGCGGTCGAGTTCACCGAGAATGCCCATGATGCCACCGGCGCGGTTCACGTTTTCGATGTGGATGTTGTGAACGGTCGGGGCCACCTTGCAGATGCACGGCGTGTTGCGGGAGAGGCGGTCGATGTCCTTCATGGTGAAGTCCACGCCTGCTTCCTGGGCCACGGCGAGCAAGTGGAGCACGGTGTTGGAGGAACCGCCCATGGCGATGTCGAGGCGCATGGCGTTTTCGAAGGCGTCCTTCGTGGCGATGCTACGCGGGAGGATGCTGTCGTCGTTCAAATCGTAATACTGGTGGCAGAGTTCCACGATGCGCTTACCGGCGGCTTCGAACAGCTTCTTGCGTTCGGCGTGGGTCGCGACGATGGTGCCGTTGCCGGGGAGGCTGAGGCCCAGGGCTTCGGTCAGGGAGTTCATGGAGTTTGCGGTGAACATGCCGGAGCAGGAACCGCAAGTGGGGCAGGAGTTCGCTTCGATGGCGGCCACTTCTTCGTCGCTGATGGTGCTGTCGGCGGAATCGATCATGGCGTCAATCAGGTCGAGGGCGCGGTCCTTGCCATCCTTCGTGGTCACGTGGCCAGCTTCCATCGGGCCGCCAGAGACGAAGATTGCCGGAATGTTGAGGCGCATGGCGGCCATGAGCATGCCCGGAGTCACCTTGTCGCAGTTGGAGATGCACACGAGGGCGTCGGCGCGGTGGGCGTTAGCCATGTATTCGGTGGAGTCTGCAATCAGGTCGCGGCTCGGGAGGCTGTAGAGCATGCCGTCGTGGCCCATGGCGATACCGTCATCGACTGCGATGGTGTTCATTTCCTTCGCGACACCGCCGGCGGCTTCAATCGCGCGGGCGACCACCTGGCCCAAGTCCTTCAGGTGAACGTGGCCCGGAACAAACTGGGTATAGCTGTTCACCACGCAAATAACGGGCTTACCAAAGTCTTCCACCTTGGTTCCTGTTGCGTGCCAAAGGGCGCGTGCACCGGCCATTTCACGGCCTTCCATAGTCTTGAGCGAACGAAGTTTCGGCATAATTATTCCTTTTGTATTTTGCGGGTTTCATTATCCCGCGACCATTATAAAATATGCATAAATATAAAAAAAGACACCCGATGGGCGGGTGTCTCAGAGGTAAAAACGTTAATAGATTAGAACCTATTCTTCAATTCCTGCGGACATTCAACTTCCCTGTAATTGTGGAGCGGGTTACCTGCAGCTTCCATCCAGTTGGCCATGAACAGGCAGCCTTCCTTGGCTTCAGGATCGTTTGCGAACGAAGAGTTGCACTTGTTGGTAAGGCAGCTCTTGTAGGTGGATGCCTTGTAGCCCGAAGATTCTTCGCATTCTGTCAAAAGTCCACCGTATTGGGCGCCCTGGGAACCCCATCCCATTTTCTGGGAGCAGCCGTTAAAGATTCCGTAGCCGCCGCCCGGGATCATCACGTCGAACTGGCCGCCGGCCACGTCGTAGCCAACGTTGTTAGACATGACGATAAGGTGCTTACCCTTGAGTTTCGAGTGGTTGTCCGTGGCGTATTTGCCCTGGCCAGTAAAGGCGAGATCGAAGCATTTGCCGCAGTTGCTCTCGCCACCCGGGGTGGCTGCAAAGGCGAATGCCAAGGTGTCGTTAATGACAACGGGGAACTGGCTTCTACAAATGCCTGCATCGCCACCGTCACACATGCTTCTTGCCGATTTGTCGCTAATCTTGTTTCCCCTGGCGTCGCAGGTGCTTGCTGTTCCGCCATGTTCAGGCCATGCGCAGTGGGGCTTGCAGCAGTCCCAGTAGCGCGACGCGTAGCCGGAGCCGCTCTTTCCGCCATTTATATATTTGATTTGGTACGTGCCATTGTTGCCGCCCTGAGAGCTGCTCGAAGACTTCGCGCTGGAACTTGAGGATTTTGCACTGCTAGAGCTGGACTTTGCCGAAGAACTCGATTTGGCGCTGCTCGAAGACTTTGCGCTGGAGCTGGACTTCGGCTGCTGAGTCGAAACGCCCATATTCTTGCAATCCTTGCCGGTCGGATCCCAATAGCATGTAATAGTGCAGGACTTGTCGTAGGCGTACTGTTCGTCCTTGGGACCCTTGAGGCTAGCGTAGTGCTCGACGCACTTGTTGGAAACGGCGTCGAAGCATTGCTTTTCGCTGCACTGGCCGCTCGGGGTAGCAGCGGAGGAAGTCGGCTGCTGCTGTTGCTGGCTGGAGCTGGAGGATTTCGGCTGTTCCGGGTTGGTTGTTGCGGAAGAGACTGGAATTTGAGTGGCCGAGCTGGAAACGAGAGGATTCTGTCCACCCTGGTTCGGATCCTGGCCTTGATTCGGATCTTGGCCCTGGTTCGGATCGGTTCCCTGATTTGGGTCGGAACCCTGGTTCGGGTCAGTGGTCGGAACAATGGGGTTGCCGGCAAGGTCGTAAATCGAGCCGTCGGGGTAGATAATGGTCTGTTCCGGGGTAATTACCGGGAGTTGAGAGAGGTCCGGGATAGTCGCGATGAGCGTTCCTGCGGCATCGATAACCGCACCTGATGCCGGGTCGTACGAGCCGATGGGGGTTCCCGAAGCGGTCGACACGACAAACCCAGCCTCGGTGGGCGTAATGATGTAATTTTGGTCGCTGGAGAGAATCCAACTGGGGATTGTGACAGCAGCGAATTGATCTCCTCCTTGCGGGGTGGGAGTCGTAATCTGGTCGTCAGTGCAATTCCACGTGCACACCAAGGCGCATGCAACTAGCAGAGATTTGAAAAAAGGAGATTTCATTTTTTTACCTCATGTTTGCCCAAACATTCCCGCCAAAAATACATATATAAAGTGTAAAGAGATGTAAAAAAAAGATTAGCGTGACACATGTCAAATCAAAGTGTTCTCTAGGTGTTCCTGCGGGGTGAATTTTCCCATTTTTTTTACATTTTTTTGCTGAAAAAAGCTATTCTTTGCCCCGTGAGTTTTCATCCGTTTAGGCATTTTGTTACGATTACCAGGCACCGGCACGAGGTCATACGTCTGTGTTTCCAGGCAGGCATCGGTTTCCAGGGCTTGTTTCACGATCTGTCCAAATATAGCCCGACGGAATTCATTCCCGGTGCAAAATATTATACGGGTAACCAGTCGCCTAATAATGGCGAAAGGAATGACAAGGGCTACAGCCTCGCCTGGATGCATCACAAGGGTCGCAACAAGCACCATTTCGAGTTCTGGTACGACTACGAGATGGCGACCAAGAAGATTGTGCCGATGGACATGCCCGACCGCTACATCAAGGAAATGTTTTGCGACCGTGTGGCGGCTTCCAAGACCTACAACAGGGCTGCCTACACGCAGGAATCCCCGTTGCTCTACCTGACGCGCAGTTCCGCTCACGAGAAAATGACCAGAAAGACCTATCGCAAGTTGCTCTATCTGCTGCAGATGCTTGCGGAGAAGGGCGAAAGGGAGACTCTTCGGTTTATGCGCCGGACGCAGGTGCTTCCGGAAGCGGATGTTGCCGAGCCACTTGGAACGGAACCCGCGAAACTTTAAATCCTTGCAATTATCGCATTCAGGGCGAAGCCGCCATGGCTTGTGGCGATGCTCTTGGCCTCGGTGTTCTTGTCGGGGTCTAGCGCAGGGCATTCGCGCAGCAGGTTTGCGGTGCAGGTGTATCTTGAACCCGGCCGTGTGTCGTCCTTGGGGGCAAGGATGGCGACTGTAAGCGCTTTGTTGAACGGGGCCAGGTCGCGGGCGAGCTCGGCGAGTCGGCGGCCGATGTGCGTGTAGAGTCTGGGAGCGTCAAAGTCGAGCCGTTTGCCGTAAGGCGGGTTCAGCAAGATGATAGGTTGCGACGGGCCCGGAGCTGCATCGGCGATTTCTGCGGCTGTGTAGCTGAAAAAGTCGCGGATTTGTGGGTCGAGGACCGGTGCAGGGCCGCTCGGAGCGACAGTTGCGAGCGGGCTGCATTCCACATTGTGGCGGATGATTTCGACTGCCTTTTCGGAGATGTCGCTTGTGACGATATTGACGAGCTGGAAAAGCCTGCTCGCAGGTGGCGCTTGGCTTGTGATGAATTTCCACGTCGCTTCCTTGAATGCGGGCTGGTGCTTCAGGGCAAAATCGCGGCAGAGGCCCGGTATAAGGTCGTTTGCCTGGTAGGCGGCTTCGAGGCTGAACGTCCCGCTTCCGGCCATCGGGTCGATGAGCGTGATGGATAATGGATAATTGATGATGGATGATTGATGATGGATGATGTGGAGTGTGGAAATGGCTTCGAGAATCATTCCCGCGGCGATTGTCTCCTTGAGCGGGGCGTCGTTCACGAAGCGCTCGTGACCGCGTTTGTAAAGTTCTTCGCCCGCGAGGTCGAGCCATAGTGTGCAGCGGTCATCTACAAGTGAGACAAAGAGACTTTGCGGGGTGCTAGGAGCGGGGAGAATCTTGTCGAGTCGCTCTGCAACGGCATCGCTGTGGTACAGGCGCGAATGTTTGCAGGTGACGTGGATGTCGACGCGTGCCGGGCCCTTGTTGTCTAGGAAAAGCTCCCACGGAATTTCGTTGGCCTTCTTCTCGAGCTCGCGGAAGTTTTCTGCCTTGAAGTCGGCGATGTGCATCATGATGCGGTTTGCGACGCGCGTGTATGCGACGGCCTTCCAGGCTTCGGTAATCTTTGCGGTGAATTCGACCTTGCCGTCGCCAATGACTTGCGGGTGGTTAGAGGCCTGCGCGATGCCGGGGTCGCATATGGTTGTTTGAATCCCGAGGGTATTGAACTCCCGGACAAACGTCTGCTCGAACCCGAGCGGGACAACTGCCAAGAAGCGGTGAGGCTTTCCGATGACCTGCCGCTTGAGCCTTTTTTCGAATGCGCGATTCTCTTGATTTAGCTCTTCCACGTCGCTACACTCGAAAACTATCGTCTAAACTAGAACTGGAAGTAGATGAACGGGCAGCTATCCGCGCTCATGAACTGGTAAATCACGAAGATGATGATCGCTGTCGAAAGCACCATCAGAGGGATGGGCTGCGAAGCGAACGCGATGCGGTAGCGGCTCTTCCACTTCTTGGGAACCCAGTGGATGAGCATGCCCGCGATAAACACGAGGATGATGTTGATGTGCTGCCAGGCGATGGTGCCGATGGTGTCCCACCTCCAGGCGGTTCCCATCTGCTGCACCATGTTCTTCGCGGTGTTCCAGGCGACCTCGTTCGCTTCGGCGGGGTCGAGGTTCGAGCCTGCACGGAAGAAGAGTCGCGTGAAGGTGATGAACACGAAGGTGAGCGTCACGTTCCATGCCACATAGAGCCAATGGTACGTATTCTGGCTGAAGAGGCGGAAGATGAGTACGGAATAGATGCCGAAGAATAGAACGCCGAAGTAGACGGCGGTAATCGCGAAGATGGCGATGTGGTAGTTCTTGAAGATGATGGCGCTAGTCGCGAACAGGATGAATGCGGCGCTCGCGCGGAAGGTGATGCTGCGCTTGCACCAGATCTTGTTGAACACCTGGCCAAAGCCGTTGAGGCCGCCCCAGATGATGAAGTTCCAACTGGCTCCGTGCCACCATCCACCCACGATTTGCGTGGCCATGGCGTTCATGTTGGTGGTGATGAACTTGCGGGAATCGGGCTTGAAATACGCGTAAATGGAAATGTAGAGGAACAGCGCGATGAGGGCAACGGCTACCCACACGCTGCCCGAAAGCATGATGGCGACAAGGCTCAAGAAGCCCATCCAGAAGAATGTTCCGATGGATGCCCCACGGTTACCGCCCAGCGGGATGTACAGGTAGTCGCGCCACCAGCTCGAAAGGCTGATGTGCCAACGGCGCCAGAATTCGGTGGGGGAGAGCGCCTTGTAGGGGCTGTTGAAGTTCTGCGGCAGGCGAAAACCCATCAGGAGGGCAACGCCGATGGCAATGTCGGTATAGCCCGAGAAGTCGGCGTAGACCTGCAGGGAATAGGCGAAGAGCGCGATGAGGTTCTCGAGACCCGTATAGAGCAACGGCTGATCGAATACGCGGTCCACGAAGTTTGTCGCGAGGTAGTCGCTCAGGATAATCTTCTTGCCGAGACCGTTCAGGATCCAGAATACGGCGATACCGAAGGTGCGGCGCGGGAGAAAATACGGCTTGTAGAGCTGCGGAACGAACTTGTCGGCGCGCACGATGGGGCCTGCGACGAGCTGCGGGAAGAACGAGAGGTAGAAGCCGAAGTTGAGGATGTTCGTGACGGCCTTGATTTTACCGCGGTAGATGTCGATGCAGTAGCTCATCGCCTGGAACGTGAAGAACGAGATGCCCACGGGCAGAATGATGGTATCGACGAGCGAGTGCGTGCCGAACATCTTGTTGCTTGCGGCGGCAAAGAAGTTGTATACATGCAACTCGATGCCGGTAAAGTCGCGGAGTGCGTCGAGGAAGAAGTAGGAATACTTGTAGTAGCAGAGAACGAGCAGGTCGATGATGACGACGATAATCATCAGGAACTTCTTTTTCCAATGCGCCTGCGCCTTCTCAATCCACTTGCCGATAAAGAAGTTCGCGACCACGCAGAAGAGGAGAATGCAGACGTAGCTGCCGCTTGTCTTGTAGTAGAAGAAGAGGCTTGTCGCAAACAGGAATGCGTTGCGGAGCAAAAGCTTCCTGTGGACGAGCGAGAAGACGGCGAAAACGACCGCGAAGAAACCCCAGAAGTAGAACTGCGTAAAGAGTAGCGGGCTGTTCGGGTCGAAAGCAAACGTGCGTGTGAGATAGGGGATTATGTAATCGAGCATGTTGAATCGTTATTTCTTGGTAGAATCGGCCGGGGCTGCTGTAGTCGTGTCTGCTTGGACATTGGTTGTGTCTGGGGTAGCCTTCGAGGTGTCGGCTTGAGCCTGCGTCGAATCGGTAGCTGGGACCTCGGGGACGATGGGCTCCAGTGCGGGAAGTTCGGCGATATGCTGCTGGTAGGCATCGATGAAAGCCTTGTAGAACATGTCGCCGAGCAGGTGGTATCCTGCCATCGTAAAGTGAACTTTATCTTTTTTGGCGAGACTTGCCTTTTCCCATTTGGCCATGGAACCCAGGCCGCCCATCAGCGAAAATTTGTCCCAAACGCCAGCTTGGTATTTTTCGGCGAGCTGGAAGAATGCCTTGCGGGCCTGTTCGCCAACCGGATGTTGCACGTAACGGCGACGGCGCACCTTGCGGTACATGTCGTTGTTGGTTTCGAATATGAATGCGACGTCCGGGTTCACGCGCTTGATGCGTTCAATGAGCGTTTCGTAGTTGTTGCGGAATGCCTTTTCATCGAATTTTTCGACATTCGCGTCATTGATGCCAATCGCAAAAATGACAAGGTCGGGCTTTAGGAATGAGAGCTCCTTTTCGAAAAGAGGGCAGACGTTCTCGAAATAATGCGGCAGGCGGGCGCCGTTGATACCGACATTCGTGTAGATAATTCCCGGATAGTCGGATTCGGAGATGACGCCTGTCAACGTAAAACGCGGGCGCACCGCAGACATTGTTTTTGATAAAGTAATCAAAGAATCACATACGACAACCTGCATGGAATCGGCCTGCGTTTTCTTGGTCGAGTCGAGAATGTCCGCACAGGCGGCAAGCATGCTCTTCTGGGATTCTTCGCGTTCTAGACAGAGGGTGTCCATGATGTCGCAACCACCCTGGAACATGGAGTCTGCGGAGGCTTCGGCTGGTTCCTGGGCGACTTTTTTGTCGTTCTTGGCTGCGCTTGAATCGGTTGCCGTCGTATCGAGGTTCGCACGGAAAATGGAATCCTGAATAAGTGAATCGACGACGTATTGCGTGACGTTCGCTTGCATTGCCGAATCTGCCCAGCGGAAGGCGAAGTTCAATGTGTCGATAGGGCGGGGGCTCTTGAATACATAGCTCTGGGTGAGCGTGTCAAGTTCTCCGTAGATGTCTATCGAGTCGACCACGAGGACCGGAACGACGTTGTTGCTGTCACTGTAGCCGAAGAGGCGGAATTTAGTTTCTGCGTAAATCGGAGCCGAGTTGTACTTGTCGAGCAACAGCGTGAATTCGGCACGGGGATCCGAGGTGCTGACTGCAATTCCGAGAAGTCCGAGCGGCTTTTTTACTTCACGGAGCACGTTCTTGCTCATGTCCCAGATGCCCTTGTACTGCGAACCGTAGCTCGAGGGCGTGTTTGTACGTGCTGCGGAATATGGGAAAATGAATCCACGTCCGGCAGAAGAACCAGGATATTCCTTGACGAGCCTATCGCGAATGCGACCGGAAATGACATCGGCTTGCAGATGCGATCCGCCAATGTGCATAATCTTGACTTTACCCTTGTTTTCGAATACGAGCGAGTCCATTTTTTTGAAGAATGTCTCGAATGCATCCTTTCCCTTGGGAAATTGGATGTAGTTCAAGGTAGAGTCGATAAAGTCGTATTTCGTGTATTCGATGGCGTATTTAGCGGGTGTCGAAACTGGCGGTGCAGCAAGGAGCGCTGTTGCGAATGCTGCGATGAACAGAATAACCTGTTTCATTATTTGCCCTCCGCGGTCGATTCGACTTTTTCTTCGATCGAAGATGTGTCGGCTGGTTTTGCTGCAACGGCGGCTTCCTTTGCCTTGTCGAGGCTGTCTGCATAGCCTCGAATGTCCTTCAGCTTCGCATCGTCAATCTTGTGCTTGTCGCGGAACTTGAAGTAGTCGTAATGCATGCGCAGCGCGTTGCAGAAGAGTTCGCCCATGTAGGCAGCCCCCCTGCGGCTGAAATGGATGTAGTCGGCGCCGGCGAGCGGGGGCGACTGCTTGACCCAGCTTCTCATGGAGCCTTCTCCGCCCATCACGCGGTACATGTCCCAGTAGGCGGCGCCATTCTCGAGAGCGACTTCGCGGAGGGTCGCAATGGTGAGGGCCAATCCGGGGTAACTCTTGATTTTTCCGTCTATCTGCTTGGCCATGTCGGCGGGGCCGATAAAGACGATGTCTGCATCGGGATTCGCTTTTTGGATGGCTTGAATTTGACGGGCGATGAGCTTCTTCGTGTAGTCGACATTGTTCTTGTTGAGGCTCGGAACAAGGTTTCCGCCGTATTCCATGATGATGAGACGTGCGTTCATGACCTTGTACGATTCGGCAAGGAGCTGTTGGTCCATCCTGTGGAAGATTGTTCCCGAGCTACCGCGCATGGCAACGTTGTCCACGGCGACACCATAGGGACCATCTACGGAGATGGCGTAGATTTCGGCATTTCCGCCGAGGTAAATCTTCGCGTTCGATGTTGTGTCGGGGAGCTTCCAACTGAACACGCGGAGCTTTTCGTACTTATCGTCCGTGGGTGCCGGAGCGTCTACGAATTTCTTCTTGCGTTTTTCCTTGTCGGTTCCTTCGTTCTCGACGACGGTTGTTTCGTAGGCGAGGCGCACTTTGAGGCTGCCGCGCTTGCTTGCGAGCACCTTGATGTTGGAGTAGCCGCCGACGTGTGGGAAATCATCCTTCTTGTTTTCGCGCTTCTTGATGCCGATGACGGCGCTGCCTTCGAGTTTGCTGACCTGGGCGAGCGGGCCGTAGCGGTTGTGGTCGGCGCGGTCTTCTTCGGGACCAAAAAGCAGGAAGCGGGTAAGGTCTCCGTTGTTCCAGACGCTTGTCGATTGCGATGGAATGTTCAGCACGGCAGGGAGCATGCCCGGACCGCCACCGCCGAATTCTGTTTGCAGTGCTTCGCGGATGGTGGCTGAAATACGGTCTTCTTCTAGCTGAGAATCGCCGTAGTGCATGATGTGAACCACGTTCGAATCGATTTTCGCAAGCTCAAGATGCAGGAAGAACCGATCAAACCACGTGGGGTCGTCGCCGGGAACGTCGAAGCGGGTGCGCCCGTTCTTGAAAAAGTCCTCGTAGAATTTCAGCGAGTCGGAAAACTCGGCAAATTCCTTCGCCTGCGTGGCGGCCATCATTTCTTCGATTGCCTTCTGCGGGTCGTTTTCGACGGCAGCTTCCGGATGGTCCTTCTTTTCGGAAGGGTCCTGCTTTTCGAAGATGTCCGTAAGGGCAGGGAACCGGAATGTTGTGTCGGCGATGGTTATCCCGCTTGCCGGGTAGAGCCACGCCATGAGGCCTAGCACGACGAACAGGCTTAAAATGCTGAGGAATGTTTTGAAAGGCGTCATTTATGCTTTTTTCGGTTCAATGTTCATCTTGCTGCGTTCGACAATCGCGTCGGGACTGCCCACGAGCATTTCGCCCACGCGCATGTCCTTGTA